>JBBRTG010000015.1:0-73725 GCA_038244655.1 Chitinophagales bacterium
AATACCTGCCACATCGGGGCATTTATCATCTTTATCTGCAATGCCATCTCCATCACGATCGGGACAACCCTGCAATGCAGCCAGGCCTGGTGTATCAGGACATGCATCTAAACTATCAACGATGCCATCTCCATCACGATCTTTAACTTCCATAATTGGCATTACAACAGGAGCTACAGGTTTTTCTCTGCCGATATTTACAGCAATTCCTAATGAATGATACAGGTTATTAGGGAAAACATCTTTAGTTAAAGAAAGCCTGTATTGAGTTTGTAAAAGAAAATATACCTGGCTTTTTATATTAAATTGAAAGCCTAAACCTAACGGTACATAACCACCGAATTTATTGGTATAATAACCCCCACCAATACCGGCAGTGAGAAATGGAGTAAAGAAATGTGCATCACTGACCGGATGTATGTTTAATGCTGCTTCAAGCTCAGAACCGAACTCATTATTATAACTACGCCCGCTATTATTAAGAGCATAGTCATAAAAAATACCATTAAATTTTCCTGAAAAATCAAGATACTTGCTCAGTCCTTTCCAGTACGAAATTGTAAAAGCCGATGCTTGTTTCCTTGGTTTGAAAATGTCGCCTTTTTTAAAAACATCTTTTAAAGATGTTGAATCAATTTCATTTGGGGAATTATAATCAACCAGAGCATAATGAAATCCCAACAATGCAGGTTTTACAGGGGAAGTGAACTTCTGTGCCATAGTTGTAAAACTTGCAAACAGAATTAAAGAAAGAATAGTGAAGATTTGTTTCATACAATATTTGTTTATATTAAATAAAAGTTTTTCTATGTAAAATAGAAGGTAATTAACGCTTTTTTAGCGCTGCGAAGATACAAACAAATACTATTCCACATAATTTATCAAAAAAATTAAGTGTGTTCTTTATTTGGAACACGCTTTTGAATTGAGTTATATTTGCGAAATTTTTCAGGTCAAATTTTTTTACTTATTATTAAAAATTTTAAGCCATAGAAGAATTCATCAGTTACTAACTTGTTATTTTTTAATTCTCATTCATGGCCCCGTAGCTCAGTGGATAGAGCAATTGCCTTCTAAGCAATAGGCCACACGTTCGAATCGTGTCGGGGTCACTTTATCATTCTTTCATTTCTGCCTTTTTTTAATTCTTTGAAACTTATGGATTTTATTTCTTCTTTCAATTCTATATTTTTTATTTCCAATTTGTACATTTATAAAAATTAAAAAGATGGATGTTACGATTGAAGAAAGCTGGAAAAAAATATTAAAAGAAGAATTTGATAAAATTTATTTTCAACATATTGTTACATATTTAAAAGCAGAAAGAAATGCGGGGAAAATTATTTACCCGCCAGGTCAATATATTTTTAATGCTTTTAATAAAACGCCTTTTTCAAAAGTAAAAGTTGTTTTGCTTGGGCAGGATCCTTATCACAATAAAGGACAGGCACATGGCTTGAGTTTTTCAGTTCCTGATGGAATTTCTAAACCGCCTTCTTTGATAAATATATTTAAAGAGATGGAAAGTGACCTTGGTATTTTACCACCTGTTAATGGCAATCTTGATAAATGGGCATCACAAGGGGTGTTGCTTTTGAATGCTTCTTTAAGTGTGCGCCAAAATGAACCGGGAAGTCATAGTAAAATCGGCTGGCTGCAATTTACAGATACGGTTATTTCAAAAATTTCTGAACAAAAGAATGGCATTGCTTTTTTGTTGTGGGGAAAATTTGCCCAGGAAAAACAAGTCCTTATTGATGAAACAAAACATTATGTTTTGAAAGCAGCGCATCCGTCACCTTTTAGTGCAGATAAGGGTTTTTTTGGTTGCAGGCATTTTTCAAAAACAAATGAATTGCTTGCGCTTCAGAACAAAGAGCCTATTGATTGGAAGCTTTAATATTAAAAACAATTATTACAATTTGAAAAATTTTCTTGCCAGGATTTTTGCTTTCTGGGCACTGGTAGTTTTTATTATTACTATGTTACCTGTGGCTCTGCTAATGTGGGTTATAGGGCTTTTACAAGAGCCACGCCGAACAAAAAAATTTCGTATTATTTCAAAAATATGGATGAGGATTTTTTTCTTTGCAACAGGTTGCCGGTTAAAAATTTTGGGTAAAGAAAATTTTAAACCGGGAGAAATATACATTGTAGTTTGCAATCATAATTCATTAATGGATGTTCCACTCAGCACTCCTTTTATTCCGGGAGCAAATAAAACAATTGCAAAAGCTGAAATGGCAAAAATTCCAATTTTCGGACTTATATATAAACGAGGATCAATATTGGTTGACAGAAACGATAAAAATAGCCGCCGCGATAGTTTCAGAAAGATGAAAGAAGTTTTAAATACAGGAATGCACATGTGCATTTATCCCGAAGGAACCCGTAATAAAACAGAAATGCCATTAAAGGAATTTCATAACGGAGCCTTTAAGCTTGCTGTAGAAAATGGAACAGCTATCCTTCCTGCACTCATGTTCAACACAAAAAAAGTATTACCTCCCGGTAAATCATTTTTCTTTTGGCCTTCAAAAATGGAACTTCATTTTTTACCACCGGTTCCCGTAAATAAATTTGAAAATTTTGAAATGGTGAAGCATCAACTTCACAAAATAATGAGTGATTATTATTTATCACATCAGAAATAAAAACTTTGAAAATACAATCGCAGGAAATTAAAAGGAGAAATATTTATGAGTTATTATTCAATCATTTTGTTGCGCATACCATACATTATAAGGCCACCGATAGTTTTAGCGCCTACTTTACTTTTCATATTCTGACGAATGGTTTCAATAGTTCGCGGACTTAAAAAGATTATTTTCGAAATCTCTTCAGTTGTTTTATCCTCGCCAAGCAACTGTAATATTTTTAATTCTTTTTCGCTGAATGTAATGGGAACATTATTACCATAATGATGACGTACATTTTTCTTCTGCATTAACTTACCCATAACTGCATTATTCACCAATTGATTAAAGTAGAACTCTTCATTCATACAAGTAAGGATTGCTTCGTAGATTTCATCAGGATCTGTAGTTTTTGTAAGATATGCATTAGCGCCCATTTCCATCATCTTACTAATCATTTGCTGATCATCATACATAGTAAGTACAATTATTTTCACATCGTCAAATTCTTTTCTAATTATTGGTATGGCATTTATACCATCAATTTCAGGCATTCTTATATCCATTAATAATACATCCGGTTTTTTAATTTGGATTTTGTGCATAAGATCTTTACCATCCTCGGCTTCCCAAATCATTTTTAAATCTTGTTTGGGTGAAAGAGCCATTTTGATTCCATCTCTGAAAATCTTATGATCATCGGCTATGGCAATCTTAATTATTCCGGATATTGGCGTTGTGGATATTGACATTTATTAATAATCGCTTATGAGTTCAGTAAAAATATAAAACATTAACGAAAAAATATACTAATCTATTACAGTAACACAGATTATTTTTCTATAGAACCTATTTTCTATAGTAAAAATGCTATGAAAAAATACTTATCCCTTTACGTTGATCCGCTAACCGTATTTGCATTTTAACTTAAATTAATGTAGTAATTACATTTACAAAAAGAGCAATTATGCTCTTTTTAATCGAATGTAACTATATTATTTTGAATTGTTGATTGACATGGGTAAACTTAATTACTCCATAACAAATGCGTGGCTCACAGATTAATATCTGTAAAATACCAATTCAAAAAACAATATCTTTAAAAATTATACGTTTGTTGTTTCAATGTCATTAAACTTTTTTTACGCTGCGCCCAAAGTCCATAACAGGTGAGTTTCTTTTACCTTTTTTTTAACCGCCATTTCGCTTTATAGTACATTTACTATGGTATAAACTACAAAATCAAAATAGTAATTTTACTATTTTTATAACGTATTTTTACCCTTTTTTACATAGGTTTTATACGCATCTACTATAGCAAAAGTCCTTACCAGTAAGGGCTTTCAACAAAAGTAAGATCAATAAGCATAAAAATATCGCTTGCATTAAATTTTACTTTTAAAGAAGTTAGTGCTCAAAATACACATTAAAACCACTCAACAAAACTTACAATTATGACTCAAACAGCACTCGAAACCAGGAACCTTAAAGAAGTTGGTGAAGACATCGGGCTTACAGAAGGTATTCAATTAGTTAAAGCTTTCACAGCTTCTAACCCTGAAGCAACAAAAGGTTATTACATTGGCCGCAACATTCTTGAGCAAATTATGTCTCAGCCTGGATGTGTTGGTATCAATTTTCGTAAATGCCTTACAAACTTAAATGAAGAACATTTAGTTTATACCGGCGTTGATGCAGAAGGAAAAGACATTCTTCAATTTTCTGTAGTTACCAATACGGGAGATATTGAAACCAAAGACGCTATTGTTGCTGATAGAATAATATGGTGGCAGGATGGTTCAATCAGTGAAGGCTCAGTTTTTGAAGATTAATTGTAAAAATCTTATTATAATTTAAAATAGATAGTTATATTTGGTTCAAAACTAAACTGCTATCTTAAATTTTTTAAAATATACTAATCTTTTTTCGGATCTGTTGCCCTTAGTATTTTTTCTTTTATTTAAATTAAATAATAAAGAAAGAGCACTAAGGGTAATTTTATGTTATATACTTTACTGCATTTTAAACGATGGAATGGGTTATTACTTTCAAAACATACATCGTGTAAATTATTTTTTTATACTTTTTGCACTCTTTACAATAGTTGAATTTTCTTTATTTTGTCTTTTCTATTATTTTGTTCTTCTCCCAGGGTTAATGAAAAAATTCATCTTACCTATCTGGATTTTATTTACATCATTTGCCTGCATAGATTTTTTTTTTATAAATAAAATGAATGATTTTGATTCATTCGCAATAGGCATAGAATCAATCCTCATTATTCTCTTATGCATTTACTATCTTATTATACAATTAAAAGTCAGCCATGATCTTTTAGTATATTCAACTACCAATTTCTGGATCATTATTACTTTTCTTATTTACCTTTCAGGATTATTTTTTTTATATATAATGGCAGAAAATATGATTCAGGACAAGGCTTTTCGTGTTCAATATACTATTATCAATTCAGTGTTTAGTATTCTTAAGAATACTTTACTTTCTATTGCTTTTCTTATGAAATCAAGCCCGGAGAAAATTGAATTACAAAAAAATGATGACTGGAGCGATCTTCATTCTTATACATTAAAAAATTAAACAGGATAAATTTATAATGTTCTTTTTACAGGCATCTGAAAATACTATTGGTTTATCTAATGTACTTGTATTTGGTACGATTGGAATGTTTGCAATGGCTATAACACTGGTATCTGTAGTAGTATTGCATCAGCGCAGGGTAATAAGATTTAATAAGCAATTACAGAAACTTGAAGAAGAGAAACAGCAAATGCTGCTAAATGCTTCCATTCGTTTCCAGGAAGAAGAAAGACAACGTATTGCTGCCGATCTGCATGATGATGCGGGGCCTTTATTAGCCACTGCAAGACTTTATCTTAATGAGAATCTTATTCACCAGGAACCTGCTGTGCAGCTTCAATCCATCTTCAGCGCCAAGCAAATTATAGATGACAGCATCCAGCTTATCAGGAATATTTCTCACAGCCTTATGCCTCCAACGCTTAAAAACTTTGGGCTCGAATCTGCTATTAAAGATCTGTTTGAAAAAATAAATGGATCGGGTGTAATTAATGCCAGCGCCCGTTTTCATGATAATCGTGAAAGGTTAAACGAAGAACAGGAGCTACTGGTTTTTCGAATTATACAGGAATTGGTAACAAATATTATTAAACATAGTTGTGCCGGTTTCATTCATCTAACTCAAAATGTACAAGGAAATTTTTCTTACTTTCGTATACATCATGATGGGAAAGGTCTTCTGCAATCGGAATTTCAAAAATTAAATTATAATTCAACTGGTCTTGGGTTAAAAAACATAGAAAGCCGCATTAAGATTTTAAAAGGTAGTATTTCTTTTGATATTGACAGTACGCATACATACTACAAAGTAACCATTGAAGTACCCAGGGAACCAAATAAATAGATTGTTTTATTCGTTCATGTACATCTTATATTTTTTTATACTTAACCCCCTTAGATTTTGCTTATGGATATTATCAAAGTTGCCATAGCCGATGATCATAAGATTTTCAGGAAGGGAGTTATACTTTCTTTAAAACCATACCATAATATTAAGTTTGTTTTGGAAGCTGAAAATGGCGAAGAACTTATACAAGGTGTTGAGAATGCAGATCCTGATATTATATTAATGGATTTAAAAATGCCTGTAAAAGATGGCATTGAAACTACAAAATACATCAACAAACATTTTCCTTCAATAAGAATACTCATACTCACCATGTATGAAGACGAACGATTTGTGGGGCATCTTATGGACAGTGGAGCAAACGGCTATTTACTCAAAAGCACAGAACCCGAAGAAATTAAACAGGGAATTATGGATGTAATGAGAACAGGTTTTTATCTTAATAATTTTGTGAACCGTGTACTTATTAAAAAAAATTATGCAAAGCAAAAATTCAATCCAAATCTTAACACCGAAGTTGTTATAAGTGACAGAGAAAAAGAAGTGCTGACTTTAGTTTGTATGGAATATACGGCACAGGAAATAGCAAAGAAAATGGATATAAGCGCCCGCACTGTAGAAGCAATAAAAGACAGGCTTATGGAAAGATTTGGCGTAAAAAATTCAGTAGGCCTTGTTTTTTTCGCAATGAAAAATTCGTTGATAGATTAGTGAGTTATAGAGAAAGAAGTTTTAAACTTAAAATACCATTTCAGGAACTTGATCTTCTACTATAAGTCTTCCTTCTGTTTTGCTTTTGATCTCTTCAACACTAACACCAGGCGACCTTTCTATTAATCGAAATCCATTCGGAGTAATATCCAAAACAGCAAGTTCCGTTACAATTTTCTTTACACATCTTACACCTGTTAAGGGAAGTGTACAATGGGCTAACAACTTCGATTGCCCCTTGGGGTTAGTATGCATCATGGCAACAATAATATTTTTTGCACTTGCTACGAGGTCCATTGCACCGCCCATTCCTTTTACCATTTTGCCAGGAATTTTCCAGTTTGCTATATCACCATTTTCACTTACTTCCATTGCCCCCAGCACTGTGAGATCAACTTTCTCTGCTCTTATCATACCAAAGCTCATGGCACTGTCAAAAAAAGCTGAACCTGGTAATGTAGTAATGGTTTGTTTACCAGCATTAATCAGGTCAGGATCTTCATCGCCTTCCAATGGAAATGGCCCCATACCTAATAAACCATTTTCTGATTGAAGCACTACGTCAATGCCTTTAGGAATATAATTAGCCACTAATGTTGGAATGCCAATTCCAAGATTAACATAATAGCCGTCTTTTAATTCTTTAGCAATGCGCTGAGCAATTTGATTTTTATCTAACATAATTTAATGTGATAATGTGCTGATATGGTAATGTGTTGATATGGTAATGTGCTAATTAACTAATTTTCTCACAGTTCTTTGCTCAATTCTTTTCTCATAATTTTTACCTTCAAAAATCCGGTGAACATAAATTCCCGGGATATGAATTTCATTTGGATTAAGAATACCCGGTTCTACTAATTCTTCTACTTCGGCAATTGTAATCTTTCCTGCCATAGCCATTAAAGGATTAAAATTACGGGCTGTCTTTTTAAAAATAAGGTTACCTATTGAATCTCCTTTCCAGGCTTTTACCAAAGCAAAATCAGCATTAAAAGCATATTCTAACAGGTATTGTTTTCCATTAAATTCCCGTATTTCTTTTCCTTCTGCTACTTCGGTTCCAACACCTGCAGGTGTATAAATAGCGGGCATTCCATACCCGGAAGCCATACATCTTGTGGCAAGTGTACCTTGTGGTACGAGTTCTACTTCAAGTTCTCCACTTAACAACTGTCTTTCAAATTCTGCATTTTCTCCTACGTAAGAAGCTATCATTTTCTTTACCTGACCTTGTTTCAATAAAAGTCCAATTCCAAAATCGTCTATACCCGCGTTATTTGAAATACAGGTAAGATCTTTTATTTTTTTTTTAACCAAAGCAGCAATACAATTTTCAGGTATTCCACATAAGCCGAAACCTCCAATCATTAATACATTTCCACTTATTATATCATGTATTGCTTCATCAGCATTATTATAAACTTTATTCATCTCTTATATTATTTTGGGTAGAGAATCTTTTTTGATTGGTTTAAATTTTTCTTTCATGAGTTCATTATTTTCTTTTCGTTTCTGAACATTTAAGCTATCAAAAATAAGTCGCATTTGTTCCGGATGGCTTGTGTACCAGGCATAACTTTCATCAAAAACTGAAGATTTTACTTTATGAATTTCAAATACTTTTTGCATGAGGGCTTTCGTTTCCCCATCAACATTCACAGATGAATCTTTATGGGCAATTTCTTCAGCCATTGACTGGGCTCTTATTACGTCCCACAAAATATTCTTCATCTCTTTTTGTTGAATAATTGCAGAGGGTACTTTGTTTTTTGCTGAACATGAAAACAAAATGCAGGACACTATAAAAATAGTAACGCTTCTCATCACTTAAGTTCTTCTTTATATTTTGTTGCAGATGAAACATCAAGCTTTTGTAAAAATTCAAGTGCTCTTGCTTTATCCGGCGGAGATGCTTTTGAAAAAATTTTTATCAATTCCTGAGTCTTCCCCTGGAAAAAAAATTGCAGAATCATTGTATTCGGATTTTCTACATTAAAATTATTTAAAAGACTAAGCACATTTAAGATCTGGTTTCTCGCATTTGCTTCTTCATCATAAAGTTTGTCCATGCCCAGCCGGTAATAACTATATATGGCATCATGTATAATTGTGTACCGGCTATTTAATAAATTCTCCGTCAGCCAATATCGGTTTCTTGTTCCGTCAAAAGCTTTCCATCCTGAAATATTTTTCCCTTCAGGTGAGTTGTTTATAATATTTTGTGCTTTTTGAAAATAAGGATCTCCTCCGCGTGGCGAGAATGAATCATAATCAAAGCCAAGTATAATATTTATATAATAAGCGAAAACTGCAGTGAGGTTTGAACTTAAGGCGTCAGTTCCTGATACCCTGTTATCATTAAATTCTAATTGTTGAAATTCAGCATATTTAAAAAATATATCATTATCCTGGAAATTAATTATTGGAGAAAGATAAGCTGAATTAAAAACCGGCCTTGCTGATTGTATAGTTAATGAACCTTTATAAACATTGGCTTCATCGGTTGATTCTAAATTTAATAAAAAACTGCAATCTATTTTTTCCTGCTGGCCAAAGTTGTCAGTACTCCATTTGCGGTTATTTACAAAATTATTAAGAGCTGTTTCTAATGTCTGAAACGCTTTTTTGTCAACAGTATTTGCAACGCGATTACTAAGCACACTTACCCTTGCTTTAAGTTCCTGAGCTTTGCAAAAAGCGCAGGAAAAAATTAAAATGATTAACAGGATTATTCTATTCATTTCTATAATTAATAATAGTATTTACAATATCTTCTGCAACTTCTTTCTTAGATTTTTTATCAAAGTCAAATTGATTTCCCTTTTTATCAAAAATAATAATTTTGTTTGTACTATGCCCGAAGCCTGCTCCTTCATCATTTAGCGAATTAAGAACAATTATATCTGCATTTTTTTTTGATAATTTATTTATTGCATTTTCTTTTTCATTATTAGTTTCTAATGCAAACCCAACTAAGGTTTGTTTATTAGTTTTTATTTCGCCTGCTTTGGAAAGTATATCCTTTGTTTTTACTAATTTAAGCGAAAGCGTATCATTATCTTTTTTAATTTTTTGTTGTAAGAAATCTGCTGGTGTATAATCTGAAACTGCAGCAGCCATAACAATAATATCATTGCTTTCAAAATGTTTAAAACTGGCATCGTACATTTCACTGGCAGAAGTTACCCTGGTGATTTCTATGTTGCCATTAACTTGTACATCAGAAGGGCCGAGAACAAGATTAACCATTGCTCCCCTTGCCGCCAATTCCTCTGCAATGGCTGTTCCCATTTTTCCACTGGAAAGATTTCCTATAAACCTTACAGGATCTATTGCTTCATATGTGGGGCCTGCAGTAACCAACGCTCTTTTACCTTGTAAGCTAAGTTGCTTTAAAAAAAAATTATTAAGATAATTGACAATCTCTTCTGGTTCTGCCATTCTTCCTTCGCCGGTTAAGCCACTGGCAAGTTCTCCATTGTTTACGGGCAATAACCTGTTACCATTTTGTTTTAAAATCTCAATATTTTTTTGATTAGCAGGATGATGCCACATGTCTTCGTCCATTGCAGGGGCTATTAATACCGGGCATGTTGCTGAAAGATAAACTGCCTGTAAAAGATTATCACAAATACCATGGGCCATCTTTGCCAAAGTATTACAGGAAGCCGGTGTAATTAGCATTACATCTGCCCAACGGCCAAGCATCACATGATTTGTCCACGTCTCTTCATCAAAAAATTCAATAAGCACTTTTGATTTTGATAAAGTAGAAAAAGTTAAGGGAGATACGAAATCAACAGCAGCTTTAGTCATAATAACTTTAACTTCAGCGCCATTTTTTATAAGTACCCTTAATAAAACAACTGCTTTATATGCAGCAATGCTTCCGGTTACACATAATAAAATTTTTTTATTGAAAAGACAAGAGTTCATTTTTCAAATGTTTATTAGAAGCTGTGTAAAAATGAAATTTTCGTTCACCATATTGCCGTTGGTGGAGACACCAACCGCGGCGTTCAGCCGTGGCCGGAGTCCCCACTGGCCACTTTTGCTATTATAAAAAATTTCTAAAATCATTTTTAGACACCCTCTTGGAGAATCTGAATTATTAAACGCAATTTTTTCTTAGAACGAACATTTTTATTTAAACATTTGATCAATAAAAATGGCGGTATAAAACCGCCATTAAAATTATCATTTCTTATGCAAAGATTCCATAAAACATAAAGCTTTTAGTAACCTAATGATTTAATCAAAGAGATTGTCCTCGTTTCTGCGATAATAGATTTTATCTTCCATAAATTCTGCAGTTGCTAAAAGTGCAGGATTAGGCATTCTTTCGTAGGCCTTTGAAATTTCTATTTGTTCTTTATTCTCATGAATCTCTTCAAGGCTGTCTGTATGGCTGGCAAATTCTTCCAGTTTATTATGAAGTTCCTCCTTAATAGAAATATTAATTTGGTTTGCCCTTTTTGCAATTACTGCAATAGATTCATATAAGTTTCCTGTTTTTGCTTTTACGTCAGTAAGATTTTTTGTTTCAACAACATTACTGGTATTAGCGCTCTGCTGGCGTCTTAATTTGCTCATTTTGTATTTGTTTAATATTAGACTGACTTAAATTTTTATAATCTTCTGCTTCTTTCAACAACTTACTATCAGGGTACCTATCTGCAAAATCAAAATATTCAGCAGATACTTTTTGATAACGTTCTTCCTGCTTATCGCTCACACTTAATTTTGCAAATTTATAATATGATTTAATTGCCATTAGCATATATTCTTCACCCTTATTCGATTCAGGATAACTATTCATTAAATTTGTAAATGAAATTCCTGCTGCACGGTATTGCTGAAGATTGTAATATAATTGTGCTGTTTTATATTCTTTCATTTCAAGCTTCCTCCGGCTCTTCGCAATTATTTCATTTGCATCTTTCACTCTTGGCGAATTAGGGTATGCATTAATAAAAGATTGCATCATTCCTATTGCTTTACTTGTATTTATTTGCTCAAGCTCAATTATAGGAGATTGTAAATAAAAAGTATATGCATGCATATAAGCGACTTCTTCCGCTTTTGAACTATTAGGAAATACTTCTAAAAATCCCTTATAAAGATTCTCAGCATCAGCATAGTTTTTTTGGTAAAAAGAACAGTAAGCATATTTATAATATAATTCCTCAAATTTTTCTGTGCCTTTAAAAACAGAAAATAATTCTACATATAACTCTCCTGCGTACTTATATTTCTTATTTGCAAAATACTCATCTGCTTTCTTGAGCTTATATTCATAATCTTTGCTTTTGAGCACTTTATTAAACTGAGTAGAACAGGAAGTCAGTAAAATAAGCGGCATCAATAAAACTAAAATTAACTTCATAAAGAGGTGCGAAATTAAGTGATTTTAAACAAAAATGATTTTAAAAAAATTCTACACAAAATTGAACCAGTTAATGTTTTGATAATGCACAAAAAAACCCTCCCCAAAAGGGAAGGGTTCTATCATTGAGCAAAAAGTGGACTTATTAGTTTGATTTAATATCAACAGTATTTGCATCACCACCACCTACTTCACAACTTACATTAACACGGTCTGCACTAATTCCTTCTTTTTCTGTAAGGTAAGCTTTAACTGCTGTAGTTCTTTTATTGCAAAGAGCCTGAGATGCTTTAGAAGCTGCTGGGTAACCTGTTACAGTAATAGAGCAATCTGCATTATTTTTTAATTTAGAGGCTACAGTTGCTAACATAGCTTTTGCATCGCTGCTTAAGTTACCGGAATTTCCTTTAAAAGAAACGCTTGGTAAATCACCAATGTGACATTTATTGCTATCGGCCATAACCATGTTTTTGCAACATTCGGGATCAGGGCATTTGCCTACTCCGTCTGCATCTACTGGTTGGCATTCTGTTGGAGTAATCAATTGCTTGTCTTTACAATCAGGTACGCCATCACCATCAGTATCTCTTGAAACACCGTGTGTATCCACTGGACAACCGGCAGGAGTATTGGGTTCTCTATCAAGTTGGTCAACAACACCATCACCATCAGCATCATCAAATACAGGTTTTGGTATTTTCATGTGCTTAGGATTATTTATTTCGCTATAAGCATAATCAAGTGGATTAATCCACCAAAGAGGTTCAATAGATTTTTTACCTATATTAAAGTTCAACCCTATAGAAGCATAATTATAAGTATCATAATCAGGAGTTAGAACAGGATCAACTAGAGAATGTTCCTGCCATTCTTGTCCATCAAGCAAATCGCTTTTTGTGAAGGTGAACCTGTCTTCAAGTGCAAGGTTTACACGCTTGCCTAATTTGAATGCAATGCCCGCTAAAACTGTTCCGGTAGGCCTCAAAGTTTGTCCGAATAATTTTGGACGACGGTCACCTTCATTCTGAGCATCTGTTTCATAAGAATCATCCATCAAACTCTTTAATTTATCACGAATAGCTTTTCTATTTGAATAACCTTGTTGTGTAATAGATGAGAAGTCGTATTTAGCATTACCATTTAAAGCATTAATCTTCGTATCATAAATAGTAGCGCCAATACCAATACCACCATAAAGTACCATACCCGTTTTTTGTTTGTGGAATCTAATATTGTTTAAAGTAAAGATGCCTTGTAAAGAAAGATCCTGTACATGTGCCCGGTAATTGTAATACACAACATCTGTATTAGGATTATACCCATTATTAGTCCAGGCAGTATTATGAGCATAGCCTTGAGAACCTAGCCAGCTTAATCCTTTTGCAACACCATAAACATATTGTAACCTTACTGAAAAAACATAGCCTAATGCTTTACGTACATGAGCAGAAAAACCAACAGTGGGTAATTTAGCAGGTACATCACCGCTTATAGAAAACATACCAGCGGAAATACCAAATTCAAATTCATTGCGTGGTTTTGCCGGAAAGTCATAGGTATTATTCATAAACTCATTTTGCTGTGCCATTCCCTTAGAAGAAATTACACTTGAGTCATAAATATTATAAACACCGGTATCCTGGGCGAAAACGCCTAAAGATAAAAGGGATAAAATCCCCATTAACAATAATTTGTACTTTTTGCTTGCCATAACTTTTTGATTAATGATTTCTGAAAATAAACTGGTTGATTGTGTGCAAAAATATTAAACGAATATCAAAATTCAAATTTTTTTTAGCAATTATTTAGATTTTGAAGCATTTATATATCCTTACAATTTTGTAAACTTAAGACTATTATCATATTTATTGCGCTGCATGGCATAAAAGTTTTTTACTTTCTAATGATAATATTTACTTTATATTTTTCAATAAAAATTTCAAAGTTTTACAATTATTCTTTACTTATTTGATTCTGTGGTATATTGCCTTTTTATATACTAATGCAGTTTTCTAAAGACCTTATTGCAGAAGAGTTACGCACCTTCGAACAAAAATTTGCCGCATCAGTAAAAAGTTATACTCCTTTGCTCGATAGGATAATGAAGTATATAATTAAAAGAAAGGGGAAACAGTTAAGACCAATGTTTGTTTTCTTAAGCGCCAAACTTCATGGACCTGTAAACGAATCTACTTACAGGGCAGCGGCATTAGTAGAATTATTACATACTGCAACACTTGTTCATGATGATGTGGTTGATGAATCTCTTGAAAGACGTGGCTTTTTTTCTATTAATGCTTTATGGAAAAATAAGATTGCAGTTCTTGTTGGCGATTATTTGCTTTCAAAAGGATTGCTTCTATCTACTGAAGCCGGAGATTTTAAACATCTCCATATTTTGTCAGAGGCAGTAAAACAAATGAGTGAAGGGGAATTGCTTCAAATGGAAAAAGCAAGAAAACTGAATCTTAGTGAGGATATTTATTTTGAAATAATAAGAAGTAAAACAGCTTCTTTGCTTTCTTCTGCATGTGCTGTAGGTGCATGGAGTACAAGCAATGATGAAATGATCACAGGTAAAATGAAAAATTTTGGTGAAAAAACAGGAATTGCATTCCAGATAAAAGATGATTTGTTTGATTATGGAAATGAAAACATAGGGAAACCTACTGGTAACGATTTAAAAGAAAAAAAATTAACGTTGCCCTTGATTTACACGCTCAATAATATCAATGCTGCTGAAAGAAGAAAAATTGTTTACATTATTAAAAATCAAAATAGAAACCCGGAAAAAATTAAATACGTTTTGCAAAAAGTAACAGAAGTGGGTGGAATTAAATATGCAGAAAAAAAAATGGTTGAATACCGCGACGAAGCTTTGGCAATTTTATATACTTTCTCCGAAAGTGATGTACGAAAGGGATTAGAAGAATTGGTTTTATACACGACCGATAGAAAATATTAAGTGCTCTGATGTACGATGTCTAATTAATATTATAATTGAATAATGTAATAATCCAATAATTAATTTCAAAATGGAAAAAAGATGGAAAATATTATCTGCTGACGAGAATAAAGTTGTTGCATTACATCAATCTTTAAATATAAGTCTGCCGCTTTGCAAAATACTTGTTCAAAGAGGCATTGACACTTTTGAAAAAGCAAAAAATTATTTCCGGCCGCAGCTTGCTCAACTTCACGATCCTTTTTTAATGAAGGATATGGATAAAGCAGTTGAGCGGATTTTAAATGCAATAGATAAAGAAGAAAAAATTTTAGTTTTTGGCGATTATGATGTTGACGGAACTACTTCGGTTGCCATCATGTACCGTTTTCTTAAAAAAATTTATGTTGTTCACGGGGACTCCTTTGGAGAAGAAAAAATTACTTTTTATGTGCCGCATCGTTATAGGGAAGGATATGGTGTAAGCAAGCAGGGAATTGACTTTGCAAAAGAAAATGGATTTAATCTTATCATATCTCTCGACTGCGGAATAAAATCTGTTGAACTCATCGGCTATGCAAGACAGTTAGGTCTTGATTTCATTGTTTGCGATCATCATCTTCCCGACAAAGAATTGCCACCGGCTACTGCTATTTTAAATCCAAAGCAAAGCGATTGCAATTATCCTTACAAAGAACTTTGCGGCTGCGGTGTAGGATTTAAATTGATTACGGCTCTATCACAACGGTTAGGGTTAAACGAAGAAGATTATACTTGCTTTCTTGACCTGGTTGTAACAGCTATAGGTGCAGATATTGTTCCAATGACTGGCGAAAACAGGATACTCGCTTATTTTGGATTGCAAAAGCTTAACAACAATCCCTGCGCCGGCATAAAAGCATTGATTGAATTGAGTGGTGTTCAAAAAAAATTTTCAATCAATAATGTGGTATTTATAATTGCCCCGCGTGTTAATGCTGCAGGCCGCATGGATGATGCAACCAAAGCAGTGATGATGTTTATTGAAGATGATTTTACAAAAGCAAAGGAATACGCCGAAATGCTTCACAGCGATAATGTAGATCGCAAAGATGCTGATACAGCTATTACAGAAGAAGCGCTTTCAATAATTGAAAGCGATGAGCAAATGATTGATAGAAAAACAACTGTTGTATTTCAATCGCACTGGCACAAAGGAGTGGTAGGCATTGTAGCAAGCAGGTTAATTGAAAAATATTACCGCCCTACAGTTGTGCTTACTCAAAGCGGCGAATTTGTAGGAGGTAGCGCACGCAGCGTTCCCGGATTTAATTTGTATGAATCAATCCATGCATGCCGTGAATATTTGATTGGATATGGTGGTCATTTTGCAGCCGCAGGCATGACGATGCTTCCTGAAAATGTGGATGCCTTCAGCAATAAATTTGAAGAAATCGTATCATCAATTATCGAGCCGCATCTTCTTGTTCCTGAAATATGCATAGACGCAGAAATTGCTTTCAAAAACATTACAAAATCCTTTTACAATATCATTACTCAAATGGAACCTTATGGACCTGAAAATCTGCGCCCTGTTTTTATTACAAAAAATATATTTGATACTTCATGGTCTAAGATCGTTAAAGAACAACATATTCGTTTTGTACTCAGACAAGATAATATTGTCTTGACCGGAATTGGGTTTAATCTCGCAGAAAAATTTTATTTGCTTCAAATGAAGGAACCCATTGATATTGTTTATACAATTGATGAAAATGAATGGAATGGTGAAACAAATCTTCAACTCAAAGTTATTGAAATAAGACTCTCGGAAAGTGTACTGAATTAAAAAAGGGTTGCTAATGAATTTTATTTATTACGTCAGGTATTGGTTCTTTATTGGAGTTAACTGGAATTTCACGCTTGCCTTTTTTACAATATACCACGAAATAAAAGGCGAAAAAAAATACCGGTTACATACAATTCAACTTGATCGTCTTAAAACGATTTCTATAGACAGTGAAAACCTTAAACATTCATCAATTTACCAGGCTTGTAATTATTATATTCTTGAAAAGGGTTTTACCTACCTGCAAAACGTAAACGCAAATAAAGGCATAGTTGACTTTGGATGCGGCAAAGGCCGGGCAATGGTTGTAGCTGCCTCTTATGGTTTTGAAAATATCATAGGAGTTGACTTTGCAAAAGCATTATGTATTGCTGCTGAACAAAATATTAAGAATGCTCAATCGCTTTATCTGGCTGTAAACTTCAAAGTTATTTGTGATGACGTTGTTAATTACAAAATAGAAAACAATAGCAATGTTTTCTTTTTTTTTAATCCATTCGATGAAGTGATAATGCTCAAAGTTGTAAAAAATATTCTGGCATCTTTAAAAGAAAAATCAAGAAAAATTTACATCGTGTATGTGAATCCTGTTCATAAAGAAATTTTTGAAAGCGCAGGTTTTGAAGAAGAATATTATGAACGAAAACTGAAATATATTGAGCTTAGTATTCTGGCCTCACCCCAACCCCCTCTCCAACGGAGAGGGAACTAACTTATAAAAATTTCTTAGATCAGAAACAAAAAAACCATCTCCTATTTTGAAGATGGTTTATATTAATATTATTTCAGAATTATACTCCCATTATTATTTTACTTTTTTCTTTGCCTTCCATCATTTCAACACTTCGGTTAATAAAATTAGTAAGGTCATTACCTTTTAATAATCCTTGTGAAAGCAAAGCCAGATCGGCTAAATTTCTAGCCTGCTTTTCCTGTTTTTCTTTATTGTCCTCTTTTAAAATTTGCTGGTAAACTGCATGATTGCCATTCACAGTTAAGGTTACTTCTTCCGGTAAATTACCATAAAAACTTCCCATTCCTCCTCCCCCGTTCATTGCCATATCTTTCATTCTTCTCATAAATTCAGGTCGGGTTGCAATAACCGGCAAGGCCTCAGCAGATAAACCTTTTACTTCAACTGTTGTATGCAACTCTGGGATTTCAAAATGAAAAAGATCTTTCAATTTTGATTCTTCATCTTTGCTTAAAACGCTTTCATTATTTTCATTTTTATCAATAAGGTTTTCTGTAATATCAGCATCTACTCTTACAAACTGAACATCAGTCCATTTCATTTCCATATTGTTTATAAAAGCAGCATCTACAATAGTTTCAAGCTTTACAATAATATAATTCTTTTGTTTTGCAGTTTGGATAAAAGTATTTTGCTGAACAGGATCAGTAGTATATAACATCACTAATTTTCCGTCCTTGTTTTTCTGCAAAGTTTCTGTTGCAGTTCTGTATTCTTCCAAAGTATAAAACTTCGTTTCGCCGGGAGCGTTAGAGGCCGCTTCTTCAAACAAATTAAATTTATTCGCCTTCTCTAAAAATTTGTCATCGGTTATCATTCCATATTTTACAAAAAGACCGAGGCTTTCCCATTTTTCTTCATAAGATTTTCTATTTTCTCTGAAAAGCTCATCTAATTTATCAGCAACTTTTTTAGTGATGTATGAACCGATTTTTTTTTCATTCGGATCCCCTTGTAAATAACTTCTACTTACATTCAAAGGAATATCCGGGCTATCAATAACACCATGCAGCAACATTAAAAATTCAGGAACAATATCTTTTACTTCATCAGTAACAAATACTTGATTGCTGTATAATTGTATTTTATCTTTTTGAATTTCAAAGCTCCTTTTTACTTTAGGAAAATAAAGTATGCCCGTAAGATTAAATGGATAATCAACATTCAAATGAATCCAGAATAACGGCGCTTCACTAAAGGGATATAACTCTTTATAAAAATCCTGGTAATCCTGTGGAGTTAAATCAGCAGGTTTTTTTGTCCATGCCGGATTGGGATTATTAATTTGTTTATCCTCTCCGGAGGAGTCCTCATGGACGAAGAAAATAGGCACAGGTAAAAATCTACAGAATTTTTCAAGTATGTGCTTAATTCTTTCAGGCTCTAAAAATTCTTTGCTTTCTTCATTTATATAAAGTATAATATCAGTTCCTCTTGATTCCTTTTCAATTTCTTCCAAAGTAAATTCCGGGCTTCCGTCACATTCCCATCTTACTGCCTTTGCATCTTCAGCATAGCTTTTAGTAATAATTTCAACCTTATCACTCACCATAAAAGAAGAATAAAAACCTAAACCGAAATGCCCGATTATATTAGCCTCATTCTTTCCTTTGTATTTTTCAAGAAATTCTTCTGCACCGCTAAATGCTACCTGGTTTATATATTTATCAACTTCATCTTCCGTCATACCAACTCCTTTATCAGAAATGGTCAGCGTCTTTTTTTCTTTATCAATTGATACGTGAATATCGGTATTGGTAATATCGCCTTTTACCTCTCCGAGAGAAGATAATGTTTTTAGTTTTTGCGTTGCATCTACTGCATTGCTCACCAATTCACGAATAAATATTTCATGATCACTGTATAAAAACTTCTTAATGATTGGAAAAATATTTTCCGTTTGAACTCTTATATTTCCTTTTTGCATTATAGATTTTTTTGCAATTGGTTTCAAAAAAAATGCCACACTAATTTTGCTGACAACATGGCAAGGAAAATTAAAAATTGTTCAAATGCTTTTTCTATGGTTAAGGTTAACTTTATTCATCTCATGTAACCTATTTTAAAAATGACATGTGTAAATTTTGATATTCAAGTTTTACTTAATCAACCTGTCTATCTCTCCAATAATTTATTATTTCGTCAGCGTCTCTGATTTGGCGTGTAGATGCTTCACCTCTTACCCACAACTCTTTGCATTCTTTACCCTTTAAAAAAATTAGCATTCTTCTACTGGTGAAACCGTAATACAAAAAATTTCTTTCCCTTCAATTTCACAGAATCTTTAGAGTCTTCCTCGTTTGCTAAACCAAAATCAAAATCAAGGCCTTCAATTTCTTTATTATTCTTAATACCAATAAAAAGAAATCCGCCATTCGTATTTAAAAAAGCAGAAATTGTTTTAGCTATCTCATCTTTCACTTGTACAGTTTCTACGCCCCTTATAAAAGTTTTAAAATGTAAAGTTGTTTTAAATTCTACCTGATTGCTTTCTCCTTGTTCGATTATTTCTACAATTGAATCCGGGGTTTGAAATTCAGTTTCGTTTTCAGGCTCTGGATCGCCCCACCAAAAAAGCTTGTCATAGCCTGTCCAATCGAAAGGTGTTTTCAATATTTTTACAGAGGCTCTTTCTTTATCATATCCGCCATCATACCAGCATTTAAAGCAATAAAGAATTTCAGTTCTTTCATTGTTTGTCTCATAATTAAAATAGTCATAATATTCAGCCTCGGCTCCTAATATGCACACATTATCATCAATCATATATTTTCTGCCAAAATTTCCAATGCCATGAATTAATAATTCTGCACCAACTTCAATTCGACCTGAACTTTCAACAGCTACATGGATATCGGGAATAAAAAATACTCCAATACCATTTCCTAAACTCTTCTTGCTGAATTCAATTTCTTTTCCATCTGCTTGTAATTTTGCAGATGTTTCTGCCTCTACAAACGAGACTAAATCTTCTCTTGCTTCTTTATCCGAAATATACTCTTTGCCTTTGTATTGAAGTAAAATGTCAATCCAATTTTGATAATAGCGAAACGCTTCATCTCTGGATATAATTGGATTTTCATTTCAAATTTTTATTGATTTCTTCAAAGTCAAATTCATTCCCTTCGAGTTGACGAATGAGTTTCGCTTTTACTATATAATGGAATGCCGCTTTCATTTTATTTCTCCACCTGCACCGATCCACTTCCTGCAGTATGAATTTCAGGCGAAGCCGGGTTGCCACGGTAAAACACATCGCCACTGCCCGCTACAGAAGCTTTTAAATGTACACTGGCAAATACATGTGCATTGCCACTTCCTGCAACAGATACACTTGCATTTTCACTTTGAAGATCGCTGCATTTCAAATCCCCGCTGCCGCTTATGCTGGCAGTAAAATCTTTTGTGCGGCCTGTTAAACTTATATTTCCTGAACCCGATATTTCTGCTTCGATTGCGGGCGCATCTACTGCTGCTTTTATATCTCCTGAGCCGGAAACATCAACTTCAATTTTATCTGAATTTTTCACTACATCTTTTGCCGTAATGTTTCCTGAGCCTGATACGCTCAATCTATTAAGAGAAGGCGCGATTACATAAACCTTTGCATGATCGTTATTAATGGAATACCCGTTTTTGAAATGAACATTTAAAATTCCTCCTTCTACTTCCGTAACAATAATAGGCAGAATATTATCATCATCTTCCACGGATACAGCATAAGCATCACCATTGGTAATTTCAATATCAATGGAACCGGATGTTTTAACAGCATTGAAATTTCCCGGATTTCTTTTTTCTGTACGCACGTTCCCATTTCCTGTAATAGAATTACAGGCATTAAAAATTAAAGCACTTACAAGCAGCATGAAAATATTTTTCATTGTAACATTTTTAGTTTTGAAAGAAATGCAAGTTACAAACTTCAATAAACTTTTTACCTTCGCAGCAAATGACAGAAAAAATTCTGATCCTCGATTTCGGCTCACAATACACGCAATTAATTGCCAGGGCTGTTCGGGAAGCAAATGTGTATTGTGAAATTATTTCCTTTAATAAAGACATTGAATTTTCGGAAGCTCTTAAAGGAATTATTTTATCCGGTTCTCCATTTTCAGTAAATGATGAAAACCCACCTGTAGTAAATATAAAATCTATTGCAGATAAAGTACCCATATTAGCAATTTGCTATGGTGCCCAGCTTACTGCAAAATTATATGGCGGCATTGTTGAAAAAAGTGATAAGCGTGAATACGGTAGAGCAAAGCTTCAAATAAAAAATGATCATGAATTATTAAAAGATGTAAAAAATGATTCTGATGTATGGATGAGCCATAGCGATACCATTACAAAGCTTCCTGAAAATTTTTTATTATCAGCAACTACGCATAGCATTCCTGTTGCTGCGTTTAAGCATGACAGTGAGAATATAAAATTATATGGATTACAATTTCACCCGGAAGTTTACCATTCTACCGAAGGCAAAAAAATAATAAAAAATTTTTTAGTAAATATATGTGGCTGCACCCAAGATTGGACTCCTGCACATTTTATAAATGATACTATCGCTTCTATTAAACAAACAATTGGTAACAGTAAAGTGATAATGGCGTTAAGCGGCGGCGTGGATTCAACAGTTGCTGCAACACTCATTCACCGCGCTATTGGTAAAAATCTTTTTGGAATTTTTGTTGACAATGGTGTGCTGCGAAAAAATGAATTTCAGCAGGTGCTGGATAATTGCAAAAGCATTGGCTTAAATATTAAAGGCATAGACGCTAAAGATCATTTTTATACAAAGCTTGCCGGTAAAGTAAGCCCTGAAGAAAAAAGAAAAATTATAGGAAAATGTTTTATAGAAATTTTTGATGATGAGGCGCATAAAATAGATGGGATAGAATTTTTGGGGCAAGGAACAATTTATCCTGATGTAATAGAATCTATGTCGGTGCACGGCCCATCAATGACAATAAAATCGCATCACAATGTGGGTGGCCTTCCTGATTATATGAAACTTAAATTGATTGAACCTCTTCGCTCATTATTTAAAGATGAAGTAAGAAAAGTTGGCGCAGAACTTGGCCTTCCGCCTTCGCTTTTAAACCGTCATCCTTTTCCCGGCCCCGGACTTGCCATAAGAATTTTAGGAGAAGTAACAGAAGAAAAGGTACAATTGTTGCAACAGGCAGATGCGATTTATACAAACGCTTTATTAAAATATAATTTGTATGCAACTGTTTGGCAGGCGGGCGCTATCTTGCTTCCTGTAAAAAGTGTTGGCGTTATGGGAGATGAAAGAACGTATGAATTTACAGTGGCATTGCGGGCAGTAACAAGTGTTGATGGAATGACAGCAGACTGGGCGCATCTTCCGTATGATTTTTTGGCGCATGTATCAAGCGAAATTATAAATAATGTAAAAGGAATTAACCGGGTTGTGTATGATATAAGCAGCAAGCCACCTGCAACTATTGAATGGGAATAAAAGCCCCCGACCCCGAAGGGGAGAAGAAATTGAAATTTTGTCTAATTGAAATTGAAAGAAAGTTTGTTATGTAAAAAAAAAACTTAAATGAAGTGCTAAGGAGATAACATTCCTCTCCTTTGGAGAGGGGTTGGGGTGAGGTCTAAAATTGTATATTTAAATTATGAAGAGAAACATTTTATTTTTACTTATATTTTTTTTGATAACAAATTTATCATTTGCCCAAAACAATATTGATTCAACAAAAACTTTTAGAGTTGCAATTTTTGCTCCCACCTATCTTGATTCTGTTTTTACAAGCAGTGTGTTACGAACTCAAAATTCTATTCCAAAATTTATAATGCCTGCCATAGAATTTACGCAAGGTGCCCAAATCGCTTTGGATACAATAACGACTAATGATAAACATGTTGAGGTTTTCATTTATGATTCAAAATCTTTTACTCAACCGATTTCATGGCTTATAAAATATAACAAGCTTGATAATATTGGTCTTATCATTGGCTCAGTAAAAGATCCCGATTATCACGAGCTGGCTGCATTTGCATTACAGAAAAACATTCCATTCGTATCTGCCACTTACCCGAATGATGGTGGTATTATAGGCAATCCATTTTTAATTATTGTTAACTCAACATTGAGGGCACATTGCGAGGCCATATTTAGTTTTCTTCTGCAGAAGCATGGAACAGATAAAATTTATTTGGTAAAAAGAAAAGGCGATGACCGAATTGAAAATTATTTCAAAAATATAAACTTTGCTGAAGGAAAACCTTTATTAAATATAAGGACTATAATGGTAGATAGCACTATATCAATTTATAGTTTAAAAAACAGGATAGATACCACGCAGCCTTCTGTTATCATTGGCGCTACTCTCGACGAAAATTTTGCAATAAACATTGCAGATGCGTGTTATGCCATTCAAAAGAAACATACGCTTACTTTAATAGGAATGCCTAATTGGGACGGATTCAAAAGCCTTTCAAAAAAAGATGCTTATAAAGATTTCCCAATTCACTATACCACTCCGCATTATGATGAAGAAAATAATTTTTATGATAGTATTTTAATTCAAAAATATTTTCAATTGTACAGATCGAAACCTTCTGATATGGCTTACAAGGGATTTGAATTGACATATTATTTTACAAACCTGCTGCTGCATTATCCTTCCGATTTAATGGATCACATTAATGATTCTTCGTTTTCAGTATTCCATGACTTCAACTTCAGGCCTGTTTATGTTGACAAGAAAAATAATGAACCGGATTATTTTGAAAATAAGCATTTGTTCATAATGCAAATACTTAATGGAGAAATTATGAGAGAGTGGTGAATGGCCAATAGGCAATATGCAATTCAGGAATAAAAACAACAAAACAATTCTCCAGAGTTTACAATTTGAAATGTACCCTGATGATCTTACATGAAAATAATTCGTGTAATTTGTGTTTTATAATTCGTGTTATCCAAATTGTAAATCATTTCAAAAAAAAATTATGGGAACAGGAAGATTAGAAGCATTTAGCGATGGAGTGCTTGCTGTTATTATTACTATTATGGTTTTGGAAATCAAAGTACCTCATGGCGATGATCTTATTTCTCTTCGGATTGTGTTACCTGTCTTTATAAGTTATATACTCAGCTTTATAAATATTGGAATTTATTGGAACAATCATCACCATCTTATGCAAAGTGTTGAGCATGTAAATGGAAAAGTATTATGGGCTAATATGAATTTGCTTTTCTGGCTTTCACTTGTTCCCTTCGCCAGCGGCTGGATGGGAGAAAATCATTTTGCAAAATGGCCGGTTGCATTATATGGCATTATTTTATTTATGGCCGGCATGGCATATTATTTTTTGGCACATGCACTTATAAAACTGCATGGTAAAAAATTCAACACTCGCAAAGGCTTTTGGTAAAGATCAAAAAGGTGTTATTTCTGTTGTGCTATATGCTTTGGGAGTTTTGCTTGGTTTTATAAATCCATGGATCGGGTTAAGCCTTTATGCAATTGTAGCGGCTATGTGGTTTTTACCCGACAGGCGAATTGAAAAAAAGTTGGTAGAAGAAGAAAAGAAATTAAGGAAAGATGATATTATCAATGTGTTGCAAAAATACCTTTACCCGAATTATTACAAATCGGATTTCCTTCTAACCCGTCGAAAAATAATTCGTGTAATTCGTGCATAAAATTCGTGTTATCAAAATTGAAAATCATTTCCAACCTTGCTTTAAATAAAATTCATAACCCATTTGTAAAGCAGCCTCTATTTCATTCATTACTTGCACATCATTATTTTTTATATAGAAACATGTTTTTCCTTTCAGGCATTTCATTAAATTTTTTCCCAAAAATTTTGCAAGCAGAGGATTTGGATAGATGGGGAAAAAATAAAAACCCACATAGCCTTTTTGAATTAGTAAAGATGCAAAACACATCTCATCATACTTTCTTCCTGCAATTTCTATAGGTGCTATACAATAGATGCTATACGATCCCGGGTTTTCATCTCCCGGTTTAAAATTATCTTTCTCGTAATGCTTCATTAAAGATTTTATTTTATTGAAAATGGGCAATAGTTGTGGCTGGCCTGCAGATTTATCAGCATACTTTATTGATTTGGTTTTTGAATCTTTTGATTTTGTATTTGATTTTTTTAAATCTTTTTCGGGCATGTTTATTATTTATTTTTAAAATTTAATTTGCAATCTAATTTAACATTTTCTGAGTGACTATTATAGTAATACTTTGTAGAAAAATTTACCTGTTAAAGTTGGGTAGATTATTTTTTTGTAAATTGATTTGTCTTTATCAAACTTTAAAAAGATTATTATGCAACGCCGTTCCTTTCTTCAAAATTCTCTGCTTACTTTCGGAGCATTAACTATAGGAAAACAAAAAATATTAAAAGCTATGCTTGATGAACCCTGGAAAATAAAAATGCTTGCAGACAACATTGGAATATTTACCGAAAGAGGCGGTACCATTGCTTTTCATTTTTCAAAAGATGGAATAACTGTTGTTGATGCACAATTTCCAGATACTGCAATCCATCTTATTGATGAACTGAAGAAAAAAAATGAGCCATTTCGTTTATTGATCAATACACATCATCATGGAGATCATACTTCAGGAAATATTGCTTTTAAAGATATAGTTACCCGGGTGCTTGCTCATGAAAATTCATTAACAAATCAGAAAAATGTTGCCGTTGCACAAAAAACTGAAGACAAGCAATTATATCCTAACCAAACTTTTGGAAAAGTATGGGAGGAAAAAGCAGGAAATGAAAAAATAAGCTTGCAATATTTTGGTGCAGGTCATACTAACGGTGATGGCATCATTCATTTTCAACATGCCGGTATTGTTCACATGGGCGATCTTGTTTTTAATCGCCGCCACCCTTTTGTAGATCGCAGCGCCGGAGCAAATATTCAAAGCTGGATAAATGTTCTTGAAACATCTATGAAAAAATTTGGTAAGAAACCGCTATTCATTTTCGGTCATGCAGAAACAGGATATGATGTAACAGGTACCACCGCAGATTTGCAGGCCTTTCATGATTATCTTGGCAATCTTTTGAAATTTGTAGGCGATGAAATAAAGTCCGGGAAAACAAAAGAAGATATTTTAAAGGCTCCCGAAATTCCCGGCTCAGCTGAATGGAAAGGAGATGGCATACAACGCCCACTACAGGCAGCTTTTGAAGAATTGAGCAATGCATAATTCTTTTTAATTTATTATTTTCATCTATGCTTATTGTTCATGTAAATATGCAAACAGTAAATTGATTTAATAATGGGCGGTGAAGACACCGCCCACGGCGGGCTGCCCCGTTGGTGTCCCCGCCAACCGGTGACAAATTCCATTTTCTGTTTCTGCTTTCCTTAATTTATTGTATCCATTTCTATCTTACCTTGGAAACAATTTTCTTCAACCTCCTCATCCCATTTCAGCAATGAGTAAATTTATTCTTTTAAAAAAAACTGCGTGTATTGTTGCCGTTATATGTACAATTAATTCGTTAAATGCTCAACCTTACAACCCTGCTTTATTCAACAGCATGCAATGGCGAATGATTGGCCCGCATCGCGGCGGAAGAACTGTAGGCGCTGTTGGTGTTCCGCAGCAACCCAATGTTTTTTACATCGGCGTAAACAACGGTGGTGTATGGAAAACCACAGACTATGGAAGAACATGGTTTCCAATTTTTGACGACCAACCAACAGGCTCAATTGGTGATGTAGGCGTTGCGCCATCAAATCCTAATGTAATTTATGTAGCAAGTGGCGAAGGCTTGCAACGTCCTGATCTCTCTGTGGGTGACGGCATGTATAAATCAACTGATGCAGGTAAAACATGGGCGCAAATTGGTTTACAGGATGGACAGCAAATTGGCGGATTAGCAATTGATCCAACCAATGAGAACAGGGTATTCGTTGCAGTGCTCGGTCATCCTTACGGTCCTAATGAAGCACGGGGTGTTTACAGAACAGAAGATGGTGGCGCAACATGGAAAAAAGTTTTATACAAAGATGAAAATACAGGTGCCATACAAGTTGAAATTGATCCAAAAAATCCCAATATTATTTATGCAGATTTATGGGCAGGAAGGCAAGGTCCATGGGAAAACGGGGAGTGGCAAGGCCCTGAAAGCGGTTTGTTTAAATCGGTTGATGGGGGCAATACCTGGAAGAAGCTAACTAACGGTCTTTCCACCACGCAGAAAGGCCTTGGAAGAATTGGCTTTTGCATTTCTTCATCTAACCCTGACCGTATGTATGCAACTGTTGATGCAGGTTCTCTTGGTGGTGTTTACAGAAGTGATGATGCAGGCGAAACATGGAGCAAGTCCACAGCAGATGAAAGATTTTGGGGGCGGGGAAGTGATTTTGCAGAAGTGAAAGTAGACCCCAAAAATGAAGATATTGTTTACACGGCTAACGTTGTTGTTTGGAAATCTACAGATGCCGGAAGAACATGGAATGCATTTCGTGGTGCCCCAGGAGGGGATGATTACCATCGTATATGGATCAATCCAAATAACCCTGATGTTATTTTAATTGCCAGCGACCAGGGGGCAATTATTACGGTTAATGGGGGACAAACTTTTTCTTCATGGTACAACCAGCCCACTGCACAATTTTATCATGTAAGCACGGACAATACTTTTCCTTACAATGTGTATGGAGGCCAGCAGGAAAGCGGTTCTGTGGGAATTGCATCAAGGGGAAATGACGGGCAAATAACTTTCAGGGAATGGCACCCTGTCGGGGCAGAAGAATATGGATATGTTGCAGCAGATCCACTTGATCCAAATATTATTTATGGTGGTAAAATATCAAAGTATGATAAGAGGACGGGCCAGGTACAAAACATAGCACCTGAAGCGGTTCGAAGTGGGAAGTATCGTTTCATACGGACAGCGCCTGTGCTCTTCTCGCCCATTGATCCAAAAACTTTATATTTTGCCGGAAATGTTTTATTTAAAACAAATGATGGCGGAAATACATGGCAGGTTATCAGTCCTGATCTTTCAAGAGAAAGCTGGGATGTTCCTGCAAGTGTTGGCATTTATACAAATGATAAAATGAAGGCAATGCAGCGGCGTGGCGTAATTTATACCGTTGCACCTTCGCCGCTTAATATCAATACAATATGGGCCGGCACTGATGATGGATTAATTCATTTAACAAAGGATGGTGGAAAAATATGGAAAAATGTAACACCACCACAGGTTACTTCGTGGAGCAAAGTTTCTTTAATGGATGCAAGCCATTTTGATGTAAATATTGTTTACGCTGCAGTAAACCGGATTCGTTGTGATGATATGCATCCCCATATTTATAAAACGAATGATGGTGGAAAAACATGGAAAGAAATTATAAATGGCTTACCTAACGATCCCATAAACGCAGTTCGTGAAGATCCTAAAAGAAAAGGATTATTATTTGCAGGTTCAGAAACAGCAGTGTATGTTTCATTCGATGAAGGTGATCATTGGCAATCGCTTCGATTAAATATGCCGGCAACATCCATTCGCGATTTAGTAATTAAAGATGATGATCTTGTTGTAGCAACACACGGAAGAAGCTTTTGGATTTTGGATGATATAACGCCGCTCCGGGAAATTAATAATGAAGTTGCAGACCATACTGTTTTGTTTAAACCACAAACGGCCATGCGTATACGCTGGAGCATGTACACTGATACACCATTGCCCCAGGAAGAACCTGCAGGGCAAAACCCTCCCGATGGTGCAATCATTGATTATTTTTTAAAAGAAAAAGTTACAGATGAAATAACATTAGATATACAGGATGCTAAAGGAAATACTATCCGGCATTTTAGCAGTAATGATCAACCTTACAAAATTCCTGATGTAAATATTCCATTATACTGGATTCGCCCCCAGCAAATTTTATCTGCAGAAGCAGGCTCACACCGGTTTGTGTGGGATTTGCATTATACTCCTTTAGATATTTCACCTTCTTATCCCATTTCTGCTATTTATAAAAATACTGCTCCTACTCCTACTTCTCCATGGGTGTTACCCGGAAACTATACAATTAAATTAAAAGTAAACGGGCAAACATTTTCTCAACCGGTTACCATTAAAATGGATCCAAGAGTAAAAACTTCTTCACCAGAGCTTAAGAAACAAAATGATTTATCATTACAATGTTATGAAGGCAGAAAACAAATTATGAAAGTATTAAAAGAAACAGAAAACATTCATAAGCAAATAAAAGTTCTTTCAGAAAAAGCAAGTGAAGAATTAAAAATTCATCTAAATGACCTCGATCAAAAAATCAATAATATTGAAAATTCAAATCCAAAAGACAAGAATACAGGTTTAACACAATTGAATAATCCATTTGCTTCTTTGTTTAATATTTTGGATGAAACTGATATGCCACCAACTATACAGGTAATTGATGGAGTTAAAACCTCTCAAATTGCATTAAACAGGTTGATAGCATTATGGAGCAGTATAATATCAACCGATTTGCTTAAACTAAATAATGAATTAATAAAATCCGTACTTGCTAAAATTGTATTGTAGTTAAAATGATTTCTAAAACTTTATTGTATACTAACGGCATGCCTTAGTCGAAATTTATTTTATTTAATAATTAAGAAAAAAATAAACTCATGCAAACAAAAGAAGAAACTCTCGATCCTGACAATTGGAAAATGATGGAAGAACTTGGAATTCAAATGATAAAAGATATGATGCAATTTCTTTCAACCTTGCGTGATCGTAAAGTATGGCAGGAACCAACATCTGAAGTAAAAAATTATTTTACTCAACCTGTGCCTGCTGAAGGTGAAACGCATGAAAAAATTTATGAAGATTTCAAAACAAAAATTCTTCCTTATCCAACCGGTAATATTCACCCGCGTTTCTGGGGTTGGGTAATGGGCAACGGAACTCCCTTTGCCATGCTTGCTGAAATGCTTGCTGCAGGTATTAATATAAACCAGGGTGGCGGAAACCAGGTAGGCGGCCTGGTAGAAACACAATTGATCAATTGGTTTAAAGAATTATTTGGCTTCCCTTCCGATGCAAGTGGCTTGCTTGTTAGCGGTGGGTCTATGGCAAATTTAATAGGGATTACGGTTGCCCGTTATGCTAAGGCAGATTTTGATTTGCGCAAAAAAGGAATCTACGGTTCGGAGAAAAGAATGATGGTATATGCTTCTACAGAAGTGCACAATTGTGTAAACAAATCAGTGGAGCTTTTAGGATTGGGAAGTGAATCATTACGATTGATAGATGTAAACGATAACTATAAAATTAAGATTGATGAATTGCAAAAACAAATTCAAACAGACAAAGAAAATGGCTTACATCCATTTTGTATAATTGGAAATGCAGTTACTGTAAACACCGGCGCCTGCGATGATTTAAATGCATTAGCAGATTTATGCAAAAAAGAAAATTTGTGGTTTCATGTAGATGGTGCAATTGGCGCTATGCTTTTGCTTTCAGAAAAATATAAAAATAAAATTGCAGGAATAGAGCATGCAGATTCTCTCGCATTTGATATGCATAAATGGATGTACATTCCTTATGAAGCTGCGTGTACGCTTGTACGTAATAAAGATATTCATTACAAAGCATTTTCATTGCAGGCCGCTTACCTGCAGCATGAGCAGCGTGGTATGGCCGGTGGCGATATTTGGTTCAGCGATTATGGAGTTGAATTATCAAGAGGATTTAAAGCATTAAAAATATGGATGTCATTAAAAGAACATGGCAGCAAAAAATTTGGAAGAATGGTTACACAAAATATTGAGCAGGTACAATATTTAAAATCATTAATAAATGAAAATAAAAAATTAGAATTAACTGCGCCTTCGCCTCTTAACATTCTTTGTTTTCGATACATTGGAAACTTAAAAAGCAATGAAAAGCTTAATGCCTTAAATAAGGAATTATTATTCCGGCTGCATGAAAGCGGTGTTGCACTTCCCTCTTATACTACTTTGAAAGAAAAATATTCTTTACGTGTTGCTAACACAAATCATCGTACTCTTAAAAAAGATTTTGAAATATTGATAAATAAAGTAATTGACTTGGGAGATGAACTGGAAGAAATTTTTTCTACGGAATGAGGATACTTTCGCAAATTTTGAATGGTGAATTACTTTGAAATACGAATAAAAAAGTTTAACTTTCATACAAGTTTTTCATAGGATATTGGATTTTGAAAGAAAGCTGGATAAATGTCTGGCTTTCTTTTTTGTGCAATGTCCATCACAAAATGAAAAAAATTCTCAGCCTTCATATAATGGCAGGCTAAAATAAAAGATCGTTCCCTTTCCAATTACACTTTCGAGCCATATTTTTCCATGATGCTTTTCAATTATTTCTTTTGAAAGATAAAGACCCAATCCCAGGCCGGGATATGTATGCAAGTTATTGCCGGAAACGCGATAAAACTTCTCAAATATTTTATCAAATTCTTCTTGTTGTATACCATTCCCAAAATCCTGAACTGAGCAAATTACACTTCCCGCATTCCTCTCAATATTAATAATAAGTTTTTTGCAATCGGGGCAATATTTTATAGCATTGGTTAAAATATTATTCAATACCTGCCGAATACGTTCCCTGTCGCCATATACTTCTGCAGGAGAATTCTTTTGTAAAATAATTTTATGAGAAATGATAGTGACCTGCATTTGATCAACCATTTCTTTAACGAGATCATTTAATTTAAAAGCATGTTTCTTATAAATCAATCTTCCATTATTTATTCTGGATGCATCGAGCAAATCAGTAATTAATAAGGTTAGCTTATCAACCTGCGCATCCATCCTGGCAAGCATCATTTCTCTTTTACTATCGCCCGCTTCTTTTGAACCTATTTGTAAAAGTTGTGTGTAAGCTTTTAAAGAAGTAACAGGAGTTTTTAATTCGTGGCTGGTAATGCTTAAGAAATCATCTTTTTTATTCATTAGTGCCAGCGTGTCTTGTTGTACCTTATCTTTTTGCATGGTCAATAGGTGAAGATCATCTTTCATTCTCTCAATAGAATTGCCAAGGAGGTCGTCATTACTCCGTGGCTTTATCATTACATCAAAGTTTCCTTTACCAATAGCGCTGGCAGCAAGTGCAAGTTGGATATTATTCTTATCAATTTCGAGTATAGAATGAGCCAGGCTGCCCATTGCGTCCCGGGGCATATTATAGATATTTAATCCTGTGCTTCCTCTTGCAATTTTTTTGGCGGCCAGTTCAAGCTCGCCTAACATTTGGTTAATAGTCCGGAAGAGGTAAGTAACAAAAATTATAACGAGTACAATAGCAATAATAAGAAATACAAGTGTTTTATTTGCAGTTGCTTTTTCATTCTTATAGATATTGTTCATCCTTGCTTCTACATTGCCCCATAAATTCAATTGCTGTTTTTTTAAAACTCTTATGCCTTCTGTGGAAACCTGCCACCAGCCATCTGCAGTATAGCTGCTGTCAAATTTAAAAGTTTTAAAAAGAGCATCTATATAAGATAAAGTGGGCTTAAGCGCTGTAGTATTTTTTTGTTGTTGATATAATGCAAAAGATGCAGGAGAAGACTTTAAGAAAAACTCCTGCTCATAAGTTTTGTAAACATCGTGAGAACTCACTGTGCCAAGAAATGTTTCCATCATGTATTGACGGGTAAAGAGGGCATTGTAAACATTTGACCGAATAATGCCGAGTAACGTAACCATTTCAGAAAGTAGTTTTTGAGTTATCAGGTCCTGGTAAACGGGTTGCAGGTAAGCATTGCTTATAGGTGTTGCATTAAGGGTATTAAGCCTGAAGATAGCATTTGTATAATATTGCATTACGGCACCTGCAGGATAATTTTTTGAAGTGTCAATGGCTGTGCGTATACTTTCAAGATAATCTAAAAAAGTATATTGAGTAAAATGTGATATTGCCAGCTTGTCGATTCTCTTTAGTCGTTGTATAGCACTATCAGTATGAGGTCTTTGCAAAATAATATCATTATATCCGCTTTTTTTTAAAACATATTGATAGCTACGCCAGCGCTCTGTTTGTAGTTCATCAATAAGAGAGGTTATGCTTCCTGATTCATGTATTTGCTCAATATAGTCGCCAATCAACCTTATCTTTTGCGTTTTCTCGCGGTATAGCTCATACGATAAATATATTAGAAACAGTACCGGGATAATGCCTATAAGCATTAATTTAATTGAGAGAGGGCTTTTTCTAAAAAATAATTTCATTGAATATAATCAGAAGGAGTTAAAGGTAAGTAATGAATAAAAAATATGAATAAAAAATGATTAGATTGATTGAATACTTTTTTTTCTTAATCTTGTATATCGTTTCTTTAAATAATTTCTTAATCATTTATAAAATATAATTATGAAACAGAATCTAAACCCAAACAACATTAAAAAATATTTTGCAGCGCTTCCCTTGTTGATTTTATTAGCAGCCTGCGGCGGTAATGATAACAAGCAAGATTCAGGAACTATAAATAAAGATAGTACATCTGTTACAGAAACACCTGCAGCAACAAACGATGTAACTGCAAATCCTGATTACCAAAAAGGCCTTGCATTAATAGCTAAATCAGATTGCCTAACGTGTCATAAAGTAAATGAAAAACTTATAGGCCCTGCTTATCACGATGTCGCCAATAAATATGCAGGTAATGATACGGCCGTTAATTATCTCGTTCATAAAATTTTAACAGGAGGTAAAGGCGTATGGGGACAAGTTCCTATGACACCTCATCCATTACTTACAGAAGATGATGCAAAACAAATGGTAAAATATATTTTATTATTGAAGAGCTAATAAAAAATTTATAGAAAGTAACAATGTAAAGCCGGTTTCTATCCGGCTTTTTTTTATTTATATCTCTTAATTATTCATTACGCAAATTTCTTATCTTTCTATTGCTGATTTAAAAATCATGATTACATCTATAATAAAAAAATATTTTTCCGGGCTTACAAAAAATTCTGTGTTCCTCGCATGTGCCTCACTTTTTTCTGATGTTTCTACTGAAATGCTTTATCCTATATTGCCGATTTATCTTACTCAAAATTTAAAAGCAAGCGGAAGCATTGTAGGAATTATTGAAGGAATTGCACAGGCAACTCAAAATATCATACAAGGATTTTCGGGCTATTTATCAGATAAATTACAAAAACGAAAACCAATCGCTCTTGTTGGTTATATTCTTTCAGCCATTTCAAAACCTTTTATCGGGATTGCCAATGCATGGCCCGGAGTTTTAGCAGCAAGATTTTCAGATCGGCTGGGAGCAGGCACCCGTGCGGCTCCGCGTGATGCACTTATTGCATCATCAGTTGCAGAAGAAAACAGAGGAAAAGCATTCGGGTTGGAAGGTATCGGTGATAATTTAGGCGCTTTTTTAGGCCCTCTTATCACTGTTGTTTTATTCTTTTCACTTCATATTAATATAAGATACATTTTTTATCTCGCAATAATTCCAGGGCTTTTAGCGGTTGTAATGATTCTCTTAGTTAAAGAGAAAAAAAGCATAAAAACAAAATCTGAAATTAATTTACACATCCGCCAGTTTCCAAAAACCTATTGGAAATATCTTATTGTAATTGCCCTGTTTGGTATTGGCAATTCAAGCAATTCGTTTCTTATTCTTCAACTAAGAGATAATGGGCTTTCTTTATTAAACACCGTGCTTGTGTATGCGATGTTTAATTTAGCAGCCGCTCTTATTTCTTATCCTGCAGGATCTTTATCTGATACATTCGGAAGAAAACCTTTGTTGCTGATTTCGTTTATTATCTTTTTTTTCTCTTATACAGGGTTTGCTTTTACTTCCAATATTTTATTTATTGGATTCTTATTTATTTTCTATGGATTGTTCCAGGGCATATTCCGTGCAGTAGGAAAATCTTATGCTGCAGATTTTGTTCCTGAAAATTTACGGGCAAGCAGCATTGGCTGGTATTCAACCGTGGTAGGGTTATCAGGGCTTATTGCCAGCGTAGTAGCGGGGCAAATATGGGATAAGATCAATCATGCAGCCGTCTTTATTTTTGGCGCAGTTTTCTCTTTCGTTGGAATTATTGCATTATTAATTTTAGTACCTAATCCTCTTTACAAAAATTCGCAGGCATAAAAAATATGGAGAGCACTTTAATATCAAATATTGAAAAAAAAAGACTTTACAAATTTGCATTGGCGCTTGCAATATTTACAATTGTTTATAATATAGCCGAAGGAATAATCTCCATATATTTTGGTTTTGAAGATGGCAGTCTTGCCTTATTTGGTTTTGGGGCTGATAGTTTTATTGAAGTTATTTCAGGACTTGGAATTGCTCACATGGTTGTACGAATATATCAGCATCCGAAAAGCAACCGCGATAATTTTGAAAGAACTGCTTTGAAGATAACAGGATTTGCATTTTATCTTTTAACTGCCGTGCTTGTAACAACATCTGTTTATAATATATATACAGGACATAAACCTGCAACAACTTTCTTTGGGGTTGTTATTGCTATAATTTCAATTGCAGTTATGTGGGCGCTTATGTATGGCAAAATAAAAACAGGCAGGCAGCTTCAATCTGATGCAATACTTGCTGATGCTGAATGTACAAAAGTTTGTATTTATATGTCTGTCATTCTTCTTATAAGCAGCGGCGTTTATGAACTTACAAAGTTTGCTTATGTGGATAGTATCGGCACGCTGGCGCTCGCTTACCTGTCATTCAAAGAGGGAAAAGAAGCCTTTGAAAAAGGAAAGAGTAATAACCATTGTGCTTGTTGATGATGTAGGTGTCGGTCTCTTACGATTAGAATCTCAGGCAGGCAATTTGTAAATTTATATTATGGCTAATCTTATTTCATTTACTGATAAAGGTCTTTTTTGTGAAAAAGGAAATTTTTACATTGACCCATGGAAACCTGTTGAGAAAGCCATAATAACTCACGGCCACAGCGACCACGCGTATTTCGGTCACAAATATTATTTATGCCATACGCATACAAAACCAATACTTAAATTACGTCTTGGAGAAAATAATTATGAAACAATTGATTGGGGCAAAACTATTCAAATGAATGGCGTAAAAATTTCTCTTCATCCTGCCGGGCACATCATTGGTTCATCACAAGTGAAGATTGAACATAACGGTGAAGTGTGGGTGGTAAGCGGTGATTATAAAGTGGAGGATGATGGCATCAGTGGAAAATTTGAACCTATACGATGCAACACATTTATTACAGAATCAACTTTTGGTTTGCCAATTTATAAATGGAAACTGCAACAGGAAATTTATTATAACATCATAACATGGATAAATAAAAATAAAGAAAATGGTAAAACAAGTGTAATACTTGCATACAGCTTAGGCAAGGCCCAGCGTGTATTACAGGCGATTAAAGAAACCACGCAAACCATTTTTGCACATGGGGCAATTTTTAATATGCAGCAAATGCTTATTGATGCGGGCTGGAATATTACGGCTGTTGAACCGATAACACCGGATACTCCTAAGCAACTATTGAAAGGAAGTGTTGTAATTGCACCACCAAGCGCGGACAATTCATCATGGATGAAAAAATTTCATCCTTATTCTGTAGGTGTGTGCAGCGGATGGATGCAGGTAAGGGGCAATGCACGAAGAAGAAATGTTGATGCTGGTTTTGCATTAAGCGATCATGCTGATTGGGAAGGATTATTAAAAACTGTAAAAGAAACAGGAGCAGAAAGAGTTTTTGTAACACATGGATTTCAATCTGCGTTTAGCCGTTACTGTAATGAAGAAAATATTGCAATAGCTGCAGAAGTAAAAACACAATATGGTAGTGAAGATGAAGAAGCTCCTCCTAATCAGGAAAGAGGCTCTAACGTTTTAAGCATAGATGGAGAAAAAGAAATTGTTCAAAGGACTCCTAACGGAGAAGAAATGTAAAATAATTTGAAAGCTAAATTATGAACCGAGAGGAACAAATAATACCCTTATCAGAAGCACCGGCATTAATGGAAATGTCAGGACTGGAATTGTTTGCACAGCTAATAAACGAATTAAACTCTTCAACAAAAACAAATGATAAATTGCAGAGTCTTGTTGATTATTTTGCAATAGCTCCGCCTGGTGATAAAGTGTGGGTAATTGCCATCTTCAGCGGGCGCAGGCCCAGGCGTGTTGTGAGTTCAAGCCTGTTACGTGAATGGTGTGCAGGTATAACAGAATATCCTTTCTGGTTATTGGATGAATGCTATCATACAGTTGGCGATCTTGCAGAAACACTTGCATTGCTTTTGCCAGAAACAAAACAATCAGGCGATATTAATAAAAGCCTTTCATATTATCTCGAAACTTTTATTTCAATTGAAAAACAAGATGAATCTGTAAGAAAAAAATTTATTGTTGATAGCTGGCAACAAATGAACCGTGATGAAAAATTTGTTTTTAATAAACTAATAACCGGAAGCTTTCGCATCGGCGTTTCGCAAAAAACAATTGTAAACGCATTGGCCAAAATTGTTGATCTTTCTGCATCAGTAATTGCACATCGTATTAGCGGCAACTGGGATCCAGTTACCACTTCTTTCAATGAACTATTAAGTGAATCAGCATCCGTCTCCGATTTTTCAAAACCTTATCCATTTTATCTTGCCTATGCATTGGAAGATATACCCGATACTTTAGGTGATGAAAAAGACTGGCAGGCAGAATGGAAATGGGATGGTATTCGGGGGCAGATTATAAAACGTAACAATGAATTATTTGTATGGAGCCGTGGCGAAGAATTGATGACGGATAAATTTCCAGAGTATTTTATTTTGAAAGATTTATTACCGGATGGTGTTGTAATTGATGGCGAAATAATTCCGGCTAAAGATGGAAAACCTTTACCCTTCGCTGTTTTACAAACACGCATCGGCAGAAAAAATATTGGAAAGAAACAATTACAGGAAGCACCTATTTCTTTTTTTGCTTATGATCTTCTCGAATATAACGGTGAGGATATACGAGAAATATCTTTACATGAAAGGAGAAAAAAATTAGAAGAAATTATAATTCTGATAAAAAATAATGCCATACAAATTTCTGAAATAATAAATTTTACTTCATGGAATCAGCTTGAAGAGATAAAGAAAAATTCAAGAGAAATGAACAGCGAAGGAATTATGTTGAAAAGAAAAAATTCAGATTATAAAGTTGGAAGAAAAAGAGGTGATTGGTGGAAATGGAAAATTGATCCATTAACGATTGATTGCGTAATGATCTATGCACAAAAAGGAAGTGGAAGAAGAAGCAATCTTTACACCGACTATACTTTTGCAGTAAAGGATGGGGATAAGTTGGTAAGTTTTACCAAAGCCTATTCGGGATTAACAGATAAAGAATTTGCGCAGGTTGATAATTTTGTGAAACGAAATTCAATAGAAAAATTCGGGCCAGTACGCACGGTAAAACCAGAACTTGTTTTTGAAATTGCCTTTGAAGGAATAGCAGCAAGCAATCGCCATAAAAGCGGTGTGGCATTACGTTTCCCAAGAATGAGCCGCTGGCGCAAAGATAAAACTGTGGATGATATCAATACCCTGAATGATTTAAAAACGATGTTGAAAATGTATGGGAAGTGATTTAAATTTTTTATCTCTTTTTACTAAAATCCAATTATAATATAATTTTTTAATTAAAGAACAAATAATCCTTTTCCCTCAGTTAATTTTGTTTGATTGGAACTTAAAAAAACATTCGGTTATTCTGTAATTCTACAATGGCTTGCTTCGAAAGGCAATATTCCTTTTCATTTCCAGGAAGAAACATGGCAACATATCATTGATAAAAAATCCGGTCTTGTAAATGCGCCCACAGGATGTGGTAAAACTTTTTCTGTTTTTTTAGGTGCGCTTATTGATTTCATAAATGCGCATCCTAAAAATTTCAAAACCAAATCAAAAAATAATTTACAGATGTTATGGATAACGCCTTTGCGTGCCTTGGCAAAAGATATTGGCCGGGCAATGGAAGAAGTTATTACCGAATTAGAAATGAAGTGGAAGATTGGAATACGCAATGGCGATACCAGCATTAGTGACAGACAAAAGCAAAAAAGGCAAATGCCTGAAGTACTTATTATTACTCCTGAGAGCCTGCATCTTTTCCTTGCGCAAAAAAATTATCCTGAATTTTTTACATCATTAAAAATTATTGCAGTTGATGAATGGCATGAACTCTTAGGCTCTAAAAGAGGTGTGCAGGTTGAATTAGCGATTTCAAGAATAATTAATTGTCAATCGTCAATAGTCAATTGTTGGGGAATATCTGCAACTATCGGAAACCTGCAGCAGGCAAAGGAAGTATTGCTATCCCCTATTGCTTATTTAGATAAACATGATTCTTCATCATTTGGTGAAACTGTAACTGCACAAATTGATAAGCCAATTAAAATTGAATCTGTTTTTCCGGATGAAATTGAAAAATTTCCATGGGCAGGCCATTTAGGAATTAAGCTGGTTGATAAAGTAATTCCCATAATTATGCAAAGTACCACCACTCTTATTTTTATAAACACACGCGGCATGAGCGAAATGTGGTACCAGGCCTTGCTTACAGCTTGCCCTGAGCTTGCTGGCGCTATCGCTTTGCATCATGGAAGCATTGAACAGGATTTAAGATTTTGGGTAGAAGAAAACTTACACACAGGGAAATTAAAAGTAGTTGTTTGCACAGCAAGCTTGGATCTTGGCGTTGATTTTCGTCCAGTCGAGACCGTTATACAGGTGGGTTCACCAAAAGGTGTCGCACGTTTTTTACAAAGAGCAGGAAGAAGCGGGCATAGACCCGGAGAAGTAAGTAAAATTTATTTTTTACCAACGCATTCTCTTGAGCTTATGGAAGCGGCCGCTTTAAAAGAAGCTACCAAAATAAAATTAATCGAGAGCCGTGAACCAAGAGTTCTATGCTTTGATGTTTTGATACAATATTTATCTACGCTTGCTATTTCTGATGGATTTTTTCCGGGACAAATTTTTAAAGAAATTAAAAGCACCTACTGCTACAAAGAAATTACTGAAGATGAATGGCAACAAATTTTACAATTTACAACAGGTGGTGGTGTGGCATTGCAACAATATGATGATTATAAAAAAATTGAAATTATTGATGGCCTTTATAAAATTAATAACCGGCGTATTGCAATGCGGCACAGAATGCACATAGGCACGATCGTTAGTGACCCAATGATGAAAGTAAAATTTATAAGTGGCGGCTATGTTGGCGTAATAGAAGAATGGTTTATTGCACGGCTGCAGCCGGGAGACACATTTACACTTGCCGGAAGAACACTTGAGTTTGTAATGATTAAAGACATGACAGCTTTAGTGAGAAAATCAAATGCAAAAAAAGCAATTATTCCGAGCTGGCAAGGGGGCAGAATGCCGCTTTCAGCGAATCTTGGATTTATGCTTAGAAAGAAATTTGATGAAGCAGGCAATACAATTAAAAATGAAAAATTAAAAATTAAAAACGACAAAGAGATTGAAGTATTGCAGCCACTTTTTGAATTGCAAGAATATCTTTCACACATTCCAAAACAAAATGAACTTTTAATTGAACACATTGAAACCAAAGATGGATTTCATCTCTTTGTGTTTCCATTTGAAGGAAGGCTTGTTCATGAAGCGATGGCTGCTATCCTTGCTTATAGGATAAGCCGGATTACTCCAATAACTTTTTCGATTGCCATGAATGATTATGGGTTTGAATTATTAAGCGACCAGCCGATACCGTTAAATGATACTAACGCCTATAAGCTTTTTTCTCCTGAAAATTTATTGGCAGATATTCAGCGAAGTGTAAACAGTGTTGAAATGGCAAGAAGAAAATTCAGAGATATTGCAGTGATTGGCGGATTGATTTTTCAGGGCTTCCCAGGTGAACAAAAAAAAGCAAGGCATTTACAATCATCTGCCTCACTTCTATTTAATGTTTTTAGTGAATATGAACCAAAAAATTTATTATTGCGCCAGTCATATAATGAAGTAATGGAACAGCAGATGGAAGAAGAACGATTACAAAATATGCTGGAGCGAATTCAAAAAAGTAAAATAATTATAACTTTCCCAAAGCGGCTTACACCATTTTGTTTCCCGATAAAAGTTGACAGCATGAGAGAAAATCTTACTTCTGAAAAACTGGAAGACAGGATAAAAAAAATGCAAATACAAAGAGAGAAATGAAAGTAATTCGTGTAATAAATAAAAAAATTAATGCACCGCAATAATGTGCACTTTTGTTCCCCCACAACATTGACATTTTGTTTCATCATTATAAAAAGAATATTCAATACAAAGATTTTTTCCTTCAGTAGCGTATTGATCCGGCAGATCGTCTGCGGGATATTTTATTCCATTAATAACAACGCCAACGTGTTTACACGAAGGGGCCGATAGCGTAACCTTTGCATTTGTGCAGTTATCAACCGTACCAAAAGGCTTTTGACATCCAAAAAATGCAGAAAAAATAAATAAAAAAAGTATCGCTTTTTGCATGGCTTTTATTATAAGACAAATTTAATTTTCTTTGCGCTGCATATTCTTTATAAAATTTCCTGTGATAACTTTACATCCTTTAAAATATATTTTGTTTTCCCCACACCGATTCATTTTTCAGAAGCAAACCCTTTGGCTGTCGCCAGCACGCTGTATTTTTTGGGAAGAAGAAAAAGCATTAATACTTTCTGATTTACATCTTGGAAAGTCGGGGTATTTTAGAAAATTTGGAATTGGTGTGCCGCAAAATATTTACAAAGAAGATTTGCAAAGATTATTTGCACAAATACAATTTTTTAAACCTTCACAATTGCTTATCGTTGGTGATATGTTTCACAGCCACGCAAATAAAGAAATAGATTTTTTTTTAAAATGGAGAAATGATATTCCAAACATAGAATTTCATTTAATAAAAGGAAATCACGATGTACTTTCAAATAAGTTTTATGAAAAAGCAAATATAAAAGTTACCAAAAAAAACTTATCTGTAAAAAATTTCTGTTTTACACATGATATTGAAACAAGTTGTGAAGAAGATGATACACAAAATATAGTTTTTACTTTTTCCGGCCATGTACACCCGGGTATTCTTATGAGCGGCGTCGGGAAACAAGCATTAAGATTTCCTTGCTTTTATTTTTCAAAAGATTATGCCATACTGCCTGCATTCAGCCGTTTCACCGGCCTTTCAAAAATAAAACCAAAACCAGATGATAAAGTTTTTGTGCTTGTAGAAAATAAAATTGTAAAGATGGATTGTGGGTGAAAGTTACTTATGTGAACGACCAAAAAATGATTCTATGAGCCGGATCTTCTTTTTAATTCTTTTTTTATCAATGCTAATTCCCTTCCCGTTTGCCCACTTACAGAAGAATTTTCCTGTGCTCTGCGCATGAGATAAGGTATTACATCTTTTATAGGGCCGAATGGTAAATATTTGCTTACAGAAAATCCGGCTTTCGCCAGATTAAATGTAATATTATCACTCATACCATAAAGTTGAGAAAATAAAACATGATTGGTTGCTGCGTCTATCCCATACCGTTGCATTAATTCTGTTGCCAATAAATTACTTTTTTCATTATGTGAAGCAACTATTATAAAAATATTATTAATGTGTTCTATGCAAAATTTCAAAGCTTCGTCATAATCTGCATCTGTATGTTCTTTATCTTTTTGAATAGGAGATGTATAATTTAATAGATCTGCCCGTTTACGTTCTTTTTCCATATAAGCGCCCCGTACAGGTTTTACAGCTAATATAAAATTATCTCTTACAGATGCATCATAACTGTCCTTTAAAAATTGCAAACGATCATGACGATATAATTGAACAGTATTATATATTACGGGCTTTTCAAGGTTAAATTTTTGCATCATTTGCATTGTGAGAGCATCAACAGGATTTTGTATCCAGCTTTCTTCAGCATCAATTAAAACACCGGTATCACTCTTACTTCCTGTTTCGCAAATTTTGCAAAGACGAGCGACAACTTTTTGCCATTCTTGTTTTTCTTGTTCGGTTAATTTTTCTGTTGAAATTTTCCCATTTAATAGATCATCATAGTTTAAAATTGTATCTAATTTTTCTAATAATCCAAATCTCGCAAGCCCGGTCAGTTTTATACTCATAAATGGAACATGCGGTTGTGTTGCAGCATATTCAATTACTTTTATAAACTCATCTGCAGCATGCTCAAAATTTTCTTCGCCTTCCTTTCCTTCAACACCATAATCAAGAATCACCTGTACATTAAATTTCGCGAGCTTCTCAATAACTTTTTTTGTTTCCGGTAAACTTTCACCACCAACAAACTGGCCGAAAATCGTACTTCTTATCAAGCCATTTACCGGTAACCTTGCTTTTATAAACCACGGAGTTAATTTTGTTCCCAGTTTTACAAGCCAGGGTTTTGACATTGAGGAAAAAAGAAAAGCAGCTTTCTTTAATTCTTTATCAGTCTTATATTCAAAAGCAATCTTAGTGTCTTCGAAAGAAATATTTATCATAATCGGACGCCGAAATTCGAAAATCAAATACTAATAACCAAATAAATAAAATAGAATCCGGCAGTTGTTATTTTTAACTGGCTAAAAATTTTATCACCTTGGCCACATTCTTTTTTTCAAAAAGCCTGATTATTTTTACCATTGTCTTCAATAAAAATCCTATTGGGTGCAGAATAATTTTACCTATTTCTGTAATCCGGTTATCTCTGATATTAATGCCATCACTAAAATCAGTTCCCGTTTTTCCATTAATTTCTTTTGCAAAATTCCACGCTCCATCTCTCGCAGAATCAATGCTAAATTTTACGAGCATTTCATCATAATTGTACCAATTTAAATCCAGCAATTTCATTAAAGGATTTACTTTAGTAAGACAATCCTCAACGTTGTCTATCATTGATGCGAGAATGCTGTTTATAGTATTGAAGTCATTATGCAGGTCATCCAATGCATATCCACTCATTACATTTGAGGCCGCTATTCCCAAATCAAGATTTATATGCGCATTTATCCCGGTAAGCAAATGTTGCAATACAAGAGATTTATTTTTTGTTACAGCTTCAAATGCAATCTGCCACGATGATGTCGTTTTGGCGCCGGAAAGCCATGAATAAAATGCATCCAAGTATCGACTTGCAAACAATACATCGAGATGCTCCATTCTTACACAATCTTCGAAATCTTTTTTAGAAATACAATCTTTAATCTTACAGGTTACTTTGTGATACAGTACAGCAAAATAGCCACAGCAGTTATTGTTGGTTATTGAGTAATCGATTATTCTTTCAAGCTGCTCAATAACTTCATCAATAGAAACAGGCAATGATGGTATTACAAAATTATTTTTTGAAAGTGAAGCTTGTGTGCCACCATTCATTTAAACTATTTTAAGTAATGTAAATTATAAAAAAATCAAGGGGGCATCAAAAACCGTTATTAACATTCAAAATTTTCACTTCAGTTTGTGCCCTTATCTTTACACAAATTTTTTTAAATGATCATAAAAAAAGCTTCTGAGAGTTTAGTAATAATGACTGAAATTGTTTTACCAAATGATACCAACATATTTGGAAATTTAATGGGCGGAAGGCTCATGTACTGGATGGATATTGCCGCAGCGATCTCAGGAACAAAACATTGCAATGCCCCGGTTGTAACAGCGTCTGTTGATAATATTTCTTTTACAAATCCAATAAAACTGGGAAACGTTGTACATATTGAAGCAAAGGTTACGAGATCGTTCAACACAAGCATGGAAGTGCATCTGAATGTGTGGGGTGAAGATGTTATTCAACAGTACAGATATAAAAGCAATGAAGCTTATTATACTTTCGTTGCCTTGGATTCTAATAGTAAACCGAAGCCTGTACCGACATTGGAACCTGAAACAGAAGATGAAAAACTTCTTTTTGAAAGTGCTCTCCGCCGCCGCCAACTTAGATTAATACTTGGTGGAAAAATGAAGGCCGATGATGCTATTGAACTGAAAGCGCTTTTTATGCACAGTTAATTAGTGTAGCCGAAATCGGTAGACTCAACAATTTGTTTTATTTATCTAATGCTGTTATTAAATGATGCTTGCTCCTCATCATAAATTTTTTGCTTTGCTCGATAGCATCCATTATTTTTTCAAGAATAATATCAATACTTTCTTCATAAGAAAATTCGAGGGGTTCTTTAAAACGCACGCTCAATAAAGTTCCTTTCTTTTTAAACTTCAAGCCTTTTTTATTAAAAGCACGCCAAAACCCGCTTATCACTACCGGGATCACAACAGGCTTACTATGCTTGATTATAAAAGCTGTTCCTTTTCTTCCGGGAGCAAATGGCTTTGTGGTTCCCTGTGGAAATGTAATCACCCAATTATTTTCCAGCGCCTTCGCAATTCGTCGCGTATCACCCGGGTCAAGCCCGCGTCTTACTTCTTTTCCTTCAGCACGCCATGTACGCTTGACCGTTATAGCACCAGCCCACCTGAAAATACGGCTTATGAAACTGCTCTTCATAGTTTCGGCGGCGGCAACATAATACACCCGGGTAAATGGATTTAATAAATAAAAAGGAATTCCCAGCTTATTTTCCTTTCGCCACTTTACAGCGCAAAAAATATGCAAAAACATAATTACATCTGCAAAATAAGTTTGGTGATTGCTTACAAACAACACATTTTTTCTGGGAAGATTTTTTAAATGCTCCGTTCCGCTGATACTTATTCTGTTAATGATGGCAAAGCCGGGATAGGTAATCACACCTACCACAAAATAAACAAACGATTTTAGTAGCCTCGTTTGCTGTAAACTTTCAAGCCATCGCTTCATTAATATTTTCTTGATAAAAAATTATATGCAATGTATGAAACACTCCCTGATAAATCAATAAATACTGCGTTTTACCTGCATTTTTGAAAAATTATTCACTATTAAAAAAATAACGAAAACTCAATTAGAATGCAACAAATTCAGGGTATTTTATTACCTTTGCAGTCCCAAATTAAAAAAACATTTTGGATCAATTTATGGGTAACGAAATTATTAACCAAAATGCTGATGAGCAGGAGGTGGCACAGGCACCTGCAGCAACAACAAATTTACCTGCTGAAGAAAAAATGAGTACACAAAATACAAACACAAGCGAAGCGGTATCTTTTCCTGATTTTCCGGAAACAGAATCTACCGTAGCAGCTACTGAACCACAACAAACTGAAACTGAGATTCAGAAAGAAGCGCTTTCAACTCCACATGACGATTTTGACTGGAGCGTAGATAAGAGAAATGTTACTTCTTACGATAAGCTGGAAAGAGAAAAGTACGATGAAGTTTATGACAAAACCTTCAAGCAGATTAATGATAATGAAATGATAACCGGAACAGTGGTTGCCATGACAAAAACTGATGTTGTAATAAACATTGGTTTTAAAAGTGACGGCCTTGTCGGTTTAAATGAATTCCGCGATATTCCAAATTTAAAAGTAGGCGATGAAGTAGAAGTAATGGTTGCTGAAAAAGAAGATAAAGATGGCAACCTTCACCTTAGCCGGAAGCAGGCAAGAACTACACGTGCCTGGGAAAAAATTGTTGAAATGCATAAGACCGGTGAAATCGTTACCGGCCTGGTTACAAGTAAAACCAAAGGTGGTCTTATAGTTGATGTGTTCGGAATGGAAACATTCTTGCCAGGTTCGCAAATTGACGTTAAGCCCGTAACTGATTATGATCAGTTTGTAGGTAAAACCATGGAGTTTAAAGTTGTAAAAATTAATGAAACAATTAAGAATGCGGTTGTATCTCACAAGGCACTTATTGAGAGCGATATTGAACAACAGCGTGCTGAAATTATTGGTAAGCTTGAAAAAGGCCAGGTACTTGAAGGAACAATTAAAAATATTACAGACTTCGGCGCATTCCTTGATCTCGGCGGCCTGGACGGATTATTATATATAACTGATATCAGCTGGGGACGAATTAATCATCCAAGTGAAGTGTTGAAATTAGATCAAAAACTAAACGTTGTTGTTCTTGATTTTGATGATGATAAAAAGCGTATCAGTCTTGGATTAAAGCAATTAACTCCACATCCATGGGATACTTTGCCTGAAAATATTAAGGAAGGTGAAATTGTAAAAGGCAAAGTTGTAAACATTGAAGATTATGGTGCTTTCCTTGAAATATTCCCGGGTGTAGAAGGCCTTGTTCATGTAAGTGAAATTACATGGGCTAATACACCGATAAATGCAAAAGAATTCTTTAAGCTTGGCGATGAGTACGAATCAAAGGTTGTAACACTAAGCAAAGAAGATCGCAAGATGAGCTTATCTATTAAGCAAATGACCGAAGATCCATGGAATACAATCGAAGCTCAATATCCTGAAGGGAGCAAGCACAAAGGGCTTGTAAAAAATATAACTCCTTATGGTGTGTTTGTTGAACTTTCTCCGGGTATCGGTGGTATGATTCATATAAGTGATTTAAGCTGGCTGAAAAGATTTAATAACCCCAACGAGTACACGAAGGTTGGAAACGATATTGATGTAATCATTATGAGCATTGATAAGGAGAATCGCAAATTGCAATTAGGACATAAGCAAATAGAGGAAGATCCGTGGAATTCTCTTGAACAAACTTTCCCTGTCGGAAGCATTCATGAAGGAACTGTAACTCGTAAAGACGATAAGGGCGCGACAGTTCAACTTCCTTATGGACTTGAAGGTTTCGCACCAGCGCGTCATTTACGCAAAGAAGATGATAAAGTTATTGGAATAGATGAGATTGCTCCATTCATGGTAATTGAATTTGATCGTAACGATAAAAAAATTATTCTAAGCCATAGCCGCATTTGGGAAAAGATGAAAGCAGATGAGAAAGATGCTGAAATGAAAGAAAAAAGAGCAGATGCTGAAGTAACAAAAAAAGCAGTTAAAACTATTCAGAGCAAAGTTGAAAAAACAACCTTAGGTGATTTAGGTGTATTGGCTGATTTGAAAAAGAAGATGGATGATGAAGGTGAGGTTGCTGTTGAAAAAGAAAAAGTGGGAATTGAAAATAAAAAAGTTGAAGTTCAGAAAGAAGAAAGTAAAAAGAAAAAAATTACTGTTGAAAAGAAAGCTGAAGAAAATGAAATAGTGAGTAACGATATTGAAGAAAAAAATGAAGATAGTGAATAGATAATTTTTTATTTGTTTAATCCCGTTACTAAAAAGTGACGGGATTTTTTTATGCTCATTAATGCTGCCCCATCATGAGTAACAAATGCAACAGCATCTTTCAATTTTTTTTCAAAATATAATATAAAATCTTCATGGTATAATTTATGAGGTTATAAATTTTAAAAAACGGAATTGTGTAATTGTTTACACGAATTTTGAAAGCCAAATGGACAAATCAAAAATCATTACATATATTTTGATAGGAATAATTATAGTATGCAGTATTATATTATTTTTATTAATTGTGCTATTCTGAATTCTTTAAATTTCCTTTATTATTTTAGTTATTGCCTTAGCTGCAAGCCATCCACTTGTCCATGCATGTTGAAAATTGTAGCCACCCGTTATTCCATCAACATTCAAAATTTCACCGGCAAAAAAAAGATTGGGAACCAATTTGCTTGCCATAGTATTAGCATCAACTTCATTTAATTGAATACCACCCGCAGTAACAAACTCTTCTTTAAATGTAGTTTTCCCTTTTACAAAAAATTGTTGTGAACACAATTCTTTTACAAGATGATTTTGTTTTTTTACAGGCAAATCAGCCCATCTTATTTCTTCATTAATATCACTTTGTTGTAAAAAATATTTCCATAAACGCTGTGGAAGATTAAAAGGATTTCTGTTGCTTATTTTTTGAGATGCTAGTTCTATTCTCAGTTTTTTAAATTCAGCCAGTAATGAATTTTCATTGTATGCGGCAACCCAATTAATGCTTATAGAAAAATGATATTTCAATGCTGCCAGGCTTCTTGCAGCATAAGCTGAAAGTTTTAAAATTGCGGGACCGCTAAATCCCCAATGCGTAATAAGCAAAGGCCCTTGCTGCGAAAATTTTGTTCCATTAATTTTTACAATTGCATTGCTAACAGAAATACCCATTAGTTCACCAATTGGATTTTCCGGAACATTAAATGTAAATAAAGAAGGGACGGGCATTTCAAAAGTATGTCCCAAATGTGAAAGCCAATTATATTGCTCTGCTTTATGATAACCGCCACAGGCAATGCAAATAAAATCAGCATGGATAACAGAACCATCTTTACAAGTTAATTGAAAGCTATTTTTATTTCCTTCTGAATAAATTTTTTTAATTTTTATAATTTCCTTATTCATTAAAATTTCTACATTATATTTAGTAGCCTCTTGCATGAGGCAGCTAATAATAGTTTCAGATGAATTACTTTCAGGAAACATGCGCCCATCGGATTCTATTTTTAATTTTACATTTCTTTTTTCAAACCAATCAATTGTATCTGTTGTAAAAAAATTATGAAATGATTGCTTTAGAAATATTTCGCCTCTTGGGTATTTCTTAATCATATCTGCAATACTAAAGCTGGCATGAGTAATGTTACAACGACCGCCGCCACTCACTCTTACCTTACTTAATAGTTTACCTGATTTCTCAATAACGATAACCTCCAATGCAGCGTTGAATGCTGCAGCATTTACTGCGCAAAAAAAACCAGCAGCGCCTCCTCCAATTACAATGAGTTTTTTCTTTTGCATTGAGAATGCCCTATTGAAAAATTAAATAATTAAAAAAAATATAGTATCAGATTTTTTTTAATCATTTAAACAGAAAAATATCATTGAGATTTACGCATAATAATCTGAGCACAAATTTGTATTTACTTTTTCAGCAGCTTCAATAGTATCAAAAGAAGAAAGTATGTCTGCTTTATTTTTTCTTACACAAACATTATGTTCATAATGAGCAGATGGCTTGCCATCTTTTGTACGCACAGTCCATCCATCTTTATCATTAAAAACATATTTTTTACCAAGATTTATCATGGGTTCAATTGCTATTACAAGACCTTCATTTAATTTAGTACCACTTCCACGTTTTCCATAATTAGGAACCTGAGGATCTTCGTGTAAATCTCTGCCAAGCCCATGCCCAACCAATTCGCGAACTATGCCATAACCATTTTTACGTTCAGTATATTCCTGTATGGCAAATGCAATATCGCCCACCCTGTTTCCAGTTACAGCTTTTTCTATTCCTTTATATAAAGATTCTTTTGTAACCCGCATGAGCTTTTTTACATCATCGCTTATGCTTACTAACGCAAACGTATAAGCGCTATCACCATGAAAATTATTTTTATATGCACCAATGTCAACAGAAAGTAAATCACCTTCTTTAAGTTCGTTACTTGTAGGGAGTCCATGAACAACTGCATCGTTTACAGACATGCAGCATGCATACGGAAACTTATGATAATTTTTAAAAGAAGGAATAGCGCCATGATCTTTTATAAATTGTTCGGCAAGATCATTTAAATATAATGTAGAAACTCCCGGCTTAATATATTTTGCTATTTCGGCAATTGTATCATTTACAAGCAGGCAGCTTTGCCTTATAATTTCTATTTCTTCTGCTGTTTTATAAATAATCATTGACTTCCTGTTTTAAAAAAACCCCGACATAATAAGGCCAAGGTTGTAAATAAAATCGGTATAGAATTTTTATAAATTTCCTGTTACACCCGGGGCTACAGTTTGCCTTCCCTGTATTCGGCCGCTGCTCATAAGCCCATCATATTGGCGCATGAGCAATTGGGTTTCTATTTGCTGAAGCGTATCAAGAACAACCGCTACCATAATAAGTAATGATGTACCTCCATAAAAAGTAGCGAACCCCTGAGTGACACCCAACAGTTGTGCAATACCCGGTAAAATGCCCACCACCGCAAGTAAAACAGCGCCCGGCAAAGTAATACGATCCATAATGGTTCCTATATAATCTGTAGTAGGCTGGCCCGGCTTTACGCCAGGTATAAATCCATTGCTTCGTTTAAGATCATCGGCCATTTGCTTTGGATTAAAAATAAGAGCGGTGTATAAAAAAGTAAAGCCAATAACCATTACAGAGTATATAATCATATAAACTAAATTCGTATGATCAGTAAAATATAATGACCAACTTTTACCTGAAGTTTGGAAGCCTGCAAAAATAGTAGGCAAAAACATAATTGCCTGTGCAAAGATGATAGGCATTACACCGGCAGCATTTACTTTTAAAGGAAGGAATTGCCTGGCTCCGCCGAATTGCCTGTTTCCAACTATCTGTTTTGCATAATTCACCGGCACTTTTCGCACACCTTGTACCAAAACAATTAATCCAAGAATTACTGCAATGAAAGCAGCAATTTCAATCATAAATATTAATAAGCCACCACCACCGCGAGTTTGCTTTGCTGAAAATTCCTGCATAAAGGATTGCGGCAGCCTCGCTAAAATTCCTACCATGATAATTATAGATGTACCATTACCAAGGCCTTTATCAGTAATTTTTTCACCCAACCACATAACGAATAAAGTACCCACAGTTAATATTACCACAGTTGATACCCAGAAAAACCCTGAATAAGCATCTAATAAAGCTTCACGATTGGAGCTTTTCAAAAAACCAATATAAGCGGCTGCCTGGAATGCTGTAACAATTACCGTAAGATAACGTGTCCACTGATTAATTTTCTTTCTTCCACTATCACCTTCTTTTTGAATCTTGGCAATTTGAGGAACCAAAATTGTCATTAGCTGCATAAAAATTGATGCAGAAATGTAAGGCATAATTCCTAATGCAAAAATTGAAGCTTTAGAAAAAGCACCCCCAACAAATGCATCAAGAAGCCCTAACATACCACCTTTTGAGCTATTGGTTAAGTTAGTAAGCTTGTTTGGATCAATTCCCGGAAGAACAATATGAGTGCCCACTCTGAAAACAAGCAAGAGCAATAAAGTAGTGAGAATTTTATTTCTCAAATCTTCGATTGTCCAGATGTTCTTTAATGTTTTGATGAATTTCTTCACAGAATTATTAAGATTTAAATATTTGCAATTTGATTAAAGAGCAAATATCAATTAATTTATTTAACTATTTCGATAGTGCCGCCGGCAGATTCAATTGCACCCTTTGCTTTTTCACTTACTGCGTTAACCTTAAATGGAATCTTTGCTTTCAAAACACCATTCCCTAAAATTTTAACCCGATCAGTTTGGCTGATCAAATTATTAATGTAAAGATTTTCGGGAGTAAATTCTTTCAGATCATGTTTTTCAATCAATTGATCTATCTGGCCAAGATTAAAAACTTTATATTCAACCCGGTTAATATTTCTAAACCCGCGTTTTGGAAGTCTTCTTTGGATAGGCATCTGGCCACCTTCGTGCGCCATTTTTATTTTGTAACCGGCACGACTTTGTCCACCTTTATTACCTTTAGTTGATGTACCACCTTTACCGGAAGCTTCACCGCGACCTATTCTTTTTTCTTTGTGTGTAGCACCTGTTGCAGGCCTTAAATTGTGTAGTTGCATTTTTATGATTTTGAACTTACGGGGTATCACCCCTCGCTATTAAATTATTTTTTCTGATTGATTATCTTACAATTCTTCAACAGTTATCAAGTGATTCACTTTTTTTACCATACCTAAAATTTGTGGAGTAGCTTCTACTTCTTTAGTAGCATTAAGCTTATTGAGGCCAAGTGCCTGCAATGTAAGCTTCTGGCGCTCTGAGCGATCAATTCCACTTTTGACCTGTTTAATTTTTATCTTTTTCATCTTGATGATCTTTCTTGTTTCGTTTTAAAAACAATTATCCGTTGAATACTTTTTTTAGAGATATGTTTCTTGTTTTAGCCACAGCTATTGGTTCTCTTAATGTAGCTAAAGCTTTTACTGTAGCCTTTACTACATTGTGAGGATTGGCAGAACCCAGAGACTTGGCAAGTACATCTGTAATACCTGCGCTTTCCAACACAGCACGCATGCTACCTCCGGCAATTACACCAGTACCATGTGCTGCAGGCTTTATCAATACTTTGGCAGCACCTTCTTTACTCCACTGCTCATGAGGAATAGTGCCGTGCATTATAGGAACTTTTATAAGATTCTTTTTTGCATCATCTATTCCTTTAAGAATAGCTTCCTGAACTTCTTTAGCTTTACCCAATCCCTGGCCAACCACACCATTACCATTACCAACAACCACCAACGCAGAAAAACTAAAGGCTCTTCCACCTTTAGTTGTTTTTACAACACGATTAATGGATACTACCTTCTCTTTTAGCTCAAGATCACCACCTTTTACTCTTTGCGTATTTGCTTTTAACATTATAACGATTTATGATTTTAAATTTATTCGCACCAATAATTTAAAAAAGAAGACCACCTTCTCTTGCCCCTTCTGCAACTGCTTTTACACGCCCGTGATATATATAACCACTACGGTCAAAAACAACATCTTTAATTCCCAATTCTTCAGATTTTTTTGCAATAGCTGTTCCAACTAATTTACTCTTCTCAACCTTATTAACTTTTTGAGCAGTTATATCGGCCTGGCGTGATGATGCTGAAGCAAGTGTTACCCCGTTTGCATCATCAATTAATTGTACATAAATATCTTTATTGCTTCTGTACACACTAAGCCTCGGCTTTGCAGCGCTTCCACTTATTTTTTTTCTGATACGATACCTTATTTTTTGCCTTGCACTAACTTTTGAATTCATTGTATTCTATTTTTTTCTCCGATGCTGCCGGAGACTTTTTGATAATTCAATTTTATTTACCAGCAGATTTACCTGCTTTTCTGCGTAAAATTTCTCCTTCAAACTTCACACCTTTTCCTTTGTATGGTTCAGGTTTACGCAAGCTGCGAATTTTTGCAGCTACCTGGCCGAGTAATTGCTTATCTATACTTTCAAGAGTAATGATTGGATTTTTACCTTTTTCCTGGGCTGTTGCCACTTTAAGTTCTTTTGGAATTTCAACAACAATGTTATGAGAATATCCTAAAGAAAGATCAAGAAGATTACCCTGGTTAGATGCTTTGAAACCAACCCCCACCAGTTCAAGTTTTTTTGTATATCCTTCAGTAACACCTTGCACCATATTATTAACTAATGAACGATATAAACCATGCATGGCTTTATGTCTTATTTGATCGGTAGGACGGGCGAATTCAACTTTATCGTCTTTAACCTCAACTTTTATATCGCGATCAATAGCCTGCTTTAATTCACCTTTAGGGCCTTTTACAGTAATCACATTATCTGCGTTTATACTAACGTTTACACCTTTAGTAATTGTTACAGGATTTTTTCCAATTCTTGACATAGCCGGTTTTATTTTTTATGAAACTATAAGTGTTGAGCCACGACTAAGGCTTAATTATCTTACCAAAAAAAATTAATAAATATTACACAATACTTCTCCACCTACTTTTTGCGCTTTCGCTTCTTTGTCTGTCATAACACCTTTGGAAGTGGATACAATAGCAATCCCTAATCCGTTCTTTACACGCTTAAATTCGTCAGGTTTTGAATAGGTACGCAAACCCGGGCGACTTACTCTTTCCAAACTATGGATTGCAGGAAGCTTAGTTTGAGGATCGTATTTTAAAGCTATTTTAATTAAGCCCTGCTTTGAATCATCTTCAAATCTATATTTCAAAATATAACCTTTGTCATACAAAATTTCAGTGATACGTTTTTTTAAATTGCTTGCCGGAATTTCAACAAGCCTGTGGCTCGCCATTTGGGCATTGCGTATTCTTGTTAAATAATCTGCTATAGGATCAGTAACCATTTTTTTACCCTCCAACTCCCAAAGGGAGTGTTTTGTTTTAATTTTTTAAAAAATTATTATTCCTTTCCCCATTCGGGATTATGGGCTTTTACCAACTTGCTTTTTTTACTCCGGGAATTCTTCCCTGTAAAGCCATATCGCGAAAAATATTTCTTGATAAACCAAAATGCCGCAAATAACCACGTGGCCGTCCGGTAAGCTGACAACGGTTTTTAAGACGAACAGGCGATGCATTTTTTGGTAGAAGATCAAGCCCCCTGTAATCATGTGCATCTTTCAATGCCTTTCTTTTATCCGCATACTTCGCCACCATTTTTTCGCGCTTTCTTTGCCTTGCTTTTACTGACTCTTTTGCCATGTTTTGTATTTAGATTTAAGTAGCAAGTCGCAAGAAAAAAATCTTGATACCCGATACTAAATATTTTTTATTTTTTTACATTTTTAAAAGGCATTCCTAATTCTTTCAATAATTCAAATGCTTCTTCATTTGTATTTGCTGTTGTAACAAATGTTATATCAAGCCCGGTGATTTTATTTACTTTATCAATATCAATTTCAGGAAAAATGATTTGTTCGGTAATACCAATTGTATAATTTCCACGGCCATCAAAAGATTTATCGCTGACACCTTTAAAATCACGAACACGCGGCAGAGAAACAGAAACAAACCTGTCAAGAAATTCATACATGTTCGCACCACGCAAAGTAACTTTTGCACCAATGGGCATGTTTTTACGAAGCTTAAAGTTTGAAATATCTTTTTTAGACATAGTAGCAACAGCCTTTTGACCTGTAACTGTTGACAGCTCATCAATGGCAACGTCTATCAGTTTTTTATCAGCCACTGCGCCGTTAACGCCACGGTTTATACAAACTTTTGTAAGCCTTGGAGCTTGCATAATACTTTTGTATGCAAATTTTTTCATTAAGGCAGGTACAACTTCTTTCTTATACTTTTCTGCCATTCTTGGAGTATATTTATCTGTGCTCATTATTTAATTACCTCCCCTGATTTTTTTGCTGTTCTTACTAATCTTCCATCTTCTCTTGTTCTGCTGATTTTAGAATGTGTATGCGATTTAGAATCCCATAACATAACATTAGAAATGGCAATCGGCGCTTCAATTTTCATGATGCCGCCTTTTGTATTTTGTGCAGAAGGCTTTGTATGTTTTGTTACGATGTTCACACCTTCTACCAGCACACGGTTTTTTTCTGTAATTACTTCCAGAACTTTACGCGGCTTTTTAAAGTCTTTATCATCACCGGTTATTACTACCACTGAATCGCCTTTCTTTATGTTGAACTTTGGTTTAAATCTTGTCTTCATTTTTGACAAATGTTTGTCTTGTTTACTGCTTATTAATAGCCCCGTTTTTTTAGGGGTGCAAAGATACAATTATAATACTTCAGGGGCAAGGGAAATTATCTTCATATAACCTTTGTCTCTTAATTCACGGGCAACCGGCCCAAAAATTCTTGTTCCTCTTGGTTCATCAGAAGCATTCAAGAGAACTACTGCATTATCATCAAACCTGATATAAGAACCATCTTTACGACGCAACTTATTTTTTGTACGTACAATAACGGCTTTGCTTACGGTTCCTTTTTTAATTCCACCTGCAGGTAAGGCATCTTTTACAGTTACTACAATTTTATCGCCTACATGAGCGTAGTCCTGTCCGGAGTTGCCAAGAACACGTATGCACAGCACTTCTTTTGCTCCACTGTTATCTGCTACATTTAACCTGCTTTCTTGCTGAATCATCTTTTTTGATTTTAGATTTTAGATTGGCGATTTTGGAATTTTGATCACTCTACCAAAATCAATTTTTATTTATTATTGTTCTTTTGTTTTCAATCTGCATTTCTGAAATCTGCATTCTGAAATCTTCTTATTTTACTTTTTCAAGAACTTCAACTAATCTCCAACGCTTTAATTTACTCATTGGCCTTGTCTCCATTATTTTAACCAGGTCGCCAATGCTGCATTCGTTTTTTTCATCGTGTGCATGAAAGCCTGTAGTCTTTTTAATGAACTTACCATATAAAGGATGTTTCACTTTTCTTTCAACCTTTACTGTAATGGTTTTATCCATCTTGTTGCTGGAAACTACGCCAGTCCTTGTTTTTCTTAAATTTCTATCCAACATTATTTTTATTTTAGGATTTAGAACCTAATTGTTTTGCTTTTAATTGTTTTGCTTTCAATTCAGTTTTTACCCGGGCAAGATCTTTTCTTACACCGCGAATGTTCATTGGGTTTTCCAATGGAGAAACCGCATGAGCAAATTTTAATTTTTTTATACGCAGTTCATCTTCCTCAATTCTTGATTTAAGGTCTGCCTCACTCATCTCTTTTAAGCTATTTACAAAATCGTTTCTATTAGACATTTTTTTTTATTTAATTAGCTAATTATGCTTCTTCATAATCTCTTCTTACTACAAACTTTGTTGCAATAGGTAATTTTTGTGCTGCTAATTCGAAAGCTTCTTTGGCAACCTGTTCTGTAACACCATCGCATTCAAATAAAATTCTTCCCGGCTGAACAACGGCTGCAAAATATTCAGGATTTCCTTTACCCTTACCCATCCTCACTTCTGCGGGCTTTTTAGTGATTGCTTTGTCAGGAAAAATTCTTATCCATACATTTCCTTCACGTTTCATGTGACGGGTTAATGCCTGCCTTGCCGATTCAATTTGCCTGTTTGTTAACCAAACTGAAGCAAGCGCTTTTAAACCGAATGTTCCAAATGCAAGTGTAGCGCCACGCTTGGTATCACCCTTCATACGGCCTTTCTGCATCTTTCTGTGCTTCGTTCTTTTTGGCTGTAACATTTTCTAAATAATTTACTAATTTGATAATTTGCTAATGTGCTAATTCTACACATTGATATTATTATTTTTTATTTTCAAAACTTTCTTACTGCAGCATTAGCACATTAGCTAATCAGCACACCATTACATTTATTATATCTTCTTCTATTCTATCTTCTTCCTCCTCCACCACCTCTGCCTGCTCCACCGCCGCCTCTTCTATCTCCGCCTCCACCACCACGTCTATCTCCACCTCTATCGCGATCACCACCGCGCCTATCACCAAAACCACCTCTTCTATCGCCTTGCTGCATATCATTATCACTTTTGCCGCCACCTGCGATGATGTTAGGATTCAAATCTCTTTTCGCAAGCACTTCTCCCTTACAAATCCAAACCTTCACACCTATTTTTCCATAAACAGTTTGGGCAAAAACATTTGCATAATCTATATCCATACGCAGTGTATGTAAAGGAGTACGACCCTGTTTTATTTCTTCACTGCGTGCAATTTCTGCACCACCCAAACGACCGCCTACTCTTACTTTGATTCCTTCTGCACCCATTCTTAAAGCAGATGCAATTGACATTTTAATTGCTCTTTTATAATTAATACGGTTCTCAATTTGTTTTGCAATGGTATCAGCAACAATATTGGCATCCAGTTCAGGACGGCGTATTTCAAGAATATTTATCTGAACATCATCTTTACCCGTCAACTTTTTTAATTCTTCTTTTATACGATCAACTTCACCACCGCCTTTACCGATAATGATGCCGGGCTTGGAGGTATGTATAGTTATTATAAGCTTATTAAGAGTACGTTCAATTACAATCTTTGCAATGCCACCTTTGTTGATACGGGCATTAAGATACGTTCTTATTCTATCATCTTCAATCAACTTCTTCGCATAATCTTTCGGGTGAGCAAACCAGTTGCTATCCCATCCACGGATGATTCCTAACCTTGCACCAATCGGATTTGTTTTTTGACCCATATTCGGTTTTATTTTTTTATATTTTTTGCAGCAGGCTTCTTTTCAGATTTTTCTGTTGCGGGTTTTTCTTTTTTAGTTGTTGTTTTTGTAACGGATTCCTTTTTTTCTGTTATTTTTTTAGTAGCAGGCTTTTTTGTTTCAGCAACTACTTCTCGTTCTGCAGGAACCGGTTCAGCCTTAGCAACTTTCTTTTTTATAGTAGCTATATCGTTATGATTATTGCTATCAACAATAAGAGTGACATGATTACTGCGTTTGCGTACACGATACCCACGGCCTTGTGGGGCTGGGCGCATACGCTTAATCACGCGTCCACAATCCACCATGATTGTTTTTACAATAAGTCCTGCATCTTCTACTTTTTCATCAGTGTTTTTTTGTTCCCAGTTGTTGATGGCGCTCTTTAATAATTTATACATGGGCACAGCCGGATGCTTCGGATTGAATTGCAAAATACCTAAAGCCTTTTCAACTTCAAGCCCGCGAATCAAATCTGCCAGCAAACGCATTTTGCGTGGAGATGTGGGGTAATTATTTAATTTAGCTACTGCTTCCATTTTATTTAATTTCTGGCCTCACCCAACCCCTCTCCAAATGAGAGGTACAATAGTTGGAAAAGCCTATTTTATAACTTATATCTCGTACATATTAATCTTCTATGCAATCTTTTTACTTGAGTGGCCTTTAAAATTTCTTGTTGGTGCAAATTCACCAAGCTTATGGCCTACCATAAATTCTGTTACATACACAGGAATAAATTTATTTCCGTTATGAACAGCAAATGTGTGGCCTACAAAATCAGGTGTAATTGTTGAACGACGTGACCATGTTTTAATAACACCTTTCTTCGATTTTCCTTCGTTTATACCAAGCACTTTATTTTCCAGCTTAGCTTCTACATAAGGACCTTTTTTAACTGAACGAGCCATTTTCTATTTATGATTTTAGATGTACGATGTACTATTTAGAAATCTTATTTATTTGGTAATTTTTTACCGTTTCTTCTTTGAATAATCATTTTATCTGAACCCTTGCCACGTACTCTTGTAATTTGTCCTTTAGCATACTTTCCTGTTCTACTACGCGGATGGCCACCGGAAGCTTTACCTTCACCACCGCCCATCGGGTGATCAACAGGGTTCATAGCAACACCTCTTGTTCTTGGGCGAATGCCGCGCCACCTGTTTCTACCGGCCTTTCCCATACTCTCAAGATTATGATCGCTGTTGCTTACCACACCTACAGTTGCATAACAATTAATCAAAATTTTTCTCAATTCACCACTTGGCATTTTTAACACACCGTATTTATCTTCCTTATTGGCAAGCTGTGCAGAAGATCCGGCACTTCTTGCCAACTTTCCACCTTGACCCGGTTGCATTTCAATATTGTGAACCACAGTTCCTAAAGGAATATTTTTAAGCATTAAAGCATTTCCAAGCTCGGGCGCTACAGCATCGCCGCTTATGATAGAAGCGCCTACCTGTAAGCCTTGAGGAGCAAGAATGTATCTTTTTTCTCCATCTGCAAATGAAATCAAAGCAATAAATGCACTCCTGTTAGGATCGTATTCAATTGTTTTTACAGTTGCAGGAATATCTTTTTTGTTTCTTTTAAAATCAATTACACGATACATTCTTTTATGCCCACCTCCGAGATAACGCATGCTTCTGCGCCCCTGTGAATTGCGGCCTGCAGTATGATGCACTTTTTCTACCAGGCTTTTTTCAGGAACATTAGTGGTAACTTCAGCATAAGCATTGCCTATTCTCCAGCGTGTTCCTGCGGTAGTCGGTTTGTATTTTCTTAAAGCCATAGCGATTTATGATTTTAGTCCCGAAACCTTCGGGATTAGATTTTTCTAAATCTTATTTTGTTTAAAATTATTTTTTCCCTCTTTTAATTATACATTTCCATACAAGTCAATAGTTTCACCTTCAGCCACAGTAACCACCGCTTTCTTCTTTGCAGGCTTGCGGCCTGTAAGTAAACCAGCTTTGGTATTTCGCTGTTTTACTTTTGAAGGCATGGTTAATGTATTAACCTCCTCCACCTGGATGCCATAGAATTCTTCTACTGCTTTTTTTATCTCCAGCTTATTTGCTTTCCTGTTTACAATAAAAGTATAACGGTTGAACTTTTCAGTCAATCTGTTAACTTTCTCAGATAATACAGGCTTTATTAAAACTTCAGACAGCTTCATGTCTTTTTAATTTATTTCGTTTATCTTACTCGTTAGTATTCTTATGCTTCTGCAACCTCTTTACTTTCTTCGTTTTCTTCTACAAATATTTTAGCTGCACTTTCAGTAAATACAACTGTATCAGAATTTACAATATCATAAGTATTGATATCGCTTAATAATGTACCGCAAATGGAAGGTGCATTTCTAAAACTCTTATAAATATTTTCATCATGTTCAGGAACTATAAATAATGTCTTCCTGCTTTCTGATGCTATCGTATTAAAAATCTCTATGAATTTTTTAGTTGCTGGCGCCTCCATAGTAATATCTTCTACAACCAAAATCTTATTCTCTTTTGCCTTGCTGCTTAGAGCGCCAATTTTTGCAAGGTCTTTTACTTTACGGTTAAGCTTGAAATCATAACCATGAGGTTTAGGCCCAAACACAGTACCACCACCTTTATACAAAGGATTACGCAGATTACCCTTACGGCTTCCGCCAGTACCTTTTTGCTTGTGAAGCTTCTTGGATGAACCTTCTACTTCGGCACGGGTTTTAACTTTATGAGTGCCCTGACGCTTTGCGGCAAGATGTTGTTTTACTGCAAGCCAGATAACGTGTTGATTTGGCTCAGCTCCGAATATTTCATCCGGCAGTTCAATGGTTCTGCCAGTCTTTTTTCCCTCTATATTTATTATATCTAAATTCATTTTACTTCTGTATTATAAGGATGGAACCATTATGGCCGGGAACCGAACCACTTATTAATAGATAATTTTTTTCAGGAAAAACTTTTACGACTTTAAGGCCTTTAATCTGCACCTTATCACTTCCCATACGGCCTGCCATACGCATTCCTTTAAAAACTCTTGCGGGATAAGAAGAACCACCGATAGAACCCGGCGCCCTTGACCTGTCGTGCTGGCCATGAGACTGGCCGCCTACGCCATGAAAGCCATGACGCTTAACAACACCCTGGAAGCCCTTCCCTTTAGTAGTTCCGACAACGTTTACTTTATCGCCTTCATCAAATATGTCAACGCTTATGGTGTCGCCAATATTTTTATCTGTTTCGCTATCGCGTATTTCTTTTACGAATTTTTTTGCCGATGTATTTGCTTTGGCAAAATGATTTTTCTCTGAGAGGAGTGTATGCTTTTCTTTTTTATCTCCAAAAGCAATCTGCACTGCATTATATCCATCATTATCTACAGTTTTCTTCTGAGTTACGACACATGGGCCAGCTTCAATAATGGTCACAGCGGTTTGCCTGCCATTAGTATCGAAAATGCTGGTCATTCCAACTTTCTTTCCAATAATACTTTTCATTTCTATTTTATTATACCCAGCGCTACTGCTTGCAGTAGATGGGTGTTACAATTTTTTATAAGAACTTTTAGAAACCTCATCCCGTCCTTCTCCAAAGGAGAAGGGGAAGAAAAAAGATTTTATGCTTTTATCTCAACATCAACACCAGAAGGTAGATCAAGCTTTGATAAAGCATCTACTGTTCTGGAGCTACTGGTATAAATATCAAGTAACCTTTTGTGCGTACACAACTGGAACTGCTCACGTGCTTTTTTATTTACATGTGGTGAACGCAAAACAGTAAATATTTTTTTGTGTGTAGGTAAAGGGATTGGCCCTGTAACTACAGCGCCTGTGCTGCGTACAGTCTTTACAATTTTTTCTGCTGATTTATCAACAAGATTGTGGTCGTAAGACTGAAGTTTTATCCTGATTCTTTGAGACATATTTAAAGAACTTTTATTACCAAATTTATTTTGGGAGTGCGAAGGTAAGGGTAATGATTTAAACGACAAAGAATTAATGAAATTTTTAAAAACTATTTCGAATGTCCATTAAGCTTTTTAGAGCTTAGTATTATCTGGAATACTGTGATAGCTCATTAACTAAAAGATTTGGTATTGTAAATTACTGAAAGGTCAAATTAAAAATGAACTTTAAAGAGAATTCGTTATTCTTTATTCAACTCTGCAAGTAAAGGTTTTTTTGTCACAGACAAATTTGAGTTAAATTCAGGAAGCATCTTCCGTAAAATAAACGGAATGATTTCATTATTATGGGAAAATGCGGCTTGTTCAAGTTCTTTCAACAAGGAATTAAATTGGCTATTTACATCAGAAGATTTTTTTGCCCTTAATATTCTTGGATGGGAAGTTTCTGCAAACTGTTCTGAATCCTTAAATAGTTCTTCATACATTTTTTCACCAGGTCGTAATCCAGTATGTACTATCGAAATATCCTCTGATTTTAAACCCGCAAGCTGAATCATTCTTTTAGCAAGATCCATTATTTTTACAGGTTTACCCATATCGAACAATAATATATCTCCTGATTCACCAATTTTTCCTGCTTCCAAAACCAATTTTGATGCTTCGGGTATCGTCATAAAATACCTCGTTATATCCGGATGTGTTATTGTGATAGGACCTCCGGCATTTATTTGTTTTTTAAATGTTTCCACCACCGATCCGGCAGAGCCAAGTACATTCCCAAACCTTGTTGTTATAAATTCAGTTTTGATATTAACTTGATCACATAAAGATTGTATATAAATTTCAGAAATTCTCTTAGTTGCACCCATCACATTTGTTGGATTAACTGCTTTATCAGTGGAAACCATCACAAACTTGCTAACACCATAGGCAAGCGCGAGATCTGCAACAAGTTTACTGCCAAATATATTGGTAAGAACAGCTTCACTGCTAAAAGTTTCCATCAAGGGTACATGCTTATAGGCGGCGGCATGAAAAACAAAATCCGGTTTGTTCTGCGAAAATACTTTTTTCAGTTTGGCAGCATCCCTTACAGAAGCAATTTCAATTTGAAGGGGAAGTTTCATTCCTTTCTTTTTCAGCTCATATTCAAGATCAAATAATCCCGATTCTGATTGGTCAAGAAGTATAAGTTTCTTAAAATCAAATTTTGCTAACTGCCGGCATATTTCACTTCCAATAGAACCTGCAGCTCCTGTTACCAACACAGTCATATCCCGGTATGTATCCTGCAACATATTATGAGGCAAGCTGATCTCTTCTCTTTCCAGAAGTTCTTCAATATTAAGCTCCCTTACCTGTTTCTTTTGGAACAAGCCTCCGGACCATTGACTGGCGTGTGGAATTACATTAATTCTTATATTTAAGGGTGCACATACATCTGAAATAGCAATTTTTTTCTCAACAGTTAATTTATCAATAGCAATATATAATTGATTTATTTGCTTAAGCTTAAGCAGTTTGATCAAATGGGAACTTGTAGCATCATAAATAGGAAGGCCGCCTAAATTTTTACCAATCTTATAACTGCTGTCTTCAATAAATCCCACTACTATTGTGCGATTTTTTACATCTTGCTCCAGAACTCTTTTTGTAATTTGCCCCATTGATCCAGCCCCATAAATAATTGCTTTGTTGATAAGATTGGATTTGGGCTGTGCCCTAAAGTAAATTTCTTTTACTAACAACCTAAAGAGTGAAAGAGAAAATATGACACTGAATAAATTGATAATAAGCAAAGGAATAGGCACAAATCCGGTAACCAAAGAGTTAGAATCAATTAAATAAATAGCAACCCAAAATATAAACTGTAATGAAGCAAATTTTACGATTCTCAGAATATCATTGATTTCTGAATACCGTATGATTCCCCTGTAAATAGGAAAAAACAATACACACACCATGCATATAGAAGCGTTTATAAAAACAGCCGGTATAAATTTAATGACGCTGGGAAGATCTACCAATAAATGACGAATAAGAAAAAAAGAAAACAAAAATGAAATGGTAATCAAAAGTAAATCGCAACAAAAAATAATCCAACGGGGTGCAAATTTGTTTTTAAAAAAACGTTCTATCATATAAGTCAGCTTGTGTTATCTTAGGAGAAATAAATGCTTTTATGTTGGGGTTATAAAACGAATTAGCTTATGCAAACATATGATGTATTCAATAAACATACCATAATTTCATAAATTACAAATCAATAATTTTAGTTTGAGGTATAATTTATCTCCCAAAAATTGATCACCTAAATTAAATTGTCTTTTCTTATAATTAATTAGACGTTAGCTGGATGCAAAGCAAGGATATAAGCACTTTTGATAGCCTGTTGAAAGCTACAAGGTAATTTTTTCAATGCTTCTTCTTTTATTTTATAAATAATCTATCTCATTGTTATAGAATTAAGAATTTAATATTCTTTGGATATTACTTACAATTACATTTAAATCACCTTTAGATAAATTACTGCCAGAAGGTAAACACAATCCATTATTGAATAATATTTCTGAAGTTGTATTACCATAATAAGGGTAATTTTTAAAGACAGGCTGAAGGTGCATTGGTTTCCATAATGGGCGGCATTCTATATTCTTTTTTTCCAATTCCAAACGTATATGCTCACAGGTAATACCACCGGATTTTTTTGGATCGATCAATATAGTTGTAAGCCATCTATTGCTAAAATATCCAGGCTGCTCATGTAAAAAAGAAATGCACGCTATATCTCCTAATTCTTTCTCATAAAAATAAAAGTTGGCTCTTCTTTGTTCAATTCTTTCAGGTAATACTTCCATTTGTCCCCTTCCTATTCCCGCACAAATATTACTCATGCGATAATTATAGCCGATGTGTGAATGTTCATAATGAGGCGCCGGATCACGAGCCTGGGTAGCAAGAAATGTAGCATGTTTTATATAATCATGTTTTTTTGAAACCAGTGCGCCTCCACCGGACGTAGTTATTATTTTATTTCCATTGAACGACAAAATGCTTATATCTCCCAAAGTGCCGCATTTTTTACCCATAAACGATGACCCCAATGCTTCTGCTGCATCTTCAATAATTGGAATTTCATTCCTGTTTGCAATAGAGATTATTTCATTCATTTTAGCAGGCATGCCATAAAGATGAACTGCAATTATTACTTTGGGTTTTTTGCCTTTTTGTATCCTGTCTTTAATGGCTTCTTCCAAAAATGCAGAACTCATATTCCAGGTTTCGGCTTCACTATCAATAAATACAGGTAAGGCACCTAAATAACAAATCGGGTTAGCCGAGGCTGAAAAAGTCATGCTCTGGCAAATCACTTCATTACCTGCCTCAACTCCTAAAAGTATCAATGCAAGATGAATGGCTGCTGTACCAGAACTTAATGCAGTAACATATACCTCATCCTGCAGATAAGAAGCAATGTCCTGTTCAAAACCGTTTACATTGGGACCTAATGGAGCTACCCAGTTTGTATCAAAAGCTTCAGTAACAAATTGCCGTTCATTGCCGCCCATGTGGGGAGAGGAAAGCCAAATTTTATCGTTCATGTTTTTCTTTTATTATCTCTATAATTTTACCGGGATTACCTACTACTGTTGCATAATCGGGTACATCTTTTATAATTACAGAACCTGCACCTATTTTTGCCCATTTACCAATTTTAATTCCAGGAATTATAGTTGCTCCTGCACCAATGTGTGTTCCCTCTCCAACATTTACTCCGCCACACAATGTTACATTTGGCGAAATGTGAACATAATCACTAATTATACAATCGTGATCCACAGATGCATTGGTATTTATTATTACATGGTTCCCTATAACTGTTGATGAGTTAACGCTAACTCCAGGCATTACTGTTACACCTTTACCAATTTGTATTCTTTGGGAAATGTTTGCACCCGAATCAATAGCAAGTCCATAGATTAATAAATTACTCTCCGCAATTTTTTTTCTAATTACATTATTTCCTATTCCAATTATCCAATTTAGTCCTTCCAATTTTAAAATTTCTTTATCGTTACTTACTTTATAATCAAGAAGAATAATTTTTCTTGGATCATCATCATATAACCCCATTAGAGTATATCCTAAACCTTCAAGAATTTCAATGATCACTTTACCATGCCCACTTGCTCCGTATATATAATATTCTGTTTTCATTAATTTATTTTCCTGCAAATTTTTCCATTGTTACTGCAGTGGTTGAATTAATACCTTCCGATTTAAATACTTTTTTTACAGTTAAAAAGAGGATCTTGAAATCCAATAAAAAAGATACATTATCCACATACCATACATCATATTCAAATTTCTTTTCCCAACTTAAAGTGTTTCTCCCATTTACCTGCGCCCAGCCTGTTATACCCGGCCTTACTTCATGCCGTCTTTTTTGAACCACATCATATAAAGGTAAATATTCCACCAACAAAGGTCTTGGTCCTATCAGGCTCATATCTCCCTTAATTACATTTAGCAATTGCAGAATTTCATCCAGGGAAGTCTTACGAACAAGTTTACCTATTGCAGTTAACCGATTTGCATCTGGCAACAAATTTCCTTCCTTATCTCTTTTATCATTCATGGTTTTGAACTTGATCAACCTGAATATTTTTTCATTTTTACCCGGCCGCAATTGGAAAAAAAATGGCTTTCCCTTATTTGAAAAAAAAAGTAAAATGCTTATTAAAATAAATATGGGCAACAGTATAGTAAAAGCAGTAAGCGAAATAATAAAATCCAACAGGGGTTTAATAAAATTTTTATAGGAAAGCATTTTTTCTTTTTGTGAAACAATTGAATAATTTAAATCACATGTTCTACTATTTTTTCTTTTATATCTTCTATATATTTTTTTGCTAGCACATCACGGTCGAAATGTTCTTTAGCATAATTATATCCATTGATTCCTTCTCTTTTTAAACGATCAAAGTCATTTAAATAAAGACGGATACTTTTATTATATTCATCAATATTTTCAGGTTCAACATATATACCGCATTCCGCCTTCTCAACTAATTCACGCGATACACCATCAATTGCCATTAAAACAGGTATTTTACAACTCATATAATCAAAGGTCTTATTGGAGTAAACGGTTTTAAAAGCATCTGTTTTTTTTAAAATAGAAGCGCCCATTTCTGATGCAATAATATATTTAAATACTTCTTTCTTTGGTACAGAATTTATAAATCGGACATTTGTTACATTCAGACCAGCTGCCATCTTTTTCAATTTTTCTTTTTCCATTCCCTGGCCTATTAAGAGAAAAAGTACATTAGTATCTTTCAAAGCTTTTCCCGCTTGCAATACCTGCTGTAAATGATTAGCAACGCCATGCGCACCTACATAAGTTATCACAAATTTTCCATCTAAATCCATTTGTTTGCGAAAATTTTCCCTGTCAAATTGTTGCAATAATTCTTCAGATAAACTAAAATCAGAAGCATTGGGTATCATGATCAGCTTTTCTTCGGGAACCTTCTTTACGGTTAATAATGTTTTGTAAAAAGCCGGGGTTAATACATTAATGAGCTTTGCTTTTTTGTAAATAAATTTCTCGAACCAATAAGAAATTTTTATAACCCATTTATTGGTGAGCACACCTGTATCAATTGCTGATTCCGGCCAAAGATCCCGCACTTCAAATACTAAAGGAATTCTTTTCCATCTTGAAATTGCATAGCCACTTAAACCAATAAATAAAGGAGGTGAAGTAACTATCACCACATCAAATTTTCCTTTTGCTTTAAACAAGCCTGCCCATAATGAAGAGAACATGAATGAAAAATATCCCCAAAGCCTGCCACTAAAATTTTTATTATACAATTCAGAAACGTGACAACGCCAAATCGTGACTTTATCTTGTTCCTTTTGTAAAAAATGTTTGCCCTTATATTCAGGACGCTTTTCAGCTCCATTAGCATGTATCATTCCGGCTAAAACCACTACTTCATTACCGGCATCTGTCCATACTTTAGCCATTTCATTCCATCGTGATCCGCCGGAATCATCTTCTTCTAAAAAATACTGGTGTAAGAGTAATATTTTCATATAATAAGGTCGGCACCGAAGGTGCGACCGGTTTTAGTTTAAAACAACCTTCTTCCATTTCGCCGGCGTCCGACCTGCAGTGCTGACGGCTATTCAATTTCAAATTCAGTAATAATAGTATCATGCTTAGTTTGAAAAATAATCATTTCGCAAGAAGTTTTCAACCCATACAAGCCGGAAACAAATCCTTCAGACTTTTGTGAAATAATATTTTCATTATTTTCATTTGTACACTTCCATAAAATTGAAGAATGTTGCAAAGGTAAATGCCATAATTGCTTCATCGAAATTTGGGAAGGTTTATTGCTAATGGTATCTTTAATTATCCATTTGGGGTTCCCCTTTATCTTTATTATTTCTCTTTGATGTATTATATCTTTCGAAACATGATTAAATGCATAAACAGATCCTTTAAAATGATATGCATCTTCTGTTTCTCCGGTAAATACCTCCTTCCTTTGAGTCCAGTTGTACCAGATAAACCTTGAACCCTTTTTCATTTGATCATGATCATCAAGCATTACAGTATTATGCGAAGATGTGCCCATAAAATACTTCAGCGTTTGCTCATCAGTATTGTATTTATAACTGCCCGCATCCAATAAAATATTTTGTCCTTTGTGCCAAACATCCAGGTGCAGGTTATCTGCCTGTGAGGGCCTGTCCTTATAATTTCCGCACCTGATAAATGTGAGTGTGTCTGTTTCCCGAAAAATATAATATCCGCCCGTATTAAATTGATGAATACCCAGAGTTGGTATCCATTGAATAATTGATTTGTTTTTCAATCCATACCAATGAATATCTTCATATTCTTTCACAAAAGAAAGATCAATTTTTAAGGCGCTTGCCAAAGCGTTTAGGCATGGCCGGTAGTCTCTGTATTCAGCGTCGTTGAGTTTAAAAAACAGTGCCCCATCATTAGCTCCATAATTAGGCAAATATCCGTTTTCATCAACCATGCAGGTTCTTAAAAACTGTACAGATTTTTTAGCTCTTTCATAAACGATTGGAGCAAATGATTCAGTATTTTTTTCTGCAAGAACAATTGCCCATGTCAGCAACTGGATTACCACGCGATGATAATTCATTGAGAACTGAAGGAAGGTTCCATCATCATAAATTTGATAAGCAATCTCTTTTTCAAACCAGGTTTTACCTTTTTGTTTCCATTTTACTGCATCCGGAAATTGAGGATATAACAATCCAACTAAATACAGAGTCAATGTTTCTGTAATTGCATGATTGTTTCTTACCGCGATTCTGGAGAAATTAATATTCTTATATATATGATCCATTTGCCAATAAATGGCAAACTGAATTTCATTAAAAATTTCATCAGTAAGAAAAAGAGATTCACGATAATAGTGCAAGGCGAAAGTCCAGTTTAATACCCGTAAAGAAATTTCCTGGCTGCACCGGTAATTAGGCCCGCAATTAATTGGATTTTTTTTTATCCAGGAAATGATTTCTGAAAAAACAAACGCTGCACAATCGTCACTGAAATGATAATCATAGCGGATGATATCGTACAAATAAGAAAACCTTGATTTCTCCCAAACATATTTTATATCTCCTGCCTCTTTTGAATAATCGGCAATCTGCGTCCAATGCTTATTGATATTATACTTAAAACCCGTATCAGGATTGGTGATCCAGTCATAATCTCTACCTATATTAAATTGAATGCTGTTGAAAAAAATAAATTCTCCTGCCTTTATTTTGCGAAACCTTTCTTCAATTTCCGGTGAAGATTGTTTTATAAATGATAAAGATTCTTTACTGTTGAAAAAGAAATTTCCAACATTATTTTTCCATTGTTCTAAGCTAATGTATTGTTTGAATGCAGGGGAAACAGGAAACTTTCTCTTTAATAAACCTGAGATGCGTAACAACTCATATTTCGCCCTGTATTGCGTATATCGCCAACCCATATTCCGCAAAAGATTCAAGCCATTTTTTATCTTTTCTCTCATTTTTTAGTAGCAAGTAGCAGACATTCCCCTTTTACTTTATCATTTCTTCATCTTAATAATCTGATCTATCAAAGCATTCATTTTTTCAGTAAAATCTTTATCAGTAGCCATATTAAGCATCATTTGGTTTCCGGCAACAGTATTTTTTAAATAATCTTTTAATTCGTTTACTTTATTGCTATCAACAATTTTTGAATTGTACATTTCAAAAAAGTCTTCCGATATTTTAAAGCCTTGTGACAACAGGTCTATTCTTTTTTTCTGTTCATCAGTACCGGCTATTGAATAGGCTTCGTCAATATTTCGTCTTGCCTTTTGCACGAGCGATAATTCATTTTCATTCAATGATAATTGTGTTGCATAACCACCGATTCTTCTATTCCTTTTCGGGTCATTGTTCATGCTGGTATTTAAATTCTCTAACGCTGAAAAATAGGATTTCATTTGCTTACCCGCTTTACCAAACATATCCATACAAAATAATGTAAGCAGTGAATCTGTATTTGCATTAGGGTTCCAATATATCTTACTCATAAAATAATATTTGGGACCATCCAATGCCCAATTAGGATAAAATTCGAGATGCGCATAATCAAAACTCATCTTTTCCTTTTGGACAGTTCTCACAAACTTAGATACAATATTTGTATATATCCTGGGGTAAATAAATCCTCTTCCTTCAGCCCAATCGTCGTTTCCAATTCTTTTTGTAACCTTAGCCCATTGTGCTAAGCCATTATCATTATATAAACTATCCATTATTGATTCAGCCAAATGAAATACCGTAATTGGAAGAATTGCCGGGTTTAATTTTACCTTAGGAACAACACGAACATTTCCATAAACAATATAGACTATAGTTTTCGGTTTTGTGATACCATTGGCAGGTAACTCTTTTTTTAGCCTTTCTGCAAGTTTGTTTAAAAAAGAAATATAGGCATCTGTGTATCCACGAAATTTACCTTCTTTAGTATTCGGATAATTTTTGAGGTAATCACCCATTTTACCTTCGGCAGGATAGCTCCAACTATCCTGAACTGAGAATGATATATAATCAATCTGCGGGTTTTGTTTAAAGTATGGTATTGCGGAAAAAACTGCCGCATCTACTAATCGTGATTCTGCAAAATCGGGTTCCCAGTTCTGATCTTGTTTTGATTTAGGAAAATATTTTTGTCCATTAACTATTGGGAAAATTTCAGGAAATAATTTGAAGATTGAATCATTATAAAAACGATCTCCCATACTATGCTGGTGCGATCCCCAATCTTTTCTGGCTAAGCCGTTGACCTGCGCCCAATCAGATTCTGCGGAAGTTTTATACCCGGTAGACATTATATATTTTGTTGATGGAATTACCGTAGCAGAAATTGTTTTATTCAATCCTATTCTTTTTGTTTCAGGCATGCTTATAAAAACATCACCTGGCATATAAAATCGTACTCCGCAAAAATGATCCAGAAAATAACTGGTTCCAAGAAGGGTTCCTAAAGGTGAAGCGCCTTCAATACTTATAATTTGATTTTTTCTTTTTATTGTAAATGAATATGGCTGAAGATTATTAAAATTTACTCTGTTGCTGAATGTAGTTTTACCAATCGCTATTATAATTTTTCCTTCGGTATTTTTTACCAGGCTTTCCTTTACTACCTGAAATCCTGAATCTGTTTGATAAATATTCTTAAACCACTTATTTAATAATAATGCTGATTTATTTTCCAGGTTATCTGGTTTATCAGAGGTAACAATAAAAGTTGTTTGAGGTTTTAAATAATCAACAGCTCCTGCTTTACTTTTAAAAGATGAAAATAATGGAATTATAATTATGGCCATTATAAAGCAATATGGATGCAGGAATTTTTTCCTAATCATTTTTAAATGTTTTCGGGAGCGCTAGTAAGGCTATAAAATCTGCTTAATAAGTATTATGATAAATCCTGAATAAAAATTCGTGTACCCCATCCCGTCAGAAAGGTTGCTTGTTTAGAATTTGTATAATAGGTTAATAACAAAAGGCCACCCTTTGGGTGGCCCATTATATTTAAACCTTTAATTATTATTCTTTAACAATTTTAATTGTTTGTACTTTATCTCCCTGCATTACCTGTACAATATAAATACCCTTTTTAAGGCCGCTACCCAATTTGTATTGTTGGTTAGCATTTCCTTGTGCCTGGAACCATCTTCTGCCTAATACATCTGTTACAATTAAGGAAACTTTTTCCTTATTGTTACCCTGAACATTCAATTTAAATTCAGTTGCAAATGGATTTGGATAAGCTTGTATGCTTAATGAAGTATTAGCATTATTATTTACTCCCGGTGTTCCCAAAACGTATTCAGTTG
>JBBRTG010000016.1:0-66235 GCA_038244655.1 Chitinophagales bacterium
ATGCTAATTCCAAAAAATCACCCAAAACAATTACTGATGTTAATGATTTAAGATTAGAATATAATGCTACTTCTTCCAGTAAAACCATAAGTTTAGATGCCAATTATATTGATGTAAAAAATATTTCGTATAATGGAACAATAACTCTTGCTCCTTATACTTCAGCAGTACTTATAAAAAACGGCGCATCAACGGGTAATCAATCACCTGTAGCAAATGCCGGTACTAACGGAACTATAACAACAAACACTGTAAGTCTTTCAGGAAGCGGAACCGATGCGGACGGAACTATAACCGCATATAACTGGACACAAACATCGGGGCCTTCTTCAGGTACAATAACCAGTCCTAATACTGCTGCCACAACTATAACAGGAATGGTTCAGGGCGTTTACGTATTTCAGTTACAAGTAACCGATAACAATGGGGCTACAGGGGTAGCTACTGTTCAAATTAATGTAAATTCAACCGGCAATATTTCACCAGTGGCAAATGCAGGTGCTAACGGAACTATAACCACAAACACCGTAATTCTTTCTGGAAGCGGAACCGATGCAGATGGAACTATAACAGCATATAATTGGACAAAAATCTCCGGCCCTGCAGCAGATGCAATAACCAGTCCTAATAGTGCTTCTACAACCATAACAGGAATGGTTCAGGGAACTTATATTTTCCAGTTACAGGTAACCGATAATCTGGGGGCAACAGGCGTTGATAGCGTTCAGGTTAATGTGATAGGAACTGGAAATATTTCACCTGTAGCAAATGCAGGCGGTAATGGAACAATAACATTACCAACAAACAGCGTACGGCTTGATGGAACAGGGACAGATGCAGATGGAACTATAACAACCTACAACTGGACAAAAGTTTCAGGGCCTGCATCCGGTACAATAACCAGTCCTAATAGTGCTTCTACAACCATAACAGGAATGGTTCAGGGAACTTATATTTTCCAGTTACAGGTAACCGATAATCTGGGTGCAACAGGCGTTGCCAGCGTTCAGGTTAATGTGATAGGAACTGGAAATATTTCACCTGTAGCAAACGCAGGCGGTAACAGAACGATAACATTACCAACAAACAGTGTAAGTCTTACAGGAACAGGAACAGATGCAGATGGTTATATAGCAGCATATAGCTGGACAAAAATTTCCGGGCCTGCATCAGGTACCATAACCGGTCCTAATACTGCTTCTACCACAATAACAGGAATGATTCAGGGGACTTATGTTTTCCAGTTACAGGTGACAGATAATTTAGGTGCAACAGGTGTTAGTAGCGTTCAGGTTAACGTAGTAAATGGAACTGGAAATATTTCACCGGTAGCATACGCAGGTAGCAATAAAACGATAACATTGCCGACGAACAAGGTGCGGCTTGATGGAACAGGAACAGATGCAGATGGAACTATAGTAGCATACAAGTGGACAAAAGTTTCAGGGCCTGCACACGGTACAATAACCAGTCCTAATTCTGCTTCTACAACCATAACAAAAATGGTTCTGGGAACTTACATTTTTCAGTTACAGGTAACCGATAATAATGGAGCTACAGGGTTGTCCAGCGTTCAGGTTAATGTAGTAAATTCTGTTTTAGGTATTTCAGGTATTGATCAAACAATTACATCATTACCGCAAGTAGGCATAAAAGCTTATCCAAACCCATTTGCCAATTATATTGAAATAAATATTAGAGGCGGAGTTGCAGGAGCATATAAGTTGATGTTAGTTGATGCTTCAGGTAGGATTGTATTGACTAAAAGCGGTATTAAAAATGCTGGAGATTTTCAGCAATCAGTAAATACTTCTACTTTAGAAAGAGGAATTTATTTTCTAAAAGTAAATCAAAATAATACTACATCAGTATTAAAATTGGTAAAGTAAACTCAGGGTTTTTGATAATTAGTGAGGAGGTTGTAATGTGTAAATGCAATCATTCAATCCCCTTACTATTTTTAGACAGCGAGGATAAAAAATGGCTCTTGACTTTGTTGGGTAATGTACTGAAAGATAGTGGTGATTTTTTCAAGAAAAAGTCTTTTATTGCTTTTATTAATCTAAGAGAAAGCAAGTTTTGGTAGGAGAGCAATTAAAAACAGCAATAGAATTATTCTATCACGAAAAAAGGGGTTGGTTAATCCTCTAACTTTATCGGGAAGCCAATAGCTGAAAAAACTCATTCATTTCTAAACTCAATCGAAATCTTTACAATTATATCATTGTTCTTATTTTCTTTATCACTATAAAAAAGAAAGGCAGCAAAGATATTTTTCCTGCATTACCCTGTCTTGCAGAGTTGGCTATCATCATTCCAAAAAATATCCAGGCAATTTCTGTAGCCTCTGTTTTGGCTTTTACTTTGCTCAAGAGGTAATGATTTTTTTCATTACGGCCACGACCACTTTTGATCTGAGGAGGTGAAGGAATTTTTGATGCTAATTCTTTGAAAGGAATGCTGCGGTACAATTTTCCTAAATCGGTTTCATTAAATACATTTTCCTGAATGGAAGCAGTTTGTAAAAACAATAGGTCGTAGTACATTTTGAATAGTTATTTTTCCTGCCACCTTGTACACTTTTTGTACCATTGTGGTTTTTTTTATAACTATTCACATCTTACAACCTAATGTGGGCAAGTGTCTGAAATTATCGCAGAGACCCATTTTATAGTGTATGACCTCGGAGATTTTCCTATTGATAAAGATTTAATTTAGCTATCTTTTTACACAGCATAGTTGAAGAAATCATGGATACTATAAAATAAAAAACCGTCCAAACTTAGACGGCATTTTTTTTATTTTCAGAGCCTAATAGAGATTTTTAAAAAGTTTGCATGAGTATGAATCTAATCATTCATTTTTTTTCATCGAACTTAAAATTAACCTTCACTGATTTTTGAAAAACATACGCAAACCAAAACATTAATATGGGTACAATTATAGTAAACATGCGAACAAGCGCCGATACCAATGTACTCAATCCCAAATATAATAAAGTAAAAACCAACAAAAATTTAAGAGGGAAACTAAATTTTCGCCAATTTATGAAAGTGGGAATTAAAGAGAAAAGCATTAATGTAAATATTATTCCATTAAGAGGAAATACGAGTAAAATTTTGGGTCGTTGAATTGCCTGTGAGAAAGGGTAATGGAAGATTAATCTTCCGAAATTATAAAAGCAATTTTGTAAATATTTTAATGGATGAGATTTTATATTATTAATGGCAATTCTTTTAAAGGCATCATCTCTCTCTCTTCCGGTATACCTATTTATAATATCAAAATCTTTTTGATGGTGGGCTTTTAGTGAATCTTCCGCACCGGGAATATTATAATTACTTAAATCAGCCGCGCCTTCCGTTAGGTCATCTTTCCAATCTCCATATTCACCTGCAAAAGGTGTGCTATTCCAATATATGGAATCTCCCGTATTGGTATTCCAGTAAAACATTTTTCCTGTAATATGATACGCATATATCAAGTAAGGCAATATGGTAGCAAATCCAATTATTGAAATAATTGCACTTTTCCTGTAATTAATTTCTTTTTTATTGATCAACAATAATATCACACTACCTGAAAGCATTACTAATAAAACGTAGATGAATGCAATTTTTGTCAGGACTATATAGCCCAGAATAAAACCGGATAGAAAAATATATTTTTTTATGTCACCTGAATTGTTGGATTTAAATGTGCTTATTAAGGAGAAAATTAGTATTGAAATTAATAAATAAGTGAACGTTTCCGTCATAACATAAGGAATGTTCTGGTAGGCAATATAATAACATGCCCAAAAAAAACTAAAAATTAAAGTTGTCCGGTAAGGAACAATTTTTTGTAATGCTTTGAAAAGAAATATTATTGAGAAATAATAAAAAAATGCGTTCATCAATGTTATACAAACCAATGGTAGACCCAATGCTACAAAGGGCATAAGAATTATGGGATATCCAGGTCCGTTAGTCAAATTTATTTCCGGCGCCGGTGGAGAATAAAATCCATGAACCAAATTTTGAGCAAACGTTAAATAACGGTGTTCATCACCCAAACCATCTGTAGGATTTAAAAATACATAAATAACAAGTAATATTAAAAATGGCAAGAAAAGCAAATAAGGATTTTTTGTTATTCTGATATTTTTTATCATGTTCAATATATTGAGAGGATCTGCAGTTAATACTTATTTTTTATTTCATTCTGTTTTTTTAAAGAAGTGCCCAGGTGAAAAAGTTCTTCAAAATACCTTTTACTTTGAAGGGATAAAAATCCAACACTTAAAAATTGAATAGCAATAATAAATGTTATTCCCCCGACAAGAAATGATTGCGGATTTCTTTGAAATTGAACATAGAGACTATTTGAAAAAGAAACCAGGCCGGGAGTTTGCATATTCTTTTCTGCTAAATAAGATAATGTATCATACAGTAACCAAATCAATTCATATAATGAAAGTAACATCAAAAATACGCCTATGCCTAAAAAAAAGAAATAAGGGCGAAAAATAAATCCTGACATTAATCCTGAAAAAAAACTTCTTATAACTTTAATGCTTGACTTTCTTTTACCTCTATATTTATTCTGTTCTGTCCAGTCAAGATGGGCTGGAATTTCAACTATCCTTGCCCGAAGAATCATTCCTTTATAAATAATTTCCGGACTTACTTCATAGTCTTTTGTTTTAAGATTTAAAGAACGAATAAAACTGGTGCGGTAAGCCCTCACCATAGATGTATAAGTATAATATTTATCCTGGGCAGCTACTCGCATAAACTTATTTACCCAAAGGCTCATTACTCTTCTTAATAACGGAACAGCAGTTACCTTACCTCCTTTCATATATGGCGAAGCAATAACTATATCTGCTGATGTTTCTACAAGTTTATCTACCAGTTGTTCAATATATTCAACCGAATAGCTGAGATCAATGTCGAGCACAACAATTACGTCTCCTTTTGAATTTCTAAATCCTGTTTGTAAAGCATGACCAAGATTAAGATTTACTGGATGATGAATCACTCTGATATTTTCATACTTCCCTGCAAATTCATTAGCAATCTCTCCAGTATTATCTTTACTACCATCGTCTATTACTATTATTTCACTTCTATATTTTTCTTTTTTACATTCAAGATAATTGATAACTGTGTCAAGATTAGCTTGAAGGATTGCCTCTTCATTATAACAAGGTACAATAATGCTTATAAATGTTTTGCTTACGGAATTCATAATGTTATTCTTTTGTAATTGAAATGTAGTAGCAGTGATTCAAAAATAAGATCTGCTGCATACTTGTATGCAATTACTTCAGATTCCAATATTTGAAAATATTTTTTAGCATAACGAATTCAACACTTTAAAAAGTATTTTTTTTGTACCGCTATTATGGGCAAGTATTTATTCCTCTAAAAAAATCATTGCTTAAATGCCTGTTTAGATAATTGCTTACCGATAATTATGCAGGTGCTCGTAAGCTTTTATTTGCAGGAAATTTTGTTCTGGTGCAATTTAATTTATATTATTAATTATATTTATCATTTTTTCAGTTACATTTTCACCAAAGATTTCATTTTGCTTTTCAGGCTGTTTAAAAGTCGAAATTTTTAAAGCCATAGTTGTATCTGCAGGATTGAGAAGCAAATTCCATTTTTCTTCAACTGTTTCATTCCATTCTGTTTCTGTACGCAAAGTGATACATGGCTTATGTAAAAGGTAAGCTTCCTTTTGTATGCCTCCTGAATCTGTAATTATTTTATTTGATGAATGTTCAAGTGTTATAAAATCTAAATATCCCTGCGGCTCAATCAGCATGATATTGGCCGGTACAGTATTATTTGCAGAAAGCATTTTTTTTGTTCTTGGATGAACAGGGAAAATTATTTTTTCTTCAAGCTCTCCTAATTGGTTGAGTATATGTTCCAATATATTAGTATCATCAACATTATAATTGCGATGAAGTGTAAGTAAATTGTATCCTTCATTTTCTAATTTCAACTGCGAAATTATATTTGATTTATGAAGTGCAATTTCAAGATTGTTTTTCATGGTATCAACCATAATATCTCCTGTAAAAAAAGTAATTTTTTCCAATCCTTCTGTTGTAAGAATATTTACTGCAGTTTGTGTAGGAGCAAAAAGATATTCAGAAACATGATCTGTAACAATGCGATTAATTTCTTCGGGCATCCTTCTGTTATAGCTGCGCAGGCCTGCTTCAATATGTATAATAGGTATTTTTAGTTTGGAGGCAGCCAATGCTCCAGCCAGCGTTGAGTTTGTGTCTCCAAAAACAATAATAACATCAGGCTTTTTTTCAATCATAGCTGTTTCCAGCTTTATCATCATTTCACCCGTTTGCAATGCCTGGCTTCCTGAACCAATACCCAAATGAATATCAGGCTTCCTGATTCCTAAGTCTTCAAAAATTTTTTCTGACATAGCGTAATCATAATGCTGACCTGTATGTACAATAAATTCTTCATGGCATTCCGAAAGACGCAAAGACAGAGGTGCCAGTTTTATAAATTGAGGTCTTGCACCTACGATTGAAAATATTTTCACACTAAAAAGATTTCGGTTTCATAGTTTTAATTAAATTCATTTATGCTTTTAGAAATTAAGGATTGTCAGCTCAATTCAAATAAAAAATTATAAGTAATTAATTATCTGAGAAAGCTGGCTTTGAGTCTAGCTCACGGGGAAGGCTATCCGAAAATTGTGACATGTTAACAAGTTCGAAATTCTTTTTCAATATACGAATAGCTGTTTCAAAAATTTCTAATTTTTGCTGGCTTTTAATATTCATTCCCGGAAAAAATGAAAGTTCCGGAACATCATCGCCACCTATTAAATCTAATGGATGTAATAAATAACTTGGTTCAGTCCTGGTTATTTTGCACATAAAAATTGCGAACCTTAAATAGATTATCATTAATCGTTTTGATACTCCGCTAATGTATAAGAGATAGCTTTGATGAAAAGGTATTTTAAAGATGGGCATTGTTGTAACAGGAATTTCTATTAAAGACTTTTTATTTTTGAATTTCCAAATGAATGGCTTAAGTGGATAAAAGCCTTCTCTGAATGAACCGAATAATTCTTTCCTGCTTTCCTTTTCCTCTTTAGAAAGTTTGGATTTCCAAAAATAATAACGCCTCATTAATGGCGATATATAGGTGGGAAGTATAGACGCATCAAACTTATAATTACGTTTTTGAAGCACTTCTAATAAATCATAACTCCAGCTAAAACCGGGTCCCCTAAAGCTGTTCGTTCTGCAGCCGGTTGCATTAAGAATAGCTTCTTCAGCTTTAATTATTTCTTCTTCTATCCTTTCTTTAGAATAAGTTTTAAGCCACGACTCATGGTGAAATGAATGATTTCCTACTTCATGCCCGCGTTCAATTATACTTTGCAACACCTTATGATTTTTTTCAATTGCAGCATCTTGACCTACAACAAAAAATGTAATTTTTATATCAAACTTATCAAACATATCAAGAAAAATAGGTACTACAATATCCAGGTAAGATGGAAATTTTTCCCAGCCCTCATCTCCATGTACTTTCATGTACGACCATTGATCGTCAAGGTCGAGTGAAATACTTGCAAGCATTTTTTTCTTTTTCATTCTTTAATTTAATATTTCTTCCAACTTAGTCTCCGCAACACGCACGGTTTCGTTAACGTTTAAAGTTCCGTCTTTAATATGCGATGTATTAATTATGTAAACTCCGGGAATGGAAGTTTTTACATCAGGTAATGTTTCTGAATAATTAAGTTTTGCTATAGTAATAACATGTTTAGCCCTTGCAACACCTGCAAATTTTATATTATCATCAGTGAGCCATGAATACATTTTTTTAAAATTCCCGATAAAATAATTTTTAATTTCTTCGTCAGATTGATTGAATAATGGATCGGTAGGATTTACATACTTCGGCAGGTAAACAAGGGTGTTGTTACCAAGGTATTTTTTATCAACTAAAGCCGACATTTCAATTACACCAGTAAAAGGTACCCATGAATCTGTAATGTTGGTAACGTAAAACGGGCTTATAGATTTATCCAGTAAAACCGCTACGCAAATAACACCGAGATATTCTATGTTATTAAGTTTTTCTACTTCACTTTTTAAAAGACCTGTGCATAATGTAGCTGAAATGCCGGAAGGTAATGTCACAATAACTTCGTCGAATTCCTGAAGACTATCATTTGTAAATAATATTTCAGGTTTTCCGTTGGCTGATAATTTAATTTCTTTTGCAATGTGGTTTGTTTTTATTTTTACGTTTTCAGAAATTAAGGTTTGTTTAAATGATTCAATAACTTGTTTATAGCCTCCATGGACAAAGCCAAACATTTCTTTTTTAAGTCCGCTGCGTCTTGCGCCATACAATCGTTGTATGGTGGCCCATATAAAGACTGCTGAAGTTTTTTCATAACTATCGCCGAGCTTGGCTCTTAATAACGGTAACCATATTTTATTATAAGTATTTTTTCCAGACCATCGCTTCAACCATTTTGTAACGGGTATTTTTTCCAGCCGTTTCCAGTTTTTTATTTTTGAAGCAACAATAATAGTAAGCCCGAGACGAAATTTATCAATTAAATTAAGCGTTGGAAATTTTAAAAATTCTATGGTGTCTGACATGGAATATAATTTTCCATTCATATAAAATCCTGTTTTAGTTTCAACCCAGTGAGTCTTATCTTCCAGCCCTATTTCTTTTATAATATTCCTGGTTCTGAAATCAGATAAGAGAATGACATGATAAAATTTATCCCACTCAACATCGCCCATTTTCCATGAACTTACCAGTCCACCTAATTGTGAAGCAGCCTCGAATATAGTTACCTCATGACCTTGTTGTGAAAGACGATGAGCCAGTGTCATACCCATAATTCCACCACCCACTATTCCCCACTTTCTTGATTCCATTTGGATATTTATTTTTATACAGATTTAAACCATGTATTTTTTTTGCCATTCAATGGTTACTTTAAGCCCTTTTTCCAAATCCCATTGAGGCTGAAAATTAAGATAGGAACATATTTTGGAAATGTCAGGTACTCTTCTCATAACATCTTCATAATTGCCAAATGTAGAGTAGGGAATATAATTAAGTTGTGGCTCTGAATCTTTGCCATTAACTAATTTCCATATTAGTGTTGCAAGATCTTTAATTGATATTTCTCCTCCGGGCACACTGCCAGTATTAAAAATTTCATTATCCGATTTTTCATTTTCTATACATAAAACGAGTGCACTTACTGTATCATCAACAAATGTAAATGTCCTTGTTTGAGAACCATCTCCATGAATATCAATGGGCTGTTTTTTATAAGCTTTTTCAATAAAGACCGACTGCGGCCCACCCCACCACGTCATGTTTTGATTAGGGCCATAAGAGCCAAAAAATCGTGTAATGGTGTACGTTAGGTTATATTCATCATGGTTGGCTATTATATATTGTTCACCATACATTTTGGAAAGAGCATAAGCCCACCGTTTTACTGTTGTAGGGCCCATTACCAGATCTGAATTTTCACAAAAAGGAATGTTGGGATTTTTTCCATATACATCAGATGTTGAAGCAAAAAGAATTTTAGATTTATCATAAATACATTTTTGTACCACATTTCTGAGCATGAGGTAGTTTTCATCGAGTGTTCTTAAAGCATTTGTATATCGAGGTATTTTTTGAGAAGCAAGGTGAACTATAATGTCCACTTTTACATCTTTTAATATAAGAGGATTAGCGATATCTCCCATTATAAACTGAAAGTTTGCATGGTCTTTTGCAAATTCAATATTCTGCATGAAACCGTAATTAAGATTATCCATTCCAATAACGGTATGGCCTCTTTCTAACAAACATTTGGTAAGATTAGACCCGATAAAACCCGCAACACCTGTTATTAAAATTTTCATGTTAAGCAATTATTTGTTTAAAAATATTTTCAAAATGTAGTACGGTCGAAACATGAATAATTCATATTATTTGTTCCAGGTTAGTTGCCATTTTTTTATTAGAGGTTAAGAAGTTAAAAAATTTGTTACCCGCCGCTTCATTGAAGATTTAAATCTTGATATGTAATTAATAAATGAGTTGTTTTCTTTTAACCAACTTCCTTGACAATGATGAATTCCTCTTGTGCCATTTTGTTCAAGGGATTTTTTATAATTTTTCTCCTTTATTAAGGAATTATCGGGATGAAATACATTTTTTTCTATTAAAAACCCATTGTATTTGTTTGGTGCTTTAAAATAAATATCAGAAATAAAAGAAGGGCCGGTTAATTTCAAAACTTCGAACTTATTAGAAAACTTTTTTGTTGGAGGATTTTTTCCAAAATTTTCTAAAATATCTCTCCAAAAAATCTGCCTTGGTATAGAACCAAAAATACTATTACCAATGATTTTTTTTTCTCCAGATTCACTTGAAAGAGGCAGCATTAACTCTGTATCAGAAATTTTAGAATCAAATGGAATAAACAATTCATAATCCAAATCAAGATAATAACCACCATATATAGCCATATATATATACCGTATCAAATCAACTCTCATAATATTGTATTGTAAAGTATTATATGAATTAAGTAAAAGAGGAAAATGTTCTTTAACTAATGCAAGATTATCCTCATCAGTCCACAGCTTTATCTCCCAACCTGGATGCAAACGCTTTATTTGATCATGCCATTTTTTAAGTTGAACAGGTAGATTTTTGGTTTTCCATGTTTGGTGAATAATTTTTGGAATCATAATTCAAACATTTAAGTAAGTGTCTTTTTTCAATTGATATTTAGATATTAGAAAATTAATTTAGAAAGCTTTTTTATCTCCTTTGACAATATAATACAGAGTTAAAAAAAGAATTTGTATGTCGAGCCATAAATTCCAATTTTCCAGGTACCACAAATCTTTATTAACTCTCATTTGAATTTGTTCGGGGTTAGTTATTTCGCCTCTGTAACCATGTATTTGTGCCCAGCCTGATATACCCGGTTTTATAAATTGGCGAACCATATAATCATCTACAACTTTTGAATAATCAGATGTGTGTTTGAGCATATGTGGCCGCGGCCCTACCAAACTCATCTCTCCTTTAAATACATTTATAAATTGCGGGAATTCGTCAAGGCTTGTTTTTCTAATAAATTTACCAATAACAGTTACTCTTGAATCGTTTTGGCTTGCTTGCTTCAGGTCAGCATCTTTATTATATTTCATGCTTCTGAATTTCAAACAATAAAATGGTTTTTTATTTTTTCCGGTACGTAACTGTGAAAAGAAAATTGGTCTGCCGGATTCTAAAAAAATTAATAATCCCAATAAAGGTATTAACCACGAAAGAATAAAAATAATAACAAAAAAACTTACCACTATATCCAATACGCGCTTCTTAACCCTGTTTCCTACATCATCTAAAGGTTCTTTCCGTAAAGAAAGAATTGGTAAGTCACCAAAATATTCTATGTGAACATCTCTTGTAATAAATATTGAAAGATTGGGAACAATTTTGAACCTGATACATTCTTTTTCCGACTGATACATTAAGTCATATATACCCTTATTTTGTTCGGGGGTTATAGTTGAAAATATTTCCTGCACATCCAGATCTTTTGCCACCTGTAAAGTGTCGGAAACATCAGCTAATATTGGGTAATGTGATAATTCATGTATATTTTTATTATCTTCAATAAAACCGACTATTTGTGTATTAATACCATCTTCTTCAAAATATTTTGCCAGTTTTTTTGCTGTATCATTATAACCAAGTATAATTACTTTTTTAATAAGATAATCGCTGTTTCGAAAATATTTAAATATTCCAAGATAGATAAACCTGTCAACCAGTAATCCTAATCCGAAACCTCCTGTGGTAGCAATAATAAACAAACGCGAAACAGTGAGTTCCCGAAAAAAGAATAAATAAATCAGTATAAAAATGATCCATAATAAATATACCTGGATGGACCTTTTTGTAAAATTTTCGAAATTTAAAATTACTGCACTGGAATATGTTCTTAAAAAGAAAGAGAGCAGTAACCAGGAGGCATTAGCAATGGTTAAGTATTTAAAATAGGCATCAGAAGAATTATAATGGATGCTTTTTGTAAAAAAAAACTCGCAAATAAAGAAAACAAGATTTAATACAATTAAATCCAGGGTAATCAATGTTATTTGCAGGTATCGTTCAAACTGTCGGTTCATTTGTGGTATAAATTATAAAATCCTCAGGATTTTTTCAAAAAGCCTAAGGGAATCAGGATTTTAATTCTCATATACTCTTTTAAAAAGATCCACAAAAACATATTATTTGTTCTTATGTATCTTTTAAATAGCCTGACTGGTTCCTGCGATAAACGAAAAAGCCATTCAAGGCCGTACTTTTGCATCCATACGGGCGCTCTTTTCTGCATTCCCAACATTACTGGGAGGGCACCTCCTATACCAATCATAACTGTATTGATTTTATCTTTCATTAAAGCCATCCATTTCTCTTGTTTAGGACAACCTAGTACAACAAATACAACCGAAGGTGATGAATTATTTATTTTGTTTATAATTTCTTTTTCTTCCTTATTGTGGGATGTGCCAAAAGGGGGGCTATGGAAACCTGCCATTTTTAATTTTGGATATTTATTTTCTAAATAAGTTTTTGTATTATTCAACATGGTTTCTGTGCCTCCATAAAAAAATGCGGAAATATTTTGTGATACCATTTTATGTAACAAGTCAGGTAACAAATCCATCCCTGCTACTCTTTCTTGCTTGATATCCTGAAAAAGTTGTAAAGCCCAAATAAGGGGCTTTCCATCTGGAGTTATAACATCCGCTTTATTTATTATTTGAAGAAATTTCTCATCATTATATGCTTCAATAAACATGTGAACATTTGCAACACATACTATTGATGATACTTTTTGACAAGCCAATTTAATTATATAATCTGTAAATGTGGGATAACTTCCTATAGATAAAGGGAAGTTTATCAAATATTTCCTATTCATTAATGAAAGTAAACGTTCAGAAGTTAATAATTGTAATTAAGGTTATATAACCTGATATGCTCTTTCAGATCTGAATCATTTTCAAATCTATCTCTTATTTTTTTTGCGGGCACACCACCATATATTGAAAAAGTTTGTACATCGCTTGTTACTACAGCACCAGCGGCAATAATACTTCCCTGGCCAATTTTAACTCCACTAAGAATAATTGCGCCATAACCAACCCACACATCATCTTCAATTATTAACTTTTCATTTTGCCCTTTCCAATTATAATCATTATCTCTAATTTGACTGGATAAACGAATGGGAATCCCGATTTGCTGGTAATGGTGATCATACCTGCCTACCAACCCAACATGATTGGCAAAAATTACATTGTTACCGATTTCAGCATCACATTCAATTTGAGAAAATTTACCAATATAAAAATTATCACCAATAGTAATGTTATGTTTAGCCCACAGATATACGAACCTGCCTATATATGCATTTTTACCGAAAGAATATTTTTTCCATTTAATTTTAATTAAAAAAAAGAAACGAATCTTTTTGATTAAACTAAGCATTGATTATTAAAAGTTATACTTTTTGAGATCTTAATTCGAAAAAAATCATTTTTATTTGACTATACTTAATTTTAATTCGTTTATTAATACATCTGCTATCAGATGCGCCAATTTTTCATTACCTTTTTCTGATAAGTGGAGAGGATTATAATAAAAATCAGACTTAACTGAAAAAGCTTCACACGCACTATCAAAGTCTATTAATATAATTTTATCTTGTAACTTTTCAATAATTAATGTTTCATTTAGTTTTTTCCTGTATGATTCAATATTGTCGACTATAGCATTATTGTTGAAATATGCGGAAATAATGTTTCTATACTTTTTGAACATATTCATTTTATTAAGAACTTCTTTAACACCAACTTTTGGCAATGAAACAATTACCGGCTTAATATTATAATGAAGTAATGTCTTGATGATTCTAACTATATGGTGTGAATAATAGCGGCTTCCCATTTGACCTACTGCATCATTAACTCCCGCTAAAACAACACAAAAGTCTGGTTTATTTTCAATGATAAATTTTGAAGAAAAATTTTCTTTATTTTCTTTAAATAAGTTATAATATATTGATTTGCTTTTAGCACCGGATTCACCGGACGAAATTATTTTATTTTCAAATCCCTTCCTTAATAAATCTTCGTGTAAAATCGTATCTAATTTTCTACGCGTTACCCAACTATCTCCAATGAGTCCTATGGTTAAAACCGAATCTTTATGAGTATCAAGCGTATAATAGGGCCTATTCCTTGAATGTGAGAATCTGACTATGCAATACAAAGAAAATATTGCAATTAAGATTATTAATATTCCAAGTCCAGCTATTCCCATTTTTATGGTTTTTTTATGGTTTATTAGCTTTAATAAACTTCTAGTTTATTTTTATTATTATAGATGTCTAATAATTTTTTATAAGCTTCAATCATTTCATTGGATTTATTTTCCCATGAATATATTTCTACACAATTTCTCGCTCCCATGGAAAATTCATATAGTTTATTTTTATTATTATATAAATACTCAAGTTTTTGAGTAAAATATTCAATGCTTTTATTGTGTGATTTAACGGGGATTTTTATTCCGCAAGTATCATTAATTATATCACCGTGTCCACATGCATCGTGGCAGAGAACAGGTAATCCATTAGAAAGCGCTTCTAAAACTACATGAGGCGTACCTTCCTTGAGACTTGTAAAAAATAATAAATCATGTACCTTCATCAAATCCTTAACCTCTCTGTTAGATATTTTTCCGGAAAAAGATACTATTTCATTTAAACCCAGTTTTTTTACGAGTTTTCGACAAGCATGTTCATCGGGTCCATCTCCAACAATCGTCATTTTTACCGGAATGTTTTCCTTTAATTTTTTTAATGTTTGTAATGCGATCGGCAAACCTTTTAATCCCTGTATTTTACCAACCCATAGTAAGTGAAGTGCACCGTCTTTGCAAAAGGAGGAGTGTTCGTAAAAATCTTTAAAATCAGCACCTGTTTCATTCATTAAAATCGAATCAATGTTGTATATTTTTTTTAATACATTTTTTGTAGTATTTGATTCTGCAAAAATTATGTTTGCATTGTACATTGCTTTCCTTACTCTTGTATGAAAATGAACTTGTAAAAATTGTATCAGGTGTTTACCGAGGTAAAATATTTTATTTTTAACACTAAAATTATAAATAAAGTTAAATGGCACCTGGTTGAACCCTCCAACTGGCCCCCAGATAAACGGAATTTTTTTAGACAATTTCCATAAATACCCCGGTTCTCTAAAGCCTATTAAATTTAATTGATGAATAAGATTGATCTCATGTTTTTGTATTAAACGCTGGCTTAAAAGAAAAGCCTTTTTTTGCCATTTATTATAAAAATAATAAAATAATAAGCTGCCCTGTTTCCAAAATAAATTACGTCCTTTATCACCTATATCAATATAATAGAAAACCGGGGTATTATTCAGGTTTAATTTTGGTATTTCATTTTCAATTTCATTTTTAAATCCTTTTTCTGTAATAACATATAGCTGACAATGCTGAGATAAGTGAATGATCCAATTCCATCCCATCCCAACCTCTGAACCCCAATTAGGACCACAGGCAAAACTTGATATCAATACATTTAAAGAATTATTATTCTCCATTTTAAATATGTTCTAAGGCTTCAATAATATTCCCAGCGTGCTTCTCTGGATTATACCGGCTTTTTATTATTTCCTGACATTTTTTTTTAATTTCTTCTTTTGTAAATTTTACATTATCCCATTCTACTATTTTTACTAAAAGATCTTCATAATTATTGTATTCAAATAATAAACCCGTTTCACCTGGTATGATAGCTTCTGCTTCCGGACCATGAAATTGCAAATTATTATGTGTTAATACAGGTACACCATAAGCCAATGAATGCATACAATTTAAACCTACGTTACCCGGAGAGACCATAAGATCGGACATTGCAAAATATTTACAAATTGTTTCTTCTTTATAAACAGATCCTGTAAGATGAATGTTATTTTCTATTTGATGTTCAGAAATAAAAGCTTTGGTTGTGTTCATTTCCGGGCCGTCTCCAATAATTATACAATTAATTGGACATCCTCTATCTGATAATTCTTTTACAACCTTTAAAAGGAAAGGAATATTTTTCCCTTTCACCAGCCTACCAATAAAAATTATTGTTAGCCAATCCGGATTACTAAAAATTTTTGTTTTCTCTTTACAAATTAAATGAGCATTATTATTTAACAGGTTAAATTGTTTTGTTGTATTGAGAGAATTATAAATCACAAAGAGTTTATTTTCATCAAATCCACTTTTCATCATAAGTTCTTTAGAATAATTACCATATAATAATAGCCCGTTTGCTAATTTGAAATAACAAATTCGAATTAATTTTTTCAAGCCTTTATCAAATCCTTTGAATCCATGGGTCCAGAATAATACTTTTTTACCTGTAGCTCTGCATAAAATGGCAAATAACCAGGTAGGTAAATGAAAGACACCACCCTCTAATATAAAATAATCATATTTCGAAAACAATATTCTTTTTATAATACCTGTTTGCCATAGTAGCCGTTCAGATATATAAAAATAATTTGATGTTTTTATCCAATTTATTCCACCGGAATTTATATTATTCGCCATACTCCATGGAATTATTTCTATACCACCTTGCTGCTTGGTGTCTCCAAAACAAGTAAATTCATATTGTTCATTTGATTTGGATAATTCATGAAAAACTCCCAATCTATATAAAGGCATTAACTTACATACTAATGCAATGTGTTTCATTATTGATCAATATTAATTTTTAATGATTGTAAAAAAATAAGATCATATTCATTATCTCCTGCTTTATCAATTAATTTACCATCAGAATTATAATCCGGATGAACCATTATCTCAATAGTTTTTTGCTCAATTAAAGTCGGATTCTCTTTTAGCTTTAATAGAAAATCTGCCTGGTTACCAAAAAAATCTGAGTGGTTGGCATGGTTACGTTTTATATAATTGTTTATTAAGTTTCTATATATCTTTTTATACAGCTTTGAAGATTTTTGAAGGTTATTTAATATTCTGATTGAGGGTATTTTATACTTTTTTTGCAGTTCTAATAATATTCTAGTAATAATATATACCTCATGAACATGATGATGTGTGTCTATGTGTGTAATTGGAATATTCTTCGATTGTAGTTTTTCAATTTGTGCAGCAAATTCATTATAAATTAATTTTTGATATTTTTTTTTAAAAATAAATATCAAATGTTTGAACACTTTGAAGGAGGTTTTACCCTTAAAAAGAAAATTTATTGATTTGATTTCTTCGGTTAATGGGCTTCCTTCAGTAAGCACCAAATGAATACCAATTTTATTAGTTAATTCGTGTTTGCACGCAAGTTCAACAGCTTCATCAAATGCCGGCATATTTGCCATTAAGGTTGTACTATAAATTAACTTTTTATCGAATAATTCAACTATAGCTTTATTAACAGAGGAGCTTAATCCAAAATCGTCTGCATTTGCAAAAATATTTTTCATAACACCCCGCTTTTTTCTTTTTTAAATTTTTCCCATAGGAATGGGAATACAGTTTTAGCCCATAGCATTAACCATGCTTGCGGTAAATAATATGGAAAATGCAGTTTTAAATACATCAAATATTCTTTATATGCCAATCCCTTTACATCGTATAGCTTTTTAATTCTTTGCTTTAATGTAAACTTTTTGGATGACCACCATTTATTACCATGATCATTTTCACAAAAGCCTGAATAATTTGAAGCTATAAAAGTGGGTATCCCCATTTTCATTGCCCGTAAGGTATAATCAAAATCAGCAAATCCATGAGTAAATAAGCCTGACAAGATTCCAATCTTTTTTACAACTTCTTTTGGCACAAGCATAATATTTCCATTTCCTAAATGACAGATTTGCGGATGTAGAGTGTTTGGAATAATTTTTCTTGTAACTGAACCATATTTATTTAATATTTTATACCCACCATATGAAAACTCTTTTGTTAAAGAATTAATAGTAGAACCAATTAAAATAACATTATTATTATCCAATTTTTTAAAATCATACATTAAATCATTTAAGGCTGTATCAATTAAAACAGTATCATCATTCAAAAGCAAGAAAAAATCATGATTGATTGAAGAATTAATAACGGTTTGCCAAAGTTTACGCATACTTCCAGCCCAATATAGATTGCTATCGCCATAAAATAATTTGACATCTGGAAAATTATTCCTGACTCCTTCGGCTGTCCCATCAGAACCATTATCAATAAGATAAACAGTAAAATCCAAATCCGGCTTAGCCTGAGAAAAAATACTTTTAAGACAAGATAAGGTTTTTTCTTGTCGGTTAAAGCATGTAATTAATATTGCGATACAATATTTGATTATTCTACTATCATTTTATTTAAGAAAAACTGATTTAAGGTACTATAGTAATCTAAAAGACTTCAAAAATTTTGTAAATTAGATAATTCAACGAATAAAACGAAAGCGTAATCATTTTTCTTCCATAGTTTAATTATCGAAAGAAAATCCCATCCATTTGTAATAATCTTCCTGTTTCCGGATCGGAAAAACCATTTTCAAGCGAATAAATATGAAAGCCTTTAGTTTTTAAAAAATCAATCATTTCACAAAAGAGAATTCCTCCATTATAAAGAGGAATTATAGACATTTCTAATTGAATTCCAACTATTTTGGAAAGTGATTCAAGAGAACCTTCAAGTACTTCCTTTTCAAAACCTTGAGTGTCAATTTTTAGAAATATACGATCCCCATTTTTATAATAATCATTTATGATTGAATCCACTTTTCGCACTGTAATTTTTTCTTTTCCAATATAAGATGATTGCGGAGCACTTTTTAAATGGTCTGGTAACATTTCTAATAATGAACTGCTATCACTATTTCCTGCAACATTAATAAATGCTTGATCATCATTTCTTCCCAATGCTATATTTACAGTTTCCCAATTGGAATATTTTTGAGCATTTTGTTTTAATGATTTGAATGCTGACGTTAATGGTTCAAATGAAATAATATTACCCTTAAAGCCAAGTTTACGCATAACTATTGCATAATTACCAACATTTGCCCCCACGTCAAAGATTTTGTTGATTCCAAAATGTTCGATTAATTTTAGTCGTCTTCGTAAATTATCTTCTGGATATCTGGTGAGCTGGGCACCCATTTTTGTAATGTAATTATTAATAAAACTGATAACTTTCATTGTTCAAAATTTAACTGCTTAATAATTGTTCAAATTTTTTTAGGGTGGCCTGAAATGAATAACTTTCTAGAAAATATTGTCTGCTATATTTATTAAATTTATCTCTTTTTACGGAGGCATAATTATTTAAAACATAAATAAATTCCTCTTTAGTATTACACATGGCGCCCACTTTTTCATAGTCAATCTCATAACCTTCAAAGGCTTCTTTAGTTGCAATTATATTTTTCCCATACATTAATGCTTCACACGTTTTTATTTTCATACCGCTTCCTTTAAAAATCGGACTTATCATATAATCTGCTTTTGTAATTAAGGTGGAAATATCCGGAACAAAACCTAAAAATTCAATTTTGGGATGTTTAAAATTTTTTTTCAATTTATCCATATCATTTCCTACGATTTGTAATTTAATATTTACATGGTCTATTACATTAACTAAAAACCATTTTAAACCATCAATTGTAGGATGCCAGTTATTTCCAATAAAAAGACATGTTGCCGGAACAGAGGTATATACAATTTCATCATTCATGCTACTTTCTTTTTTTTCAAAAACATCAACAAAACTTGACGGTATCAGTGTTGTAGCTTTTGCATTATATATTCTTTTTAACTCATTATTGTCTCTTGTATTTAGAGCAACAACCTTATCTGAATATTTTAAGGCCAATTTTTCATTGTGATAAACAAGAATAGCTTTCCAAAAATCTAATGGGTTTAATTTAAACCTTTCAACTCCTATATTATATTCAACATTATGAAAAAAACTAATAATTTCTCCCTTGTAATTTGCTTTTTTTAAATAATAGGCGATTACTCCATATTGAGAAGAATCGATAAAAACGAAATCCTTTTCATTTGCAATTTTCATTATTTTTTTTAAAGCCTTATTGGAAACGCCAGGCCAATAACCACGCAAATAATTACTCCACTTTACAAATCTGTGAGTAAACGTTTCCTGTAATTCTGAGGAGAGATCAAGTACTTCAACATTATGAGAACCAAGTAACTCACAGAAAGATAAATAATTTCTATTAGTACCCTGGAATCCCCCATGCGTTTTACTATTTACAGTTTTTGAACTAATATACAATAATTTCATACTGTTTAGGGTGTGAACCTTATTTTTTTTTAAAGAATTGATTTTTGTCATTTTATATTGAATTTGAATTATGTAAAATTGGATATTACCAATTTACTAAATCATAAGAGAGGAATGTTGATTTTTATCCTCCATCTCTGCTTCATAAACTCTTTGATAAATATATAAAACAAATATTGTTGCAATAAGATATTGGAGGTCATAGACGTAATTAGAAGTTACAGAGGTGATAAGCAAATACCATAAATAATACTTTACATAATAATATTCTTTTGTTACTGGTAATGTGAAACTTTTGTACCAAATAATTATATAGGCGATCACGGACAAAATCCCAAACATAACATACATGGCTACAATTCCAACATCTGAAAGATATAATCCTTGTTCTTCAAGACTTAATACATATAAAGCGTAATAAGTTGCTTCAGCATAAGGTGCCCCATTTCCAAACACACGTGTGATATTATTAGGAGAAAATTTTGTAAGAAAATAGGTAGCCGCTACAATACGTATATCTTGTTTACCTTCCTGAATAGTACTTTTTTGTGCTTCGGATAATCCATTAACCACAGGGTTGTCTGAATAACTTATTATTAATATTAGAACAATTATAGAACTTATAAAAAATATTTTTTGAACTACATTTAGATCTTTAATAAAATGATAAAAATATATAAGTAACAAAGCGAAAATTGATTGCCGGGTTACTTGTAAAACGCAACAAACCAATCCTAATAAAGAAAACGAAAGCCATAACCATAACTTATCTTTTTGAGTTGTTAGCTTATTGATAGCCATAAATGCAGCTAAATAAAAAATGCCGCCACCAGGAAAAATGATTCTTATTACCCCTCTATCTTTTTTAAATTCTTCTTCAGAGCCAAAAAGCGGATTAGCTGAATGGGTGTATTGATAGAAATAAAGTATGCAATAGATTATGCCATAAATTATAATGATATTTTCAATAACTTTTATAGGAAATTTTACCTTTAACAAATAAAAAAAGAAAATCCATAGCATAAAAGGGATTGTGCCCACAATAGTATCTCTAAAACCTTGTCCCCAGGTAAAGTATGCCATAAAGATGGAGATTACCATGGAAAGCAACATTAACTGAACCGGAAGCACAAATCCGTCTGGCTTTGGAAAAATAAAAGGTGCCGATAAAATAATTACAAGAAAAATATAAAAAAACCTGAAGTAGAGATCAACATTCTTGTTTAAGAATCTAGCTTCAAAAAAATTAAAGGAAACGATTACTAATAGAAATACAAATAATATATTCAGATTCTTTGACATCAAACCATTTTTATCTGAGATATATTTAGAGTATTTTTAAAAACTTTTATAAAATATCTGTAAAGCTTATAAAAATATAAGTATAAAAGTTTGAGTTGTATAAACCTGAAATATGGGAAAACTTTATAAAATTTGTATAAATACAAATGAATTTTTTTAAATGAAATCTTCTCACAATAAATTTTAAGTTCTTTTAGAAATGATTTTTCTAACTGTCTTAAAATCTTTGAATCTTCTATGTTAAGTTTGTTTTCTTTTGTTTGTAAATAAATCCAATTCAAAAACTTTATTTTAGCATAAAATTTTCTTTTAAGGATTTCCTGATCGCTTGAATTTGGCGAAATATTATATTCACTTCTACGCCAAAAAACTTTTGCATTTGGAATTGTTTTAATCCCTTTACTTTGTCCTAATTTAATCCAAAGCGCGTCATCGCTTCCCCACGCTAAGTCAAAATTTTCAAACCGGCCCATTTTAGTGAAATGAGATTTTCTAAAAATATATTCTATCACATAGCTATGATAGCCTAGTAAACTCCGGCCATTAAAAAATTCTTCACTTGTTAGCAATTCAGGAAAGCTAAAGGAATCAATTATATCTCCCTGATTATTTATAGTGCTCACATTGAAGTGGTATAAGTCAAATGATGAAATATTTGAAACAATTTTGTAAAAACTTTCTACACAATTTTTATCCATTATATCATCATCAGAAAATAACCAGATCCAATCTTCATCTGTTACCAAATCCAGGCATCTTTCCCATTGTGCTACCAAATCTTTACTCCCTAAATTTTCATTAAATTTTTTATATACAATGTGAATTTGATCCTGGAATAAATCTGTTATTTTTTTAAGTTTAAAAGGAGATCCATCATCTCCTATATAAAGTGTAAAATCCTTACAGGTTTGTGCAGCAATAGATGCCAAAGTTTCTTCAAAATAAATTTCCTTAAATGCAGGTATGACAATTGCTAATTTTGGCATTCAAAATTTTATGTATGAATATTTAGTCTGAAAAAACTGGTAATGGAATTTTATTTCTTGCGAAAATTTTCTGCGTTAAAATGGCAGAGTAAATATTAAAAATATTAGTTAGTGCTACACTTTCTTAATTTTAAAAGATAAGGTGTTGTCAGTTCTAAAATGAATTTATCCTTTAAAATAAATAATTGATAAAATAAAAAATATAAGCCACAAAGAGTTCCGGATAATGCTATTATTAAAAAATTATTTTTCAAAATTTGAAAAGCAAAATGAGTGAAAATGGCAAAGGGTAATACCAATAGCAAATTCATCAAAAATGTTTTTGTTGGGAAACTAAAATCAAGCACTTTTTTTGCGAGAAAAAATGCGACTAATGTCACTAATAATTCTGCAATTAATTGAGAAAATGCCGTTGCTTTTTCTGCAAAATGTGGTATGAAGATTAGATTGATAAATAAACTGATAATCATACCAACAACTGACAGAGTTACCATATTTTTATCTTTACGGTGAATGCTTAAAATGAGCAAAACAAAAATCTGGGCAAATGCAACAATTAATATAATGGGTGCCATCACCCGGATAATTAAGATTGAATTAATAAAATTTTTTCCTGCAAGTAACATCACAATAGGATCAGCGAGGAGAAAAACAAAAAAAGTAATAGGAATTCCAAATGAAATCACCACATTCAAAGATTTATTTACTAATAAAAGATATTCTCTCTTGCCATTCTCTTCTAAAACTAAATTTAGTCGTGGAATCATTACTGTTATTAAAGCAGCAAAAACTGAAATAATCATTCGAATAATTCTGTTTGCTCCATAGTAATAACCAACCGAGGATTTTGTTGATAGAAAACCTAAAAGAGTAGTGGGTAATACAGAATAAATGCTAGTTAAAACCATATAAATGCCAAGAATAAAGATTGGCTTTAAGTGATAGGAAATTCCTTTAAATGTCAGAATGATTTTTCCGGATATAAAATTCCTTGCATAATAAATATCAATTAAAACTATACAAAAAACTGTACAAACAAGTATAATAAAATATATGGTAAAATCATCCTTCTTTTTCACAAAAAGAAAAATTGCAATTATTGATAAAGCCCTAACAATTAAACTTCGTAGGGTAATGTATTTAAAATTATTAATTCCAGTAAATAACCATTCAATTGCAAAAACGTTCAGTAATATCATTGAGCCTCCTAATAATGCGAGTTCTTTATAATTTTTGAAATCGCTATATAAAAAAATGGTGAAAATGTAGATAATTAAAAGAAGGAGGGTAAAAATTAAATGAATAGATAATAATTCAAAAAATAGTTTGGAACGTTTTATTTTATCATTACCAATTTTGGCAATTTCACGAGTTGCATAAACAGGCATTCCTAATGCCGCAATTATCATATAATTTTGGCCATAAGACATGATGAAATTACATATCCCCAATCCTTCTGCTCCTAGTATCCGTGATAAATATGGAAAGGTTAAGAGTGGAAAAAGTAAATTGGAGCTAGTCAGTAAAAAATTATAGATGAAATTTTTTTTCAAGTTGTTCATTCTAATTAAGTTTAATTTCTAAATTCCGATTAATTCGGATATTAAATTTTACATAAACTATCCAAAAGAACTATCCAAAAGAACTATCCAAAAGTTGTATCATTGAATTATTGAAGCGTCTAAAAGCTAAAGGGAAGACTGTTTTTCAAATCTTAAATAAAAAATCCGAGTATTGTACTACTGTAAACATATTACCAGAACAAACCTTCGCAGACTTAATTATAATTTTTTAAAAAGTTCGGATGAGGGTGAAATTGAATTTAAAAATATCTGCTTTCTCACAAATAATACTTCCTCTCTAAACTCATTTTGTAAGTTTCCAAATCACTGGCTACCATTTCCTTCACCAACTCAGATAATCTATATTTTGGCTGCCACCCCAATTTAGCTTTTGCTTTCGATGCATCACCAATAAGTAATTCTACTTCTGTGGGGCGGAAATATTCAGGATCAATTGCCACCACTTTTTTGCCAATTGGTAATTGGTAATCTGGATTATTACAAGCTGTGACTATTCCCTTCTCTTCTATTCCTTCACCTGTAAATGTCAATGTTATTCCTGCTTCTGAGAATGCCATTTTTGTAAAATTCCTCACACTTGTAGTAATTCCTGTAGCTATTACAAAATCATCAGGCTGGTTTTGCTGTAACATTAGCCACATGGCTTCTACATAATCTTTAGCATGTCCCCAATCTCTTTGTGCGTTTAAATTCCCTAAATACAAGGTATTCTGCAAACCCTGGGCAATTGCAGCTACAGCTCTGGTAATTTTCCTCGTTACAAATGTCTCACCCCGCAAAGGGCTTTCATGATTAAAAAGTATACCGTTGCAGGCAAACATATTATATGCTTCTCTGTAGTTTACCACTATCCAGTAAGCGTATAATTTAGCAACCCCATAAGGGCTTCTCGGATAGAATGGGGTAGTTTCGTTTTGAGGTACTTGCTGCACTAATCCATACAACTCTGACGTAGATGCCTGGTAAATACGTGTTTTTTTCTCCAGCCCTAATATTCTTACGGCTTCCATAAGGCGTAATGTACCTATTCCATCAGCATTGGCAGTATATTCAGGCGTATCAAAACTTACTTTTACATGGCTCATGGCAGCCAGGTTGTATATTTCATCAGGTTGGGTTTCCTGCACTATTCGAATCAGGTTGGTACTATCTGTCATATCCCCATAGTGCAATTTGAAATTTACGTTTTGTTCATGCGGGTCCTTATACAGATGATCAATACGATAGGTATTTATCAAAGATGATCTCCTTTTGATACCATGTACTATATAGCCCTTTGCTAATAAAAGTTCAGCCAAGTATGCGCCATCTTGCCCGGTAATGCCTGTAATTAATGCAATCTTCATAAAAATTATATATAATTTGAAAATGACCTTATGGTGCAGTTAGGGGCAATTCTTGTTTTAGTAAAAAATCCCGGTAAGCTATTTTTATACCCTCTTTCAGAGAAGTTTTATGATGCCAGCCTAAAGAATGAATTTTATTCACATCTAATAATTTTCTTGGAGTTCCATCTGGTTTTGTATTATCAAATATCATATTGCCTGTATAACCAATTATTTCTTTTATTAATTCAGCTAAGTTTTTAATGCTGATATCTTCTCCGCATCCAATATTAATGATTTCTTTTTCATTATAATTGTCCATCAAAAATAAACATGCCTCCGCTAGGTCATCTGCAAATAAAAATTCTCTTTTAGGCATGCCTGTACCCCATATTACCACTTCATCCAAATTGTGGGTTTTAGCATCGTGAAACCTGCGGATAAGTGCCGGTAAAACATGTGAATGTTCTGGATGATAATTATCATTAATGCCATAAAGATTTGTTGGCATTGCGCTTACAAAATTGGTTCCATATTGTTCTGAAAAAGTTTCACACAATTTAATTCCTGCAATTTTTGCAATAGAGTAAGGCTCATTACTGTTTTCCAATGGGCCTGTTAAAAGATATTCTTCTTTAATGGGCTGGGGTGCCATTTTTGGATAAATACATGAACTACCCATAAAAAGTAATTTCTGTACATTATTAATGTAAGCCGTATGAATAATATTTGATTCAATCATTAAATTATTATAAAGAAAATCGGCACGGTAAGTATTATTTGCAACAATGCCGCCAACCTTAGCTGCGGCAAGAAAAACAAACAAAGGCTTTTCTTCTTCAAAAAATTTTTGTACAGCCAATTGATTTGTAAGGTCAAGTTCTTTTGAAGTACGGTAAACAAGATTTATAAATCCTTTTAGCTTTAATGCTCTTACTATGGCTGAACCCACTAATCCGGTATGCCCGGCTATGTAAATTTTATCTTCAATCTTCATTGTGAATGTACAAACGAATTATTTTGTAAAATATTCAGTTCTCCGCTAAAAATACTTTCTTCTTCTCTTTTTGCAATCATGTTATACCCAAGCGATGGCAAGTGCACTTTCACTATTTTAGTTTTCAAGGCAAAAAAATTATCTGGGGTAGAAAAAGAAGGACCTTCAATAATATATGCTACATCATTTAAATTTACTTGTGCCTGTTCTAATTTTATATCCTGGTGGTTATTCGTAAATTCTTTTATTGCCTTTATTTCATCCTCCTTAATTATAGCAGGCATTCCTTTCCAATAAAGTAAGTTTATTACTCCATCTACCTGTTTAACATAAGAAACCTCATTTTGAGTTATATAAACAAATACATAAGAACCGAATAATGGTTTCTGCAAAATTTTACTTCGCTTCTGGAATTTTACCTTTGTATAATTCAAAGGGCAAAAGTTTTCAATTTTCTTTTTGGATAATGTTGCGGCAATTTTTTTTTCGCAGTGTGGCCTTGTATAAACTGCGTACCAATTCTTCTGCATTTTCTTTTTTTTTAAAATTTGAAATGTGCAGCTATTCAAAGGATGATTTATTCAAATAAGCAGGGCTTCGCCTTTCTCAGTCACAGCTAAATGAATTGAGTTAATTTTTTTTTCATGGTATAAGGATTAATTTTTTATAATATTTTTTTTTCTTTATTCCCTCTTTCTTTATTCCCGTAAACATAATCGTATCCATATCCATAATTATTTTTAAAAAGGCCTCTTGCTTTAACGCCATTAAATATTATTGCAGGATTATTTATGGGATTTATATGGTTATTTTCATCTATTCTTTTAATAAGCATTTTTGGTGTATACTTATGTCTGATAACATATAGCGTTGCATCACATAAACCCGTTAATATATAACCATCGGTTACCAATACAATAGGTGATGTATCAATGATAACCATATCAAAAATATTATCTAAATAATCAATAATCTCTTTCACTTTTCCATTTGCCAAAAGTTCAGATGGGTTTTCGGGAAGATTACCGGCAGAGATAAAAAACAGGTTTTCGTGAGCTTCTACCCTTTTTATAATTTCTTCAGGTTCTTTTTCCCCGGTTAAAAAATCAGTAATACCTCCAACCTCTGTTACATTTAGAATTTTAGCAATTTTTGGATTATTTAAATCAAGGTCAACAAGAACTACTTTTTTACCTGTCAAGGCGAGGCTTATGGCAAGATTCGCAGCAATAAAGCTTTTTCCTTCGCCTGAAATACTAGAGGTAACAAGAACCTTTTTATGCGATGAATCAATTCCTAAAAAGGATAAAGAGATTCTTAATTTTCTAAATTCTTCAGCGATGAAACTTCTTCTACCTTTTTCTATTACTATAGGTTGGTTTGATTTATCAAAAGCAATTTCTCCAATGACGGGAATGGTTGTAAGGGATTCTACTTCATGCCGATAAAGTACTTTGCCTGTAAAAAATTCCCTGATGTTGATAATTGCAATACTCAAGCCGAGGAAAGCTACAATGGCAGTCAAGTATACGAGCATTTTTTTTGGACTAACAGGATTGGAGCTTGCCTGGGCATAATCAACCACTTTATGATTGGATACTGTTGAGGCATAAGAAAGCTCACTCTCTTCTTTTTTTTGCAATAGAAAAGAATAGACATTGCTTTTTATTTCCCGTTCGCGGCTTATGTCAATTAATTGCTTTTCTTTCTGAGGTACCGATTGCAGCATGGAATTGTAATTTCCATTTGTGGCGTACAAATTTTGTTTTGCAGCATTTAAGTTCTGTTGCTGGCCTTGAATATTTTGTAGAATGTTTGGTTTTATTTTATTTATCTGGTCAGTTACTGCAACGAGGGTAGGGTTATTTTCACCCACAGTTTTCTTTAGCTTTTCATATTCCAGTTCTGAAGTATATAATTTATCTAAAAGTTGCGAAAGCATTGGATCACTTACCCCTAAAGTGGAAGGAACAATTCCAGCACTGTTATCTTTATTAACTACAAATTTTTCTACCTGGCCTAACACCGAAAGCTGCATATTTACTTCACTCAACTTTTGATCGTTTGCGCTTACATTTTGCAGATAGAGTTGCCCCTGTGTACTGATGTCAACTGCACCTTTCCCCGATTTATATTGTTGTACTTTCTTTTCTATTGAATCTAAGTCATGTGAAACCAGGCCTAGCCTATTTTCAACAAAAGACAATGTATTACGGGCTAAAGCATTTTTTTCGTTAATTATAGATTGTCCGTAAGAAGCAATTAATTGGTTTAAAATATCCTCTGCGCGCTCTGGTACTTCATCTCTATAGCTCATCTCAATAATTGAGGATAATTTAGTAGCTTCTTCAACTTTTAAATTCCCCAAAAGACCTTGAGCAATATATTTAGGATCTACGAGCGAAAAATAAAGATGTTTGCCGGAAGTATCAGCATTTCTGTAATATTTATTTGGTGCAAATTTTAATATGCCATAAGGTGTTGTTACGGTTTGATTTACAGGATATCTATACTTGTTGTTTAATACTACAGCCTGATTTTTTTTATTGTAAGTAAAATCTATTTTTTCAAAATGCTTTATAGAATCGGGATTTAATGCTTGAATAAATAAAGGGGATGTAGTATACGCAGAAAGAGCTTTTACTTTTCCCTGTTCAAATACCGGGGCATATAAATAAAGCGCTTTTACTACATTTTCCATCAAAGTCCGTGACTTAATAACTTCAATTTCATTTTCAACAATTTTTTTGGATGAAATTAAATCCAGTGATTCCATTAATTTAGACTCTTCATTACCTTTCTTTTCATCTTTTATAATAATGGTAGCTATGGCTTCATATATCGGGGTAGTATACCCAAGATATAGCATCGCAAAGCCGATTGCCAAAACTATGGCTAATAAAAACAAAGGCCAATAAGGGAGGTATTTTGAAACTAATTGTTGCGGAAAGCTTTCTTCCTTTTCTTCTATTACTCTATGTGGTTTTGTTTGCATGATTATTAAGGTCAAAATTTAACTCGGTCCAGCACAATAACTATCACTGATAATCCGCTTAAAATAGCAGGTATAAGTTGCGTGCCTCTGCTTACACTTGCTACCTTATTCTTATTCGGCTCAACATAAATAACATCATTAGGTTGTAAGTAGTAATAAGGAGATGTAAAAAAATTTCTGGAATTAAGATCTATTCGCGTAACACTTCTTTTACCGTTAGTTTCCCTTATTAACATCACATTATCTTTTTTCCCATAAATAGTAATGTCTCCGGCAAGGCCTAAGGCCTTAATCAGAGATATTTTTTCACTTGGTACTGTAATGACTGTGGGATGACCCACTTCACCCAGAACTGTGACTTCAAAATTTAATTGACGTACATTAACAATAGGTCCAATGAGAAGCTTTTTGTCGAGGATTAGTTGAGTTATATTGTCCTTAAGCTGTTTTTTTGTTATTCCTGCTGCTTTAATATTTCCAAGAATAGGTAGCTCTATATTACCATCGGTATTTACAAGGTATCCTGAAGATTCTACATTACTTCCTGAGGCCGTTGTGGAGTTGATAACAAAATTATTGGTAGTATTAAATATTGCAGTGGCTTCAGCATTATCACTGGTAATGGAAATACTTAAAATATCATTTTTTTGAATTAGATTTTCCTTCTCTCCACCTTCCGGTAAAAAAGTTGCATCCTGAACATCATTAAAATATACTGCGCTTTTGGTACTAATACAGGAAAGTCCTAACAAAATAATTAGAAATCCAATAAAGAAGAAAATGAGAGGTCGAAGCATTATATCAATTTATGAGTGATGGTATAACAAAATTAATTCCTATAAAAATTGGAAAAATTTCTTGTAGGTTATCATTGGTATTTATAGTATTGGAGTACTTATTTATTTTTAAAACAGGCTAAGTATATTTGAACGCCTTTTTTCCCTTATTATTGTAAATCTTATAATATTGTACTATTGAAAAATATCAAGTAATTTATAGTAATTGGAAGAGGTATTTTGTAGGAATGGATAGAGGTAAATGATATTGCAAACATAATATTTTAACTTTTAAAAACCAAATACTGTTTCAAAAATGAACTCTTCTTATTTCTTAAGTTTGCCCTAATGTTATCTTTCAACAAACCCAGTCGCATTATTGTTACCTGTAACAAACGCCTGTCACCTTTCCTAAAAAAGGAAGTTGAAGAATCAGGGTTTAAACCAGGAAGAACGTTTTCGACCGGCATAGAGTTAACCGGTACTTTACAGGATTGTATATGTTTAAATTTGAACTTGCGCTGTGCCAGCCAGGTATTGTATTCATTAAAATCCTTTTCATGCCAGGGCCCGCAGGATTTGTATAATATGGTTTGTCTAATTCAATGGGAAACTATTTTTGACAAAGATGGATATTTTTCTGTTACCAGCACAGTTGATCATCCCACTATAAACAATTCTTTATTTGCTAATGTAAAAGTGAAAGACGCCGTTGTTGATCGTTTCCGCAATGTAACAAACGTACGGCCAGATTCTGGTTCCGATTTACATGACACCGTTATTCATTTGTTTTGGAGAGATGAAGTGGCAGAAATTTTTATTGATACTTCCGGAGAAACACTGGCAAAACATGGATATAGAAAAATTCCGGGAAAAGCGCCAATGCTGGAAGCCTTGGCTACAGCAACTTTGCTTGCTACAAAATGGGATCATCATTCGCCATTTATAAATCCAATGTGTGGCTCATCAACCTTGGCAATTGAAGCTGCATTATTAGCAACCAACAGGCGGCCAGGTTTGTTCCGAAACAATTATGGCTTTAAACATATTTTAGGTTTTAAAGAAGATTTCTATCAAATTGAAAAAAAGAAATTATCCAATCAAATAATTGATGTATCTGGCCTGAAAATAATAGCAACAGATATAAGCGAAGATGCTATAAACATTTCTAAAATAAATGCGGGGGCTGCAGGAGTAGAAAATTTAATTGATTTTGAAATATGCGATTTTGAAGAAACTAAAATTCCTGAAATGAATCCCGGAATCATTTATTTTAATCCAGAATATGGTGAAAGAATGGGTAATGAAATTGAATTAGAAAAAACATATCAACGGATTGGCGATTTTATGAAAAAGAAATGCAAAGGATATACAGGTTACGTTTTTACCGGCAATCTTGATTTGGCAAAAAAAATTGGATTAAAAGCAAAACGAAGAATTGAATTTTACACCAGTAAAATTGATTGCCGTTTGCTGGAATATGAATTATATTCGGGCACAAAAAGAACAGATCAATAATGATTTAAAAAGTAAAAACATTTTGGTTTGCCCTGTTAAGTGTTTCCTAAATCAATTATATATTTTAAAGTAACCCTTTCGTTTTTTCTAACTTGCCCACTTAAATTATTTGAATGAAGAGTGCTTTACTAGTTATCAATTTTATTTTGCTTTGTTTAGTAGGTTATCTTTATTACCTCCATTTTAGTAATGGTAAAAAGCCAATAGAGCCGAATGTTCAAGTTACAACAAGTCCCAATTTAAAAGATGGATCCAAAGTAGCCTATATCGATCTTGACTCATTGCAAAACAATTATAGTTATTATAAAAAATTAAAAACTAATTTTGAGCGAAGGCAATCAGCAGCTAATGATGAAATTGCAGGGATGCAAAAAAAATATCAAAGCAGGGCAATGCAATTACAGCAAAAAGGCCGTACTATGACACAACCTGAGCAGGAATCTGCTATGCAGGAAATTAATAAAATGCAGCAGGATCTGCAAGCAAGAAAGCAAGCTATAGATAATGATCTTTATAATTATAATTCAAAAATGAAAGAAGATATTTTAACCCGTATTCAAAATTATTTGAAGGACTATAATAAAGATGGAAGGTATGCTTACATATTTTCTTACGAGCCGGGTTTTATGTTTTATAAAGATTCTACATTAAATATTACGCAGGATGTAATCGCCGGGCTTAATAATTTAGATAGTCAAAATAAAAAATGATTTGCCAAAGCATTCTGAAATAAATAATTATCTTCCCGTCAACTAAAACGGGATTTTTTATGAGTGAACATGCAATCTCATTTAAGCCAAGCCTTAAGTTATTTGATGCTACCATGATTGTAGCCGGATCTATGATAGGTTCAGGAATTTTTATTGTAAGCGCAGATATAACCCGTAATGTTGGCAGTGCAGGTTGGCTTATTGTTGTATGGCTTCTTACCGGATTTATGACGCTTACTGCAGCACTGAGTTATGGCGAGTTAAGCGGCATGTTTCCAAAAGCTGGTGGTCAGTATGTTTATCTTAAAGAAGCGTACAATCCTCTTACCGGGTTCGTCTATGGATGGAGCTTTTTTGCTGTAATACAAACGGGAACGATTGCTGCTGTTGGCGTTGCTTTTTCAAAATTTGCCGCTTATTTAATTCCTGCTTTAAGTGAAACAAATTTTTTATTAAAACTAAATACGGGCACTAACGCAGCAGGTGTTTCTTCTTTCTTTACAATAAGTGCTGCGCAAATAATTTCAATTTTATTAATTGCCTTTCTTACTTATACAAATACAAAAGGTGTAAAAGGCGCAAAATGGATTCAAAATATTTTTACTTCTACAAAAATTCTTTCTCTGTTCGGATTAATAATTGCAGGTATCATTTTTTTTAAACCTGAAGTATGGCATGCAAACTGGCTCAATACTTTCGATATGAAAAAATTGAATGAAAGCGGTGGAGTAGAAAGCGTAGTAGGCGCTGGTGTTTTAGGAGCAATTGCAGCTAGCATGGTCGGTTCAATATTTAGCAGCGATGCATGGAACAATGTAACATTTATTGCGGGGGAAATTGAAAATCCTAAGCGTAATATTGGTCTCAGCCTTTTTTTAGGAACTTTAATTGTAACCGTAATTTATGTATGCGCCAACCTTATGTACACAGCTGTTTTGCCATTACATGATATTGCTTTTGCCCCACAGGACAGGGTTGCGGTTTCGGCAGCAAATTCTATGTTTGGTAATGCAGGTACTTATGTAATAGCTATTATGATAATGATTTCCACCTTTGGATGTAACAATGGATTGATACTTGCCGGAGCAAGGGTTTATTACAGCATGGCAAAAGATGGATTATTTTTTAGAAAAGCAGCTACATTAAATAAGCATGCTGTTCCTGCATGGGCACTTTGGTCACAGTTCGTGGTGGCGTCACTGTTATGCCTAAGTGGAAAATATGGTGACCTGCTGGATATGATTTCTTTTGTGGTAGTAATATTTTATGTGCTCACTATTTTCGGCATATTTATTTTAAGAAAAAAAATCCCCGATGCTGAAAGGCCTTACAAAGCCTTTGGCTATCCTGTATTACCCGCTATTTATATTTTAATGGGGTTGGCTTTTTGTATTTTGCTTATTATTTACAAACCAAATTTTACATGGCCTGGTTTAATAATTGCTTTGCTCGGTATCCCGATTTATTATATCGTTTCACCTAAAAATTAAATAAAAAATTAGAATGGCTGTTGATTTTGACAAGTTATTTATTGATATAACTAAAATGAAAGTTGCTGTAATTGGTGATGTTATGCTTGATACATACTGGTGGGGCAATGTAGAAAGAATTTCTCCGGAAGCGCCTGTTCCTATTGTTGCAGTTAGTAAAAAAGAAAAGCGAATAGGTGGTGCAGGAAATGTTGCCTTGAATGTGCAGGCGCTTGGTGCATCAGTGGCGTTGCTTACTATTGTAGGATATGACGAAGATGGTGTGCAGCTTAAACAATTAATGCAGGAAAAAAATATTGATACACGTTTTATTCTTGAAAGTAAAAAAAGAATTACTACCAATAAGATTCGAATCATAAGCCGTAACCAGCAAATGATGCGGCTTGATGCAGAACATACTGAAGATATTGATGTAACAGACGAAACAAAATTGCTTAACCAAATAGGAAAATATATTCTTATAGAAAAGCCTGATGTTGTAATATTTGAAGATTATAATAAAGGCATACTTACCCAAAATATTATTACACATACAATAGAGCTTTGTAATGAAAACAACATCTCTACAACAGTTGATCCTAAAAGGAAAAATTTTTTTTCTTATAAAAATGCAACACTCTTCAAGCCTAATCTTCACGAAGCTTTTACAAGTCTCAATCTTCTTCCTCAAGAAGTATCCGAAGAAATGCTTTCTAGTATTCATCAACAATTAAAAGAAAATCTTGATCATTCTATTTCAATGATCACCTTATCTGAAAAAGGTATCTTTTACCAGGAAAGAAATACTAAAAATATTATTCCTTCTCATCTCCGGAATATTGCAGATGTAAGTGGCGCCGGCGATACTGTTATTGCTGTAGCTTCTCTCGTTTTTGCCTCCACTAAAAATATTCATCTTGCAGCTGAAATTGCAAATCTTGCCGGGGGAATTGTATGCGAGGAAGTAGGAACAGCAGCAATTAATAAAGAAAAACTTTTAGAAGAATGCAGACAGCTTATTCGATAATTTTAGATTTTAGAATTACGATTTTAGATTTTTTTTAATCATGTTCTTCTGCAGAAAGGGTTGGATGAGGCTTTTATAATGATTTAATTTTGCTTCAACAATAAACAATTCAACAATAAAACAATTCGTGTAATAAAAATAGCTTATCAATTACCAATGAAAAAAATTTCAATTGCCATACACGGTGGTGCCGGAACTATTTTAAAAGAAGATATGACGCCGGAGCTTGAAGATGCTTACAGGCAAGCACTTAAAGAAGCGCTGGATGCGGGTTATGCTGTACTCGAACTTGGAGGAACTGCAGTAACTGCTGTAAAGGCGGCTGTAGTGGTTATGGAAGATAACCCCCTTTTCAATGCGGGCAAAGGAGCCGTCTTCACAAAAAAAGGCGTTAATGAATTGGATGCCGCTATAATGGATGGAAGCACGCTAAGTGCCGGTGCAATAGCCGGTGTTCGCAATATAAGAAATCCTGTAGAGTTAGCCGAGGAAGTGATGTTGCATAGCGGCCATGTTTTTTTAAGTGGAAAAGGGGCCAACGATTTTGCCATAAAACAAGGAATTAAATTAGAGCCTGACGAATATTTTTATTCCGAATACCGTTATGATCAATGGCGTGAAATAAGAGACAGCGATTTGTATCAGCTCGATCATAAAAGTGATAAGCTGGTTGGATTAATGAAAGATAAAAAATTCGGAACTGTAGGCGCAGTAGCATGTGATGAAGATGGAAATATTGCTGCAGCTACTTCCACAGGCGGAATGACTAATAAAAGATATGGCCGTATAGGCGATAGCCCTATGATAGGCGTAGGCACTTATGCTAATAATAAAACCTGCGCTATTTCTTGTACGGGTCACGGTGAGATATTTATAAAAGCAGTTGCAGCGTATGATGTAAGTGCATTAATAGAATATAAAAACTTAAGCCTGCAGGAAGCATGTGAAGAAGTGGTTATGAAAAAATTAGTTGCTATGCATGGTGATGGCGGCCTTATTGGGATAGACGCTAAAGGTAATGCAGCCCTCGTTTTTAATAGTGCCGGCATGTATCGTGGTTTAAGAAACAGTGACGGAGAAAATATTATTGCTATTTATAAAAGTTGATTTCCTGAAAAATATATGAAGAAAATTGCTTTAATAGCTGCCGGTGGAAAAGGTAACAGAATGAAAAATAATATTCCCAAACAATTCTTATTGTTAAGAAATAAACCTGTTCTTTATTACACTATAAAAGCATTTACTGATGCTTATGAGGATATGCAAATAATTCTTGTATTGCCTGAAGAACACATAAGAAAAGGTCAGGAAATTATTGATGGATATTTTGATAACTCACGGTTTCGCATAGCCGCAGGAGGAAGAACACGATTTCATTCAGTGCAAAACGGGCTTGCATTAATAAAAGATGAATCTATCATTTTTGTTCATGATGGTGTAAGATGCATGCTCTCAAGTGACCTTGTGAAAAAATGTTATGAAGAAGCTCTTGATAATGGAACTGCAATACCGGCTATAGAATGTAAGGACAGCCTCCGTTTGCTAACAGATGGGGAAAACAAAATTGTAAATCGCAACAAAGTAAGGCTCATACAAACTCCCCAAACTTTTCACAGTAAAATTTTATTACCGGCTTATAAAATAGATTATAAAAATAAATTTACTGATGAGGCAACAGTGGTAGAGGCTTATGGAATTAAAATACATTTAATTAAAGGAGAAGAAAATAATTTTAAAATAACTACTCCCTTTGATCTTCTTTTGGCAGAAATGTTATTGCTTAAATAATTTTACAATTGCAGGAAGGTGATTCAATTTAATTCCGGGATATTTTTCTAAAGTTGCTCCAAAATTTTTATAAAAAAAAGCAAGGCTGTGGATGTTGCTTCCTTCAAAGTCGAGAATGAGATTTTCTCCTGAATGTTCTTTAATAAAAAAATCAATCATTAAGTGTGAAGCGCCTGAAGTGCGGCCATTGGGATGATTACCTGCTAAAATATAATATGCCCTTTGATGCGAGAAAACAAAAACACATGATGCTGTTAATTGATTGTTTGCAGCGTAAACGCCATAAGTAACTGCCATCTTTTTTTTCTTTAAAATTTCAAACAGAGTTGAAAAATTATCATAATCTTTTTTGGTAATCGGCGAAAATTTTTTCGTTTGCGCTTTGGCGAGTTCAATTACATTATCTATTGAAATGCCTTTCTTTACTGTGTTTCCCTGGATCGCTGCACGTTTTATATTTCGTATATGGCTTTGTGCAAATTTTTTTGAAAGGTTTTCATAATTTTTTTGAAGTGAAAGAATATAATTGCTTCTTTCATACATCGGGTAATTTTTTATAGAAAATAAATTATCTCTGTTTAAATAAAAATCCCAATACTTAAATTTTGAAGGAACATTTTCAAAAAATGTCTTTACAATTTCTGCTGAAATATTATTTCCGAAGATGCCGAGTTGTGCGCAAAAAAATGGCTGGTATAAATAATGAATGGAGTATTTTTTATTCCATGTCAGCGGCATTACCATTTCATAATCATTCTCAGAAAGAACTCCTTTGGACATTACTAAACAATCCCAATGTTTACTCATTGCATCAAGATAAAATGAGTAAGCATAAATTAATCCATTGCCTGCATTGTTAATACAGAGATCCCATTTTTGCTTATCAATACTTGATTGTGGTAAATAAGAAATTTTCAATTATTCAAAGCTTTTTGATTAATCATTCTAAAGATCAGGCTGGTTGAAAAACTTTGCAAACCTGAAATTTTGTATATCAATGCTGAAAGAAATATTTTTCCAGAAACGCTTTTCGGTAATGGTTGATTTAAAATAATCAGCATATACTTTACTGTAAAGAAGCGGAACGTATATGTTGATTAAATTTTTTACAAGCGATAACTGTAAGCCCGCATCGTAAATAAATTTCCCTGTAGGTGCATCTTTCTTCCAGGCTTCTGCATAAGTGCCTGCGTCTAAAAATATTTTCAACGGAATCTTTACAGGTAGTATTTGTAAAGGATTAAATTGTTTAGGAAAATCTGTTGTAAAATTTGCTGCAGCAAGCCAGTCATCTGTTTTGCCAATCTTATTATTTAGCAGATCTGATCGAACTTTAAAGGCGCCATCTCTTATCATGATTTGTTGTGAGCGAAATCCCTGGAATTCATTTCGTCCTATAAAATAATTACTGTATGTATAATCTTCGTATCCATTGGAGCCTGTCATATTCAGGTGATAACGATCTGTTTCAAATTGTTTGGTAATTGTTTTATCACCCAGATAAATAAATTTTCCACCAAACAGTCTCATGTCTAAACCACCACCTTTTGCATAGTTAAAATAATATTTTCCTTCAAAAGAAAGGCGGACAAAATTCTTTGCATGCTCTACCTGCAGTTCTGCAGTGTAAGGATATAAAATCCTTTTATTTTCAATTTTTAATTGTAACTGGTTTATATAACGGTCAAGCTTAGGGTACGAAATAATATCAATTTGATTTACGGTATCCCTTGAAAATAATAATCCTGTTTCCCGGATAAAATATGTTTTCCATTGTACTGATTTTGTTAATGTGCTTGTCGCATTTTTATTTCTGAAAGTTAATTTAAGTGAAGGAACAATTTTAGAGAAGTCAAAGTAATTTTTTGTTCCTGTTGAATCAACAAAATCATCGCCTGTAAATTTTTCTCCGCTTATAGACATTTCTGCTTTTCTTATTAAACCATAACTTAAAATGTTGTATCCGACTTTACCTATGCCCGTGAAAGCCTTGCTGCCTGTGGCATACATTGGTACAATAAAAAAATGATAATCCGGTTCGGGCAAAGTATAATTATGAATGAGGCCGCCAATCATAAATTTATCATAGTAATTATAACCAATTGCAGGAGAAATAAAAATATAGCGGTGCTTATCGGTTTCTTTAAAATTAAAAAACGGATATGGCTTTATATCTTTTTTAACAGAAGGTTCCATGCTTCCTTTTTTATACAAGAAAGAAAAAATTGAATCAACATTTTTATGACTTACATCTTCAATTATTTTTTTAAAGTCTTCGGGAGAAGGATGTTTAAACTTCCATCGATTATAATATTCATGAAGGCAACTGTCAAATAAAGGTTGCCCTACATAATCTTCCAACACCTTCATCCATTTGCCGGTTTTATAATAAGCAATGAGACCATAATTTATTTCAGAAAATTTTTCGGAAGATGTTTCAATTGACTGATCTTTTTTTGCAGCAAGTTCTGTTCGATAATCTATGTCATTGTAATTACCCGGTATTCTTTTTTCTAAAAAATTTTTAGTTGCAGATTCTTGTAGGTCCTCTGCAGGATATTTTATTGCTTCATAACGTTTATCAAAATAAGTATTCATTCCTTCATCCATCCACGGATGTTCTCTTTCATTGCTGGCAAGAATCCCGTAATTCCAGTTGTGGCCCACCTCGTGCTCAATCGTCATATCTAATGATTTTGCAGAAGGCATTGGCGAAATACTTGTGATTGTTGGATATTCCATGCCACCACTAAAACCCATTTTTGCTTCTACGGCCGTTACAATATTGTAAGGATATTCGCCGAGCCATTTACTTCTTGTTGTAACTGCATCTTTAATATTTTGAATACTGTTTTTCCAAACAGGAAAACCCGAGGGTGTAAAGAATGACCAAATATTAATTATCTTTCCTGAAGATAACATCAGGGTATCATGCCTTACAATAAAATTTTTATCCGCAAACCACGCAAAATCATGAGCATTATTTTGAATATAATTTAGTGTTTTTGTTTCTTCATTTTCCTTGGTTATTTGAAATATCGTTTGCGTAGTTTCAAGATTTTTGATATTTAATTTTGTTGGTATCGTTTTATTTTTTTTGTCCGTAAGGACTCCTTTGGAGAAGGATGTTTTTGGTTTAATGATAGGTGGTTTACTTTTTTTTGCTTTGCTACTTGGTTTTGAAATTTCTTTTACAACAATAGTTTTTGGTTTTGTTTGGGATTCAAATTTTTCAATTGATTTTTCTTTAAGAAAATTTAATTCATTTGTATTTTGTAATTCACCTGTTGCAGTAACTATATAATTTTTTGGAACAGTTATCTGTACCTGGAAGTTTCCAAACTCACTATAAAATTCTCCCTGGTCAAGGTATGGAATCGCGTGCCAGCCTTTGTTATCGTACACAGCCGGCTTAGGATACCATTGTGTAATTTGATAAGTCTTATCTACATAACCGCCTCTTGAAAAATTGAATGGAATTTTTTCATGAAATGGTGTAGTAATTTTTATTGTTTGACCAGGAATAAGCAGCGCAGGTAAAATAAGTTTTGCAACATCAATATAAAGCGGATGATCTTCTAAAACAGAGGTAACACCATCCACTTTAAAATCGAGGCGGTTAATATATCCACGCTTATCATTATTGCTAAAATAAAAATCAGTTCTGCCGTTTAATAAGAGTTGTTCGCTAAAAGCAGTCTGATCATTTTTATAAGCATTGGGCCAAAGATGAAACCAGATAAAACGAAGTGAGTCAGGAGAGTTGTTGGTATAATTTAATATTTCAAAACCATTGAGGGTATTATCTGCATCATTAAGTGTAACATCAATTTTATAATCAACTTTTTGCTGAAAATAATTTGATTGACAATTGGCCTGCAAATGATAACAGAGAATAAAGAGTAAAAAGAGATTTTTCAAAACAGTTATTTAACCAAATATAAAAAATATATGTAGCTGTAAAGTAAATGATAAAAATGATGCAATTAAAACATGAAATAAGATCATTTTCCTTTCCCCAATAAGATAATCCTGATGGTATGTATCATTATTTTAAAATCCAAAGCCAGCGAAATATTTTCGATATAGATAATATCATACTTCATTCTTTCAATCATTTCTTCCACGTTTTCAGCATAGCCAAATTTTACCATGCCCCAGCTTGTTAAGCCGGGCCTTACTTTTAAAAGTAATTTATATTCAGGATGATTGGCAGTAATAGTATCAACATAATATCTTCTTTCAGGCCTTGGCCCAACAAGGCTCATGTCACCTTTTAAAATATTCATGAGTTGCGGAAGTTCGTCTAAACGCCAGCGCCTCATAACTTTCCCCCAGTTGGTAATTCTTTCGTCATTGGTGCTGCTGAGCATAGGTCCATTTTTTTCAGCATTAGCAATCATAGAACGAAATTTATAAATCATAAATGGCCGGCCTTTGTAACCAATTCTTTGTTGCACAAAAAATATTTTTCCTTTTGAAGAAAACTTAGTTCTCATAGCTGTATAAATGATTAAAGGCGAAAAAAGAATAAGGCCAAAAATGGAAATCAAAACATCAATAAGTCTTTTAATGTTTTGTTGCCACGCATCCATTAAACCTAAATGTATTTCAATAAGTGGCGTGCCCATTACATTGGTAGTTCTTACTGCGCCGCTTAAAATATCTACTTTGTCGGGCATCATTTTTACACTTACTTCTTTTTCACTTAGTTGTTGTAATATTTTTTCTAATCCTGTTCGCCCGTTTTTGTCAATGGCAATAATTACTTCTTTAATATTTAGCTCATCAATAATTATGTGAACATCATTTATGCTACCGTTAGTTGGTATATAATTTAGCAGCTCTTTCGAAATATTATTCTCGGTTGAAATAAATCCGCAAATTCTGTAACCTGTTTTTTCTTCATTACCGGTAATTGATTTATAAAGTTGTAATGCATTTTCATTGTTGCCAATAATTAATGTATTGAACCATACTTTTCCCTTTTGTAATTGGCTATGTGCTTTTGATAATAAAATTGATCTGAAGAAATAAGTTATTATAAATTGTACAAAAAATATAGTGAAAAATTCTTTGTAAAAGAAAGAATCATTTTTGATGCCAAATAGAAAAAAAATAAGCATAAGCATTATGCATCCTGCAAGGGTGCTCACAAACGTGAACATCATTTCTATAACCCTTGATTTGTAGTAAATACTTTTATACGAGCCAAATAAGTGGTATAGAGCAAGCCATCCCAATGGATATAAAATCAATCCAAATAAAAACTTTTTACTGAACACAAACGATTCGTGCATGAAACTGCGGTGAAGAAAATAAAACATAATCCAGGCAACGATTGCAGCAAAAAAATCACTAAGTGCATAAAAACTTATGTGTAGCTGTTTAGCCAATTATTGTATTTTTAGATAACCTGGTTGCGGTTTATTTTGTCAAGAATTAAATGAGCCACTTCCATTGCGCGGTAGCCATCAATCTCTGTCACAGCAGTTGATTGGTTATTTAATATTGCATCTATAAAACTTTCCAATTCCATTTTCAATGCATTATTTTCTTTTACCACAGGTGCAGCAATAGCAATTGTTTTTTTGCCGGTATTGGTTTCAATATCAAAAGTAAAAACGTTTTTATCTGAGGGTGATTTGTATTTTATAACTTCTGTTTTTTTATCAAGAAAATCTATGCTGATGTAAGAATCTTTTTGAAATAGCCGCATCTTACGCATTTTCTTCATGCTTATTCTTGATGAGGTAAGATTGGCAACACAGCCATTATCAAATTCAATGCGAACGTTGGCGATATCAGGCGTATCGCTTAATACATTTACACCGTTGGCATACACATTTTTTACCTCGCTTTTTACAAGGCTGAGTATAATATCAATATCATGAATCATTAAATCGAGAATCACGCTTACGTCGGTACCACGCGGATTAAATTGAGCCAGACGGTGTACTTCAATAAACATTGGATTAAGATCATAATCTTTTAGCGCCAGCAATGCAGGGTTAAATCTTTCAACATGTCCCACCTGTAATTTTATATTGGCTTCTTTGGTAAGTTTCACAATTTCCTTTGCCTCAATCATCGTATTGGCTAACGGCTTTTCAACAAATACATGCTTGCTTTTTAAAATGGCCATTTTGCATAATTCATGATGCATAATTGTAGGAGCAACAATATCTATAACATCGGATTCGTCAATTAACTCGCCTGCTTTTTTATATCTTTTTAATCCATAGTGTTCTTTAACTGCGCTTGCATTTTCATTCGATGGATCATAAAAACCAACCAGTTTTACTTTGTCAATTTCTTTCCAGTTATTAAGATGAAATTTACCTAAATGGCCTACGCCAAAAATGCCTACTTTTAGCATAATGCAAAATTTAATTTCAATAAAGATAGTAACACAGAAATAATCAAAATAAATTAAAAGAAACTTCGGGCGAGAAGAAGAAACTTAAAACAGGAAATTTTAAAAAAAGTCTGTAAAAATCAGGAAGCTTGTTGTAATAATGTTGAATGAGAAAGATAATAAGCATTGGGGCTGTATAGAAAAAGACAAGTACCATCTTTTATTTTTTCAATAATTGGCTTGTATATTTTTTGTGGTAACGCAGGGCAACCCAGGCTGCGCCCAATATATCCCTTGCTTTTTATATAGTTTTCGTTTACATAACCGGCGCAGTGCATTACTATTGATCTGCTGTAAGCATTATCATTTATTCCTTTTTCTTCTCCTTCCAAATGAAGAGAAAAACCATGCTCACCATTATAAGTATTTTGAGTTACATAGAAACCAAGGCTGCTCATATAACTTTCAGGATTGTTAGAAAATTGAGTTGCATATTCAGAACCTGAATTGCGGCCATGAGCTACATAAGTATTGAATAAAACTTTTAAATTTTTAATATCAATTACAAATAATCTTTTTTTACTGGAAGAAAGACTAAAATCTACAATAGAAATAATTGAATCATTGCTAAGCTTTCCTTTTGAACGGAGAAAATCAAAACCTTTTACTGCATAATCAAATGCCTGTCGGGTAAGACCAAAAGTATTTAAATGCAAGCTATCATACGCATAAAACTTATTGGAAGGCATAAGTTCATTACTAATATCACTCAATAAAGCTGAATTGGTTTTCAAATTTGAAATGTCTGAAACCTTTTCGGTACCTGGTTTCATTTTTGCAAAAACAAATGGAAGATGAATAAGAAAAATAAAAAATGAGGTGAGAAAAATATAAAACTTCTTCAGTGATTTATTCATTAAGTGTTTTTATTCAGTTTAAAAAAAATAATTGAAAATTGGTGAAACTTAAATTTCACGGTTTTTCATGAAACAATTAGCCGGGATGTTTTTTGCTTAAAAAATTGGATTTTATTAGTTCAAAAAAGCAACTGCAAAGGTAAGCCACAATGTTTTTTAATCACAGCTGTTGCCAGATAAATTCAATTTCAGCGTATTCTTTATAACTTCTTTAACATTCAACTGTTAATAAAAGAACAATTAGCGTAAAAACTGTTTTTTTTTATTTTTTATTGTGTTGAACAGAAGAGAATGCTTTATTTGGAAAAAGAAAAAAAATATGAATATTATTATAGATTTGAAAGCACTTTATATTTGTTGAGAAACAAAAAAAAATTAATAACCTTAGTTCCATATTAAGCAGCCCTATAGAATATTTAAAAGGTGTTGGCCCTCAAAGAGCCGATCTTTTAAAGAAGGAGGCTGGCATTTATACATTTAAAAATCTTCTTGAATATTTTCCTTTCAGGCATATTGATAAAACCCAGGTAACACATATTAGCATGATTACGCCTGATACAGAATATGTACTCGTGTCAGGAAAATTAACCTCTCTTGAAATAATCGGTGAAAAACGAGGTAGGCGACTGGTGGCAAGCCTATATGATGGCACGGGAGAACTTGAACTGGTATGGTTTCAGGGAATAAACTGGATACAGAAAATATTGAGCGTAGGCGCCAGGTATAGAGTGTTTGGTAAAGCAGGTTTTTTCATGAATACGCCACAAATTTCTCATCCTGAAATAGAAGAAGTAATGGAAATAAATACAGAAAATAAATTCTTTTTAGAACCGGTTTATCCCAGCACAGAAAAATTAAAAGCCAGAAGCCTCGGCGGAAGACAAATAGCAAAATTAACGTACACACTTTTGCAAATGCTCGGCGAAAAAGATATTCCTGAAAATTTACCGCAATCAATTCTGCAACAATATCATCTTATAAAAAGATACAATGCTTTCAGGCAAATACATTTTCCAGCAAATCAAAATGAATATGTATCTGCTTTAAAGCGCTTAAAATTTGAAGAGCTTTTTATTTCACAACTGCGTTTAGGCTTCCTCCGTTATAAACGGCATTCATTTTCCAAAGGATTGGTGTTTATTAAAATAGGCAATTACTTCAATGAATTTTATAATAAAAATCTTCCTTTTGAGTTGACCGGCGCTCAAAAAAGAGTGCTCAAAGAAATAAGAAAAGATATTGGAAGCGGAAAGCAAATGAATCGTCTTTTGCAAGGCGATGTTGGGAGCGGTAAAACAATGGTGGCACTTATGAGCATGCTCATTGCTGCTGATAATGGTTATCAAAGTTGTTTTATGGCGCCCACTGAAATATTGGCCCGGCAACATTATGAAAGCCTTACCGCAATGCTTCGTGGTATTCCTGTGAACATACAAATACTTACCGGCTCTTCTTCTGCAAAAGAAAAAAGAGAAATATTGCAGGCAACTGCAAATGGAGAAATAACGATATTAACAGGTACTCACGCTTTAATTGAAGACAAAGTAATTTTTAAAAATTTAGGCCTTGCTATTGTTGATGAACAACATCGTTTCGGAGTAGCTCAAAGAGCAAAGCTTTGGAAAAAAAATGAAGTAAATCCCCATGTGTTGGTGATGACAGCAACTCCCATTCCACGCACATTAGCATTAACTGCTTATGGAGATCTTGATTATAGTGTAATGGATGAATTGCCGCCTGGCAGAAAACCGGTAACAACGGTACACAGGATGGAATATGCCCGGCCACAGGTGATGGATTTTATAAGAGAAGAAATAAAAAAAGGGAGGCAGGCATATATTATTTACCCATTAATTGAAGAATCAGCAAAGCTTGATTTTGAAAATTTAATGAAAGGGTATGAAGAAGTAAAAGCTTTTTTTCCAGAACCAAAATTTTTTATAAGCATGGTGCATGGGCGGCAGAAGTCAGTACAGAAGCAGGTTAACATGAATCGGTTTATAAAAGGCGATACTCAAATTATGGTATCAACCACCGTAATTGAAGTAGGGGTAGATGTACCGAACGCAAGTGTAATGGTTATAGAAAGCGCTGAAAAATTTGGCCTTCCCCAATTACATCAATTGCGTGGCAGGGTAGGGCGTGGAAGCGAAAAAAGTTATTGTGTTTTGTTGACGAAAATAAAACTTTCTAACGATGCAAAGCAGCGTTTAAAAATAATGTGTGTAACAAATGATGGTTTTAAAATTGCAGAGAAAGACCTTGAAATTCGCGGGCCCGGAGATATAGAAGGCACAAGGCAAAGCGGTATTCTTGATTTTAAGCTGGCTAATATTATTGAGGATAAAAATATTCTTGAAGCGGCCAGGTTAACTGCCGATAAAATAATAGAGCATGACCCGCAGTTATCTTTAGCAGAAAATGTATGCTTGAAGAATTTTTTGTCTTTTCAAAAAGGAAAAACCGTTTGGAGCAAAATTGCATAACCATAAATTTAAGTTATTGTTAATTACGTATTAAATGATAAAAGGGCATTTAATTTTAAACTTCTATTACAATTGTTTCGTAAATTTAATTTCTGATTGCTTTATTGAAATTTTGGATTTTAGAATAAACTTTTTACACTTGATCAGTCATAAAAAAAATATTTCCTTTGAGAATATTTAGATTTAATCCGTACTCTCTTCTCATCACAATCGTAACTTTTTTTGTTGCCCAAAATGTATTTTCTCAAATTGAATTTATTGAAAATAAAGGCCAGTGGAATAGCGCAGTGAAATTTATGAGCAACGCAGGCAGTGGCGCTTTTTATCTTCATCAAAATGGTTTTACCATTGCCCAGTATAATCCGGCTGATATTGAAAATATAAAAACAAGAAAACATAAAGAAACTTTGGGTGATATATCGCAAAAAGCAATTGCAAATAAAATTCATTCCCATATTTATACTGTAAATTTTCTCAATTCTAAATTTTCTGAAATAATTCCTGATAAAGCCATTCCAACAGTCAATAATTATTTTATAGGAAATGATAAAAGTAAATGGGCGTCTAACTGCAAAATTTATAAAGGGATAACTTATAAAAATGTTTATCCGGGAATAGATGTACGTTATTATTCTGATGCCATAAGTAATTTAAAATATGATTTTATTGTGCACCCCGGAGCAGATGTGAATAATATTGCGATGAAATACACCGGTGCTGATAAAATCTCTGTAAAGAATAAACAGCTTGTTATTTCAACATCGCTTGGCGATAATAAAGAACTCTCTCCATATACCTACCAGGTTACTGATAATAAACGGGAAGAGCTGGATTGCAAATATGTCGTTGAAGGTGATGTGGTAAAATTTAAAGTGAAAAATTATTCAAAAGAAAAGACACTCATCATTGATCCAACAGAAATATTTTTTAGTTATTCAGGCAGTACTGCAGATAACTGGGGTTTTACAGCAACTTACGGTCCCGATGGAAGCTTTTATGGCGGTGGAACTGCCTGGGATAATGGATTCTTAAATCCTGATTTTCCAGGGGCTTACGATAATTCCTTTAATGGAAATTTTGACATTGCTATTATTAAACTTACACCTAATGGAAAAGACAGAGTGTATGCAACTTATATTGGCGGTAGCAGTGAAGACCAGCCACACAGTCTTATTGTAGATTCGCAAGGGAATCTTATAATTGCGGGTAGAACTAAATCGACTGACTATCCTACAACTGTTCCTCTTTATGGTTCTGGTGGTCAATGGGATATTGTAGTTACAAAATTAAATGCATCAGGCAGTGCACTTATTGGTTCTATGAGAATTGGAGGAACAGAAGACGATGGTGTAAATATTAAGGATGAAAGTGGAGGAGGAGAATCTTCATTAAAAAGAAACTATGGTGATGATGCCCGCAGTGAAGTTTTACTGGATGGGTCTAATAATATATACCTGGTTTCCTGTTCCCAATCTTCAGATTTTAAAACTACACCTGGTGCTTTTCAAACTAAAAATGGAGGCAAGCAGGATGCCGTGGTTCTAAAACTTAATCCCAATTGTAACGGAGTTATTTTTAGCAGCTATCTCGGTGGCAGCGATAATGATGCAGCCTATGTGCTTACTTTTGGAAGCACCGGAAATATATATGTAGCAGGAGGAACTGCCAGCGCAGACTTGCCCGGCATATCATCATCAGGTGTTATTAGTTCTGCTTTTTCCGGTGGTGCTTGCGACGGTTTTGTAATTGAACTTAATAATGCTGGTTCAGCAGCATTGAGAGGAACCTACCTTGGCACGTCTGCTGCTGATCAAGTGTATGGAATTGATACAGATAAATTCGGATTTATTTATGTGATGGGTACTACTGAAGGAGATTGGTTGGTAAAAAATGCTCTATTTTCAAATCCGGGCGCAAAACAATTTATTTCTAAATTAAAACCGGATTTGAGTGATTATGAATATTCCACAGTATTTGGTTCCAGTGGACCTCCTAATTTACCTAATATTTCTCCGACAGCATTTTTGGTTGACAGATGTGAGAATGTTTATGTTTCGGGTTGGGGTGGTAAAGCAAATGCACTTACAGGTTTTACTGAAGGAAATACCAAAGGCATGCCCACAACTCCAAATGCAATAAAACCAAAGTCCGATGCTTCGGGAAGTGACTTTTACTTTTTCGTTCTTAAAAAAGATGCTGCATCACAATTGTATGGTTCATTCTTTGGACAGGAAGATCCCCCAGAGGGAGTTTCTAATCCAAATACTTTTGGCGACCATGTAGATGGAGGCACAAGCCGTTTTGATAGAAATGGGGTTATATACCAGGCAATATGCGCTAATTGTTTCCGAACGGTTCCATTTCCGGGTACACCCAATGTGTGGTCAAATATCGACAAGGCTATTGGAGGCGGTGAATGCAATTTAGGAATGCTAAAAATAGAGATGAATTTTGCCGGAGTAAGAGCAGGGGTTAGGGCTTCTATTGATGGTGTTCCTTATGATACCGTTGGTTGTGTGCCATTGAGAGTAGATTTTGTTGATACACTTAACCTTGGCAAACGATTCTATTGGAGTTTTGGCGATGGAACCGGCGATACTACAACAAGCCCAAATAATTCTCATATCTATAATACTATTGGAACTTTCAAAGTACGCCTTATTGCAGTTGACAGTACTACATGTAATATTTTTGATACTGCTTATACAACAATTAAGGTAGGGAATAATAAAGTCTTTTTAGATTTTATACCTAACAAGTTAGCCCCCTGCACTAATCTCAGTTATAGTTTTACAAATACCTCTATCCCAACCCGCGGTTCTTTTAATTCAAATGCTTTTACCTGGGATTTTGGGGATAACAGCACAAAAGTAACACAAGGACAAACCCCTCCAGTTCTGCATACTTATGCAGGTCCCGGCACATATATCGTTAAGCTTTCTATTGATGATACTTCCTTTTGTAACTCACCCGATGATACTGTAAAAACAGTACGGCTTTCGCCACAGGTAAGGGCACTGTTTCAAACTCCTGCAAGGGGATGTGTTCCTTACAATACTATATTTACTAACAATTCGCTTGGAGGCCTTAGCTTCTTCTGGGATTTTGGAGATGGTAATACTTCAACAGATGATAATCCTACACATTTATATAATAATGTAGGCACTTATGTAGTAAAATTAAAAGCATTCGATTCTACCTCATGTAATAAGGTTGATTCTACAACATTTACTATAACAGTAAGCCCGATACCGGTAGCATCATTTATTTATAATCCTAACCCGCCACAGGAAAATGTATTTACCAATTTTGTAAACCAATCAATTGGCGCTACAAAATATCTTTGGAATTTTGGAGATGGCGATACTTCAACAGATGTAAATCCTACACATATTTTTCCTGCAACTGCAACTTACAAAGTATGCCTTAATGCAGCCAACGATGCAGGTTGTATTGATGATACCTGTGTAGATGTAAGAGCACTAATAAGACCTTTAGTAGATGTTCCTTCTGGATTTACTCCCGGGAAATTTGGTATAAACGGGCGTATAAGAGTAGAAGGATTTGGAATAGCGCAAATGCATTGGAGCATTTATAACAGGTGGGGGCAAAAAGTTTTTGAAACCAATAACAGGAAGAGCGCCTGGGATGGAACTTTTAATGGCAAGCTGCAGCCTCTTGACGTTTATGCATACACGTTAGATGTTACATTTTCGGACGGGAAAAAATTCAGGAAGACAGGAGACATTACCTTATTAAGATAATTAAAAATGAAAATCTTCAAAATAGTTATATTCATAGTTGTCCTTTTTTTAGTTACAACCAAAGTACGAGCGCAGGATTTGCATTTTTCACAGTTCTTCAATAATCCTTTGCTTACCAATCCTGCAAATACAGGCTTTATTCCTGATGCTGATTATAGACTGGGAGTTTCATATAGAAACCAGTATTCTAATATTATGGCCGTCCCTTATAAAACTATGAGCGTTTTTGGAGATGCACAAGTTTTTAGAAACCGGATTGAAACAGGATGGCTTGGGCTTGGCGCTGTAATTTTAAGAGACGTTGCAGGAACAGGAAGCCTTACTTCAACAAAAGCTTATGCATCTATCGCCTACCACCAACAGCTTGGGCTTAGCAGCTTGCTTACTGCCGGTTTTAATGTGGGCTGGGCCAATAAGCGAATTGATCAAAGCAAGCTTACTTTTCCCGACCAGTTTGATGGTAAGTTCTTTGATGGAAATCAACCTACATCGGTTATGCTGACTAATAATAATATCAGTTATTTTGATCTGCAGGTAGGTATGAACTATGCTTATTTTCCTACAGAAGATATTTATATTAATGCAGGGTATTCAATCCATCATGTAAATACTCCCAGAGAAACTTTTTTTGAAGATGATGTTGATAACAGAATTTCAATGAGGCATATTGCTTTTATAAATGGTATTTTTAAAATGAATGAGAATGTAATTATTAATCCCAATATATATTATACAACACAAGCCAGGGCAAGTGAATTCGAACTTGGACTTAACGGCGCTTACAATCTTTCAGGCGACGGGTCAAAACAAATAATTGCAGGATTATATTACAGGTATAAAGATGCAGTGATACCAATGATTGGGCTTGAGATAAATAATATTCGCTTTACATTTAGTTATGATGTAACTACTTCCTCACTCAGAAACTTCAATAATTCCTTTGGCGCTTCTGAATTTAATCTTCTTAAAAAGGGTTTTTATAATGAATTCAGTGGTGATAAAAGACAATCCCTTTGCCCTACTTTTTAGGCATCAAAAATTAATTTGAAATTTGATATGGTAATAAAATGCCTTTAATAATTTCATTAATTTATTAATCTAATAATACAACATCTTTGCAGAGAATTTAGAATAAAAAATTATGAGTAAAAAAATTGCGATCATTGGTGGCGGAAATTTAGGCTCAGCAATTGCAGAAGGATTATTGAAAAGTAAATTCTGCAAAGCATCCGATATAACTATTACAAAAAGAAAAATTGTAACGCTGCAAAAATTACAAGACAGAGGAGTAAAAATTACTATTGATAATAGCAAAGCCGTTCACAACAGTGAGATAATTATTCTTGCAGTAAAACCTTACCAGGTAACAGATGTTCTTAATAGTTTTAAAAAAGAATTATCAGCAAAACATATTTTAGTTTCTGTTGTAACAGGTGTGCTTATTTCAGAAATTGAAGAAATTGTAAAGATAAAGCTGCCTGTTTTTCGTGCAATGCCAAATACCGCAATTGCCATACAGGAGAGTATGACCTGTATCGGTTTTACAAATGCAACTTCTCCACAAATTAATTTTGTAAAAAAATTATTTTCAACGTTAGGTAAAGTGACAGTAATTGATGAAAAATTAATGGAAGCGGCAACAGTTTTAGGTGCTTGTGGTACTGCTTATGCTATGCGATACATTCGTGCTAATATACAGGGAGGTATTGAAATTGGTTTTGATGCCGCCACTGCAAGCCTTATAGCTGCACAAACTGTTAAGGGCGCAGCAGAATTGTTATTACAAAAAGGGTCCCATCCAGAACAGGAAATTGATAAGGTTACTACACCAAAAGGCTGTACCATAGCCGGCTTAAACGAAATGGAACACCAAGGGTTTAGCTCGTCTTTAATTAAAGGAATTGCTGTAAGCTATAATAAAATTGCTAAAAACTAAAACTTCAGACAATAGTGATAGCACGAATTTTTAAACAAAAATTACACGAATTATGTTACGGCTTTTATCAATTCGTGTAATTTCTGTAATTCGCAATAATTTGTGTAATAGAAATAATTTTTAAATCAACATGAATCCTGTTTTTTCAAAACCATAATCAAAATCCATCATAGCTGCATTCTTCTCTGCCATTTCTTCTTTCATTTTTTGTAATTCTTTTTTTATTTCTTCTCTTTTTTTTTCTGTTTCAATTTTTGCCTTTTTCATTTCCTCTTTCATTTCAGTCATATTTATTTCTTTCATTTTTTTCATAGATTTCTGAAATTCTTTACTGTTCATTTGCTTCTTAAGCTGCTGCATATTTTTTTCAATTTCCATTTGCATTTTCTTTGTATCCATTTTTTTCATAGAGCTGTCTATGCACTTATTAATTTTATTCCAGTCAATATTTTTTAATGATGCATCAATATCATTTTGCATCTTTTTAAAATCAATTTTTTCCAGTGATTGCTGAATATCTCTCTGCATTTTTTCAAAATTTATTTGTTGAATAGACTGCTCAACCTGCTTTGCTATTTTATCAAAATCAATTGATGCAAGAGCCTTATCTACCTCTGCTAAAATTTTGCTTACATCAATATTTATATTTACATCAGTATTTGGAATCGTATCCTGTATTTGATCAGTTTTGTTTTCATTCTGAATAAAAAAGGGATTGCGAAAAGACATGGATACAAAAATGAGTCCTGCAATAATGATGCCCTTACACAGTGATGATGCTGATAAAATGGTTGATTTCATGATTTATTTTTTAATTACGAATAAAATCGTAGTCAAATATACGATACATTTCGTATTATCCAAATTTTTAGAAATTTTTTTTTAAAAGTTTTTGTAAAAAAAGATGTTTGGTAGAAAAGCCAATGATTTATTGCGATTTTTATGTTTAATAATATTGATCATCAAAAATTGATTGTTCTGTAAATTAAAATTTAATTAAAAAATTCTGTATCATGAAAAAGCTGATTTTATTTTTATCACTATCCATTTTTTTTGTTTATTCTTTTGCACAATCCAATGATGAAAAAAACAATGAAAAAAAAGGATTCAAAAAAGAAAAATTATTTACCGGGGGAAGTGCAAACCTTGGTTTCTCAAGTTTATCAACCAGTCTTGGCATTACACCGCAATTTGGTTATAGCTTAACCAATTGGGCTGATGCAGGAATAACATTCAATCTTAATTATACTTCTCAAAGAGATTACCAGGTTTACGGTGATAAATTACGGCAGACAGTTTATGGACCTGGCGCATTTGTAAGATTATTTCCTGTAAAATTTTTATTTGGTACGGCTCAGTATGAATACAATATAATACACCTGAAATATATACCTGCAAGTAACAGTGGCTTTGCTCCGGCAAAAAATAATTTAAATGCCAGCAGCCTTTTAGTAGGTGGCGGGTATGCAGGTGGAAGAGAAAGGGGAATTAATACTTATTATTTTATTTCTGTAATGTGGGATATTCTTGGTGATAAAAACTCACCTTATATTGATGGATTGGGAAGGTCAATTCCTGTTATAAGAGCCGGTTATAATATTGGGCTTTTCCAGGGAAGAAGATAGTAGGCAATGGTCAATAGTCAGTAAAACAAATCTAATTGTCTATTAATAAACCTTAAAGTTTATCTAACTAACATTACACTGCCTTTTTCAAAAATTATTTTATTTTGGTAATCCACTCCTTCTACTATCCATACATATATATTAGCATCTTGTGGAGCGCCTTTAAAAGTTCCATCCCAACCTTTGTTTTGTATTGAAGTTGAAAATATTAATTGTCCGCTCCTGTTATAAACCCTAAAATATTTTATAAATTTCATGCCAATAGGAATAGGTCTGAAGACATCATTTTTCCCATCTCCATTTGGCGTAAAAGCGTTAGGGACATATAAACCCGGATCTACTTTGTAAACAATAACATTAATAGTATCTGTCGCGGTACATCCTGCAGCGCTTTGTATGTGCAATATATACTGCTGATTTTCTGATAATACTGCAATTGGATTTCCAATATCAGGATTATTTAATCCTGTTGAAGGTGTCCATAAGAACAGTTCTGCACCGGTGCCAAATAATTGTAAAGGCTGGTTTACGACAACGCTGGTATCGCGTGGCCCTGCATCTGCGACAACTTTTTCGACTTGTACAATTACTGAATCAAACACCGGTTTTGGACAGCCTAATACATCACTTACGGCAACGATATATCTTATGGATTGTGATGGAGTTGTAACCGGGTCAGCAATATGTGCATCATTTAAAAATATGGATGGAGACCAAAGATAACTAACGCCGCCGGTTGCACGCAGTTGATAGCTTCCCGGAAAACATATAGTTGTATCATTGCCGGCATTAGCTTTTGGATATGGAACAACTCTTATGGCAACATCGCCGGATATATTGCATTTACCAATACTTGCAATTACATGAAATGTAGTATTGGTCAGCGGATTAGCCAAAGGATTTTTTGCCGTGTCAATATTAAGCGATATTGCAGGAGTCCATTTATAATGAAGCCCATCACTTATAGTATTTAACCTTATAATATCGGTTTGGCAAATTGTAGAATCATTTCCGGCATTTAAAGTAACCCTGTCAACAACATTAACGGTTACAGAATGTGTTGCAAAGCAACCGGGAGTTTCTGTTAATGTTGCAGAATAAGTGGTAGTTATTTTTGGACTTACTACCGGTGTAAAGCTGCCCTGATTATTTATGTTATAATTCGGTGTCCAAAAAATACTGCCACTACCCGTTGACGTTAGTTGAAGCGTATCTATCGAACAAATAAGGGTATCATTTGTTAGAGCAAATATGGGTTTATCTATAATTAAGATGGTATCCGTAACCGTTTTAATACAGCCCTTGCTATTGGTTACAATCAACTGGACGGGGTAATTTCCTACAACAGTGTAAACATAGCTGGGGTTTTGAAGATGAGAAGTATCGCCTGGTACAAGTGGATCGTCAAAATGCCATCTCCATGAATTTACCAGTCCATATTTTGATTTTGTAGTATCAGTAAATAAAATGGTGGCGTTTATACATCGTCCGGTTGATTTGAATCCGGGGAAAAACCCCGGATATACTTTTTGTATTTGAGTTGCAGAGTCGGAGCACTGATCACCTTTGTTTATTACTAACTTATAAACAAACACACCTGTATCAGAGTAAACATGAGTTGGTTCTTCAAGTGTAGAAGTATCTGCACCGCCGCTTGCAGGGTCGCCAAATGTCCAGAAGAAAGTATGATTTAAAGCTGACCTGATTCCGTTAGAAAAAGATACATTAAAACCATCGCAGCTTACTCCTTTGGGATTAAGCTGAACACCGCCAAAATCACAATCTGTAACGTTTACAATAAAATCTTTCCGGTGTTCCCCTATAAGTTTTCCGTTTCTAAAAGATGTTACCGCTACACAAACAACATATTTGCCTACATCGGGCGCTATGCCACTAATAATACCCGTTTTGGAATCTATAGTTGCATCGCTGCCCAAAGGGGTAACAGGTGAAAAACCATTATTATAACTTACAGAAAAATAATTTGGCGGAGCAGGATTAACATTGGAAGCATTTTGTGCAGATCCTCCATTAAATGCCGGCGCAAAAGCATATACAAGAGAATCTCCATCATCATCAGAAGCATTAAATCGTAAAGTAAAATGTCTTTCCCTGCAAATAGCGTCTATGCTTGTTGAGAAAGCCGGTGAATTATCTGGTACAGCTGGAATACTGCAGCTATACGTTGAACCTGTTCCTCCTACACCTGTTGTATTAAAAACATTGGCAAGAGGATTAACTCTGCAGCAAGTTTGATAAGTTGCTGTATAGCCACTTAAATTATTAGGCAACGTAACTGTAAAAGTATATATTCCTACATTGTAATCAAGAGTAGGAGGATTGCTGATGCAGGGAGGAAATGGATCTACCTGTACCGGTCCTTCGCTACTTTTAAATACATCATAAGGCTTATCAGTACCGGGAAATTGATTGCCATTATCGTTATTGAAAATTCCTATATAAACGTCCGGAGGCATTGCAGCGCCTGTAGTATGCTGATCACGGAACAGTTTAAGTGTGATGACATAAACACTCGTATTTGGAGTTGACCCAACGCCCCTATATACATAAAGCATTTCACCCCCAATAATATGAGCAGCCATTGATGGTAACATTTTTAAAGAAAGTAAAATTATGAGCAGTAATTTTTTCATTACAGGGTGGATGTAATTATTGAATAACAGGACATTAAATTACGAAAAAAAAAGTGCAGGTATCAATTAATTTGCTTCTTTTATTATTTATTTTTTAAAAGAAGCTTTATTGCATCTGTAAAAAATGTAACAAAATAGCAGTTACCTCATCTTTCTCTTCCCACATACCTTCATGACCTGAATTTTGCAATATATGAATATGCGAAACAGAAGGTAAATAGCATTGTTTCAAAGATACCACGAGTGGTATAGCAGAATCATTTTTACCGATTATAAAAAGAATAGGGTTAAGAAAAGATGTCAAAATGAATGCTCTATCAGGCCTTCTAATCATTGCTTCATAATATTGAATAAGCGCTTCCGAAGAAAAATCGTTTGATAGATCAATTAAATCTTCTATAAGATCAGGGCTTTCTTTTTTTGTTTTTTCAGAAAATAAATTTGACGTAGTAGTTTTTAAAAATGCAGCAGCTCCATTGTTTTTAATAAAGTCAATTCCTTTTCTTCTTGTTTCTTTCTTTAGTTCATCATCTGCATAAGCTGATGAATGAAAAAGACCGAAAGCATTTAATAATCCTGGATATTTTTCTGCAAAAGCAAGTGTAATATACCCGCCCATGCTGTGCCCGATTAATGTAAATAATTTTTTTTTCTCTTTAAAAATTTCAATATCTGCAATTGCTTTTACTACTTCAGCATAGTCTTCAATTGTTATATCTCCTTCAAGCATTTCAGACTTTCCGCTGCCGGGAAGGTCAGGAACAATTACATAAAAATTTTCTCTAAGTTTTTCTAATTGGTATTTCCATACATGATGATCTTCTGCAAAACCATGAAGCAATACAACAGGTTTTCCTTTCCCTTCTGCGTGGTAAAATATTTTTTTATTTTTAAAAATTATATGAGGCATTTTCTAATTTTTTATGGGAGATATAAACAAAGCTCCGCAGAATTAAAATTGCAATAACAGGAATAAGCGCCGGGTTCATTTGTTGTGGAAGAAAAAACCAAAAGCCAATAAGAACCAGGTTAAACACAGCGTAAAAAATAAAATATTTTTTTGCCCATGTTTTTTTTGAATGAATATAAAAAGCAGCGACAACATTGGTTGGCCAGGCCCAAAGCAAATTAAAATTATCCCTGCACATAATATGGTCTGTGCCAAGCCACATAAAAATTATTAAAACTCCCAGCAGGCCAGTTATAAAAAATAAAAAGCCATCAAAGGCAAAAAGGAATTTTTGTACAAAAGAATTTTTTGAAAAGCTTAAGAAGGCAATCAAAATGAAAGCACATAAAAAAATAAAAAACGGGTGCGTAAGATTATCTTTTTTGTTTTGTGAATAATTTATTTTAAATAAAGAATGCTTATAATTTACAAGCGGCCGCGAGTTTATAAAAGAGCTGTCAAAAGTTTTCATGAGATAATCTGGTAAAAACATTACTTCCCGAGGTTTCATTATTGCATCGGTTTTGCTGCCGAGTAAAATATCAATTCCTAATTTGCTCCACTGCTTATCATTATAATCCAGGTATTCATAAATAAGATTGCGAAATGTTTTTTTTGATTGTAAAACCTGTCCAAAATGAACGGAACTATCAGTGCATTTTTCAAGAAGGTCGCGAAGCCTTGTAGTACAATTGTCGAATGTAAAATCATATTTATAAAACCGGTTTGTTCCCATCAGGTTTGCCTGCAGCAACATAAGCATATTATATTTTTCGATACAGGTTAAATCTAAAACCTGCTCTGTAATTCTCCGGTTTTCCTGCTGGTACGAATATTTAAAAGATTCAAAATCATCAGTAGATAAATAAAATGTAAGCTTACCCCTGATAAATTTCATATAAAATCCCGGTTCATCAAAGTTGAAAGTGCCGTAATTGTAAACAATATCACTATTACTAACGCTGTCGGTTATACGCAATGCGCTATGGCCAAAAGTTGAATACAATTCTTCGCCTGGGGTGGCTGTCAAAAGGCTAATTCTAAGGTGACAACTATCGGCCTGTGAAAAACTTTTATAAGAAAGAAAAAGCAATAAGGCAAAAACTACCGAAGTGATTTTAGCTGTGAGGTACAAGTAATTAAAATTAAAAATTGTGAATTGAAATATCAAATCCCATGAATTGAATTTGCAAAATCAAAATTAAATGAATTATATAAAGAAAGAGAATTGTGCATTTTAAAATAATAAGGCAACCGATTGTGTTGAATTGTATGATGTTTTCATTCAATTCATTAGTATTTTTATTCGAATCAACAAATAGATTTATTCATTTTATAAAAAAATAAAAAGCATGAATAGAAAAGATTTTATAAAAAACACAGGGCTTGCTGCATTATCATTTACTGTTTTGCCCGATACAAATTTATTTGCAAAGAACAATTCTGAAAAAGTAAAAATTGCTATTATTGGTGTAGGCGAAAGAGGAAAGAGCCATCTTGATCTTTTATTGAGAAGAGATGATGTTAACTTGATTGCTATATGTGATATTGATAACCGGGTTCTAATTCAATCAAAAGCAATGATTGAAAAGAGTGGGAAAAAGATGCCGCAGATTTATACCGGCGATGATTATGCATGGGAAAAAATGGTAGAAAAAGAAAAGCTTGATGGTGTTGTAATTGCCACTCCGTGGGAATGGCATAAGCCTATGATTATTGGTTCGCTTGATGCGGGAATAAAATATGTAGGTTCTGAAGTTATTCTTGGAATTACTTTAGAAGATCATTGGGACGTAGTAAAAGCTGCTGAAAAATACAATGCCAATGTAATGATGCTGGAAAATGTTTGCTATCGCAGAGATGTAATGGCAATATTAAATATGGTAAGGCAGGGATTATTTGGCGAATTGATCCATTTGCAGGGCGGCTATCAACATGATTTGCGGGAAGTAAAATTTAATGATGGCATTCATCCTTACGATCATGGTATTGAATTTGGCGAAAAAGGATTTTCTGAAGCGCATTGGAGAACTAATCATTCTATTCATCGTAATGGAGATTTGTATCCAACACATGGTATTGGGCCAATAGGCCAGTATATAAATATTAATCGTGGCAATCGTTTCATTTCTCTTTGTTCTTTTTCATCAAAATCAAGAGGGCTGCATAATTATATTGTAAAAAAAGGAGGAGAAAATCATCCCAATACAAAAATAAAATTCAAGCTCGGCGATGTTGTTACTACATCAATTAATTGTGCTAACGGTGAAACTATTTTGCTGCAGCATGATACCAGTTTGCCACGTCCTTATTCATTAGGCTTTAGAGTGCAGGGTACTGAAGGGTTGTGGATGGATGTAAACAACAGCATTTACATCCAGGATAAATCTGCTAACAATGATGAATGGGATAATGCAAAAACCTGGTTAGATAAATATGATCATCCTTTGTGGGCAAGATGGAGTAAACAAACTGCCGGTGCAGGACATGGCGGCATGGATTTTTTTGTAATTCATTCTTTCATTGAATCTATAAAACGCAAAGTGGCCACACCAATGGATGTATATGATGCAGCTTCATGGAGCGCTATATCTCCATTAAGTGAAAAATCAATTGAGCTTGGAAATGAAACGGTTGAATTTCCTGATTTCACCAGCGGCGAATGGATGAACAGAAAGCCTGTATTTGCTTTGAATGATGAGTATTGAATATGATAACTAACAGTGGTGGCTAAACGCTGTTGCGCATTTAAAACGATTCAAAAAAGTTTCACTTAAAATAATTTCTTCGGGATTATCTCCCGTGATGGTTTAGGGTTTCTATTCAAACAATCTTGCAAAATGATTTTCCAAATGCTTGCGCATACCGTTTCTAAATTTTTCAGGTGTTCCGTTTTTAAGAATGTTTACAAGGGTTTTATGCGAAGCAAAAGTTTTTAGCAGGGGTTGTTTTTTTAGCAAACCACTATTGTGTACATAATCAAAAACAGGAAGCAGCATCTTTTGAAATTTCTTTAGCGTTTCATTTCGGGTAATATCATAAAGCTTTCCATGAAAAGCAATCTCATGCCCTATGTTGAATAAATGATGATCTGTTACGGGGGGTTCTTTGCTTACTATCTCTTTCAGTTCCTCTATATCTTCTTTTGTAACATGCTGAAAAAGAAAATCTGCCATTCCTATTTCCAATACCAATCGTATTTCAAAAATTTCTTTTAATGTATCCTGATCCAATATATGAGGCTTCATGCTTTTGCTCATAATACCAAACAGGTCTGGACTAGTAATTACTGCTCCCTTTTTCTTTTTAGAGTCTATTAAACCCATCATTCGCAATCTTAATAAAGCTTCTCTTATTACCGTTCTGCTTACACCTAAAATATTTGCCAAATCAATTTCTTTAGGAATAGAATCACCCACCTGAAGTTTTTTATGTTGTAAAAATTCTACTAAACTTTCTTCTACTTTATCAACTAATGAAGTAGTGTCAATAGTTTTTAATTGTCCTTTAAATGCCAGGTTACTATCCATATTAATACTTATTAAATTCAATAATACTAATAAAATTTTAATTCATTTTTAAACTTAAAATAAATTAGTGATGAAATTTTTTTATAAAAAAAATAAAATTTTATTTGGTAGAACAAATATAACATCTTAATTTTATTATGTCATACATAATAATCTATAAAACTTTAAATTGATTTTAATGAAATCTGCTTATTTAAAATCCTTGCTTTTAATAGCTTGTTTTTTTATCGCTGCATCAGGATGGGCGCAGGTTAAAAGAATTTCCGGTAAGGTCACCGATGAGGAAAATAAACCTCTTGTTGGTGTAAGCATTTCTGTAAAAGGGAGAACATTAGCTCAAACAAATTCCAATGGTGAATTTAATGTTGATGCTGCCCCGGGAGATGTTTTATCATTTACTTCTTCCGGTCTTATTCCGCAGGAAATAAAAGCGGGAAGTTCTTCAACTATTAATTTATCTATGAAAGCTGCTACAGCAAAATTAGATGAAGTGGTAGTGGTTGGTTATGGAACTCAAAACAGGAGAAATGTTACCAGCGCTATTGCCAAATTGGACAAAGAAGTTTTAGCAAATGCGCCGCGTGCTAATATTGGAAGCGCTTTGCAGGGAACGGTTTCCGGCTTACAGGTAGTAAATTCTACCGGCCAGCCAGGCGCTGCCCCGGTTATATTATTGAGAGGAGGCGCTTCCATTAATAATCCCGGTGCACCTCTTGTGGTTGTCGATGGAATTATCCGCTCATTCAATGATATTGCTTCAGAAGATATTGAATCTATTCAATTATTGAAAGATGCTGCTTCTACAGCGATATATGGAGCCAGGGCTAATAATGGAGTTATATTAATTACTACAAAACAAGGAAAAGTGGGCACAGCCCAGGTTTCCTATAAATTTACCAGCGGCTATAACAAAAGAAGAGAAGGTTATAACTATTTAGGCGCTAAAGATTATATATATTATAACCGTCTCGGAAATTTTAATTCAACCAGAACCTATGCACAGGTGAATTCCTCAAGAGGTTATGGATTGCTTACAGATTCAGCTAATTTATCTTCATTTGACATAAGGCCTTATAATGCCGCTACTGCTGGCCTTTTGAATAATGGATGGGATACCGTGGGCGACCCTTATGGTTCAAGCACAAATTATCTGAAAAATGGTAAACCTGACTCCAGTAATCTAAGTGGTATCCTTATCTTCAAAAATCATGGCGGTGAATTAGAAAACATTGTGTTTAGAAATACTTATACGCAAGATCATTATGTAAATGTTATGGGAGGAAATGAAAAGGGAAAATATTTTGCAAGTTTTGATTATTATCATGAAGATGGTGTAATTGTAGGATCAGGTTACAAACGTTATTCAGGAGACATAAACGGATCTTATAAAGTAAAACCAAATGTAGAAGTAAGTACAGGAGTAAATCTTTCTACTTCTTCAAATATAGGTGTGCAGGCGGGTGAAGTAAATACATTATATCGCAGCCTCGCAATATGGCCTACGTTCAACCCATGGTTAGATTCTGCTAAAACAAAACCTAACCCCGGCAATAGTGCAAGCGATGGAAACCCATTGTATTGGTTAAGCAAAAGAGATATCAGCAATGAAGTAAACCGCATTACATTAAATGGTTCTGTAAAATGGGATTTATTGCCCGGACTATTTATTAAAGCTACCGGTAATGCCTACCTGCTGGAGCAGGTGAACCAGTCTTTTATGAGAGCTACTCAAACTTATAGTAATGTATTTTCTGCCAGCCAGCCTTCTTTTAATGATGTGTCAAGGCCAGCGTATTCAGAGTTTGCAAGAGACTTTCAACAACAATACAATGCAGTTATAAATTATACGAAATCTTTTAATGATGTCCATAATTTCAGCGCAATGCTGGGTACCGAATTTTATGGCATTAAATCATTTGATATGCAGACATTGGGAAGAAATGCACCCACAGATGATATTCGTACTGTAAACGCTTCTACTACTCTTGCTGCCGGCGATAATTTTTCTACTAAATCTGAGTACCGCATCATTTCCACTTTTGGAAGATTGAATTATGATTATGATAACCGTTTTTTATTTACAGGCGTATTCAGAGAAGATGCAATTTCTACTCTTGCAAAAGATAACAGGGTTGGTTTCTTTCCGGGGATGTCTGCGGGATGGAATGTACATAATGAAAAGTTCTTCCGGAACAGTGGAATTTCTAAATATATTTCTACTTTAAAACCACGCATTAGTTATGGCCAAAATGGTAATGTAGCAGGGTTATTAACCAATGCAAACCGTTACGAAGTGCAAGGTGCTTATGGCTCGCAGGGGCTTTATAATGGTAATGCAGGATTTTTAAATACAAGCATTATTAATTCAGGATTAAGATGGGAAAAAAGTAAAACTACAAACATAGGTCTTGATTTAGGAATATTACACAACAGGATAACTATTTTATTTGATTATTATAACCGTAAAACCAGTGATCTTTTAACCAACCTCGCTCTTCCAAGCTATACTGGTTTTGGATCTGTAAGAACCAATTTAGGAACTTATCAAAATACGGGATATGAGTTTACGGTGAATGCCAATATTATTAACCAGCCCAATGGACTAAGGCTAGATGTTGGCGCCAATGCATCTTATGTAAAGAATAAGATATTGCAACTGCCTGCTAATGGTAATGCCAAAAACAGGCAGGGCGGCCTTCAGGTATTTGATCCGGCTTCAGGAAAAGTTATTTATGTAGGCGGCCTGCAGGAAGGACAACCATTAGGAGCAATCTACGCTTATAAACAGGTTTCTATTTTTAAAGATGCAGGCGAGATAGCAAAAATTGCAGGAAGCAGATATGATGCTGTTGCACAAATTGCAGGGCCAAACGTGGCTCCAAATCCTAACATTAAAGGAAGTATAACCCCCGGAGATGTGAATTGGCTGGATGTTGATAAGAATGACACTATTGATTCACGAGACCAAGTTTACATAGGGAATATTTATCCAAAATGGACCGGGGGTTTTACAGCTAATTTATCTTACAAAGGTTTCTCTTTGTATTCAAGATTTGAATTTGCTTTAGGACATACTATCTATAATGACCTTTTAGCACGGACTTTGGGTAATTACCAGGGAACATTTAATTATATCGATCTGCAAAAGCAATCCTGGTCGCCTGCTAATACCAATACTGATGTGCCAAAAGTGTATTACGCCGACCAGGTTTCTGCACCCCTTGGTAAGAAAAATTATACACGAAGTAATAATGCCGGCTCGGTGCTCAACAGTAACAATTCCCGTTTTTATGAAAAAGGAAATTATCTGGCCAGCAGGGAAATTACCCTTTCGTATGAGTTTCCAAAAACATGGATGTCGAAAACAAAGGTTTTATCCCAATCAAGAATATATGTAAGTGCAAATAATTTGTTTTACATCACTAAATTCAGCGGACCTACACCTGAGCCGCCTGTAGCTGCAGGTACTTCTACCATTACTGGTATTTATGCCGGCACTTATCCAACTCCTAAAACTTTTGTATTAGGTGTTCAGGTAACTTTTTAAATTATAAAAGATTATAAAAATGAAAAAACTAATAATAATAATTTCCGGTTTATGGTTGCTTATAACAATAAGCGCTTGTAGCAAAAAATTGGACCTGGCGCCGGTAAGCAGCATATCCGATGTTAACTTCTGGCAAACGCCGGAGCAAGTTGATGCATTTGTAACAGGTATTCATGTTGCTTTTAGAAATAATACAGGCGCCTTTCAATACCTTGGCGAAATGCGTGCAGATATTTTCGGTACCGATCCCGGGTCAAACTCCGCCTTTACCGGCGAGGCCACACAAGGCGTGGAAAGATTATGGTTAAATAACCTGGATCTGGATGCTCCGGGTGTATCAAATTTTGGCGGTTTTTATTTCAATATAAACCAGATCAATTTATTGATTAGCAAATTGAATACTACTACGGTAGTGAGTGATGCAAATAAGAAATATTATTTAGGTGTCGCTTATGGAATGCGTGCTTTTTATTATTTTCAAATGTATAGATCATGGGGTAAAGTTATTATACAAACTGAACCTACAAAATCTATTGATATTTCAAATTTAGCCAAGCCCGCATCAAGCGAAGAAGATGTAATGAAATTGATAAAAAATGATATTGACAGCTCTGCCAATAATTTTGGTACCGATTATTCTTTTAGAAATAAAAAAAGTTTCTGGTCTAAATCTGCTACATTAATGCTAAAGGCTGAAGTGTATCTTTGGACGAGCTACAGAAGTGGTGGAGCAACAGACGCAACAACTGCTCAGAATGCATTAACTGATATTCAGACTAATGTGCCGGGCTTAACTTTATTGCCTTCTTTTGCCAGTGTTTTTTCAACAACTAACAGGGGAAATAATGAGATTATTTTTGCTATCCGCAATGTATTAAATGAATCCTCTCTTCCAATTGCCGGTACTTTTTTGCCTCAATCAGGGTTGCTTGCCAACTTTTATGATTCTGTAGGAAATAGAAAATTTAGTGTAACTACTGATAACTGGGGCGGCTTATTGCGGGCGCCTGTAACCATTGCAACCTTTAGAAAATTTGATAACATGGATAGTAGAAAATGGGCAACCATTCAACCGGCTTACACAGGTGCTATTGGCGGCCCTTATCAAATTGCCGGAGCTTTCGTAAGTAAATTCCAGGGCGAACAAAATGCTGGCTCGAGGGCTTATACAAATGATTTTCCTATTTATCGCTATGCCGATTTATTGTTGTTGCTGGCAGAAACTAAAATAATATTAGGCCAGGATCCTTCTGCTGAAATTAACCTGGTAAGAGCCAGAGCTTATGGAGCAAATTATGATGCTACTACCTTAGGATTCCCTAACCAGGCCATAGACGCAGATCCTAAAGAAGCGCTTTTAAGAGAACGCTTTCTTGAATTTATTTTTGAAGGAAAACGCTGGTACGATCTTAGAAGATTGGGAGATAATTATGTATATGAATTTACAACGGTGCCTTCTACGCAGTCTTATAAATTGCTTTGGCCAATTGACAGGAATTCTTTAACTAATAACAGGGCACTAGTTCAAAATCCAGGTTAC
>JBBRTG010000017.1:0-65192 GCA_038244655.1 Chitinophagales bacterium
ACTTTTGCTTTTCTTAAGGCTGCGGTAGTTGTATCCTGAAGATTATTGAAATAAACTACTTTTTTGGAGGAAACACAGGATATAAGAATAAAAGTAAAAAAAATAACTGCTATTAAACTGAAACGATAATTATACATATTGTACAAATAAAATTAAAAATGTAAATTAATTTTTTAAAGAATAATATAAATTGAAATCATAAGATTTTTTTCATGGCTTCGCCCTCCTCAGTTACATTGATGGAGGTAAATATTAATTAATATAAAAAGTAAAATAAATCGTCTCTTTAATCAAATGAAATGCCAACATATCAATTTTGTTTCATAAGGATTTTACAGATTAATCTAACCTACTCTTTTATATAAATTTTGAGCGGCGAAATTAATTCATTCTTTTTTATTGAAATGAGATTATTGGTACATTTTTGGTAATACCAATTAACCAGCTAACCTATCAACTTGATAAACATCAGCATCTCAACCTTCCGGAAATTGTCCAATATTATTCTATCAAAAATATTTACAGGAATCAATTTGCTCCATTATTTCATTTTTCTATATTTTTACACCATTATAATTTTTTGACTTGATACTAAACCCCTAACATATGTCTTACATTAACATCAAACAAATTGCAATTTTTGCCTTATCAATGTGCCTTTTTTCCCCGGTTTTTGCACAACAAAAACAAGTTTATAATGAAGTAAAACCCTTTTCAGGGAGCAGCCCATTCCGAAAATTATCAATTGGATTAAATGCAGGGGTATTAAATCCTTCTTTGATTATTGGTGGAACTAATGATTTTATAAACCCACAATATACTCTTGGATACGGAGCCAATATTCGTTATCAGCTTAATCATTACCTGGGCATACAAGCTGATTTTCTAAGAGGAAAATTAAAAGGAAACCAGGACAGAAAAGATGGAAATGGCGGATTACCTGCCGCCAGCAGACCTATTTCGTCCTTTAAGACAGATTTGCATTATGCAGGTAGCGTAAGTGGAGTTTTTGCATTTGGAAATATCAATTGGCTGCGTGTAAAAAATACAGTTGTTCCTTATGTTAGTGTGGGCGCCGGTTATATGGCTTTTGATGTCAAAATAATAAAGACCGGCACTACCAATGAAATTACTTATGATGCTCATTCACCCATTACACAATTTTTTGTTCCGGTAGCAGCGGGGGTAAAAATTGATCTTTCTAACCTTATAAATTTAGATCTTGGCTATAGGATGCATTTCGTTGATGGGGATAACCTGGATGGCTCGCCATATTATAGAACAACGCCGGCCATTAGCAGCACTGTTCACAAAGATAAATTTGGATATGCCTTTGCAGGCCTGGAATTTACCTTAGGAAAAAAGACCAAGCAGAAAATGTTATTTGATAATCCTGCCGCAAGAGTTGATAAGTATTTGCAAAACCAGGTTGATACTGTAAAAGCTAACCAGGAAAAAATGATGCTGGATAGTGATGGAGATGGTGTGCCTGATATGCTTGACAAGGAACCAAACACTCCAAATGGTTGCCCGGTTGATGTACATGGCGTATCACGTGATACTGATGGTGATGGTGTGCCGGATTGCAAAGACAAAGAATTGGTTACGCCTACTCAATGTCAGCCGGTAGATGCAGATGGCGTTGGCAAGTGTCCTGAACCGGATTGTTGCAAAAACATGGTTGCTAAAGATACCAATGCCTGTAACCTGGGAGATTTACCAAGCATCGCTTTCAAAGGAAACAGCAACCGTTTAAGTAATGATGCAAAAGCAATGCTGGCAACGGTAGGTTCAAAATTAAAAGGCAATGCCGTATGTTCAATTACTGTAACCGGTTATCCTATGGCATCAAAGGCTTCCCAGGCACTTTGCAATAAAAGATTAGAACTTCTCAAATCTTACTTAGTGGAAAATGAAGGCATTAGTGCGGATCGCATTGAAACTAATTGTGAGCCAGGCGGTGGCGATGCTAATACTGTAGATATAAAATCCAAGTAATTTATTTAGTTTTTCTCATAATAAAACCTCCCTCAATGGGAGGTTTTTACTTTAATAGATTCGGAGATCTGAAAAATCTTTTTATTCCTAAAAAATGAAAAAAACAAATACAGTTTACTGGCATAGAATTTTCATCTCAATTTTAAAATTATAAAATGAAAAATAATATTAATACAGTTTCCCAGGATCTTCCTGATTCTTTAAAAGATCGAAAAAGCCTTGAACCTGAAACAGGTAATATAGACTTACCAGATGTAAAAGATATTCCCGGCCAGGAAAATATAATCCCTTTACCAATGGGAGAACTTGCAGATAACACTATATCTTCTGCTGATGAGGAAGGCGATGATTTATTTGATAATGATATTGATGAAGAGATTGAAGAAGACTCTGATTCAAATGTTTCTTCATCAGAAAAAAATGATCTTGATATTTCTGCTAATGATATGCCTACGGAAGATGATATTAATTTACGTGCTGCAGCGCTTGATAATACTGATGAAGATGGCACTCCATTAAATGAAGGAAGCTTCAAAAAAAATATTACGGCAACTGATCTTGATATTCCCGGTGCAGATGAGGATGATGAAAATGAGAAAATTGGCGAAGAAGATGAAGAAAATAATGATTATAGTTTAGGAGGAGATAATGATGATATTCCGGAAGATAGTTTTTAAATCAAAACATCTATATTTTTTGTCTAATTTGTATTAATGCAATTACCTGATTTCACAACAACTTTTTGGTTATTGATTCTTACGCTGATTTTTTTTGTAATTATTACAGGCAGGTACTTTTTATTCGCCGGACTTTTCTATATAATCTTCTATATATGGTTTCCTTCTAATTGGAAAAGCCGCAAAATAAATACAAGGGCTTATAAACCCGGTCAATTTAAAACTGAAGTGAAATGGAGCATGGTAACGGCTTTCCTCTTTTCTATCGCAGGCACTGCAACGGTTATATTATGGCAAGAGGGATATACAAAAGTTTATACAAATTTATTTTTCTATTCATGGTGGTATTTACCATTAAGTCTTATTGTATTTATGTTGTTGCATGAAACTTATTATTACTGGCTTCACCGCTGGATGCATAAGCCTTCCATTTTTAAAATTGTACATAAAGTTCATCACGATAGCAATATCACTTCTCCTTTTACAGCATTTTCATTTCACCCGCTTGAAGGATTATTACAGGCAATGTTTTTACCCATAATGTTGATGATTTTACCCATGCATTATTATATTATTATAATGCAGCTAACAATAATGACGATAAGCAGTGTTATAAACCACCTTGATATTGAAATATATCCAAAAAAGTTTCACGAAAATATTTTAGGCAAATGGCTTATCGGCGCAACACATCATTCTTTGCATCACAAGCAGTTTAAATATAATTATGGTTTGTATTTTACTTTTTGGGACAAAATAAAAAGAACCGAAAGCCCTCTCTTTAAAAAACTTTTTGAATCGACTACTTCAGGTAAACGAAATATTGCAGAATTATAATTTTTTTATCTGAACGTATAAGAAACAATTTTTTCCACATTGATATCGCAATGATGTACCCGAGATAGCTTACACAATAATGGCATAGCAAATAATTACTTTCCGATACAAAATTTACTAAAGATGTAATCCAGCATATCTTCATTCGTTATTTCTCCTGTAATTTCTCCGAGGTAATGCAGGCACCTGCGAATATCAAGAGATAAGAGATCGCCGGTAATTCTATCTTCAATTCCTTTTCTAATATCTTCGAGAGACAATTCAATTTCTTTTAAAGCACTGTAATGACGTGCGTTTGTAATTATAATATTTTCGGAAAGCAATTTGTCGCCGGTTGCTGTTACAAATAATTTCTCTTTGAGATTGTCAACACCAATATGCATTTTTCCTGAGATGAAAATACTTTCTGGGAATGTTTTTTTCTTTTTATTCAAAAAATTTTTATTGGAACAATCTATCTTATTGGAAACAGCAATTACATTCGTATTTTCTTTTTTTATTTCGTTTAACGCTACCGTTAGTTCATCATCGGAAACTGTATTTATATCAAACAAGTACAAAACAATATCAACCTCTTTTATTTTTTCTTTGCTTTTTACTACGCCCATATTTTCAATAACATCCTGCGAATGTTCGCGAATGCCGGCGGTGTCAATAAGCCTGAATAAAATTCCATTTATATTTATTATCTCTTCAATAGTATCGCGGGTAGTGCCGGGTATTTCACTTACAATTGCCCTGTTTTCATTAAGGAGTGTATTTAATAAAGTTGATTTGCCTGCATTCGGATTGCCTACAATAGCAACACTTACTCCGTTCTTAATAACATTACCAAGATGAAAAGATTGGAGTAACACCTTTACAGCTTCATCAATTTCTGAAATAAGATCAAGAAATTTTCTTCTGTCCGCAAATTCAACATCTTCTTCACTAAAATCCAATTCCAGTTCAATTAATGCGGAGAACTGTATCAACCGTTCCCGCATTTCTTTTAAAATCTGTGAAAAGCCACCCCGCATATTTTTTAATGCGGTATTTTGAGAAGCGGCTGTGTTACTTATTATTAAGTCTGCCACAGCTTCTGCCTGGGTAAGGTCCAGTTTTCCATTAAGGAAAGCTCTTTGGGTAAATTCGCCGGCCTTTGCAAGCCTTGCTCCATTGTGAATGAGCGCATCCATTACCTGCTGTTGTATGTATGGCGATCCATGACAACATATTTCTATAACATCTTCGCCGGTATAAGAGGATGGTTTTTTAAAAATAGAAATTACTACTTCATCAAGAATATTGGCACCATCTTTTAAATACCCAACATGCAGTGTATTCGCTTGCTGCCTTGCTATATTTTTTGAAGGAAATATTTTATTAATGATATCAAAAGCTTTATCCCCACTTAGCCTTATTATCCCAATAGCTCCTATGCCCGGCGGTGTGGCAATCGCAACAATCGTATCATTCCATCCTGAAAGTTTTCCATACATTTTGCAAAGATAATTTTGTTTCAGTCAACAATATTCAATTGAATCTTTGCGTATAAGCATGAGGGTTAGTACAGCAATAATGCATTTCATAATGGCTTTTTTTTAATATAAAAAAAGAGATGCAAAACAGCATCTCTTTAATAAATAATATTTGCTAAGCTTAATTACTAATTGGGGTTTTGTACAGTAACCGGTTGCAGCCGGTAAGCATTTACATACCTCCCGTTTTGCTGCGCAGGAATCCAGTTAGGACCTTTCCTGATTGCATTGGTAGCCACCTCTGCCAATTTAGTGCCTTTCATGTTAGTAGCTTCAACCTGGCTTACTTTGCCTGTTTTATCCACGATAAATTTAACTGTGCATGTTCCAAAATCAGCATCTGTAAATTCATCTAAGTTGGCTTCTATAGCTCTTTTCACATATTCTGACCATTTACCAACACCACCCGGAAAAGAAGCTTCAATTTCTACCTTGGTAAATACTTTATCTTCATCTTCTTTCTTTTCAACAGGCGCTGCTACTACCTGGGTTCCTTTATCTTCTACCGGCGGAGCTACAATACCCAAATCTTTTGTTCCTTCTACAGTTTTTACATCCACCTTGGCTTCTTCAATCTGTTTTACTTCTGGTGGTGGCTTAATAACTTCTTCATCCTTTACCACTTTAGGCGGGGTAAACGCTATAGTTGCTATAGGAGGAGGAGGAGGCAATTTTGGTGGCGGAGGAGGAGGCGGTGGCGGCGGTTCATTCGGTTGAATTTGCTCCATCACCAAATCTTTCACCTTCATATCTTTTGCTTCATCTTTTGGAGTAAAATTGTTGGCAATTACAGAACCTATAAATATAACTGCAATAATCACTACAGTAGTAATGAGAGCGGTTGTAATTCTTTTGTTATAAGTTTTCCTCAAATCATAAGCGCCATACTCTTTATTCCTTCCCTCGAAAAGAATATCCAAAAGATCGGCTTTTAAAATTTTATTAGCTTCCATGTTTTGTTTTTTTTATTAGATACATGAACGTAATTTTTCCATAAATTTATTTTACCCCGGCTGCGCTTTCAGTTTGCTGAATCTTGCTATATTCATCAGCAGTAGGATCAACCATTGCATACCTGCTTACATCATTTATGCTCATTTCATCCAATACATCAACAGCGTTTTTGTAAGTTGCATCTTTATCAGGCTTAATAATTACAAAGAAATCATCTTTAGGTGTTGCTTTCTTTTTATCAAGAATTATTTTTCTTACATCCTTATAACCGGTAGTTTGCATGGTAGAAGGGTCGGCACCAAAATAGTAATAAACTACATTTCCCTTTCCCAACATAAGTGTAAGTGAGCCTGATTCTTTTACTTTATTCTCTTCGTCCGGCTTATCAGTGTCCTTGGGCATGGCAAGGTTCATTGAGGTAGGCTGAGACATGGTGGTGGTGAAAATAAAAAAAGTTATCAGCAAAAATCCAAGGTCAACCATAGGTGTAAGGTCAACACGGGTAGATAGTTTTTTTCCTTTTTTAACACCCGGCCCTTTCTTGTGGCCGCCACCACTTTTTACTTCCATTTCTGCCATAGTAGTAATATTTAATTTTGAACAAATTTATTTTCTTCCGGCTATTGTGCCTGATCCATTTGTCCGGACATATTCTTTTTATATAATTCGCTTCCTGCCGGTACATCTTCGGCATTGGTAACAAGATTATATTTATAAATATCATTTTTCTTAAAAGCTTCTATTACACCTTTGAAAGTGGGATACTTTGAAAAATTATCTCCCTTAATTAAGAAGTTAAGCTTTCCTCCCTGCTTGGCCTGTATGGCGGCAGTTATCCATGCCTGCAATTCATTATTGGTGCTATCTGCCGGAACTCCTGCAAGCTTAGTTCCTTTAAGCTGCTCTGGCGTTAACCTGTCAAACTGGTTAAGCTGGCTTATAGGAACCCCAATAAAAGTTGCTTGCTTAAAGGCTTTAATATCCTCGGGGCTAAATTTTAAATTCCTTTCTGTTGCCAGTTGGTTAAGCACATCGCCTTTCATTTCGTCGCTCATGTCAATAAACACCCGGTTTTCTTTATCAATAGAAACTGTGAAAGCATCTTTTTGAGGAGCATGTTTATTGGAAACAGAATTGGGAGGCGTAACATCTACGGCTTCCGCAGGCTTAAATTTTGTTGTTAATATGAAAAAGGATAACAGCAAAAAAGCAACATCGCACATTGCAGTCATGTCAACATTGGTGCTTCCGCGTTTTATTTTGGCTCTGGCCATTATTTAATATTTTATTATAAAAGATTCAAATCGTATAAAATTCCACAAAAAAATTCTTACTTATAAAGTGAAGCGAAGCTTTGAGTAAGTGTAAAGCCTGATTCATCAATACCATAAGTAATGGCATCAATCTTAGTTGTGAAAATGTTATAAGAGATAATTGCAAATGCTGATGTGCCAATACCGAGAGCTGTATTATACAAAGCTTCAGCAATACCTTTTGATAATTCTCTTGCTGCTTCTCCGCCGCCTGATTCACCCAGGTTACTAAACGCACGAATCATACCAACCACCGTTCCTAACAATCCTATTAAAGTAGAAACGGATGCAAGTGTTGACAGAAAAACAAGGTTTTTTTCCAGCATTGGTAATTCAAGCGCTGTAGCTTCTTCTACTTCTTTTTGTATTGCCAGAACTTTTTGTTCAGTATCAAGTTCAGTATCAGAAATCATTGCTTTGTACTTGCGAAGTCCTGCTTTCATCACATTACCTACAGATCCCCTTTGCTTATCACATTCAGCAATGGCGGCATCTACTTTTTTATCTGCAAGATAAAATTGTACTCTTCTGATAAATTCAGCATTGGAAGCTTTGCCTGCTGCTTTAGATACGGTTAACCATCTTTCAATTACAAAAGTGAATACAATTAAAAAGCAACCGATAAGAATGGGTACAATAATACCACCCTGGTACATTCTTGAGAGATCGGTTTTTGCCCCTTGATGGTTTGGCCAAAAGCCACCTTTTGGATCGGGTGCAGTAAAATTGCCGGGAGCACCAATAACGAAACGCCAGATTACGTATCCTGAGATGATACAAATAATAGGGGCAAGCAAAGAAATAATATTGCTCGATTTTTTTGCCTGAACTGAAGTGGTGGCATTTACTCTGGAATTTGCAGTTGTATTTGTTTCTGCCATAACGTTAGATTTTTAATGTTAAAAGTTTAAGATGAATTTGGTTAAAATATTTGATAGTACAATTGTAACGAAAAAAAATTTGAAAATCTAATTCAATTAAAAAAATTTAGTAGGATCACAAGTTAATAAATTAATCCAATTTCTTAATCCAATCATTAATTTTCTATAAAAAATGATCGGCATCTACATTTTAATCTTTTTTTTTTAGGAGAAATTCAAATTGAAATTGTAAAAATAAGGAACTTATTTATTCGTAACGAAGAGCAACTATCGGGTCGAGGCGTGCAGCCTTTACTGCAGGATATAACCCGGCAAAAAGTCCAACGGCAGAGCACACAACTATTCCCAAAACAACCCATCCCCACGGAACTACAAAACCTGTATGAAGAAACATTCCTACAATGTTGCCAACCAGTACGCCCAATATTATTCCGAATATAGCGCCTATCAAACTTATAAGAACAGATTCAAAAAGAAATTGAGTCCGTATGCTTTTTCTTGTACCGCCTATGGCTTTAATTAATCCAATTTCGCGCGTGCGCTCGTTTACAGCCACGAGCATAATATTCATAAGACCAATAGCAGCGCCTATTAATGTTATTAAACCAATGAAAGCGGCGGCTGTTGTAATAGCACCCAGGCTATTCATAAATACTTCTGCTATGCTATCGCTTTTATCAATATAAAAATTATTTTCTTCATCAATGGCCACTTTGCGTATAGGCCTGAAAGTTCCTTTAGCTTCCCCTATGGCAGCATCCAAATCTTTTATATCATTTACCATCACACCAATGTTATAAGTAGTTCCATCTGTAGTAAACAAGCGGCGTATATTATTATAAGAAGTAAGAACAATATTATCAGCATTAAACAATGCGCTGGAGCCTTTATCTTTCAAAACGCCAATAACCCTGTACTTAATGCCTGCAACAGTTATCACTTTATCAATGGCTCTTTGAATATTTGTACCATAAAGCTTTTGCGCTACACTGTTTCCTAATATGCAAACACTTCTTCCGCTTTGTACGTCAAGAGTATTAAAATTTCTGCCATCGCTTAAAGTATAACCGCTTTGCGCCAAATAATTTTCATCACATCCAGTCATTGATATATTCGGATTGGTTTTTATTTTTTCATCATTTACTACAATGCTTCTCGGACCATTTAATGATATGCTTACACTGGCAGGAAAAGAATATCTTTCTTTGAATAATTTTGCTTCATGGTAAGTAATAATTTTTCCGGCGTTTGATTTTTTTTCTTTGAGTGAATTTACACTTGTCTTTTTTACTTCTCTTCTGCCAAAATGAATTTGCCTGTCCTGGTAGCGTATGCTGAATGAGTTGGCGCCCATTGTAGCAAAGTTTTCAGCAAGGCTTTGGTTCATTGAAGCAATAGCTGTAATAATTCCGATGAGTGCCATGATGCCGAATGCAATGATAGTAACGGTAATGCCTGTACGCAGCTTATTACTTCTTACTGTACGAAAAGCCAGCGAAAGAGAATCTGATATTTTCATAAAGCTGTATCAATAAAATTTAATTAATTGAAGCAAGGTGAAGGTACAGATTCATACCATTTATGAAGTACCATTTGTGTATTAATAATACAGCCAGTCAATAACCAAACCAGGCATTATTCCAAGAATAATAATTATAGCAGCAGTAATGACAAGTAACCATTTAAATGCAGAAGATGTATTTATTTCTTCATTAACACCGGGCACGGGATCTTTAAAATAAATAGCCTGTATTACCCTGAAATAATAAATGGCGCTGATAGCAGCACAAATTACTGCAAGAACTACGAGCCATATTTGATGGCCGTCTTTGACGGCTGCCATCAAAATATAAAATTTTGCAGTGAAGCCTGCAGTGAGCGGTATCCCTGTAAGCGATAAAAGAAAAACAGTTGCTGTTAATGCAAGAAGTGGTTGCTTTTTCCCCAAACCATTAAAACCTTCAATAGAATAATCAGCCATTTTTATGAGAATGGCAAAAATACCAATGGTCGCAAGACTGTAAGCAGCAGCATATAAAATCAATCCTTCTTTTGCAGCATCGTTAAGTGCAAAAATTGCAAACATCATAAATCCTGCGTGGGAAATACTTGAATAAGCCAGCATTCGTTTTGTGCTTTGCTGAAAAACTGCTGTTATATTTCCTATTAATAAAGTAGCGGCAATGATAATAACAATCAGCATTTGCCATTGCTGCTGCATAATACCAAATGAAGATTTAAAAAGACGGATGAACGCTATGAACCCTGCAATCTTTACAATAGTCATCATAAACGAAGTAACTACAGCCGGTGCGCCATCATACACATCGGGCGCCCAGAAATGAAAGGGTGCAACAGATACTTTAAAAGACAGGGCAACCAATAACAATACTAAGCCGGCTGCAATTAAAACAGGAAGGTTTCCTGCACCCAGGTTAATAGAATCAATATAAAAAGAACCAAGGCTGTTACCGCCATAAATAAGTGCAATGCCCATAAGCATAAGGCCGGTAGAAAAAGCGCCCATTAAAAAATATTTCAGCGAAGCTTCGTTGCTTTTTAAATTGCGTTTATCGCTTCCCGTTAGTATGTATAGAGGAATAGACATAATTTCAATTCCCAGAAAAAGCATTAACAACGTATTGAATGATGAAGAGATTGAAACACCACATAAAACAAAAAATATTAAGCTAAAATATTCTGAAACGTGGCTGCCAATTTTTTCAAAATCTTTTCCATTTAAAAGAAAAAATAATAAGGTACAGGCAAAAGCAATCGTATTAAAATGCAGGCCGAATGAATCAAAACGTAACATTCCTTTGGTATCAACATTAAAAAAATGGTGTCCGGCAAATTCAAGAATATTGGCGCTTAATATAATGATGATACCCGCTATAGCGCAATATTTTGGTGTAGTGCTCTTTTTAAAAAAAACACCTCCAAACATCATGATTACTCCCCAAAGTGCCGTTAATATAATTGCGTTCATAATGCGATCTCAAACACCCGAAGGGCTTTAATTTTTATTTGTTGTTTAAAAACCTTATACAAATTCATCTTTCAATTTCAAAATTATTTTACAGGTATCCTACTCAAAATATCTGTAACTGTTGATTGCGTCAAATGAATTACAGGCGAAGGATAAATTCCTAATATTAAAATAGAAATTACAATTACCAACAGTACAATGTTTTGATCCATACTCAGTGGTTTCGCCTTTGCGGCTAATTCGTTTGAATTTCCATAAAAAGTTTTTTGCACCATCGTCAACATATAAATTGCTGAAAAAATAACTCCCAAACAGGCAAATGCAGCAAACCATTTATTAAACTGAAATAATCCATTAAGCATTAAAAATTCACTAACGAAAGAATTGGAAAGTGGCAAAGCAATATTTGCAAAAGCAATTATTACAAGAAAAATAGCGAGCGCTGGTGATTTCACCGCAAGCCCGCTAAGCTCTGATATTTTACGTACTCCAGTTTTCTTTTCAATAATATCTACTACAATCCACAATGCAAGTATGTTGATTCCATGATTCAACATCTCCAGCATTACACCCTGCAAGCCTACTGAGTTCACAGTAAAAATTGCAGCGCCCATCAATCCAAGATGCGCAATAGAAGACCATGCAACAAATCTTTTAAGATCGTTTTGTACCAATGCAATAATACTTGCATAAAGAATCCCGATAATACAAAGTATAATAATGAAGTGATTAAATTTTATAATCACTGCCGGGAAGATTGGCAGTAGCCATCTGATCATTCCAAACATACCCATCTTAACCATAATACCACTCAATACCATAACCGAAGGATAATTGGATTGCTCATAAACATCAGGCTGCCAGGTATGCAATGGAAAAATGGGAATCTTTACTGCAAATGCAAAAAAGAAAAGCCAGAACAACCAACCTTGTTGCCCTGATGATAATGATGTATTATAAAAAGCAGTTAAAGAAAATGAATGTATGGAGTCAGCAGTTACAGCTGGAGTGTGCTGATAAACATAAATAATTCCAACAAGCATTAACAACGAACCTAAAAATGTGTAAACAAAAAATTTAAAAGTTGCCTGCACTCTTTTTTCTGCGCCCCAATTGCTGCATAAAAAATACGCCGGAATAAGCGCCAGTTCCCAAAAGAAATAAAAAAGCAATGCATCCATAGAAACAAATACACCCATGATACCGGCTTGCATTAAAAGCATCAATGCAAAAAAAACATTGGCATTTTTATTTTCAGATTTGTAAGTTGATGCAAAAATAAGCGGGTAAGAAAATGCGGTTAAAAAAGTAAGCAAAAACCCCATCCCATCAAGGCCTACAGAAAAACTGGAGCCTATGTAAGGCATCCATACATACGAAACATTGTTATAGTAAAAAATTTCAGGATGATGTGCCATATCTGTATAACATAAACTGGTAACAGATATTGCCAGTGTTGCTAATGAAGATAAGAGTGCAACTAACTTTACAGTTTTACTATTCTTAATAAAAATGATGATTATCCCTGTAACAAAAGGTATCCAAATAAGCAGTTCAGGAAAAGTATAGTATGTGCCGAGCATTAATTTTATTTTGTAAACAATTGGATTATAAATAGGATTAATATTCCAATAACCATTAATAAAAGATAAGAGCCTACCTGGCCGCTTTGTAATAATCTTAATTGACGGCTTCCATAATTTACACCTTTGCCAACGCCATTTACAATTCCGTCAATTCCTTTTTTATCAATTACATTATTTAATAAATTAGATAAAGTGCGGTACGGTTTTACAAAAAGAAAATCATATAATTCATCTATATAAAATTTGTTTTTTATTGCTTTTACAAAACTATTTTCTTCAACTGTGGATGAAGTATAATTTTTAAACTTGCTCCATGCCCATGCAGATACTACAATAACCAATATTGCAGATACAACTATTAATATTATTTCTGTTTGATGTGGTATTGTATGCTCAGTTAATATTTGCTTTGACCGGGCAAAAACAGGAGATAAAAAGTCACCTATTTTATTTCCATTTTTTGCAAACACTTCGGGTATCCCAACCAAACCACCGATAGCAGAAAGTACTGCAAGAATAATTAATGGAATCGTCATTGTAGCAGAGCTTTCATGTACATGATGTTCCTGTTCGGGTGTACCTCTGAAAGTACCTTTAAATGTAATTGCCAGCAAACGGAACATATAAAATGCAGTAAGCAATGCACCGGCTAATGCTATAACATACAATAGTGGGCTACTCGCAAATGTTGCAGATAAAATTTCATCTTTTGAAAAGAAACCTGAGAAGGGGGGAATGCCTGCAATGGCAAGACATGCAATAAAAAAAGTAATGTAAGTGATACGCATTTTTTTACTAAGCCCACCCATTTTTGTAATATCCTGTTCGCCACCCATTGCATGAATTACAGAACCCGCAGCAAGGAATAAAAGGGCTTTAAAAAATGCATGTGTCATTACATGAAAAACAGAGGCGGAATAAGCGCCTACTCCCAATCCTAAAAACATATATCCTAACTGACTAACGGTAGAATAAGCCAATACTTTTTTTATATCATTTTGCTGTAACGCAATGATTGCCGTTAGTATAGCGGTTGCAAGTCCGATGCCTGCCACAACAGCCATCGTTAATGGTGCCAATGAATACAAAATGTTACTTCTTGCAATCATGTAGATGCCTGCTGTTACCATTGTTGCTGCATGTATTAATGCTGATACGGGAGTAGGCCCTGCCATTGCATCAGGAAGCCAGGTGTATAAAGGTATCTGTGCGCTTTTGCCGATTGCACCTACAAATAATAACAAAGAAATTCCTACAATCGTATGAGAGTTGATTGCAGAGATAGAAGTGATTATTCCGCTTTGCGGATTAAACAGATCTTGATAAGATGCGGTTCCAAAAGAAGATATTAACCAGAACACCGCTAAAAGAAAACCAACATCTCCAATACGATTCATTACAAATGCTTTTTTTGCAGCATTGTTATTTTGCTGGTCTTTAAACCAGAAGCCAATGAGCAGGTAAGAGCAAAGCGCCACTCCTTCCCAGCCAATAAACATAATTACATAATTGCCACCCAGCACAAGTATAAGCATCGAAAACACAAATAAATTAAGGAAAGAAAAATATCTTCCAAAGCCCGATTGCGTTTCTTCTTTCATATAAGAAGCAGAATAAACATGAATTAAAAATCCAACGCCGGTTATTATCAACAGAAATAAAGAAGTGAGTTGATCAACCTGGAATTCAAATGATACATGAAGCTTATCTATATTAACGAAATCGAAATATTGAATATTCTGAGTAGTAAATCCCTCCTTTGAAACAGCAATAAATATTAAAACACTTATGCAGAAAGAAATAAAAATTACTCCGCTTCCAATAATACCAACCAATGTTTTAGAAAGAAAATTTCTGCCAAGCCCATTGATTAAACATCCAATTAAAGGAAGAAGAGGAATTAAATAAGCATGGGTAAATAAATTTTCCATAAAGTCAAAATTCAAAAATAAAAATATAATCAGCAGATAAATTCATTAGTTTTTAATTTTTAAGCCTGTTTAAAAAATTAATATCAATAGATCTTGTATTTCTATATAACATAACAATTATTGCAAGGCCTACGCTTACTTCTGCTGCCGCTACAATCATTATAAAAAAAACAAAAATTTGTGCATTCGTTGCTGCTGCCGGTGCAAACGCATTAACATGTGCCAGGTGCATTTTTGAAAATGCCACCAATAATAAATTCACTGAATTCAACATCAGTTCAATGCACATGAAAACTATTATTGAGTTACGCCTTGTGAGTGCCCCCACAATGCCTATACAAAATAATGCAACAGACAAAAATATGTACCACTTTATTTCCATGCTTACAATTTTACGTACAAACCAATTCCTGCCGTACCTGATGCGGGAGCGATTGAAAAAATATCTTTTATTTTTTTTACAGCAATTCCATTAAAAATATCTATTGCTTTATAAGAAGCTCCCTTTGTTATAAATTTTATGATAAGGCCCGAACCAACTGCCCCTATACCGGAGTATAACGGTGTAGCATACTCGCTGGTCTTTATAGATTTTTGGAATGTTCTTACAAGGCCATACACAACTGCTGCTCCTCCAACATACGCTGCTGCTTTATAGATTATTCTTCCTGTTTTGAAAGTATTAAAAAGTTTATTGACTTCTTCATTTTTTTTTAGACCAAGTATTTCTGCTACTTTATTTATCTTGGCAATAGGTGTATTACCCAAAGAAAATTTTGGTGCAAAACCTTTTTGCACATGCATTATTTTTCCAATTATATCATTAAGGTCAATATTATTAAGATCAATTTGAGCAGATGATTTTGATGTAATAAATAATCCTGTAATAATAAATAAAGCAATCGTTGCGAATTTTCTCATAATTAAACTTTTTTTGTTTGTTCTTTTTTACCAATTACAACAGCACCTACCATTGCGCTTAAAAAAAGGACGCTGCTTATTTCAAAGGGAACTACGTAATCGTTGAATAAGGCATTTCCAAGATTTTTTATAAGCCCGACAGATGTACCGTTTCTTAAATAAATATTATTAAGTGATGAATGTGAAAATGCTGCTATCAATACTATCATAAAACACAGGCCTGAAATAATTCCAATCATTTTTAAATAAATATTTTTGGGGGGTTCCGCCTCAGCATTAAAATTTATAAACATGATTACATATAGAAAAAGAACCATAATGGCACCGGCATACACGATAATATTTACAATGGCTAGAAATTGTGCATTCATTAAAATGTAATGACCTGAAATGGAAAAAAAAACTATGATGAGCCACAATACACTATACACCGGATTCTTACTCGCAACCACACCAATTGCAGAAACAATTGCAAGGATTGATAAAAACCAAAAAAATATTTGTATTAAGTTCAATTATTTTATTATTGAATTATTGTTAAATAGTTTTATTGCTAAATTGTCTAAGCTGCTAACTTCTCAACTTCCTTATTCTTTTATTTTTTATTCCCCATTTTAAATTTCTTATTTAAAGTTTCTTTCGCTTTCGGGGTTAGGGACTTAATGTTCATTGCCATGACCTTCAGGATGTTTTGCCCTGTTACCTCTTGCTTTGGCAAAAGCTTCAGGGTTTTCTTTAGGATGCGGAATCAATAAATCTTCTTTCCCATAAATAAAGCCTTTACGCTGGTAATTGGATGGCGCAAAAGTTTCACTTAAATAAACAGCATCTTTCGGACAAGCTTCTTCACATAAGCCACAAAATATGCAACGCAGCATATTTATTTCATATTTAGCTGCGTATTTTTCTTCACGATATAAATGTTCTTCACCGGGTTTGCGTTCAGCAGCTTCCATTGTAATTGCCTCAGCAGGACAAGCTACTGCACACAAGCCGCATGCAGTACAGTTTTCACGGCCTTCTTCATCCCTGTTTAAAATTTGCAATCCCCTGAAAACCGGGCTAAAAGGTCTTTTTTGTTCAGGATAATTTATGGTTGGTTTCTTTTTAAAAATATGACTGAAAGTAATAAGCATCCCCTTAAAGATTGCAGGCAAATACATGCGCTCCCATATTGTCATTGGTTTTCTTGAAACCGGTTTCACTCTGTTGGTTAATGCTTGCATCAATCAAAAATTTATTTATTCTAATACAGCCTTAATGCTGCGCAAAAATATTGTTATGTTTAGAAATGCCAGTGATTTTGTTTTAATAAAATTAAAGCGCCTGTTACCAGCATATTTAAAAGCGCTAACGGTAATAAAATTTTCCATCCAAGATTCATTAATTGATCGTACCTGAATCTTGGAATGGTCCATCGTACCCACATAAATAAAAAAATGAAGCAACATATTTTTAAGAAAAATACACCGCCCTGAAACACCGCCATCCAGTTAACTCCTATGGTATTTATAAATGTTGAATCATTTATTATAGGAATATCATAACCACCAAAATATAAGGTTACCATTACAGCACCGCTAAGGAACATATTAATGTATTCAGCAAATAAATAAAAGCCAAGTTTCATTGATGAATATTCTGTATGGTATCCGCCAACCAATTCATTTTCTGCTTCTGCCAAATCAAAAGGCGTGCGGTTCGTTTCAGCAAACGCACAAATAAGAAAAATTAAAAATCCCAATGGTTGTTTAAAAATATTCCACCAATGATCGGTTTGCTGCGATACCATTTCATTTAGGCTAAGCGTGCCCGTTACCATTAAAAGGCCGATGAGAGAAATACCCATTGCAAGTTCATAGCTTATTATTTGCGAAGCGGCACGCATGGCACCCAGCAATGAAAATTTATTATTGCTTGCCCAGCCGCCAATCATTATTCCATACACACCTAAGCTCACCACGCCGAATACATATAAAATTCCAATGTTCACATCAGCAATTTGTAAAGAAACGTCACGGTTAAAAATATGAATTTTATTTCCCCAGGGAATTACTGCGCCAACCATCATAGCAGTAAGCATTGCCAGACATGGGCCAAGAATAAATAAAAATTTGGATGAAAAATTTGGAATGATTTCTTCTTTAAAAAAAAGTTTTAATCCATCTGCCAATGGTTGAAAAATTCCTCCGGGGCCTGCACGATTAGGGCCACGCCTGTCTTGCAAAACCGCAGCCACCTTACGTTCAGCATAAGTTGAATACATTGCAACTAATAAAGAAACACTTACAATTACAATAATCAAAATAAGTTTTTCAATAAACACTGCCCAATCTATAAATAAAAATAAATGACTTAACTGCATCTTCATGGAGATAATTATTTATGATAAATCCTTATGATCGTTTATTAATATTCTTTCATTAACTGCATCATCAATATCTTTTTGTTCATCATGTTCTATAAATGTGGTTGATGTGGCCGGTCCGGGAATTTTACTTAAATCAATATTGGGATCATTTACTTCACTTTCTTCATGTATATCAAGCAGCAACAGAGGTTTTCTTCCATTTAAAACTTTGTCTAACGGATCGGGCGGTTGAACTTTAACTTCATAATGGTTAGCAGAAATTACTGAATGCCTGTTAATTTTTGTCGGGCCTTCAATTATCCAATCAGCAGTTTGCTTTTTATCAAACCTGCAGGTATTACAAATCCATCCGGGTTTTCCATCTTCAAAACTCTGCACTTCGCCCCATTCATCTTTACGGCTTGTAACACGATAAACTTCATCACCACGATTCCATAAAGTTACTTTTCCGCAACACTTGTCACAATCACGATGGGCATCCATTGGTTTTAAAAACCAAACACGATTTTTAAAACGGAATGTGCGATCAGTTAATGCACCTACAGGGCAAACATCAATCATATTTCCGCTGAAATCATTGTCAATCGCCTTTGATATATAAGTGGAAATATCTGATTGATCGCCCCGGTCTAATATTCCATGAACACGATTGTTGGTCAATTGATCGGCAACATATACACAACGGTAACAAAGTATGCATCGGGTCATGTGCAACTGAATATACGGGCCAATATCTTCTCTTATAAATGTCCTTCTTTTAAATTCATAACGGGTTTGTACAGCGCCATGGTCATATCCTAAATCCTGTAAATAACATTCGCCTGCCTGATCGCAGATGGGGCAATCTAACGGATGATTGATTAATAAAAATTCAACAACACCTTTTCTTGCATCAATTACTTTTTCGCTGGTGATATTTTTTACAACCATTCCATCCATTACGTTTGTACGGCATGATGCAACGAGCTTTGGCATTGGCCGCGGATCGGCTGTGGAACCAGAAGCAACTTCTACAAGGCACGTTCTGCATTTACCGCCGCTGCCTTCAAGCTTGCTGTAGTAACACATTGCAGGGGGAGCAACTTCCCCACCAATTTTTCGTGCGGCATTTAATATAGAAGTACCCGCAGCAACATCAAGGGTGATGTTGTCTATGGTTACTTTAAATAATTTTTGTTCGTCGGTCATTATGATAATAAATCTATATTTGAATTATAATTATGTTTTCTCAAAAATGATAGCCAATTTTTCAAAGTTATTATTTCTTCACATTTTTCATTTAGCAACATATCAAGAAATAATAATCTGAATCTATTATCATTTCTTTGAGATGAATTTTTTAAACTTATTAAACCATTTAAAGTACTTGGCAATTTATACCTTTCATCCGCAATATTTATAGCGGCTTTTTTTGATTCATTCAAAATCCACTTTTCAATTGCAGGACAAATCTGAATAAAGTAATGTTTCTTTTTATGATCTTTATGTTTAAAAAACTTTAATCTTTTCATAGTTAGCCTTTCAACTTTACTAAAATTGTCCAAAGCCTTTAGCTTTATTTTATCTTCATCAATAATACCAATTGCAAAGCTATTTTTTAAAATTCTGGAATCCATTCTTGGTGCTATTGAGCTATTACCTTTTTGATGATTTACCGAAAACTGTTTTTGTAAAAGAACTTCAACCAATAATTCAAATAAGTTTCTCCCAAAAGGAATTTTAAGTTCAAGTGCTGAAAAAGTTTCATTAAAAGTTTTTAATTCTGAAAACTTGTATGGCTTAACGATTAGTTTTTGCAAATCAGGAAACCTTCCGGAGAAATCATCTACATCATTGGTCTCACTTGTATTAAGAAATTCTTCTCCAATTTTCAAATTAAGAAAAGGGAAATTATAGGGATTTTTTTCGTTTTTCTTCCTTATGGAAAATTCCAAATGTTTCTCGTCATCATAATTTACCAATAAAGAATAATCTTTATTAAAATCAATAATCGCTGGGTTTTGAATATTGTAATAATTGAAAAGTTGACTAAGCTTTTCAAATCTGACCAACCCTTTCAATCCTATCGGCCGTCTTTTTTCACGAATAAAAGTTAACAGACTCAACGCCTCCAATATATTACTCTTCCCCACATTCGGATAACCAATAAAAACATTAACTCTCTTACATCCTTCAATTTTTTGATGGCGTATTGATTTAAAATTTTTTATTTCTATGTTATCTATTTTTTGCATTTATTTTTCGTTTATGCTACGCCGTTATCTCCAACGCATCAGCATAATGCGCCAATCCATAATTTCTTTTTAAACATTCTTCCGGGTTTAAAACATGCCATTCAAATTCATCCCTGAAATGCCTGATGGCTGCTGCAACAGGCCATGCTGCTGCATCTCCAAGCGGGCATATTGTATTGCCTTCAATCTTTCTTTGAATATCCCAAAGCAAATCAATGTCCTTCATTTCACCTTTCCCATTTTCAATCTTGCTGAATATTTTTTCCATCCAACCTGTTCCTTCGCGGCACGGTGAACATTGCCCGCAACTTTCATGATGATAAAATCTTGCCAGCGTTAATGTATGACGAACTACACATTGGTCTTCGTCCAAAACTATAAAACCACCGGAGCCCATCATGCTGCCGGTTGCAAATCCACCATCTGCAAGGCTTTCATAATTCATCATTCTTGTTTCGCCCTTTGCAGTTTTTAATAAAAGATTGGCTGGTAAAATAGGAACTGAAGAACCGCCGGGAATGCATGCCTTCAATCTTTTTCCATTGGGAATGCCGCCGCAATATTCATCACTGTAAATAAATTCTTCCACAGAAATAGTCATATCAATTTCATACACACCAGGCTTATTAATATTACCACATGTAGAAATTAATTTAGTGCCTGTTGATTTTCCTACTCCGATTTTTGAATATGCTTCTCCGCCTTCATTAATAATCGGAACGATTGCAGCAATTGTTTCTACATTGTTTACAACTGTTGGGCAACCCCAAACTCCTTTCACTGCCGGGAATGGTGGTTTTATTCTTGGCAATCCTCTTTTGCCTTCAAGGCTTTCGAGCAATGCTGTTTCTTCTCCGCATATATAAGCGCCTGCGCCGCGATGAAGATATATTTCACAATTAAACCCGCTTCCTAAAATATTCTTACCGAGAAATCCATTTTGCTTTGCTTCATCAATTGCCGTTTGCAAAATATCAGTAACCCAATCGTACTCGCCGCGAATGTATATGTAAGAAACATTGCTTCCTAACGTGTATGCAGAAACGATCATTCCTTCAATTAATAAATGCGGAATAAATTCCATGAGGTAGCGGTCTTTAAAAGTTCCGGGTTCGCTTTCATCTGCATTACATACAAGGTAACGCGGCAACCCTTCGGGCTTTGCTAAAAAACTCCATTTCAATCCTGTAGGAAAACCTGCGCCACCACGGCCTCTTAGCCCGCTTCTCTTTACTTCTTCAACAATATCATTGGGTTGCATTTTTAAAGCTTTTTCTACACTATTATATCCACCTTCACGGCGATAAACTTCGAAAGTTTTTATGCCTCCAACATCAATTTTATCTAATAATAATTTTTTTGTCATAGTTTCTAAATATTAATTCACTTTTCCCTGGTATAAATTATAAACAGGAAAAATCATATCCCAATCTTTACCCCAAGTCACATTACCGTTTTCAATTTTAAATTTCTTAAAGTTTTCAGTTTTTTTATATTTATCATATTGAGGATTACTATGAGTATTAAAAAATTGCTTAAAATCTAACACCTTTTTTTTATCATCAGTAAAAATGATTTCAAGTTTATATTCTTCAATATATTTAACCTCTTTAACAGATATTGTCTTCATCCTATTTAATTTTTGATGAAATTATTTCACAGTTCATAATACTCTCTAACAAACTTTATTGCTTCTTTCATATTTTTTGATGGCAATGACAATCTTCTTTTACATTCATTAACCTTATTCCCTTTAATTTGCCATTTTCCAATTTTAATTCTAATTTACTTTTCATATTCAGCATAAGAAACATGCACATGAATTGGTAAATGCTCATCGGAATAAGAAAAATATTAAACCAAGATATTAGTAAATCTTTGGCATTTCTTATTTCTTCTTTTCGCAATTAAACATCCAGTGAAATCCAAATTTATCTGTAAGCATTCCAAATTTTGCACCCCAGAATTGATCTTGTAAAGGCATGGTTATTTTTCCGCCTGCTGCCATTTTCGAAAATACTTTTTCTAATTGTTCATTGCTATCACATTCAACTGATAAGCTAACATTGTTTGAGGAATCTAAAGGTTGATCATTCATCACATCTGAAACCATTATCATCGCATCGCCAAAACTAAGACGGGCATGCATGATTTTATCTTTTAATTCTTCAGAAGTTTCCATCGGTGAATCACCATAGCGGCCAATTTGAGCTATATGGCCATCAAGCGCTTCTTTATAAAAATCAAGCGCTTCTTCGCAATTACCTTTAAAACTTAAATAAGGATAAAGCTTCATAAAATTTATTTTATTGATTAATTATTAATGGCTGCTTTTGCTGTACACTCTTCAATTATTGTATCTACTTTTTCTTTAGTAAGATGCTCACGATAGGTTTTGCCCAATTGCATCATAGGTGCATAACCACAAGCTCCAAGGCACTCTACAACTTTTAAAGTAAACAATCCATCGTTGGTTGTTTCACCAATATGTATGTTTAATTTTTCCTGAATATATTTAATAATATTATCACTTCCATTTAACATGCAGGGGCCTGTTTGGCAAACTTCAAAAATATATTTGCCAACAGGTTTTAGATTATACATCGAATAAAAAGTAGCAACTTCATATACTTCTATTGGCTGCAATTTTAATAACGAAGCAACATAATCCATAGTACTTACATCAAGCCATCCGCCAAATTCCTGTTGTGCCAAATGAAGAGTTGGCAATAAAGCACTTTTTTGTTTGCCTTGCGGATAATGAGAAATTAATTCATTAACCTTATCAAGTTTTTCCTGTGAAAATTGTACACTCATTTGTTTCGATTATTTCTTTTTTTAAGCTTATCTACATCAGCAATATCCTGCGGCCTGCCTGCTTTTTGTTTTACAATTATTAATTCATTGTAACCAATAAAATTTACCGGCACATTTTCAATGCTCACAATTTTTTTATTATTCCATGCTTCTTCAAAACTTACTCCATCAAGATCATTTAAAATATCAATTCTCAATGGGGGAAAACCTAACTGCGTTATAAAATGTTTTTTTAAAAAATCTTCTTTATTTAAATTTAATGAACCGAAACCAAAATCTTTTATTACCTGCACCATGTTTGAAGCATTCTCATCCGATATTTCAATACACACATCAATATCTTTTGTTGATCTTGGATAACCGTGAACACTTACAGCATATCCGCCAATTACCAAATATTTTATTTTATGCTTATTACATAATTCAATGAAGTCAATGATATCTTTCTCTAAATTAATCTTCATCCTGATACATGCTTCTTTGCGAAACTATTTTCTTTATTCTTAAAGGAGTATCTCCAAAAACCATTTTTCTAAGCTCTATCAATTCCTGCAATCTTTCATCTACGGTAGTTCTTGCCCAGTAAATATCATCTGCACTCTCTGCTTCTGCAAAAGTTAATTTTCTTACAACAAGTACTATCTTTCGCTCCATGTTCATTCTTAATTTTTAATTATCTACGCATCTAACTCTCCCGCAATTAAATTTAAACTGCTCATGGTAATAATCGCATCGCTTAACATTCCTCCTTTAGTCAACTCTGAATAAGCCTGGTAATAAATAAAGCATGGCCTTCTGAAATGCAGGCGGTACGGGCTTCTGCCGCCATCGCTAATAAGATAAAAACCAAGTTCACCATTAGCCCCTTCTACCGGAGTATAAATTTCACCGGCAGGTATTTCAGTTTCACCCATCACAATTTTGAAATGATAAATGAGCGCTTCCATTTTTGTATAAACATCTTTTTTATCGGGCAAATAATATTCAGGAACATCGGCATGAAAAATTTCTGCATCAGCGCCTTTAAATTCCTGTACTTTTTTATAGGCTTCTTTTATTAAGTGTAAACTTTGCCACATCTCCTGGTCGCGAACTAAAAACCTGTCATAACAATCGCCTGTGCTTCCTACTGGAATAGTGAAATCAAAATCTTCATAACTGCTGTAAGGAGTATGCACTCTTACATCATAATCAACGCCGGCGGCACGAAGATTTGGCCCCGTAAATCCATAATTCAATGCACGCTCTGCAGATATAGGGCCCGTGCCAATTGTACGTTCCATAAAAATGCGGTTGCGTATAAATAGGTTATTAAATTCAGCTAAAACAACCGGCCATTCTTTTATAAATTTTTCTATTTTTTCAAAAGCTATGTTGGTAAAGTTTCTTTCAAAACCACCAATGCGTCCAATGTTGGTCGTTAGCCTTGATCCGCATATCTCTTCATATATTTCATAAATATGCTCACGGTATTGCATAACATATAGAAATCCTGTATAAGCGCCGGAGTCAACACCTACAATTGAATTACAAATAAGATGATCTGAAATTCGTGCAAGCTCCATAATAATGATGCGGAGATAGTCCACACGCTTTGGTATTTTTACACCCAGCAATCTTTCGCAGGTAATATGCCAGCCCATATTATTGATAGGCGATGAGCAATAATTCATCCTGTCTGTTAGTGGTGTTATCTGGTATAACGGGCGGTGCTCTGCAATTTTTTCAAATGCACGATGAATGTAGCCAACTGTTTGTGTTGCGCCTACAATTCTTTCACCATCAAGTTCAATAATATTTTGAAACACCCCATGAGTTGCCGGATGCGTTGGCCCCAGGTTGAGCGTAGTTGTTTGCTTTTCCAGACTTCCTTCAGATAATTTTACATGTTCGTTCATTGGTATTATTTAACCTCACCCCAACCCCTCTCCGAAGGAGAGGGAACTAACTTATTAACTAACTTTTTCTTATACCTTATACCTTATACCTTATACCTACCTTCCAAACATTTCATCATCTTTATCAAGCCGTGTCTGATCTTCAAGCGGAAATTCTTTTCGCATAGGAAAATATTCCATATCATCTACATTTAAAATTCTTTTTAAATTAGGATGACCAATAAAATTTACTCCGTAAAAATCATACGTTTCCCTTTCCATCCAGTTTGCAGCGGCATATAAAGCTGAAGCGCTAAAAACATCAGGCTTATTTACATCAGTAAATACTTTTAGCCTGATACGAATATTATCAACAAGGTTATGAATGTGATAAACAACGGCCACTTCTGAACCAATTTTATCAGGATAATGAACGGCGCATAAATCGGTTAAAAAACGAAATTTTAAATCATCATCATCATAAAGAAACTGAAGTACTTTTAAATTTAAATCTTTAGGAGCTGTGAAGGTTAGTAATCCATAAGGTTCTTCCCAAGCGGTAAATTCATCGCCAAATTTCTCAATTAATTTTTGTTTGATAATCTCGTTGGTTAAAGCCATGTTCACACTTTAAGAGCGATGGTTTTAAATTTTAAAATATTTATTTCCCTTTTTCCATAGGAATCCTTTGGATAGGGGTCAGGGTTTATTGTATTCCATAACTATTCATCAATTCTTTATATCTATCAGAATTTCTTCTTCTTAAACTTTCTTTACCTACTAAATCCTGCACTTTCATAAAACCGTCCAGCACAGCTTCAGGGCGAGGAGGGCAACCCGGCACATACACATCAACCGGAATTATTTGATCAATTCCCTGCAAAACAGAATACGTATCGAATATGCCACCGCTGCTGGCACAGGCACCCATTGCCAGAACCCAGCGTGGCTCTGCCATTTGGAGATAAACCTGTTTAACAATGGGAGCCATTTTTTTTGCAATGGTTCCCATCACCATTAAAAGATCGCATTGTCGTGGAGAAAAGCTCACTCTTTCTGAACCAAATCTTGCAAGGTCATAATGTGAACCCATCAAAGCCATAAATTCTATTCCACAACAACTGGTAGCAAAAGGCAAAGGCCAAATCGAATTTTTTCGGGCAAGCCCCACTACATCACTTAATTTGGATGCAAAAAATCCTTCCCCGGTAAAACCTTCCGGAGCTTCTCCCATAGCTATAGAGCTTTCAAGAGGTTTTTGATTTATATTATATTGAACCGGACGAGCCATTCCTTATTTTAGATTTTAGATAGCAATCAACTTATTAACTTTTAACTTCACTACTCTTCCCAATCTAAAGCGCCTTTCTTAATGATATAAAGAAAACCTGCAAGAAAGAAGCCAACAAACATTAATACTGCAAGAAAGCCATGCCAGCCTAATTCCCTGAAATTAATAGCATAGGGATAAAAGAAAATTACCTCAACATCAAATAACACAAATAAAATTGCTACCAGGAAATATTTGATAGCCATCGGCTGACGTGCATTACCCTGTGATTCAATTCCACTTTCAAAATTAACCAGCTTATCTGCCGTTTTTCTTTTGGGACCCAGCACATGTGTACCCCAAATCATCACGGTTAACAAACCTGCTGCAAACAAAAGCTGAATACCAATAGGCAGGTAATTAATTGTGTCGTTTACTTTTGAAGAAAGCTGGAGAAAAAATACAGGTATCAATATCAAAAATATTATTTACAAAAATAAGACAGCATTATCAATAATCAATATTTGAATGGAATGTTTTAAAGGCATTTTAAAATTTAAAGTTCAATTCTATTAATAAAAAAACCCGGCAATAATACCGGGTATAATGAATAAACTTAACCCTTTATTTTTTCTTAACTTTTGTTTTATTTGGAGTTATTTTTTCTTTAGTAGTTTCTGTTTTTATTTTTTGTTTTACCGGCGCTGCATTAAAAGCATCTTTGTTTTTAAGGGCAGTGGCATCTGCAGGATCAATTTCCAATATTTTATTGTTAAACGTTATCGCTGCTTCTTTATCTTTTTTAATATTATAATTATAAGCTACCATATATCGTAAAGCGGGTATCACTTTATCTTTCACTGTTGATTTATCTGCGGCTGTGTCTGCAAGGGCTATTACTTTTTCGTAATCAGGTTTGGCTAATCCTTGCTCACCGCTTGTATCAATTCCTTCTTTAGATCTTGCACCCATATACCATCCAAAAATATCTTCAGGATATTTTGCTTGGTATAATTTGAAAACTGAATCTGCTCCCACATAGTTGCTACCACGATAATCGTTATATCCGGCATAATACAAATCAACTTTACCGTAATCTTTCTTTTGATCTAACAACTTTGTATACCATTTGCCTGCGTCTGCATATTTTTGTGCTGCAACAAGACTTTCAGCAGTTGATTTTATGTAATCAAGCTTATTTGCCGGAACAGTATCAAGCAGTACAGCCTTTGCAACATACACGGAAGCAAGCGAATCGTTACCGGGAAATTTTAAAAGAATTTTTCCATAAGTAGCATAATCATTTGGCCCTATTTTATCAGGATTTACTTTTGCAAAAAATTCATCAAAATATTTTTTTGCATTTAATGAATCGCCCATTTTATCATAAGAATATGCTTTCAATCCATATAAGTTAGGATAAGGCTTGGGGCCGCCCTGTGTTATACATTCATCAGATTTTGCAATAGCTTCTTTATATAATTGAGAAACATATAAAAGTGATGCCTGTGCATAACAGTTTTTAGAACTTGGATCTGCAACTGCAATGTATTTGCTCAAATAATCTCTTGATTTATTTACATCACGGTTGTAATAATAATTATATAACCAATAATAAACCGGAGTAAAGTTGGGATCTTCTGCAATGGTCTCATTGTAATATTTCATATAAATAGGTTCCTGGCCAAAGCCCTGTGTTTCATAAATTCTTCCTATCATAAAGCTAGCTCTTGCATTTTTTGGATCAAGACTCAATGCATTTTGATAAGCAGTGGTTGCATTAGCGCCATCAATCATTTTTCTGTAGGCATCGCCAAGTTCAATTTGTATCTGAGAGTTTTTCTTATCTCTTGCTGCTGCCTGGTTCAGCTTGTCAATCGCATACACAGCATCACCGGCTTTAGCATCTACATTTGCCCTGCCAACAGCACTAAGTACATCGGCATCTTTACCTTTCGTTAAGCTGATTGCTGTTTCAAAACGATTGCGGGCATCATCTTTTTTACCTTCCATTAATTCAATTTCGCCAACACCTACAAGCATAAGAGGAGCATTGGCATTTGCCTGCAAAGTCTTTTGGTACAAAGCTTTTGCTGCTGCAGTGTCAGGATTATCTGAATTCTCTAAATAAGTTTGGCCCAGCCAATATGCAGCTTCCACATTATTGGGATTAGCAGCAACTAATTTACTAAACACATCCTGTGCGCTGGTATATCTTTCATAGTTTAGAAATTTTTTGCCATCATTTATACTTTGGGCAAATAAAACATTTCCTAAAAAGATAAGAGAAGCTAAGAGACTAATTTTTTTCATGTTTCGCATTTTGACTTGATTTTAATTAATAACTCAATTTTTATTTATGGTGAATTTAATGTTGCTGAACGTATGCTAAAATTCATTTTTGCCGGGGCTAAATATGCCCTTTGAAATATTAGTTGCCCTTTTTCGTATTCAAGAAAATTTGAAAATCCGGCGCCCAGTCCATTATAATTCTCTTTTAAAATATAATACAAACCCCGTACCAATGGATAGCGCTTTGTAATAATATTGGCCTGGTAAGGCTTTACAAAAGTTTTTTCAGGGCAATTACATTCAAGGGAAGCAATTCTTACTTTTTTCAAAAAACTCAGTTGTGAAGTATCTTCTTTATTGCCTATCCAGCTTACTCCTACAAAACCAATAACATTATTATTTTGAGCAACATAATTAATTACATCCAGGCTGCTTTTTTCGGCAAATACTTTTTTAGGGTCAAATGGTTTTCCCATTAAAATAGAATCAATTGCATACCGCACAGTACTTGTTGCACGTAACCCGTCAAAAACTGCCAATTGCTTATCGCCTGTAGAGCCATCAAGAATACCTCTTAATTTACTCATTGTAAAAATAGAATCAGGAGCATTATTGTTTACAATCACTGCTATTGCATCAACGGCAACTTTTGACCATGTTGGAGAATATGATAAGCTATCCTTATAAAATTTTTCTTCTTCAGGTGTAAGGCCTCTTGTAACAATAATCATTCTTGTACTGTCTTTTATTAAATCTTTAAAGCATTCTGCTTCGGGCTTATAGTCTGCAATAATTTTTGCTTTGGGATGCAAAGCTTCAAATACCTGGATTTGAGAATCTATAACGGGCTTAAAAGATTCATCAACACTTATATGAATGGTACCACTATCAGTTGTATCAAGGTCTGTGCGTTCATTCTCAGCATGACATCCTGCAAAAAATAATGCAGCAAAAGTTAATATTGCCATTACCAAATGATGCTTACCATTTTTAAATTTATTCCTCATCTTTCTCTGAAATAATCTTTTTTAATACCCCTGTAAATTCTCCATGCTCCATAAATAATTACTAATGCTGCAAATATCTTTGCTGCTATGCTGTCAGTAAAATTATTGTAAAGATGAAATTCTCTGGCGAAAAAAATTATAATTCCCACTCCAATATATAAAAATCCCATCCCAAAATCAGTAATGCTTTTCATTAAAATATACCGCTTCGTTTTGGGGTCTGGTGTATTTTCAAATTCTTCAAGGCTCATACTTTCAAATTTACTGTGATGATTGGCAAGATAAAATAAAATAGAGAATTTGTTTTAAAAGACATTTTCTTTTTTAAAATTATTCTAAATCATTTTTAAAAATTCGGTTTTAAACTTTACCGGAACTGTGTAATAAACTGAAACATTTTCACCATTACTTTTTCCGGGAATCACAAAGGGATTTTCTTTAAAACTCTCAAAACTTCATTATCAAAAACTTTGCCGCCAGATTTTATAACATCGAAACTTTCTAATCTTCCATTAAAATTTACAACAAACCCTATTTCAACTTTTACTTCCTCACCATTGTCAACATCGTCAGGAGAGTGAATATTTTTTTATAAATAGCAAGCAGCGCCTGAATTCCGTCGGGATATTGCGGCATTATTTCAGCAGTTCTTACAGCAACCAGTTTAATTTGGTTTTGGTGTTTGCGGAATAAACGTCTTGACAATGTTTCCAGGTGTTCCTTCATCTGCACCTATTCCTTTCAAAGAACTATTTTCAGAACCATTTGTTGCAGATAAAGATGGAACGTTCTCAATTTGCGTTGCAACAGGTTTGTTAATATTAATTGTAGCCGCAATTTGTGGAGGCCTTTCCATTCCAGGAATTTTTTTTGTTCTTGAGATAAGCTTCGCAGCTTTCTTTTGTTCAGTATGCCAGCAACTTTATAATTAGAAATTGCTTTGTCCTCAATAGGAAATTTAAAAGTATTAGGATTCAAAACTATTGCTGAATGTTTGCTTAAAAGAAAAATATTAAAAATTACAGATAATCCAATCATAGAAAATACTGCAATGCTGAGCCGATTGTTACAAGATTTTCGTAAGCTATATGTGCCGTAATCTTTATTTCGGTTTTCAAAAATGATATCGAGCAAATTGCTTTCGAGAATAGCTTCCTGGTTCATGATTATTTTTCTGCAGAAATGCAGTGCATTTCAGGATGAGAAAATTTTTAAACCAAAAAGCGCTTTTGATTAAGATGCAGGATTAATTTTTTTTCCATAAATATTTCAGCAATAGAATAAGCCAATGGGTAAATCGAAAATCAATATTTTTGCGCCTTATCAAAGATTATCTGCCAACGGCAAAAAAATGAAACCATCATTACCACAGGGCACACGGGATTTTGCAGCCGATACATTGCGAAGGAGAAAATTTATTCTTGACACAATTAAAGAAGTTTTTGAATTGTATGGTTTTGAACCGCTGGAAACCCCTGCCATAGAAAACCTGGAAACACTCATGGGCAAATATGGCGATGAAGGTGATAAACTCATTTTTAAAATATTGAATAATGGGCTTGATAATCCTGCTAAAAAAGAAGAAGCACAAAAAAGCTTTGAAAAAATTCTTGCCGGTAAAAATGAAAAAACAATTACCGAACGAGCGTTACGATATGATTTAACGATTCCGTTTGCAAGGTATGTAGCCATGAATTATGGTAAACTAACGATGCCGTATAAACGCTACCAGATGCAAACTGTGTGGCGTGCCGACAGGCCGCAAAAAGGAAGATACAGGGAATTTTTTCAATGTGATGCAGATATTGCAGGAACCATTTCTTTAATAAGCGATGCAGAGCTTGCTTTAATTTATTTGCAGGTCTTTAGAAAATTAAATATTGATGTTGAAATAAAAATAAACAGCCGCAAAATACTTGCAGCACTTGCAGAAATTACTGGTGGTCCCAATAGTTATCGGGATAAAATGACCACAATAACTGTTGCCATAGATAAGCTTGATAAAATAGGAATTGAAAAAGTAAAAGAAGAATTGCTGCAAAATAATTTATCAGAGAATCAGATTTCAATTATTGAAAATTATTTAAAAATTGATGGCTCGAATGAAGAAAGACTTAAAAAAGCAATAGCACTTTTAGGCGATTCTGAAATTGGGAAAGGGGGAATTGAAGAATTAAAATCTATTCTTACTTATATTAAAGAAGCAAATGAACCATCAGCCGGTCAAATAAAAATTGATTTTACTTTGGCCCGTGGCCTTAATTATTATACAGGTATTATTTATGAAGTAAAAGCAAAGAGTGTTGACATGGGAAGCATTGGAGGCGGCGGAAGATATGATGACTTAACCGGTTTATTTGGATTGCCCAATATTCCGGGAGTAGGCATCAGCTTTGGCGTTGACAGGATTTTTGATGTAATGAATGAATTGAATATTTTTCCGCAAGACATTAATAATTTTACTACAGTTTTGTTTTTTAATCTTGGTGAAAAAGAAAACAATTTTGCATTTAAGCAAATGCAAACACTTAGAAATAATGGCATACGCTGCGAGCTTTTTTATGAAAATGCAAAGCTGGAAAAACAATTTAAGTATGCTTCCAAAAAAAATATTCCCTTTGCAGCAATCATTGGCCCAAATGAACTTGAACAAAAAACATGTGTAGTTAAGGATTTGATAAAGGGTGAACAACAAACCATCCCTGCTGAAAATCTTCTCTTCTATTTTAAAAAATAAACTTTACTTTATGCAAAATTTGTGATTAATAGTAAAATGAATTTTTTTTTGCAATTATCACATTAACTTTCTAACACAGCAATTAAAAATCAAAAAAAACTTTTTATGAAATCTCTTCCAAGGTTTACGCTTATCCTTTTTATAGGAGCATTTTTATTTTCATCGTGCAGTAAAAAAAATGAAGAAGGTAAAATGATTCCAACAAATGCAATGTTTGTGTTGCATCTCGATACAAAATCTCTCAGGCAAAAACTTACATGGGACGATATAAAGCAAAGTAACTGGTTTGCCGAAGCAATGAAACATTACCAGAAGAATTTTGGTGCAACAAACGATCAGGTAAAAAAATTATTTGATAATCCCGAAAACTCAGGAATTGATCTTGATGGTGGCCTTATAATTTTTGCACAAAAAGAATCGGGAAATGAAGGTGATGCAATTTTTGAGGGCTTGGTAAAAGATGCAAAAAACTTTGAGCAGTTCAATAAAAATCTTGCTCCAACTGCAACTACAAGAACTGATGGCGATTTAAAAATGCTTACACTTTATAATAAATGTGTAGTTGCATGGAACGATAAACATTTTGCGTATGCAGTTAATACCGCTTCAGCAAGATCTGGTTTTAATTCAGCAATGAATGATTCAACAAGCCAGAATAACATGACGCCTTTAGTAGATAATGGTGTTGCTCTTTCACAGGTTTGTAAAAATATTTTTTCATTAAAAGCTGACAGCAGCCTTGCACAAAATGAAAAATTTACAGATCTTCTTAAAGAGAATGGCGATGTGCATGCATGGATAAATACTGAAGAGATAACGAAGAATTCTGCTTCGATGGGAATGCTCGGAATGCTAAAGCTGGATATGTTTTTAAAAGATAATATTAGCACCTACACAGCAAGCTTTGATAATGGTAAAATTACCATAAAGCAAAAAGGATATGCCGGAAAAGAGTTCTCTGATTTTCTTCAAAAATATAGTGGAGAAAATATAAACACTGATATGCTTAAAAATATTCCATCACAAGATGTAATGGGTGTTTTTGCAATGAATTTTAAACCTGAAGGATTAAAAGAACTTATAAAGCTTACCGGCATGGATGGTTTTTTAAACACTTATACCGGGCAAATGGGTTTTAATATTGATGATTTTGTAAAAGCCAATAAAGGCGATATTATATTTGCAATAACTGATTTTAAAATGAAGAAAGATTCATTCAGCTTTAATGATGGAAATGGAAATCCATCTGCTTCCACCGTATATTCTAAACCTGATATGAACTTTTTATTTTCTGTTGCTATTGGCGATAAACCCAGTTTTCAAAAGCTTATTGAAGCAGGAAAAAAAATAGCTGGTCAAATGGGCAACGATACTGTAGTTTCTTTTGGGCAAAACGATAAATTGTTTGCTGTTAGCAACCACCAGTCTGTTGTAAACCAATACCTGGCTGGCAATAATAATAAATTTGATTTTATTGATAAGCTAAGCAGCCATCCAATAGCATTGTATATTGATATTCATAAAATACTTTCTGTTTTATCTGCAGAAAAGAAAAGTAATGCTGATGATGAAGTGATAATGAATGAAAGCCTTAAGCTATGGAACAATGTTTTTTTTACCGGCGGAGAATTCAAGCAAGGCGGCATTACAGGAAATGGTGAAATTAATTTAGTGGATCAAAACACCAATAGCTTAAAACAATTGAATCATTATTTTGATGTAATTGCAAAAGTGGAGATGGCAAAAAAAGATCGTGAGAATTCAGAAATGAAAACAGATTCACTCATGATTCCGCCAACGATTGATACTGTTGGGCACAAATAAACCAACTATTTAAAAAGAAGATAAAGTATTATGCAGATAAACCTGCAACAGGTAATGCCTGATTATATTGAAAAGGAAGACATAAATCATTCTCAGGTTTGGGGCAAAAATGTAACAATTCAAAAAGGTGAGCATCTTCATATTGTAGCGCCTTCCGGCAGCGGAAAAACTTCTTTAATACATTTTATTTATGGGTTAAGAAAAGATTATTCAGGAACAATATTGTATGACGATATAAATATTCAAAAGCTTTCTGCGGAAAGCTTTTCTTCATTCAGGCAAAATAAAATCAGCATTATCTTCCAGGATTTAAGATTGTTTAATGAACAAAGTGTAAGAGAAAATCTTGAAATAAAAAGAGCGGTTAACCCTTACCATGAGCCACAAGCAATAGACGAAATGGCAAAGCGTCTCGGTATTCATTCAAAACTTGACAAACCGGCTAAAACGTGCAGCTATGGTGAGCAACAGCGTATAGCTATTATAAGATCATTAATGCAACCATTCGATTTTTTATTGCTTGATGAACCCTATAGCCATCTTGATGATGCCAACAGGGAAAAAGCAATGGAGCTTATTTATGAAGAATGTGAAAAGAGAGGAGCTGCAATGATTTTCGCAGATTTAAAAATGCTTGATTTTTTTAAGGATGAAAGGATTATTTATTTGTAGTTGCAGAGGTTGATCGTTTGATAAAAAGAATTATAAATTATATTGTTAACAAGTATTGTCCCTCTCATCGGAGAGGGGTTGGGTGAGGCCAAATGTCATTATCATATAAAAATATTGAACCATTATTGATTACGGGAAAAAATACTTTCTCTAAATGGATGGGCTATTTTGGATTAGGAATTGGTGTTTTATTATTGTTGGTTTCAATGCAAATGTTTATAAACATTCAGCATCTTTTAAAAGAAACCAGCCCCCGAAAAAATGGCTATGATTTTATATCTATCTCAAAAATTATCACCAATGAAAACATGGGAAAGGATAATACTTTTAATGATTCTGATTTAATCAATTTAAAAAAACAACCCTGCATAGAAGGCATCTCGCCATTAATAGCAAATCAGTTCAGGGTAAAGGCGAGTGCAGGAAATATCATTCCATTCAGCACCGATCTTTTTTTAGAAAGTATAGACAATGATTTTATTGATACAGTTCCGCCATCATTCACCTGGCAGCCGGGCCAGCTTACTGTTCCTATAATTTTTTCTTCCGATTTTTTGGAGATGTATAATGTGTTTGCACCGGCACAGGGTTTGCCACAACTATCTGACAAAACTATTTCTTCGGTTAATATTATTCTTGAATGTTATGGCCCTGATGGTATTCAAAATTTCAAAGGAAATATTGTTGCGTTAAGCGATCGCATTAACTCAGTATTGGTTCCTAAATCTTTTATGAACTGGAGCAACCAGCACTTTAATGGTGTTACAAAAGTAAACCCATCAAGAGTGTTTATTAAAACAAAGGATGCAAATAATCCACAGCTACTTGCATATTTCGATCAAAATAATTATCATCTGAATAAAGACAAAACAAAATTTGGGAGAGTAAAAAAAGTTTTGCAAAATATCGTAAGTGCTCTGGCTGTTTTCGGCATACTGGTAATAGTTCTTGCGCTCATGCTTTTTTCATTTTACCTGCAGCTGATGATTGCAAAGAGCAAAGATAATCTGCGTTTATTGCTTACGTTAGGTTATTCGCCACAATGGCTTGGTAATAGTGTTGCCAGAACATGGCTGCCTGTTTATGTTTTTATTATTTTTATTTCTCTTATCACCACCGCCATTCTGCATTTTCTTTTTATACAATTATCTTTTGTTGACAAATCAAATCTTTCATGGTCATTACATTGGAGTGTTTTTGCAACAGCTTTGCTATTGCTTGTGCTTACTATATTTATAAATTCAAAATTAGTGAAGAAAGAATTGCTGAAAATAATATGAGGCTTTCTTATTTAATATTTTCATAAATAATTGCCGCGCCCTGTCCTACCCCAACACACATAGTAGCAAGTCCATACTTTGATCCTTTTCTTTTCATTTCATATAATAATGTGGTAGAGATTCTTGCACCGCTGCATCCCAGCGGGTGCCCAATTGCAATAGAGCCTCCGTTTACATTCACTTTTTCCAAATCAAGCCCCAAATCATGAATGCAGGCAATTGCCTGCGATGCAAATGCTTCATTCAATTCAATTAAATTAATATCACTAACTGTAAGGCCTGCACGCTGTAATGCTTTTTTAGTAGCAGGTACGGGGCCTATTCCCATAATTGCCGGATCAACTCCTGCAACGGCCATGCTTATAATTTTTGCCATAGGCTTTAAATTATATTTTTTAACCATGCTTTCATTTGCAAGCAATAGTATGGCAGCACCATCATTTATACCTGATGAATTTCCTGCCGTTACTGTTCCATCCTTTATAAAAGCAGGCTTCAATTGCGAAAGCTTCTCCAATGAAGTTTTTCTTGGGTGCTCGTCCCTATCAAAAATAATTTGTTCAGTTTTGTTCGGTGTAATTTCTATGGGTATAATTTCATCTTTCCATTTACCTGCTTCCAATGCAGCAAAATATTTTAGCTGGCTCTCAAATGCAAATTCATCCTGTGCATGCCTTGATATTTTCCATTGCTTTGCAACATTTTCAGCAGTTTCTCCCATTGAATATGGATAATATTTATGGGTAAGTTTTTTATTAGGAAAACGCCATCCAATAGTACTATCATAAATTTCTGCCTTCCGGCTATAAGCAGATTCAGATTTACTCATAACGAAAGGCGCTCTGGTCATGCTTTCTACTCCACCAGCAAGAAAAATATTTCCATCTTCGCACATAATAGCTCGCGATGCATCCATAATCGCCTGCATACCGCTTGCGCACAGCCTGTTTACTGTATTGCCTGCGACCGACACTGGTAAACCCGCCAGCAGCGCAGACATACGAGCCACATTCCTGTTATCTTCACCTGCCTGGTTTGCATTTCCGGCAATTACATCTTCAATATCTTTTACATCAATTTTACCATTGCGTTTAATGATGGCTTCTATAACATTAGCCAGCAAATCATCGGGACGAATACTGCTTAAAGCGCCGCCAAATCTACCTATCGGCGTTCTTAATGCATCAATAACATACACAGTTTCCATTATTATTTTTTAATGGGATGCAAGATAAATGATTTTATAAAGCCCCATCCCTCCCGATAAAAATCGGGACCCCGAATGAGAAGGACATTATTTGGAGTGTATTATATTTTGAAATTTTTTGTATTCTTTTAAACTAAACTTTTACAATTTAACAGACAATCCTTTTACAGAAAGATGATTGTATTTTCCCCCTTCGGGGTTAGGGGCTTATCTTTGCAAAATGACCTCTAAAAAAAATATAAGAGAACTTTCATTAGAAGAACTTACTAATTACTTTGAAACCATTGGTGAGAAAAAATTCAGGACAAAGCAGGTATGGGAATGGCTTTGGCAAAAACATGCCCAAAGTTTTGAAAACATGACCAACCTCAGCAAAGAACTCAGGCAGGATTTATCAGATAATTTTTCTTTGCCAATTATCACTACTGATGCAACACAATATAGCAGTGATGGTACTGTAAAAACAAGGTTTAAAACTTTTGACGGGCATTTAGTTGAAGGTGTGCTTATCCCGGTTGATAACAGGCAAACAGCTTGTGTTTCTTCGCAGGTTGGATGCAGCCTAAGCTGTAAATTTTGTGCAACAGGTTATATGGAAAGAAAACGAAACCTGCACTTCGATGAAATTTATGATGAAGTTGTTTTACTGAATCAAATGGCAGAAAAAACTTATGGAAAAAAATTAAGCAATATTGTTTTTATGGGAATGGGCGAGCCATTATTGAATTATAAAAATGTATTGAAAGCCATTGAAAGAATTACGGCAAATGATGGACTGGGCATGAGCGCCAGAAGAATAACTGTTTCTACTGCAGGTGTTGCAAAAATGATAAAACAGCTTGGTGATGATGGCGTGAAATTTAATCTGGCATTATCGCTCCATGCTGCGAATGATAAAAAAAGAAATGAGATAATGCCGATTAATGAGAGCAATAACATTAAGGCATTAATTGAAGCACTCAATTATTTTTACGACAAAACAAAAAATGATATAACGTTTGAATACATTTTATTCAAGGGCGAAAATGATTCTATACAGGATGCTGATGATTTAATAAAGATTTATAAACAAGTGCCTGTTCATCTTGTAAATATTATTGAATATAATCCAATTAACGAAGCCAATTTTGTAAAGCCCGACAAAGATGCTACGCAAAAATTTATGGATTACCTCGCGGCACACCGTGTAAATGTAAGGCTGAGAATAAGCCGCGGAAAGGACATTGATGCAGCATGCGGCCAGCTTGCAAATAAAGACCTCAAGCATCACGCAATAAAATAATCAATATATTTTTTTAACAGTTTTTTACACCCCGTTATTTAAACGGGGCGTATTTATTTAAGTCTATATATAAACAAAATAAGAATTTAAACAATGAAAAATTAAAGAGACAATAAAGACTTATAATAAAATTTCCCTTTTGAAAACTTACAGGTGAATCAAAAAAATGATTCACCTGTTTTATTTTATCTTTGCCCTTCACTACTGTTGAAAAACAGCAAATTCAAATCTAATGAGTCAGCAACCATTCAAAAAATTTATCAATCCAAAAAATAATGCGGCAATAAAAGAAAAGCACAAGCAGGAAAATAAAATTTCAAAAAAACAAAAAGCCGCGGCCATAGAAAAACGCTTTGAAGAGAAGAGAGCGTTACGTTATCGCGGTTTTGCCGAAAACTCGCCTCATGTTGATCCGATAACCAAGCCTGAAAGAAAACAAAAATATCCACAACAAAAAAAAGAAATAGCTACAGGTGTTTCTTCTATCCCTAAAAAAAATATTGATGATGCACAAATGCCACTTAATAAATTTTTGGCTCATTGCGGCGTTACTTCACGCAGGGATGCTGTAATACTAATTACTGCAGGAAAAGTAACAGTGAATAAAACAATTATTAAACAACCTGCATTTAAAGTAAGCGAAAAAGATGATGTGTTTTTTAATGGTAAAAAATTATATGTTACCAAAAATCTTGTGTACATTTTATTAAACAAGCCCAAAGATTATATTACCACAACAGATGATCCACAAAACCGTAAAACTGTTTTACAACTTACAAAAAATGCGACCGATCAACGCATCTATCCAATTGGCAGGCTTGATAGAAATACATCCGGTGTGTTGCTGCTAACTAATGATGGCGCACTTACACAAGAACTTACACATCCCAGCTTTAATATAAAAAAAGTATATGAAGTAAAATTGGATAAGCCATTGACAAAAACTGATTTTGAAAAAATAGTTAATGGATTAAAACTCGAAGATGGTGAAATTTTTGCTGATGCTTTGGCTTATGCTGATTCAAAAGATAAATCTATTATCGGTATAGAATTACACAGCGGCCGCAATCGTATTGTCCGTCGCATCTTTGAACATTTAGGTTATGAAGTAAAAGGACTCGACAGAGTAATGTATGCTAACCTTACCAAAAAAAATGTAGAGCGAGGCAAGTGGCGCTATCTGAGTGAAAAAGAAATTTGCTTACTTAAATACATGAATAAACAAAAAAATATTCAGGGCTCTCAACCTGCCAAAAAAAATATTGATACATCAGAATTCAATTAATATAATTTATGTGAAAAACGTTTCGGTGATTTTTGAGAATGACAATTTTGTTGCTATAAATAAACCGGCAGGAATACTCACCATACCTGACAGGCACGATGAGACGCAGTTATCATTGTATAAAATTTTAATGCAACAGTATGGAAAAAATTTTGTAGTGCACCGTCTTGATAAAGATACAAGCGGTCTTATTTTGTTTGCAAAAAATGAAGCCACACATAAATATCTTTCGCAATTATTTGAGCAACGTAATATTGAAAAAATTTATCTCGGCATTATTCGCGGAAGCTTGCCAAATAAAAAAGGTTCGGTTAACGAACCTATCACCGAACATCCAACACTCAAAGGCGTAATGATGGTTTCAAAAAAAGGAAAACCCTCTTTAACCGATTATGAAGTAAAAGAAGATTATGGAATTTATTCACTAGTTCAATTTAATATACATAGCGGCAGAACCCACCAGATAAGGGTTCATACAAAATTTATCGGCCATCCTATTGCAATTGATCCTGTGTATGGAGATGGAAAATCAATCCTTCTTTCTTCATTTAAAAAGAAATATAAATTAAGCCTGCATGAGGAAGAAGAAAGGCCACTAATGAACAGGCTTGCTTTGCATTCCTATAAATTAAATTTTAAAGATCAGTATAACAATGTCCATTCATTAGAGGCCCCTCTTCCAAAAGATATGAAAGCTTTATTACAGCAGTTAAAAAAGAACCGACCTAATTCAAATTAGGCTGAGGAGTATAACGTAAATAAGGCTTTATAACTTTTACTCCTTTAGGAAATTTCTTAATGGCATCTTCGGTGCTTATAGAATTTACTACAATTACATCTTCGCCATGCTGCCAATCTGCAGGAGTAGCTACGCTATGATTAGCAGTAAGCTGAAGTGAATCAATTACTCTTAACACCTCATTAAAATTTCTTCCTGTTGAAGCAGGATAAACAATCATAAGCTTGATTTTTTTATCGGGGCCAATAACAAATAATGACCGCACAGTAGCCGTTTCAGATACCTTTGGATGCAGCATTCCGTAAAGATTCGCCACTGTTTTATCTTCATCTGCAATGATCGGAAAATCAACAGAAACATTTTGTGTTTCATTGATATCATTCTTCCATCCACGATGCTTATCTAACGGATCCACACTTACTGCAAGTACTTTTACATTACGTTTTTCAAACTCTTTTTTAAGTGCTGCTGTTTTACCCAATTCTGTAGTGCATACCGGCGTATAATCTGCAGGGTGAGAAAAAAGAACTCCCCAGCTATCACCAAGAAAGCCGTAGAAATTTATCTTCCCTTCTGTAGTTTCGGCAGTAAAATCTGGTGCTGTATCGCCTAATTGTAAACTCATAACATATAATTTTAAATTAAAAGATTTTGCTAAGATATTAATATCCTACCAAATTAGTAGGGGATTTTTTATAAATTTGTTTATTTATAAAGAGAAAATTTCTGAATTGTAAATAATTTTTTAAAAACTAATGCTTTCCAGGAAAACACGATATGCATTCAGAGCGCTTACCTGCCTTGCCGAAAATTATGGTAAAGGGCCTGTATTAATTTCACATATCTCTGAAGAAAAAAAAATACCGTTGAAATTCCTGGAAAATATACTTAATGAGCTAAAAAAAGCAGATATGCTCGAAAGCAAAAAAGGAAAAGGCGGTGGTTATATGCTAAAAGTTTCTCCAAAAAAAATAAACCTGGCAAAAGTTATCAGGATTATAAACGGGCCCATCGCTTTATTGCCATGCGTAAGCCTAAATTTTTATGAAAAATGTGCTGACTGCGATGAAAAGCATTGCGGCCTTCGCAAGATGATGACGATAACAAGAGATGCCACTTTAAAAATTTTGGAAAAGAAAACATTACACGATATTCTTTTCGCTGGTGCATGAGTTTATTTTCCTGCTGCTCTAATTACGCTGCCGGCACCAAACCTGTTTTTCACATCATCTATTGCTTTATACAAAACATTTTTTCTTTCCATATTTTGGAACAGGTTCGTTTGTACTACATCGTTAGTTAAGTCGCTGAGGCGTACACCCAGCAGCCGTACCGGTTTTCCTTTCTTATATAATTTATGAAAAAGATCTTTGGCAACAGGAATTATCTCATCATCAGCGCAAGTATAAGGGATGCTTACCTGGCGAGAAGTTGTTTCAAAATCGGGATAACGGATTTTGATTGTAACACAACCGGTAACCTTTTCATCTTTACGAAGCTCAAAAGAAATTTTTTCTGTCATGCGCACTATTTTACTCATCAACTTATTTACATCAGTTACGTTTTCTTCAAAAGTATTTTCTGTTGAAATTGATTTTGCTTCGTGATAAGGCGCAATTACAGAATGATGAATTCCCTGGGCTTTATTCCATAATTCAAAACCCCATTTACCTAAAAGCCTTTCTAATTTTTCAGGCGTTGTGTTATGAATATCTTTAATAATTTTAAATCCGTTGTACAATAATACCTGATACGTTTGCTCACCAACTCCGGGAATTTTATTAACTTCTAAACTTGATAAAAATTCTTTTTCTTTTCCGTAGGGCACTTGTAAAAATCCATTAGGCTTTGCCTCGTTAGTTGCCATTTTAGCCACCATTTTATTTCGCGCTATTCCAAATGAAATGGGCAAGCCGGTTTCACTTATAATAAGTTCACGGAGATCTATTGTCCATTGAAGCGGATTAAAAAATGTATCCATTCCACTTAAATCAATATAAAATTCATCAATGGATGCTTTCTCAAAAAGTGGCGCTTTAGCTGCAATAATTTGTGTTACCCATTTTGAATATTTGCTGTAATCACTATAAGTTCCTTTTACTACAATTGCATGTGGACAAAGCCGCATTGCAGTCTTCATGGGCATTGCAGAGTGTACGCCAAACTTTCTTGCTTCATAGCTGCACGTGGTTACGATGCCTCTTTCCTTACTTCCGCCTACAATAACAGCTTTACCTTTTAAGGATGGATCTCTTAAAAATTCGACTGAAACAAAAAAAGAATCAAGATCGAAATGAGCAATAATATTTGTTGAAGACAGTTGCATGTTGACTACAAATTTACAATTCAAATCATCATGCATCTCTGTAAATATCCAGCAATCCTTCGGGCAGATTTACAAATAGTTTTGTGTTTTTTTTATCTATCTTTTCCAAAGAATTTTCATGTACAGGTATAAGAGCTTCTTTACCATTTAAAATAATTTTGCACAATACCTGGTGAGGCTGTTCAATTACTTCACAAACCTCTCCAATTTCTTCATCATTATTAACCACCATAAAACCCAACAATGATATAGGAGCTGCATTAGCAGTAAATTTTTTAAAATCATTTTCACTTAACCATACTTCTTTTTTTATAAGATGCTTTGTTGCTTCCTTTACAGAAATTCCTTCGAGCTTCACATAAACCTCTTTATCATTTTTTATTTTACTTGATTCAATAAAATAGGGAAGAAAAGAATCTTTTCTTTCTTCAATAAAAATATTTTCAAGCCCTTTAAGTGAAGTTTTTTTTCCAAGGCTATGCACAAGAATTAATTGGCCATCTAAGCCAAAAGATGCTGCCAGCTTACCTATTTTATAATAATTATTCATATAGTTAAAGCAAAGGTATTAGAGAAAAACTAAAAAAAATTTCTATAAAAATGAAGGAAATTATTCTGCATAATTTTTCATAATAAAAAAAGTGAACATTTTTTTAGAATGTTCACTTTTAAAATAATGTAGAAAATTTATACGCCCATATATTCTTTCAGAAGATTACACCTTGATGTTGTACGCAACTTCGTAAGGGCTTTATCTTTAATTTGCCTTACTCTTTCGCGGGTTAAGCAAAATCTCATTCCAATATCTTCAAGGCTAAGCGGCTGCTCAACACCAATGCCATAGAAATAACAAATCACTTCTTTTTGCCTTTCAGTAAGCACGCTTAATGAACGGGCAATTTCTTTTTTTAAGGAATCATTAAACATGATTTGCTTATCAGCACTATCAGCATTTCCGTTTATAAGCACATCTATAAGCGTGCTTTCTTCACCATCGCTTAAGGGAGAATCCATGCTTACATGCCTTGCTGCCACATTCATAGTTGCAGAAACTTCTTCTGTTTCTATATCCAAAAAAAATGCAAGTTCTTCTGCTGTAGGGGTACGTTCATATTCCTGTTCAAGATGTGAATAGGCTCGGCTTATGCGATTGGTTAATCCTACTTTATTTAATGGAAGGCGTACAATTCTTGATTGCTCGGCAAGCGCCTGCATTATACTTTGCCTTATCCACCATACGCCGTACGATATAAATTTGAAACCTCTCGTTTCATCAAATCGCTGAGCTGCTTTTATAAGTCCGAGATTTCCTTCATTAATTAAGTCGGGTAAAGTAAGTCCCTGATTTTGGTATTGTTTTGCTACTGATACCACAAAGCGAAGATTTGCTTTTGTAAGTTTATCAAGCGCTTGCTGGTCGCCCTGTTTTATTCGGAGGGCAAGTTTCACCTCTTCTTCTGGTGAAATTAGATCTACTTTTCCAATCTCCTGTAAGTATTTCTCTAAACTTTCACTTTCGCGATTGGTTATTGATTTTGAAATTTTGAGTTGACGCATACTCATAAATTGTATTTTTTAAAGGGTTACGTTACAATGCATTTAGTTTGGTTATTGAATAAAACTCAGTAGTAATTATCAGGATTAAACGTAATTTATACAGATTTAAGTATGTTACCAAAAAAAAATGTTAAACTTTTTATTTATATAACACGTTCTATCTGTTTAAAAAAATCAAACTTTTAAAATAATATCAAAAAAAAGTATAAATTAGGTTGGTTAGTAAATTAATTTTCTATTATTGCAGATATACAATCAGTTTTAATTTTAAAGATGAGTAAGAAAATAAAATATACGTTGGAGTACCCGGTTAGATGTTCACCTGGAATATTATATGAGTTTCTCTCTACTTCTACAGGTTTGCAGGAATGGTTTGCAGATAAAGTTGAAGATAAAGATGGTTTATTCAGTTTTGCATGGAATGGCTCTGCAGAAGAAGCGGAAGTAATGGAAAGTGAAGAAAACAAGTTGATTCGTTTTCACTGGGTTAATTCTCCCAAAGATGAATATTTTGAATTTTGCATAGAAAGATCTGAGGTGACCAACCTTACCATTTTGATCATAAATGATTTTGCAGAAAAAAAAGAAATTAAAGACCAGAGCCAGCTTTGGGAAACACAGGTTAAAGAACTTTTTCACCGGCTGGGAAACTAAGTTTTATAAACTCAATAATTTCTTTAAAAGAAGTTTCCAAAAATGTTGTTGCATTATTCCATTTATTTAATTCCAGGTTTTTAGAAATTTTAAAGAAATTCTTTTTTGCAATTTCTTTAAATTGATACTCATTGATATCTTTTGCAGCAATATAATTTGAAGGCTCAAAGCTATGCTCCCACTCATTTTCATTTATGCAGACAAAAAAATTATTTTTTTGTATATAAGTTAACAGGGTTGAAAAGTTTTCTTTTAACTTATAATTTTCTTCTGATAAATGCAGCGTTATACTAAAAAAATTCCCCCACCAAAACATAGTTCTTATAGTAAAAATATTTTCTTTGGAAAAGGTTGCAGGATAATCGAGCATAACGTAAGGAAGCCCGCCATAATTTTCTCCTTTTGAAATTCTGCCTCCAGTAATTTGATAAAACTCAGGAAGGAATTTTTTTTCATCTTCTGATATTTGTTTATACACTTCATGAAGTTCTCCAAAAAGTTTATAAACTTTTTTAATGATTAACTGCTTGGTAAAAATCCATTCTGGGTTTTGTATGAGTTCTGTTTCAAGTTTTGAAAGATGTATTTTTGCGTCGCTTTTCATAAATGAAATTTACAACAAAAGAGATTAAAGCATCGCTTCTTTGCGTGTTAACTGCATGTTTAAAAAATTAGACAAATTAATTTTAAAAGCTTTTTTGTGGCCTTTCATAGCCACATTCTTTATTACATTATTTGTATTTATGATGCAGATATTGTGGAAATACATTGACGATCTTGTAGGCAAAGGGCTTGACTTTATTACACTTGCCGAGTTTCTTATTTATGCAAGCGCCACCCTTGTAACACTTTCTCTTCCTATCGCCATTTTACTTTCATCCATAATGACGTTTGGAAAGCTTGGCGAAAATTTTGAATTAGTAGCCATAAAATCTTCGGGGATTTCATTATTGCGCTTTATGCGGCCATTATTCTTTGTATCTATATTTCTTACCGGAGTTGCTTTTTTGTTTGCCAATTACATTGCACCGGTTGCCAATTTAAAATTTGCAGTTATTTATAATGATATTTATCGCAAAAGCCCAGCCTTCGATTTAAAAGATGGCGTATTCTACAATGGCTTTCGTGGGTTTTCTATAAAAGTTGGTAAAAAAGAAAAAGATAAAAGCACGCTTCATAATGTTTTAATTTATGAGCAGTCAAATGGCATACAGGATAATACTATTATTTCTGAAAACGGAAAGATGAATGTGAGCGCTGATAAAAAATTTTTAGAATTCAGGTTACAAAACGGGCATAGATACGAAGAAAAAGGCGTGGCAAATTCAATAAGTAATGAGTATATACAATTGGGATTTAAAGAATATAATAAGCTGTTTGATCTTACACAGCTAAATATTCAAAAAACATCAGACAGCCTTTTTATGAATAATATGCGAATGAAAACATTACGGCAGCTTGATAAAGATATTGACTCAATAAAAAAAATTCCGGATTCAATTATTAAAAGAACAAGGGCAGATTTGAAAACTTATTTGCCGGTTATAAAATATAAGGATAGCGTTACTACAAAAAAACAAAAGATAATTGCTGGGAAAAAAATTGAATCAAAAAAGATAAAAACATTTGATGATCTTATTCCTGACAGTTTAAAATTTATAGTGTATGACAAGGCTTACAGCACTGTAGGAAGTGTACGAAATTTAATAGAAATTAACAGCAGTGAATATAATAACGGGCAGCAGGATATTATTCTTCACAAAATAGAATGGCATAAAAAATTATCGCTTTCCATTGCGTGCATGGTGTTGTTTTTTATTGGAGCGCCGTTAGGATCTATTATTCGCAAAGGCGGCTTGGGCTTGCCGATAGTAGTAGCTTTATTATTCTTTATGGTGTTTTATCTCCTCAATATTTTTGGAGAAAAATTTACAAAAGATAATTTGCTTGATCCCATTTTTGGTATGTGGCTGCCGGTAATTGTACTTTCACCCGTCGGTTTTTTCTTAACCTACAAAGCAATGCACGACTCTCAATTATTCAATAAAGAATATTATTACAGGGCTATTAAAAATATAAGATTGAAATTTAATAAAATCTTCAGGATTTTTTAATAACAGTGATTGATAATTGCTGAATGGTTAAATTGTTTTATTGACTATTGACCAATGACTATCAAAGATGTCGTTTTGGATATCACTTCCCCAAATTGACTCAGCCTTTGCATAGAAGCATCGTAAGAATTTGATACAACTAAAACAAAGGCTGATGAATTGAAAAGCAATCTGGTGCAAATGTATAAATTATGAATTATGTTTTCTAAATAATTACATGATTATTTTATTAATACCTGTTAATTTTTCAATTGCATTTTTTTAAATGTAAACACTTATATTGTCTTCTTCAAAAGTTATACATTCGTTTTAATTTATAAATACAAAAATTTCGACAAGACAATGGAGACCTGGAAAGAATATCAGCAAAAAAATAAAGAAAGGTTCTTAAATGAAATGATAGAGTTGTTGCGCATACCTTCTGTAAGCGCAAAAACTGAACATAAAAAAGATATGCTTGATTGCGCAGAAGCTGTTAAACAAAGTCTCCTCAAATCAGGAGCTGATAAAGCAGAAGTAATGCAAACCGATGGTCATCCTGTTGTGTATGGAGAAAAAATAATTGATGTTAATAAACCTACTGTACTTGTATATGGGCATTATGATGTACAACCTGCTGAACCGATGGAACTCTGGCACAGCGCGCCTTTTGAACCTGTTATCAAAGATGGAAAAGTATATGCCCGCGGATCTGCCGATGATAAGGGACAATTTTTTATGCATGTAAAAGCATTAGAAACTATGGTAAAAACAAATACCATGAGCACTAACATAAAGTTTTTAATAGAGGGCGAAGAAGAAGTAGGATCTCCGAATCTTGGGAAATTTGTTGCAGCAAATAAAGATCTTTTAAAAGCAGATGTAATCTTAATAAGTGATAGCTCAATGTTGAGCATGGAAAATCCATCATTGGATATTGGCGTACGCGGACTTTCTTATATTGAAGTTGAAGTAACAGGAGCTGACAGGGATTTGCATAGCGGTACTTATGGTGGCGCAGTTGCTAACCCTATAACTATTCTGGCTCAAATGATTGCTTCATGTCAAGATGAAAATAATCACATAACTATTCCGGGATTTTATGATGATGTATTGGAAGCATCTGCAGCAGAAAGAGAATTAATGAACAAAGCTCCATACAATGAAAATGACTACGAAAAAGAGGTAGGCGTAAATGAATTGTGGGGTGAAAAAGGATATACTACGAATGAACGAACAGGTATTCGCCCTACAATTGAGGTAAACGGAATTTGGGGAGGTTACATGGGCGAGGGTGCAAAAACTGTTTTACCTTCAAAAGCTACAGCAAAAATTTCAGCAAGATTAGTTCCTAATCAATCTTCAGCAAAAATTACCAAAATGCTCTTAGATTATTTTATCAAAATAGCACCGCCATCAGTTACTGTAAAAGCCTTTGAACACCATGGTGGCGAGCCTTACATGACACCCATTGACAGTAAAGGTTATAAAGCCGCTGCAAAAGCAATAGAAAAAACTTTTGGCAAAATTCCGATTCCTGTTCGGGGCGGAGGAAGCATTCCTATTTGTTCCATCCTCGAAAAAGAACTTGAAGTAAAAATAATTTTTATGGGATTTGGCCTCGATAGTGATAATCTTCATTCACCAAATGAAAAATATGGAATTGAAAATTTTTATAAAGGCATAGAAACGATTCCTTATTTTCATAAATATTTCTCGGAAGGTTCTTAAGCTAAAGACATCATTCCTCTTTCTAAACCTATGACCAATGCAATTTGATACACCCCGGCCTTTCCTGGTAAAGTTCTCACTTGTTCTGTTTTGTATTTTGGCATTAGGATTTATAATTTGGATTGGGCAGGATATAATTGTACCAGTAGCCTTTTCTACGTTATTAGCTATCTTACTTTTACCGCTTAATAATTTTCTTGAAAAAAAGATAAGCCGCGTATGGGCTATTTCATTGTCATTAACCATTTCATTGACTCTGCTTTCGGCGCTTATTTATTTTTTCTCAACAAAAATTGCCGGTTTTATTGATGACTTCCCCAAAATAAAAAGCCAATTGAACCTCCACCTTCAAACATTACAAAGCTGGGCTTACAGGCAATTTCATTTAACAAGAGTTGAACAAAGAAAATATATTGACGAAGCAACTACTCAAATACAAGGAAATAAAACCGGCAGCGGCTTTATAGGCCAAACTCTTATTACAATTACAAATTCAATAATTTTTTTAATACTGCTTCCTATTTATACTTTTCTCCTTTTGTATTACAGGGCTATGATTCGTAAATTTCTTGTAAGCATTTTTGCAGAACATCACAGGCAACATGTGGTGGCTGTTATCCAGGAATCAAAATCAATTGTACAAGGATATATGGGCGGCTTACTGATTGAAATGGGCATTATTACTTTAATTAATTATATTGGTTTTTTAATTATAGGAATTAAATATGCTTTTTTTCTTGCGCTGCTTTCTGCAATCCTAAACATGATACCTTACATTGGAATGTTAATAGCATCCATTTTTTGTATGCTGGTTACGTTAACGACTTCCAACAATATTTCAGATATTATTTGGGTACTGGTTGTGCTTGTTGTTGTTCAGTTTTTTGACAATAATATTATCATGCCCAAAATAGTAAGTTCCAAAGTAAAAATCAATGCACTAATGACAATTTTCGGCGTGTTTGTAGGTGGCGCTATTGCCGGCGTTTCCGGAATGTTTTTATCAATACCGGCTATTGCTATTATCAAAGTAATATTTGATAGAATTGAAACATTAAAACCATGGGGCGAAATTTTAGGTGATGATATTACTCATATAGAAAGAGGCAAACTTTTAAAAAAGGCAAAAGAAAGGTTGAAGAGAAGGCAAAAACAAATTGCTAAATAATTTTACTTACTATTCCCTCAATTGCAAAACAAACAAGAATAAATCCTTTTTAAACATCCTTTCTTTTTTTGATAAAGATAATTCAATACCGCTCGCACATAATTAGAAATAGTTTTTGTGAAAATGGTATTTCAAATGTATCACTAATCAATAAGGTTCAATATTTCTAAGTGCTATGCTGTATTTTTGCGCACATTGTTTACGCAAAAAAATACTTAGATGACAGATGTTTTTGAAAAACTTATAAAAGATGGGGGGCCTTTAGGACAACATGTTGAAAGAGCGCATGGATATTTTGCTTTTCCAAAACTTGAAGGAGAACTGGGAAGCAGGATGTTTTTCAGAGGTAAAGAGAAAATTGTATGGAGCCTGAATAATTATTTAGGCCTGGTAAATCATCCTGAAACAAGAAAGGCAGATACGAAAGCTGCTGCAAAATGGGGAATGGGTTATCCTATGGGAGCCCGTATGATGAGTGGAAATAGCACCATGCACGAAGAGCTGGAGAAAGTGCTTGCTGAATTTGTAAGCCGTGAAGATGCGATGCTATTAAATTTTGGATACCAGGGAATTATGAGTTGTATAGATGCACTGGTAAACCGGCGCGATGTAATTGTGTATGATGGAGAAGCACATGCGTGCCTTGTTGATGGTGTACGTTTACACATGGGCTATAGTTATAAATACAAACATAATGATGTTGAGGATTGTGAAAAGCAATTGCAAAGAGCAGAGAAAATGAGTGAAAAAAATGGTGGTGGTATTTTAGTAATAACAGAAGGAGTTTTTGGAATGAGCGGCAACCAGGGAAAGATTAAAGAGATAGCTGCCTTAAAGAAAAAATATAATTTTCGTTTACTCATTGACGATGCTCATGGCTTTGGATCTATGGGAGCTAATGGTGCAGGTGCCGACGAAGAACAAGGTTGCCAGAAAGATGTTGATTTGTACTTCAGCACATTTGTAAAAAGCATGGGAAGCATTGGCGCTTTTATTGCAGGGCCAACAAAAATAATAACCTACTTACGTTACAATGTACGCTCACAGATATTTGCCAAGAGCTTGCCTATGATAATAGTTGAAGGCATGATGAAGCGAATGGAAATGCTAAAGACTATGCCCGAGCTTAGAGAAAAATTATGGCACAATGTAAATAAGCTTCAAAATGGATTGAAAGAAAAAGGCTTTGACATTGGAACCACCAATAGCCCTGTTACCCCCGTTTTTATGAAAGGTGATTTACCTGAAGCTACAGGAATGGTTATGGACATGAGGGAGAACTATAATATTTTTTGTTCTGTGGTTGTATTTCCTGTTATTCCAAAAGGACAAATTATTTTCAGGCTTATACCCACTGCTGCGCATACTGATGAAGATACTGAACTTACCCTTAAAGCATTTGCAGAAACAAAAAAGAAATTAGATGCAGGTGCTTACCGCGCCGAAGAAATTCCCGATATGGCCGATACCGGAATGGGACAAAAAGGTGATATGTAAAAAAACCGGGCAACTAAAAAGAAGCCCGGAATAATCAAAAAATCTTAACCATTAAATCTTAACATTAAGAATCTATACATATAAGTCGATATATGATATTAAGAGGTTGTTCCTAAAAAATCATTGAGAATTTTTTAACAAAAAAAGGGCCGGATAAAAATCCACCCCTGTTATAATCCAATATCCTATGAAAAACCGAGTTTGTGCTTCTTTTGAAGCTCTAATATTTTTAAAATGCTACTGTTATTATTTTTAATTGTATAGTCGAAGTTTTTTTACAGAACGTTGCATAGAAAAATTTAGTTGCCTAAAAAAATAAAAGGGGCCGGATGAAAATCCACCCCTGTTATAATCCAATATCCTATGAAAAACCGAGTTTAAGCTTTTTTAAAAGCTTCTTATATTTTAATATGGCTTTCACCATGATGATTTAAAAGTTGATTTAAACTCAATAAAATTCTGAGTTTTGTAAGCGCCCTCGCCAAAATATTTTAAAACAGGTTCAAGTTCTTTTGGCTCCATAAATCCTGAAATGGCAACAGGATCTGTGTGTTCATCCGGAACAATAACCGTTGTTGGAAACCCAGGCTGGCCCGAAGTTACATACATTGCAAAGTCGTTAATCTTGTAATTATCGTTATAATTATATTCTTTGTTTTTCCATTGTACTATCCCTTTTGACTCTGCATCAAATTTTACCGGGTAAAAATGATCGCTGATATAAGAAATCACTTTTGAATTGCTATAAGTTTTTTTATCCATCACTTTACACCAGTAACACCAGTTAGTATATAAATCAATTAATACAGGTTTAGGATTCGATTTCATTTTCTCAGTTAGTTCATCCATTTTCAACCAATCCAATTTATCATGTACAGTTGAAGTAACTTTGGCAGAGCATAAAATAATAAGACATGCAGCTAAAACAAATTTCATTTTTTTTGCCATGATGTATAAACGTACGTTATTTGTTTTTATTGGGTTTCTTTAAAATAATTTTTATTAAGTTCAACGTGTTTCTGTTTTTATAATTTATTAAAACTGTGTAATCTTTTCATCAATGCATAAAATTGTTGTTGCAATAACAGGAGCCAGTGGTTCCATTTATCCGAAATTATTATTGAAGAAGCTGCAATCTATTAAAGATCAATGGTCTGCTCTCGGTATTATAATCACAGATAATGCCAAACTTGTATGGCAAACAGAATTAGCAAATGAAGAATACAATTCTTATGATGCAAAATATTTTTTAAAAAATGATTTCATGGCGCCTTTTGCTTCCGGTTCCGGTGATTATGATATTATGGTAATTATTCCATGCAGCATGGGTACATTAGGACGAATAGCAACGGGTGTTTCAGGTGATTTAATATCAAGAGCTGCTGATGTGGTATTAAAAGAAAGACGTAAGCTTATATGTGTTATACGGGAAACACCTTATAGCATAGTTCATATTCGCAATATGGAAACCGTTACTATGGCTGGTGGTATCATTTGCCCGGCAACTCCTTCTTTTTACAGCAAGCCTCAAACCATTGAAGAAGTTGCTTCTACTGTTGTTGACAGGGTAATTGATCTTGCAGGTTTTACAATTGATACTTTTCGATGGGGCAAATAAAAAACGCTTCTGTTATGAAGCGCTTCTAATATTATTTTTCATGAAATTTTTTACCTGAGATCTATCACTTCTGCTTTCGGATATTTTTTAGAATCAAAAACAAATAATTCATCAGGAAGATTAGTATTTGTTTTCATGCTTGTGATAGTATAGGTATATCGATCGCCTGTTTTCTGAAATATTTTTGTACTGACAATTGTCTGGCTGCTTTTATCAATACCTACAAGAACTTTAAAGAAGGTTTTGGTTTTATCCAACGGAGTCAATTCAATTTCCTGTATAGTTTTTTTGCCTTGCTTTGTCTCACCATTCAACTTATATAAAAAATCTTTATCGTAAAAATTAGTAAACATTTTCTGTGGAGTAATAGCATTGGCTGAAGCATCAAATTTAGTAAGCTGCACTTCATTGGCAGCTTTATCAAAAGTCCATATATTAGTCCCATCACTGTAAATTTCTTGTCCTGATGCGTTAACTCTGTATTTAGATCCTTTAATATTTACCACACCGGTTTTTGTGCCTAATACTTTACCGGAAGAATTTTCAATTTTAAGAGAAAAGCTTGCCACAATAGATTTGTACGTTTTAAATTTAGCGCTTACATTATCTAAAATTTTCTTGGCATCCGGGTCACTTTTCCCCATATTTGAAGATTGAGAAAAAGCTGAAAAACCTGCGAACATAAATGCACCTAATAGTAATTTTTTTATCATCATAGTTAAATTTAAAAAAACTTTTTACAGCTGCGAAGATACATTATAGACGCAGATAGATTGCTGATGGTTTAATAAAAGGCGGAAGTAAAAACTGTTAATGTTATAGTAATTATTATTTATAGTAATGATGTCATTTTTCGTGAATGCAAATGATAATTAATTACTCATCTGCTTTTGCATTTTAACTTCATCTACCAATTTATTGGCTTCGCTGAATTCTTTTGCTGCTTTAATAAAGTGAACAAATATGGGTTGAGGCTTTTCAACAGTGCTTTTTAATTCAGGGTGATATTGCACACCAATAAAAAATGGATGATTATTAAGCTCGAGTATTTCAACCAGCCCTGTTTGAAGATTAATGCCGCTTGCAATCATTCCGGCTTCTTCAAAACGGATTAAGTATTTATTATTAAATTCCCAGCGATGACGATGACGTTCATTAATTTCACTAACTCCATAAATATGATGAGCCAATGTATTTTCTTTTATAGTACATGGATAAGAACCTAACCGCATGGTGCCACCTTTTATGGTAATTTTCTTTTGTTCTTCCATCATATCTATTACAGGATTGGGTGTGTCCGGCTGCATTTCTGTAGAATCTGCATCTTTTATATTTAATACATTCCGGGCAAATTCAATAGCCGCCATTTGCATACCAAGGCAAATTCCAAAGAAAGGAAGGTTGTTTTCTCGTGCATATTTCACGGCAACAATTTTTCCTTCCACTCCTCTAAAGCCAAAGCCGGGCGCAACAAGAAGTCCGTCAAGGCCAATTAATTTCTCAGCTACATTTTCATCAGTAATATATTCGCTGTGCACATTTACAACCTGCACTTTACAATCGTTCATTGCGCCTGCATGTATAAAAGATTCCAAAATAGATTTGTAAGCATCCTGCAGTTCAATATATTTTCCAATAAGCCCAATAGTAACTTTATACCTTGGATGTTTTAGCTTGTCAAGAAATTCTTTCCATTTCCCAAGGTCCGGTTCATTGTAATTGGTAATATTTAATTTTTGCAAAACAATAAGATCAAGTTTTTCACGCAGCATGGCAATGGGCACCTCATAAATGGTGGATGCATCTGCAGCTTCTATTACCGCATTTTCTTTCACGTTACAAAAAAGGGCAATTTTTCTTTTAAGATCATCTCCGAGCGGTCTTTCTGTTCTGCAAACAAGTATATCCGGATGCACGCCATTTTCACTCATCAATTTTACGCTGTGCTGTGTGGGCTTTGTTTTCAGCTCCTTTGCCGCTTTCAGGTAAGGAATTAAAGTGAGGTGTACAATAATACAATCTTCCTCTGGCATTTCCCATTGCAACTGCCTCACAGCTTCAATGAAAGGAAGGCTTTCAATATCACCAACCGTTCCACCTATTTCAGTTATAATAACATCATATTCTTTTCTTTCTGCAAGCAGAAGCATTCTGCGTTTAATCTCATCCGTTATATGTGGTACTACCTGCACCGTTTTACCAAGATAGTCGCCTTCTCTTTCTTTATTAATAACAGTTTGATAAATGCGCCCGGTGGTAACATTATTAGCCTGCGACGTATAAATATTCAGGAATCTTTCATAATGACCAAGATCAAGATCGGTTTCTGCACCATCTTCAGTTACAAAACATTCACCATGCTCATAAGGATTAAGCGTGCCCGGATCTACATTAATGTAAGGATCAAATTTTTGTATCGTAACTTTTAAACCTCTTGCCTGCAAAAGCTTTGCAAGAGAGGCGGCAATAATACCTTTACCTAATGAAGAAGTAACACCACCGGTTACAAAAATGTACTTGGCCATTTATTAAATATTTATTTAAAAATTAATTTGTCATTCAAAAAAAATAAATGCTGCACAACAATAAATAAACTGAATGCAAAAAAATTATTTTGGAATTGAATGCCTTTTAAAAAGTGACCGGCGGAAGGAAATTGAAATTAAATAATCCGTGAGGTCATGCAAACTTACGGCTAATATTTGTTGACAAAAAGTAAAGATTATATTTTGTGGAAAAAAGAGTATAAAGACTGGCTCTTATTACTTCTTTATTATATTTATCCCCATATAAATTTGGGACTGTCGTCATAATTTTCTAAAAATAAGTGTCAATATTCTTGGTAAAGTTTTCCTGTTATCATCATCAAAATGTTCATCAATATCAATAAGTGCAAGCCCGCAGGCGGCAGCAATTTTTACAAAATCAGAAATGTTATGAGTATAACAATCAACAATTTTTCTTTGTTCATCTAAATCAAACCTTGCTTTAGTGCCAGAATATTGCTTGAAAGGATGAAGCTCGCCAATGTAGCAATATCCACTTGAACGTAGCACCACTGCTATTTGCTGAAAAACGTGTTCAAGATTTTCTATGTGTTCAAAACGAGGCTGCATATTACCAGCTCATACATCTCATTAGCAAACATCCACGCTTCGTTGATATCAGCCTGTTTAAATATTACTTTATCAGAATGTATTTTAGCTTTTGCCTTCGCAAGCATTTCGCCTGAAAGATCAACTGCTGTTATGTGTTGCGCTTTGGCAATAAGCCATTCGGTATTCTTTCCTGTACCACAACCAATTTCTAATACTTTGTCAAAAGAATAATGATTAAGCTTCTGCCTTAAAATCTTTCCTTCAAGATCACGTGTCTTGTTTTCATTGGTATCGTACTGTGCCGACCAAATGTCGTAAGCTTGTTTTGCATTCATAGTTTAATTTGAAAAATTATTTTTGTTGCTGCAATAAATCTTTATAGCTCATAAGTTGTATGCCCTTTTGCTTAATAATCGCTTTTACTTTTTCACTCGTAAACAGGTCTGTTACACCCTGCCTGTCTTTCGCCACATCTTCATAGCCAATATGCCAGACTGCTTTTAGCTCATCATTATCTAAGCTCGGATGATCAAGAAATAGATATGTTTTGCCTGGCTCCAGTTTATTAAGCATGTTAATAAAGCTTTGTATTTTTTCTGCCGAAGTTTTATGTGGCCCATCATAACTCACAGGTATTGTTTTATAATCTTCTTCCGGATCAATATCAATTTTATATTCCTTCGCCAGTTTTTTTGTAAGCGCTTTTACTTCGTCAGAAATTCCTGTGCAATACATGTGTGATGAAATGTGACTGACGCGTGGAATTTTTTTTATTGCCATTTCAATTTGTGCCCGAAATTCTTTTTCGATATCCTCAATTTTCCACGCGTTTTCTTTTATAGATTGGCCAGGATATTTCTCATTAGGAAATACAAACGGATAAAAATAGCCGTCACTGTTTTTAAGGCTCGCGCAATCTGATAATGGCCTCCATTTTATATTTTCCCATTCACTGGTAATGGCGAGATGAACCCCAACATCTACCCCCGGGTTTTGTTGCAGCAGCTTTACAGCTTCAGGAAACCATGGCGATGCCACAATAACTTCAATAGATTTTTCAATACCTTCTTTATAACATTTAATCAATGCTTCATTTCCTGAATGCGTATAGCCCATATCATCTCCGCGAATAATTAATCGCGCAGGTTTTTGTTGAGCATTTGCTGTGGTGGCTAACATAAAGAAGAAAATTACATACAATATTTTTTTCATTTCAAATATTTACAGTAAGGTAATTGTTGCCATAGAATTAATCAAGTATTTATGACAACCCCATTTAAAAACCGCATTAACGTCTGCTACTTTTTAAAAAGAATCATTATTGTATTATCATCATAATTACTTACAATAATATCATTCTTTCCATCTCCATTCATATCATGTATAGCAATACCATCTGGCCGGTTTCCAACTTTAATGATTTTACTTTCAGCAACTCCGCTTTTATCCATATAAAAAATACTTATGCTTTTATCATTATAGTTTGTTAATGCAATATCATTTATAGCATTGCCATCAATATCACCAATGGCAACACGGCTGGGGCTTTTGCCTGTTTCAAACGGCGAACCTTTTATTGGGAAAAATTTACCTGAACCATCACCTGACAAAATTGTAAGCCCATCCTTTCCTTTGCTTTCTGCTGTTATTGTTGGAGAATTAACTATTGCTAAATCAGGATTATTATCACCATTCACATCATCGATAGCTACACCAAAAGGAGCATCTCCGGCGGCAAAAGGAGAACCTTGTGATTCCACGAATTTTTTATTTCCCTTTCCTAAAAGTACGGTAGCATTATTGCCTTCCAGATTAGTAGTAACAATATCCGGCTTTCCATCTTTATTTACATCTGCAACCCTTAATCTTTGATAAGGCCGGTTACCAACTTTATAAAATTTTTCGTTACTAAAATTCCCTTTTCCGTCTCCAAATATTATTAGCACACTATTTATTCCCCAGCTATCAGTTGCCAAATCAAGATTTCCATCACCATTAAAATCGCCTGTTGCTATACCATGTGTATGAGGTTTGGCATTTACTGTAAAGGGAGATTTTTGAGCTTGCTGAAATTGCCCTTTGCCATTGCCCAATAAAACTGTAAGCTGGCTTACTTCCGTATTGACAATTCCTACATCTAAATTTCCATCTTTATTAAAATCTGCAATTACAATATCATTGGGAGATTTATTTGCTAAAAATGGTGAACCGGATGCTTCTTTAAATTGCCCTTTACCATTTCCCAGCAAAATTATAATAGTATTATCATCAGTCGCAGCAATTACAATATCCGGCGTGCCATCTTTATTAAAATCTGCTACTTCCACACTACCGGGACCTTTGCCGGTTTTTATCGTTGTGACTTCAAATGCTGCAGTATCTTTTTTTAATGAATTGGCACAACTAAAAATGATAATAGCAGTTAAAATACTGAACCCCGCCAAAATTTTTATTGAAAAAGAATTTATATACATAAAATTATTTTTTAATTTTTTTAATAAAAAAATCTACACTTACATTATCAGTTTCAGTAAGAAAAATAGTAATTAAACAAAGTAGTAAAAGAAAAGTGGTAAGTCCATTATCAAGCACATGCCCGTGATGAAATACAAAAGTTGCTACAATCATATCTATGATTAAAAAGATGCAGGCAATTCTTTTAAACAAGCCAATTACCAGTAAAATTCCTCCAAAAAATTCAGTTGACTTGCATAACCCTGCACTTAACAAAGGAAAAGGAATATTTACTGTTTGAAGTGTGTTGGCAAAATCATTTATTGAAGCAACATGCAAAATAGATAAACCATACTTTATAAAAATAATACCACACCAAATTCTAAGAAGGCAAATAGCGTTGTTCCATATTGCGGATTGATTAAAAATTAAACTTTCCATTCATCATCAATAAATATTGAAATGCAAAGTTCAATAATGTATTCATTTAAAATAGAACAGAATTAAGGTTATGAGTTTATGCAAAACCGCTTATTCTGCGGAATGCAAATGGTGTAATACCAATATTTTTTTTGAATATCCGTATAAAATGGCTTTGGTCAGAAAAGCCACAGGCGTAAGCAATTTCCGTTAATGAGTAGCGTTGTTTACTAAAAATAAATTCGACTGCTTTTTCAATTTTTATCTTCCTGATATAATCTCCAAAAGAGCAATGGAAGTAAATGGGAAATTGCTGGCATAAATAAACCGGGTGTATATTAATTATTAAAGCTATTTCTTCCAACGATAGTTTTTCATTATACCTCTCATACAATAATTCTTTTACTTTAAAAATCCAGTCAGGCTTTCTCATTGTCTGCAAACATTTTACACTTAGCATTTCATTTAAGGATTGTAATACCATGCTTTCAATTGCCAAAGGAGATGTATCGAAACATTTTACTTCTTTAAATATGTTATAAAAAATATTTTTTAAAAGAGGATTTTTAATTTCTTGCACGCCTTTAATGGACGTGAGGTTAACATCATACTTTGCAAACCATTTATTATCTATATCAATATGCAAAGCAGATACAACTTCTGAATAATCAGCATTAAAATGAGGATCTGAACCATGATTGTATAATAAGCAACCTGGTGATAATTGAAATTTTGTTTTTTTATGTGTTTCGGTCAAAGTTCCCTTGGTAGTAAAAGCAAAATGAGCATTTTGATGATAATGCCATGGACAACTTTTATAATGGTAAAATTCCGAATCAACAATAGTTAATCCATCTATATGAAATTGTTTTTTTGAATTACCATAAAACTTTCCTTTTTCCAGGTTTTCCATGTAAGACCAGTTTTAATTTCCTTCTTATTAAAGTTAAAGAAAAAACAGGATATTTTTTTAAAAATAAATTTATTTCGTAACCAAATGGTTTCATATATTTGTAACCGAATAGTTACATAAATATATGAGAAGAGATGTTTTCCAGGCGATAGCCGACCCCACTCGAAGAGAAATTATAAGCATGGTTGCCCGACAATCATTAAACCTGAATTCGGTAGCAGAAAAATTTAACATAAGCCGTCCGGCAATTTCAAAGCATATAAAAATTCTTACAGAATGCGGGCTTATTGAAATCAGGCAACAAGGCAGGGAAAGATATTGTGAAGTTAACCTTGCGTCGCTTAACCAGGTTTCACAATGGATAGAGCAGCATCGCATTTTATGGGCGGCCAAGCTGGGTGCACTGGATAAATTTCTTAATAAAAAAAATATTGCAACGAAAAAAAGTAAAATAAGAAAAACAAGTCTAAAGAAAATAACAAAGCGAAAGAAAAAATAATCAACCGCATTTACATACAAATAATAAAAATGAAAAAATGAAGCACGAACCTTTTGTAATTGAAAGAACTTACAATGCATCCGCAGAAAAAGTATGGAAAGCAATCACCGACAAAAATCAAATGAAGCAATGGTATTTTGATATTGCTGAATTTAAGCCCGAGGTTGGTTTTGAATTTCAATTTACCGCAACGAATGAAGGCATATCTTATAAACATTTATGCCAGGTAAAAGAAGTAATCACTGGAAAAAAACTTAGCTACAGCTGGCGTTACGACGGTTATGAAGGCAATTCGCTTGTTACCTTTGAATTATTTCCGGAAGGCCAAAAAACAAAATTGAAATTAACACATGAAGGGCTGGAAACATTCCCTCAAAATAAAAAGGATTTTGCAAGAGAAAGCTTCGCTGGTGGATGGACATATATTATTGGTAAGTCATTAAAAGTATTTGTAGAAAAGACTTAATTCATTAAATTATGTATCATGAAATTCATAGCAAATATTTTTCTATTCTTCATCTTTTCTTTCCATCAAAATTTGGATTCAAAAAATGTTTTAAAAAAAATGCATGACAAGTATTCAAATAAATGGTATCATACATTTACGTTTACGCAAATAACGGAAAAAGAAAGAAGGTTGCTATTTAAGATTAGAAGTAAATTTAAAAATGATATTTTATTTTATCAAAATCAGGTAATTACTAATCCTGGTAATTGCAACTTTTTATTTTTGCTTTTGGTTTACTGTATGCTAAAATCAAGCATCCAAAATTTAAAGTGATTGTATTTTATACAGCCAAAAATGGCTTGGGCATAATTATTAAATAAGCAGTAAATATTTCGTTTAATCTATACCGTTAGGTTGATTTACAGGTAATAATTTTTAATTTTTTAAGAGTCTCTGTCCAATAAATAATGTGCAAGTTCTTCAAGCGGTTTTTTACGTGAAGACAGGACAGCCATTTCCTCAAGATGCTCCATTGCAACCGACATGTATTTTTGCTTCAGTTCTTTTGCCCATTCATCTACATTACAGGCTTTGTAGATAGCAAGCACACGATTAATTTTATTTTCATCATTGCCCTGCATTAAATATAACAACTCCTTTTGTTGAGATGATGAAGCCGCTTCCATAGCTTGTATGAGTAAAAATGTTTTCTTATTGGCTATGATATCACCCCCGGGTTTCTTCCCAAATTTTATAGGATCACCAAACGCATCTAAATAATCATCCTGCACCTGGAATGCAATACCAATATTTTTACCAAACTCATATAAATGTTCCTGGTTGCCAAGTCCTGCTCCTCCCAGCACAGATCCTATTTGCAGGCTGCCTGCAAGCAATACCGATGTTTTAAGGCAAATCATTGTTACATATTCATCAAAGCTTACATTTTCTATATTTTCTCCGGAAGGAGCCTCCAGAGGAGTCCTTTGTGACCTTTGGGCAAAATCCATATCAAGCTGCTGGCCTTCGCATACTTTTTTGGCAGTTGCATTAAATATTTCAAGCACCTGGTGTATATGCGTGGTGCTTATTTTATTCAGGTTTTCATAAGCGGCCACCAGCATTACATCTCCGGCAAGCAATGCTGTGGGTTCCCCAAATTTTGTATGTACTGTTTGCATACCGCGGCGCAACGGCGCTTTATCCATTATATCATCATGCACCAAAGTAAAGTTGTGAAAAAGCTCAATTGCAGTAGCTACATGATAGGTATCGGGGTTAATAGTATCAAACAGCTCATTTCCCATAAGGCACATCACAGGCCGAATGCGTTTACCCCCAAGCGTTAGTAAGTATTGTGATGCATCATACAATCTTCCCGGCTGTGCTGCAAAATGACGAATATTAAATTTTTCTTCAAAAAGTTGTGATAAATGCTGGTAAGAGTTCATCAAATTATTTTATTATTAAATTATTAAAATTATTACTTACTCTACAATGCTCAATAACAATTCAACAACATAACAATTGAACAATTATTTTATTTTTTTCTTCGATTTCACAGCCTTTGCTTTTAAACTTCCCACACCGGGTATCCATTCAAAATCAAGTTGCCGTTTTTCCAGGTTAGCCGCTACCAGCTTAATTTGTATCTTATCGCCCATCCTGAATTTTTTGCCGGTACGAAGTCCCACCAATGCATAATTTGTAATGTCATGCCGGAAGTCATCATACTCTGAAAGATCTCTTACCGATACTAACCCTTCACATTTTTCAATTACCGTTTCTACCCAGAAACCAAATGCGGCCACGCCACTTATAACACCTTCCATATCTTCACCCACTTTATGGAGCATAAATTCAACCTGCTTGTATTTATTCCCAGCCCGCTCTGCATCCATGGCAGCTCTTTCTTTTGCACTGCAATGTTTGCATTTATCTTCCATTTTTTTATCGAACTGAATATTTTTCTCCAGCACATCCTGCAAAATCCTGTGCACCATCACATCGGGATAGCGGCGAATAGGAGAAGTAAAATGACAATAATTTTCAAAGCCCAATCCGTAATGTCCTATATTTTCTGAAGTATAAATTGCTTTGGCCATTGTACGTATGCCGAGTTGCTCAAGCACATGCTGCTCAGGCTTTCCATGCACATCTTTCAGCAATTGGTTAAAAGATGCTGCCACTTCGGCTTCATTATTCATGTCAAACTTATAACCGAATTTTTTTGCAAATGCTGCAAAGGGTTTTAATTTTTCTTCATCGGGAGTATCGTGAATGCGGTATGGAAATGGTATCGGTTTTTTATTGATTTTTATTTTAGAAATATGTGTAGCAACTGTTCTATTAGCCAGCAGCATAAATTCTTCAATAAGCTGATGCGCTTCCTTACTTTCTTTTATAATAATTCCTATTGGCTTTCCATTTTCGTCTAATTGAAATTTTACTTCTGTTGAAGAAAAATTAATAGCGCCGTTTCTAAATCTATCTTTCCTGAAATGTTTTGCAAAATTATTCAGGCATAAAATTTCTTCACTATACTTTCCACTTTTAGCTTCAATTATTTCCTGCACTTCATCATAATTAAAACGATGATCGCTGTAAATAAAAGTTTTGCCAAGCCAATAATCTTTTACTTTTCCTTTATCATTTATTTTAAAAATTACAGAGAAAGTATATTTATTTTCATTAGGCCGCAGCGAACAAAGCTCATTTGAAATCTTTTCCGGAAGCATCGGGTTCACACGATCTGGAAGATAAACACTTGTAGCCCTTGCATAACCTTCATCATCAAGAGCAGTAGAAGGCTTTACAAAATGGCTTACATCTGCAATATGCACACCTATTTCATATTCATCTTTCCCAAGTTTTTTTATGGAAAGTGCATCATCAAAATCTTTAGCATCTGCAGGATCAATGGTGAAAGTAAGTACATTGCGATAGTCTCTTCTTTTTGCTAATTCACTTTCATAAATTATATCACTTAATACATTTGCTTCATCCAAAACAATTTTAGAAAACTCTAAAGGAAATCCATTTTGAATAATGATTTCTTTCATGGCCATATCGTTCCTGTCTTTGGCCTGTAACACTGTTACTACTTCTCCTTCCGGTTTTTTTTCTCCCTTTTCCCAATTAAGAAATTTCACCACTACCCTATCATTGTTTTTTGCACCATTAAGGTTTTGAATGCTTATATAAAAATCAGGCATTGGTTTTTGACTGTCAGCTTTAAAGAAAGCAAAATTCTCACTGACTTCAATATCACCGATAAATTCCAGTTGTTTTCTTTCAACTACATCCTGCACCACGCCTTCAGCACGCCTGCCATTCGATTCTTTCACTTTCACTCTCACAGTATCGCCATGCATTGCTTTATTAAAATCATTCGGCCTCACCAATAGATCATTTTCTCTTCCTTCTGCAATTACATAACCAATACCCGACCGTGTAATTTCTAAAACTCCTTTCACCAGGGATGCAGGTTTTTTCTTTCCCATTTTTTTACTCATAAAATATTTTCAGCGCTAATACAAATTGTGTAATCACAATGTACAAATCAAATGCTAAATTAAATTAATGCAGGTTGATAAAAATGAATTATGTTAAGCAAGGTTTTTGCTGGGACTAACTAAAATAACAGAAAATGGAAAAAAGAAAATTAGGAAATACAGATTTGGAAATTGCACCATTGGTATTTGGCGGCAATGTTTTTGGCTGGACGATTGATGAAAAAACTTCTTTCAATCTATTAGATGTTTTTACGAATAATAATTTTAATTGCATTGATACTGCTGATGGATACTCAGTTTGGAAACCCGGTAACAAGGGGGGTGAATCTGAAACTATCATTGGTAACTGGATGAAAAAAAATAGTAAAAGGAAGGATGTGATCATCGCTACTAAAGTTGGATGGGAGATTGCAACTGAGAAAAAAGGGTTATCAAAAAAATACATTTTGCAAGCAGCTGAAGATTCGCTGAAAAGATTACAAACCGACTATATTGATTTGTATCAATCGCATAAAGACGATCCTCTAACACCAATTGAGGAAACGCTTGAAGCTTATGATGAACTAATTAAGGCAGGAAAAGTAAGGTACATTGGTGCTTCTAATTTTTCAGCGGAAAGGTTTGAATCTTCTTTAAAAATAAGTGATGAAAAAAAATTACCGGTATATAAAACTCTGCAACCTTTATACAATCTTTACGA
>JBBRTG010000018.1:0-60495 GCA_038244655.1 Chitinophagales bacterium
AATTGTGCCGTATCCATTGCCAGCATAGCCTCTTTCGTTAAATCTTCTGTAAGAAAAGTTGGCGTTTTCCAATACTGTGTCATGTTGGGAATGTCTGCCTGCAATCTAAAATGGTTAGGATCATAACCGAAGTCATCTTCAGCAAGATAAGATGCGGGATTACCTGCGGCGCTGCCTCCTACGTTTTTTACAAATCCGAGGTTTAGCGGATTTGCTCCAATGGTTGCGTAGGCCCCGAAATGCGCTTTGCCACATTGAATGGTATAGTACCCATTGTCTTTTAAAATTTGTGGTAACGGTGTTACATATACGCTTTTTGGCTGATCCGGTATTGGTGATAACCCATTTACATTCCAATCAGGAATTATTAATAGGCTGTCTTTCGCATCCACGGCCTGGTCTTTATACGCTGTCCAATTTGTAACTCTATGTCGCGCTGCATTCATCCCCGTCATCAAACTTACCCTTGATGGCGTACATATTGAATTAGCGTAAGCATTTGTAAACTTCATAGATTGTTTTGCCAGCCTTTCCATATTGGGCGTATGGAATTTTTTATTTTGAGAAGTGGTACTATCCCAGAAAGGAACTGAAGTATCCTGCCAGCCCATATCATCTACAAGGAAGAAAATAATATTAGGCATTTTTTGTGCTTTTACTGCAAATGAAATAAGCATGAAGGTAAGAATAGCAAAAGGTTTGCGTATTTTCATTTTGTATTAATTTCTTACTGTGCTGTCCAAAGGCACATTATAAATTTTAAAAGAATAAATCTGCGGCTGCGCAATAGATTCTGTAATTGTTAACCGGATTTTTTTTGTTGTTATTTTTTTAAACATTTGTATCCGTTTATTTCCAACGGATGAACCTTTGCAAAGTAGTTCCCATTTTTTATTTATGAATGCTTCTGCTTTGTTAATAATCAAGAAATGGTTGAAAAAAGTATGTATCAAATCATGTATCAAATTAAAAAGCAGCTATAAATTTTACTTCATAACTGCTTGATTTTTAGTGACCTCGATAGGAGTCAAACCTATAACCTTCTGATCCGTAGTCAGATGCTCTATTCAATTGAGCTACGAGGCCAATGGGGCGGCAAAAATAATAAATAATTTGTTCAAGGCAATCTTTAGCATCTTGCATTATAAATAAAATTATGAAAATTTATTTCTGGTCGGTGGGTAAAACGCATGAAACTTATGTAAAAGAAGGCATTGAAATATTTACCAAAAGAATTTCAAATTATTATCCTGTTGAATGGAAAATTTTTCCTTCCGCAAAAAATGCAGCTTCTTCAACTGAAGAAGAAATAAAAAAAATCGAAGCAACCACTTTATTCAATGCCATTCAGCCTGGTGATGTATTGGTAGCTTTAGATGAGAATGGAAAGCAATGGAATTCTAAAGACCTTGCAGGTTTTATTGAGCAAAAAGCAAATGAAAGTGTAAAGAATATTATTTTTTTAATTGGCGGTGCTTATGGGCTTCACAAAACAATTCTTGATAAATGTAAATACAGGTGGTGCTTATCGAAATTAGTTTTTCCTCACCAGCTTGTAAGACTTATTCTTGCAGAACAGGTTTATCGTGTCTGCACCATTATCCGTAATGAAAAATATCATCATTCTTAGTTTATCTGTATGTTTGATGCTATAAATTTTATTTAATGTCTGTTACGCTGATAATAACCATCATTACTGCCCTTGTTTCGTTTGCAGGTTTCAAATCACAAAAAGTGATTGATGATCTTATATTTTATCCCCCTGCAGTTACTGAAAATAAACAGTATTACCGATTTGTAACATGTGGATTTATTCATGCAGATATCGCACATCTTGCATTTAATATGATTTCGTTTTATCTTTTTTCCAACGGGCTTGTTGAGCCTACCTTTGTTAGTTATTTTGGTGTGTATGGTAAAGCAGCGCTGGTTCTTATGTATGTGGCTGCATTAATTATATGCCTGCTTCCCACTTATTTTAAAAACAAGCATAACCAGAATTACCGAAGTCTTGGCGCTTCCGGTGCAGTATCAGCCGTGGTTTTTGCAGGGTTAATGATTTCTCCTTTAACGCAAATAGGATTTTTTATTATTCCACCTATAATTCCGGGTTTTATTTTTGGGCCTTTGTATTTACTCATTTCATTTTATATGGATAAACGCGGCGGAGATAACATTAATCACTCTGCACACATTTGGGGAGCACTTTTTGGATTGGCATTTATTATTATTGCAACTAAACTTTATTCAAACACTGATATTGTGGCCAGCTTTATTGATGATGTAAAATTTTGGTTTAAAAGCAAATTCAATTTAGGCTTAGTTTTAGCGTCATTGCGAGGCGCATGAATAAACTTTTGAATTCAAACTAGAGTTGATGCGCCGAAGCAATCTCAATTATTTTTGGCCAGGCTTAGTTCAATTATATTTTTGGTCTTTCCTGTAATCTTAGATCGACCATCTATTCTTTTGCCAACAACCCAGATAATTTTTTTATTGCTTTCAATCACCCATGCTTTTTCTTTTTCGGTCAGCGATAATTTTTGATCATTGAAAAATTTGTTCAGTTTCTTTTTTGCTAATGCACCAGATGGTTTCTGCATTCCCAACGGATAAAAATAATCTCCCTGTTTCCATTTCCGCAGCAACAAAGGGAAAGTAATATTATCAGCATCCAGCATAACCGTTAGATTTGAAGAAATCGGCTTCTCCATTTTTAATTCATAATTCTTAATTCTTAATTTGCCCAATTCAAAATCAATTTCTTTATCATCTTCATTAATTAAAATATGGTTTGCCTCTACAGTATTGATTGGCGCAATTATAAGCCAGTTACGGTTTTTAATGATTTTATGTGTAGATGATGAAATGTATTTTCCGCTTTCGCTCTTTAATAAATGAAGCGCTTCATCTGTTTGATGTGCAGTGAAGCCATACTCTTTTATAATTTCATAAACGATAGTTTTTAAAGGTTGTGTTTTCAGCAATTTCAAAACAGGAATGTGTATTTCATTTCCTTTTTGTTCTAATAATCTTTTTTGGTGAAGATCGATAGATTGCTGGTATAATATTTTTATCTCTTTAAACCTTTCTATATTGTTTATTAAGTTTTGTTCAACCTCATGATAAACTTTTTGAATTGATGGAATTAACTGGTTACGAAAATAATTTCGTGTGTACTTATCCGTTATATTGGAAGAATCCTCAACAAAAGATAAATTATTTTCATTGGCAAAATTTAAAATCTCTTCTTTCTTTGCAAACAATAATGGCCTGATAATTTTATTTTGTTTTGGAAGAATTCCCTGCAAACCCTTGATGCCAGTTCCTTTAAAAAAATTCATCAAAAGCGTTTCAACGTTGTCGTTAGCATGATGAGCCGTTAAAAGCCTCCTAACCCCCGAAGGGGGAACAATACCCGATACTTCATTCAATAACTCGTGAAACCATTCATACCTCAACTCACGTGCAGCAACCTGTATAGAGATTTTATTTTTTTCAGCATATTCTTCAGTAGCAAATTTTTTTATAAAAACTTTTACTGCATATTTTTCACCAATAGATTGTACAAACTTTTCATCTCTTTCACTCTCCTCTCCTCTTAATTGAAAATTGAAATGTGCTATTTCAAAATGAAATCCGGCTTGGTTACATAATTCACACAAAACAACTGAATCTACTCCACCACTTACCGCCAATAATAAATTATCATCTTTTTGAAAAAGATTTTCTTTCTGAATATTATCAATAAATGTGTTGAGAAGGGACATTCTTATAGTGTGGATTATTCTGTTTCAAGATCTTCAAGGTCTTCATAAGCCGCCTGGAGTTCACTGTAAGAATGATGATCTTTGGCAGCATCTGACACTTCCATCCCTCTTTTATATACTCTTAATGCCTTTGCATTGTCGCCAATTCTTTCCAGCAATTTACCTAAATGATAATAAGAACCAATGTATGTTGGCTCTCTTTTTAGAATTTCATTAAACAATTTTTTTGCTTCCTCATTATTCCCGATTTTAATATATTCCAATGCCAGCGCATGTTGCAGAAAACTATCTTTGTCAGCCGTTTTCATATATTCTTTCAGCCTTTCAATTCTATCCATCAAATAATTTTTTACTTTTTCTTTCCTTAGTATCTTCGCACCTCCAAAAAAATAAAAATAATGAAGATACTTGTTTGCATCAGCAAAACGCCTGATACAACGGCAAAAATAGCCTTCACAGATAACAATACGAAATTTGCTGAAGCTGGTGTTCAATTCATTTTAAATCCTTATGATGAATGGTACGCATTGGTAAGAGCTATTGAATTAAAAGAAGCAGATCCCTCAACTATTTTGCATTTAATAAATGTTGGCACTGCAGATGCTGATCCCATAATTCGTAAAGCGCTTGCGCTTGGTGGTGATGAAGCATTTCGTGTAAACAGCAATAGTCACGATAGTTTTTATATCGCTTCTCAAATTGCAGAAATAGCTAAGCAAAATAATTACGATCTCATTTTTACAGGAAAGGAAACGATTGATTATAACGGTTCCTCTATTGGCGGAATGCTTGCTGAATTATTAGGCTTGCCTTATATTTCTCTTGCTACGAAATTTACTCTTGAAGGAACTGCGGCTACGGTTAACCGTGAGATTGAAGGCGGAGAAGAAGTTGATGTTGTAAACCTCCCTGCAGTAGTTAGCTGCCAGAAGGGAATGGCAGAACAACGAATACCAAACATGAGAGGAATTATGGGCGCCAGAACAAAACCCTTGAAAGTGGTAGAAGCTACACCGGCAGATACGCTTACTTCAATAGATTCATTTGATTTACCTGCTGCCAAAGCGGGTGTAAAATTAGTTCCTGCAGATCATCCCGAAGAGTTGGTAAGATTACTGCATGAAGAAGCGAAAGTATTTTAAAAGCCCCTAACCCCGCAGGGGATAAGGAAGCTTTCATTTTTAGAATTTAATTTTTAATTCTTAATTATATACAATGGTATTAATTTTTCTTGATCAAAGTGAAGGGCATATTAAAAAGAGTTCTTTTGAAGCTGTATCTTATGGTGCAAAAGTTGCAGAATTAATGAACACTTCTGCAGAAGGAATTGTTTTGGGAAATGTAAATGATGATCTTTCGGCTCTCGGCAAATATGGATTAAAAAAAATACATACAGTAAAAAATAAAGCGCTCAATAATTTTGATGATGAAGCTTTTACTCATGTAATTGCTGAAGCAGTAAAAATTACTAGCGCTGCTGTTATTATTTTTTCAAACAATTTTAATGGAAAGGCAATTGCTCCGCGCTTATCAGTAAGATTGAAAGCAGGACTGGTTTCCGGTGCCATTGCATTACCTGAAACAAGTAATGGCTTTATTGTAAAGAAAAATGTTTTCAGCGGAAAAGCATCTGCGAACGTTTCTATTAAGACTGATATAAAAATAATTTCATTAAATGCCAACGCCTATAAAATAACCGAAGGAGATGGAACTGCAAAAGTTTCAGAACTATCAGTTGAGATTCCTCAATCAAAAGTAAAAGTAAAAGAAGTAAATAAGGTAGTCGGCGAAGTGCCGTTGGCAGAAGCAGAAATTGTAGTAAGTGGCGGACGCGGATTGAAAGGACCTGAAAACTGGCAAATAGTAACAGACCTCGCCAAGGCTCTCGGCGCTGCGACAGCCTGCAGCCGCCCGGTAAGTGATAGTGACTGGCGGCCTCATCATGAACATGTAGGGCAAACGGGCCTTACCATAGCACCAAACTTATATATCGCTATTGGAATTTCAGGAGCCATTCAGCATCTTGCGGGAGTTAACAGAAGCAAGATAATTGTTGTAATTAATAAAGATCCGGAAGCTCCATTTTTTAAAGCGGCAGATTATGGAATAGTTGGAGATGCTTTTGAAGTAGTTCCAAAAATTACTATTGCAATAAAAAAATTAAAAGGAACTTAATCTTTACAGTTTGATGAAATTCATTTTGGTCTTTATAATATTCTTATCCTTTTTTTCATTTATTAGTAGGCGTTAATTTTTATATATTTGCCAATAACAAATTCATAAAATACAGGGAATGGTATGAAGAAAATAGAATTGGAAATAGTTGCCCTTTCTCATAGTATTACGCAAACGCATTCTTATGCAGTTGTATTGGGTGAAGTAAATGGATTGCGCCGCTTGCCCATTGTAATCGGCGGTTTTGAAGCACAGGCTATTGCAGTAGCTCTGGAACGAATGCAGCCCAGTCGTCCTCTTACACATGACTTAATGAAAAATTTTATGCTGGCTTTTAATGTGGAGCTTCATGAGATAATTATTAATGATTTACAGGAAGGAATTTTTTATTCAAAATTAGTATGTTCTACTGAACACGACACGGTAGAAATTGACTCCCGCACTTCTGATGCTGTAGCACTGGCTGTACGCTTTGGTTGTCCGATATACACTTACGATAACATTCTTGACAGTGCAGGTATTTTAATGGAAGAAGATGATAAAAAGAAAAAAGTGGTGGTTTCTCATTCTGATGCTAACAGCGATGATCTAAAAAAATTATCAATTCCAGAACTTGAAAATTTATTGAAAGAAGTGCTGGAGCAGGAGGATTATATAAAAGCCGCTTCTATAAGAGATGAAATTAAAAGCAGGAAGATCAGTTGATAGCCCTAACCTCAAAGGCAAATAATAAAAAATGATTGGCGATTTTAGATTGAGATACTATCCTTAGAATTCCCTGATAACTTATACCTTTTAACTGATACCTTACTTGATAACATTTCCCAATTGTAAAATAAATCTTGGCCTCAACATACTTCGTAAAAGAGATGATGGTTTTCATGATCTTGAAACCGTTTTTTATCCTGTTTATTTAAATGATGTTTTAGAAATTACTCCCGCTTCAGATAATAAAACAGAACTAACGATTACGGGAATTTCTACAGGACGACAATCAGAAAACCTTTGCATGAAAGTCTGGAATCTTTTAAAAAAAAATTATCTTAAACTGCCTGAAGTAAAAATGCATCTGCACAAAGTAATTCCTTTGGGAGCCGGCCTTGGGGGTGGATCTTCAGATGCAGCTTTCCTATTACAATTACTTAATAAAAAATTCAATCTTAATATTCCCGGTGAGCAACTTTTCGGGTATGCCTTACAGTTAGGCAGTGATTGTCCGTTCTTCCTTACAAATAAACCTTGTTTTGCAACCGGCCGCGGTGAAAAAATGGAGCCTGCAAATATTTCACTTTCAGAATATAAAATATTATTAATACATTCTGGCATACACATCAATACAGGAAATGCTTTTAAAGAAATTAAGCGCACAGTTCCTGCAAAAAAAATTAAAGAAATTATTCAACAGCCTATTGAAACATGGAAAGATGAATTACAAAATGATTTTGAAAATTTTGCTTTTGAAAAATACCCGGCTTTGAAAAAAATTAAAGATGAACTGTATGCAAATGGTGCAGTATATGCATCTATGAGTGGAAGCGGAAGTACCATTTTTGGAATTTTCAAGAAAAATGAAAACATAAATTATTCTTTTAAACCCGGTTACTTTAATAGATTAATTGATCTTAATTGATTTTATAAGAACTTTACCTTAAAAGAATTGCTGAAATTATTTCTGATATTTTTCTTCTGTATTATTTCCTTAAAGCTGATTGCACAATTAGATTCAACCAAATCATTTATCTATAATATTGATTCTTTAAAAAATATTTATGGGAATAAAAAGAAATTACTTAATGAGTTTGAATTGCAATCTTTGATAGCACTCTCATACTACCCGGAATTATTGAATGAACATATCAGGTTTAAATATTCAACAATAAACAGTACCGCGCGAACAACCGTAACTTTTATATCAATTTTTAAAAAAATTAATAAGCAGTATGTCATTTATATCAATAGTGATATTCTTAAAACAGGATTTTTATTAAAGAGCGTTCCATTTAATGCGCAGGTTGCAGTAATCGGACACGAACTTGCTCACGTTGCTGATTTTAAAAGACGCAGCTTTTTTGATATGGCTTGGTGGGGGCTTAGTTATTTGATAATAAAACAAAGAACTAAAATTGAATTACGTACAGATAAATCTGCCATAAGACATGGGCTGGGCTGGGCTTTATATCAATGGGCTGATTTTGTTTTAAATCATTCCTCTGTCAATAAACGGTATAAGAAAATAAAAGAAACAAAATATATGCAACCGAATGAGATATTGCAATACATGCATACATTAAATCTTCAGTAAAAAATTTATGGTTTTTAATTCTTCAATTTAATTTCGAGCCAATAAAAAATTATACCTTTGCTTCATAAAGTATTTCATTTTTGAACAATCTTATTTACATACAATCTTTCTTAGGACTCAATCTTGATTTTCTCGATCACAAGATGTAACCATATCGTCCCATAATTACTTCTCTTTTTTGTTTTAATTTTTATTTTATTTTTTCAAAGTATTTTTATGTCATTACAAACCATTGCTTCGCAAACAGATTATTTTATTGATCTCGAAAAAAATTTTGGCGCTCACAATTATCATCCGCTTCCTGTAGTACTTGAAAAAGGAAAAGGCGTTTACGTTTGGGATGTAGAGGGAAAAAAATATTATGATTTTTTAAGTGCATATTCAGCAGTTAACCAGGGGCATTGTCATCCAAAAATTATACAATCATTAATTGATCAGTCGCAAAAGCTTACTCTTACCAGCCGGGCTTTTCATACTAATGCGCTTGGAGAATTTGCCAGATACATAACGAATTATTTTGGCTACAATAAAGTATTGCCTATGAATACCGGCGCCGAAGCTGTAGAAACTGCATTAAAGCTTTGCAGACATTGGGGATATGAAGTAAAAAAAATACCTGATAACAAAGCAAAAATAATTGTATGTGCGGGCAACTTTCATGGGCGCACATTGGGTATTATTTCTTTCAGCACAGATCCTTTAGCAAAAAAAAGTTTTGGTCCTTATCTTGACGGCTTTGAAATAATTCCTTATAATGATTTACCTGCTTTAGCAACAGCGCTTTCAGATCCGAAAGTTGCAGGTCTTCTTGTAGAACCTATTCAGGGCGAAGCTGGTGTGTGTGTTCCAGATGAAAATTATTTGGCAAAAGCAAAACAATATTGTGCTGATGCCAATGTTTTATTTATCGCAGATGAAATACAAACAGGCCTTTGCAGAACAGGAAGCATGCTTTGTTGTGATCATGAAAATGTTCGTCCTGATATTTTGATCTTAGGAAAAGCCTTGAGCGGAGGAACTTTGCCGGTAAGTGCCGTTCTTGCTAATGATGAAATAATGCTCACTATAAAACCCGGCGAACATGGAAGCACTTATGGTGGAAACCCACTCGCCTGTAAAGTTGCCATCACTGCATTAGAAGTCTTGAAAGAAGAAAATATGGCTGTAAATGCTGAAGCAATGGGGAAATTGTTTAGGGAAGAATTATTTAAAATTGATTCTAAATATTTAAAAGAAATTCGGGGTAAGGGATTATTAAATGCAATAGAAATAAAACATGATGATGCAGATGCTGCATGGAAATTATGCATGGAATTAAAAGAGAGTGGGCTTTTGGCAAAGCCTACACATGGCGATAAAATTCGTTTTGCGCCGCCACTCATAATTACAAAAGAAGAAATAATGGATTGTATTGAAATTATTAAACAAAGTTTGAAAGTGCTGAATTAGCGATAGATAGGAGCTATCAGCTATGAGCCGTGAGCCACGATCTGTAAATTGTAAAATATGAGATTTATTAATTCTTGAAATCTGAGTGCTCAATCTGTTTTCACTTCATATCATCAGATCCGAAAACTAACGGTAAAAGGTATGCGCTATTTTCAATAACCTGAACTTTTCCTTCCATGCCACTTAATATTATTCTAATAGGATTTTTTGTTCTTTGTTGAAATTCTGCAAAAGACTGCCTGCAAATTCCACAAGGACTAACGGGCTTATCGCTTTTTCCTTTAAGATTATTATAGCTTATTGCTATTGTATTAATTCCAATTCCAGGAAATTGTGATGCTGCAGAAGACATCAAAACCCGTTCAGCACATAAGCCTGCAGGATAAGATGCATTTTCCTGGTTTGTTCCGGCAACTATTTTTCCATTCACTAATTTAGCAATAGCGCCTACATTAAAATTTGAATACGGTGCATAAGCAAATTGAGTAACGGAGCGGGCTTCGCTTAATAAAAAAGCATCTTCCTGATTTAATTCATCAATAGAATCATATATTGAAATACTAAATTTTATCTCCTCTGTTTTCATTGCATTTATTTTAAATACACGAACTTAAGTTCTAAAATGATGAAAACAAAATTGAGATAATAGTAAACATTGTTCAATCTTTCTAAAAATTATTTTTTAAGTTTTTTTAACCGTTCATCAAAAAAATTTTCCATCGTTACGAACAAACTCGTATATTGCCTACGAATAAAGTCGTAACTATGGCAATAACAAAAAATATAAAGCCCACAGAAAGTGAATTGGAAATATTGCAAATACTGTGGCAGAAGGAATTGGCAACTGTTCGTGAAGTGCATGAAGAGCTTTCTAAAACAAAGGTTTCAGGATATACTACTACTCTAAAGTTGCTTCAAATAATGTTTGAAAAAAAGCTTGTAACCAGGGATGATAGCGCCAAAACACATATTTATAAACCTGCAGTTAGCAAACTTAAAACGCAAAAACAATTCCTTGATAAAATTATTAATGGATTATTTTATGGCTCTTCAACGCAGCTTGTATTGCAGGCATTAGGTAATCAGAAAGCTTCTAAAAATGAATTAGAAGAAATTCAAAAGTATCTTGATGGTTTAAAAAATGGATAAATGGATTTTGAAACATTGCAACATTCAGTTTTTCTCCAGGCGCTTGGCAGCGCTATTCTAAATAGCTTGTGGCAGGGTTTTATTATGTGGCTCATTTATGAAACTATAAATGCTGCTTACAGAACAGCGTCTGCTAAGTTCAAAAACAATGTGAGCACTATACTTTTATTTTTTGCATTTGCATGGTTTCTTACAAGTTTTATTTCAAAATTTTTTTATACAGAAAAAATAATTTCTCTTGCTGCACTGCCTGTTAATAATGTTACACAATTATCCCCACACAATTCTTCCTTTATACAAACAATTCTTTCTTATGCAATAAATTCATTGCCCTATTTATCTGTTGCTTATATTTTTCTTTTATTTTTCCTGATGGCAAAACTTTTCGCCGCTTATAGGTATGTATATTTTATTGCTAATAAACGTTTACTAATTCCGCCTGCTGAACTTCAAACTTTTGCAAATAAAGTTGCTAAGCAAATGCGAATTACAAAAAAAATCGGCGTGTGGATATCACATCATATTGATGTACCGGCTACCATTGGTTTTATAAAACCAGTTATACTTATTCCTGTTGCATCCATCAATAATTTATCTGCATCGCAATTAGAGGCCATTATCCTTCATGAACTATCCCACATAAAACGAAATGATTATATAATCAATATTATTACTTCAGTAATTGAAACCATTTTATTTTTCAATCCGTTTATCTTGCTGCTTTCAAAAGTTATAAAAAGAGAAAGAGAGAATTGTTGCGATGATTTTGTTTTGCAATACAGTTATGATCCACACTCCTATGCTTCAGCGCTGCTTTGCCTTGAAAAATCACGCAGAAATAACCTGCAACTGGCCATAGGGGCTGTTTCAGGCAAAAAACAATTATTGTCACGAATAAAAAGAATTACTGATTGCCACGTTGTTTCCAAACAATTTAATTATGGGCAAAAATTACTTGCGCTTCTTTTAGTAACAGGTATTTTTTGTTCTGTGGCATGGCTTTCTCCTGAAAAAAAATCAGTATCTGCTAAAGTTTTAGTAAAAGGAAATAAATCACTTTCCAATTATAAAACATCTATTAAAACATCCACATTAGTTTATAAAAAAATTGAAAATTCCGAAAAAAGTAATGTAAAGTTCCATAATCAAAAAAACCAATCTCTCAATTTCACAGAAAACAATATGGAGGATATTCCTGTCGAAAATTTTACTATTACAAAAGATGAGAATACAGGTGATCAAAATGTTTTAACAGCAAGAGCTAAAAGTGAATTTGCAACAGGCGCTATTTTAAAACAACCCCGCTTTTTTTTCGATGGAAATAATATAAAATTACCCAGTGTTATCAATATTCCAAATTTCCCGTTTCAAAATATGAGTTTTAATATTAACCTAAGTAAAATTGACTTAAACAAATTGAATGAGAATTTGAAACAAGCATATAAAGAAATTAATTCACTTGACTGGAACAAAATTCAGAATGATATTAATGAAAATTTTTCAAAAGCAAATGTTGAAAACTTATCAGCAAAAGAGAATGCTGACTTCTTCAAGGAAAAAGCTTTGGCTACTCTTTTAAAATTAAAAAGTATAAAAGGCCAGCAACAGTACGATTCAAAAGAATTTTCACAACAAGTGCATCGTAAAATGTTTTTACAAGACTCGCTTAGTAAGAAAGAACTTACTTTAATAGATGAAAATAATCAAAAGGTTCAACAGGTATATAAAAAATGGAAAAAACAATTTAGCAGAAACATACCTGATAATTATTATTTTATTTCCGATAATAATTTTGCCCCAGATAATAATTGTAAGGAAGAACCCACAGAATGCCCTAAGAAAAAAAGCGTTGCATTAATTGCAAATAAAAAAAATATAAAAATTATTATTGATCATATTCCCGGTCTTGCAAAAGGTTTAAATGAAAAAAAATCTTTTCAATATCTTTTTAAAGAAAACACTGAAAAATACAATCAGCAAAATACCATTTCAATCGAGGTAAGTGAAACTCCATAATAAAATCTTTAATTCCATTCAAGAAGTTTTTTCTTATATAAGATAATACTATAAACTGTCTTCAATTTAAGTGTTTGCAAATTCCACGAAATTCAATTAGGACTGACGGGGCAAAGTAATAAAAAAAAGCCGCATAGAAATGCGGCGTTTGTTAAGAACCAATAAGGTTCTGTAACCCCCAAAGAAAACGAGTTTAAATCAGTTTTAAAATTTATTTGTTTATAGCCAGCATCCTTGTTTCACTCAATTCAATTTCTCCATTCATTGCAAAATGCTTCAGCCGGTAAAAATATTTTTTTGTACTTGCGTCAGGTTTATCAAAACCTTCGTAACAATCACAGTTTATTTGTTTTGGATCTGATCCCATAACCAAAGCAATAGTTTTAAAATTTACTCCATCCTTGCTTCTCTGTATCTCAAAATAATTAGTGGGTATTTTGTTGTCGGTTGCCCAGTCAATCATTATCCTTTTTTGAATGGCATTAACAGTAAAACTTGTATAGTTTACTTTGCCCTGTTGTGTTACCGGGGTTTGACCCAAGGAAACCGAATGTATCAATAAGAAAATTAAGAATACGATTATACATTGTTGTAATTTTTTTGCATTCATTGCTTTATTTTTTAATAGTTTAGGTCGCAATGAATATTGGATGGTATTTAAAAATATTTTTTATGAATTATTTCTACTATTTAGCTCTTTATGAACAGTTACCTTGTTTTTCAAACTTATATGTCTTTACAATGCCATAAATAACTTTTCCTTCTATATCAACTTGTTTTAACATGTAATAGACTACATCATGGTTCTTAATATCCTTAGCATCATCTCTAAAACCATATTGGCTTAATTGGCCATCGGAATTTACAGGCCCCAAAACCAGGCCTATCGTTTTAAAACTATTCATATCAAAACTTCTTTCAACTTCATAATGATCATTTTGCAATTCAGAATCTGCAACCCAAAATAAATCAGCTGATGTTGTATTACCAGCAATGTTGAAAGTATGATAAGTATAAGATGATATAACACTGTCTTTATTAACTTCAAAGCCAGATTTAAATTGAATCGGATTGAGATTCACAACTGTTTTCGCCTGGGCGACGAAACTTAAGAACAGATATGAGATGGTAAGCATTATAAGTCTCTTACCTACGGGTGTAGAGTTTTTATTCATTTTCTTGTTTTAGGTTTCTAAGTTAAATACTCAGGAATTTCTGGAAAAGGATCATTAAACAGTTAGGTAATTCGGGAAAGAGGATTGGGTTAGAGGTAACAAACATTTCAATCACGATGCAAACATAGAGTACAATTTCTGAAAATACAATACCGTAAAATTACTGTATTTGTAATTTTATCAATCATCTAACAAAGCATTTGTTTCTTTAAATAATTTTCAAAATGATTTTCGAAATAAACCTTCTTTTCTTTTAAATATGCAACGCATTTCCAGAAAATTTAAATAATATCAAATTTTCAATCAAACTATTGGCAAAAATTAAGATCTCTGCCATTTTATCATTGAAGGGTTATAAATAAATATCACTAAAAATAATAAAGCTAAAAAAAAATAATAATAAACGTTATTCATATCAATAAGTTTAATATAAAAAATTATATATGATATTAAATTACTAATATAAATTATAATCAATTGATAAACAACATTATTCAATTATAAAACATGACGTATTGACAACTTTTTAAAGAATAGCTTGCTATAGATTTCAATTAATAAATTCATTCTAAAATATAGTTATTAAATAAATAGTTAAGCTACATAATATACTTAAAGTAAGCAAAATATGGTTTTTATTTTATACTATCATAATTAGTAGATAGTTTTAAATCCTTTTTCGAAAGAATACTAATAATTTTAGTTTAAAAAATACTATCTTTAAAAATGATTACTCAAAAAATGGAGAAAAAAATTCTTTACAGTTTAATGTTAATTACAGTAATTATGTCATGCACCTCTCCTAAGGCTTTAGAATATAAAACTTATCATAATTTCTCAATTCAGAAGCTGGGCTTCAATAACTCCTCGGTTAAATTGGAGATAGAATATTATAATCCCAATAATTTTGGAATGCAATTAAGAAGCAGTGATCTCGATATTTTTATAGATGGAAATTTGCTGGGGCATAGCTCACTTGACACGCTTATACGTATTCCGAGGAGAGATACTTTTAGCCTTCCGGTAAAGTTTGATGTAGATATGAGCAATATTTATAAAAATGCCTGGAATACATTAATAGGAAAAGAAGTATTAGTTAAATTAACAGGGAAAGTAAAAGTTGGAAAGGCGAATGTATTTATGAGTTTCCCGGTTAGTTATGAAAGCAAGGAAACTTTCTCTATTTTCTAAAAAAAGACAAAATTTAAGATTTTTTAGGTATGGAACTATGTCGGCAGGTTATGGGTAACCTTTTATATGCATCCGCATCCGCTGTAACATCATCGGCATCATAGCCCAGATTAGCTAAAGCAGTTTTTATATTTTCAATGTTGGTTCTATCGGTGTACCACACAACAGTTACAGTATGCTTTCTATAGTCAGCTTTTACTGAAGAAATTCCCTCTTCATGTATCAATCTGTTTTCAATTCTTGTTTTACAAGCTTCGCATTGAACTCCGGGTGTTTGTATTACCGCTTTTTGAACCGCTTTTTGTTGAGCATAAGATGTGAGTGACAGCGAAGTCAATAATAAGGCACTTAGAATTATAGTTCTCATAAATAAAAATAATATTTATACACGAATTTAAGAATTTACATTCCAGTTAGAAGGATCAGATCTCCAATTTAACAAGGCATTCTGGTCTTCTTTTGATATTATATGCCTTTCAATAGCCACTGCAATAAGCGAATCATAATCAGTAAGAGAGTCGCCCTTTATTCCTGCTTTTTCAAATGAGTCTTTAGCTTCTTTAAAGCAATAATTAAAGATTGAGATCATTCCTACAACTTCAAGTCCGGCATTTCTTAAAACTTGAGTTACCTGCAAGCTACTTTTACCAGTTGAAATAAGATCTTCTATAATAGCTACCTTCTTTCCTGGTTCATAAAATCCTTCTATTTGGTTTCCCAGACCATGTTCTTTTGGCTTAGGCCTTACGTATATAAAAGGCAGTTTTAATTGATCCGCAGCCATTGCACCCCACGGAATTCCTGCTGTAGCCACACCAGCCAGCATATCAGCGTTGCTATAAGATTGGAAAATTATATTACACATTTCCGACTTAATAAAATCCCTAATAAAAGGGTAAGAAAGAATTTTTCTATTATCACAATAAATTGGGCTTTTCCACCCGCTAGCCCATGTAAAAGGTTTATTAACACTTAATTTAATTACATTAATTTGTAAAAGCTTTTCAGCAACTGCTTTTTTATTGTCCATGCTGCGAAGATAATGAACACATATATGAGCTGCATAACTATTTACTTTGGTGATAAGCCTGTTTTTCTATGTGATAAAACAAACGCTGAAATTGATGAAATAAGGCATCATCCTGATGCTGTTTTTATTGATGAACTATCATCAGCTGCCGTTAAATCTTTATTACATGAAATTGATAAATCAGAGTTCCATGCAGGAATTATTCTTCATAATGATCTACAAAAATTAAAAAAAGAATTCTTCAAACATTTTAAACTGGTAAAAACCGGCGGTGGATTAGTAAAAAATAAATCCGGTGAAATATTACTGATCTTCAGGAGAGGAAAATGGGATCTTCCAAAAGGAAAACTTGATGCTAATGAAACATTATTAGAATGCGCTTTAAGAGAAGTGAGGGAAGAAACAGGGTTAGTAAAAATAAAACCGGGAAAGGAAATTGAAATTACCTATCACACTTATGTTGAATTTGGAAAACATATTCTTAAAGAATCGCATTGGTTTTTAATGACAGCAAAAGATAATGAATCACTAATTCCGCAGGTTGAAGAAGACATTACTGATATTAGGTGGGTAAAGAAAGAAGACCTTAAAAATTATTTTGATAATTCTTTTCCTACAATAAGAACTGTATTAAAAAATGCATAAGGCATCATGCCAAATCAATTTTCATTTTACTGTTTATAATTTTATTTACCGGAATTATTGCGACTGTCAGCCTGCTTATACAAATTAGTTTTTCACTCTCATCTAAAATTTTTATATCCCAAACATGTGTACTTTTCCCCAAGTGCAATGGAGTACAATTTCCTATTACCAATCCTTCGGTAACGCTTTTTATGTGATTGGCATTTATTTCAAGTCCTACACAATAAAATTTACTCATATCTATTACCAGTGCAGATGCAATGCTTCCAACTGTCTCTGCCAAAGCGCAAGAAGCGCCGCCATGCAATACGCCATAGGCCTGCCTTGCACGCTCGTTAACAGGCATTGACATTTTTAGAAAATCATCGCCAATTTCTACCCACTCCATTTCCAGATAATTGGCAATAGAGCTTTTGCCAAAATCTTTTATCTTAAGAAGGGTTATATATTTATCAAACCAGATTGACATTTTATTTAATAGCTTTTTTTACTATATCCGGAAGAAATTGAGAAACATTTCCACCGTTACGAATAACATCACGGACAAGCGTACTCGCAACTGATGTAAATTCTGGAAGACAGGTTAAAAAAATTGTTTCTACTTTTTCCAAACTTCTATTCATATCAGCAATTCCTTTTTCATATTCAAAATCATTAACGTAACGTATTCCTCTCAGAATGAAATCAGCGCCAATGGATTTGCAGCAAGTAACCGTTAATCCATCATAAGCAAGCACTGAAATTTTTGATTCGTTTTTATAAATTCCTTTTAGCCAGTTTAATCTTTGCTCTTCAGAAAACATAGCAGTTTTATTACTGTTGCGGCCAATGCCAATTACGAGTTTATCAAACAAAGGAAGAGCCCGGCTAATAATATCTGTATGACCAAGTGTAACGGGATCAAATGTGCCGGGGAATAAACAAATTCTATCCATGATAAAACTTAATTTGTACTGAAAGTATAATAAATAATCTAATTAAAATTTTGTTTATTGCTAAGCAAATAAAGCACAGCCATTCTAACAGCTACTCCATTTTCTACCTGTTGCAAAATGATAGATTGTTTTGAATCTGCTACGTCACTATCTATTTCTACTCCCCTGTTAATTGGCCCGGGATGTAAAATCACAATTTCTTTATTAATACTTTCTAATATTTTTTTGCTTACACCATAAGCAAGATTATATTCCCTAAGTGAAGAAAATAAAACCTGGTTTTGTCTTTCCAATTGTATGCGAAGCACATTAGCAACATCGCACCATTGCAATGCTTTTTTAAGATTGTATTCAACTTGTATATCAAATGCTTTGCTTATATATTTCGGGATAAGTGTTGGCGGGCCTGCCACCATTACTTCCGCCCCTGATTTTTTTAGTAAATAAATATTACTCAATGCAACTCTTGAATGCATGATATCACCAATCAATACAATTTTTTTTCCTTCAAGAGTACCACATTTTTCTTTTATAGAAAATGCATCAAGCAATGCCTGTGTAGGATGTTCATTAATACCATCGCCTGCATTTATAATTGCTGCCGGAATATGCCTTGCTAAAAAATGCGGTGCACCGCTGGCGCTGTGCCTCATAACAACCATATCAACTTTCATTGATAAAATATTGTTTACGGTGTCCAATAAAGTTTCTCCTTTTGACACCGAAGAATTGGAAGATGAAAAATTCAATGTATCAGCACTTAATCTTTTTTCCGCCAGTTCAAATGATATTCTTGTTCGGGTTGAATTTTCATAAAATAAATTCACGATTGTAGTATCACGAAGTGAAGGCACTTTTTTAATTGGCCTTTGTAATACTTCTTTAAATTGTGTCGCAGTAGAAAGAATCAGTTCAATATCGGAGAGTTGTAAATCTTTAATGCCCAGAAGATGTTTGGTAGAAAGTTGCATTAAAGGTCAAAGCTAAACTAAAATTGTGAATGGTGAATGGTGAATTATTGACCATTCACAATTCACCATTCACGTTTACATTAGTAAAGGATAACTTCATCCTTATCCCATTCTACTTTTACTTTTTGGGAAATGATTGAATCAATTGATTTACCGCAATAGTCTGGTTGAATGGGCAATTGGCGACTAAACCTGCGGTTGATAAGAACACACAATTCTACTTTTCTTGGACGTCCAAAAGCCAATAATGCATCTAATGCTGCACGAATGGTTCTGCCAGTGTGTAAGACATCATCAATAAGAATTACATTTTTATCTTCTATTGAAAATGAAATATTTGTTTGATTAGGACTATGTAATTCTTTACGAATATCATCCCTGTAAAAAGTTATATCCATTTTGCCATAATGCAGTTTATTACCCGGGATAATTGTATTAAGCTGCTCAAAAATTTTATCAGATAAAAAAATTCCACGTGGCTGAATGCCGATTAAAACAACAGAAGAAAGATCAGAAAAATTTTCAATTACCTGGTAAGCTAATCGTTCGATTGTAATTTGAAGTTGATATTTATCAAGAATTGTTTTCATGTATTTTTATTCCCCTTCCCCCTGGGCAGGGTTAGGGGCATCTTCCTGCATAAAAGGATAACGATAATTTACTGCCGGATTAAAAGTTTCTTTTATAGTTCTTGCACTAAGCCAGCGATATAAATTTAAAATACTTCCGGCTTTATCATTTGTTCCACTTCCTCTTGCACCACCAAAAGGTTGTTGCCCTACAACGGCGCCTGTTGGCTTATCGTTAATATAAAAATTACCCGCGCTATTTGCAAGTTTCTTTGTAGCAAGTTCAACAGCATACCTGTCTTGCGCAATTACTGAACCTGTAAGAGCATAAGGTGAAGAGCTATCTACTAATTTTATTGTTTCTTCAAATTTATTTTCTTCGTATACATATACCGTTAGTACGGGGCCAAAAAGTTCTTCACACATGGTTACATATTTTGGATCTGTAACTTCTATAACTGTTGGCTCAATAAAATATCCTTCTGTTTTATTACATTTTCCGCCAACCAATATTTTTGCAGTTTTATCTTTTTTAACCTGCTTAATATATCCTTCTAATTTATCAAAGCTTTTTTCATCAATAACGGCATTTATAAAACATGTGAAATCTTCTACAGAACCCATTTTCATTGTTTTAATTTCTGCAACTAATTTCTTTTTTATTTGCGGCGCAAGATTAGAAGGAATGTAAGCTCTTGAAGCAGCAGAACATTTTTGTCCCTGGTATTCAAAAGCGCCACGGCAAAGGGCTGTAACCACAACATCTATATCGGCGCTTTTATGTGCAAGCACAAAATCTTTGCCTCCGGTTTCTCCAACAATTCTTGGATATGATTTATAAATTTTTGTATTCTCACCAATCTTTTGCCACATACTATTAAACACGCCCGTACTACCGGTAAAATGGATTCCTGCAAAATCGGGATGATTAAAACAAACTTCGCCAAGCGTAGGGCCATCAACAAAAATTAAATTAATTACCCCATCAGGCAGGCCAGCTTCTTTTAAAATGCGCATAAACATTTGCGCACTGTACACTTCTGTGTTGGCACATTTCCAAACAACAACATTTCCGCACATGGCCGCAGAAGTAGGAAGATTACCTGCAATAGCTGTAAAATTAAATGGAGTAATGGCAAGTACAAATCCTTCGAGCGGACGATATTCCATCCTGTTATAAACACCGGGACTGCTAACCGGTTGTTGCTTATAAATGTCACTTAAAAAATGCACGTTAAAACGCAAGAAATCTATAAGTTCACATGCCGCATCAATTTCGGCCTGGTAAACATTTTTACTTTGCCCAAGCATGGTTGTTGCCAAAATATAAGGACGGTATTTAGTAGCAAGAAGCTCTGCCGCTTTCAAAAAAATATTTGCCCTGTTTTCCCAACTTGTATTTGCCCATTTATCTTTTGCTCTCAACGCTGCGTTTATAGCTTTCTTGACGTGTGATGCATCGCCAGAATGAAAACTTCCAAGTAAATGATTTCTTTCATGAGGTGGTCTTATTTCAACTTTATTTCCGGTACGTACTTCATCAGCGCCAATGTACATTGGCACATCAATCTTTTTATTTTTTAATTCTTTTATTGCATTTTTTACAAGCTCTCTTTCTTTACTTCCCGGAGCAAAATTTAATACAGGTTCATTAGCTGGTAATGGGTAATAAAAATTTCCAGTATTCATAAATTAAAATTTAAAGCCTAAGAAATTAAGGCATGCAAAATTACAAAAGTAAAAACCAACAAGAAGTATATAAGCTAAGAAAGTTATTTCTTAAGATACATAACTTCTTTAACGAGGTTAACTGTTCGGGGAACATCCGGTAAATACAATGCAACAAGATTAGGTGCATAGTGCATGGGTGCATCTGCCGAAGTAATTCTTCTTATCGGAGCATCAAGATAATCGAATCCTTCTTTTTGAATACGATAAGAAATTTCTGAAGACACTGAAGCGAATGGCCATTGTTCTTCTACTATCACCAGCCTGTTTGTTTTTTTAACTGATTCCAAAATCGTTTGCCAATCCATCGGGCGAATAGTTCTTAAATCAATAACCTCTGCGCTTATATTTTCTTTCGCAAGCTCGTCTGCGGCTCCCAATGCAACTTTCATCATTTTATTAAATGAAACAATAGTTACATCTTTACCTTCTCTTACTACTTTTGCTTTTCCTATTGGAATTAAATATTCTTCTTCAGGTATTAAACCTTTTTCACCATAACTCATTTCACTCTCCATAAATATTACAGGATCATTATCACGAATGGCACTTTTTAATAACCCTTTGCCATCATAAGGATTGCTTACAGAAATTACTTTTAACCCGGGAATATTAGCATACATCGCTTCGTAAGCCGTGGAATGTTGTGCACCTAATTGTCCGGCACTTCCACTTGGACCGCGAAACACGATGGGGCAGCCAACCTGCCCGCCGCTCATAGCCAGCATCTTTGAAGCGGTATTTAAAATCTGGTCAAGAGCAAGGTTGGCAAAATTCCAGGTCATATATTCTACAATAGGGCGAAGGCCGTTTTGTGCAGCGCCTACGGCTATTGCAGTAAATCCGAGTTCGGAGATGGGTGTGTCAATTACTCTTTTCTCTCCAAACTCTGCCAGCATTCCCTGGCTTACTTTATAAGCGCCGTTATATTCAGCTACTTCTTCACCCATTAAAAAAACGTTTTCATCTCTTCTCATTTCTTCACTCATCGCTTCACGCAATGCTTCTCTGAATGCTATTTCTTTCATTTATTTTAAAAATTTGACCAAAGGACTCCTTTGGAGATTGGCAAATATAATTGATAATTGAGAATGGAAAATTGATAATTCGTAATTGATAAATTGCAGGTTTTTATCATAAACTTACTTCTTCATTAATTCAGAAAGCTTATCGGTTAATTTTTTTCCAAAAATATTTTTTGCAATAATTTTTCCATCTTTATCAAGCAAAAGATTAGAAGGAATTGCTTTAATGCCATATTGATCAGAGGTTGAATTTTTCCAGCCCTGCAAATCAGAAACCTGGTGCCAGTTTAATTTATCATCATCAATTGCCGTTTTCCACCTATCTTTTTTTGTATCGTAAGAAACGCCAAAAATGGTAAAACCTTTGTCTTTAAAAAGATTATACGCTTCTACGACATTTGGATTTTCTCGACGGCAAGGGCCACACCAGCTTGCCCAGAAATCTACTAAAACATATTTACCATGTAAAGAAGATAAACTAAGCGATTCTCCACCAGGAGTTGATTGAGTTATTTCGGGAGCTATTTTTCCAACGGCAACGTTACTATAAGTATCAACTAATTTTTTTATTTCAATTCCTTTTGGTGAATTTTTAATATACGGTGAGAGTAAATTATATAACGGCTCTACATCACTGGCTTCAGCATAATAACCATAATATTCGGTTATGGCCATTGCGCTTCGCATTGAATTAGGGTTTTCTTTTATAAATGATGAAACAACTTTTCTCTTTTCTTTTAAAACATCAAAGTCAACTTCATCAAGGCTATCCATAACCTGTTTATTTTTTTCTTTGTAAGCCTGCTCATAAATTTTGCTGTTTACTTCTTCCCATTTTGCAATAGATTTCATTCTTTCTGTTAGCAACTTATCATCATCATTTAATTTTGAGCCTTTTGCGGTAAGCAATTTTAAAGAATCACCTCTTCCTGAGATGTTGATTGTGGTGGGTTCTATATAAAATGTATAATAATCTTCTGGTTTAACAGGCATGGTAAGTGTTGCAAAAAAAGGAGATTGAACATAGCCTTTAAATGTAAAACTGCCCTCTTCAATTATTGCAGAATCTTTTACCGTTTTATCACCTTCGTAAATATTTAAATAAATAGTTCCCTGGTTTATTTTTTCAAGCTGGCCATTTATAATGAAAGATGAATCCTGTGCTATGGAGTTGAGGCTAAAAAAAAGAATAGAGATAAATAATAGAATTTGATTTTTCATGAATATTTTTTTGTGAGTAAAGGTAAGGCTATTTAAAAAAAGATTTTACAGCTAAAGTCCGAAGGACTTGAATTTAAATAACCGTGGGTGAAACTCGTAGTTATTAAATCTCCTCAGCATAATTCCACCACCATTGCACTCGCACCCCCGCCGCCATTACAAATTCCTGCAGCACCTATTTTTCCATTATTTTGTTTTAATACATTTATAAGCGTAACAATAATTCGGGCGCCACTACATCCCAATGGATGACCAACAGAAACTGCACCGCCATTCACATTTACTTTAGCAGGATCAAGTTTCATCTTTTGCGTATTTACAATACCGACAACACTAAATGCTTCATTCAATTCAAAAAAATCTATCTGCTCAATAGTGAGTCCTGCTTTGTTAATTGCTTTTGGAACAGCCAATGAAGGTGTTGTTGTAAACCATTCCGGTGCTTGCTCTGCATCTGCATAGCCAATTATTTTTGCCAAAGGTTTCAACCCTAGTTGATCAGCTTTTTCTTTACTCATTAATACAACGGCGGCGGCCCCATCATTAATAGTACTTGCATTGGCAGCAGTTACACTTCCACCTTTTTCAAATGGAGATTTTAATTCCGGTATTTTATCAAACTTTACCATGAAAGGTTCTTCATCTTTCAAAAATATTATTGGCTCACCTTTTCTTTGCGGAATCGGAACGCCAACAATTTCATTTGTAAACTTTCCCTCTTTTACAGCAGCCTGGCTGCGTTCATAACTTTCAACAGCAAATTCGTCTTGCTGCTCTCTGCTTATGTTACATTCCCTGGCGCACAATTCTGCAGCATTGCCCATAGCATAATCTTTATACACATCAGTAAGCCCATCTTTTGCTACGCCGTCAATCATATTTGTATTTCCATATTTATTTCCCCAACGCATTGAGGGAGCATAAAAAGGAACACTGCTCATATTTTCCATTCCACCCGCAACTACTACATCAGCATCGCCGAGCAAAATACTTTGCACTCCATTCATTATGGCTTTCATTCCGCTGGCGCAAACTTTATTTATTGTGGTGCAACAAACACTTTCTGGTAAGCCCGCAAGAATAGCAGCCTGGCGTGCGGGAGCCTGCCCTAAGTTGGCTTGCAGCACACAACCCATATATACTTCCTGCACATCAGTTGGTTTTATTCCGGCTTTTTCCACTGCGCTTTTAATGGCTATAGCTCCTAATTGAGGAGAAGGAATATCTTTTAAAGTGCCACCAAAACTTCCAATGGGCGTGCGTACTGCTGAAATAATGTAAACTTCTTTTTTGTCCATAATTTTATTTGAATTGCAAAGATAAAACAGTTTGAAGAGAGGGATAGTTAAACTCCAAATTGCCGAAGATGATGTTCCAAATGTTTCCATTGCAGTTTATCCCACTCCTCTAATTCCAATTTTCCAAAAAAAGGATGGGCTCTTTGGTAATGATTTCGGATCCTTCAGAAACAAAACGATTTATATATAGGATAAGAGAGTTTGCTTTTCATTTTCAAAATCCTTTGGTGCAACCTTAAACTCTTTCATTGTAGGCATATCGTGTTTAGAAGGCTTATCCGCAAGCATTTGCTTCTTCGCTATTTTACCAAATAGAAATCCCATAAGACCGCCTTTTAATTTTTTATTTTCCGAATGAAACCACAAAGGCTGTGCAAATGTGCAAGCATTTGCTCAACATTCATCTTACCCATAATGGTTTTGTATCGGGAGTAAGTTTATTAATCCGTTGTTGTATTAAATTATTTTCTTCTGAATTAAATAAGCTTTTCATAAATAAAAATTAGAGATAATTTTACAATTTTAAAAAGTGGAGTAAATTAATTTATTTTACTATCATAATAAACTTTTAAAATATTCATCTATGGCTTTAATCACCACAAAAAAATTCTTTGTAATAATGATAATCACTGCATTGGTGGTTACGCTTCTTGCAATTTTTTCCCTTCAGGTAATGCTTTAAAAACAAAAGCGACGCGGTTAAATTGTTTAATTTTGACCATCATTAATCTTTTTTTATAAACATAAATTTCAAATGAAATATATTTTTATTTCATTTAAAAATAATAAATGATATCGCCGGAAAACATACAACAAATTGTAAGCAGAATTGATATCATAGAGATCATCAGCTCATTTATAAAGCTTAAAAAAAGGGGCGTTAATTATATTGGCCTTTGCCCCTTTCATAATGAAAAATCACCATCGTTTACCGTTTCTCCATCTAAAGAAATTTACAAATGTTTTGGTTGCGGCAGAAGTGGCAATACCATTAGTTTTTTAATGGAGCATGAAAAATATAGCTATGTAGAATCATTAAAATGGCTTGCTGCAAAATATAATGTTGCAATTGAAGAAACGAATGCTACACCTGAATTTAAAGAACAACAACAGGTGGCAGATAGTCTTTATATCATAAATAAATTTGCCCAGCAATTCTTCAGCGAAATATTATTTACTACTGATGAGGGAACTAATGTAGGATTGGGTTATTTAAAAGAAAGAGGTTTTAGAGAAGATATTTTAAAAAAATTTGAGATAGGTTATAACCCTGAAGCAAGAGATACTTTTAGTAAAGCAGCAACAAGTGCCCAATTTAGTAAGGAGCTTTTACAAAAAACAGGATTTGTAGTAGCACGGGAAAATGGATTGCAGGATAATTACCGCGGCCGCATTATTTTCCCTGTTCATAACCAAAGTGGAAAAATTGCAGGTTTTGGAGCAAGACTTATAAGAAATAATGATAAAGCGCCAAAATATATTAATACCCCTGAAAATGAAATTTATGTAAAAAGTAAAATTTTATACGGCTCTTATTTTGCCCGGCTGGCAATTGATAAAGCCGATGAATGCTTGCTGGTAGAAGGTTATACAGATGTACTTGCACTTCACCAGGCCGGTATGGAAAACGTTGTGGCAAGCGGTGGCACCTCTTTAACGCTTGATCAATTAAGGCTTATAAAAAAATATACGCAGAACCTTACCATACTTTATGATGGAGATGCTGCAGGCATAAAAGCTGCTTTAAGAGGACTTGATTTGGCGCTTGAAGAAGGATTGAATGTTAAGCTTGTTGTATTGCCTAACCAGGAAGATCCGGATAGTTATATCAATAAAAATGGAGTGGCTTCTTTCACAAATTTTATTAAAGAAAATAAAAAAGATTTTATACTGTTCCAGCTTGAACATGCTTTGCAGGACGCAGGAGATGATACCAATAAACGATCGCAGATAGTAAATAAAATTGCAGAAACGATTTCGAAAATAAATAAAGCAGAAGATTTTACCAAGCAGCAGGATTACATTCATAAAACTGCAGAACTTTTAAAAATAGAGGAAACAGGCATGCATACTTTGGTGAATAAATATATAAGGGAAAAACTTACCAAAGATGAAAGACGTTTTGTTTCTGATGAGAAAATTTTTCGGCAGCCTGGTGATGCAATAAATGAATTTTCTAATCCGGATGCAGATGCATTGGAATTATTAAACAGGGATGAATTAAATGAAAGAGCTTTGGTAAGATGCCTACTTGAATTTGGACTTATGGAGTGGCAGGAGAGTAAAACAGTTGCTGATTATCTTTTGCATGAATGTATAGACGAAGAAATAATAACAAGCCCTGCACTTATGAAAATTATTGATACTTATAAAATATGGTATGAAGAAAAGCTGGAACCTACCGCAAAAAATTTTTTATATACTGATGACCTTGAAATGAGCAGGCAGGTTGTTTCAATTATTGAATTTCCGTATGAAATAAGCCCCGGCTGGCAAAACAATTATGAAATGCCTGTGCCTACCAGGGAAGATAATTATAAAGAAGAAGTGATTTCCACACTCAGTTATCTTGAATTGAAAAAAATAAAGAAGCTGATAAACATAAATCAAAAAGAACTTGAAGAAACAACTTCTTTAGAACGGCAGATCTTTTTAATACAAACACATGTAAGGCTTAAAGATCTGGAAATAAGAATAACAAAGGAAATAGGCACTGTAATTTTAAAATAAAAAAGGATAATCTTTCGATCATCCTTAAATTATTTATCAAAATTTTTCCACTTAGTAGGTCTCAGCTTCTGCTAATTTCTTTCTTGAAGAACTTTTATATTTCCTAATATGAGAAGCTGATGGAGAGTCTACACATTCACAATCACCTTTGGTAAAGCGTTGGGCACTCCAAACATAATCGAGTTCTACAATATCGCCTGTATCAAATCCCTGGTCAACAAGGCAGCTCCAGGAACAATCACGGTTTAAATCACTCGTAATTTTAGAGGTTGCTTTTGGATAAGCTATCCACAATTTTCCTTCAGGATGTAAAGCAGGACAAACCTCTGAAAGAATTTTGTACAATTGCTTTGAATTTAAAGCAAAGACAAGAGCAAAATCAATTTTACGGGTTTTTAAAAGCGGGGTAACGTTTTTTGAGAATGAAAGCTTAGAAAACTGTTTTTCGATCGTAGATGGGAGACCTTGTATTAACAGATTCTTTTCATCCTCTAATTGCAATTTTTCAAACAATGTTTGAGACATAAGTGGAGCAATATTTTAAGGTTTAAAAAATGAGTCTAAAAACACGGCACTTCTGTGTATCATAAGGTTGGAAAAATTGATAGAACTGAAGCGCATAAAGACAAGTGCAAAATTACGGGAAATATTACTAAAAAAATAATAAAAAACCCTGCCGTTAAATACAGGGTTAAAATTAAGTGTTTAGAAAATTATTTTGAATTAACCGGCTGATAGTATTTCAGCGCCTCAGGTAAATAGCTTTTTATCTTAGCAATTCTTTTAGCATCAAGGGGGTGATCGCTTAATATTTCCGGAGTTTGCGATTTATTCAAACTTGCCATTCTTGTCCAGAAAGGGATGGCTTCTCTTGGATTGTAACCTGCCATAGCAGCGAATATAAGTCCGTAATGGTCGGCTTCATATTCCTGGTTTCTTGAGTTAGGTAATAAAACCCCAATTTGAGCACCAGGTGCATAAATACTTTTAAAAACATTATTAGCAGTGCTGTTTCCTGAAGTAAAAATATCACCTCCAATTCCTATTCCCTGTGCAAGCAATGCCTGGCTTATTCTTTCCTGACCATGATGCGCAACAGCATGAGTAATTTCATGCCCAAGTACAATTGCCAGAGCTGCTTCATTTTGTGTTACAGGCAACAATCCTGTATATACTACAACCTTACCTCCGGGCATACACCAGGCATTCACCTCTTTATTATCTATAAGGTTAAACTCCCAGTTATAACCTGCAAGTTCACTTGACAACCCTTTGTCTTTATAATATCTTGTAATAGCATTCGCAATCCGGGTTCCTACCCTTTTTACCATTTCTGCATCTTTGCTTGTATTGCTACTTACAACATGGTTTTGGGACAGGAAGGATTGGTATTGAGAAACAGCTTCCTGCTGAAGACTTGACTCGGAAATAAGTGAGAGTTGCTTACGGCCTGTAATTGCATTGGTAGTACATGCACTTATAAATAATGTGCAGCCTGCAAAAAATAGAAATAAATTTTTCATAACAAACAAATTTAATTTAGTTAAACAATTGGCGTACCAAGTTTAAAAAATAGACTCGTACTTATACATTAAAGTTGTATAAATGAATTGCTAAAAATAAATTTGTAAAATAAAAAATAAGGAAACAAACAGAAAACTATAACTCTTTCCTGCGCATTTTTTTTCTATCCCTGTATTTTAGAATAGGCACGCGGCTTTCATTTCCTTTAAGAAGACGGCTTATATTTTTTTGATGGGTTAATACAATCAATGCCGCTACTGCCACAGCAAATACTCTGTAAAAAACTTCTTTTTCATTATATATCCACAATACGCAGATCGGTAAAGCTATCCCGGCGACAATAGAACTTAACGAAACATATCTTGTTAGAAATAGTACTAATAAAAAAACCCCAACACAACTAATAGCAACTATAGGCTGAATAGCCAGCAGCATTCCAAACAAAGTTGCTACACCCTTCCCGCCCCTGAATTGTGCCCATATAGGATAAATATGACCAGCAACTGCGGCCAATCCAAGACCTATCATAAGGTTTGTACGGTCAAGTTCATTGGTGAGATAATAGGGAAGAAGATTATAAAGTGCTACTGCAAAAATTCCTTTAAGCATATCGCCAACCATTACAATTGTTCCGAATTTTGGACCAAGTACCCTGAAAGTGTTGGTGGCACCCATATTACCGCTTCCATATTCCCGTATATCAATATCAAAGAAATATTTGCTTATAATTAAGGCAGTAGGAATTGAACCAATAAGATATGCTGTTATGATTAAAATGACCTCTTTCATAATTTATTTTTCAATAGGGCAAGTAAACAAATATACCATTAAATTCATGTCAGAAATTTATAATTTTCCCAAAAAATAAATTATAGTTTTTCGAGAACTAATGCCATCCATTCATCTTTTTGTGCCCTTTGTTTTTTAATAAAATCATTTTTAACAAAAAGGGAGAGGATTGCTACTTCATCTTTTAACAAAAAACCGCTTATTATTAGTAATGAACAAGTTTGTAACAAAAATGCAAAATCTTTTGCATTTTCTGTCAGCACATTAAAATTTATGTTTGCCAATATAATATTAACGAATGGAAGCCCATTAATATTATCTCTCTTTTCTAAATGAATATGCTTACATTGATTTGCTTCAATATTCTCTAATGAATTCTTTATACTCCAGTCATCGTTATCAATTGCCAATACTGAAGCGGCTCCCATCTTTTCAGCAAGTATGGCAAGAACACCAGTTCCTGTACCAAAATCAAGAACGGTTTGATTTTTAAAATTTATTTTCTCCATCAATTCAATCATTAAAAATGTCGTTGCATGATGGCCTGTGCCAAAACTCATTTTGGGAGTGATGATTATTTCATGATCTACATCAGCTATGGACTTATGAAATGATGCTCTTATTGCTGCAAAATTTCCTATTCTTATTGGTTCAAATTCGCTTTCCCATTTTTCATTCCAGTTGGTATCAGGTATAATTGATTTTGTATAAGAAATATTTTTTGGTGAGATAATTTTCTTTAGCTCGTCTTCATTAAAATATTCTTCTGTAATAAAAGCAGAAAGGCAATTTTCTTTTTGTTCTCCAAAGGAGTCCTCCTGGACGAAGGCATAAAAATTTATTTCAGAAAGTTCTGCTATTAAAATTTCCGACTCTTCAGTTGAAGCAAATTCAAATTCTATTTTAATAAAATTTTTCATAAAAAAAGCCTGCAGAATTCTACAAGCTTTGGTATAAAAAAATAAGAAAAATTAATTATTATTTGGCCTTGGTTGAGAAGGCGCATTCTGTTCAGGTCTAGGTAATAAAGCTTTCCGGCTCAACTTAAACTTTCCTGTTTTAGGATCAACACCTATAAGTTTCACTTTCACTTTATCACCTTCATTCAAAACCCCATCCATGCTTTCAAGACGCTTCCACATAATTTCAGAAATATGAAGTAGTCCCTGCTTGTTTGGTAAAAATTCCACGAAGGCTCCAAATTCTTTAATGCCTTTTACCGTTCCTTCATATACATCTCCTATTTCCGGTACAGATACTATGCTTTTTACCCACGCTACAGCCTGGTCAAGACTTTCTTTATTTGCAGAAAAAATACTTACTTCTCCCGTTTTACCTACTTCAGTTATATTAATTGTTGCACCAGTTGTCTTTTGAATTTCCTGGATTATTTTTCCGCCGGGCCCTATTACTGCGCCTATAAATTCTGAATCAATAATTAGCTTTTCCATTCTCGGTGCATGTGGTTTCACATCACTTCTATGTTCAGGAATACATTTATACATTGCATCCAAAATAAATAACCTTCCTCTTTTCGCCTGGTCAAGCGCCTTACGCATTATGTCCATGCTTAAGCCATCAACTTTTATATCCATTTGCACACCACAAATGCCATCTCTTGTGCCGGTAACTTTAAAATCCATATCGCCTAAATGATCTTCATCACCGAGTATATCTGTAAGAACTGCAAATTTTCCTTCCTTTGAAATTAATCCCATTGCCACCCCGCTAACATGTTTCTTAAAAGGAACACCTGCATCCATAAGAGCAAGAGAACCGGCACATACGGTAGCCATAGATGAAGAACCATTACTTTCAAGAATATCGCTCACAATTCTAACGGTATAAGGATATTCGCTTCCCGGCAAAATTTGTTTAAGTGAGCGCATAGCAAGATTGCCATGTCCCACTTCCCTGCGGCCAACGCCTCTCATCATCTTTACTTCACCGGTTGAAAACGGCGGAAAATTATAATGCAAAATAAATTTAGAATAATCACTGGTTGCTGCACTTTCTACAAGCAATTCATCCAAAGGAGTTCCTAATGTAACAGTAGTTAATGATTGGGTTTCACCTCGGGTAAATAAAGCTGAACCATGTGGCGAAGGAAGATAATCAGTTTCCATAGTGAGTGGCCTTACATCTTCAAGCCCTCTGCCATCAAGGCGTTTATTATCCGTTAGTATCATATCACGAACTATATGATATTGAAGTTCTTCATAATAAAATTTTATAAGCGCTTTATCTTCATCAGGAAGTTCTTCTCCCAAATATTCTTCAATTTCTTTTTTAAGATTATCAAAAGCATCCTGCCTGTGGTGTTTTGCATATGCGGCAGCCGCTATAGCATGTACTTTATCTTTTGCATAAGCAATTATCTTTTCATTTAATTGTTCATTTCTATAAGGCTTTGTGTATTCGCGTTTATCTTTCGCTCCTGCTTTTTCTCTAAGTTCCTGTTGCGCCTTTACCTGAATTTTTATGGCATTATGAGCAACTTCAATTGCTTTTACCAAATCATCTTCCTGGCATTCTTTGGCCTGACCTTCCACCATCATAATATTACGATCAGTAGCTGCAATAATAAATTCCATTTCAGCTTCGGCAAGTTGAGTACGGCTGGGATTTACAATCATCTCGCCATTCACTTTACCAATACGCACTTCTGAAATAATTTCCTCGATGGGAATATCAGAAACCGCTAATGCTGCAGAAGCTGCAAGGCAAGCCATTGCATCGGGCATCACTTCAGCATCGCTTGAAATAAGTGATACCAACACCTGCACATCACATAAATAATCTTCAGGAAATAAAGGCCGCAATGCACGGTCAATTAATCTTGATGTTAATATTTCATAATCGTTTAGACGTGCTTCCCTTTTAAAAAATGAACCCGGTATACGTCCCGCCGATGCAAATTTTTCCTGGTAATCGACTGTTAACGGAAAGAAAGATTGTTTTTCTTTTGGTTCTTTATTGGCAACTACAGTAGCAAGAATTACACAATCGCCTGAGCGGACTGTTACTGCCCCATCTGCCTGCCTGGCAAGTTTACCTGTTTCAATGGTGACCATGCGGCCTTCTCCTATATCAAATGTTACAGAAATGGGATTTGGAATCATATTATTTATTTGTTCAAATTATTTGTAAAAAAAGTATTCCCAACCGTACAATTCAGTTGGGAATAGAAAATATCATCTTTATATAATTATTTACGAAGCCCTAACTTTTCTATTAATTCACGGTAACCGGTAAGATTATGCTTGCTGAGATAAGTTAAAAGGCTTTTTCTTTTTCCAACCATTTGCATTAAACCACGCTGTGTGCTAAAATCTTTTTTATTCGTTTTAAGATGCCCTGAAATGTGGTTAATATTTTCTGTGAGCAAAGCCACTTGTGCTTCAATTGAGCCGGTATTTTTAGCGCTTCCGCCAAATTGAGCGAAGGTTTCAGCCTTCTTTTCAGATGTTAAATAAGCCATTTTTATTGAATATATTTTTTATTAAGTGGGGGCAAAGGTAACTAAATTTTAATTTCAAGCAGCACATATTCTGTATAAAAAGAAAAACAGGTTAAAATCTATTTTAGAGAATAATAAGATAGAATTATTTGAGGCTTTTAATATTCAGAGCATATAAGGCAATAAATACCAATCCAAAAAAACTTGAAAAAGAAGACATACCTATAGCTATAAGATTATTACCATAAAGATAAAATGGTACAATCAATCCAATAAGTATACCGGCTATATAAAGATAAAAACCATTACGCTTTAGCCGCCACATTAAAATTGCACCAAACAATGTAAACAATCCTGAAATGATTGCGCCTGTTGCACTCTTTCTAATGTTCTGTTCAGTAAACATTTTTGAAACAGAAGCCGTCATTTTTTCACCAAATGGTGAACGTTTTTTATGAACTGATCCCCTGGTAACAGAATCCTTCGACATTGACTCATTTAAAGCCGCAGGGCCGTGAGTTGAAAATATACGTGCATATTGCGACGCTGTTGAGTATGCCCAAACACTGCTCACTATTGCCCAGCCGCTTCCTATAAATGTAAGTATGCAAAGTACTGTTAGAAGAGAAGGCCGAAGGCAAGGCTCGTTTTCATATTCCATTAAATTTGATTCCATATTTAATAAGATGGCAAGAATATACTCTTTTCACGAAATTGAGTAAAATATTTTACTATTCTGAACAAAATATAAACTGTTAAAACGCCACTGACAGAAATAGAAGATATGATCGCTAATTTTATGAATTCAAAAAAATATACGGAAACATAAGAAAGTACACTCTACAAAAATTATAAAAGAAATTAAGTTAATTATGTTGCTGATATATTTATCACATGCTACAACAAGAACTAAATATATTTTTGATTTAATATTCAATCACGAATTAGGTTTACAATACCAAACTACTTACGATCCAGAAGTCTTTAATACACATCAGCAGGAAAAAATAAATTATTCTTCTTCACGAATATCAAATGGGTTTTTTATAAAAGCAGCTTCACTTTTGTCTGAAGATTTTATAAAAAAACCAAATGTTACTATAGAAGAAAAACATGAAACAAAAATTTTATTTCCTAATAACTCTGACTGTGATTTAGGTTTCGATATTTTCGCAGCCATATTTTACATGATAACACGTTACGAAGAATACTTACCATTTACTGCTGATGAACATGGAAGGTTTAAAGCCGCAGATAGCTTAGCTTACAAAAATAATTTTTTACAAAAACCGATAATAAATATTTGGATTGCTCATTTTAAAATTGCTTTGCGAAATAAATTTCCTGCACTTCAAATAAAATCATCAACTTTTAAAACAATAGTTACCTACGACATTGATGTTGCGTATAAATTTAAAGGAAGAAATTTTATTCGAAACATTGGTTCAACAATTAAAGATATTACGAAGCTGGATTTTAAAAATATTCAAAGCAGGTTAACTATATTATTAAACAAACAAAAAGATCCGTGGGATGTTTATGATTATTTAAAAAAAATAATTATTCAAAATAATTTGCAATCCGTTTTCTTTTTCCTGCTTGGTGATGCTTCAAAAAATGACAGGAATCTCAATTATAAAAATCCGGTTTTACAATCACTCATAAATAAAATAAAAACATTTTCAGAAATAGGAATTCATCCATCTTACAATTCATCTTCAAACACCAATAAAATTTTAGAAGAAAAGAAAAGGCTTGAAGAAATTTCTGATGGAAAAATTTACAAAAGCCGCCAGCACTTTTTAAAATTTACTTTGCCGGATACTTACAACTCACTTTTGTCAGTTGGTATTACAGAAGATTATTCAATGGGGTTCTCTGATAGCCCTGGGTTCAGGGCAGGCACCTGCAAGCCTTTTTATTTTTATGATTTAAAAAATGAAAAAATTACCAGTTTAAAAATTTTTCCTGCAACGATGATGGAAGGTTCATTTATGAATAAAAATGTTTCTCCTGCACAAACGTTAGAAGATATTTTTAGTTTAATGGAAGAAGTAAAAAAAGTTAACGGAACATTCATCAGCATCTGGCACAATCATACTGTAAGCGAAACGCCGGAATATGAAGCATGGAAAATTGTTCATGATAAAATGATTGTGAAAATTATTTCAGAAATAAATTCATGACAATTGATTCATGAATTCAATTAATGTTTTTTCTTCATTTTCCCAATTCAAATCATTTAGAACAAGAGCAGTATTTCGTTTCCAAAAATTATATAATTCTTTGTTTTCTGAAATACTAATTATTTTTTTAGCAATCTCTTTTGGTTCAAAACTCTCAATAAAATCTCCTGTCTGATATTTTTCAATTATTGCTTTTATTTCAATAGCTTTTGATGACAATGCCGGGATACCGGCTTTCATGTAATCAAAAAATTTATTGGGAAGTGCAAATAAATGTTCATCAGTAAAATAAAGTTTTTCAAAAATTAATCCAAGAAAACAACTTCGTGTATACTTCATCATTTCATTGTAAGGCAACACATCAATAAATGTAACTTTTTGTGCAAGCTGTAAATCATGAACCATTTGCTTTAGCTTATTAAGAATAGTTCCGCTTCCAATAAAATATAAATTAAATTCATGTGGTAAAAACTGCATGGTTAACACTGCTTCTTCAGCGCCCCTGTTTTCATTAAGGCCAATGCCCTGCATGATTAATATTTTTTTATTACCGGGAACCATAACATCGTTATACACTTCATTCTTTAAAAATTTATACGGAACATTCCTGATTACTGTAACAGGGATTTTATATTTTTTTTCATACACTTCTTGTATAGAATTATTTACAGTAAGCACATTTTTTAAACGGGGAAATAAAATCCTTTCCAAAAACGTCCACACTTTTCTTGAAGTTTTTTTGTAAACGCTCTCTGTGAAATATTCGTGACTATCGTAAATAAGTTTAGAACCTTTTATTTTGGAAATAATAAAATTGGGCAGCAACGTATCCAAATCATTTGCCCAAAGAACACCAGCTTTTTTAAAAAGCAAATAGCAAAGCAATTGAAAATTAAAAAGCAGGTACATGAAAGGGCCACGCCTAAATAAATTCGGGAAACGAATTACCTTATAAGGAAATGTATGCAAAAGAAATTTGTTTTTGCTTTTCCGTCCTATTACCAATACTTCATAGCCCATTTTATGAAGTGTATTGCATTCTTTTTGCACACGCTGGTCGGTAACAATATCGCTGATAACGGAAACAATTATTTTTTTATTCAAAGAAAATGGCAATTTTTGAATCTGCAAATATTAAACAAAGTCGTCAATACTGAATGGTCAATAGTCAATAAGTCAATAATTCAATGACCTAATGACAATTGACCTAAGGACCAATGACCCAATTTAACCTCCATATTGTATGTCTCGATGTTCCCTACCCTCCTGATTATGGTGGCGTATTTGATTTGTTTTATAAAATAAAAACGCTTCATGATTTAGCTGTATCAATACATCTACACTGTTTTGAATATGGAAGAGGCAGACAAAGAGAATTAGAAAAATATTGCTTTTCGGTAAATTATTATTCAAGAAAAAAATATCAACCACTATCACATTTTCGTTTGCCCTATATAGTTAGTTCCAGGGTAAATAAGGATTTATTAAAAAATCTATTGAAGGATGATTACCCTGTATTACTGGAAGGTATTCACTGCACTTATTTTTTATTTAGCGGTGAATTAAAAGAAAGAAAAGTATTTGTGCGATTGCATAATGTAGAATATGAATATTATAACGAGCTGGCAAAATCAACCAAAAATATTTTTAGGAAAATATATTACCAACAGGAAAGCAGGTTGCTGAAAAAATATGAAATGGGCATTGCTAATAAAGCAGCATTCATTGCTGTAAGTGAAAAAGATAAAAATATTTATGAAGAAATCTTTTCAGCAAAAAATATAAAATACCTGCCTGTATTTTTACCTTTTACAAAAATAGAATCTACTACAGGTACAGGAAGTTTTTGTTTGTATCATGGTAATTTATCTGTTGCTGAAAATGAAAAAGCTGTTGTATGGCTTCTTGAAAATATTTTTGATTCTTTAGATATTCCATTTGTTATTGCAGGAAAAAATCCTACTCAATTATTAAAAAAAAGTGTTGATAAAAATGATAATGTTTGTCTTGTTTCGAATCCATCAGAAAAAGAAATGGATGATCTTATTAAAAAAGCACAAATTCATTTATTACCTTCTTTCAACAATACAGGAATCAAAATAAAATTATTAAACGCCCTTTTTAATGGAAGGTTTATTGTTACGAATTTTGCAGCAGTAGAAGGCACCGGCCTTGAAACTCTTTGTGAAATAGCCAATACACCGGAAGTGTATAAAAAAATAATTAAACGCTTGTTTAATGAATCATTTGCTGAAGAAAATATTAATAAAAGAAAAATTATATTAGAAGGTAACTACAACAAGGTTGAAAGCGCCACAAAGCTTATCCAATGGATATGGTAGCATTGTCCCACACTTTTCCTCTTTCTGTTTTTATAGTACGTGCAGGAAATTTATTGATAACGGGGTAATCGTGCGTAGCCATTATAATTGTAGTTCCATAATCACGGCTTATATGAAATAACAATTGCATGATTTCATCTGACGTTTCAGGATCAAGATTTCCCGTAGGTTCATCTGCAAGAATAAGTTTTGGTGAATTTAAAAGAGCCCTTGCAATATCCACACGTTGCTGCTCACCTCCACTCAATTCAAACGGCATCTTAAATCCTTTTGTTTTTAAACCTACCTTATCAAGTACATCAGTAATTTTTTCATCCATTAATTTATCATCTTTCCAACCTGTAGCTTTTAAAACAAACTTCAGATTTTCATTTACATTTCTATCAGTAAGTAATTGAAATTCCTGGAAGACAACGCCAAGATTTCTCCGCAGGTAAGGAACTTTTTTCCAATCCATTGATGGAAGATCATAACCAACTACATTCCCGTCGCCTTCAACAAGTTTAAGATCTCCATACAATGTTTTAAGAAGGCTGGATTTGCCTGTGCCCGTCTTGCCAACAAGATATACAAACTCGCCACGATTCACGGTAATGTTTACATCCTGGAGAATAAGAGATTTACCCTGGTAAATATTTGCATTTCGTAATTCTACAATTTGTTCCGCCATATTCTTTGATTATACAATTAATTTTTCCGTTTGATTAGAGCTTTTGAAGCCGGGTTACAAAGTTAGTTTTATAATTATATTTTTATAAGAAGAAATAATACACAACTGTTAAAAAAATAAATCTTGAAATAAAACTAAAAAATTAGTTGTTAAACTAAAAAATTAGTTTAACTTTGTTTCAGCATTAAAATCGGAATAAAATGAAGATATTAACTAAAGCTGAAGAACAGATAATGCAGGTAATCTGGAAACTTGATAAAGCATTTTTGCGTGAAATTATTGATGAGCTTCCCAATCCAAAGCCACATCAAAACACAGTTTCAACAATTATAAAAATTTTGGTTGACAAAGATTTTGCAGGCGTAAATGTTATTGGGAGAAATCATCAATACTATCCCTTGGTTAATAAAGATGCTTATTCAAGAGGAAGCATGAAGTCGCTGGTAAAAAAATATTTTGAGGGTTCATTCTCCAATGCCGTTTCGTCTATGGTAAAAGAAAATAACCTTAGCATTGAAGATCTTGAGCTGCTTCTAAAACAATTAAAAAAAGGCAAATAGGTCTGACGGTCTCCGTCTGACGTATAAAAATTTAAATTATTTATTATGATAACACTTGCCTGGTACTTATTGAAAATAATTATCTTTTCGGGTATTTTATGCGGGTATTATTTTTTAGCGCTGCGAAATAAAATGTTTCACAGGTGGAACCGTTTCTATCTTCTTGCGTCTATAGCACTTTCATTAATCGTACCATTAATGAAAATAAATGTTTTTCAAAATGATACCGATAAAGGAACCGTTGTTCAAATGTTGCAAACAATTAATGCAGGCGATGAAGCTGTGATTGAATATAGTAGGCACAGCGGCTTTCATATAAATTCAGAAAGTATAATCAGCACATCTTATTTATTAATTACAACAATATTTCTTTTCATCTTTTTTATTGCGTTGCATAAAATAAAAAGATTGAAGAAAAAATATCCTGAAACAAAAATTGAAGGAATCAATTTTATTACAACTGATGCGAAAGGAACACCATTTTCATTTTTCAATTCCATCTTTTGGAACAACGCCATTGATCTTTATTCCAAACACGGTCAACAAATTTTCAATCACGAAATTGCTCATGTAAAAGAGAAACATTCTTACGATAAAATATTTATTAATATAGTACTCATATTTTTTTGGATCAACCCATTCTTTTGGCTGATGCGAAAAGAATTGAACATAATTCATGAATTTATTGCCGACAAAAAAGCTGTGGAAGATAATGATATCAGTGCTTTCGCAGAAATGATCTTACAGACTGTTTATCCCGGTCAAAAATTTCCAATCGCAAATAGCTTTTTTTATTCACCCTTGAAAAGACGAATCCTTATGCTTACAAAAAATAAAAATCCGAAGGTAACTTACTTAAGCAGGTTGCTCGTATTGCCTTTGGCAGCTATTGTGTTTTTTGCTTTCACACTTAAAGTAAAAAAGATAAATAACAGCGAACTGTATGATGGAAAAACAATTACTGTTGTAATAGACGCAGGGCATGGAGGAGAAGATAATGGTGTTGTTTCTGCTGACGGCTTAAAAGAAAAAGATATTAATCTATCTATTGCTAAAAAGATTGCTGAACTAAATTCAAATGATCACATAAAAATTTTATTATCAAGGTCAGATGATAAGCTTATGAATCCAAAAGACAGAGTTGAATTTGCAAAAAATTATCATTCAGATTTATTTATATCAATTCATGTAAACGCAGCAGATAACAACAATTTAAATGAAAATGGTTTTTCAGTTTTTATTGATAAAAATAATACTGATAAAAATAAATTGCTTGCTTCAGCGCTGATAAAAGAATTAAAAAAATCTTATACTACCGACGATATCATTGGAGTAAGACAAAAAGGTGTTTGGGTACTTGATAATAATGTTTGTTCCGCAGCTCTTATAGAATGTGGCTACTTAACTTATCCTGCAGATGAAGCATTCATTACAAATAATGCCAACCAGAAAAAAATTGCCAGGAATATTTTAGATGCAGTTAATAATTATGCTGCCGATGCAGATAATACAATTTCATACAATGCTGAAGCAAATACAAGTTTTTCGGAAGTTAGTAATGATACAATACCGGAGATGTATTATAAAAGTAAAAAAATAAAAAGTATTAATGTAATTCGTAAATCTCATACTGTAAGTGTAACATTTGAAGATGGTAAAAGCGAAACTATTTCAGAAAGCGAAGCTAAAAAAAATGGTCTTTTACCACCGCCACCGCCGCCTCCTCCCGTTCCGGTAATTAATCCGCAAGTTCCACCACCTCCTCCTCCTCCACCTCCATTGCCAAAAGATGTGCTTTATATAATTGATGGAAAAATTAGAACTAAAGAAGAAGCAGATAAGCTTGATAAAAATCACCTAAATGTAAATGTTTACACGGGTGAAGCTGCTATAAAAAAATATGGAGACAAGGGAAAGAACGGTGTTATTGAAATAGCCACAAAAAAACACACAGAAATTCCTTCAAACGTTTTAATAATTGCTGATGGGAAAAAAATTTCCAGGGATGAATTGAATGGCATTAGCCCAAACGATATTGAAAGCATAACTGTTTTAAAAGATCAGGATGCCATAAAAAAATATGGAGACAAAGGAAAGAATGGCGTTATTGAAATAAAGTCAAAGGTAAATACAGAAATAAAAATAGATGTACAAAAAGAACAAGCTACCGATACAATACCAGATAAGCTTTTCACTAAAGTTGAAAACGAAGCAGAATTTCCTGGTGGCAAAAGTGAATGGCTAAAATATATAACCGGAATCATTCAAAAAAATGGAACAGAATTAATGTCTGATAAAAATAATTCAGGCACTTGCCTGGTAAAATTTATTGTAAATACAGACGGTACTGTAAGTAACGTGGAAGCCACAACAATGAAAGGAACTCAATTGGCAAATGTTGCTGTAAACGCTATAAATGATGGCCCAAAATGGATCCCGGCAAAACAAAACGATCATATTGTTGCTTCGTATCGTTTACAACCAGTAAGTTTTAAATTACAAGATAGAAATATTATAAACGAACCAAAATAATTTTTATACTTATTTTCTGAACTTTTGGAAAGTTCTAAACTTTCCAAAGTTTTTTATAAAAAAATCAATTCTTCTTGTCCGATTTTTATAATCAATTCTTTTTTATCACTTGCTTCTACGTTGCCGATTATTTGTGCGTCAATATTAAATGAAGCTGCTTCTTTAATAATTACATCTGCAAAATTTTCATCTGTATAAATTTCCATTCTGCAGCCCATATTAAATACCTGGTACATTTCACGATCATCAGATTTGCTTGCTTCCAGTATTTTTTTAAATATTTCAGGCGGTTCAAATAAATTATCTTTTATCACTCTTATATTTTCAGGAATGTATTTTAAGCATTTGGTTTGTCCGCCACCGCTACAATGTATTAAGCCATGTATTTTATTTCCATAAGGAGTCCCGTGGACAAAATTATTTTCCAGTAAATTTTTAATTAACGGTGCGTATGTTCTCGTTGGAGATAATAAGCCGGAAGCCTTATCAATTCTATATTTACCAATATAAACAACTTCGTCGCTTAAAGAATTATCATAACTCTCTTTATAATTTTGTGCATAATATTTATCCAAAATATCATGACGTGCAGAAGTTAATCCATTACTTCCTATTCCACTGTTATATTGTTTTTCATAAGTAGCTTTTCCAAAAGATGCAAGGCCAACAATTACATTTCCCGGTCTTATATTTTCATTTGAAATTATTTTTGATTTTGGCCATCTTGCAGTCATAGTTCCATTCACTGCAATTGTGCGAACTACATCGCCTACATCAGCAGTTTCTCCACCGAGATAATGAATATTGATGCCGAAAGATTTCATGAGATCAAAAAATTCCTGTGTGCCATTTATAACCTGTTCAAGAACCTCAGCGGGTATTAAATTTTTATTGCGATCAATCGTTGAATTAAAAATAATGTTATCATAAATTCCAACACATAAAAGATCATCGAGATTCATTACCACAGCATCCTGCGCTATTCCTTTCCAAACAGAATCATCTCCTGTTTCTTTCCAATATAAATATGCAAGAATACTTTTAGTGCCGGCGCCATCTGCATGCATCACATTTACAAAATCAGGATCGCTTCCTAAATAATCAGGATAAATTTTACAGAAGGCTTTTGGAAATATTCCCTGGTCAAGATTTTTAACAACCGCATGAATTTCTTCCTTTTGTGCAGAAACGCCACGTTTTGAATAAAGAGACATGAATTAATTTTAATGAGCGCAAAAATAAAACATCTCCTCTTCTTATCTTCAATTGAAAATAACAACAAATAAATTTAGTTTTACGCCCATGCAAGTCCATCGTGATATAAATAATTTATCTTCTTTTAAAAATGCTGCCATTACCATCGGCACATTTGATGGCGTGCACACCGGCCATTTGCAGATTATTCATCAGTTAAAAAAAGAAGCTCAGCAAAATAATGGTGAATCTGTAATCATCACTTTTGATCCGCATCCGAGAATGGTGCTTGCCAAGGCTCAGCAGCCAATAAAATTGCTGAACACGCTTGCAGAAAAAATAGAACTTTTAGGCAAGCATGAAATTGATCATTTGGTAATAGTTCCATTTACTTTGAAATTTTCTGAACAATCCGCAGATGAATACATAAAGGATTTTCTTGTAGCAAAATTTCATCCTCAAACTATTATTATCGGTTATGATCATCATTTTGGAAAAGACAGAAAAGGCGATTATAAGCTGATGGAAAAATACCAGGAAATATATAATTATAAAGTGAAGGAAATTCCGGAGCATGTATTGCATCACGTAATCATTAGTTCTACCAAAATACGTCATGCGTTAAATGATGGAGATATCAATACTGCAAATGAGTTTTTAGGTTACGAATATTTTTTTGAGGGAAAAGTTGTTGAAGGAAATAAATTGGGAAGAACACTGGGGTTTCCAACTGCCAATATTGACATCAATGATGAAAATAAATTAGTTCCCGGTAACGGCATTTACGCCGTGACCGTTAGTATTGGTGAAAAAAATAAAAATAATGGATTCAGTTTTATTGCATCATCTCATCACCAGGGCATGATGAGCATTGGCATACGACCAACGATTGGCGGAAAAAATGTAGTAACAGAAATAAATATTTTTGATTTTGATGAAAATATATATAACCGTATTATTCGTGTGTATGTAAAAAAATATTTAAGAGCAGAAGTAAAATTTAATAACCTTGAAGAATTAAAAGAACAAATGGAGAGAGATAAAATAAAGGCAGCCCATCCCCAACCCCTTCCCAAAGGGAATGGAACTAACTTATAAACTAACTTACCACAACAACACTTTCATCCGTAAAGACTTTTCTTATTTCCCCCTTCGGGTTAGAGACTTCCTTTTATTATTTTGTAAGCAAGTTCTTTCAATAACGAACTGCCTGATGTTCCATAATTTCTGATACCAATACTTTTTAAATTGTAATCATGAAGTAATATGATTGCCTGTTCAGCCTCAGCAAATGAATAATTCAACAGCATATCCATAGCCTGCTGCACTAAAAAAGGATTGTTATAAAAAATGGGCCTCAAGGCCTTTTCACTCTTATCATTCATTTGGTATATTAGCAATATTTTTGTAAAATAATTATACACGGAAGGTAGTATTAATTGTATGGGTGCAGCTTTAGGATTTGCTTCAAAATATTGAATGATTCGTATTGCTTTTGAAAGATCTTTTTTACTGATAGCATATTGCAATTCAAAAATATTATACTCTTTACTTACTCCAATATATTTTTCAATATCATCTTCAGTAATATTTTTTTCGGCTCCGAGGTTGATTGATAATTTTTGAATTTCATTGGAAATGCGGTTAAGATCATTACCAATATGATCAACCAATAATGTCAATGCTCTTGGTGTTATCTGGTATCCTTTCGATTGCAGGTAACCGTTAGTCCAGGAAGGAAGCTGGTTATCGAATATTTTTTTTGAAAGAAAAACTTCTCCGTGTTTTTTAAGCAATTTTGAAATGCGGCTGCGGCCATCAATCGTTTTCCCTTTATAAGAAACCACGAGCACCGTAGAGCCAAGCGGATTTTCAATATAACTTTCCAACTTATCAATATCCTTCATTTGCTGTGCTTCTTTTAAGAGTACAACTTGTCTTTCAGCAAACATGGGATAGCGCCTGCATGCATTTAAAACATCAGCCCAATTAGCATCTTTGCCATAAAAAATAGTAAGATTAAATTCGGCTTCAGCAGCAGGTAAAATTTTATTTTCGGCATATTCCATTACCTCGTCAATATAAAATTCTTCTTCTCCTTCAAGCCAGTACAAAGGCTTATATAGATTTTTTTTCCAGTCAGAAAGTATCGTCAATGCACTCATTTTTCAAAGATAAAATTTTACAGCTATGCCGCCGTTTTTCTTTCTGACTTCAAATTAATTGAATGAAAATAAATAAAATGTTCTTTGGCATGGTTTTGGAAAAATAATATTCAATACTTTTATAATCTAATCAAAAATAAATCTTACAATGAGTTACGAAAATTTCCCTAACAGCGATGTTCCTGAAAAAAATGTAGTTATAAAGAATAACAACAACCGAAATATCTTAACAGGTATTTTGATTGTTGCTTTATTGGCTACATGGGGTTATATTATCTATGATAAAAATAAAACCAAACAGGAGAAACAAGATCTTACAACACAAATTGTTAATAGTGATTCTTCTAAAAATGAGTTGCAGCGTGAATTAGATGACGCAGCATTAAGGCTTGATGTGCTTAAAACTTCAAATGTAAAAGCTGATAGTCTTTTAAAAACAAAAGATAAGGATATTGAAGCTCTTAAGTCAAGAGTTCAGTCTATCTTAAATAATAAAAATGCTACAGCAGCACAGCTTGCAGAAGCAAGAAGATTAATATCAGAGCTAAAAGGAAATATTGAAACGTACACAGCACAGATTGATTCTTTGAAAACACAAAATGTACAGCTTACCGAAGCAAAGAGGCAGGTTACTGAAGAGCGTGATGTTGTTAAGAAAAATTATGACTCAGCCAACCAGGTTATTAAACAAAAAGAAGATGTAATTGATGTAGGTTCTACATTACATGCTTCTAACTTTAGTATTGTGGGTGTTAAAGAAAAAAGCGGTGGTAAAGAAAAAATAACCACTACCGCTAAAAGAGTTGATAAGCTGAAAATTTCTTTTGATATTGATGAGAACAGAATTACGCAATCGGGGCCAAAAGATCTTTATATTGCTATTACATCGCCAGACGGCAAACCCGTAATAGTAGATGCTTTAGGCTCAGGAACATTTACAACAAGAGATGGCGCTGAGAAACCTTTTACAAAAAAAGTGCAGATTAATTATGTCCAGGGAGAGAAACAACATGTAAGTGTTGAGTGGACTCAAAACAGCAGTTTTCAAACAGGTAATTACAAAATTGAAATTTATAACAACGGATTTAAGATAGGTGAAGGTGTTCGTACTTTCAAAAAAGGTGGATTATTTGGTTAAGCGATCTTCCTGCTTAAATACATTTATAACTTACTTATAAAAAACTTTCCGAAAAACGGAAAGTTTTTTTTATCCTATGTTAACAAAGATTTTTATTGGTAAAAAATAAAATTAATTATTTCGATGCTACAGGAGGTTTACCACCTTCAGGAACAAAAATGAGAGCATCTGAATCAAGGCAATAACGTTTATGCGTAGGTGCAGGGCCGTCGTCAAATATATGACCAAGATGAGAACCTGATTTTGAATCAACAACTTCCCAGCGAACATCTCCGGCGCTGTTATCTGGCATAAGTTTTACTGCATCTTTATTTATAGGCGCATAAAAACTCGGCCACCCGGTACCGGAATCAAACTTAGTTTCAGAACTAAATAAAGGTTGTAAAGTAGCTGCAGAATAATAGGTTCCTTTTTGATAAAAGTGATTTAGTTTCCCTGTGAAAGGCCTTTCTGTACCTTTTTCTCTCAGAATATAATATTGAGCAGGAGTCAATTTTTGTTTCCATTGTGCATCTGTAAGCTGCATAGGGAATGAGGCATTTTCGGAAACTTTTTCCGGGTCAGGATATTTTTTTGAATCGGAGTTTTTCTTATCAACTGTTTCTGTTTTTGAGTTTGCAGTTTGCGATTGCGAACAATTAGTAAGAAGCAAAGAAAATAATAACGCCAACAAATACAGAATCTTTTTCATTTTGTTTTTTCTTGATTTACGAAACAAAATTAGAAAAAGGATTTTTATAAAATGTTAAAGACTTTTTTCAACATAAAAAGATTTTTCGCAAATTATATTTACAATAAACCTTGATGTTGTTTTATCAATTTGAAAACCTGTGGTTTTTGAGTGCCTTCTATTTTTAGAAAATACATTCCTGCAAGAAGACTATTTGCCAAAATTGAAGTTTTTTGCGATTTAATAATTTGCGAAGTCAACAGCTTACCAGTTACATCATACAGCTTCATGAGTTTACCAGTTACGTCTGCAGAATTTTTAGAAGTGATAATAATCTCATTAGAAAAGGGATTAGGATAAACGGATATTTCTACATTACTCACAATTGTATCTTCAGGAAGCGGTCCGCCCTGTGCAAGTGAACTATCGCAAACAGATGAATTAAGAAATGAATTGTGTGGCCGGCCTAATGCAAACGTGCTCCTCATTTCAATTTTTTGTCCTTGTGTAAACATATTCATACAGGCATCATCTGTAAAATCCATATAATCCATAAACATATCGCCATTCAAATTAATTGAGCAGGAAGAAGTATGGGGAAATGAAGGGCAATAACTATTATAGGTTTGTTGTGTGGGTGTATCATCAATGCCATCGTCACCGCAATTGGCATCACCCCACAAATGCTTTAACCCAAACCAGTGGCCAATTTCATGTGTTGCTGTTCTTCCTTTATTATAAGGAGCAGCAACATTTGCTGTGGTTCCAAACACATCATATTTAATTACAACTCCATCTTTATTTGCCGGTCCACCAGGATAAACTGAATATCCCAAAGTGCGGCCAAAAAGATTACAAACCCAAATGTTGAGATATTTTTTTGAGTCCCATGCATCATCTCCACCGCTAGAGGAAAATTTCATTGCATCATCTGCAAGAAATACATCTTCATTAGTATGCTTGTGAATAATGCCCGATGTATATCTTCCATCGGGAGCCACTTTTGCCAGGCAAAAAACAATTCGTGTATCTGCGGCAACATTTTTAAAAGGCAAAGGAGTATTGATTGCATCAGCATTTAATCTTCTGTAATCATTATTTAAAACCTCCATCTGAGATAAAACCTGCTGGTCACTTATATTCTGGGTTGCATTATTGTATAATACATGTACCACCACCGGCACAACAATTACTTCATTATTTAAGGTATCTCTTCCGCCCTCTACAGAAGTGCTTGTTGTTGCAGATGTAATTAGCAACCTATTTCTTTTTATATAATCATTAGTAGCGCAACGCTGCGGTATGGCATATAATGCAAAGCATAAACAAATAAATGTAAAAGTAAATTTCATATCCCTTTTTAATTTCAGATTTCCGTAAAAAATGTAAGCGGGATTACGTAGGATGATTAATAAGGAAAAGAATTGCTTAGGAACGATTAATTAATAATACAAGGGATAAATGGAAAGAGAAATTAATTCAACAAATTTGTTATACGGAATTGACTTTTGAGAAAGAGTTATTGCCGGTAACAGAGGTTTGTGAGCACAAATAAAACTAAAATTATTCAAATCGCAAAATATACAGTCAAAGCATTTTATAAATGACTTAACATCTATACGAAAGCCGTTACCTATTTTTACATTTTTAAAAAAATAAGATGATAAATAAATTACTTACAGGTGCATTTCTTTTATTGTTATTTTCCTGTAATAATAATTCTACCCCGGATATTGATCCAACACTACCCAGTTTTCAACCAAGCAATTTACCTGCGCCACAACCTATAACATTCACAGTAGAAGCGGTGTACCCTCACGATGAACACGCTTTTACCCAGGGATTACAATTTTACAATGGGAAATTATATGAAGGAACCGGTGAATTTGGTGAATCAACTTTACGCATTGTTGATATAAAAACGGGCAAGCCTGAAAAGCAATACCTAATTCCTGATACTACTATTTTTGGAGAAGGTATTACTATTTTTAAAAATAAAATTTACCAGCTTACCTGGCAAAGCCACAAAATTTTTGTTTACAATTTAAATGATATTATGCATCCCGCTAATACTCTAAACTGGAGCGCTGATGGCTGGGGAATTACCAACGATGGAACCAATCTTATTATAAGTGATGGCTCATCAAAATTATTTTATGTACAACCTGATGAAGCAAGAAAAGAAATGAAGACCATAAAAATTCTTACAGTTGCTGATAACACCGGCGAACTTGATAGCCTTAATGAACTTGAATTTATTAATGGATATGTATTTGCCAACAGGTGGTATAACAATCATATTATCAAAATAGATACCTCAAACGGACATGCAGTAGGTATAATGGACCTTACAGGTTTATTACATCAATACGATCGTAATGATGAAATTAGTGAGAAAGCTGTTTTAAACGGAATTGCTTACGACAGCGCTACAAAAAAATTATACATCACAGGAAAAGACTGGCCGAAAATGTTTGAAATTAAATTGAATAGCCCCTAACCCCAAAGGGGAACGCGCAACCATCTTTTGTCTTCAGACTTGTTTAAAATTAATTGCTCAGTTGTAGAATTTGTTGAGAGGCAATGACTCAATCTTTTCTATACAAACTCAAAAACACTAAAAGTTCGCTTAACCATCCCCGTTAAATATTTTATAACACTCTGGTAAGTTAGTTCCCTCTCTCTTGGGGAGAAGGTTTGTCCATAGACTCCTTTGGAGGGATGAGGTTTACATGATTGATCCTACATAAATAACCGAGCTGCATTTCTCTTTATTAAATAATGCCTTGCCATTTGAAATACTTCCCGTAATAAATGCTTTAAAAGGATGTGATTTTCCTTTTTTATATTTTTCACTTAACATGCTTACATAAAAGCTATCGTACCACATCGGTTTAATAATTTCAATTGCCAAACCATGTAACGAAAATAATTTTTTCATAGACGTTGGTGAGAAATGATTTAGATGTCGTGGCACATCATAAGCGGCCCAAAATTCTTTATACACTTTTTCATCATAACATGTATAGTTGGGCACGGCAATAAAAAGCTTTCCGTTAGGCTTTAATAATTTTTTTAGCTGATCAATGTATCCATGCAAATCATGCACATGCTCCAACACATGCCATAAGGTAATAGCATCAAGGCTTTCAGCAGGTAACTCATAAAATTTTTCTGAATTACTCAAATTCAATCCGTATAGTTCTTTCGCTTTTTGTCTTGCCTTTTCATCGGGTTCAAGCCCGGTAATTTTCCAATTTGCATTTTTCATCACATTTAAAAATGCACCCGTTCCGCAGCCAACATCAAGAATGTTTCCATAATTTTTTTTGGTTACACTTTCAACTAATTTTTTCTTTTGAATCAATGTACGCTTACGGACTTTATGATAAAGACTGTTAATAAAACCTTCATTGGTGTCACTATGAGAAACATAATTTTCTGATTGATAGTATTTCCCAATTTGCTCCATGCCGGGTATGTTTTGTGTGAACCTGAGCGTACAATTATTGCATTCCCAAATTTCAAATTGTTCATTTGAAACCGTATAATCTTTTGCAGAAAATACCCGTCTTATATTCTTTTCCCCGCAACACGGGCATGCGTCGTATAAAATCATTTCTTTATAGTTCACACAAAGAAAATATAAAATTGGCAATCGCTCATTTTATATATCTGCAGATTTTGGTTTTTCTTTATGTTTAATTTGAATGAATTTTACCGGAGAATGAATATTGCCTTCATAAGAGAAAGAATAAAAAGAGCCGGATTCTTTATTCCTTTTCGTTTTCATTTGTTGCTTTTTCTTGCTGCGCTGCTAATTGGAGCAAACTGGCTTAGAAAAAATAATGCCCTTCCTGAAACTGCTCACACTGCAATTATTAATCTTTTTATCAGGGTTACTTTTTGGTTTGGATTAGTAATTCTCATAATTTCTTTCTTAAGCGCATTTATACCCTGGTTATTATTTTTATTAAACAAAACAAATAACAAAAGTGAATTAAAAATAAAAACTGCAGAAAAAGAAACCATAGTAAATGATCAGCAACAGGTACAAGTTGCAGTCGCTCCAATTATAAAACCGCCATTCGGTTATATTCGACTAAGACTTTATTATGATGCAAAAAACATTTCACCAAAATTTTCTCCAATCAAAAATAAACCTACAGAACATTTTTTTTCAATGCAGGTTAAGGGAATATATAACTGGCCTTTAAAAAATATAAAAGAGTATGACATTACCGGTGGCATTATTTATTTCGAAGATTTTTTCCAGTTTTTTTCTTTTGCATTGCAATTACCTTCAGCAGGAAATTTTTATACACAGCCACAAAAAAAATCAACAGGGCAATTTATAGTGCAACCGAAAAAAACAGAAGATACCAATGAACGCATTGAAGAAATAAGAAAAGTGGAAGGCGAATTTTTAAATTATAAAAATTTTGAAAGCAATGATGACGTAAGAAGAATCGTTTGGAAAATTTATGCAAAAAATAAAGAGTTAGTTGTTAGAATCCCCGAAACCAATGACCCTTATGCATCCCATATTTATTTTTATGCTTCATTTTATAATTCGATTAGCAGTGATATATATGAAGAGTTTAATGAAATATTTCTAAATCATTACAAAACAATTACCTGGAATGTGTTTGAGCAGTTAAGCCGCCAGAATGTGCTCCTGCAATACATTCCAGACCAGGGAACAAAAACATTTTATGCTGATGATCCGTTACAAAAAGTAAAATACATTATCAGCACTTCTTATTGGCAAAAGCAAAACAGCTTTTTGAATTATTTCAACAAACAGTATGCTTCCTTGTTATGCATTTCATCATTCACTGATGCAAGGCAACTCGAAGAAATATTAGGCAAAGCAGGTAAAGGGCTTGTTGTAGTTTTTGTTCCATTGAGCCATAGTTTTAAAAATGCGAAAGTTACAGATTGGTTGCAATGGATTTTTATAAAGCCAGAAAGCGATGAAAAATTAAAGATTACTTATAATTTTTCTCCACTCAGAAAAAAAATAATGGAAAATGAAAATCGAATAAAACAATTACTAAAGAAATCTGATTGTGAAATAGTAATTGTTGATTCCTGATATGCAAATGAAATTTACAAACAAAAAAAATTAATAAACCTTGCCCCTCTCTTTCGTAGAGGGGTGGGGTGAGGTTTCCATGACAAAAAAAATCATATCCGAGCTTTTATTGTTGGCAATTCCAACTTTTGTAGTTGGCGCATATATGCTCTGGCATGTAAATGAATACTATGCTGTTTTACAAAATCACTGTTTTGCTGAAAGCTTGTTTTTAGCAGCTGGTCTTCTTTTCAGTTGTTGGTTTTATAATTTTAGATTTCGTTTTATTACTACTTTTCTGATACTGCTTTTGCTATTTTCTATTCTAAGCACAATAGTAAATAATCTTTTTACAGGAGAGTTCACTGCGTTTTATGCAATTACAAAATTTTATATTTTCTCTTTTCTTTTTCTTACAGGTTGGCTTGCTGGCTGGGGCTTTGCAAGATTAAAATGGTTTGCTGTTATTTTATCTGCAATATTAATGGTAATACAGATTATTGTGATTAGCAACACAACGGATATTACTGCGCAAAAACTAATTACGGCTTTTGCGCCGGTGCTTGTATTTGCATTTTACATTATTTATACCTCAGAGCTTGTAAGAAATATGAATGAAGATGAGCCTAATTTTTCATGGTTCATTATAAAAAAACTTGCGGGGTTTTTTGCAACAGCAATATTAATATTAGTACTGATCTTTTCATTTTATAAAAACGATTTTAATGCCATTGAAAAACAATATGGTGGTTCTAATAATGAAAAACAGGAACCAAATAAAGAGAGCCTGACTAAAGAAAATAACGACGGAACTATCAGCAATAAAAAAGAAATGGGTTTAAACGGCGGCAGAAAATCAAGCAACCGGCTTGTATTTATTGCAAAGCTTGATAATTATTTTCCAAACTCTGAAATGCCCAACCCGCTTTACTTTACATACGATTATTTTACAAAGTTTGATACACTTACCCAAACATTAGAAACAGATAACCAGATGCCGTCAAATGATTTGTTTCAACCTGATCCTTCCAAAATTCCTTTATATTTTACACAAATAGATTCATCAGTTTTAATAAAAGCCAAAAGCAATTTAAAAAGAAAAGTCGTTAGCACTGAAGTATATAAAGCGCTGCTTTCACCAAAAGAATTTATTGCGCCAAGCACTGCTTTTTTTTGCCAGCCGATTGCGATTGATAAAGATTATAAGCAACAATTTAAAAGCGCATACAGGGCAAAAATGCTGGTAAGCGATCTTAACAGTGCTTATTTTGTTTACAATCCTGCGGGCAATAAAGAGCTTGAAAATTTTCAACAGGCACGTTTCGATTTATTGCGAAAAGTCACCGACTGGAATAATGTAGATACTGCGTTTATGCTTTACTATACTTTCATTCCAAAAAATGAAGATTTTGATTCAATAAAAGTTTTGGCAAATAAAATTACTAAAGATGCTATTACGCCTATTGATAAAATAATTGCCATACGAAATTATTTTTTAAGCACTGATGAAACCGGACAGCCATTATTCAAGTACACAGAAAACCCTGGTGTTCCCGGTTTACCAAGCGCAAGCAAGCTCAATTATTTTTTATTTGAAAATCATAAAGGGTACTGTGCGTATTATGCAGGAGCAACACTTTTTTTATTAAGATCACTTGGCCTACCATCAAGAGTGGCAACAGGCTTTTTAACGGTGGATAGAAGCACCAAAAACAAAGGTTGGTATTGGTTTTATGAAGACCAGGCCCATGCATGGACGCAGGTATTTTTTCCGGGCTATGGATGGTTGGATTTTGATACAACCATTCCCGGCACCGATCAGCAACAGGCGCCTGCACCTGACGGTACACCACCTCTTACGGTAGAAACTGCTTTGTTTGTTACCTATGGAAAAGTTACGCAAATAGATAGCGTAAAAAAGCGTATAAGCATGAACGTTACCCAGTTGATTTATCATGATAAAACATTTGATCTAAAGGAACCGGTTCCATTAGATATGGATGTTTCGCTCGCAACAATAAATAAAGATTCGGGACAGGTACCACTCTCTGAATTGCACAAAGGAAATGAGATAACCGCGCTATCTTTTTCAGAACAGTTTAAAAATATTAATCTTAAAGACAGCAATGACTACCGCGAAATATTTGAAAAAATTCCTAAGCCTGCTCCAATTGATGAAATAAAAATTATTGATTCAACCAAAGAAAAAGAAAAGGCACTTGTACAAAAAAAGACATCGCAAATAAGCCTTATCAAAATAGTATGGGTAACTATTGCAGTCTTTGCATTTTTGATTTTGTTGCTTTTTAGTTTGCCTTGGTTAATTTTCAAGTGGCTTCACTTTAAGGCAAATAAAACGAAAGTATCTGCACAGAAAGCTTACTGGTCATACATTGCAGCAACTTACTATCTTAACCAGCTTGGCTTTTCAAGAGATGAAATGACGCCAGCTCAATTTGCAAATGAAAAAATAGATCCAAAGTTTGGAACAACTTTTTCTTCGTTTATGCAGGTTTATTTAAAAAGTAAATATTCAAAAGAAGATTTGACTTCTTCTGAAAAAATAAGAATTAATAATTTTTATAATCCATTTTATAAAAAACTAAAAACAAGTATTTCTTTGAAAGAACGCTTTTCAAAATTTTTAAATTTTTACAGAACCATAAACTATTTTTCAAAACCTAAAATATAAAGATGGAAACAGTGAATACTGAAACAGCATTACAAAATATTCAGCGGCTTACTGATAATATTGAAACAGTAATTAAAGGCAAGCGCAACCAGATAAAATTTGTATTAACTGCGTTGCTTGCCAGAGGGCATATTCTTATGGAAGATAATCCGGGAACCGGCAAGACAGTAATGGCAAAAACGCTGGCACAAAGCATTTCAGGCGACAAGGGAAATGAATCGGTTAACTTCAAGCGCATACAGTTTACTCCTGATTTGTTGCCAATGGATCTTATTGGCTCACATATTTTTGATGATTTAAAAAAGGATTTTATTTTCAGGAAAGGACCTTTGTTTTGTAATGTTCTTCTTGCAGACGAAATCAACAGGGCTTCACCAAAAGTGCAATCGGCATTGCTTGAATGCATGGCCGAAAACCAGATAACGATGGGAGAAATTACTTATAAATTAAGTGATTTATTTTTCACCATTGCCACACAAAATCCTGTAGAAATGGAAGGAACTTATCCCCTGCCTGCAGCACAACTCGATCGCTTTTTTATAAAAATAGTTTTTGGATATGTTGATGAAGAAACTGAATTGAATATATATAAAGATTATATCGGCATCAGCAATAACCTTATTAATATTCAGCAGGTGCTGGGCATTGATGAGATTTTATTTCTGCAAAAACAATGCGAAAATGTTTTTGTGCATGAAGAAATAATTAAAGCTGTAAGAAATATTGTTTGGGCTACACGAAGAAATGCTGACATAGTATTGGCTGCTTCCACGAGAAGCGGTATTATCTTTTTAAAATGCCTGAAGGCATATTCATTGGTTAACGGGCGTACTTATGTAATTGAAGATGACGTGAAGGAGCTTGCCCAGCCTGTATTACATCACAGGCTGATTTATAGAAATAAAGATGCAAAAACAAATACGCTCAATAATATTGTTCTTGCAGAAATGGACAGGCTCTCCAAATTAAAAATAAATTAATGCAAAAATTAATGTTGTTTTTAAAAAAATATAGTTGCCTGATTGTGGGCGGTGAAGACACCGCCCACTGCAGACCGCCCTGGTTGGTGTCCCCACTCACCGGTTGCAATTTGAAATGTATCCGGAAATATATTGCCTTAATTATTTTGCTTGCATGTTTTAACACAACAACTGCGCAATATAACGCTCGTCGTTATGAGATAGACGCAAAACGTATTGGTGTAAATTTTTATGATAAAGATGCATTGCCAAGAAGCCGTGAATTTATAAGGCTCGACAGTACTTATTATGTCGGCTGGTATTATGAAGGTATGTACAAGTACGATCGGTCTGCAGATTATTTGGGTTATAAAAATTGCATAGCTCCATTAAAAAAGGCGCTGTTTCTTTTTGAAAAAAATTATGATTACAATTTAAAAACTGTTTTTACCAAACCGAAATCCATCCAGGCTCCAACTGATTTAATGCAATTGTGCAATGCATTATACGACAGCTATTCCAACGTGGAGGAGCCTGATTCTGCCATGTGGCTTTTGGATAGAATTCAAAGCTGGAATACAGGAAATGATTTTATGGAATATCATATTAAAGCAGCGTGGACTATAAACAGGAATCGCTATTACCTTCATAAATATTCTTTTTTAAAAAATTCAGTAGGAGAAAATGAACAGCTTGCATTGAATCATTTATACACTGCGTTGGCGGGCGGAGATGGCAATGCTATTTTTTATCTTGCAATTATTCACAACTATTTATTGAACATAGATTCAACCACACTATACTATAATATTTTAAAACAAACGGGCGGATTTTCTTATAACAACTATGCTCATTTTCAAAACACGTTGGGAAATTTTGCTGAAGCAATTGCCAATTTTACGAATGATAAATATGCATTTGATAAAAGATTAATTGAAGCTTATTATTTTCTTCCAACACTTTTTGTTAATAGCGGCAAAAGCAAAGAAGCCATTGACCAAACAAATGGAATTATAAACACGGTTGGCTCTACGCCCGGCTTTGGCTGGTATAACATTGCATTGGCAAGAAGTTATTTATATAATGGCCAATTAGACAGTTGTGAAAAAGCAATTACAAAGGCTGCGCAATTTAAAGAGCTTCATATAGGCACTACATTAGGACAGGCACAATACAGTTTTGCAGTGAATACAATTAAAATGGTGCTTGCAAAAAATAAAATTGAGCGCATAAAATTTTTAAATAAAGGCTGGTGGTATTCATTAACCGACCTGTCAGAAATCACAGCATTAAAGAGTGAAGAATTTCTTTTAAAGTTTGCTCTTGTAAATGAAATTGCAAATAACCCCGAGCGGCAACAGGTAATTTATAATTTGTTCACCAGTGAAAATGTAGTTGGGTTTGATGAAATATTAACTTTGCTTAAAGATATAAGTCCGCAATATTTTTTGAATATCTACAAAGACAAAGCTACTACTGAAAAAAGAAAAAACATTGTACGGTATATGCAATTATTTTATGGCGAATTTGCTTATGAAGATGGCAGGCATGACGAAAGCAGGAAAGCGCTTGAAAATATTTTATATACCGCTGTAGTAGATACTTCTCATGAAAAGCTATTTTTAGCAAGATTGTATGAAAGCCTTGCCCATGCTTATTCCTACGATAATGAAAATAATAAATACCAGGATATGGTATATAATTTTTTTGAAGAATACCCGCAGGTGTTTCCTTTTAGCGGTTTTAAAATGAAAGTAAATTTGTCTGCCTCCTCGCTTGATAATTCAACAGAAAAAAATGTTATCTCGGAATTAAAAAGCTGCAACATTAACTGGACAGATCAACCGGGGAATTATACATTAAATGCATCCATACATTTCGGTGTATATAAAAATAAATATGAAGCGGATTATTCTTTAAGCGATGCGAATGGAAAAATAATTGTTCCGTTACAAAAACTGTATTTTAAAAATGCAGATGGAGTTGGAAAAGAATTGGCTTTGCGTTTATTTGGTATTGGCGGCCCGGTAGAGTTGGATTAAAATTAATAGTCTACTTTTTTAGTTTGATTTTCTATCTTCTGCTTAAATAAGGGTTTGGATTAAATACCAATAATTGGTACTTTTAATTAAAAAATTAAATGGCTAAAAATACCTCTATTCTATTAGGAGAGTACTTTGAAGAATTTATTTCAAACGAAATCTCATCCGGCAGATATAACTCTGCCAGTGAAGTAATCAGAAGCGCTCTCAGGCTTATGAAGTCTGAAGAACAAAAAAAGAAAGATTTAAGTAAAGCATTAGTTGTTGGTGAAAAAAGCGGTTTTGACAAAACTTTTGATTCGAAGGCTAACTTAAAAAAAATGCATGGTAAGTTTTTATGAAAAAGAAAACTTATCTTATAAGCAACAAGGCAGTTTTAGATCTTCAGGAGATTTGGCTTTATACTCTTGAAAAATGGTCGGTTGAACAAGCGGATCGCTATTATAACTTAATAATTGGAGAGATAGAATTTATTTGCAAGAATGTTCATTCGGGAAAACCGATAGGCCATATAAAAAAAGGGTACGGGGTGTCAAAGGTAAAATCACATTTAATCTTCTATCGCATTTCAAACGAACAAATAATTGAGGTAATAAGAATCCTTCATGAAGGCATGGACATTCAAGACAGGCTTAATGATTAGAACTAACACACACGCTGAATTACCCCACTACAAAAAATGTATATTTGGCGCTGATGGGCCGGTAGAGTTTGATTAAAAGTATTATGAAAAAAATTAGGTTGCGTAAATACAATCTATTTGGCTGGCTTTGCGCTATAGTTTTAAATTAATTGCGCAAATACGCGAGTTACCGGCAACCGTATTGGACACACTAAACAAATTGACATAACCTATATATTATGAGTAAAACAGATTATGAGGATGAAGTGATTTCTGATAATGAGGAAATTATCGAAGACATTTCTCCTTTTGACCCATCAGATATTGTTGTCTATTCTAGAGGCTGGACAATTGAAACAATTTTCAGTCAAATTAAAGGGAATAATATTGACTTAAATCCTAAGTATCAAAGGCGTAATGCCTGGAATGATTTTAAAAGAAGTAAGCTTATTGAATCTATACTTATTGGCTACCCAGTTCCAGAAATTGTATTAGCAGAAGACCCAAAACAAAAAAAGTCGTTTGCAGTTATTGACGGTAAACAAAGACTGTTGACAATTGCTGGTTTTATCAGTCCGGAAACTTACGGCTATTGGGACAGGCCTATCCTAACAGGATTATCTGTCAAACAAAATCTCAACAAAGTAACCTTTTCTGAATTATCAGGTAACGCAAAGTATTCCGATGATTTTAGGCAATTTCTAAATGCATCCCTAAGATGTACAATCATTACTAATTTCAAAGAGAATGATATTTTATATGACATATTTTATAGATTAAACTCCGGCTCTGTCCCCCTCTCTACCCAAGAATTGAGACAAGTTTTAAACAGAGGAGAATTTGCAAATTATTTGATTTCTACAACAAATGACCTTCAGCCAATTCATCTAGTAATGAAATTAACTGAACCAGATAAAAGGCTTAGAGACATCGAAGTGCTTTTGAGATGTATTTCCATGATTTTATTTGGTGGAACTTACACGGGAAATCTTAAAGTATTTCTTGATAATGCGATGGGGGGTGATTACAAAAGATTGGAAAAGGTATGAAGGGGATGTCGATGGCATTTATAAAAGAATGAACCATTCAATTGAAACATTAAAAAATATTTTTGGTGATTATGTTATAGTTGGACGCAAATTTACTGAAGGCCAGCCTGAAAAAAGATTTAATAGAGTATTATTCGAAGTCCAAATGTTCTTTTTCATCCATTTAAATGAGCAATTAATTACGGACGCTACTTCAAAAGTGTTTACGGACAACTTTATTGCTCTTTGTCAGAACGATTATGACTTTAGAAATTCAATTGAAGCATCAACAAAAAATATTGATAATTATAGGATTCGTTTTAGCAAGTTTCAAGACTTAATAAATAATTCTTTTGGTGACAATATTAATGTGAACCCTTTCAAATAATTATGGCAGATATTGATAAATTATACGCTGATACGGAAAGCTATATTGTAGGTCTAGAAGGTTCATATCTTTCAAAATACTTAGCTGACCCAACTACTACTCCAACCGACTATGACCTAGACGTTAAATCTTATTGCATACTCTGTCATGCAGCGTTTGAAGAGTTTACGGAAACTATTGCAGTAAGTGTGATGAATCAAACTGTTGATAATTTTGTTTTGCATCATCGTGTTACAGAATCGTTAGTTTCACTAATGCACTTCAAAGGTTCCGGCGAAAGCTATTTAAATAAGCAAGAGGGCGAAGATAAAATTGAAATCATTACATCATACGATTATATTCGAGAAAGACTTACTGAAATTAAAGAGAGATTCTCAAAAGAAGTCTTTAACAATCATGGTGTTTCTCTAAAATACATTAAGCAACTATTAATGCCCGTTGCAATTGACGTACCTAATAACCCAACGTTACTAAATTCTTTAAAATTATTAGCAAAAGAAAGAGGCGCATATGCACATAAGTTTCTTGAAAAAGGAACAATAAAAAAGAGTATTGCGCCTGAAGATGCAAAAAATATTGTAACAGACTGTATTCAACTATGTCATGACATAAAGGAAAAAGCCAAGACAAGAATTTAGAATTAATTCAAGTTGAAGATAAACGGCAGCCGGTAACAAAAGTATTGCTGCAATTGGGGCTGGACGAAAGAACAATCATCAGCAATGTGTCTTGTCCTGAAATAGGTTGACACAAAATCAACCAAAAATGGATATTAAAAATGAGGCAGTGAGGGAGTATCTCGAAGAAGGTAAATCTTACCGCGAGCTTTCAAAAAAATACGGTGTAACCCGTACAACTCTCAACAAATGGGTGTTAGTACATCAGGGAATTCATAATTTACCCCAATGCCATAAACAGGTTTCTTACGATCTTCAACAAAAAAATTGGGTAACAAATCTAAACAGTCAGTTAAGGAGCATCAATCTGATTTGGAAAAGAAGATTGAGGTGCTGGAGAAACAACTTGAATGGGAAAAGCTGCGAAGCATGGCGCTTGATACCATGATTACGGTAGCAGA
>JBBRTG010000019.1:0-55531 GCA_038244655.1 Chitinophagales bacterium
GTAATCTTACAGCTAATCAAACTTATACAAGAAGCGGTGGCGACCAGACTGCTCCTACAGGTACTAATCCAACTGCCATCACGGGTGTGAACAGTTGTTTGCCTACTCAGTCTGAAGCTGATGCTGCTTTTGATGCTACATTTGCTGCTGCTGGTTATTCTGATAACTGCGGTGGTACCGTAACGGCTGTCTTTGGAAGCGCTGTTGTTTCAGGTACCAAATGTGCATGGAGCATTCTCTACACTTTCAAAGTAAAAGACGAGTGTGGTAATCTTACTGCCAATCAAACTTATACAAGAAGCGGTGGCGACCAGACTGCGCCAACACTGACAGGAGCACCTTACACCGGTACTTCAGGAACCAATGCATGCAAAGCCAGTGCTGCCACTGCAGCTCCTTTCAACGCAGGCAATGCGAGCCAGGGTTACAGTGACAACTGCGGTGGAGTAGTTACTACTACATTAACGAATACGAACGTGACCGGTACAGACTGTAACTGGACCGTGACATACACCTTCTCTGTAAAAGATGAGTGTGGTAATATACTTGCCGGGCAAACCTATTCCAATACCGGTAGCGATCAGACTCCTCCTACCATTACCCTATGTCCTTCAAATAAATCTGTAAATGCGAACTATGCTGGCTGTTCATATAAAAATACTGGAACAACATGGGATGCAACGGCTACAGACAATTGCAGTGCTGCCACTGTGAAATACACTTTAAGCGGCGCTACAATATCCTCAGCAGGACAGTACGCTTCTCTTAATAATGTGGTGTTTAATACGGGTACTACAACGGTCAGCGCAATCGCGTATGACGGTTGTAACAATGCATCAACAACAAACTGCTCATATACAGTTACAGTTAATAATACATTGGCTGTAATCTGCGTAAATAGTAATGACGCGCTTTACTTCGGATATTCCGGTGACCAAACTTCCACATTCACTGTTACACCATCCGGAGGTGTAGGGCCTTATACGGTTAGTATTACAATGAATAGAAAGCTGTTGTGTAACCAGATAACGGATGCCGGAGATGAAATCTGGACCGGTGGAACAGGAAGTATTACAACTGGCAATACATGTGGCGTATATCCTAGTACAGTTTCTATGTCCCCAGTTACTACCAAAACTATTAATTCCGGTTCTCTTTCTGTAACAGTTACCTTGATGGCAGATGCGGATCTTACTGCAACAATCACTGATGCGAATGGATGCATGACTACATGCACTAAGCATATACATGGGGAAGATGTTCGTTGCTTTGCAGGAAATAGCGGTAATGCAAAAGTTACACTCTGTCACAGAACAGGTAGCAATAGTAATCCATGTGTAACGATATGTGTAGATCAGTCTGCAGTTGCTGAACACCTGGCTCATGGTGATTTCCTTGGCAAGTGCACTCCAAACTGTGTAGCGCCACCAACATACACAATATCTAATACCAGTACTAACATTATTCCTGCTGAGCTTACTCGGGGAGAAGGAAAATTAACTTTGAAAGTAGCGCCTAACCCAACATCTTATTACTTTAATATAGGATTGAAAAGTGCAAACAGGGAAAAGGTTAAAATAACTGTTGTTGATGTTACCGGAAGAGTAATAGAAGAAAGAGCGGATGTTCCGGCTAATAGCACTATACAATTAGGTAATGGATACCATCCGGGTGTTTACTTCGCAGAAATATTGCAGGGTAAAGACAGAATAATGCTTCGCCTGGTAAAAGAAGGAAAATAATTTTTGTAAACTTTTAAAAAGGCTGTCTCAAATGGGCAGCCTTTTTTTATTATCGCTCTTTAGAGTTTTACATAGAAATAAGGGTGGGTAAGGCTTCACATTGCTTTTATAAAAAATATTTTTAAAACATTTACCCAAAACATTTGCAAATCTAAAAAAAGTTTATAGCTTTGCATTCTATAACTGCTTCACCTATTACAAAAGGCGTTTCTCAATCCACACTATCTTTTAAAATTCCTGTAAATAAATAATAGAATTGCTATTATCTTATTTTTAGTAATCCTTTTTCTACTTTAGGTTCGTACATATCCATCATATCTTTTGTATCTCCGCTTATTTTTTAAATTTTATTTAAACTCTAAACCACAAAAGAAATGAAAAAGAAATTTACATTCAGCGCAGTTTTAATCTTAATCACATTTATTGGCTTTGCACAGCAATGCCCAACCTTTTTTAGAAGAAATAATGGTAATGGAACGTGCGGCATGGAATCGGAGATTAAGATGTATTTTGCAACATGCCCTGTTACAGCTCCACTCGTAGATTCAGTGTATGTTAATGGGGTAAAACAAAACCTTGTTATAAGTTCTCCTAATACTTCCAAATGTGCTTCATCAGGATATATTAGCTATTGTTTTAATGGTAATTTACCCCCGGTAAGTGGCATACAAGTTTTTTTTAATTACGGCACTGTGAATGGCACAGGCACAAGTTGTTTCGTTCCTGAAGGTGGTCCATTGCCAGTCCTTTTAAGCAGTTTCGAAATTCAACGTAAGGGTACATCAGTAATTGCCTCATGGGAAACACAACAGGAGTTAAACTCAAGTAGATTTGAAATACAAAGATCTTCAAACAATTCAGCTTTTGAAACAGTGGGTATAGTTGCGAGCAAAAATTCAAACAGCAGCATCCCACAATTTTATTCTTTTACAGATAATTCAAACAGTTCAAAAGAAGTGAGTTTTTACAGGATTAAATTGATTGACATAGATGCTGCCTTTACTTTTTCAGCTACCAAAGCAGTAAAAGGAAGTGCCGGCACAACTGACTTTGTTGTGTTTCCAAACCCAAGTGCCGGTAATGCAAAAATTACTATTACCGATTTGAGTGAGCCAACAAATATTATGATTTTTGATAACTCAGGCAGGTTAATAAAACAAACAACTTTAATAAGCAGTAATTCATTTGAAATAAATAATTTGCAGAAAGGTGGTTACACTATAAAAATTACCGGAGAAAAAAGCGGTACGAGCTCTGTAAAAAAACTTTCAGTAATATATTAAAAATATACCTTCTTAATACCCGTTCATTCAAAGAGGCTGTCTCAAAAGGCAGCCTCTTTTTTATTTGCGCTTTACATATATACAGTTTTAGCTGCTTTTTTATAAGTATTACTTCTTCCGGATTATTTTAGCTATAAAGAAAACCCAAGCTATTTTGTCTTTTACATTTTTTTGATAAATGACCTTACAATAATTGCAGTTCTTTTGCAAGAATCATCCCGTCTTTACTAAACCAAAGGGAATACTTTATTTTTGATAAAAAATATTTTATGGAAAGTTATGATACTGTCAGTGCTGCCATCAACAGTTTAAAAAAAACAGGGTACAAAACAGATTTCAATATTGCTTTTGATAAATTAATATGCAAAGAAACAAATGCCTGCCTCAATCCTGATGAATTTGAAATCACTGAAGTTTACCGGTTTCAAGGCGAATCAAATCCTTCTGACGAAGCAGTTGTGTATGCTGTTGAATCAAAAAATTGTGACATGAAAGGAGTTATCGTAAATGCTTACGGGCTGTATGCTGATCCCATGTCGGATGCTATGATTAAAAAACTTTCCATGAATCGTAATATTTCTAATTTATAACCTGAACTATTTAATAAAATAATTATTATGCTTAACAGAAGAAAATTCCTGCAGCTTTCAACGCTTACCGTTCCACTTCTTTCCGCAAAAAATATACTCACTAACAATAATGCACAAACGAAACCTATTGTCATATGCACCTGGGAGACCTATAAAGAGGCTAATACAGCAGCATGGAGAATTTTATCTGTGAACGGGCGGGCATTAGATGCTGTGGAAGCTGGTGCACGCCATATTGAAGGTACTATAGATTGTTGTGTAGGCTTGGGAGGTAATCCCGACAGGGATGGAATTGTAACATTAGACTCATGCATAATGGATGAGCATGCCAACTGTGGTGCTGTTGGCGGATTAGAACAGATTCTTCATCCCGTTTCAGTTGCCCGAAAAATTATGGAAACCACCCCGCATATTATGTTAGTAGGTCAGGGCGCGCAGCAGTTTGCAGTAGAAAACGGTTTTACAAAAGAACCCCAAAAATTATCACCTGAAGCAGATGAGACTTATAAAAAATGGTTGAAGAAAAGTGAATATAAACCCGAAATAAATATTGAAAATAAAAAGGGAAATGGGCCTTTTGCACCTTCATTTTTTGATGACGGTTCGCCTAATCATGATACTGTTGGGATTGTAGCTCTCGATGCTTCAGGTAACATGAGCGGAGCAGTAACAACTAGCGGTATGGCTTTTAAAATTCACGGGCGTGTAGGCGATTCACCCATTATTGGCGCCGGGCTTTTTGTTGATAATGAAGTGGGCGCAGCTACGTCAACCGGTGTGGGAGAAGAAGTAATACGGATTTGTGGTACACATCTCGTTGTTGAATATATGCGACAAGGCTATTCACCTGAGACAGCCTGCCGCAAGGCCATTGAACGAATTGTAAATCGTAACATTAAAAAAGCAAAAACATTACAGGTTGGTTTTCTTGCACTTAATACAAAAGGACAGTATGGTGCTTATGCCATACAAAAAGGTTTTGTTTTTTGTGTAAAAAGTAATGAGGAAGAAAAAATTTATCCATCGAAATATATGTTTGAATAACAACCTCATCCCTCCAGAGGTCAATGACTCCTATGGAGAGTCCTTTGGACAACCTATCTCCAAAGAAGATGGAACTAATTTACCAGAAGAAAAATATAATTGCCATGAAATTAGAAATAATCGGATTTAATATTGAAAGCTGCATTGCCGCGCAAATTGCGGGCGCACATCGAATTGAATTGTGCGACAATCCGTCGGAAGGGGGGACTACGCCATCTTATGGATTTATAAAAGAAGCAAGAGAAAAACTTAGCATAGAATTGTATGTAATGATTCGTCCACGTGGCGGAGATTTTCTATATAGTGATGAAGAATTTGCAATAATGAAAGCTGATATTGATATATGCAAACAACTCGGATGCGATGGTGTTGTTTTGGGCTTGTTGAAAAAAGACGGAAACATAGATAAGATAAGATGCAAAGAACTTGTCGTACAGGCGTACCCGTTAGGTGTAACATTTCACCGCGCATTTGACAGAACGATAGATCCTTTTTCAGCATTGGAAGATATTATTGAAATCGGTTGTGAAAGAATTTTAACTTCAGGGCAACAGCCTAAAGCAGTTGATGGCATAACCATAATTAAAGATTTAATTGCAAAGGCAGATGGCAGAATTATTATTATGCCCGGCTCCGGTGTAAATGCCGGGAATATTATTTCACTCGCCGAAAAGACCAGTGCCACTGAGTTCCATAGTTCTGCAAGTATTTATGAAGAAAGCAAGATGGAATATCAAAATCTCTCTTTAAATGAAAATCAAAAGCATATCAACGTTAATAAAGAAGAAATAAAAAAGATGACAATATTGCTGAAAAAATTTTAAAATGTGTTACACAGTAATACATCCAATGAATTTACGGGAAGAAATTTTAAAAGAGCATTCTAAAAAGCAATGTGAAAAAATTGTAGCATGGATAGGTAATGATAAAAAAAGATTCAATGAATTGTTTTATTTGTTTTTGAATGGAGAATATAGAATAACTCAACGTTCAGCATGGCCATTAAGGTTATTGCGCCATTGTCCATCCTGAATTGATGAAAAATACTTTTGAAAAGCTGATTAAAAATTTAAAGAAGCCAAATCTTCATGATGCCATAAAAAGAAACACAAATTTTTCGGTCTGACCTACGGTGCCGACCGAAGCAGGGCAAGAAGCATGTTCATCAAATTAAATTTTTTCTGAGAACTTTTATATCTGAACCTTTGGACATGAAAACTGAAGCAGGGTTTGTGTTGCTTAAAAAAGAAAATTTATCTCCATAAATTCCCCCAAAATCACAATCAATCATATAGCTTAATACATTAAATATTTCCCAGCGCGGATGTTTTACCTCATACTCATACGTTTTATTTTTACCGTATTTTGTATAGCCCCAATAATGTTCCGCAATAAATTCTTCTTTGCTGTTTATTCTCATAGGCATTGATTTTTTTTCAGATAAGGCGCTAAGCTTATTCCAATGATTTTTATATTTCCATTCGTAGGAGGTTTCAATTTCATTATCTTTTTCCGCATGAAAATGTTTCATCTTCATAGTGGAATATTTTTCTCCATAAAGCTTATTGGCAACAAAAGTGATGGCGGCACGCGGTACAATTTCCTTTATAAATACTGTTCCTCTTTTCCATTTTCCATGATCATTATATTTTATATAAAACCTTAAATTCACTTCTTCAAAATTAATATGATACGGCACACTGAATCCAAGAATTTTTGTATTCAAAAACATGAAACCTACAAGGCTTACAAAAGTTTTTCCTTCAAAGGAATCCAATTCAGTTCTATAAGGAACAAAGGGTGAAAGCAACTCCGGCGGAACAACATAATTTGCCATGATAAGATTATTCCATGCTGCATGTAAAAAATAAGATTCCATTTTATTTAATCTTTACCACAATTAAAGATTCGCGAATTCATCATTCTCCATGAGGAGTCCTTTGGACACTATTCACTAATTTTTAATACAATAACCTTACCTTAATTGTTTCCTTCACTTTTTTAAGAAGTTCGAGTGCATTACCTGAAATGTTTTTACTTACATCAAGCACTACATAACCAATCTCATCATTCGTTTTTAAATATTGTGCCAAAATATTTATTTTATGAAGAGAAAGTTGTGTATTAATTTCTGACAGCACACCGGGAACGTTTTTATGAATATGAAGAATTCTATGTGTTCCCTCCTGCGGCGGAAGACTCAACGCAGGCACAGTGTGAGAGCCTGTTGTAATTCCTTTTTCCAGGAAATTAAAAAGCTTGCTGCTGACATCTTCACCAATATTTTGTTGTGCTTCTTCTGTAGAACCGCCTATATGCGGAGTTAATATCACATTACTCAATCCCTGCAATGGACTCACAAATTTGTCGCCGTTTTTTTGCGGCTCTTCGGGATATACATCTATTGCTGCACCGTCAAGTTCTTTGTTAATCAATGCATTTTTTAAAGCATCTAAATCAACAACATTGCCTCTTGCATAATTAATAAGCATTGCTTCGGGTTTGCAAAATTTCAAATTTGTTTTGTTTATCAAATTACGGGTTGAAGGTACATCCGGTACATGAAGCGTAATGATATCAGCTATACGCATTAATTCTTTTAAAGAAGATTTGTCTTCAGCATTTCCCAAAGGCATTTTAGTTTCTGTATCATAAAAAATAACTTTCATGCCCAGCGATTCTGCGAGTACGCTTACCTGTGAGCCTATGTTTCCATAACCAATAATGCCTAAAGTTTTGCCGCGAAGTTCATGACTTCCTGTTGAATCTTTAAGCCAGACGCCTTCATGGGCTGCTTTATTTTTATCAGGAATTTTTCTTATCAGCATAATTGAAGAAGCAATTACCAACTCGGCAACAGAACGTGTATTAGAATAAGGCGCATTAAATACGGTAACTCCTTTTTTCGTTGCTTCAGCAATATTCACCTGGTTTACGCCAATGCAAAAACAACCTATTGCCTGCAGCTTTCCGGCATTATCCAACACTTGTGAAGTTATTTTTGATTTTGATCGAATGCCAAGCAGGTGTACATTTTTTATTTCTTTTATAAGATCATTTTCACTTAATGCGCCGGGTATTTGTTTTACAGAAGCATAGCCAGCATCCATAAATTTTTTCACTGCAGTTTGGTTGATATTTTCCAGGAAGAGAATGTTAATTTTTTCTTTAGGATAACTTGTAGATTTTTTATCTGTTTTTTTCTCGCTCATAATTAATATTGTATTGTAATATTGCAAATATAAGTCCCTTAGTCTATGAATGTTTTTAAATGGAATTCTTGCAAATTTTTTTTAAGCGTAATATTTTTTTCTTTGATTTTTACATCCTGCAATTCTGGTTCAGGCAATAAATCAAAAAAAGTTTCTACCGATTCTACGGTGTATGCTCCCTCTCCGCCCGGTAATATTCCAAGAGATGATTTTGACAGGTATTATAATGCAGTCAAAACTTTTTTTTATAAAGATCTTGTTGCTAAAGGGTTTAATGGCGGCATGCTTGTTGCAAAAAAAGGCAAGATAATTTTTGAAGATTATCATGGTTACTTTAATCTTGCGAAAAAAGATTCACTAACTCCTCACAGCGCTTTTCATCTTGCTTCTGTTTCAAAAACTTTTACGGCAATGGCTGCCTTGAAGCTTATTGAAATGGGTAAGCTTTCTCTTGACGATAATGTGAAAAAATTTTTTCCGGCTTTTCCTTATGATGGTGTTACCGTGAAATTATTGTTGAGCCACAGAAGTGGCCTTCCTAATTATATTTATTTCATGGAAAAATTAGGCTGGGATAAAAAAAGATATTGCAGTAATGAAGATGTGCTTTCTTACCTGGTGCAATACAAGCCACCTGTTACCAGCCAGCCCGGCACACATTTTACTTACTGCAACACCAATTATGCATTGCTTGGATTAATTATTGAAAAAGCATCTGGTAAAAGTTATGCCGAATTTTTGCAGGAAAAATTTTTTACGCCGTTACACATGAGTGATACTTATGTATTTTCTATGGCCGATAGTGCTACAGCAATGCCATCTTATGATTGGCGTGGCAGGCAGGAAAGGCTTACTTATTTAGACACAGGATTTGGAGATAAAAATATATACAGCACGCCGGAAGATTTACTTAAGTGGGATCAGGCAATGTACACTAACCAAATTTTTACAAAAAAAACATTGGAAGAAGCGTTTACGCCTTACAGTAATGAAAAGCCCGGAATAAGAAATTATGGTTATGGATGGCGGATGAATGTATATCCTGATGGAAGAAAAATTATTTATCACAACGGTTGGTGGCACGGCAACAATACAGTTTTCATAAGAATGATTGAAGACTCTGTTACTATAATTGTATTGGGAAATAAATATACCCGTGCTATTTATGATGCTAAGAAAATGGCAGTGATTTTTGAGCCTTCTTCTATTATGGAAGATGAAGGCGCTGCGAAAGGTGATATTTTAAATGCTGAAACTACAGATTCAGTGTCATTAAAAAAATCCGCAAAAGTTTCAGCAGCCAAATATACCCACAGAAAGAAAAGGAGAAAATAGAATTATTGAAAATTTTCTAAATAAGCCTTATACTCTTAACAAAAATATTTTTACAAACTATTTCCAAAAAACAAATAAGCCAAAAGTATGGAAGTAATAATTCCTACAAGATCAGCAAGCAACATGGCGCCAATTGAATACCGTGTATTTTTTATTGAAACAGCGCCAAAGTAAACAGCTACCACATAAAAAGTAGTATCTGAAGTTCCCTGCAAAACAGAAGATAATCTTCCGGCAAATGAATCGGAACCGTAAGTAGTCATGGTATCAATCATCATTCCTCTCGCAGCACTTCCGCTTAATGGTTTTATTAATGCCGTTGGTAATCCATCTACAAAGCGTGTATCCGTTCCTAAGAATGAAAACAAATACCTCATGCCATTGATGATTACTTCAAACGTGCCACTGGTGCGCAACATGCTAATGGCAACTAACATCCCTACGAGATAAGGAATAATTCGTACTGCAACTTCAAAACCTCCTTTCGCACCTTCAATAAATGCTCCAAAAATATCTATACTTTTATACAAAGCGCCCAAGACTATCAGCAAAAATAATAGCAGGATAAGCCCGTTGCTCAAGATGCCTGAGAAAGTTTGCACACCCGTAAAATTCAAAGACTTTAAATAAATAACCATTAAGGAAATGACTGCTGAAATTCCTAAAACCCATAATAAAATCACCGGCTGAAAAATATTTATTTTTTGCTTGTATGAAACAATAAGCATAGCGGCAATGGTTGCCGCAAAAGTGGCAATCATGCAGGGAATAAAAATATCTGTAGGATTAGAGCTATGTAACGAAGCCCTGATGGCAATGATACTAACAGGAATTAAAGTAAGCCCGGATGCATGTAAACAAAGAAACATGATTTGTGAATTGGAAGCTGTATCCTTATTGGGATTAATTTCCTGCAGGCTCTCCATGGCCTTTATTCCAAAAGGTGTTGCTGCATTATCGAGTCCTAATAAATTGGCAGAAAAATTCATCACCATGTGGCCCATTGCGGGATGATTCTTTGGCAATTCAGGAAATAGTTTTGAAAAAAATGGCCCGATGATTTTTGATAAAAGCCTGATGCCGCCTGCCTTTTCGGCTATGCTCATAAAGCCCATGAACAAAGCCATGATACCAATAAGATTTATTGCAATATCAACTGCTGTTTTTGCAGTTGTAATAATACCATCTGCATGAAGTTCTTTATATGAAATATAATTACCATCAGCAGCTTTGCTATATTTTGTAGTTCCGTCTGTATAAGATTTTCCACTTTGTAAAGTATGCAGTATAACGTCTGGCATAGACGAAGTATCGACAATTTTGGTTTGCGAAGTATCGCCCGATTTTCCAATTACCATCCTGCTATAAATATCAGAATTACCTTTTATAAAAATAATTTGAAAGGTTGCCGCAAGAATTGCTACAATAATAAAAGCCGCCCATATTCTGCTTAATGCCATATTTAAATTTAGGATTTAGAAATTTAGGATTTAGGATTTGGATAAAGCAACAATTCATCAATCTATTAATTCAATTTTATGGCAATATAGCCATTCAAAAAATGTCTTTCCAAATATTATTTTAAATTTCGTAAACTCCCAACTCTATACCAAACTTTATTTGAACCCTTTATCATAAACCTTTTACTTTGCTTTTCTAAATGAAACATTTCATGAAGAATTTGAATTTTAAAAAGCTATTACCACACTTAATTGCCATTATCGTTTTTTTAATTGTGGCAGTTGTTTATTGCAAGCCTGCATTGGATGACAAAGTAGTGCTGCAACAGGATATACAAGGCTGGCGGGGCATGAGCCAGCAATCGGTTGAGTTTAATGAAAAAAATGGTTACTATCCGTTGTGGACAAACAGCATGTATAGCGGCATGCCTGCTTACCAGATTTTTTTAGATGCACGCACACATGTTTTGGTAGGTTACATAGGTTCAATAATAACGCTTGGGCTTCCAAAACCAATGAGTTTTTTCTTTCTCGCTTGTATTTGTTTTTACTTTTTTTGCATTGTTGCGGGAGCAAATCCGTGGGTGGGTATTATGGGTGCATTGAGCTACGCTTATTGCACTTTCAATCCTATAATTGTTGCTGTAGGCCATGACACCGAAATGATTTCAATAGGCTATTTACCTGCCGTGCTTGCGGGTTTACTCTTGCTTTTTCAAAAACGATACTGGGCAGGATTCGCTATCACAGCGCTTGCTGCCGCTTTATTGATAGGGCAAAACCATTTGCAGATGGTTTATTATACTTTAGTAATTGCAGCTATTACGTCTGTTGCTTTTCTTATAAAAAGTTATAAAGAAAAGCAGGTACGCATAGCCGTTAGAAGCTTAGCGCTGGGATTAGTTGCGGGAATTCTTGGCCTTGCATGCAGTGCAGTAACCATGCTGCCAACTTATGAATATGCAAAAGAAAGCACAAGAGGCGGAAGATCGGAATTAACCTCAAAAGAAGATGCAAAAGATAAAACCAAAGGTGGCCTTGATAAATCAGAAGCTTTCAGGTGGAGTTATGGATTGGGCGAAACGTTTACATTTATGTTGCCCGATTTATATGGAGGAGGGAGCCGTAATAAAGAATTAAATTCATCATCAAAATTTGTTGAAAAACTTACTGAGGCTGGAGTGCCTGAAGATGCTGCCATTCAAAATGCTGACTACAGCACTTACTGGGGAGACCAACCTTCAACAGCGGGACCGGTTTATCTTGGTGCGATAATCTGCTTCCTTTTTATTTTCGGCTTATTTTATATTAAAAGCTGGCACAAATGGTGGATAGTTGCAGCAAGCGGCATTGCCATCTTATTAGCATGGGGAGCTAATTTGAAAGGAATCAACTATTTCATTTTTGATCACCTGCCCTTCTACAATAAATTTAGGGCAGTAACTATGTCTCTTGTAATTCCGCAATTTTGTTTTTCTGTTTTAGCAGTACTGGCAGTAAATAAGTTGATTACAGAAACTGATTGGAATGAGGCCTGGAAAAAATTGCGTTTGTCCGTGTACGTTACGGGAGGCATTTTATTAATCCTTTGTGGATTTTATTTTACCAGCGCTTTTACTGCACCTCATGATAAAGATTTAAAAGATAATTTTAAACAACAAATGCTGCAACAGGTTCCGCGGGGGCAGCAACCTCCGCCACAGCTTTTACAACAGGCAGATGATTTTAGCAGGGGATTAATAACAGCATTGCATGAGGACAGGAAAAGTCTTATGGGCGGGGATTTGTTTAGATCAATAATTTTAATTGCACTTGCAGTTGTTTTAATTGGTTTATATACAAAACAAAAAATTAAACCTGTTATTTTAATTGCAGGATTAATAGTTTTATCTTCTTATGATTTGCTAAGTGTTGCTAACAGGTATTTGAATACTGATAGTTTTGTTGAGGACAGTGATTTTGAATCTGCGTTTACTCCATCAGAAGCTGACCTGCAAATAATGAAAGATCCTGATCATGCAAATTTCCGTGTATTTAATCAAACAGAAGGAAGTCCATTCTATAGTGACTCAAGAACTTCTTATCATCATAATTCTATTGGTGGTTATCATCCTGCAATGCTTGGCTTATACAATGACATTATTGAAAGGCAGCTCAGCAAAGGAAATGAGCAGGTGTATAATATGCTCAATACAAAATATTTTATTGTGCAAAATCCACAAACAGGTAAACCGGTGGCTCAATTAAATCCAGGGGCTTTTGGAAATGCATGGTTGGTGAAAGGAATTAAATATGTGAACAATGCTGATGAAGAAATGCAGGCGCTTGATAGCACACATCTTAAAGATACAGCAGTTGTTGAAAAAATATATCAATCACAAATTAAGCAGCTATCTGTTCCTGATTCATCTGCATATATAAAGCTGAAACAAAATCTTAATGATAAAATTGATTACACATATCATAGTACTACGCCACAGTTTGCAGTATTCAGTGAAGTGTATTACCCACTCGGTTGGAATGCATTTATTGATGGGCAAAAAGCAGATTATGTAAAAACAGATTATGTTTTACGTGGCATGTATTTACCTGCGGGTGATCACCAGGTTGAGTTTTTGTTTGAGCCTAAATCATTTACTATCGGGAGAAGTATAACTATTATTGCCAATATTCTTGTGTACCTGTCGCTGCTGATTGCGATAGTAGTATTGATTCCTCACCCCTCCAAAGGTCAATGACTCCTATGGAGAGTCCTATGGACAACCCTTCTCCTCCAAAAGAGAGGGCTAAAATAAAAAATTATGGTTGTTGGAAACGGAATGATTGCAAACAGGTTTATCAGTTATAAAATGGATGATACAAAAATCATTTTTGCATCAGGGGTATCTAATTCAAAAAATACAATTGAAGAAAATTTTTCAAGAGAATTTGAATTGCTTGAGCAAACGATAAAAAACAATTCTGGCAAGGCTCTTGTTTACTTCAGCACATGCAGCATAGATGATACAGACTTAAGCAATTCTCCTTATGTTTTACATAAAAAAGCTATAGAGAATTTTATAAAACAGAATACTGCTAATTATTTTATATTCAGAATTTCGAATATAGCAGGTATTTCAAATAATCCCTACACACTTCTTAATCATTTTATTTTTACTATACTTCAACACCATACTTTAACGGTTTGGAAAAATGCATACCGGAATATAATAGGAATAGATGATGTATATATGATAGCTGATTCTATTTTACAGGATAATATTTTTGTAAACAAAACGATTAATATCGCCAATCCAAAAAAATATTCAGTCCCGTTTATTATAAACAAAATTGAAGAGCATCTTCATAAAAAAGCAAATTGTGTTGAAATTGAAAGAGGCGATAATTACGATACTGACATTTCTTTAATAAAACCAATAATCAATAAACTCAACATTCATTTTAATGATGATTATCTTGCACTATTATTGAAAAAATATTATCATTCGAAGTGACCTATACAACTGCTGTTATCAAAAGAATCGTAGAAAGGATATTCATGTATCCTTTTGTGTTGCTCGGAAAAATGATGTCGCCTTTTTTTCGTCTGAAAACTAAACATACGCTTTTTATTTTTTGTTCTTCAGCAGATATTGGCGGTTCCATACAGGTAAATATTGATTTGTGTAATTGCTTCGCAAATAAATCACCATTGGTAATTTTTTCCAAGAAACCAAAGAACAAAGAATTTCTTCATCAGTTTGAAATGGAAGGTGTGCATACGATTGACCTGCACCGTTATGTTGACAACAAGCTATATCATTTTTTAAATTTTTTTTATCGCGGTGTAGTTTCATCATGGATAAATAGTATTGAAAACCCAGTAGTAGTTGGCGGCGAAAGTTTATTTTTTTATAAAGTGTTGCCTTTTATAAAAAAAGATGCGAGGCGTGTTGATGTGTGCCATTTGAATACCTGGTTCAATTATTCGCAATCATTAATAAAATATTTGGACGCAAGAGTTTTCAGCACTGAAAAAATAAAAAGAGATGCAGAAGCCTTGTATCAAAAAAATAATTTAGATAGGAAATATTTTTCACGGTTACATTTTATAGATAATAAAGTAAACATTCCTGGATATATAAAAACTGATAACAGTATTTTATCTGTCGTGTATATTGGCAGAGGAGCGCCGCAAAAAAGAGTATATATTATTGCTGCCATTGCAAAAAAAATACATGAATTAAAAATGAATGTTCATTTTTCTTTTGTAGGCGATGTTGATAAAATCATTAATCCAAATGATTTTCCTTATTGCACTTTTTATGGCAATATTAATAACAAAAATAAGATGGAAGAAATTTACAGGAGCTCTGATGTTTTACTGCTTACCTCCGCGTACGAAGGCCTCCCGATTGCTGTAATGCAAATGATGGCGCACGGCAAAGTGGTTGTGTCCACTGCAGTTGATGGCATTCCGGATTATATTACCAATGGAGAAAATGGTTTCTTGTTAGAAAATAATATTGATGAAAATAAAATAATAGAGGAAGGAATATTTGTTTTAAATAATCTTGCTATTAATAAAAATTTATTAGAACAAACTGGAGAAAAAAGCAGGATTTATGCAGAAAAACATTTTAGCGGGAAAGTGTTTTGTAAGAGTTATGGAGAGGTATTGTTTGGTAAAGAAAGATTTATAAATTTTCTATAAGGTCAATTTCTTAAAAATCATAAAGAGATTCCTAGTAATAAAAGAACTATCTAAAATCTGCGCAATTTTTATTCTGAATTTTTTTAAAGGTTCAAAAACCTGCCCTGGGATTAATAGCTGTGAATATTCAATACAATGTTTTATAAAATCACCCACTGTAATTTTTCGTTGATCCCATGGTGTTTTAAGAATGCGATGAGAAAGGCTTTCGCATTGATACATCAACATCCTATTACCATATTTTTCAGTAACTACTTTTATTTTATCATTTGATAAATGATAAATTATAAAATCTAAAAGCTTTTCAAAAGCCTGTTGGTATTTTTCACCATTAGTAATCTTTGAAACGCTGTTATGAATTCTATATTTGAATGTAACCGAAGATGAAGTTGCTTTATAACTAATAAGCGTAATGTCAGTCCACAAAGCATAATCTGCAAAAATTAAATTAGGGAAAGAAGAATCAATTCCTCCTAAAGAATCATAATCCTTTGAACGCATAAGATATCCGGTTCCGGTACTATCAATTGTTCTGCACATAAAGCTTCCAAGAAATTCATCTGCAAATTGCACTTCATCCATAGGGAGGCAATTGCGTAAAAATTTTCCATTCTCATCGACATATTGGTAATGCGCCTGGTATAAGCTTGCGTTGGGATGCTTTTTGATAAGTGCATCCATGACCTCAAGATAATTGGTTTCAAGAATATCATCATGACCAATAAGGGTAATGAATTCATTTTTGGTAATATCTTTTATCCTGTTCCAGTTTTCTTCAATTGATAAAGGTTTTTCAGATTCATGAATAATTATTTTATCATTGTTTAAAGATTTTAACCATTGCAAAGTACCGTCAATACTGCAATTGTCTAAAATAATTAAATTGAAATCCTGCACTGTTTGAATGAGAATGCTTTGTACACATTCTTTTATAAGATTGCCTCCATTTTTTACGGGTAGTATTATACTGTATTTCTGCAACTAAAAATAAATTAATTTTCTACACCATTTCAATGCTTTCTTATTGAAATGTAAGTATAAAGTTTTTTACAAAAAAATGCTTCCATAAAATTATTATGAAAGCATTTTTATATGTATTAATATTTCTTTCGCTATTTCATTGAAATTCAATTAGCAAGAATTACTTTTTCAGTTTGTAGTTCTTTACTATTTATTACTAAAGAAATAAAATATACTCCATTCGCTAAATTATCTTTTGCTAAAACGACTTCACCTTGCGTATTGCTTGATAGTTTTATTTGTTTTATAATCTTTCCTTGAAGATCGTAAACTAAGCAAACAGCATTAGAAATATTATTTGGCAAATTATATTTTATTTTGGTGGACTGACTAAATGGATTAGGTGTAACAGTAAAGTAATTACCTTTTAATTTATTTCCGAATTGCCCTTTTAGATTTGTTACTTCATTTTTCAATTCAGTAATTTCATTCTTCATTTCTTCAATAATAATTTGTTGCTCTTTAATCCCTTCATTTAATACAGGTATTAATGTGGAATAATTCATAGAATAATATCCATTATTATCTTTTATTACGGCTTCGGGAATAATCTTTTCTACATCCTGCGCAATAAAGCCTATCTGTGATGCTTCATTAAAATTCATTTCAGGATGATTTTCTTTATCCCATTGATAAGAAACTCCCTGTAAGTTTTTTATTTTTGATAAGGCACTTTTGAATGGTAAAATATTCTTTTTATATCTTCTGTCTGATGTTGCAAAATATGCCAATGCCCTTGTAACACCATTTATCGCCAGTTTTAAAGTTCCGGTTGCAGGTGGTGGCGTAGGTCCTGATAAACCTCCCGGCCATGTATAACTAAATCCTGATGTTACACCAATACCAACACTTGTACCGTCGTCATAAAGTTGGCTGCAACTTAAATTTGGTAATGTTGAACCGGACTTAACAATAAAGTTTGTAGTAGCGCAAGTATTTTGAATGCCTACGCCGGTTAAAGAATATCTCCATAGCTGGCCACTTGCATCTATACTAACTAGGTTATTAGGCGTTCCTCCAGTCGTTAAACCTGCAAACCTGACAGTTCCCGTTGTATGTAATTGAGCAAGTGGAGCCTGAGTTCCAATACCAACATTATTTGAAACGGTTAAAATGCCGTCTCCATTAGTATTGCCCGCGGCATAGGCAGATCCAATTGCAAAACCACCATTATTGGTTAGACCTACCTTTGGTAAAAAAGCCCAGTTTGGAATTATATTTCCTGCTGTACCGGTTACACCTGTGTAAAAATTCATATTACCTTTTGAAATTTGAATTGCCGCACTTGGGCCATTAAATACATATTGACTATTCTCACTGCCTACACCATCATAAATGGCATTCTCCTGAAAGAGAATATTATCAACTAATGGTGATTGAAGAATTATACCACCAAATCGTGCATTATAATTATAGCCATTAGCTAAATAAGTGCTTTGGTTTAATTGGTTTGATAGACCAAATGTTCCAATTACATCAAGCTTTCTTGTTGGAGTAGTTGTGCCAATACCTACATTACCTGTGTTTGTATTATTGATATTAGTTCCAGAAGTAACCCACTGTTGGGAAAAAGAAAATTTGAATGTCATTAACATTATAATGACCAAAAAGAATTTTAGAACTTGTTTCATGTTTATAATTTTTGATTATTAGGAAATAGATTACACTTGTTAAGAAAGGATAATAATAATCTATTTAGTTAGATTTCACAAGCAAGTTACAAAAGGGAATGTTCTGCTGTATTCATCAATAACGGTAACAAGTGTACATCTCAAATTAGAAAATTAATTAATTTTCATTTACTTTAAATAAAATCAAAGTAGCCTTAAAAATGCCTTTATCTGAAAAATTAATTTCTTCAATTTAAATTTTAAAATTGCATCTTTCATAAAAGGAAGAGATAGAATTCTTCTTGAAAAATCCTCAATCGCATTTGACTTATCAATATCATGCTGCTTATAAAAATATCTTCTTAAAGAAGATGACATAATTATAAACCAATTTTTAAGATGTAGCCTGATAGTCCTTTCAATTTCACTTGAGTTTACATGAGTCTTAAAATATGAACTCAGTAATTTATAAAACCCAATACAGCCAGTATAATAAGTTTCAAAATTACCTCTTGAATAATTATCATCATGCAAAAAATGTGAACTGTAAATTTTATTTTTAACTACTCCTCCATTTATGGAACCAGTCAAAGCAAGCAGAGCATGATCAGAGAGATGCGGACTTCCATAATCCGGTATTAGACCTATTTTAAGTACATCATTTTTTTTTAAAATGCAATTAGACCAGAAAATAGATGGATTTTTTATAGGATGCAAAACTTCATAAGGAAAATGATCTTTATCTATTAATTCAATCCGATTTGGATCAGTTTGATTTCTTATAAACCCACAATAAAGAGATTTCCCAGGATAGTCATATATAAGCGGAATCATTTCAGATAAAAAATTAATATCCAAAGGATCATCGTCTGTTATCATCACAATATATTCTGTATTTGCCCTTTCAATACTTTTATTAAAGCTTTTTATAATTCCGAAATTCACTTCATTCGCATAATACCTAAATCTTTTATCGTTTAGTGACTTAACAACATCTCTTGCACTTTCATCAGGATCATTATCAGAAATAACAACCTCGAAATCGGAATAAGTTTGTTGAGCTAATAATTGAAGTTGATTTCGGAGAATTTCAGGCCGTTTATAAGTACTAATACAAAAACTAACCAATGTCATACTTATTATTTTATTCTCTTCAAATATCCGCCGGGATTAACGCTAATCAAAAGTTTATTGTCAATCGTTTTATCAATTTCGAAATCTGAATTTTCTTTAAGAAATTCATGAACTGCAGTTTTAGGATTATTGCCTATACTCCAATAACGATCAGGCAAATATCTTTCCGGAAGATCTTCAACGATTGTATCGAAAACAACAAGATAAGCTCCTGGCGTTACAAAAGGAGAATAAAAATCTAATTCATCCAACACGTGCTGATGTGTATGATTTGAATCAAGACATACAAGTACTGTTTTTTTTCCTGCTGCAAAAGGTTTTACTTTTTCAACAGTTTCTATTGTTATAGAAGAACCTTCTATCATGTGTATTCTTTTGTACATGGGATGTTCTTCTATTGCTTTACGATTATGCTTACGAATATCAATATCAATTCCTAATACTTCACCTTTACCGATTAATTCCATTAAGGATGCATAATAAATAATCGACCCACCATGAGCAATTCCAGTCTCAATAATCAAATCTGGTTTTATGTCCCAAATAATTTCCTGCATGGCGATCATGTCCTGCGGATATTGAATGATAGGTCTTCCCATCCACGAAAAGTTATAGGAATATTTAGCCTTATTTGATTCAACATTAAATTTATAGGCAGCATCTTTAAGTGCATCATTTTTTGAATTTGAATGTATCAATTCAATTCTTTCTTTTTCAAATTCTTTTACCGGATCACTCATCTTCTAAAATTTTTTTAAGTTTTGTATCATCACCCCAAAAGGACATTGGTTCATCTTGCGGGTATGGATAATGCCCCTTATTTAAATGAATTTTTTCATTTTTTTTCTTCATAAAATCTTCAACAAGGTCAATTATTTTTAAGGGTTTGCCACTACAGCAATTAATAATACCATTTATTTTATTTTGTAACGCAATCGCTTTTATATATTGACCAACTTTTTCAACTGGCAAATAATCACGTTCCTGCTCACCGCCACTCATATTAAAAATTGTATCGCCATTATCAAGTGATTTTTCAAGTTGCGAAAGTAATGAATTAGGATTTTGTCCACTTCCATACATATAAAATAAACGTATCCATTTCAACTGAAATGATTGTTTAGTTTGAAGCTGTTCTAAAAATTTTCTTAAAGTATCCTTCGCTAAAGCATAAGTATTTTTAGGATCAGTTATTATATCTTCTGATAAACATCCTTCTGCTAATCCATATTCAAAACACGTGCCTGTAACTGCCAAATCTTTCAGCCCATTTTCTATTAAATTTTTTAGAAAAATATAATGCTGGTTAAGATTTTTTTCAAAATGAAATAGTTGCTGATAATTCGGTAAACCTTGCCAGGCAAGATGTATAACTAAATCGGGTTTATTCGCAAATTCGAAATAATTTATTGATGTATTAATATTATCAAGATCAATTACTGCAATTGAAACTTTAGAATAAAAATTAAAATTTTTTATTTTCTCTTCTTTAGATGTAGTAATGGTTATTGCATGATCAGTAGTTAACAATTCCTTTATAAGATGTTGCCCAACAAAACCGGTGGCTCCTGTAACTAATATTCTCATTTTAAAAAATTAGAAGTGCGGGTATAGGTGTTACGAATTTGCCATTCCATTGCCTGATATATTTTAATTGCTCGGTTATTTCTGCTTTGAGATTCCAGGGAAAAATTATTACAAAATCAGGTTTAAATTTTTTGAGTTCCTGTTCATTCATTACTGGTATATGGCTTCCAGGTAAAAACTTGCTTTGTTTATTTGGATTAGCATCAACAACAAATTCTATCAAATCATTTTTAATGCCACAATAATTTAAAAGAGTATTTCCTTTTGCCGCAGCACCGTAAGCAGCAATTTTTTTGTTTTCATTTTTTTGTGAAGTGAGAAAGTCAATCAATTGCAATTTTACTTTCAATGCCTTTTGCTGAAAATTATTGTAATATTCCAAATCATTAATTCCTTTTGAAATTTCCTTTTGCAGCAATGCTTCTACATTATCCGAAATAGTTTGTTTATAATTCTTTCCATGTGTAGCATAAATTCTTAGTGAGCCGCCATGTGTTGTTAATTCTTCCACATCAAATATTTTTAAACCGGCAGATTCAAATATTTGCCTTACTGTATACAACGATAAATAAGAAAAATGTTCATGGTAAATTGTATCAAACTGATTATGCTCAATTAATTGTAAGAGCTGAGGAAATTCCATCGTAATAATTCCCTCATCTTTCAAAATTATTTTCATTCCTCCAACAAACTCAACTATATCCGGAACATGCGCCAATACGTTATTTCCTAATAATAAATCTGCCTTAATTCCCTTTGTGACTAATTTATTTGCAAGACCAATTCCAAAAAAATCAACAACTGTTTCTATCCCTTTTTCCAAGGCAACCTTGGCTGTATTCGAAGCAGGTTCTATGCCTAAGACGGGAATATTTTTTTCCTTAAAATATTGTAACAAATACCCATCATTGCTGGCGATTTCAATAACTTTTGAATTTCCATTTAATAAAAAACGCTTTGTCATTTTATCAGTATATTCTTTACTGTGCGCAAGCCACGATGTTGAAAAAGATGAGAAGTAAACATAGTCATTACTAAAAATAGAATCCAATTTTTTATATTCATCAACCTGAACTAAAAAACAGTTATCGCATGTGTAAACCTTCAAAGGATAAAATATTTCAGGCTCATTCAATTGATCTTTTGTTAGAAAGGAATTTGATGCGGGAGAATTTATCAAATCAATAAAAACATGATGCAATGGTGTTTTACAAAATCTGCAATTCATTATTTTGTTTTTAGTCCTCTAAAACTATTATCTAATAAAGGGTGTTTTAAATCTCTTTCTGAAATATCGGTTATATCAATTTTCCAATCAATAGTCAATATTGGATCATTATGCCTGATTCCATCTTCATAACCAGGCTTATAATATTCTGAGTGGTGATACAGTAATTCACAATCATTAGTGAGGCATTGAAAACCATGGGCAAAACCGTGAGGTATGTAAATCATTTTTTTATTTTCGGCAGATAATTCTATCTGGTAGTATTGAAGAAAAGTTGAAGAACCTTCCCGTAAGTCAATTATCGCATCCGTAATTTTTCCTGCAATACATCTTACCAATTTTATTTCCATAAACGGAAATTTTTGAAAATGCATTCCTCTTACAGCGCCTTTCTTTTTTGTATAAGAATGATTAAGCTGAACCCATTCTTTATTAAACCCAATTTGTTTAAATTCATCCTTACAATAGGTTCTTGCAAACCAGCCCCTGTCATCTTTCATACAATCTACATCAACAATAAAACTTCCTGATAAATGTGTTTCTTCAAATTTCATAATTGCTGGTAATTATTAATTTGAGAAATGGTAAAATCATAAAGGTTTTTATCAGGTTGTTTATACCAATCTATTGCAAGCTGAATCGCCTGTCTGCTATTGAGTTTTGGAATCCAATTTAGTTCCTTCTTTGCCCTTTCAATATCAAGTTTTAAAATACCTGCTTCATGAAGGTTCACTTCTTTATTGGATCGGTACAACCAATCACCATTACCCCATATTTCAATAGCAAGTAAAACTAAATTTTTTACTGAAATATGATCATCTGGCAATGGCCCAAAATTTAGAGACGATGATATATTTTCTCTATCAGAATGTAATGACGCCGCAAACATAAGATACCCTCTTAATGGTTCTATAACGTGCTGCCATGGACGAACAGCATTTGGATTTCTAACGGGAATGGGTAAATGATTTTTGAGATGATTAATAATATCAGGTATTACCCTGTCTTTATTCCAGTCTCCACCGCCAATAACATTGCCTGCTCTTGCTGTTGCAATTTTCTTTTTATGAATAGAGTAATTATTCTTATTGAAAAATGATTGATGAAATGAAGCAGTAACAATTTCTGCACATGCTTTACTGGCACTATAAGGATCATAGCCACCAAGGCGATCAGTTTCTTTATAAAGTTGATCTCTTTCTAAATTTTCATACACCTTATCAGTCGTTACAATGATTACTGTACATTTTTTTTTAAAATCAATTAATGCTTCAAGTAAGTTAGCAGTCCCGGTAACATTGATATCAAAAGTTTCTGAAGGAATTGAATAAGATTTTCGTACTAACGGCTGTGCAGCTAAATGAAAAATAAAATCAGGCTCAAATGAAATAATTTCCTCTTTCAATTTTATTTTGTCCCGAACATCAGCAATTATACTTTCGTGTGGTATATGCGGGGCAACTTTATTATAAATACTTTCTTTTTCTTCAGGAGCCAAAGCATATCCTTTTATGTGAGCTCCTAGTAAATTAAGCCATGTAATAAGCCATGCGCCCTTGAAACCGGTATGCCCGGTAACAAAAATTTTTTTTTCTTTAAACAAATTTTTAAATGAGGAATCGGTTACCAGACTTTCCATTGTGCATTATTATTTTTCCATAATTCTTCCAGTTCAATTTTATCCCTGAGTGCGTCCATACATTTCCAAAAACCTTTATGCCTGTATGCCACTAACTGATTATCATTTGCAAGTGATTCAAGTGGAATATCTTCCCACATAGTGTTTGACATGTCTCCCTTTAGGTAATTAAACACTTCGGGCTTCAAAACAAAAAAACCACCGTTTATCCATTTACTTTCATCTTTGGCTTTCTCTTTAAATGAATAGACTTTTCCATCGTTCCCGACTTCCAAACCTCCAAAACGTGCATCCATCTGTACTGATGTAACGGTTGCAATTTTATTATGCGATTTATGAAAGGCAACTAAATCTTTCAAATTTATATTGCAAACACCATCGCCATAAGTAAGCATGAAATCTTCATTACTTATATATTTTTGAATCATCTTTAATCTCCCCGCAGTTTTAGTATCCAATCCTGTTTCAACTAATGTCACTTTAAATTCTTCTGAACTTGTATCATGAACCTCAACTTTGTTTTTACCAATATCAATTGTAATATCAGAATTATGAAGAAAATAGTTCATGAAATATTCTTTTATAACATATCCTTTATAACCAAGACAAATTATAAAATCGTTATACCCATAATGGCTGTACATTTTCATTATATGCCATAAGATTGGCTTTCCTCCAACTTGTACCATTGGCTTAGGTCTTGCATCCGTTTCTTCACTAATACGAGTTCCGAGACCACCTGCAAATATTACAACTTTCATAAATTACTTCCTTTTAAATAATTAATTTTCAAATTTATTATTTTACCGTCAGAACCTTTGAAACAAAACTCATTTAATGAAATGATGATCAAATGTTTTTATTTTTTTTAGAAATAAATTCATTCCAGCTTCTTTTTTTGCATTCAACTTAAAGCTGATAAAGCGGGTATAATAATCAGCAAGATTAAAAACTTCAGTTTGATTTTCTTTCACCACATCATCTAAATTATTTAGTCCAAATGCATTTGCTTCATTAAATGAAGTAATAAATTTTTCATCAAGCTTTTTGTTGCTTACCCATGCAGCAAATACAAATGGAAGGCCCGTGTAACTTTTCCATTCAAGGCCAAGGTCATAAAAGAAAGAAGATATTTTCCTTTGTTCCAAAGCCCTATCTCCTATTACTAATGCTGCAGTTGTGCCTAATATTTCTGATCGGTACTCTCCTAAAGTTTCTTCAAGAACCACATTAATTTTCCAATAATCTTTTATCAGCACTTTAAGTAATGCTACTGAACTTCTGCTTTGATAATCTAATAAAATTCTTTCAATCTTATCTAAAGGAACCTCGCTGAAAAGGCAAACGCTTGCTACTTCCCCATCGCAGCCAATACAATAATCAGAAATAATGTAATGTTCTTTCATTTCAGGTATCACAACTACAGGAACCAGGCCCACATCAATTGTATTATCCAATAGCATCGAAGCAATCTTTGAAGGATAATCTATTTTTAAATCAACACTTCCAGCCATTTCTCCATGTTCAAATCCATATATCAAAGGTTTCGTATTCAGGTAACTTACAGCCCCCACTCTTATTTTTGTATGCAAACCTATTACTTTAATTTTGCGGCAAATTTAATGCAATGCGAATGATTCGATAACAGTTTTTGTGCATTAATTTAATTAAAAAATACATGGAACTTCGACCACTTACTTCAATTTCTCCCATTGATGGCCGCTACCGCAGCCAGCTTCAGCATCTTGATGCATATTTTTCAGAGTATGCTTTAATGAAATACCGGGTTAAGGTTGAAATTGAATATTTTCTTTTTCTGGCAGAAAAAAAGTTTTTCAAAATAACTCCACAATTAAAAAAGCAATTAATAAATATTGAAAATGGTTTTTCAATTGATGATGCCGAAGCAATTAAAGCAACTGAAAGCATTACCAATCATGATGTAAAAGCTGTTGAATATTTTTTAAAAGACAAATTAAAAATTATTGGCGCCGAAGCTTTGCAGGAATGGATTCATTTTGGATTAACCTCGCAGGATATTAATAATATAGCCGTTCCGCTATTATGGAAAGATGCTGTTGAGCATGAATATTTGCCAGCCATTATTAACCTGCAGCATGAGCTATATAATCTTGCAATTGAATGGAAGAATATCCCAATGCTTGCCAGAACTCATGGCCAGCCTGCTTCTCCAACCATGCTAGGAAAGGAAATAATGGTTTTTGTTGAGCGAATAGATAATCAAATTCAGCAATTCAGCTACATTCCTTTTACAGGAAAATTTGGAGGAGCTACAGGAAATTTCAATGCTCACTATGCCGCCTACCCGAAAACAGACTGGATAAGTTTTGCTAATAAATTTCTTGAAGATAAGCTTGGGTTACAGCGACAGCAATACACAACGCAAATAGAACATTATGATTTACTGGCAGCACATTTTGATAATATAAAACGCATCAATACTATACTTATTGATCTTTGCCGTGATGTATGGACTTATGTAAGCATGGATTATTTTAAACAAACAATTAAAAAAAATGAAGTAGGCAGCAGTGCTATGCCACATAAAGTAAACCCGATTGATTTTGAAAATGCTGAAGGAAATTTCGGATTAGCAAATGCTTTGCTGGAGCATCTTTCAGCAAAGCTTCCTATATCACGTTTACAAAGAGATCTTACAGATTCGACTGTAATCAGAAATATTGGTGTTCCAATCGCTCATACTATTCTTGCAATAAATTCAACATCAAAAGGGTTGAAAAAATTAATACTTAACAAAGAAAAAATAAATGCTGACCTTGAAGATAACTGGGCTGTGGTAGCAGAGGCTATTCAAACTATTTTAAGAAGAGAAAATTATCCGCAGCCTTATGAAGCACTAAAAGAGCTTACCCGAAATAATGAAAAGATTACTAACGAGAGCCTGCATAAATTTATTGATTCATTGAAAGTAAATGCTGCAATAAAAAAAGAGCTTAAATCGTTTACCCCATTTAATTATACAGGTTTTTGTGAGTTGTAGAAAAAGAAACTAACTTGTTACGAAATAGCATTGCAACCAACTACCTCGAGCCAGGCTTATGAGAAAAATACTATTCTGTATTTTTATTTTTTTTACCAGGCTATCATTTGCACAAATTAGTGTTACTGCAAGTTTTACAGCACCCGATACAGTTTGTATTAATTCACCTGTAATTATTGAGAATACTTTGCAAGGAACTCCAAATTATTTTTTGGAGTTTTTAGCACAGCAAATATTAATCAACCACCCATAGGAACTAATCTTGGAAATGTCGGGGGATTATTAAGGGACCAGAATGATTTTACTTATATAAACTTTCCAGTTCACTTTTCATACCTGTTACTGATGCAGATGTATTTTCCGTTGAATTTGAAAACAACGATTTAGCATCCATATCATTTCCATAAAATGCTTTATTGGATTTTTCATCAATATCAATTGCTGAGCCGCTTAAACTTATGCCTGCAAATAATCCTTTGCTTCGTGAATAAGAATACACTTCAGCTTCCAGCTTATAATCGGTACTGGCTGTTGAATTGCGGCCAACAGGTCCGGCTGTAACAGAAATATCGCCACCAAGAGTAAAGCTTCCTTTTCCTATTTTTTTCAGTGTTTCCCTGTTTTTAAAAATTAATATAAGATCTATGGATTGAACTCCTGCCTGCAAACCAACGCTTCCCCCGGTAATAGTAACAAATACAGGATTGCTCCATGTGCCATCTTCAAGTTTTACCATTGCAATTCCTTTTCCTCTTTTAGCAGCCAAAACAAAACCTCCATTTAAAAGTCTTGGAACTATAATGATTCCCTGGGTAATTTTTAAGAGATCTCCCGGAATACTTTCTTTCATTGCACCAAAATCTTTCAGCACTTGTGTGGCTGCATCAATTTTACCTTCTTGCTTTTCCTGGCTTTTAACTTGTGTAAAAAATAAACAGCTGAGGGCTATTAAAAAAAGAAATTTTGAAATTTTTAAAGTCTTCATGTCAATAAGTTTTATAGGATTAGGTATTAAAACAAAAATATAATGTACAATATTGATGCCATTGTAATATTTTAAAACGAGATTTAAAGTTTCCTTTATTTGAATTTTATGAAATAGAATAAGAATCTACTCTCCTAATTTTGAAAATAAATACTTAATAGGATTATTAAATTTTTTATAAAGAAATAAAATAAAAAAGCTGCCCCAATTGAGACAGCTTTTTAAAGCTATGTACTAAATAAATTATTCAGCAGTAGTACTACTTTCACCGCTCCCTGCATTTTCATTTGCAGGTGCAGATACTTCTTTAACAGGTTCAGCAGATTTTGAAGCAGGGGCTGTTCTTCTTGCTACAGGCTGGCGACTAGTTGTCCTGGTTTTCTTATGCGATTCCTGGCGCTTGGCAAATTCTGAATCATGTTCAGTGCTCCATTTCGTAAACTTTTCCATTGCAGTTGCTTCATCAAATAAGCCGAGAGTTACTCCGCGAAGCAAGTGCTTCAAATAGAGTACGCCTTTAAAACTTAAAATGCGGCGAACGGTATCGGTAGGCTGTGCACCTTTGTGCAGCCATTCCAATGCTTTCTGCCGATCAATTTGAATACTTGCCGGAACAGTCAATGGGTTATACGAGCCTAATTTTTGGATGAATTTACCATCACGCGGGCTACGGGCATCTGCAACTACTATAAAGTAAAATGGCCTTTTCTTAGAGCCATGGCGTTGCAATCTCATTTTTACAGCCATAAAAAATAGAAATTTTTTTGGGTTGTTATTAAATTTGGTTTCTAAAGGATTGCGAAGATAAGGGGTGTGAATGAAAAATACAAATCAATATCAAAAAAACAAAACTTTTAATCATTTATTTATTTAAAAAATGAGAAAACAGTAATTCATAAATCTATAAACTTTATTTTTTACCCAGCCCTGCCAATTTTCCCATCGGCATTTTATTCATCATCTTCATCATATTTTTCATCTGGTCAAATTGCTTTATAAACTGGTTAAGCTCCGCAATATCTTTTCCACTTCCCTTTGCAATGCGTTGCTTGCGGCTGGGATTAATAAGGTCCGGGTTTCGGCGCTCTTCCAGTGTCATAGAATTAATCATGGCTTCAATACCTTTAAAAGAATCATCATTTATATCAACATCCTTTATTTGCTTACCCACGCCCGGTATCATGCCCATAAGGTCTTTCAGGTTTCCCATCTTTTTAATTTGTTGCAGCTGGGTTTTAAAATCTTCAAAATCAAACTGGTTTTTTCTTATTCTTTTTTCAAGTTTTGCTGCCTGTACTTCATCAAATTGTTCCTGCGCTTTTTCCACAAGGCTTACAATATCTCCCATGCCCAATATGCGTTGAGCCATACGCTCAGGATAAAACACATCAAGCGTATCCATCTTTTCACCACTGCTTACAAATTTTATAGGCTTGTTTACGGTAGATTTAATTGAAATAGCAGCGCCCCCTCTTGTATCACCATCCAGCTTGGTAAGCACGACGCCTGTATAATCAAGCCTTTGATTAAAAGCTGCTGCTGTATTTACTGCATCCTGCCCGGTCATGCTATCTACAACAAATAAAATCTCTTTTGGAGATACAGCATTTTTTATGTTTGCAACCTCAGTCATCATAACTTCGTCTATGGCTAACCGTCCGGCTGTATCAATTATTAGTACATTTTTATTTTTTGATTTGGCTTCTTTAATAGCGTTTTGAACAATAAGAACTACATCCTTATTTTCTGGTTCATTATATACATCTACATTTATTTGTTCACCTAAAATTTTCAACTGTTCAATTGCTGCAGGGCGGTAAATATCTGCCGCTACAAGCAAGGGCGATTTGCCTTTTTTAGTTTTAAGATAATTGGCAAGCTTGCCGCTAAAGGTTGTTTTACCACTACCTTGCAGGCCTGCAACTAAAACTATAGCAGGATTTCCACTCAAATCAAGTTCTGTTTCACTGCCACCCATTAGTTCAACAAGTTCATCCTTTACAATCTTTACCATTAACTGGCCGGGGCTAATTGCATTGATAACTTTTTCACCGGTAGCTGTTTCTTTAATACTATCAGTAAAATCTTTGGCAATTTTATAATTCACATCAGCATCTACTAAGGCACGCCTGATGTCTTTAATTGTTGAGGCAATATTAAGTTCAGTAATTCTTCCCTGGCCTTTAAGATTTTTAAAAGCCGAATCTAACCGGTCGCTTAATGATTCAAACATATTCTTTATGATTAAATTTTTTTTAGAAAAAAGGTAAAAAAAGTGAACATGAAAATATATTCACCCAGCATGTATGCAAATTTAAGAAAAGTTGAATTGAAGTAAAAATGAGAAGTAGAAATGATTCTCTAAGAAAGAATATTTTTATAATTCAGATAGAAAATTTTTTCCCAAATCTGTTACATAAATACACAACAATTTTTTATTGCTAATGATTTCCATTTTTGTTTCTACAAAACCTCTTTTGTATAATCCTGCAAGTGATGATTTCATTTCTTCGGGAAGGCAGGGAATTTTTTCAGTACTATTCAATTCTTTTTCATGGCATTCTTTAAGTTTTGCTATCATTCGCAAGGTAGGTGGGCGCGAAGAAAATTTCATATTAAATTATTTTATTAATAACAGAAAAATTTAATACAAAAAGAAAGCCACAATTTTTGTAAAAAAATTGTGACTGAAAACGTTGTCCCACGAGGATTCGAACCTCGACAGACAGAATCAAAATCTGTTGTACTACCTTTATACTATGGGACAAAGGAGTGCAAAAGTAAGGTTATGAATTAAAATTTCAAAAAGGGAATTTTAATTTTTGAAAAAACAATATCATATATCATGCAATACCATTTTCTTTATCCTCATCCTCTTTTAATTTCTTTATAAATTCCAAAGCATCTGGAACTACGTCGCACATAATGGTGATGATTGCACCGGGTTTTACATTTTGATATGCGTGCATGATGGCATCTTTTTCTTTATGAAGAATGGTTATTGGAATATCATTTCCTTTGGTTTCATTAATACCTTCTACCAATAAATTTACGATTTCATCAGGCGTTCTTCCACGCATATTTTTATCCTGCCTTATTATTATTTCATCAAAATTCCTTGCGCTTATCCGGCCTATTTCTCTAATATCATCATCACGCCTGTCGCCGGTACCGCTGATGATACCCACTTTATAAGTACTATCGATTTTATTTACAAAATCACATAGAAGTGTAAGCCCTGCAGGATTATGGGCAAAATCAACTAAAAATTTGAAATGCTTGAATTCAAATAAATTAAGCCTGCCGGGAGTTTGAACCGGTGAAGAGATAAATGTTTGCAGGCCGAGTTTAATATCGTCAAGGCCAATTCCACCCAGATAGCAGGCAATTACCGAAGGAAGTGCATTCATAATATTATGAGTAGCCCGGCCGCCAAAAGTTATTGGAATATCAGTAACCTTTTCAACCCTTATTTTCCATGTTCCTTTCATGATGGTAACATATTCATTTTCAAATACAGCAGCCATACCTCCTCGGCTGCAATGTTGTTTAATTTTCTTATTGTTTTCATCCATGCTGAAAAATGCAATTTTACAATCAAGATCTTTTCGCATAGCATATACTAAATCATCATCAGCATTTAATATAGCATAACCATTGCGTGTAACCGTCTCCGGTAGTACCGCCTTTACTTTAGCCATTTGTTCTAAAGTTTCAATACCGCCGAGTCCAATATGATCGGCACTTACGTTAGTTACTATGGCAATATCACATTTTTGAAAAGCCAGGCCATTTTTAAGAATGCCACCTCTTGCACATTCCAGAACTGCAAAATCTACTGTTGGATCTTTTAAAACAAATTCAGCGCTTCGCGGCCCGGTACAATCACCTTTCATCATTAAATGATTTTGTATATACACACCATCAGATGTTGTGAATCCAACTTTTTTTCCTGCTGTTTTGCAGATATGGGCTGTAAGCCGTGTTGTTGTTGTTTTACCATTAGTACCGGTTATCGCAATAATTGGAATACGCCCCTTGTTTCCTTTTGGGAAAAGCATATCAATAACAGGTTCTGCAACATTTCTTGCAATACCTTTTGATGGTTCAACATGCATCCTGAAGCCCGGAGCTGCATTGACTTCAAGAACTGCACCACCATTTTCAAACAGCGGTGTTTTTAAATCTGATGCCATAACATCAATACCGCAAATATCAAGGCCAATAATTTTTGCTATTCTCTCAGCTAAAAAAATATTTACAGGATGCACCTGGTCTGTTACATCTGTAGATGTTCCGCCTGTAGAAAGATTGGCAGTTGGCTTAAGTAATACAAGTTCTTCTTTTTGTGGAACGGTATCTAAAGTATATCCTTTGTCATCCAGCATTTTTTTTGTAAAGCCATCAATTTTTATTTGTGTAAGAACCTTTTCATGGCCGTAACCCCGGCGTGAATCCATATTGGTTTCATCAATAAGCCATTGAATGGAATGTACACCATCGCCACTAACGGAGGCGGGTGTACGCAGTGCAGCGCAAATAAATTTGTAATTAATAACAAGAATCCTGAAATCATAACCTGTTATAAATTTTTCGCAAATAACATTCCGTCCATATTCCCTTGCAGCTTCCAATGCAGTTTGGGCTTGCTCTTTTGTTGTAATATTAGTGGTGGCGCCTTTACCGTGATTTCCATTTATCGGTTTTATTACCAATGGAAAACCGACAGCATCTATAGCTTCCTGTACATTTTGATGGCTGTAAATAATTATTCCTTTCGGCACAGGAATCTCAGCGACGCTAAGAAGGTTTTTTGTTTCTTCTTTATCACCGGCAATATCAACAGCAATGCACGAAGTAGTACCGGCGATAGTAGCTCTTATTCTTTGCTGATGAATTCCATATCCAAGCTGCACAAGGCTTTGCTTATTTAACCTTATAAATGGAATACCCCTTTTTACTGCTTCATCTACAATACTTCCGGTAGAAGGGCCAAGCCGCGTATTTTCCCTGATAACACGCATTTGCTGAATTTCTTCTTCAAGATTATAAAATGAATTATCAATTAAAGACTGAACAAGGTTAAATGCAGATTTGGCTGCAAATACACCTGCTTCTTCTTCCATATAATCAAACACAACAAAATATTCTCCTTTCTTTCCAGTAGATCTTGTTCTTCCAAAACCCATATCCATTCCTGCAAGAGTTTGTAATTCCAATGCCACATGTTCTATTACATGTCCCATCCATGTGCCTTCTGCTATCCTTAATAAAAAACCACCCGCTACTCCTTCACTGCAACGGTGTTCATAAAGGCCGGGTAGCAATTTTTCCAGTTTTTCTTTAAAGCCTTCAACTTTGTTGGTAGGCATGTCTTCCATCTCTTCAAGGTCTAGCTTCATTTGTATAAGCTTAGGCCTGCGAATACTCCAGTAATTAGGGCCTCGCAACACTTTTATGTCGGCAATCTTCATATAGAGAGATAATAATTTTTGTATAAAATTTAAACAGGTTTTTTTTTAATAAGTTCAGCTAAATTGTAAGATAGCACAATCTGTTTATCTCAATTGCGTTAGTTTTGTAAATAGTATTTATTTTGACAGTAGAGGCGTAATAAAATACTAACCCAATTTGGTATTGTGTAGAAATGGGCGCCACTGTTTACATCAAAATTGAATGCATGCAAAATCCGCAAGGAAAACTTTTTGCCATAGGTGGGGCAGAAGACAAAGGAGTTGATCTGGAGAAAGGAGAAATGGTTCGAAATAATCTCAATTTTTTTGAACTGGGCATTCTTCGCCGTATTTTTAAAGAAGCGGGGGATCCTGGAATAAGAATGGAAGTAATAACTACAGCTTCCATGATACCTAACGAAGTAGGCGAAAATTACCTGAATGCTTTTGGAAAAATAGGTTGTACCAACGTAGGTTTAATGCCTATTCGTAACCGTGCAGATGCAATGCAGAAAGAATATATTGAGCGTATAAAGAAATGCGATGCATTAATGTTTAGCGGTGGAAACCAGCTTAGACTTTCTGCAACATTTGGGGGAACAGAGTTTTTAGAAATTGCCCTTAACCGTTATAATGAAGAAAAGAATTTTATTGTTGCAGGAACATCTGCTGGAGCTATGGCGATGAGCAATACAATGATTTATGAAGGCAATGCCACTACAGCACATTTAAAAGGAGAAGTAAAAATAACAACCGGCCTCGGTTTTATGGATGATGTAATTTTTGATAGTCATTTTGAAAAGCGCGGAAGGTTTGGACGATTGTCACAAGCCATTGCAAGCAATCCATCAGCAGTTGGTATTGGGCTGGGTGAAGATACCGGCATGTTTATTAAAGAAGGGAATATTATGGAAGCCATTGGCAGCGGCCTGGTAATGATTATTGACGGACATGATATTATGCACAGTAACATTGCAGACATACCGGATGGCAATCCCATAAGCGTTGAAAATATTAAAGTTCATTTTTGTGAAAAAGGAAATGGTTTTTTGCTTAAAGAAAGAAAGTTTATTCCCAGTATGGAAGAATACAATAAACAGAAACTACCTACTTCAGAAAAATTAAAAAAAGTTGGTTAACACTGCAATAGAACTGAGCAGTTTTAAATAGCTTTCAGCAAATAATAATTTTTTTTACCTTTTTGTACCAATAAATATTTATCATTTAAAAGCTGGCTTGCATTTATTTTTTCATCAGCTTCAGTTATCTTTTCTTTATTGATAAATACACCACCGCCTGTCAGCATTTTTCTTGCTTCGGTTTTGCTGGAAAATATATTTGAATCTGCCAACAGAGTAATAATATCAATATTATGCAACTGACTTTTTTCTATTTCAATTGAAGGAACACCTTCCATAACCTGGAGCAGTTGATCTTCGTTTAGTTCTTTTAGCGTTTGTGCGGTATCGTTACTAAACAAAATTGCCGAAGCCTTTACCGCAAAATCATACTCTTTTTTTGAATGGACAAGAGAGGTTAATTCTTCCGCAAGTTTTTTCTGGAGAATTCGCAGGTACTCATTGCCGTTATGTTGCTGAACAAGATCATTAATTTCTTGCTTAGGAAGAAAAGTAAAAGTTTTAAGAAATCTTTCTACGTCTTCATCTGCAGTATTAAGCCAGAACTGGTAAAAACTATAAGGCGAAGTTTTATCAGCGCTGAGCCATACATTTCCTTTTTCGCTTTTACCAAACTTGCTTCCATCACTCTTGGTTAAAAGAGGGCAGGTAAATGCAAAAGCCTCACCGCCACTTTTTCGCCGTATCAATTCAGTTCCTGTAACAATGTTGCCCCATTGATCGCTTCCCCCAAATTGCAGCTTGCAATTTTTATTTTTATTTAGCCAATAAAAATCATAACCCTGTACTAATTGATAAGTAAATTCAGTAAAGCTCATTCCATTTTCACTTTCAAGACGTTTACGAACACTGTCTTTTGCCAGCATATAATTAATTGAGATATGCTTACCGGTATCTCTTATAAAATCGAGGAAAGAAATATTTTTAAACCAATCATAATTATTTACCATTTCTGCTGCATTTGTTTTGCCAGAACTGAAGTCAAGAAATTTTTCAAGTTGTACTCTAACTGAGGCAGCATTGTGATTTAAAACATCGATGCCTAATAAGTTTCGCTCTTCACTTTTACCTGAAGGATCGCCTACCATGCCTGTAGCGCCGCCAACTAAAGCAATGGGCTTGTGCCCAAATTTTTGTAAGTGCATTAGAAGAATGATAGGTATTAAATTGCCAATATGCAAACTATCTGCAGTAGGATCAAAACCAACGTAACACGCTGTAGATTCTTTAAAAAGCTGCTCCTCCGTACCTGGAATAATATCCTGCACCAATCCCCGCCATTTTAGTTCTTCTATTAAATTTTCCATATTAAATTTTCAAAATAAATACGCTGGAAATTAATCCCGAAAAATCAAAAATAGTTCAGAAATACATTTCAGTCATTGAATTTTATTAGGTTTGCTTGCTTTATTTTGTATTTAAAAAAATACAGTTGTCTTCATTCTACTAATGCTAATCTATTAAAATCAATAACTTATAAAGCTAATAAGCATTTAAATGTAATCTAATCAATGATGCCAACTGCGACTTTTGCTACAAGTTTTGTTTAATTTTAGTAAGTATTAAGATTTTGAGATACAATATAAAGAATTAATGTCCGTTTTAATTAACCGGAAATGCACGCTGAATCTAACTAAAATGATCATACCCCTCTATGAGAGTTTCTAAGCTTATAAAATTATTATGTCTTTTGATTTTGCCTGGAGTGGGCAATTCACAGTTCAGAAAATACTCGAATGAATTTTTAAATATTGGCGCCGGGGCCCGCGGCCTTGGAATGGGGGCAGCACAATCAGCATCTGTTTCTGACGGCACAGCCGGCTATTGGAACCCGGCAGGTCTTACAGAAGTTGAAGATAATCCTTCAATAAATCTTATGCACGCCAGCTATTTTGACAATATTGGTAAATACGATTATGGAAGTGTTGCCATACCCATAAGTGATAACCGAAGAACAATTGGCCTTTCTATCTTGCGTTTCGCAGTTGATGATATTCCCAACACGCTTTTTTTGGTGGAACCAGACGGGAGTATTAACTACAATAATATCACTACTTTTTCTTCAGCAGATTATGCTTTTCTATTTTCTTTTGCCCAAAAAATAAGAGATGATGATGATGTGAAAACGAGCTTTGGCGCAAATGCAAAAATAATTTACCGCAAGGTGGGGCATTTTGCTACAGCATGGGGTTTTGGTTTTGATGCAGGATTTAAAATGCAGAAAAATCGCTGGAGGCTTGGAATAGTGGCAAAAGATTTAACCACTACTTTTAATGCATGGTCATTTACTTTCACAGAAAAAGAAAAAGAAGTTTTATACCTTACCAAAAATGATATTCCTGTAAAATCAACCGAACTTACTGCACCAAGAATTACTATTGGTAATTCCTATAATTTTCGTATAGGCTCAACCGTTAGCCTTCTTGCAGAAGCTGACCTTGATTTTACTTTTGATGGCAAAAGAAATACAATAATTAGCGGCAACCCTGTAAGTGTTGATCCACACCTTGGCCTTGAAGCTTCTATAAATGATGTTTTTTTTGTAAGAGCCGGCATTTATAATTTTCAGAGAGCATTGGCTGATAGGGACACCACTAATCAAAAAAGAGTTTGGATTTATCAACCAAGCTTAGGAGCAGGTTTTAAAATAAAAAATGTAAGAATAGATTATGCTTTTTCAAACCTGGCTAACCAATCGAATCCATTATATACCCATATTTTTTCTTTAAGATTTGATCTAAGTAAGAAAGAAAATAATTAAAGGCTTCAAATTATAACCATGAAAAAATTATTACTTGTTTTATTCATTTTCATTTCTGCCGTAGCTTTTGCACAGCCTTATAGCAATAGTTGGATTGATTATAATAAAACATATTTTAAATTCAGTATTGGTAAAACAGGCCTTTTTCGCATACCACAATCTGCTCTTAACTCAATTGGCCTTGGCAGTACTCCTGCGGAGCAATTCCAGTTATGGAGAAATGGGGAAGAAGTTTCGTTATATACTACTGTTGCAAGCGGGCCTTTAGGTTCCTCAGACTATATTGAATTTTGGGGGTTAATGAACGACGGGAAAAAAGACACAAAACTTTACCGCGATCCTGATTACCAGCTTTCAGACCATTACAGTTTACAAACAGATACAGCGGCATATTTTTTAACTGTAAATTCTTCAGGCGGCAATTTAAGATTTGTGAATAATGCAAACAATGTTTCCGGAACTACACTTACACCTGAGCCATATTTTATGAATGTAAAGGGTGTATATTATAAAAATGTTTTGAATACCGGTTATGGCTTACCACTCGTAAGTTATGTTTACTCTTCTTCTTACGATATTGGAGAAGGATGGTGCAGTGGTGATGTTTCTCCGAGCGGTGCACTTAGCGCTGTAATGGATAGTTTGAATATTTATACCAGTGGCCCAAATGCATCTTTCACTTTTGCCACTGCAGGGAATGCTCTTAACAATAGAAATATCCGCATTAAATTTTATAATACAGTTATTGACGATGAGCCGATGAATAATTTTACTTATTTAAAAAAACAAATCAATAATATTCCCCTTAGCTCTTTACCAAATCCAAATACTTTAGCTATCACTTTCGAAAATATTTCAGCCATAACAACTGACAGGTTAGTTGTGGCCAAGCTTGAATTACAATATCCGAGTAAATTTAATTTTAATAATAAAACAAGTTTTTATTTTGAACTTCCATCTACTGCTATTGGTAATTATCTTGTAATTGATAATTTTAATTATGGCAGCATAGCCCCGGTTTTGCTGGATATTACATCTAATAAAAGATATGCAGGTGATGTAACCTCAACGCCGGGTAAAGTAAAATTTGTACTCCCGGCATCAGCTATTACACAAAGAAAATTTGAATTAATAAGTGAAGATGCTTCTAATGTAAATGACATTACCACTCTCTCTCAAAAGAAGTTTACCAATTTTGGTGTTGCTGCTAACCAGGGTAATTATCTAATTATAAGCAACCCAATACTTTTTAATAGTAGCTCAGGGGCCAACAATGTTGATCTTTATAAGGCTTATAGAAGCTCTGCTGTGGGAGGAAGTTTTAATGCAAAAGTTTATAATATAGATGAACTCGTTGATCAGTTTGCTTATGGAATAAAAAAACATCCTGGCTCAGTAAAAGATTTTATTCAGTATGCAAAAAACACTTTTTCAGTTTCTCCTCAATATGTTTTTATCATTGGTAAGGGAATAACTTATAATGATTATACTATTAATCAAAGTAGCATATATGCAGATGAGCTAAACCTGGTTCCTACTTTTGGTAATCCTGCTTCCGATGTTTTGCTATCATCTCCTTATGGCAGTATTGTTCCCAGCATTTCTATTGGCAGACTTTCAGCTATATCAGGAGACGAGGTGGGCAACTATCTTCAAAAAATGAAAGAATATGAGCAGGCTCAGGCATCAGCCACTCAAACGCTTGCTGACAAACTATGGATGAAAAATATAGTGCATGTAATTGGTGGAAGCGATTCATCAGAAAATAATCTTTTTCAGTTTTATATGAATCAATATAAAACTATTATTGAAGATACATTATATGGAGGTAAAGTTGAAACCTTTTCGAAGTCTTCTAATTCTGCAGTACAATTAATTTCCGGGCAACGCATAGAAGAATTATTCAATCAGGGCATAAGCCTTCTTTCTTATTTCGGGCACTCATCTGCCAATACCCTGGCCTTCAATTTAAGTGATCCTTCGGTGTATCAAAACCAGGGCAGGTACCCATTATTTTTGGTTAGTGGCTGCACAGCGGGCAATAACTATATATTTGATCCTTTAAGAGTAACTCAAAACAATTTATCAATTTCAGAAAGTTTTGTTTTGGCAAATGAGCGGGGCAGCATTGGTTTCATTGCAAGCAGTCATTTGGGTGTGCCTCCTTATTTAAATGCGTATGACGATACATTTTACAATCAGCTTGGTGTAGTCAATTACGGTAACACAATAGGAAATGATATAAAAAATGTTATTAGCAATTTAGGAGGGGCCAATAATTCACTTGACTATCTTTCAAGATGTAACCTTGAAGAGATTGCTTTGAATGGTGACCCGGCTTTAAAAATTAATCCTCATCAAAAGCCGGATTATGTGATTGAAGACCAGCAGGTGAAAATAAATCCCGCATTTATTTCAGTAGCGGAAAACGGTTTTACACTTACAGCAAAAACCTTTAATATAGGTAAAGCCATTAAAGATTCTATCTTTTTTGAAGTAAAGAGGACTTATCCAAACGGTACAACTGGTATCATTTTGCGTAAACGAATTAAAGGTGTTGATTATGCCGATTCTATAAAAATTTTAGTTCCTATTATGGCCACAAGAGACAAAGGTCTTAATAAAATAACAGTAACTATTGATGCAGATAATGAGGTTTCTGAATTGTCTGAAAATAATAATAGCATTACCAGGGAGGTCTTTATTTATGAAGATGAAGCAACGCCGGCATATCCTTATAATTTTGCCATAATAAATGTTGCCAATCAAAAACTGTATGCATCAACCGCTAATCCGTTTAGCCTGGCAAAAGATTATGTAATGGAAATTGATACCACAGAGCTATTTAATTCATCATTAAAAGTAAGCAGGACGGTGAATTCTGTTGGCGGAGTTATAGAATTTGATCCTGCTTTCAGCTATACAGACAGCACTGTTTATTATTGGCGTGTTGCTCTTAAGCCTGCTTCAAATCTTCCGGCTGATTATCATTGGAACAATTCCTCATTTATTTACATGGCAAATAGCTCTGTAGGTTCAAATCAATCGCATTATTATCAACATCTGTATTCTGACACGCTAAATATAAAGCTTGACGCTTCAAGGCAGTGGAAGTTTGCTTCAGTAGTTAATTTTATAGAATCCAAAAGTGGTGTTTTTCCTACAGCTGCAAACAAAGCAGATGACTTTACTGCCAGTGTTAACGGGTCTGAATTTTCCAGGAGTGCTTGTGGAATTTCAACAATAGTTTTTAATGTTCTTGATCCTATCAGTTTGAAACCATGGCTCAATATTATGGGTACATCAGTTGGCAGGTTTGGTAGTGATTCTGTATGTGGTATAGACAGGATTGCCAATTTTCAATATAACATTCTTGATCAAAATAAGAGAAAAAGTGCAATGAATTTGCTGGATTCAGTTCCGGATAATTTTATTGTAATTGCACGTAATGTATCGGGTACTAACCCTGCCAGCAATACCTATGCAGCAGATTGGCAGGCAGATACTACAGCATTTGGCATTAATAATTCTCTTTATCACAGGCTAAAATCACAAGGGTTTGTTTTAATTGATTCATTCTATCGCCCGAGGTCATTCATCTTTATGTACCAAAAGAATAATCCTGCATTTGGACCAACCTTTGTTTTGTCAAAAGGAATTTACGATGCTATTGATCTTTCACATAATCAAATAACACCAGACACCCTTGGTTATATTACTTCACCAAAATTTGGCCCTGCACTTCAATGGAAAGAAATGCATTGGCGCGGAACAAGCCTCGAGCCTAATTCTCCTGATAATCCAACGGTTCAAATTATTGGCATTGACTCTCTGGGAAATTCAACTACATTATTTAATGTAAATAAAACGATGCAGGATGTTGATATATCTTCCGTAAATACTTCAAAGTATCCATTCATTCAATTAAAGATGCGCAATGCAGATAGCATCAGGCTTACCCCATATCAACTTTCGTATTGGAGATTAAATTACAATCCTGCACCTGAAGGCGCCCTCACGCCAAACTTGTTCTTTTTGACCAAAGATACTTTGGAACAAGGAAGCACTCTTCATTTTGGAATAGCTTTTAAAAATATCAGCTTACCTGCGTTTGATAGTGTGAAAGTAAAAATTGCTGTAATTGATAATAATAATGTTACACATTTGTTGCCGGTTAAAAGACAAAAGCCACTCATTAGCGGCGATACCATCATTATAAAATATGATATTGATACAAGAGGTTATAGTGGCATGAATACACTTTTTGTTGACTTCAATCCTGATAATGATCAGCCTGAGCAATATCATTTCAACAATTTCCTTTACAAAAACTTTTTTGTAAAAGGAGATAAATATAATCCTTTATTGGATGTTACTTTTGATGGTGTTCATATTCTTAACAGGGATATAGTTTCTGCAAGGCCCCATATAGTGGTTAAGCTAAAAGATGAAAGTAAATTTCTTGCGCTCAATGATACATCTCTTATAAAAGTGCAGATACAATTTCCGGATGGTTCTTTAAGAACGTATAAGTTTGACAATGATACCATGCGTTTTACCCCGGCTAATTTAGCATCAGGAGAAAATACCGCTACGATTGATCTTACGCCTTTACTAAGCGGCGATGATGCAGAATATCAATTAATTGTTTCTGGAAAAGATGCTGCAGGAAATACAGCAGGCTCATTAGATTATCATGTTGATTTCAGGGTTATAAGCAAGCCAATGATTTCAAATATGCTTAACTATCCAAATCCATTTACCACTTCTACTGCATTTGTATTTACGGTTACAGGTTCTGTTGTTCCGCAAAATATACGCATACAGATATTGACAGTGACCGGCAAAATAATAAGAGAAATTACCAAAGATGAATTAGGCCCTTTACATATAGGCAGAAACATTACAGAATTCAAATGGGATGGCTCTGATATGTATGGACAAAAGGTTGCGAATGGTGTTTATCTATACCGTGTTCTTACTAATCTTAATGGCAAATCTTTGGATAAATTTAAAGATGATGGAGATAATACAGATACCTATTTTACAAAAGGTTATGGCAAAATGTATTTTATGCGATAATAAATAAACTCATTTTCTAAAGGCTGCTCTTCAAGGCAGCCTTTTGAATTTGCATGATCTTTCTGAGATAGATGACACAAAATGAAATACTTTTATTTTTATAATTGCCTCTGCAATAAACAAAAACTCCACTCGGACTTAGAACCTGCAATGAAAGAAAAATAACTGTGTGAAAAAAAAAATATACTTCTCAGGATTAGACGGGCTCAGGTTTATTTCCATTCTTTTTGTTGTTCTTCATCATCTTTTTACTTTTAAAAATTATTATGGCCTTTATCAGTTTAACTTTCCGGTATTAGGGCGTATTGGTTATTACGGAATACAATTTTTTTTTGCCGGCAGCGGTTTTCTAATTACCTATTTATTGTTAGTTGAGTATAATAAGTATCAAAAAATTTCTTTGAAGTATTTTTATGTAAGAAGAATTTTAAGGATATGGCCGGCTTATTATGTATTGATTTTTTTGGCGATAATAGTACTGCAGAAAATTTCTTTTTTTAGAATACCAGGCCTCACAGATGAGTATCTCGCTGGTAATTACCATTTCTCTAATCTGCTTTTCTTTTCATTTCTCCCACATATTGCTCCTTTTTATAACAGCACTGCTCCTTATGTTCATCTAACTTATACTATTGGCATAGAAGAGCAATTTTACTTCTTATGGGGGCTTCTTTTCTTTTTTGTAGCAAAGCACACAAAATGGATATTCTGTATTATTCTTTTTTGCGTTCCTGTTTTAAATTTCTCTCACGATTTTTTCTATACTCATTCTTTGCAGACAAACAATTCTGGCTTTAAAAGATATTTTTTTAAAACAGCAACGTATATTAAATATTGCCGGTTTTCCACATTTGCAATCGGTTCCCTGTTTGCGTATGCTTTTTTTCTAAAGATGAAGTGGATAAACATTTTCAAACTTAAAACTGTTCAAATTGCTGCTTATTTAATTTTAATTGTAAGTGTAATATTTGATGTAAGTATTTCTTATTTCAGGGACGAGTATATCGCCATTCTAATGCTTTGTGTTTTTTCAATTGCAACTTTTAAAAAAGAAAGCCTGATTAATTATGAAGCCAAATGGCTGTCTTTTCTCGGCAAGATATCATATGGAATATACCTGTTCCATATTTTTGCAATTGTGCTTGCAATAAAAATATGTACCGGCGTGTTTCAATTCGATATTACTACTTACTGGCAATTGACGGTACTTTGCGTTGTAACGATATTACTGGCAATTGCATTCGGCTGGCTGTCTCATTATACAGTTGAAAAATTCTTTTTAAGAATTAAAAAGAAGTTTCAAAAGGTATAATCTTCTTTCATTAGGATCTTTCATACGACTGGCTTTTGTAAGTATATTGAAATTTTTTCTAAAAAAACCTCTATTGCCCCATAAACCTGTTTGAGTTCTTTTTTTGTGATACAATAAGGTGGCATCACATAAATTGTGTTTCCTAACGGTCTAAGGTAAACGCCGTTTTCAAGGCAAAACTTTGTAAAATGAATTCCGATGTTATGCAGGTAATCATCTTTTTCATTTGAACTCACTTCAAACGCGAAAATGGTTCCCAGTTGCCTTAAGTTTTTAATTATATTTTTCGTTTCAAACTTTTGTAATCTTTTAAAAAATATTGTATGGTAAATAACGATGTTGTCAATTTTTTTTAAAGTTTTATTACGTTTCAATAGCTCAAGGCTTGCCAGAGCTGCGGTACAGGCCAAAGGGTTTGCTGTAAAAGAATGACCGTGAAAAAAAGTTTTTGATTTATCATCGCTAACAAAAGCATCATATATTTCCCGGGAGCATGCAGTTACACCTAACGCCATGGTGCCCCCGGTTAAACCTTTACTCAGGCAAATAATATCAGCTTTTTCTGAAAGATAATTTCCTGCAAAAAATTTTCCGGTACGATAAAACCCTGTAAGCACTTCATCAGCAATGCAAATAATTTTTTCTTTTTTTAAAAAGGATAAGAGCAAATCTAAATGTTCAGGATTATACATCCTCATTCCGCCTGCACCTTGCAATAAGGGTTCATAAATAAAACAAGCAATCTCATTTTTATATTTTTCAATATCATCTTTTATTTGTTGTTGATTTTTTTCGCCAGGTGTTTCTATAAAAATGACTTCGAATAATTTATCTCTGAAAGCCATAGTAAACATACCTCTTTCACTTATGCTCATTGCTCCAAATGTATCGCCATGATAAGAATGATGAAAAACAAGAATTTTATTCTTATTTCCTTCTCCTTTATTCATCCAATATTGCAACGCCATTTTAATGGCTACTTCAGTTGCCGTCGATCCATTATCACTGTAAAATATTTTTGAAAAATTTCCAGGAAGGATTTTTAATAATTTTTCTGCAAGCTCTATCGCAGGTTCATGTGTAAAGCCCGCAAATATTACCTGCTGCAATTTTTTTGCCTGTTCATATATTTTTTTTGCAATAAATTTATTGCCATGCCCGTGAATATTAACCCACCAACTGCTTATGCCATCAATATATTTATTTCCATCTTCATCATATAAAACCGTTTTTTTTCCTCTTAAAATTGGAATAGAAGGCAAACGGTTTTTCTGGTGTGTGTAGGGATGCCATATATGCTTTTCGTCTTTTTTCTGAAGAGTCATTATAAATAAGTTTCAATTTTTATTGTTCCTCAAAGATAATGTAATAAAAAAATTATGTTGAATTCAACGAACTTGAAGAAGCCGTTGTCAACATGTTGTAATACAAAATGGATCATAAAACAGTGAATGGAATTAAGTGTAAGAATGGTTTGCAGGAATTGGTTTAGAATTGATTATAATCGTTATAAAACACTTCCACTATTTTTTTGATGTCCGCAAATATTTTGGAAAGAAAAATAGCGGATTTGCATATGCTGATGTAGGCTATAATTTTTCATTGAAAAATAAACCGGGGAAAGAAATTTATTATTATCAATCTTATAAATTTAGCGGAGGAGTTTATACAGATGTTGGGGTTGGTTATAAAATGAAATTTATTAAAAAAAGTTCGTTTTTAGTTAGCGCTGGATATAGCTATAAAAAAATTTATGATAAGATTGAAACCATTGGCCCTGCTGATGGAATAGATTATAGTACTTATAATTATTGCCTTGGAAGAATTGTATTAAAAGCTGGTGTAGATTTTTAATATAATTACTATTCTGAAGAAATAAATTTTAAATTTCTTTTTATTCCCTGGAACTTTGTTCTCTTCAAAGCTGAATCTTTAAAAATAATTTTGAAAGATTCCTCGGTAATTTCTTCCCAATCATTTTTATTGAAATTTAGTATCTCACGTAATGGCGTAAACGCAGTTTCATTAGTTGGTTTTGAAAACCGGTTCCACGGACACACATCCTGGCACACATCACAGCCAAATAATTTGTTCTCAAATTTTCCTTTCACCTCATTCGGTATCAATAAATCTTTTAACTCAATGGTAAAATAAGAAATGCATTTGCTTCCATCAATTACTTTATCAGGTAATATCGCATCTGTTGGACACGTATCAATACATCTTGTACAAGTACCGCAATAATCTTTTATAAAAGGGTTATCAGTTTCCAGATCAAGATCTGTAATCAGGGTAGAAATAAAAAAAAATGAACCATCATTTTTAGTAATAAGATTTCCATTTTTCCCAACCCAGCCCAGGCCACTTTTTTGCGCCCAGCTTTTTTCAAGAACAGGAGCGCTGTCTGCAAATCCTCTTCCATGCACATCGCCAATATCTTCTTTTATTAACAGCAGAAAAGTTTTCAGTTTTTCTTTAATTACTTCATGGTAATCTTTTCCATAAGCATATTTTGAAACCTGCGGCGCATTAGTATTTTGTTGATGGGATGGAAAATAATTAAGCAATAAAGTGATTACAGATTTTGCACCAGGAACTAATTTTGTAGGGTCAACTCTTAGGTCAAAATAATTTTGCATATAATTCATAGTTCCCTGAAATCCTTTGTTAAGCCATGTTTCAAGGCGGCGTGCATCTTCATCCAATTTTTCTGCTTTGGCAATTCCGCAATAATCAAATCCTAAAGATTGTGCAGTTGTTTTTATAAATGATGTATGTTTTTCTTTTGAAAGCATGATGAGAACACAAAAATAGTTTTCTTTTTTGCTGATATATAGTGTATCCAATTTATAAATTTGCAATTTTGACAACTTAAATTTTTTAGTTTCGTATAATTTTTACTAAATCAACTTAATTCCAAATTAATATTTGCAAAAAAGCCGCACTGTAATAATAGCAGCAAAGTACATAAGAGACTGAATTTGAGGCAGACTTCATTAATACATAAACGACATAATTACTTTCTTTTTTTATTGGATTAGTATTTGATGTTTAAATTAAAATTTAATCAAAAAAAATTTATGAATCCTAATAATTTAACTATAAAATCGCAGGAAATTTTTCAGAAAGCGCAACAGTTGGCTTTTAATGAAAAGAATCCAAATATAGAAACAGAGCATTTATTAAAAGCGCTGTTGACAGAAGAAGATAGCCCCATTGATTATTTGCTTAAAAAAAATAATATTAATGTAAATTTTGTTGAAAGTAAAGTTGATGAGAGCTTGAATAAATTGCCTAAGATGGTTGAAGGCGAACCGGCACAAGTTACAAGCCGTGATTTTAATAACGTGATGTTGCGTGCTGCAAATACTTTAAAAAATTTTAAAGATGAGTTTATAAGTGTTGAACATTTGTTGCTTGCTATTGTGCAGGGGAATGATAATGCTGCAAAAATTTTAAAGGATGCAGGCCTTACAGAAAAAGGTTTGATAGCAGCAATTAAAGAGCTTCGCAAAGGCTCAACGGTTTCATCTCAAACTTCCGAAACACAGTTTAATGCTTTAAATAAATATGCTAAAAATCTTAATGAACTGGCTCGGAGTAACAAGCTTGATCCGGTTATTGGAAGAGATGAAGAAATAAGAAGGACGCTGCATATTTTATCCAGAAGAACTAAAAATAATCCTATTCTTGTTGGTGAGCCGGGTGTAGGTAAAACCGCTATAGCAGAAGGTTTGGCGCATCGTATTGTTAATGGCGATGTTCCTGAAAATTTGAAATCAAAAATAATTTATGCACTTGATATGGGCCTATTAATTGCCGGAGCCAAATACAAAGGCGAGTTTGAAGAAAGATTAAAATCGGTAATTAAAGAAGTGGGTGATAGTGATGGAGAAATCATTTTATTTATAGATGAAATACATACATTGGTTGGTGCTGGTGGTGGAGAAGGTGCAATGGATGCAGCGAATATTTTAAAGCCTGCTTTGGCAAGAGGAGAGTTAAGGGCGATAGGCGCCACTACTTTAAATGAGTATCAAAAATTCTTTGAAAAAGATAAGGCGCTTGAAAGAAGATTTCAAAAAGTAACCGTGGATGAACCGAATGTGGAAGATGCTATTTCTATTTTAAGAGGAATAAAAGATAAATATGAAACACACCATCACGTTCGCATAAAAGATGAAGCAATAATTGCAGCAGTAGAATTATCACATCGTTATATAACTGATCGTTTTTTACCTGATAAAGCCATTGACCTTATTGATGAAAGTGCCGCCAAGCTTAGGCTTGAAATGAATTCAATGCCGGAAGATCTTGATAAGCTTGAAAGAGCCATACGGCAATTGGAAATTGAAAAAGAGGCAATCAAAAGAGAAAAAGACGAAGCAAAGCTTAAAGAATTAAATACAGAAATTTCAAACTTATCGGTAGAGCGAGATACTTTCAGAGCCAAGTGGAACCAGGAAAAAGAGCTTGTTGAAAAAATACAAAATGCAAAAGCCGAAATAGAAAATTTAAAAATGGCTGCTGAAAAAGCAGAACGCGAAGGCGATTATGGAAAGGTTGCAGAAATCCGTTATGGGAAACTGCAGGACCAGGAAAAAATTATTAACGAGTACACGGCACAGTTAGATGATATAAGTGAAAAAAGATTATTGAAAGAAGAAGTAGATGCAGAGGATATTGCTGAAAGTGTTGCAAAGGCCACCGGCATTCCTGTAAATAAAATGCTGCAAAGTGAAAAAGATAAATTGATCAATCTTGAAGATGAATTACATAAGCGTGTAATAGGTCAGGATGAAGCTATTGAGGCTGTTGCCGATGCCATACGCAGGAGCAGCGCAGGTTTGCATGATCCTAAAAAACCGTTAGGCTCATTTATTTTTTTAGGAACAACAGGTGTAGGTAAAACAGAATTAGCCAAAGCGCTTGCAGAATATCTTTTTGATGATGATAGCATGATGACCCGTATTGATATGAGCGAATACCAGGAAAAACATTCGGTAAGCAGGCTGGTAGGCGCCCCTCCCGGCTATGTGGGTTATGATGAAGGTGGCCAGCTAACGGAAGCGGTTAGACGTAAACCATACAGTGTAATTTTACTCGATGAAATTGAAAAGGCACATCCTGATGTATTCAATATTTTATTACAGGTGCTCGATGATGGAAGGCTGACTGATAATAAAGGCCGTGTAGTTAATTTTAAAAATACCATCATCATTATGACGAGCAATATGGGTAGTCATATTATCCAGGCCAATTTTGATAATGTTACTGAAGAAAACAAAGACAAGGTTGTTGAAGAAACAAAGCGTGAAGTTCTTGATTTGTTGAGACAAACAATACGCCCTGAATTCCTGAACAGGATTGATGAAATTATAATGTTTCAGCCGTTGATGCGCAAAGAAATTAAAGATATTATAAGGATACAGCTGAATGATCTTAAAGATCAACTTTTGAAAAATGGTGTTGTTCTCGAATTCAGCGAGTATGCTTTAGATTATTTGGCCGAAAATGGATTTGACCCTCAATTTGGTGCAAGGCCTTTGAAAAGATTAATACAAAAACAAATTGTAAATCAATTGAGCAAAAAACTTTTGATGGGAAGCATTGATAAATCAAAACCAGTATTGGTTGATGTGTTTGATGGAACAGTTGTATTCAGAAATGAAGTAAATACAAATAAAGAAGCGGCGGTATAAAATACGTTGCTAAGGAAGCTTTTTATTTCTTTATTTCTATGAATGTGTCACTGCCTTAAGATAGCAGGTGAGGACACTGCCATGAAATTGATTTAAACTTCCGCTAAATATTTATGTACAAAACTTATAGCCATTGATCCTTCGCCTACAGCCGAGGCTACACGATTCATGGCGTCTGCCCGTACATCGCCTGCGGCAAATATGCCCGGACAACTGGTTTCAAGTAAAAAAGGGTCACGTTTAAGCTTCCAGATTTTTGGGAATGAATCATAAGCAGTAAGGTTATGACCGGTCTCTATAAATTTCTTACTGTTTTTTATGATATCCTGGTGTATCCAGTCAGTATATGGCCTGGCGCCGATGAAAATATATAGTCCTGCTGCTTCGTAGTTTATTTTTTCCTGCGTTTTAATGTTGCTAATCAAAAGGGTTTTCAGGAAGTCAGCGCCACTTGCTTCAATTATCTCGCTATTGGCCAGCACTTCAATATTCTGCGACAGCTTGATCTCGTTAACGAGGTAAGCCGACATATTAGCTGTGAGGTAATCATGACGAATAATAATATATACCTTTTTTGCAAATTTGGAAAGGTGCATAGCAGCCTGGCCAGCTGAATTACCTCCACCAACAATGAACACATCCTTATCCATGAAGGCGCTGGCTTCGGTTGTAGATGCGCCATAATAAATGCCGGCGCCGCTAAAATCTTCAACACCTTTTACTTCCAGCTTACGGTAATCTACTCCGGTGGTAATCACTACCGAACGGCTAACTATTTCCTGGCCGTCATCAAGAATAATTATCTTATAGCCATCCTTTAGCTTAATATCACAAACTGCACGCGGTGAAAGAAACTCGGCGCCAAGCCTTGCAGCCTGGGTAATAGCACGTCGGGTAAGGTCGGCGCCACTTAATCCTGAGGGGAAACCAAGGTAATTCTCGATGCGTGAACTGGTACCCGCCTGTCCGCCCGGCGCCCGGCGCTCAATCAGTAAAGTCTTTAACCCTTCAGAGGAGCCATACACTGCTGCTGCAAGTCCGGCCGGGCCTGCACCAATTATCACCACATCATATACCTCATTTTTAATCTGCAAGTTTAAGCCCGTTTTTTCGGCTATCTGCCTGATGGTGGGTTTTGTAGTACAGTTGCCATCTTCATAAATGATCAGCGGCAGATCGCTGTTGGTCAAATTGTTTACCTCAAGTAGTGTTTTCGCTTCGGGATTGTTCTCGATATCAAACCAGCTATAGGGAATAAGATTTCCTGCCAGGTAATCTTTTATCTCGTGCGATTTGGGTGAAAATTGGTAACCCACTAATTTAATGCCTTTAAAATCGGGTGTATAATGGCTTAGCCAATCGTCCAGCAGATCGTTTATTACCGGGTAAAGCTTTTCCTCGGGTGGACTCCAGGGTTTCGTAAGATAGTAATCCAGTTGTACCACATTAATAGCCTTTATTGCCGCCTCCGTATCTGAATAGGCAGTTAATAGCATGCGCCTGGAATCGGGATATATTTTAAGTGTTTTTTGCAGAAAATCCACGCCTTCCATTTCGGGCATGCGCTGGTCAACCAGGAATAAAGCAACTGTATCACTGCTGTTTTTCAGTTCGGTCAATGCCTCCAGCGCCTCATTTGCCGAGCTGGTGCTGATGATTTTATATTCGGTGTTGTATTGCACTTTCACATCACGGCTGATGGCGCGAAGCACCTGCTCATCATCATCTATAATTATGATAAATGGAAGTTTCATTCATTACTCTTTTTTATTTGTGCAAGCGGAATACAAATGATAAATTCTGTTCTGCCCGGCTTGGAGTTTACCTTTATTTCTCCATTATGATGTTTAATAACTCTTCTCACCAGGTCCAGGCCAATACCCGTTCCCTCTCCTACTTTTTTTGTGGTAAAGAACGGATCAAATATCCGCGAAAGAATTTCCGGGGGAATGCCGGATCCATTATCAATTATTTTTACATTCAGGTTTTTAGTATCACATATAGTTTCAATAATAAGTTCACCGTCTTTTTCAAGAGCGAAAATAGCATTATCAATAATATTCGTCCAAACCTGGTTCAGCTCTCCTACATAAGCCGGAACATCGGGAAGATTTTCACAGAATATTTTTTTGACCGTAATGTTTTTTTCACGCAGCTTGTATCCCAATAGTGTAAGCGTGTTTTCAATATCACGGTGAATGTCGGTTAGCTGCAGATCGTTCGTTTGGTCCATGTGCACATGGCTCTTAATTGCGCCAACCAGATTTGATATCCGCGTTGAGGCTTCTTCTAGATCTTTAATGACCCTTTGAGAAGTTAATAAATTTTCAACCCATTGCAGCACATGTATAAATGCTTTATTGCCGGCTCCGTGCTTTATGCTTTCTAAATCTTCTCCTGTAAATCCAGCATCAGCAAATGTTTCACCTGCGAGGTTATTGCCATGAAGCCCATTCTGCTCAAGCCAGGCATTAATTTCCTCTTCTCTTTGCATTCGCTGAAGCAGGCTGAGCTTTTTTTTATTGGCGTATTCTTTTTCTTTTTCTTCAACCTTACTGCGTATGCTTTTAATATGTTCGTCACTGATTTTGTAATGCAGCAGTTTCTCAGTAAGTCCGTAGTTTTCCCTTAATCGCCCGAATAGTTCAGAAGATATTCTGGTGATTGCCGAAGCAGGGTTATTCAATTCATGCGCTATACCGGCGGCGAGCTTTCCTAATGCATTTACTTTTTCGTACTGTAATTGTGTAGTTGCAAATGATCTTGCTCTTTCAGTCATATAACCTATGAGCCGCTGAATTAACTCAGGATTAAGATGTTCAAGTTCAGTAAAATATTTTTTATGCATCCGGTAACAACGCAGTTTGCCGTTTACAATAGACGTGCCCGGCGATACTTTCATTCTTGAATACGGAAGCAAACCGGAGGCTCCGCCACTGGCATCATCATTTGCAAAATCGTAATAGTGCACCAATGTTCCGCTTTTGTTCATATAGAACGAAAGAACACCTTCAATAATAAGCATCATAAATTCAGGCACTTCTCCCGTTTTCATTATCACCGTTCCATCATCGTATTCATGATATTCTGAATGGTCTAAAATCCATTGAAGATGCTCATCAGGTACTTCGCTGAGAACAATAATTTTTTTTAAATCTTCGATCGTTACAGGTGACATACAATATTAAAATTACATTTTTTGAATTGATTGCCGTTGTCTTTATTAATACATTTTCAACTGCGGGTTCGCAGTCATACAATAAAAAATCGTGATTTCAATACAAGAAATTGTAAACCTTCAACAACAGATCAGTATCTTGAAATAATGAATCATGATTTTGAAACAAAGAATTGCAATTTTATTTCTAAGTATTTTATGAAGATAACGGGGCGGGGTAAACGATTATTGCTGCCATTATTAGCGTTTCATCTCCAAAATTAAAAATATTTTCAAAGAATAAGTCATGCAGTAATTCTTTCATAATTTATACATTCTAAGGAGTTCGGTTGCATCTATTGCAACTGATTTATTCCAAAATCAATAACTTGGCTAAAATTTTGTGAGACTTATTTATCTATTAACTCAAAAATCTATAAACATGAAAATTAATTTTAGCTTGATTACTGTTGTAACAGCATTGGTATGTGTTACAAGTTGTGTAAGTACGAAAAAGTTTAATTCGCTACAGGCAAGTTATAACAAATTACAAGACACAAACAGCCAGCTTACCCGGGAAGGCGAGGAATGTAAAGGCAATTTAGACAGGGCCACTGTTCAAATTTCAGGGTTGCAGGAACGAATAAATGCAGAACAGGAGCATGAGAGATCATTGCAGTCTGCGTTAGACAAATGTCTTACCTCCGCCGGCCAGGGTAATGTAAATATTTCCAAACTGGTAGATGAGATAAATTCATCCAATAAATATATACAGGAACTGATAGCTTCCAAAAACAAAAGCGATTCACTGAATATGCTGCTGACCAATAACCTTACGAGATCGCTGAGCAAAGATGAAATGCAGGATGTGGATGTGAAAGTGTTGAAAGGTGTTGTATATATTTCTCTTTCAGATAATATGCTTTACAAATCCGGCAGCTATGAAATTTCAGACAAGGCAGGAGCTACGTTATCAAAAATTGCAAAAATTATTACAGACTATAAAGATTACGATGTGTTGATAGAAGGTAATACAGATAATGTACCTATTTCAAAACCCAACATTCGCAATAACTGGGATCTGAGTGGGCTGAGAGCATCTTCAGTGGTACAGTCGCTGCAAAATAATTATAGTGTGGATCCGAAACGCCTTACAGCCGGCGGCCGTGGCGAATACAACCCCATTGCCAGCAACGATACACCTGATGGCAAAATAAAGAACAGGCGCACAGAGATTATTATTACGCCTAAGCTTAACCAGTTTATGGATTTGATCAACAAAGGGCCAAAGTCTGACTCTACCATTAATCATTGAGAAGGGTAAAATTTGTGATCTTTAATTCTTTGTTGCCGCCGATCAATAGAGGCGAAATAAATTTTACGTCTTTTTGTTATTATTATGGAAAGAAAAATTGTGTCGAACACCGCTAAAAATTTTTAGCAAAAAAGCCAGAATGCTGCAACATCTGGCTTTTTTATTTCATCTTTTCTTAGCTAAGTCTCTGGCAGAGGACTCAGCGCGCAGAAGAATAGTGTACTAACTGTATGGGATAATTGTAGTTTGGTTCTGCCGCAAAAGAACTTTTTAACAAGTTAATCTCTAAGGCGGCTCACTGGCGTGCTCACCTGAAATTTGATTTCCCATGTCTCAGCGTGTGAAAGAATGATCATTGTTTAAGAGCCTAACTTGCCGGGGTCCTTAAAGGGAAAGCCCACGTCAACAAAATATAACCACGTTGCTCTTACTTGATTATAATATTACACGTAAAGCTTCCCGCCCAATTTCCTTCTGCCATCAGGTTTTCGCCAACTATAAGCTTATAGTTTCCTTTTACAGTAATAGGGTAACTTATTTGTCTTGTAAAAGGACCATCATACCTTCCTTGCTTCCCTTCAGGAATATAGATCTGTTTAAAACGGATATTAGCATTACTGTCATCCGGAATAACAACTGCCGTAAGGCTGTCTCCTTCATTAACAGGAACCACAATAGTCACGTGTTTTCCGATTCCACTTAAATATGCGCGAACACTTCCTTTGTTGTTCTTTATATCAACAGTAAGGAGTGTATCTCTTTTTATTAATAGTGTATTTACCTGCCTGGATGTATCAATTTTATAATTTAAAGCAGTGTCCTTTACTTTGGTAATGTCTGTTGCCTGGGTTGACGTACCTTTTTCCTTGTCTGTATTGGTGTTTGTATTACATGCAGTAAATAACAGCAAAAGAAAAAGGCTCATTAAAGACTTCTGTATCATATTAACTCTTTAAGGCTTACATTAATAATACAGCAAACCTGCCGCCAGTTTTTAAAATCAACGATGCAAAAATGAAGTAGAATAACATTTCCTCTTGTCCCAACCTAATCTTCTGCAGAGCTAACAGCTATAAACTAATTAATTTATTATTGTAATTCTAACCTCGCAAACCTATTATGAAGCTGCTTATTTTTTCAATCCTTTTTCCTTTTTTTAGTTGGTAGTCGATGATCAACATTTATTTAAGGGTAACAGTGCGGCTTAAACGCTTTTTCCCGGTGAGACAATGATATGACATGTGGTAACTCCCATGGGTAAACGTATTTTATATTTACCTCCATATTACAAATACACTTTTGTTCAGTGAAAAAAAGTAACAAAAAAGAAAAGAGTAATAATAATAGATATTCGTTAATCAAATCTTAATACAAATCTAAAGTACGCCAACAACAGCTCCTGGTGGGTGACTAATAAATATTTGACGCTTACTTATACCGCGCATTCAATACCCCGCCGGTCTCCACTTTTCATTAAAGACTGTTATAACATTGTTTTCCTTACAGGTATAATATTGCAGAGACGCGGTTGTGCGAGGCTTCCGGTGACAAGAGGAATAGTAAACTGTAAATCCTGTGCCTGTATTTCAATAGCGTTATAAGGTATAGTAATAGTATGTGTTGCATCGCCGGTTGGTTCACCGGTTTTTAATACACACCCTGCAACAGTTAGTAAGCTTTACAGAAACTGTATTTGGTGGCGCCTGTATTTTTATTGCAGGTACGAAAGCGTCTATGCTAACCGTTATATTGTTGTTTTGTGGTTGTGTAACGGTAATGGGTAGCAAGAATCGGCTAAGTAAGTTTACATATTTGCCGTTGGTTGGACACCAGACGGCGGCTCTCAAGAGAAGTGAATTTGGGCTTGCGAATTAATGGCGAACACCAACCTTTAGATTTGTATTCAATAATTTTATTTAAAATTATTACTACTATTACTCTTTCTTTTTTTGGTTCTTTTTTTCTTTGTTAATAACTCAATTTTGTGAATAAAAAACAATCATTAAGCGCCTGTGAACTATAACAC
>JBBRTG010000020.1:0-48522 GCA_038244655.1 Chitinophagales bacterium
CTGTTTTACCTCCATCAAATTCCTTGAGAATACCGGCAATTTGTGTAGGACTGAATTGACTCTTTTTCATAATAGTTTACATTTTTAAAGTTACTAATCTTGTCTACTTTTAAAACGTACTATTTTTGGGGGAGCTTACAATAGCATATATTGCTTACAGGATTCCACAGCAACATTTACCCTGTATAAAATCCACAATGCCTTCGAAAAACAGAATGGAATGTAGATACAACTGCTTTTAAAATCATTTCTATTCCTAATGATACCACTATCAATGTAAAATTTTTGAAACCTTTTAGTGGTTATATCTATGCAGGTTTTGCAGGTTGCATCCTTAAGGATTCAGAAAAGATAAATGTGGTAGAGCAAAAGCAAAATTTTGCAATCAATAAGGACAGTATTTTATGTCCCGGCAAAAATATTTTATTGCAATCACCTGTTGGATTTCAAACTTACCAATGTCAGGATGGAAGCTCATTATCTTCTTATTTGGTAACAAAAGCAGGATTTTATAAAGTTACTACAACAGATAGTTGTGGAAATATATTTAAAGACAGCCTTACAATCAGGGAAGGAGATACAAGTTTTCTACTACCATCGCTTGAAAGTATTTGTCCATATGATACTGTTCATTTGGAAATTCCTGCTTCCATAAATAATATTACCTGGCAGCCTTTTGAAAATATTTTAAAAATAAAAAATCAGTTATTATTTTTTCCTGTTACAACTACGGAGTACCGTTTAAAAGGAACTTCGACAACTAACTGCGATCTTACAACTAATGCATTGTAAAAGGCAACTTCATCTGTTGTTAGCCCAAGCCGCTCTCCTTCTTTGTCGGCTTCATTAACTGCTTTTGCAATGTTGATTAATTCCTGTATTATTTCAGAAGTGGTAAGTAAATTATTCTGGTATTTCTTTATTGCCTTTTCAAGCATTTCCAATAAAGCGTGGCTCTTTACAAGATTTGTTTTTCTCCTGCTTTTTATTTCATCATTCAATATTCTTTTTAATAATTCTAAAGCAAGATTTTTATGCTTCATATCTTTTACTTCCTGCAAAAAATCTTCTGATAAAATAGATATATCAGGCTTCTTAATTCCTGCTGCATCAAAAATGTCAATCACTTTATCTGATGCCAATGCCTGATCAACTATTTGCTTTATCGCGGTTTCAATTTCTTTATCAGATTTTCCTGTGCCGGTTCCTTCAAATTTTACAAGCCTGGCTTTTACCGCCTGGAAGAATGCGATATCGTCTTTTATCTTCATGGCTTCATCACCCGGAATCGTTAAAGCAAATGCCTGGCTCAATAAAGTAACTTCACGGACAAACCTGTCTTTACCTTCATGTAATCCAAGTATATGTTCTTCAGCCTGTAAAATGATAGATAATTTTTCTCTGGCATCTGCATGAAAAAAACGCCTGTAATTAAAGAGTAAACTATTTTCGTAATAAGCATTCGGTTCTTCCGCGAGAATATCATTTCTTGTTTTGCTTTCTTCATTAAACATTTGCGTTACCACTTCCATTTTTTCAAGCATCACTTCAACTGCTTTTTCCAAATCTTCTGTTGGTTCGCCCTTGCCTCCGGCATCTGAATAAAATGAAAGCGCTTCTTTTAAATCAGTTGCGATGCCGAGATAATCTACAATCAATCCTCCCGGCTTGTCTTTAAATACCCTGTTCACACGAGCTATCGCCTGCATCAAATTATGGCCTTTCATTGGCTTATCAAGATACATGGTATGAAGGCTTGGTGCATCAAAACCGGTAAGCCACATATCAATTACAATTACCAGGTTTAAAGAATCATTTTCATCTTTCATTCTATCAGAAAGATTTCTTCTTTGCCCTTTTGTGGTGTGATGTTTTTGCATTTCTACACCATCCGAACTTGCAGCAGTCATAACAACTTTAATAGTACCCTTTGCCAAATCATCATCATGCCATTGCGGGCGTAAGGCAATTATTTCTTTATACAAATCAGCAGCGATTCTCCTGCTCATTGCTACAATCATTGCCTTGCCTTCAAAAACTTTTTCCCTTTCTTCGTAATGCGTAACAATATCCCGTGCTAAATTTTTAATTCGTTTCGGATTACCTATAATGGCTTCAAGCTTTGTCCATCTCGCCTTTGCTTTTTGCTTATCTGTAATTATTTCATCATCTGCTAACTCTCTGTCATATTCTTCAATCAGTTTTCTTCCTTCTTCATCGAGACTCACTTTTGCCAAACGGCTTTCATAATAAATTCTTACAGTTGCTCCATCATTTACGGCCTGCGAAATATCATATATATCCACATACTGCCCGAATACCTGGGGCGTGTTTACATCAGTACCTTCAATGGGTGTACCTGTAAAGCCAATAAAGGTGGCATTAGGTAAAGCATCCTTATGCATATATTTTGCAAAACCATAAGCAATTCGTTTTCCGATTACCTCTTTTGTTTCCTTATCCAACACATCTTTTGTTTTTGCTTCAAAACCGTATTGGGTGCGATGTGCTTCATCAGCAATTACTACAATATTTTTTCTTTCAGATAAGAGGTCATATTCTGTTTTACCCGCTTCAGGAAAAAACTTTTGAATCGTGGTAAATACAATTCCGCCGCTTGCTACTTTTAATAACTCTTTTAAATGTTCACGACTTTCTGCTTGTACTGGTTCTTGTCGTAATAATTGTTTGGATGATGCAAATGTTCCAAACAATTGGTCGTCCAAATCATTCCTGTCTGTAAGCACTAAAAGCGTTGGATTCTCCATTTCAGGTGCTGTAATTAATTTGCCTGCATAAAAAACCATGCTCAGGCTTTTGCCCGAGCCTTGCGTATGCCATACAACACCGCCCTTCTTTGTTCCACCAACGCCTGATGCTTGTATAGTGCTTTCAATTGCTTTATTAACCGCATAATATTGATGATAGGCAGCCAATTTCTTTTCTGTTACAATTTGTGTAAGGCCTGTTTGTGCATCTTCTCTTCTTGTTTTTTCAAACACAATAAAGTTGCGGATTAAATCAAGTACTGTGCTTTGATTCAACATTCCTTTTAACAACACTTCAAGTTGGGGCTTAAAACGTGATGCATCTTTTACACCATCCATACTTTTCCATGCCATATAGCGACTGAAGCCAGCAGTTAAACTTCCAGCCTTGCATTCATGCCCGTCTGAAATAACGCAGACTGCATTATAAGTAAATAATGTTGGGATGGTTGCTTTGTACGTTTGAATTTGCTCATAAGCTTTTCTTATAGTTGCATTTTCGTCTGCAGCATTTTTTAGTTCAAGAACTACCAATGGAATTCCATTTATAAAAAGTAAAACATCAGGACGCTTGTTTTGCCCGTTTTCAATAATGATGTACTGGTTTACTGTAAGGAATTCATTGTTGGCTACATTATCAAAATCTATTAAAGCCACTTCATAGCTTCTTTCATAGCCATCTTTTTGATAAGGAACTTTTACTTTTTCAATTAAATACTGGTGAAAGGTTTCATTGTTAAAAAGCAAATCAGGAGAATAAATCCTCAACACTTTTTGTATTGCCTGTTCCTGTGCATCTTTTGGAATACGAGGATTTAAGATACTAACAACCTTGCGTAGCCGCTCAATTAAAATTACCTGTTCAAAATTTTCTCGTTCTTCTTTTTCTGCACCGGGCGCAATTGCCAAATCATGTACATACTCCCAACCCATTGATTGAAGGGTTTCAATGGTAAAGGTCTCAATATGGGATTCAGTAATAGGTTTCATTATGGTAATGGCAGAAGATTAATAAGTTGTTGAATTGATGAACCCAATTCTGTTACATTGAAAGGAGGATTTGCATTGTTCTCTGGGTGATGAATAGAGTTTCTTATGTAAGTTGGAAGTGTCGTGTTTTCTGGTGGTTCAGGATTACCATTTCTCATTCTTATCCAACTTTTATTTTGAATACTGCCCCTCTGCAAAAGGTAATTGTCCATGTTATTGATTGTGAAATTTTGAGTTGTCTCTTGAATAAAACCGTACAATTCATTATGGAATTCAATTGTCGCTAAACCGTAAGCATGGTAATTTATTTCTCCCCAAGAAGGACTCCAAGGAAATTTACCCCATCCATTTATATTCGCATAGTTCAAAACAATTTTGTTGTGTTCATCTCTATTTAGAATAATGAAACCAACATTTTTTGTGAGGCAATTTTTAAAAATATAAGGTGAATGAGTTGAAAGAATAATTTGTTTGTCTTTAGATTCTTTTAGCAAAAGCTCAATTAACTTATCCTGTGCTTTTGGATGAAGATGTAATTCGGGTTCATCAATCAAATAAATCAACGAACCTTTTGATTCACCTGCAATGCTTTTTAGAAGAAGCAAAGTCAGAATCATTTCAACACCTGAACCAAGGTCTTTCGTCTTAATTTGTTTTAGTTCATCTTCTTCTCTTATTGCAAAAAATGCGTTGGAGAATGGATGAAGCAAATCAACTAATTCAATCTTTAAGTTTCTGTATTCTTTTTTACCAAAAAATGCACATAAATCTTCGGCTAACTTTACACCAGTTCCTTTTTGCGCTGTTTCATTTACATTTTTAAAATACTCACCGACTATATTGTCAACTAATTTGCCAATGGTTGCCTCGTTAATCTTTTTTGCAAACTTCCAATTCAAATCCTCACAAATCCTGTCAAATGTTGTTTTGAAAGTTCCTGTGTTTATTTGCCGTGTTCTGTTCTTATCAAAGAGAAAGATATTTATGTCACTTTCAATAATATTTTCCTTTGAAAATAATTTGTATAAAGTTTGAATGTCCTTTCCAGAATCTTCTCCTTTGTTATTTTTATAATGTGCCGATTTATTTACGAAGTAACTATTGATATTAAAAGGAGATGAAAGTAATTTTCCTGGTGCTTTTCTATCTCTACATTTCGCTCTAAATTCAATTCCATTTGCTTCATAAAAATTTTCAGCCCAAGGCATGCTACACTTAAAATCATCTGTTTCAGATTTGACAATAATTTCTTTGTCCTTATCATAGAAATCGCTGATGTTAAGCTTGTTTTCCGATGAGTAGCTGCTTTGAGTTAAGTAGTTAATTGCATCGAGTATTGTCGTCTTTCCATTACCATTTTCACCAATTAGAATATTCAATCCACTTCCTTCATTATTACCATCAGGAACATTCAAGTTGAATTCTTGTTTTTCAAAACATTTAAGATTCTCAATTGATATTTTTTTAATGAAGAGATTAGACATGCAAATTATTTTAATTTTCAACTTTTACCTCACCACTCATTAACTTCGGCAATAAGGTATCACGAAGTTGAATAAGGATAGTTATTTGTTTTTGGTTGAATTCCATTTTCTCGACTATACTGTTAAATTCTATTTCATAAGTTCTAATTTTTTCTTTTGGAGGAATTTTAAATGAAATACTTTTTAGCCCTTCAATCGTAAGTGCTTCTTGAGTACTACCAATTGTTATCGCAGCAAGTTCCTCTTGTCCAATTTTAGAAATTAACCATAAGTAAATAATTGCACTAGGCAACTCTTTAAAATCTTTAAACCAGGTTAAATTACCATCTTTAAAATAAAATTTATCGGATTTTCTTACTCTATAAGCAACGCCCAATGTGCCCACAGAAGTCATTAAAATATCACCTTCCTTTGGTGAACCAAACTTATTATTGATTTCATCAAACCTTTCTTCTGAAATATAAAGTTCACTATCTGTGCCACCTGTGTTTCTCAATTCAATAATTTCTTTGCTACGATAAAATGGAATGCCGGATGAGACGTACTCAGAATAAAAAATTCTTTTAGAAGAAGTTATAGTAAGTAATTCTCCAAGTTTTTTTACTTCCCAACTCTCATTAGCTTCTTCCACAAACCATTGCCTAAAAAGCGTTTCAGCTAATTGCTCTAATGTTTTATTTTGGCGTTGCAGTAAATCTATTTTATTATCTAAGCTACTTAATACTTCTGCAATATTTACTTGTTCAATGACAGGGGGTAAAATTATTTCTTGCGAATATGCAGCATCCCTATTCAATCCCGGAACTGCACTATCACTATTCAATTCTTCCAGGCCGATAGTTTGAAGTAAATAGTAAAGAAATTTAAAACTATATTCTTTATCGTTTGGTAAAATATAATAAGCCGTATCTATACAACTAAATGGAATTTCTGATAGATAAACTTTGCCAATAGTACCCTTTCTGCCAACAATAATTCCCTTTGAATCAATCATGGCTTTATTATGATAACCTGTTATCCCAGCAGAACTATACACAGGTTTATTTCCATAAATCCTATTTTCTTCTTTTAATGCTTTACCATAATGTAACTTAATTATATCTCCTAATTTATATTCTTTCCATTCTCTCATTATGCAGCCGTTTTCAATTTATTTACATTTTCAGGAGTATGCCTTTGTGTCCATAATATAAAGTCGGCATTCTTACTTTTTAAGGCTTCTAAATATTCTGCCTGTATTTCTTTTTCTTCATCGTTTATTATAGCTAAACCAACCACCTGTTTATCGGTAACTTTTTCTCTTACTGATTTTATATCATCCCATGTAAACAAAAAATTTGGGAGATTAAGTTTGTTCATGCTATTGAAAGATTTTATCACAATTTCTTTATCTCTGTATGCTACCTGGAAATCGAATGTAAACTCCAATCCTGTACTGCCCTTTGAAATGAATTGAGGGGTATATATTATTTGCTGTTCATCAAGATAGTCACGGACATCATCTTTAAAAATAGAAGCTACAGTATGCGTAGCTAACATGTACATATCGTTAATCTCCGAAATAGCTGATACAAGATTATGTTTCTTTTGTGGAAAATTTTGTTCTGTTGCTTCAATTATAAATTCATTGTCGTGAAACTGGATTCCGTAATTCAATAATATCTTTTCAAGCAAATCCTTTCGTTTAGGCGAACGTGATATTGGGGAACCTATCAGATCAAGATTTTTAATAGTAACACCGTCATCAGATAAAAGTATTTTTCCATTATCCTTTTTGGTATATACTTCAAGCGTATCATTAAATAAGCCAATAAAAGGTGTGCTGATAACAGCCCAGTCTGTACCCGTTTCAGTAACTACAGCAGTTCTTCCTTTTAAGAAATCGTAGTATTTATCCAGAAGCTCATTTATCCAGGTGTTCATATCAGTAAAGGATTAATTACAAAGTTTGTCTCCAAATGTATATCGCCAGATCCAATTATATTTTTTACACGAAAATCATCATTAACAAGAGGCACTGCCCAATCAAGAGTGGTTTTGTAGCCTTCAACAAAATAATGAATGTGATGCTCAGTATAATTAAAAAACTTTCCCACAAATGGATGAAACGCCGCAGGTACTTTATCAATAATAGTATGAGGGTTCTCATGTTGACCACTAAAATCAACTCTTAACAATCCTATCCTTGTATCTTCGTCCATTAAATATAATGTAAGTTTAAATTGATTCTTTTTACTTTGATTTATTTCATATAAGAAAGTAAACTCTGTATCATCATAAGAAATAAGCGTATATCTTTCCTGGAAAGGAAAAGGCTGACTAAAAGTTATAGTATCTTGTAAGGTTCCATTCATCTCAACCTTTTTTGGAAGTTGCAATAAATACTGCGCTTGTTCTGTAGTAAACATCTTTAATCTTTTGCATTTTTATTTTTTCCAAACAAGTCAACGGCATCAACAGCATCTCCATCAGTTTTGTCATCATATTCACCATCATACCAACTAGAGTCAGGTATCTGTTTAATTCTTAGAGGCTTTAATTCTAAAATATCATTGTAGCTGTCTTCATAACCTCTTACCACAATTCTTATATCAGGTGGCAATTGTTGCAGTTGTTGTATAAGTTCGTGAGCTGTCATTACATTGTTTTTTAAAGTGCATCAATTTGGTTACAGATAGGAGTGATATGGTCTAAGCCATAAAGCATGGCAGCTTCATTAATACTCATCCATTGAAAGAGTTGCAAAATTAAACCATAATTCTGCCTTGCATAAGTGGTATTTTTTACCGGCTGGCCGGGCTGAAAACAAACCGGTTCGTGATGATCAATGCGATTACGTAAATTGTTAATTGCGGCCAATTGATTAAATACAAATGTGTGGTTGTATTGAATGGAAGGAGTACTCGTAGGCTTTGCAGGAAATATATGTAAAAGTGTTCTTCCGGTAGCAATATATTGGTTAGGGGCAAATATGTATCGCCAAAACCCAAATCCTAATTCGGCTACTAATTTATTATGTGAGTAATAAGGATTTAGTTTTTGAACAGCTTCATTAATATTACTTGCGGTTAACCTGCAATTTGTGTTGTCAAAAATTCCACCTGCGGTTGCTCCGCTTCTTAACCAATCGTTACCTAAGGTATTCAGGCAGTGTTTATCAATCGCATTGCGAAGGGAAACTTCAAAACAACTTATAACAGTAAAAAGCTCCTGGGATAGCTGAAGATTTTTTCTGTATAATGTCATAGCCGTTTTTGTACTTCCACTACAAGCGGTTACATACCGTTTCATACGTGCGGCAGTCATTATATTTGCGAAGTCAGCGTACTTCATTCTTTGATTTTTGTTTACAAAATTCAAAAGTTTGTATTACCTTTATGCCATCTTATTCCCGGTAGCCCCTGAAGCAATTCAAGCTATCGGGTTTCGTTTTTATACCGGCTCCTTTTCTTCTATTTTTATTTTAGCAAGATTATTTTTTATTCTTTCATTCAATTCATCTTCTTCAGCAATTTGTTTTTCCAATTCTGCTTTCAATGTTGCAAAGCGTTCTGCAAAATTAAAATCATCTTCATCATCGGGTAAGCCAACATACCTTCCCGGCGTTAGAACGTAGTTTAGTTTTTTTACTTCTACAATAGTTGAGGATTTAGCAAAGCCCTGCACATCTTTATAATCGCCCTCTTTATTTCGCCAGTTATGGTAAGTGCCTGTAATTTTTTCAATATCATCATCACTTAAATCACGGTTGCGCCTGTTAACCAAAAAGCCAAGATTGCGGGCATCAATAAAAAGTATTTCGCCTTTTCTTTCCCTAAAACCGCCATTGGTTTTATTTCTTGATAAAAACCAAAGGCATGCAGGTATCTGCGTATTCAAAAAAAGCTTTGTGGGCATATTCACAATACAATCCACCAAATCATTTTCAATTAAAGCTTTTCTTATTTCACCTTCTGTATTGGTTTGTGAAGTAAGTGAGCCTTTACTCAATACAAAGCCAGCTTTACCCGTGGGTGCCAGATGATACAGGAAATGCTGTATCCATGCATAGTTTGCATTGCCAGCCGGAGGAACTAATTTTTCTCCCAATACTTTCCATCGCCCATCATCACGAAGCAATTCACCGCTCCAGTCACTGTCATTAAAAGGAGGGTTTGCAATAATATAATCAGCCTTCAAATCTTTATGCAAATCATTTAAAAAGCTTCCTTCATTATTCCACTTTACATTGCTGCTGTCAATACCTCTTATTGCAAGGTTCATCTTTGCAAGCCGCCATGTGGTTTGGTTGCTCTCCTGGCCATAAATAGAGATATAATCCGCAGGATTTAATGAAAGTTTTTTACCATTATTTTTCTTGTAATGATCCTGGTGATGCTTAATAAACTTTTCACTTTGTACAAACATTCCCCCACTTCCACAACATGGGTCGAACACCCTGCCTTCATAAGGCTCCAGCATATTAACCAATAGCTTTACTACACTTTGAGGCGTATAGAACTGGCCGCCTTTTCTTCCTTCGGCCAAAGCAAACTCGCCCAAAAAATATTCAAATACTTTACCCAACAAATCTTTACTCTGCGCTTCTTTTGTTCCGAGTGTTGCAGTACTAACCAAATCAACTAATCCGCCAAGATTTTGTTTATCTAATTTTTCCTGCGCATACACTTTTGGTAATACTCCGCGTAAAGAAGGATTGTCTTTCTCAATAGCATCCATTGCCTCATCAATGTCTTTACCTATAGTCGGAAGCTTTGCCCTGCCCTGCAGCCATTTCCATCTTGCAGATGGTGGCACATAAAAAACTTTCTCCGCGGTATATTCATTTTTATCTTCCGGATCAGCGCCTTCACTTTTTTCAGCTAACAGTTTTTGATGCATTTCTTCAAAGGCATCAGAAATATATTTGAGGAAAATTAAACCTAATACAACATGCTTGTATTCGGCAGCATCCATATTCTTGCGAAGTTTATCCGCAGCTTTCCAAAGTTTTTTTTCCAAAGGCTCTTCCTTTTCTTCTTTTGCTTTTTTAGCCATTATAACTATACAATATTATTTAATGGAAAGTACATAAAAAATGTACAATGTAATTAATTTAATTACATTTCAGGCAGTGGTTAATTGCTTGCCTGAACTTTCTTGGCAATTTGATAGCCCTGGGTTCTGCTGACATCAGCCCCTGCTATATAAGTTAAATATCAATAAATAAATTAGATGTAAAAGTTAGGATAAAAAAATATTCCCGATTGATAAACTTTAAAAGCTGTTCTGCACGTTTTTTGAAATTGAAATTACGATAGTTTATAAGTTGGCATATCTTATTATCGTTTTTGATTTGCCTAACTAACAAAAACAATGACCTTTTGTATAGCATAAATAATTAATAATGATCAGAGCAAAATATACTGACAAAAGCCTTATAGTAAGCATTCTTGTGGACTCATTTGACGATAATAAAAGTGTCAATTATATTATCAAGCAAGACGGCAAAAGAGATTTAAGGTTAAGGAAACTGATGGAGTATTCTTTTGATGTCTGTTATTTATTGGGAGATGTTTTCTTAACTGATAATAAAAAAGGTTGTGCCTTAATTGTTTTACCTGATAAGAAAAAAACAAACCTGCGGTCAATTTTATTAGATGCCACATTAGCTATTTCATGTGTTGGCTTATCCAATATTAAAAAAGCCTTAGATAGAGAATCCAAGATAAAAAAACTTCATCCTAAAGAATTGATGTATTATTTATGGTTTATTGGAGTTGACCCTGCTGAACAAAATAAAGGAATTGGAAGTGGATTGCTAAGAGATGTAATAAAAGAAGGCATTTCTAAAGGCAGATCAATCTATTTGGAAACTTCAACATCAAAAAACATTCCCTGGTATGAAAAGTTTGGATTTACAATTTATAATGAACTTGATCTTGGTTATCACTTATTTTTTATGAAGAAAGAGTAATAGAAGTACTATATGTATGTTACTACCAGGAACACAAATGCATATTGTCACATTTATTTTTGTGAGTATAGAAATAGTAATTTTTTTCTACCTGGTAATTTATAAATTAGCAAGGCCTGATGATAAGACGGCTTCATTAAATATTTTTTTAATCTCTTTTTTAATCATCTATAATGTAACAGGTGGTTTGTTGCCTGATCCTAATCTTCCCGGTTCACAGTTTCTTCAATTAGCCATTGCTTATTTTACCGGTTTCATTACACCATGTTATTTTCCCTATTATGTATATCAAGCTTTTGGCTTAGAAAAAATGAAGTTTCATGCCTACAAAGGAGTTTATTTATTTCTCATTCTACCGTATTTTATTTTTATCATTGCATTAGCTGTATCCAATAATCTTGACACAACAAAAAATTTTCTTGTGTTGCCTGTGCCATATGCTTTGTGGGTTATTTACTCTTTAATAAGAGCTATTAAATATAAGTATCAGAATGAATTTAGTACTCACGAATCAAAAGAGGAACTTATGGTACTGTTCTTAAGTATATCCTCTTGGATTGGCTTACCATTTATTGATTACTTTAATTTAGGACAGACCGTAGAGGCACCTATAACTAATGTTGGGTTTTTACTTTTATTAGGGCTGCAGGTAAAGAGGAATATTAGAGATTTAAGGAAAGAACATCAAATGCTTATTGATTCAGAAATGCAGCTTTTAAATTGGAATACAACGCTTCAAAAAGAGGTAGATAAAAGAACAAAAGAATTGGAAAAAATTAATGAGCAAAAAACCAATACTTTTATTAACCTGGCTCACGAAACCAAAACCCCACTTACTTTAATTAATAATTATCTGGAAGAATACATAAACAAAAATGGAAATTCTAAGGAACTTTCTGTTGTAAAGAAGAACATAGAAAAGCTATCAAATGACATTGTCAATTTTTTTGATTTGGAAAGATTCAATAAAGGAATTCCAATTTATAATCATGATCAGGTTTCCAATTTTAGTGAAATACTTAAAGACAATTTGGTATTGTATAAAGAATATTCAAAAAAAAGAAATATAGAATTAAAAGATACTGTAGAAAATAATATATTTATTAAGGCTGATCCGGTTTCAATTAATCGCATAGTAAATAATATTGTTGAGAATGCTATTAAATTTTCCAGTAATGATTCTGCTATCGAGATTCAATTGAAAAGTCATGAGGAAAAAATAATTTTTTCAGTTAAAGATTTTGGGATAGGTATTCTTTCTGAAATGCATAAGAAAATATTTGAGCCATATTATCAAATCACTATTGCTAAAAAAAGTAATCAGGGTATGGGCTTAGGATTGCCTATCGTTAAAAAAGTGATACAGGATTTAGACGGTGAAATCGAAATAAACAGTAATCCGCAAAAAGAACGTGGAACTACAATAACTATTTTTTTAATAAAACACTTGTTGGTTTCGAATCAGATTGTATCTCTAAATCTCTTCAGCAAAAACATTGTAGCAGATATTGAAAGCCTTGTTTTAAGAGAAACCATATATGACACGGATAAACAAACCATTCTAATTGTAGAAGATAATTTTTCAATGGTAAATTATCTTCTTATGAAGTTAAAAGAAAACTACAATATCTATACGGCTTTGAATGGAAACGAGGCTTTGAAAAAAATAAAGAGTCTCAAAATATTGCCTGACTTAATTCTTTCTGATGTAATGATGGACAAAGTTGACGGATATACTTTCGCTAAAATTGTTTCACAAGATTCCCGTTACAATCATATACCATTTATATTTTTGTCTGCGAAAGCTACGAAGGACGACAAGTTAAAGGGTTTGAAATTGGGTGCAATTGATTTTATCCAAAAGCCATTCTTCATACATGAACTTATCCAGAAAATTGAATCAATACTAACCAACGTTAGTAAACAAAAGAAGACTGCATTAAGCATAGCATTTAATGCTTTAAGCACGAGCGATAATTTACCTTCTAAAGACACTTCATGTGCATTTGAACAAAATTGTCAATTCTATCATTTTACTTCAAGAGAAAAAGAAATATCAAAATTAATATGCCTTGGTTATAAATATAAAGCTATAGGAGATGCTTTATTTATTGCTGAGAGGACAGTGACCAAGCATGTTCAAAATATTTTTGAAAAGGTACAAGTGTCAAATAAAATAGAGATGATTAATAAATTGGAAGCTCATTAGCTTACAATTTTTAACTCGGTACTATAATCCGATTAATAATAAACTTTCCCACCAATAGATTTCCAGTCAAGAAAGTAAATCGTAAGATGTTTTATAAACAATACTCATTTAAGCGTAAGAAATTAGTATGTTCTGCTTATAGGTTTTTTTTCATAGAGAGTTGAACTTTGTATTACATTAAACAGATCAAAAACTTCTGAAATTGAATTCCAATAATAACACAGTGAACCAGAGACTTGAGAGAGATGCGAATTATACTGGAATTGAAAGCCGATATTTTTTAGCACTGCGCAAGAGCTGGTACACTGATACTAAAACCAACTCTATGCCTGTCATCTTAGATACATGGAATAAATTAATCGGTACGACATTTAATCCATCTAATCCTGTTCTTTTTACACTCCCAAATGAATCACTTCAAACCTTCATTAATCAATCAGAAGAGGAACAAGAAAAAGTTAGAGCCTTGCTTATTGAAGGCGTTATTGATAAGCCGATAATAAGAGATAAAAAGCAATATATACAGGTAAATCAAGCTATCATTATACGTCTGCTTGATAAAATACATTCTTACAAACATTGCCCAAAAGTGAATGGTAAGATATTATTCTTGTATAATTCGGTAAGCGAACACCTGGAAAATACTTTAGATTTTATTGAGGATTTCTTTAGTAATTATTTTGATAGGAATGAAAAAGCTCCTGCAACTTATTTCAATATTTCTATTAAAGAATTATGCAAGCAATTTGAAATCTTGACAAAGGCTCTCCAATCCAACAATAATATTGATCATCAATTGGAGAATATCCTTACAAACAACTTTAATAGATTCTATATAAAAACATCAGGTGCAACTTATAATGAATTGATATATCAGAAAGAATTGATGGACGAATTACTATCTGATAATGTATTAGAATCTGAATTATCAATAAGAGAAGTCTTATTCTACTTCAATTTTAATGATGATGATTATTTAGCTTACTTATATGAAAGGTTGAAAGGTTTAACTGAAATTTTACCAGGTAAAAAAGAGAAGATTTCAAAATTGTTATTTGAGCAAAAGACTATGAACCAGTTAGCAACTAAGCCTAACCGTTATTTATCTTCCGGGATGCCTTCACTCAAAGAACAAATTAATCATTGGATTGAAGAGGAAGTCAAGTTCCTGAAATTTGAAACAGCCCAGGATTTACGAAAGATAGAATTAAACAAAAGGGAATACAACGTTCATGTAATATTTAAAGGAGCAGAAATTTATTTGCTTCATAAAGCTTTTATTGATGCCGGAGGTGCACCCACTGAAACATACAAGAGCCTGCTGGAGAAAACAAGCTCTAACATTTCTAATAAAAATCAAAAAGGATTTAGTACGGAAAGTTTACAAAAAGCAAGTGATAAAGTTAATCCTGAATCAAAAGAAAATATAAAAAGATTTCTCCAGAGAATGATTAGAAATATTGATAGTTATGATTGATTTGAATTCACTCACAGTTCACTCCGATTCACCCAAATGCCTTATATGACATTGTAAATTGCATCATGATTATTGAATAACAAAAGTTCTTCCCAATCAATTTTCTTTAATTAAGAAATTATTTGCAAACAAGAAAATATAAAGCCAATGTTTTATTCAATTACCTGGAAAGAATTTATAGAATTTATTCTTTTTTCGTTAGTTGTTTATTATGCAATTATTGGATGGATATATAGAAAAGAAATAACGCAATGGCTTATTCGCAAAAAAAATATATTGATTTCATCTTCCGTTTTATTTCAATCAGATGAATTGAATATTAATAAAGAAGCGTTATCAAGAAATGATAATACAAATTTATTTGATACGTGCCTCAATGAAATAACAACATTTTTTGAAGAAGCAAAATCTCGCAAATGGGTTAAACAAGAAATGATCTATTCATTGCAAATTTTTTTTAAAAAATATAACTCGCTCAAAAATTCTTCTGATAAGGAAACTGTTGAAAAAGTAACTACTAGTTTGAGCAGAGATATATGTTCCATTCACTTATGTGAGGATGATTTGAAACAGTTGTGGTTAGGTTAGTGAGGGATGCTCCCCGGCCTCTCCCCGTTAGGAGAGGCCAACAGGGGAGTTTTGAATTAATTAAAATTTAAAAATGTTATATGAAAAATATGAGGAAAGTTTTTATTAGTATCTCATTACTATTTATCCGTTTTATTGCCATGGCTCAGGATGGTAATGCCGGAATTAATCAAGCCAATACCCAAGTGCGCAGCTATTTTGCAGCAGGAACCAATTTAATGTATGCAATCGGCGCCATCGTCGGACTCATTGGGGCCGTGAAAGTCTATAACAAGTGGAATGCCGGTGACCATGATACTGGAAAAGTTGCCGCTGCATGGTTTGGGAGTTGTGTTTTCCTGGTAATTGTAGCTACTGTAATTAAATCATTCTTTGGCGTATGAGCACCAGTATATATAGCATTAATAAAGGCATTAACAAACCCATTGAGTTCCGTGGCCTGAAAGCCCAATATATCTGGTACCTGGGCGGCGGCTTACTGATACTTTTAATTTTGTTTGCCATTCTTTATATCTGTGGTGTCAACACATTTGTTTGCCTGGGATTGATTTTAGGTTTAGGGGCTACTTTGTTTATGTATATATATAAACTTAGCCATACCTACGGGGAGCATGGGATGATGAAAAAGATAGCAAAGAAAGGAGTTCCAAAACTGCTGAAAGCAAACAGTCGAAAAATGTTTTTAAAATAAGCTTATCAAATTTTTCGAAATAGAAAATGTGAAATGGAAAAATATTTAGAAGACATATTACCGGTTATGGGTGCAGAGCATGATGCTATTTTATCAAAGCAGGGAGATATAACCCTAGCGTTCAAAGTAGATTTGCCAGAACTTTTTACATTGTCGGATAAGGATTATGAAGCATTTCACCATGTATGGATTAAAGCCATTAAAGTATTACCACGTCACAGTATTTTTCATAAACAGGATTGGTTCATTGATAGTAAATATCAACCCGATTTTTCAAAAAATGATAACAGTTTTTTATCCCGGAGCAGCGAAAGGTTTTTTAATGAGCGACCCTATCTTAATCATCATTGTTATATTTTCCTTACAAAGAAACCTACAGGCAGAAAAGCGGTCAATTCCCTTTTTTCCAACCTTATAAAAAGATCCATTATACCTGACCAAACATTAAAGCCTGGAATGCTGCAGGATTTTTTAGATAGTGCAGGCCAGTTCAAAAGAATACTGGAAGATAGTGGTTTTATTCATTTGAACAGATTACAAAACGAAGAATTGTTGAGCACTAAAGAAAAAGCAGGTGTGGTTGAAAAGTATTGCTTCTTACTGGAAGGAGACAAACCCATTGTAAAGGATATTTCGTTCAAAGAAGGTATTCGGGTTGGCAATCAATTTATACAAATCTATACTTTATCTGATGCAGGTGATCTTCCCGCCATGTGCGGTTCAAGGATCAATTATGATAAATATTCTACTGATAAAACAAAGTTCTCTATTGGCTTTGCTTCCCCGCTTGGACAATTACTACCCTGCAATCATATTTACAACCAATACATTTTTATTGAGGATTCACAGAAGACGATTCAAAAATTAGAAAGTAAAAAGTTAAGGTTGCAAAGCCTGAGCGCTTATTCAAGAGAGAATACCATCGGAAGAGATGCTACCAATGATTTTTTAAATGAAGCCATCTCACAGCAACGCCTACCCGTAAAAGCCCATTTCAATACAATGGTCTGGATGGATAACAAAGATGAATTAAAAGTTGTAAAAAACCTGGTCAGTTCAGCCTTAGCCCAGATGGATGCTGTGCCCAAACACGAAGTGGATGGTGCGCCACAAATCTACTGGGCGGGCCTGCCAGGTAATGAAGGAGACTTTCCCATCAATGATACTTTTGATACGTTTGCAGAACAAGCTTGTTGCTTCCTCAACCTGGAAACTAATTATCATTCCTCACTTTCTCCTATTGGATTAAGGCTAGGAGACCGGCTAACGGGAAAACCCATTCATGTTGATATTTCTGATGAACCTATGCAAAAAGGAATTTGTACAAACCGCAACAAATTTATCCTGGGGCCAAGTGGTAGTGGTAAATCTTTTTTCACCAATCATATGGTGCGCAGCTATTATGAACAGGGAACGCATGTGGTACTGGTAGATGTGGGACATTCTTACAAAGGGTTATGTGATTTGGTGGGTGGCTATTATTTTACTTATGATGAAACGAACCCGATTAAATTCAATCCGTTTTTTATTGGAGAAGGCGATCTGTTGGATACAGAAAAAAAGGAAAGCATCAAAACTTTGTTGCTGGCACTCTGGAAAAAAGATAATGAAAATTTTAATCGCAGTGAATATGTAGCATTGAGTAATGCATTACAACTGTATTACGAACATTTATCAAAGTATGAAACATACTTTCCCTGTTTTGATTCTTTCTACGAGTTTTTGCAAATTGATTTTGTAGAGGTACTGCAAAATGATAAAGTCAAGGATAAAGATTTTGATATTTCCAATTTTCTCTATGTACTGAGGCCTTATTATAAAGGTGGAGAGTTTGATTATTTGTTGAATGCTACAGAGAACCTGGATTTATTACAACAACGTTTTATTGTTTTCGAGCTCGATAATATTAAAGACCATCCTATTTTATTCCCGGTAGTAACGATTATCATCATGGAAGTTTTTATTTCCAAAATGCGGAAATTAAAAGGCATCCGCAAAATGATTTTAATAGAAGAAGCCTGGAAGGCAATTGCGAAAGAAGGAATGGCAGAATACATCAAATATCTATTTAAAACAGTCAGAAAATTTTTTGGAGAAGCCATCGTGGTTACACAGGAAGTAGAAGATATTATTTCTTCACCGGTTGTAAAGCAGGCTATCATTAATAATTCTGATTGCAAGATTTTACTTGACCAATCCAAATATCAAAACAAGTTTGACCAGATTCAGGAATTGCTTGGGCTAACAGAAAAAGAAAAAGCATTAGTGCTTTCCGTTAATAAAGCAAACGATCCAAAAACAAAATATAAGGAAGTCTTTATCTCCCTTGGCGGCATGCTCTCCAGGGTTTACCGGACAGAAGTATCAATGGAAGAATATTTAACCTATACCACAGAAGAAAGTGAGAAAGTAAAGGTTCAGGAATATGCAAAGAAATATGGCAGCATGAAGTCAGGCATTGCCGCTCTCGCAAATGATTTAAAAAATAATTTATGAAAAAAAAGATTCAAACCATTATTTATTTTTTATTGTCATGCATTGTTTTAAGCAGTTGCAGCTCGGGTGCTGATAATAACAATTTTATACCCGGCATGTATGTAAGGGAAGTTCATAATGAATTCAGTATTGGTAGAGATACTCTTGTGATTAATCCTTCTAATACCACTATGTATTCAATCATTCATACAGGAAGCTACCAACGAATAAAAGATGGTAAGCTACTATCGGCAAAAAGTATTCATGAAAACTGGACAGCCACTTATGATAATGATAAGAAAATATTACAGGAGACAAAAAGAGGAAGAGTGCTGTCATTTGATGTTCCCAAAAATATTTTGCTTTTGGGCAGCAGCCATTATAAAAAAATAAAATGATGAAGAAGATTTTGTTGTGTATGTGTTTTTTATGGTTTGGAATGTCAGCAACTGCACAGGACCCTGTAACAGCAGTCATCAAAGCAGGCATTAAGAAAGCCATCATTGCACTGGATTTGAAAATTCAGCGATTGCAAACCAAAACCATCTGGCTGCAGAATGCACAGAAGGAGATTGAAAATACCATGTCGAAACTGAAGCTGGATGAGATTACGGGCTGGGTGCAAAAGCAAAAGGACCTCTACCAAAATTATTTTGATGAGCTATGGAAAGTAAAAGATGTATTGTCCGGTTATCACAGGATTAAGGAAATCATTGAACAACAAATCGCTCTTGTAAAACAGTACCACAATGCTTGGAATGGTGTAAAGCAGGATGGTCATTTTACTGCTGAAGAAATAAACTATATCGGGCAGGTATATACCGGTATCATTGGAGAAAGTGTAAAGAACTTAGATCAGTTAGCTCTCGTGATACATTCTTTTACTACACAAATGTCTGACGCTAAAAGAATGGAGATTATCAATACTGCTGCGGATGCGATGCAAAAAAATTATGATGATCTCCGGCAATTTAATACACAGAACATCCGGCTATCTATCCAGCGTTCAAAAGATGAACACGACATAGCAGTGATAAAACTATTATATGGGATTCAATAAAGTTGTATGAAGAAACTACGTATACTCCTGGTCGTTATATTTCTTGCAGAGACTGCTTCTGCACAAACTTTAGCGGAATGGACAAAACAAAAGAAAACGCAGATTACTTATTTGAAAAAGCAAATTGCCGCATTGCAAATCTATGCCTCTTATGTTAAGAAGGGTTATGATATTGCCAAAGAAGGAGTGAATGCAATACATGCTATTAAACAGGGTGATTTTTCTTTAAATGAAAATTATTTTTCTTCCTTCAAAAATGTCAATCATAACGTAAAAGCCTACACGAAGATTTCAGCAATCATCGCGAGGCAGGTAAACATTGTGAAAGCCTGCCATCAACAAAAATTGTACATGAATAAAAGCAATCAATTTACCAGTGATGAAATAAGCTATGCAGGAAAAGTTTTTGCTAACCTGCTCGATGGCTGTACAGGAATCATTGACCAATTAATTGTGATTACAACGGATGGCCTTTTGCAAATGAAGGATGATGAGCGTATCAAACAGATTGATCATTTATATAATGATATGCAGCAACGCTATGAATTTGTGCAGCATTTTGGAAGTGAGAATAATATGCTGGCGGTTCGGCGAATGAAGGATAACAATGATGTACAGGTTTCGCGTGGATTATATGGTCATTAATCAATAAAAGTGAATATGAAACAGTGTGTATTGAGTTTATTAATTATGATATTTTTTATTTGCAAGGTTTCTTCTCAAAGCCAGGAGGTTCAGCAATTGTTGTTGGACGTTGAAAAATTAACCGAGCTTAAAAATATTTTAACCGACCTGAAAGAAGGGTACCAGATTATATCTAACGGTTATAATGCTATCAAAAATATTTCAGAAGGCAATTTTAATCTTCATCAACTATTCCTTAATAGCTTGCTCGAAGTAAGCCCAACTGTAAAAAAATATAAAAGAGTTGCAGATATTATTTCGACGCAAATCAGCATTGTTTCTGAATACAAAAAAACTTTGAAGCAACTCAAGGCAAGCGGAAAATTTACAGTTGATGAAATCAATTATATCGGTAAAGTCTATTCAAATCTTTTTAATCAGTCATTAAAAAATCTGGATGTTTTGGCAACTGTTCTTACTGCTAATAAACTCCAAATGTCAGATGATGAAAGACTGAGTGCAATTGATACTATATGGAAAGAAGTGGAAGACGAGCAAAGCTTCCTCCGGCATTTCAACAATCAAACAAAAGTACTTGCCTTGCAAAGAGCAAAGGAACAGAATGATATTTCAACCATGAATCAACTCTATAATGTGAATCAATGAAAAAGTGTGTAAGGGTGATTCTTGTAATCACGGTGGGCATGATGCCAAGAATAAGTTTCGCCCAGGGTTTGTCAAGTGAAGTCGGCGGATTACAAAAAGTTCTCGCACAACTCTATGATGAGATGTTGCCTCTTTGTTCGCGGTTGATTGGTGTGGGCCGTGGCATAGCCGGTTTTGCAGCCACCTGGTATATCGCTTCAAGGGTATGGGGGCACATATCCAGAGCAGAGCCCATTGATTTTTATCCCTTGTTCCGGCCTTTTGTAATTGGATTTGCCGTGCTCATTTTTCCTTCTGTCATTGGAATGATCAATGCCGTGATGAGCCCTACAGTATCTGCCACATCTACTATGGTAGATAATTCTGATAAAGCAATTGCAGTCCTGCTTAAGCAAAAGGAAGAAGCCATCAGGAAAACAGATATCTGGCAGATGTATGTGGGAGAAGATGGAAGCGGGGACAGGGACAAATGGTATAAATATACCCATCCGGGACAAGACCCTGGAGATGAAGGTTGGATGGAAGGGATCGGCAACGACATAAAATTTGCCATGGCTAAAGCCTCATATAATTTTCGAAATACCATTAAGGAATGGATGAGTGAAATACTGCATGTACTCTATATGGCGGCGGCGCTTTGCATCAATACCATTCGGACTTTTTATTTAATTGTATTAGCGATACTTGGTCCGCTAGTTTTTGGACTTGCGGTCTTTGATGGCCTTGGCCATACGCTCATGATATGGGTCGCCCGTTATATCAATATTTTTCTCTGGTTGCCCGTTGCTAATATTTTCGGAAGCATCATTGGAAAGATCCAGGAAAAAATGATAGCACTTGATATCCAGCAGATCAGTCAAAGTGGTGACACTTTCTTTTCTACTTCCGATACGGCTTATTTAATCTTTATGATCATAGGCATCATCGGGTATTTCACTGTCCCTTCTGTAGCTAATTATATTGTTCACGCCGGTGGTGGTAACACTCTTTTGTATAAGGTAAGCAATGTTTTTTCTTCTGCCGCTTCTTCAACAGTGAATAAGGTTTCATCAGGGGCAGGAATGATTGCTGACTCATTTGGAGGTGCAGCAAATAAAATGAATAACAGCATGACCAGTACCGGCGTGTCTGATGGCTATTTTAAAGATAAATTAACTGGAAAATAATGTTTCAAAAAGCAAAAAATATTGATAGCGCTTTTAGGCAAGTCCGGATGTTTAGTGTCCTTGTAATTATTTCCTGTGTGCTCATTTGCTGCTATGTTATTTATAACAGCTATAAAGCAACAGCAGCTGTTGAATCCCGGATTTATATTCTTGCCAATGGAAAAGCTTTAGAAGCGTTTGCGGGTGACCGTAAGGAAAATATTCCTGTAGAAGCAAGAGACCATGTAAAAATGTTTCATCATTATTTCTTTTCCCTTGACCCTGATGATAAAGTGATTCAATCCAATATTACCAAAGCGCTGTATCTCGCAGATGGCTCAGCGAAAAAAGTATATGAATCCTATAAAGAGAATAATTATTACTCGGGTATCATCTCCGGGAATGTAAGCCAGGAAATTACTGTCGACAGTGTTGCGGTAAACACAAATTTATATCCTTTTTATTTCCGCTGTTTTGCCACTGAAAGGATCACGAGACTAACGACCATCACTACACGCAGTTTAATTACAGAAGGCCGGTTGCGTAATGTATCGAGATCAGATAACAACCCGCATGGGTTTTTAATTGAAAAGTGGAACACGATTGAAAACAGAGATTTAAAAACAGAAAATAGATAAAATGAAACTCTTTCGCAGAAAAAAGAAAGATAAAGAATTGCATCCTTTTATAGTCAGGATATTAATGCACCTGAATCAAAAACTATTACACTGTTCAAATTACCTGCAGAAAAAAACGAATCATTATTCCAATCGTAAGCGCAAAATTATCCTTTGGATTTTTTGTATTGTCTTCGTTTCTGAAAGTAGTTTTTTGATCATTCGAAGTTTGCAAAAAAGAGATACCGTTTTTTATACAGTAACACCCATAAAATTTATTCCGTTTAATAAAATTAGTCATCCGGCTTTTACAGGAATTGAGTTCAAAAAAATTCAACAGTTTAAACATTACCTGGATGCAAACAAGATTTTTCGGGAAAGCCTCCTTACAGAACGACCGCGATTAATGGATACAATCAATTTTTTAGAAAAAGTTTATCAACAAAAAAAATAATATGGAAAACAAAAATGTAAGAAAAAGCAAAGCGCTCCTAATCCTGCCCTTAGTGGTTATTTGGTTTCTGACATTCGCTTTTTGGGCAGCGGGAGGCGGGAAGGGTACATCACAAAATCAAATTGCTGCCTCGGGATTGAATATGCAATTACCGAATGCACATCTGAGAGATGACAAAGGCGAGAATAAGCTGAGCTTCTATGAAGAGTCAGAAAGAGATTCAGCCAGGTTTAGAGAAATGATCAAGACTGATCCCTTATATCAAATATCCACTTACAAAGATACCAGCCTTTTGTCTTTTAGCAAAAGTAAACACGATGTACAACCGGATAATTATACAGACCCTAATGAGGAAAAGGTGTACCAGAAAATTGCTAAACTCAACCAGCAATTAAACAGTCCTGCAAAAACCGGGAACAATCCTGTTCCATATAAAGTTAATGCATCAGTGAATAAAGAAGATGTAGATCGTCTTGAAGGTTTGATGCAAAATATGAATAAGGATTCAGATGCTGACCCGGAGATACAGCAGTTAAACGGAATGATGGAAAAGATCCTTGACATACAACATCCGGAAAGAATAAAGAACATAAAAGAAAAAACATCAGATAACCTTCCACAATTATTTTCGGTAAGCAATGAAGCCGCACATGCTACCATAAGCTTACTTGATACTATTGAAAAAAAAGATAGTGATGCTGGTTTTTACGGATTAGAAAATGAAACTGTTTCAACAAAGCAAAATGCGATTGAAGCAGTCGTGCATGAAAATCAAATCTTGGTAAGTGGTGCTGTAATCAAAATTCGATTGCTTAATGATATTAATATTAACGGTACCATTATTCCCAAAGACAATTTTGTTTTTGGAACCTGCTCGATGAATGGAGAAAGACTTAATGTTGAGATTAGCTCGATACGTTCTGGTAATTCTTTATATCCGGTACAGATGGAAGTGTATGATATGGATGGACTAGTTGGAATCTATATTCCCGGTGCTATCACAAGGGATGTAGCTAAAAGCTCAGCCGATAATTCTTTGCAGATGGTCAACATGACTTCTGTGGATCCTTCGATTACAGCGCAGGCCACTTCTGCAGGTATCAATGCTGCTAAAACATTGCTTAGCAAAAAAGTAAAATTGGTAAAAGTATTTGTGAAGGCCGGGTACAAAATTCTTTTAAAAGAAAAAAATCTAAATCAATAATTTTTAATAAAAAAAATCATGAAACAAATTGTAAGTTTTATTTGTGCGGCAGGTATGTTTTTTTCTTCCTTTGCACAAAGTTCTTTATCTATTACAACCAATAAAACAACTTCTTTAATTTTTCCATTTCCTATAACACATGTAGACAGGGGCACAAAGGATGTGCTTGTTCAGCAAGTAAAAGAAGCAGATAATATTTTACTTATAAAAGCAGCTACTGTCAATTTTACTGAAACAAACTTAAGCGTCGTTACCAGTGACGGCAGCGTCTATGCCTTCACGGTAAATTATGAACACCAACCTATAAAATGGGTATATGAACTCTCTTCCAAAACTTCGTTTACTGTTGCTAGTTATGCTCAAAGTATTTTGAATAATTCCCTCACTATGCATGGTATTCGGGACCGCAAATTGGATATGCTGGCAAAAGTTTCCGGCATTTTCATCCAGGGAAATACCATCTATTATCAATTGCAATTAGCCAATCAAAGCCCGATTGATTATGACATTGATTTTTTGCACTTTTATATCCGCGATAAGAAGAAATCTAAAAGAACCGCTATACAGGAAAATGAAATGAAGCCTTTGTATATGGCCGGTAATACAAAATTCGTAAAAGCAAATTCTACATCAACAGTAGTGGTCGCTCTTGAAAAATTTACCATTCCCGATTCTAAGTTTCTTGCAATAGAAATCAATGAGAAAAATGGCGGCAGGCATCTGCTGATGAAAGTGCGTAATAACAAAATTATTAAAGCGATTCCCCTGCCTTATCAGAATGAACAGTAAGCATGTCATACCGGATGAAATATTGGAGCAAGCTAAAATAGAGCTTTATCAGAATAATCATTGGTTCGCATATAATAACTTTCCATACTTCCTGGAAAAAAGTGATATACATTTTTTTAAAAGCGGGGAGGAGGCCATAGAGTTTGCTTCTAATAATATCAGCGATTATGATAATTACAGCGTTCTTCATATCAATTCGGTGGAAGATATATTAAAACTTATTCCGTATTGGAAGTCAATAGAACAACATTTATCAAACAAAAAATTGTCAATCATGAATGAAAAAAACTTAGAGTATTTGAAAGATAATGTCAAATACATGGGCTTTGGCGATAAGCAAAATGAAGCTCTCGAACAACATTTAAAAGAAGGTAAAGATTCTTTCCACTTAACCTTTAACACCGAAGTAAATAAAAAGCCATTTGAGGCTGCGTTACAGTTTAGAAAATCAGAAAATTCAGATATGTATTTCCTGAATAGTTATAATGCATCACTGCAAAGAAGCAATGGTGAAAAAATTGAACAGACCTTTTATCTAAACAAAGGGAAAGGTGTTACTGCTAAAGAAGCTTATAATATGTTGGAAGGCCGGGCTGTATATAAAGAACTGAGCAATAAGGCTGGTGAACCTTATAAGGCATGGATACAACTTGACTTTGATAATAAAGACAAAAACAATAATTATGAGGTTAAGCAATTCCATGAAAACTATGGCTATGATTTAAAAATGGCTTTGTCCAAATATGCAGTTTCAGAAATGGATGGTAGTGAAAAGGAGAAAGCATTAGTTCAATCTTTGCAAAAAGGAAATATTCAATCTGTTTCTATTGAAAAAGATGGAAGCAATCATAAAATATTTATTGAAGCCAATCCTCAATTTAAATCAGTAACTCTTTATGACGGGCAAATGAAAAGAGTGCAAAAAGAGTCATTGGAGCAATTCAAGTCGGTTCATCAATCACAAATTACCGGGCGTAAGCAGGAACAGAAACAGGATGTAAAGAAAGATTTAAAACATGATGTAAAGAAGACACCTAAGCAAAAGGTAACTAATGATTTAGGTAACACCCAAAAAAAGCCCTCCCGCAAAAAAGGAATATCTGTTTAAAACAGTAGTCGGAGTAGTTTACAAAACCCCAAATCCCGTTCTTATGATTAGAATTATTAAAACAGCTATAGCAAAATTTGTGAAAATGGCAATTGAGGTAATTACAAAAGAAGATTTGCAGGAGTTCAGGATTCAGCTTTTAAAAGATATAAAGCAATTGCTTTTGCCGCTAGTGGTAAAGCCGGTAAAACCATGGCTTAAAAATTCAGAAGTAAGAAAATTATTGAATATCTCATCCAATACTATCCGAAGACTTAGAATTGAGGGAAAACTTTGTTCCAGCAAGATAGGAGGTATTTATTATTACAGGTATGAGGATATAGAAAAACTAATGAATAATGGGATAGTGTAAAGGTGCAGTGAAATGGAGCGTGTGAAAGAGTTAACCAGTTTTTATGCTGCGATCAGAGATGACCATAGGATCGGTACAACGCATATTAGTTTGTATATGGCGCTTTTCCAGTTTTATAATCTAAACCTGTTTAGCAATCCTATAAATATTACGAGGACTTCTCTTATGGAAGTGGCAAAAATCAGCGGGCTGGCTACATATCACAAGTGCATTAAAGACCTGCATGATTTTGGATATATTCTATATATACCATCTTATACTCCGGCCATTAAAAGCCAAGTGTACTTGCTAAAAGTTTAAGCCTATCGCGAGTTGATAAACTTAACTTCTGAATTGTAACCTATTGCGCACCCATAGTGTAGCGAAATCGAATAGCCAAACAAAAGAATGTATTACTTTGTCAGATCAAGTGTGTTCATTATATTTATTTTTCTCTCTTGATTTTGCCATTTTTATTGCAGTATGTAATTTCTGAGCTAACAATTCTTTAGCAGGTAATTGGGTAAGATATTCTGATACACGAATATGACCTTTATCCAATTCAAGCAACTCGATTTGTTCCTGTTGCTTTTGAGAGCAAAGAATTAGGCCAATTGGCATTTCTTCGCCTTGCTTTCTTTCATATTTATCCAGCCATTTTAAATAAAGTTCCATCTGGCCTTTATAAGCTGCTTTAAACCTATCTAATTTTAAATCTATGGCGACTATGCACCTTAATCCACGATGATAAAAAAGTAGATCAATTCTGAAATCTTCTTTGTCTATGGTAATTGTTTTTTGTCTTGCTATAAAAGCAAAGTCGCTCCCTAATTCTGTAATAAATTGTTGAAGCTGTCTAAGGATTGCAGATTCCAAATCATTTTCACTATAAGTGTCTTTCAAACCAAGAAAGTCCAAAACATAGGGATCTCTAAATACAAGATCAGAAGTTACTGTTCCTTCTGATTTTAGAACATCAAGTTCTGCCTTAATGAGTTTCTCAGGTTTTTTAGAAAGTGCAGTCCTTTCAAATAGCATACTTCCAATTCTTTCATGCAAATGCCTGGTTTTCCATCGTTCTTTAATGCATAGTTGCAGGTAAAATTCTCGTTTGATTTCCTCCTTAATAGACAAAATTATCCGAATATGCGTCCAGCTTAATTGTTCACGCATTGCGTGAACAATCTTTTCGTCAGCATAGATAGTTGCAAAGGATCTGCAGTAGGTAAGATGAGCTACACTATAACCGCTGCCATAGTTAGAAGTGAGTAATTCACTTAAACGTGACATTACAGCTTTACCGTATTCGGCCCTTTTATTTTGCAATATGTTTTCATATATTAACTTTCCAATGAACCAATTAACTGATACCATTTCGCTATTGATATGGTAAGCAATTCTTTTCCGGGATTGCTCAATAAGCTCACTAATTTTTTTAAATAAATGGGAAATTGCTTTTGGGTTAATTATGCTATCTGATTTATCTTTTGTCATGATTATTATTTATTAATTATTCACGCACTGCGTGAAATATGTTTATGTATTTCATTGGGCCGCTTTTAAATTATTTCCCTGATTCCTATCAGCGAATTTTTTTCTCAGTAGTCCCATGTCCTCGCTTACTTTTCGATCCAGGATTTTTGCGTATATCTGAGTTATTTTTATGCACTTATGTCCGAGCATTTTGCTGACCGATTCAATAGGTACTCCATTGTTTAATGTAACGGTAGTAGCAAAAGTGTGACGGGCAATGTGAAATGTCAGGTATTTATTTATACCGCATATATCGGCAACTTCCTTTAGGTATGCATTTAGTTTCGCATTACTTGGAACAGGAAGTAAACAGTTCTGATTTAAACATTGAGGATGGTCCTTATAAATTTCCATAATTTCCAACACTACTGGTAGAAGTGGAATCCTGGTTGGGCTGTCAGTTTTTTTTCTTTGTGTATATATCCAGCGTTCTCCATCAATCCCTTTTACTATCTCCGATCTTTTTAATCGTTTGGCATCTATATAAGCTAAACCTGTAAAGCAGCTGAATATAAATATATCCCTAACCTGCCTGATACGAATATTTTGGATATCCTTATCAATAAGAGTTTGTAATTCTTCTTCTGTTAGAATCTCCCGAACCACTTCTTTTTTGGTCATTTTAAATCCGATGAATGGATCTTTTACTAACCATCCGTTTTTAAGACAAACATTAACGATCTTTCGAAGATTACTGATGTATTTTATTGTGGTATTGTGATTACACTTCTGAACACTTTTCAACCAGAATTCAAAATCAGTAATAAAGGAGTAATTCAATTTTGAAATTTCAATATTTTCTTTTTTAAATTTCCATTTCAAAAAAGATATGGTGTGATCCAGGGTTGTACGGTATTTACCAAATGTGGCTTTTGAACACCCGCTTCCGATCAGTGACTGCAATTGATCGTTATGATGTTTGAAAACCTCAACAAGATTGTAGGTGCGTTGCTCAATACCATACCATTTCAGATACAAAGTTTCTTTGGTAAAACTATTACCTTCCTGAAGTATCAATTGCTGGTAATCATATATTTTATTTTTTAGCACGTCAAGATGTGTATTAATACTCCTGGCTTCTTCTGAGTTACCTTTCGCTTTTGATGCAACCTGAGACCATTTGCTGGGTTCAATATAGCGTTGAGTTGATACTTCAAAGCGTCTACCGTTGATGGTTACACGCAGATAAATAGAGAGTAATTTATCACTCTCATTTTTTGTTTTTTTTCCAAAAAAGAGAATACTCATTTTTGTTTCCATAAAATCACCGATTTAAAGGTTAAAATTACTTGTTAATCACCTGACTCAGGCAGATGTTCAAATTTTGAATATCTTACCTGGCAAGGGTTTTGGCGGAATTCGGTGATTCTGTTTTTGATTTTACAGAATCACCGAATGCGTACCTTTAGATTTGAGTATTTTGGTGCTATTTGGAGAAGGTATAAAACAAAAAAGCCCGTAAAATCTACATTTTACAGGCTTTTGAATGATTTTGAGCTTAACTCAGCGGACCGGACGGGACTCGAACCCGCGACCTCCGCCGTGACAGGGCGGCATTCTAACCAACTGAACTACCGATCCATTTTGTAATTTTGGAGCGCAAGATAATAAACTTCTACTTAAGAAAAAAAATAACAAGATATGCTCAATTACAATTTAGCTCTTTTCTTCATCTACAGAACTTTCATTCATATGCAGCTTGAAATTTGCAACCAGGCACAGGATTATTTTTGAAATTAATCCCGAAGATTTATAATCCTATTGACAATTGACCATTTTACCATTCGAATTCACTATTCACTTCTTAAGCTTTTCACTGGATTTGCAATTGCGGCTTTGATAGCCTGGAAACTTACTGTTATCAATGCTATTAATAATGCAGCAAAACCTGCCAAAAAAAATACCCACCAACTTATAGTAATGCGATATGCAAAATCCTGCAACCATTTATTCATTGTCCACCAGGCCAAAGGCCATGAAATTATATTTGCAATGAATACCAGTTTTAAGAAATCTTTTGAGAGCAGGCCAACAACATTAGGCACAGTTGCGCCCAACACTTTTCTAATACCAATTTCTTTTGTGCGCTTTTCAGCAGTAAATGTTACCAGGCCAAATAAGCCAAGGCATGCAATGAAAATTGTAAGGCCTGCAAAAATGCCTAAAATCATGCTTAGCTTTTCTTCAGCACGATACGTTGCTTCAAAATCATCGTTCATGAATGAATAAGAAAAAAGCGCTGCATTAGAAAATTGAGACCATTCTTTTTTTACAGATGTTAATAATCCCGCTATATCTTTTGTTTTCACTTTTGCTATTATCGATCCTGAATTATCTCCCAGTACCATCATCAGCGGAGAAATGCGATCGTGCAGCGATTTAAAATGAAAATCTTTAACAATGCCAATGATGCGATAAGTAATTTTTTCTCCATTATTATTTTTAAAACCTGTCACGGTTTTTCCTAATGCTTTATCTCCCCAGCCAAAAGTTTTTGCGGCAGTTTCATTAATGATAGTTGCAGTAGTATCTGTTGAAAAATCTTTAGAAAAGTTTCGCCCGGCTACTATTTGCATTCCCAATGTGGGAATGTATTGTTCATCTACATGATACTTTAATGTTTTTACTAATTGTGCAGAGTTATCTTCTGTGTATATCATATTATTGTTACCATAACTTGGACCAACGGGCACATACCCTGACACACTCGCATTTACTACTCTCGAATCCTGTAAAAGTTCCTGCTGTAATATCGCTTCATTTTTACCAAGGTTCCATGTATCGTGCAGTACCAATACCTGGTCTTTATTAAAACCCAATTTAGTATTTTGAATATATTTCAATTGCTGAAACACTACAGTAGTTGCTATAATTAAAAAAACTGAAATGCAGAACTGAAAAACAACTAATCCGCTTCTCAGTCCGATGCTTTTTTTGCCAGTTGCAAATTTTCCTTTTAACACCGTAACCGGTTTAAATGAAGAAAGAAAAAATGCAGGATAGCTTCCTGCTAATGCACCTACAATTAAACCAAATCCACATAAGCCAAAAATGAGGAAAGTAATATTTTTAAAATGCAGGTTCAATTCTTTTCCTGACAATTGATTGAATACAGGCAAAGCAAGATTTACTAAAACGATGGCAAATAACAAAGCAATAAAAGTGAGCAGAATAGATTCAAATAAAAATTGCCTGATCAATTCTCTTTTTAAAGAACCCAACACTTTCCTGATACCAACCTCACGGTAACGCTTAGACGCACTTGCAGTAGAAAGATTCATAAAATTTATACAAGCGATAATAAGCATGAATAGTGCAATGGCTCCAAAAATATATATATACCGGATATCACTTGCGGGTTTAAAATCATTAGAAAAATCTGAATGAAGATGAATGTCAGTGAGCGGTTGCAGAAACAGTCCAACGTCGTTACCTTTTTTCCTGAACTCAGCATAACTCATTCCAAAGGCCTGTTGTATTTGTGGCCCCATGTACTTAGCCACTACTTCTGGCAGCTTAGTTTCCAGTTTTTTATAACCATATCCTTCAGGCAAAACCAGATAAGTAAAAAAGTTCGAAGACATCCAGGATGGTTCCCTTGATTCAGGTAAAGTAGCCATAGAAGCAATAAGATTAAAATCAAAATGCGAGTTGGGAGGAATTTTTTTAAACACGCCTGTTATTTTTAAAGGAGAACCATTAAAGCTCAGCACCTTCCCAAGAGGATCATTTTTGCCAAAATATTTTTCAGACGTTGCTTCAGAAATGACTAATGTATTGGGTTGGGTTAAAGCAGTTGCAGCATTGCCCTTAAGAAAGGGCAGCGTAAATACCTGGAAAAAATTTGAGTCTGCAAATACAAATCCGTTTTCTTTAAAAGTTTTATTATCATAAGTAACCAATGGCAATCCACCTGACCTCACGCGTGTAGCTTGCTGTACTTCCGGATAGTCGGCCAATAGCGTTTGTGCAACGGGAGGCATCACGTTAGCTTCATTAATTTTCTCCCCGTTTATTGATGCCCTGAAAATAACCCTGACAATTTGATCTGCTTTTTTATTATAACGGTCGTAGCTTAATTCATCCTGCACAAAAAGCATAATGACCAGGCAAGTAGCAATACCAATAGAAAGGCCAAAAATGTTTATGAAAGAGAAAGCTTTATTTCTCCATAAATTTCGCCATGCTATTTTAAAATAATTCTTTATCATTCTTTAGTTTAGAGTTTAGAATTGATTATAGTGATTGCCCATTGACAGTTGCCCCATAGTCAACTCTTCAACCAATATGCCAATATTAAAACGCATTGCAGGTAAAGGATTTAGGAAATAGAAGAATAAAAAAGTGTACGAAAATGAACAGTTGTTGTGCGGATATGAATATTAATAAACTTTTCCGGAAACTATTTAAACAATTTATATAGAAACAAAAAAATAGGATAAATAATACATTGCATTATTTGTGTAACGCACACGCATAAAATATAATACATTTTCGTAAAGTAATAATAGTAATTCAGCAAAAATAAAGGAGGCTTGGGTACATAATCCATAATTTTCTGGATGCAGACTTAGCAAACTATTCCGTTTAAAAATTCAAAACCAAGCCAGGATAAACAAAGAAATTCAACCCTTGCAAAAAACAAAATATTTTATTATCTATACACTTCTTACACATTTTCTAACCAATAAATTATTGATTATGCCTAAGTATGTTATTGAAAGAGAAATTCCCGGCGCCGGCAAATTTTCAACCGAACAATTAAAAGCTATTTCCCAAACATCATGTGGGGTTTTAAGTAAAATGGGACCTGCAATTCAATGGAAGCATAGCTATGTAACAGGCGACAAAATATATTGTGTATATATTGCGCCTAATGAAGACATGGTTCGCGAACACGCAAATCAAGGTGGCTTTCCTGCTAATAAAATAAGTGAAGTGGTTGAAATAATTGACCCTACAACAGCAGAATAATTTTGCTCTAAAATATGTTCAGCAAAAGTAAGCCCGGTTCTCTTTCAGGCTTTGTAATGAATGTATTTAAAAGGCAAATTATTTGGCTGCATTGAACGGCATATTGCTGTTCGTTCTATAAAAATGAAGGTAAAAGGGATGATGCGAACTTTTTTGCTTATTCCTTTGAAAGAGAATTCTATTATTTAGTAAAAAATTTTCGACATCAAATAGTAATAATGACTAAAAAAATCATTAGTGTAACCATGGCCATTATGGCGGTACAGTTACTTTAAGAATATGGCTTCCATTATAAAGTGCATTATTTAACAACTTTATTAAAGCTTATTTATTAGTAGCGTGGCTTTGCTGGATACCGAATATTATTGTTGCATACTTTTTTAGTTAAACGACTTCAAAGGCAAAAAGAAAAAAAAGCACTATCTAATATTGCCATCATTAATTAAACACAACTTATTACAGAGATGTATAACGTAGAAGCCTACACGCAAAATTTTTCCATAATCTCATAGATGTAAAATCCCTGATTGTATAATCAAAGATTTGGTTATTCATCCCGGTTATAAAAAAAACGTAAGTTGTGGTGCTTTATTCTTATCAATGAAATCACTTTTCAATTATAAAATTTTATTTCTCTTCCTGCTTTTCTTTATCTCTTTTTCGGTATCTGCTTTAGGAGTACTTACCCACGAAGCTGTTATTGATGCTTCATGGGACAAATCAATATTGCCTTTATTAAAAGAAAGATATCCCCGTGCAACAACAGAGGAGCAAAAGGAAGCACATGCATATGCTTACGGCGGAGCAGTTGCGCCAGATATGGGCTATTATCCATTTGGCAGCGAGTTGTTTACTAACCTCGTGCATTATGTACGCAGCGGAGATATGGTAAATGCATTGTTAAAGAATGCGAGCAACATTAATGAATATGCTTTTGCATTAGGTTTTCTATCACATTATGAAGCTGATAATTATGGTCATCCTATGGCTACCAACCGCAGTGTGCCTCTTGTTTACCCAAAGCTTGGCAAAAAATATGGAAGCGTTATAACATACGCAGATAACAGGGTTGCTCACATGCGAATGGAATTTGGCTTTGATGTGCTGGAAGTTGCCAGGGGAAATTATGCCTCGCAGGCATATCGTGATTTTATCGGGTTTAAAGTAGATACCACGGTTTTATCAAAGGCTTTCTTTGAAACTTATGGATTAAGCATTAATGAAGTATTTAATAATCATTTTGAATTAGCAGTAGAAACTTTCAGGTGGATTGTGGCCAACATATTTCCAACAATAACGAAAGCAGCATGGTCGGCCAAAAAAAACACCATTGTATCGCAATACCATAGCGCCAGCAGTAAAAGTTTTAGATATAAAATGCGCCAGAAGCAATATGATAAGCAGTTTGGCAAAGGATATAAACGCCCGGGTTTCTCTGCAAAACTGCTATCTTTTTTTATACGTGCTTTGCCAAAAATAGGACCGTTAAAAGCTTTAAGATTTAAGGCGCCAACTCCAGAAGCAGAAAAACTATTTGTGCAAAGCTTCGATACCATACTGTTGCATTATGCTGTAAGTTTACAACGATTGCCAAAAGAAAATGTACATCCAAAAGATATGGACTTTGATACCGGCAAGCTTACAACAGATTGCGAATACAGCCTTGCAGACCAAACCTATTGTGATTGGCTATTGAGGCTTAAAGATGATAAATTTAAAAATGTTGATAAGGCCATAAAGCAAAACATTGTGAGCTTTTTTCATTTGACGAATATTATCGGCAGTAATAAAACCCAATCTAAAAAATGCGGGAAATTCTTTACCGCCTGTAATGAGCTTGGTGCTTTAGATTATTGATAGCAAGGATCACTTTTTAAGTAAAATTTTTTATACCTCACTGCCATTTGCCTGATGATTTCTTTTTTACCAGCTTTAAAATATCCATAACGGTAAGCCATAAACGCAAATAACTTATACCGCCAGGTATAAACTCCCCATGACTATCGGAAAAACCAACCATGAAAATGATAAGTTACACTTCCCGGATTTTGCAATATTGCATCATATAATCCAACTATTTTATTCTCACCAATGTCTTCTATATCGCAGGGGTCGCAGTAAACCTAACTTATCCACACCGTTCTAATAACTTATTGAGTTTTTTAACTTCCTAAAATTTAAGTTTGCATTTGTAGAAAAACGGGAAACTATAAGATCAACCTTTCGGTGTAGGTTGGAGAAATCCGCCACTGCAATTTTGAGTTAATCGTTTTTTGACCAGGTACACAAGTTTTCATAGGATATTGGATTTAAAAGAAGGCTGAATTTCTATTCGGCTTTCTCTTTTTTTATTACTTATTCCTGACAACTTCTTCTTTTTGGGATGTTGGTGCATAATGAATAATTTCTTTAGCTGTACTGTCTTCATTTATATTACATTAAACGTTTATATTACATTAAACCTTGCGCTTCGGTCAACATACTTTTATCACGAAGTATTTTAAAAACAATAGGCCTGCCTGATGGTTTTGCAGCATAGCAATCACCAATGAAATCCATCCCTTTGGGACATCAGTATTATGCCATCTCGATGCATTTAAATAGGCTAATGCGAAAAAGCCTTATTGTTTTGACAAATTATCTAAATTATAGGTTACTTTTTTTTATTCATATCTCTATGCTGGTTGTCCAAAAGGATGACTTTGCCATTGGTGATTGCTATGCTGCAAAACCATCAGCACGAACATCACACAAGGCGGTGTGTGGACTTTACTGAGAGAAACTTTTCTTGGAACACCTGCAAAGGTTCAAGTGATTATTGTCCGGCTGGTTCAGGCAAGCCGAACTATACTTACATTCACTTTTTTAAAAAAAATCGTTTTTTCTTTTTATTAAAAAGCTTTTGCTGGCGTGAGCGTTTGAGGCAATGTTTTTCCCACTTTATTTCGCTGGCATCAGGCAAATTAATCTAAGCTAATGATCCAGTTTACTGATTTCGTTTTTTAAATAATAGGTATATTCAATGGCACTTTCCGCAGTGAGGTGAATGCCATCGGAATAAATATAATTGTTCACTTTTGGCAATAATATGTATTGATAAAGAGTGTCAGGAAAAAACTGGTGAAAATAGTTTCTTGTGGTTGCTATTTGCAAAGTATTTTCAAGGGTGGGAGACATGGGTATTTCAAAAAATATAATTCCCATTCCCTGTTTTTCTAAATCAGCCACTAATTCTTTTAGTGCATAGAAACGCTTTTTTAATAATGAATCTGGTATTTCTTTACTAAAACCATTCTGTATCATATTTAAATTATAATTGTACAGTTCGGTATTTTCTCTCTTCTTTCTTTTTGCCTCTGCTATTTTTTCTTTCATAAGATTTTTTAAAAACCCGATTAATACTCCTGTCGGTTGGTTTCTTAATTGAAAACTGCGCAACAATGTATTGGGATAATAAACTAAAGGTTCTAAACTACTTTTTATTCCTTCTTTTAAATCAGGCTCTCCTATTTCATTTGTTTCAACAAGTACGCATGAAGGAATTTTGCCGGTACGTTTTATTAGCTCAAGTCCATCTAAGCTTCCCCAACCGTTGAAGGAGATATTGAGGTAATTGTTTCCAAATATTCCCGTAATCAATTTCCGGCTTATTGAAGAGCCTACAATCACAGTATCGTTTTTAACTTTTTTACCCGGCGCATTATAAATAAAATTTTGTGCACTTATAAGATTTGCGGACTTATCATTTTGGCTGGTATCCCATTGCACGGGAAATATGCGGATGATGAGCTCATACAATGCCAATAGGATGATGAATACGAAGACGCTTTTTTTTATCATATTAAAATTGAAAATAAATAAAGGAACCGGGTGAACCACTGTTTGTGACAATTAAAAATAGCATTAAGCCAAAAATTGCAAACTCCATTTTTTTATAATACAACGGTGCTTGCTGCTTTTTTAAATAAATAAGGTGATATACTATTGCCGGCGAGCAATAAAGGCCTATTAAAAACACATCAATGTAATTTGTTACCAGGCCCACGTTGGCCCCCAAAGCCTTAATGTACATTATTACCTGGCTAAAATTTGGCAGCTTAAATAATAGCCACGCAAGCGTTACCATAGAAAAAATGAAGAACATTTTAAAATAATAAAAGTCTGAATTTTTTCTGATAGCAACTGTGTACTTATCGTTGAACAATCGTTCCAGGGCGAGTGCAAGTCCATGAAAGGCGCCCCATACAGCGTAGCTCCAGGCGGCTCCGTGCCATAGGCCACCCAGCACCATAGTAATAGCCAGGTTTATATAGGTTCTTACTTTTCCTTTTCGGTTTCCGCCCAGCGGAAAATATAAATACTCTTTAAGAAAAGTAGATAGAGAAATATGCCACCGTCGCCAAAACTCAGAAAATGTAGTAGAGATATATGGGTAATTAAAGTTTTGCATTAACCTGTAACCAAATAAGCCAGCAAGCCCTAAGGCAATGAGAGAATATCCTGCAAAGTCGGAAAATATCTGGAAGGAATAACCGAGTAACATTGAGATAAGAGATAAGGTAGATAGTGTCATAAATCCCGGGTACTCGATGTTAGAAGTAAAATCTTTTAGATTATCTGCAACTACCAACTTTAAAAAATAACCCACCACCAACAAACGAAAACAATATTCCCAATCAATATCCCTGAATAATTTCGAACCTATTTGTGGAATAAAATCATGCGCCTTTAATATAGGGCCAGAGACCAGGTGTGGAAAAAATACGATGAAGAAAAACGAATTGCGGATATGCCTGCTAATGGATTTATCTACCAGACCGCTAAATTTAGATTCTGTATTGCCTTTATAAGTATCAATCACCAGGGTTATGCCCTCAAAGGTGAAGAAAGATATGCCTATAGGTAACGGGATAGTAAGTAAAAAATGACCTATACCATTGTGTGTATCAAAAAATGTGGTGGCAAATAAAGGCGAATATTTAAAAAAAGCCAATACCGCCAGGTTGATAACAACACCAAGGGTTACTAAAAAATAACGATACCGCGGCGGCCCGTAAGTAACATAATAACTGGTAATAACATTTACAGCTCCGGAAAAAAAGAGTAAAAACACTAAAGCCGGGTTATAATAACCATAGAAAAAAAGACTTGCAGCAATAAGTATAAGAAGCTGGGTATTTGCTTTTTTAAAAAAACCAAATGGTAAATAATAAATTGTAAAGGAAACCACCAGCAGCAGAAAAAAATCAAACGAAGTAAATAACATGAGTGCAAATTTATAGTTTAAAGTAACGCTTTTTTAAAATTAAAATTTTATGAATGAGGCAGGCTGTGCGCCCAATAAGACGGGTTTGTCTCTATTCCGTGGTTCGTGTCACAAAACACTTCTTTTATAACTTCGGATACTTTGAGTACATTTATTTGTAAATACAAAAAATAAGGAAATCTTATACTGAATTAAGCAAAATATATTTTTGGACTGCAACCATTCATAACTGGCTTCCATTATTAGAGCCTGAAGTAAATAAACAGGTGATTATAAACTCTCTGAAAAAGTTATCAGATGATAAAATAATAACTATTTATGCTTTTGTTATAATGCCTAATCATATTCACTTAATATGGTCGCAAGATGGGATGAACGGAAAAGAAACTCCAAAAGGAAATTTGTTGAAATATAAGGCTCACATTTACCTTCGGTCAATTAAAAGCTAATGGCCTATCAGTATTATATAAGGTACTGGCGGTTAACAAGAGACATGAAATATGGCAAAGGGATTTTTTAGGAATAGAAATATATGATAAAGAAATTGCCAGGCAGAAATTAAATTACATTCACTTTAATCTGGTCAGCGGCAAGTGGCAAATTTTGTATGTCGGAGTTTCACGGAAGCATTTTTATGTGGGTAGTGTATGCTGTAAAACCCCCGCCCTGACGGCAATAAAATGCTATAATGACTTTATGCTCGCCGAGTCCACTGCGTGAGACTCGGCTGGAACTTAAAAAATTGAAATAATTACATCTATGGCTTTACGTTAGTAAATCATCTTCCTGCCACTTCTGCAGTTTGCAATGAAGGTTTCGTAATTAAATAATAACTCCCAAATAAAATTGCAGAAAATATTAATGTAGCTACAATGCTCCACGTATAAAAAGGCAAGCCATCACCAAGCGTTAACAAAAGGCCATTAAAAGTTTTTGGCCGTCCCAAACCAGCTAATGGCGAGTTGCTTAGCCATATCATAAAATTTGATAAGAAGAAATAAGCTGTAGGTGCAGCTACAGAAGCCAATGCAATTTTGCGAAGATTAAAATTTTTAACCAGAAATCCAAAGAAAGTCATGAGGCCAAATAAAATATAATTGGTAAGCTGGCCTTCATAAAAGCCTTGCATATTTCCAACACTATTTCTGTACAGAACTTCATACAAAGCATCTGAAATAAACATGGACAAAAGTGGGAGAAGAAAAGCAAATTTTTTATTTTTTATAATAGCGCCTGCAAAAATTGCCATTGCCCATTGCGGCGCAAAGCCGTAAGGCCTGCCGGGCATAATTCTGTATAAAGATGCAATAACTATCAATAATATAAACCCGGTTGCGATTTGCTTTGTTACTTTCATAAATATTCTTTGATGCAAAAGTAAGTAATAATGTTTTTCATTGAGCGATGGTTTTCAAATTGTAAAACAAGATTTGAATTGCATTTTTCTAATTATTTTTTTAATTCATATATTGTAAAATATGGCGCATCATAATGCAACCGGAATGCTTGGCGAAGAAATGGCTTTGAAATACCTGTCTGGTAAGGGCTTTGCTATTCTTCATAAAAACTGGCGGCACAGTCATTGGGAAGTTGATGTGATTGCTTCGTTTAAAAATACTTTACATTTTATTGAAGTAAAAACAAGGCGGACTAAAAAATTTGGTTATCCTGAAGAAGATGTAACTAAAAAAAAACTTACAAATCTCATCAATGCCTCGGAAGAATTTTTGTTTTTATATCCTGAATGGAAGTTCATTCAATTTGATATACTTTCAATAACAATAATCAGAAATGAACCTGTAGAATATTTTTTTATTGAGGATGTTTCCATCTGACGGTCTCCGTCTGACATGAATAAGAAATTGGCAGACGGGAACCGTCAAACCAGCATTAAGTCCGCTACAACCATTGCTGTTACTGCTTCCAATATAACAGGCACTCTCAAAGCAATGCAAAGATCATGTCGCCCTTTTACAGAAAAAGGTTCAACATTTCCACTTTCCATATTCAGCGTTTGTTGTTCTTTTGGCGTAGAAGAAGTAGGTTTTACAACTATACGAAATATCAATTCATTTCCATTGGTTATTCCGCCAACAATGCCACCGGCATTATTGGTTGCAGTAGTTCCTTCTGCGTTTATGAGTGCATCGTTATGATCGCTTCCAAACATTTTTGCCGCGGCAAAGCCTACTCCAAATTCAATTCCTTTTACTGCAGGAATAGAAAATACAGCATGACTTAAAAGTGATTCCGCTGAATCAAAAAAAGGTTCGCCTAAGCCAATGGGTAAATTAGAAACTTCGCATTCTATAATGCCGCCAATCGAATCTTTTGCATCAATTGCTTTTTGCAATCCTTTTTTTATATCCTGCTCACCACCTACTTCAAGAATGCTTGCCTGTATTTTTATTTTTTTATTTGAAGGAGAATTTAAATGATCAATTATCTTTTTTGCAACAACACCCGCTGCTACAATTGCAACAGTAAGTCTTCCGCTGAAATGCCCACCACCACGGTAATCTTCAAACCCATTAAATTTTTTATGCGCTACAAAATCTGCATGTCCCGGCCGTGGTACCGCTCTTTGCTTTTCATAATCTGTGCTGCGGGTATTGCTGTTTTTAAATAAAATGGTTATAGGAGCGCCGGTAGTTTTTTCATTAAATACACCCGTTATAATTTCAGAAATATCATCTTCCTTGCGTGGTGTTGTCCCTTTAGCACCCGGTTTTCTTCTTTCAATATCTTCTTCAAAATCTTTTGCCGTTATGCTAATCCCCGATGGACATCCATCAATATTTATTCCGACAAAATCACCATGTGATTCGCCAAAAATATTTACCCTGAAAATTTTTCCAAATGAATTCATTTGTATATTTTAAAATAATGCAAAGTTAATTTAAAGCTGTACGAAGTATGATGTTTTATGTACGATGTAAAGGCAATTTCCAATTAAAAAGGTATGACATCGCACCTCGTATATCAAAACATCGTACATTTCTTTAGTATCCATATTCACGCAATTGAATTTCGTTATCGCGCCACTTGGGCCTTACTTTTACAAACAGTTCAAGAAAAACTTTTCTTCCTATAAATTCTTCAATATCTCTTCTCGCCTGCGTTCCCAATAGCTTTATCATTTTTCCACCTTCACCAAGCACAATGCCTTTTTGTGTTTCTCTTTGTAAAATAATATCGGCAGAAATTTTTGTGAGCGTTGTCTTTTCTTTAAACTCCTGCACCAACACTGTTGCATGATAAGGAATTTCATCCTGGTACAAATAAAAAATTTTCTCTCTTATCATTTCGCCAACAAAAAATTTCATTGGAAGATCGCTTAAATTATCATCAAGATAAAAAGGTTCACCTTCAGGTAACAGGAAAATTATTGCCTGGAGCAATTCTTTAATGCCTGATTTTTTAAGAGCCGAAACTTCAATAATTTGTTTACAATATTTTTTATCTGAAAAAAAGTCCTTTGCTTTTTCAATAGTTTCTTTATTGGCTACATCAATTTTATTAAGAACAATTATAGCAGGCACTTTAAGAGAAAGTGAAGAAAATATTTCATCTGCTTCCTGTAAATCATCTTTTATATCCACCATCAGCAATGCAACATCTGCATCTTCAAGGCTCCCTTTTACAGCCTGCATCATTTTTTCATGCAGCTTATATTTTGGCTCAATAATTCCAGGCGTATCTGAAAAAATTATTTGGTAATTGTCGCCGGTTAAAATGCCTTTAATACGATGCCGGGTTGTTTGCACTTTTGGAGAAACAATGGCAAGCTTCTCTCCCATCAAAGCATTTAGTAATGTACTTTTACCTGCATTTGGTTTTCCAAAAATATTTACAAACCCTGACTTCATGATTGCTGCGAAATTAATTCATTGAAATAAAAACCGCCCGAAGTTATCGGGCGGATTTTGTTGCGAAGGGAGGGTTCGAACCTCCGACCTTCGGGTTATGAGCCCGACGAGCTACCGCTGCTCTACTTCGCGATTTTTAAGGTGCAAATGTAAGTTGATATAAATTTGAAACCAAATTTTAATACTTTAGCAAATGCGAAATTTTTTATATCATCTCAAACTCAAAAATTCTTTTCAGCTTTTTTTTATTTTTTTTCTCGCAGCATGTGGCCATAAAATAAAAGAAACAAAAGATTCTGTTTACTCACGCCACTTACAAAAGCATATTGATCTTACCATTTTAAGTACACCGGTTCCGAAAGAAAAGAATTTATTCAACTTGCTTTTATTAAATGACGGACAGGATATTGAAAAGCTTCGGGTAAAGCAAATTGTTGACAGCCTTTATAAAAAGAAATTAATTCAGCCGTTGGTTGTAGTTGCCATAAATGCTTTTGACAGGATGCAGGAGTATGGCGTTACGGGTTATCCTGATTATCAAAACAACGGCGCTTATGCTGAAAAATATTCTGCGTTTATTGATGATGAATTGTATCCCTACGTTAAAAAAATGACCGGCGTAAGAAAATTTAATTCAATTACAATTGCAGGATGTTCTCTTGGAGGAATTTCAGCTTTTGATGTGGCATGGGATCATGCAGACAGGATTGATAAGGTTGGTGCGTTTTCAGGATCATTTTGGTTACGGGACAAAGATGCAAGTGATGCCACCTACTCCGACGATAAAGACAGGATCATTATAAATAAAATAAGATCATCAAGGAAAAGGCCGCATTTGCAATATTGGTTTTATGCTGGTGGAAATGAAGAAACTGCTGACCGTGACAAAGATGGAATTATTGATGTAATTGACGATACAAAGGACTTAATAGAATTGATAAAAAATAAAAATGTTTGCCCGCCGGAAGATATTAATTATACAGAAGTGAAAGAAGGAAAGCATGATTATGAATCATGGAGCAATGTATTTCCGCAGTTTTTAATTTGGGCAGATGGAAAGTAAAAACTTATCACCATTTTCTAAGCCAAGTAACAAACTCCTTCCTCTGCAATATCACTATTTTTAAAAACTTCGCAGGCTTCAAATCTAAACTCATCGAGTGTTTCATACATTGATGAGAAATGCCCAAGTAGTAATTTTTTAACTCTTGCTTTTTTTGCAATCATCGCTGCCTGCTTTGCCGTGGAATGAAACCTGCATGAAGCTTTTTCCTCAAGCTCATGCAGATAAGTTGATTCATGATAAAGCAAATCAACTCCTTTTATTTTTTCAGTAATTGGCTCATAATAACTCGTGTCTGCACAATATGCATAAGCCTTTGGCGGAGTAGCAGCACTGGTAAGCAATTCGTTTTTAATTACTATTTTAGAATCAGTAATAAAATCATTCCCCTGGTGTAAACTTTCATAAAATGAAGAAGGAATATTATACTTACGCACTTTTGAAGTATCTATTTTTCTAAGATATTTTTTTTCTCTGAACAAAAACCCCCAGCATTCAATGCGATGATTTACTTTAAAACATTCAACCACCATTTTTTTATCTTCAAAAATAATTTCTTCATTGTCAAGATTATGAAAATATAAAGAATAAGGAAGAGTAACATGCGCTATGCTAAGTTGTAAATCAATGATTTGTTTTAAAGGTTGTGGCGAATAAATATGAAGCTCATGGTTGCGATGATTAAGTCCCAGGCTGGTAAGAAGGCCGATTAAACCAAAGTAATGATCTCCATGAAGGTGCGAAATAAAAATATGATTGATTTTATTACGTTTTATTTTGTAAACAGCCATTTGCATTTGAGCACCTTCTCCGCAATCAATTAAAAAAGTATGATCAAGCGTTTGAATTATTTGTGCAGTAGGATGCCTGTTGTGTGCAGGCACAGCAGAATTATTTCCTAAAATTGTTACAGCGAGCATGTTTGATTCTTGATTCTTAATTCTTTATTAAAACAACTCTCTCTCTATCTCCTCCATCTGCACAATATCTCCTGCTTCACTCTCCGTGGGAGTTATATTCATTACTTCAAGCAACTCTTGTTCATCTAAAAACGTTTCTATTGCAGGTTGAAGATTGCAAATAACCAATGAACGGTTTGCATCATAAAATGTTTGCTGAATATTTGCAAGAGATTCGGCAACCTGTTTATCAATTTGCCCAACTTCCCCAAAATTGATAACCAGGTTTCCTGATGCCTTATCAAGAAATGGAAGCAGCAATTGTTTTAAATCCTCTGTCATATTAGCAGATAAAACAGGGTCTTCAATAGTTATGACGTGAAATTTTTCTTTGGTATCAATTTTGACTTTCATGCTTAATAGTTTTTGAATGCGAGGCATAGTGGCTCAAAGATATTAAAAAGAAAAAGTGTGAGAATAATAAATGTTTGACAACTAATGCAATTTTTTATTTAGTTAAGCGTAATAGTTTAAAGAAGAAAATAAGCATCAGGATAAATGATTGAGAAGAAGTCTATTTTAAATTTTAATAAAATACTTTTTAAATACCCATCTTATTTTAATTTTTTACTCCGGTTATTTTTTCTTTTAACCTTTTATTCATTTTTTCAACACGCTGTGCATTGTTTTTAAGAACTAATAATAGAATTTATTCGTTATTATTGTATAGTATTAAATTGTTTTAAATGGACAACAATTTTTCAGCCCAGGTAAAAGAAATTATTTCATATAGCAGGGAAGAGGCATTACGCCTCGGCAACGATTTTATAGGAACGGAACATCTTGTTCTAGGACTTATAAGAGACGGTGAAAATACTGCTATAAAAATATTAAAATCGCTTAATGTTGATCTCTATGAACTGCGTAAGGAAATAGAACTGGCAGTAAAGGATAAAACCGGAAAAAATATTGCCAACATTAATTCGTTGCCTCTAACAAAGCAGGCAGAAAAAGTAATCAGGATAACCGTTCTGGAAGCGAAGGCGAATAAAAGCCCGCTTGTAGAAAGTGAACATCTTATGCTTTCTATTTTAAAAAATAAAGAAAATATTGCCACACAAATTCTCAATCAGTTTGATGTGGATTATGATATGTTTAAAAATGAACTTGGTTATGTGAAGACAGATCCTAAAGCAGAGTTTCAGGATGATGAAGGAGAAGAATTTGATGAAGAAAGAAAAGCATATTCACAACAGCGCACATCAAAAGGCGCTGCAGCACAAGCAAAATCCAAAACGCCTGTTCTTGATAATTTTGGTAGAGACATTACACGCCTTGCAGAGATGGGAACACTCGATCCAATTGTAGGTCGTGAAACAGAAATAGAAAGAGTTTCTCAAATTCTTAGCCGCCGTAAAAAAAATAATCCAATTCTAATTGGTGAACCTGGTGTGGGTAAAACAGCAATTGTTGAAGGATTAGCATTGCGCATTATTCAAAGAAAAGTAAGCAGGGTTTTATTTGATAAAAGAGTGGTGTCTCTTGATTTGGCTGCGTTAGTAGCTGGCACAAAATATCGCGGCCAGTTTGAAGAAAGAATGAAAGCCATTATGAATGAGCTTGAAAAAAACCGTGATGTTATTTTATTTATTGATGAGATACATACTATCGTTGGCGCAGGCGGAGCAAGTGGTTCGCTTGATGCTTCCAATATATTTAAGCCCGCTCTTGCAAGAGGGGAATTACAATGTATAGGAGCCAGCACACTTGATGAATACAGAATGTATATTGAAAAAGATGGTGCGCTTGATCGCCGTTTTCAAAAGGTAATGGTTGAGCAGCCAAGTGTGGAAGAGACTATTGAAATTCTTACCAACATAAAAAGTAAATATGAAGATTATCACAATGTTACTTACAATGATGAGGCTATAGATGCTTGCGTAAAGCTGAGTGATCGTTATATGACAGACAGGCTTCTTCCTGATAAAGCTATTGATGTATTGGATGAAGTAGGTGCACGTGTTCATTTAAAAAATATCAATGTGCCCGAAGATGTAATTGCGCTTGAAAAAAAGATTGATGACATTAAGCACGAAAAAAATAAAGTGGTAAAAAGCCAGCGCTTTGAAGAAGCGGCTTCTTTACGTGATACAGAAAAAAGATTACAGGAGCAGCTTGAAAAAGCTAAGGCAGATTGGGAAGAAGAAAGCAAGCACAAACGGTATCCCATTGACGAAGAAGCTATTGCAGAAGTAGTAAGCATGATGACAGGTATTCCTGTAAAAAGAATGGTTCAGGCAGAAACTGAAAAACTTCGCAGGATGGCCGATGATCTTGCGGGAGCTGTTGTAGGGCAAAGTGAAGCCATCGGAAAAGTTGTAAAAGCAATCCAAAGAAATCGCGTAGGATTAAAAGATCCACGTAAACCAATAGGAACCTTTATTTTCCTGGGCCCTACCGGCGTAGGTAAAACTGAGCTTGCAAGGGCATTGGCAAGATATATGTTTGATAGTGATGATGCTCTCATTCGTATTGACATGAGTGAGTACATGGAAAAATTCACCGTCTCCAGGTTAATTGGTGCACCTCCGGGCTATGTAGGATATGAAGAAGGCGGACAGCTAACGGAGAAGGTTAGACGCAAACCATATTCTGTAATCCTTCTCGATGAAATTGAAAAAGCACATCCTGATATTTATAATATTTTGCTGCAGGTATTAGATGATGGGCAACTTACTGATGGCCTTGCAAGAAGAATTGATTTTAAGAATACCATGATCATTATGACATCTAACATTGGTGCCAGGCAGTTGAAAGATTTTGGTGACGGAGTGGGTTTTACTACGGCTTCAAGAGCTAAGAATTCAGAAGACAATAATAAAGCCGTAATTGAAAAAGCATTGAAGCGCACTTTTAGCCCTGAATTTTTAAACAGGATAGATGATGTGGTAATATTCAATCAGCTTACTGAGGAAAATATATTTTCAATCATTGATATTTTAATGAAAGATGTTACTAAGCGTCTTCATAATCTTGGGCTTACTCTTGAACTTACAGAAGAAGCCAAAAAGTTTATTTCTGAAAAAGGTTACGACTCCCAGTTTGGCGCAAGGCCATTGCATAGGGCAATTCAAAAATACCTGGAAGATCCGCTTGCAGAAGAAATATTGAATTTGAATATTAAAACCGGGAACATATTATTAGCAGGGCTTGATAAAGAAAATTTAAAAATTATATTTGAAATTAAAGGTGGAGTGAAAAAAGAAGAAGCCTCAAAAGCTGAATAATAATTCTTATAAAAGAAATAAAAATTAAGTGCTATCATAACCCGATGGCATTTTTTATTATTCAGATTTCCAATTTTGCACTTCTTTTTATTTGTCTCATTTTTGTAAAATGGCAGATAAAATAATTATCACTATTGACGGCTGGTCATCTTGCGGTAAAAGTACATTGGCAAAGCAGCTTGCCAAAAAATTAGGCTATGTGTATGTTGACAGTGGCGCCATGTATCGTGCCATTACTCTGTATTTTTTAAGAAATAATATTAACCTTACTGATGAGAAGAAAATAAAAGAGGCGCTAAAAAACATAACCCTTGAATTTATTGTGAATACCCATTCACAACAATCAGAGATTTATTTGAATGGAGAAAATGTTGAGTATATAATTCGTGATCTTATTATAGCGGAAAAAGTAAGTGAAGTTGCGGCATTAAAAGATGTAAGAAAATTTGCAATTACCGTTCAGCAAAAAATGGGGAAAGATAAAAGAATTGTTATGGACGGCCGCGATATTGGCACTACAGTTTTTCCGAATGCGGAAATTAAAATATTTATGATAGCTGACGAAGCTGTGAGAGTGCAACGAAGGTTCCTCGAAATGTTTGAGAAAAATCCAAATATCACATTAGATGAAATAAAATCCAATATCGAAATGCGTGATTATATAGATTCTCATCGGGAAGTAAGCCCGCTTCGTAAAGCTAAAGATGCTATTGAACTTGACAATACAAATCTTACAGAAAAAGAACAATTAGATTTTGCATTAAAACTTTTCAGGAAAAATTTTTAGCGGCTTTGTATTTTCTGCAACAAATAAAACCCGTCCTGAAAAAAGTTGTCTGGTTAATAATAATAATCCTGTTATTGGTTGACTAAGATAATTCATCCTGAAATAGGTTGATTTAAAATGTTGTTTGCGGTGCGTTAGCAAAAAATATTTTCGTAGCCTCCATAGCTAAAGAAAATATTTTTTTTTGCGTTAGCCCATTAGATTGCCA
>JBBRTG010000021.1:0-45477 GCA_038244655.1 Chitinophagales bacterium
ATCTGGAAAAACACCATTAAAAAGAGTTAATACTACGGCCATCAGCAGCACTGAAAAACCAATGTCTAATCCTGCAGAAAATGCGGATAACATTAAACCAACAGGTGTACGATTCAATTGAGTTAATGCCGCTTCTTCTGTGTGCTTTAAAATTTGCTGCTGGCTTTTCTGCGGCTTCTGTTCTATCGGGCCTTTTGCCGTTTTCTTTGATGTAGTCATTTTATTTTTGAAATAATTTTTGTCAGGCTGCTTCACTTTTTTCTCTTTCCTCTCATCAGATAAATTCTTTTTTATAGATGATTTTTTGCCTATATTTTGCAGAACTATTTATACTTAATGAAACCAGTTTTCCATCATTATTTTCGTACCAAGGAATAAACAGATAAGACAGGAAAAAATAACAAGGGACATTTGTATTTTGCGAAAAAATTGTAATTTTTTTGAAAACGGAAGACCTAACACTCCTGCTGCAACAAGCATTCCTGCTGTACATCCTGCACTAAACACTACCAAAAATAAAAAGCTTGTTGCAACGCTCGTCATGGCTGCCATTGCTGCTGCAATTAAAACGCCGCTTCCTGCAAGGCCATGAATAATACCTACACCATAAGATAATTTATGAAGATGCTTATGAGATGTTTCATCGTGCGTATGCTCATGCGTGTGTGCATGGCCGTTATGTGTATGTATATGCGTATGAGGGGATTGTTTTATAAATTGATAATAACGAAAAATACCCAAGGCAATAATCATAACCCCAACACCGCCTTCCAGTATTTGAAAATTTTTTATGGGTATTGCCCGCCTGAGTAATAGCATAATAATACCAACAATCAATATGGAAGAACTATGCCCGAGCCCCCAGAAAATCCCATCTTTCATTGCTAAAAAAATTGAATTTCTTTTTGTAACAATATTACTTACTGCAGCTAAATGATCAACTTCAAATGCATGCCTGAAGCCAACAGATGCTGCTAATAAATATGGTAAAATTTCTATCCACATAATTATATTTTATAACCTCCCCCTAACCCTCTCCGAAGGGAGAGGAGGAAACCCTTTGCAGCTTAACATATTCTTGGAAGTTGTTCTCCTACCAGCATATTCACAACACGTCTGCCGCCAATATTGCTTTTCATTACAACCTGGCGTGGATGGTCTGAAACAATTTCACCAATACATGTTGCCTGTTTTCCGTTTTCATCATTACGCAATAAGTTAATCAAATCGTTTGAAATAGAAGATTCAATGATTGCAATAAATACGCCTTCATTTGCAACATATAAAGGATCCAATCCAAGCATTTCACAAGCGCCTGCAACCTGTTCATCAACCGGTAAATCCCGTTGGTTAATTTCAACACCAAGATTTGAATCTCTTGCGATTTCATTTAATACTGTTGCTACACCTCCTCTTGTAGGATCACGAAATAAATGTATGGCTTCACCAAATTCATCCAATAGTTTTTTTACAGTATAATTAAGATTACAAGTATCGCTTATAATATCAGTTTCAAAATCCAATCCTTCTCTTACACTCATTATTGCAACGCCATGTGTAGCTATTTGATTGCTAATAATAATTTTATCACCTGCTTTTATATTTTTAAAACTGATGTTTGCTTTTTCATGCAAAAGCCCAACGCCGGATGTATTGATAAAAATTTTATCGCCTTTGCCTTTCTCCACTACTTTTGTATCGCCGGTTACTACCTGCACTCCTGCTTTGTTACAGGCATTCTTAATACTCGTTAATATTTCCCAGAAATCTTTCATCGTTAACCCTTCTTCAATAATAAATGATAAGGAAAGAAATTGAGGAACGGCGCCACACATAGCCAAATCATTTACTGTCCCGTTTACAGCAAGCTCACCAATATTTCCACCGGGGAAAAATATGGGAGAAATTACAAAACTGTCAGAACTGAAAGCCATTTTTCCATTCATTGAAAGAATGGCGCCGTCATGTTTTTCATCAAGATATGGATTGCTTAAAACATTGAATACGCCGCTGCTCAATAATTGATTGGTTAAAGTGCCACCACTGCCATGGCCCAAAGTAATGATGTCAAAATCAAGTTTTGGCATTGGGCATTGAAACTCCATTTTTTGTTTAGCAATCATTCTCTTTTGCTTATTTCTAAAATATAATTCTTATAAAAATTAATTACGCTTCATAAAATAATTTCTCCTGTTTTCTTCTACGCCATATTTTTCTCCGCTCACTAAAAAGATCTTTGCCGGTAACTGAATTTATTTTTTCTTCTCCGAAGGAGTCCTTACTGACCGGGTTTATTTTATGCACAAAACAATATCGTTTGTAATCATAACCCCAATTATCATCAAAGAAATTCTTATACATTTTTTCTAATTCTTCTTCACGGTATTTTGCTAAGGGCTTATAACTTTCATCTCTCCTTCTCTTAAATTTTTTTGCAGTTATTAATTGCGGGAAATAAGAAAGTGCTGCAATTTCTTCCGCCATTTCTTTTACTTTTTTATAAAATGATTCACCGGGATTTTCAAAACAGGCATCAATTAATTTTACTTCCATGGCAATCGCTGTTCCCCAAGGCAGGCATTGTTCTGTAAAAAGATTTGCTCTTTCTGTACCGATTCTTTTTGGTAATAAGTAAGTCCAGTATTCTGATCCATACAAACCCATATTTCTTGTATGAGGATTAAGAACAATCCCTTTACGGGCAATTACTTTATCTGCGGCCAAAGCCAAGGCAACGCCACCGGCGCCAGCGTTTCCCTGCATTGCACTTATTGTATAATGCGTATCGGTACAAATAATTTCTTTTATTAAATCGTCTATGGCATTTATATTTCCCCAGGATGTTTGTGCCGGATTTTCTGATGCTTCAATGATACTAAGATGAATACCATTGCTCCAAACATCCTGGCCACCCATAAGAACTATAACTTTAGTATTACGTTTTTTTGCTTCAATAAAAGTTTCTTTTAAGCGGTTGCATTGTTCGGCGCTCATGGCGCCATTGTAAAAATCGAAGTGCAGGTAACCTACACCGTTAGCTTCTTCGTACCAGATTTCACGAAATGTTTTTTTAGAAAGATTATCTTCTCCAAGGGAGTCGTTAGTGATAAAAATATTTAATGTTGATTCCGGGATATCATTTGCTTTATCACCTAAAGCAATTGTTGCAGGCAATTTTATATTTCCTTCTTTATTCTTTTTTAAACATTGAATCCATGCAGCAGCATCTTTTGTTGCAACACAAATAGCATTGTTTCTTTTTATTAATATTTCACCGGCATTTCCTTTTAATTCACTTTCATAAACTGCCCCATAACAATAATATTCATCATTAAAAAAAGGACAAAATACTCCCGGTTCACTATCTGCTGCATTTATTTTTCTAATAATTGTCTCAGTATTATCATTCCATGAAAATTTAAAATCATTTTGGTTTGTAGCCCTGTTCCACTTTCCTTTTTTTATTTGAATTCCATTCTGTGGCTGTGCATCAAAATTGTTTTTTTCAAATTGATTAACTGCCTTCAAAAGTGCATCAATAGCCGCTTGTGTTACCTCATGCCTGTATAAAAAAGATTTGGAAACATTTCGCATTGGGAAAGTTGATGTTGCCCAAACAGTACCGGCATCCATTTTTTCTACTGCCTGTAAAATGGTAACACCCCATTCTTTTTCATTATTAAGAATTGCCCAATCCAATGAACATGAGCCACGATCGCCAACAATCCCCGGATGCACAATCAAGCAAGTATAATTTTTCCAGATAATTTCAGGAATCGTTTTTTTTAAATATGGCGAAATGATTAAATCTGGTTTATAGCTATCTGCTGCATCAATCATATTTTGTGTGGAAGATGTTGTATGAACTTTTACTTCATGATTCAATCTATCCAACTCAATCCAGGCACGCTGGCTAAGCCCGTTAAAAGATGTTATAATAAAAAGTATTCTCAAGATTGATTAAGGATTAAGGATTAAGGATTTGGGAATTAGGATTAAGGATTTGGGAATTAGGATTAAGGATTTGGGAATTAGGATTAAGGATTTGGGAATTAGGATTAAGGATTTGGGAATTAGGATTTCTAGATTTAATAGTTCGAATTGCTGCGGAAAAAATAGATACCAATTCATTTGCTTCTTTTATCAGACTATATAATTCTTCCTCATTGCAATTAATTTCTAATTCATTTATAAATTCAAGCCAGAACAAACTTTCATCGGCTTCTTCATCGACAACTTTTAATTTATTTAGAAAATCAGCGCTTGACTTTCCTCTGCAAGCGGCTCTATAATTAGCTGCAACTGAAGACGATGATTTTAATAATTGATAAGAAACAACATCAACAGCTCTGTTTCGCTCCAATTTTATTAAAAGTTTAAAAACTCTTACAGCAAATTCTTTTGTTCTCTTCTTTAATTCTTCTTTATTCATGATAGAAATTTAGGAATTAGGATTAAGGAATTAGAATTTAAAATACTTGTAGTTAGTTGAGAGGTTGAAACTATTAAGACTTTTATTTTCTTTTTTAATTCTTTCATAATATTATTTATTTTTTTGAAAATCAGAAATCTTTTTAGGACCCATCCCCCATCCCCTAATTCCCAAATCCTTAATCCTTAATCCTAATTCCTTAATCCTAAATTGGAACCATTTCTTCCATTGCCGAATAATGATAATATGCTGCACAGGCACCTTCGCTCGAAACCATTGGTGCTCCCAAAGGATTCGATGGCTTACACTTCTTTCCAAAATTTTTACATTCAAAAGGTTTCTTAATGCCCTTCATAATTTCACCTGCAATACATTCGGGATTTTCAGGCGCTTCTTCGATATTTACATTGAATTTCTTTTCAGCATCATAGTCACGATATACATCTTTTACTTTATAGCCACTCATCGGAATAATTTCCATTCCCCGCCATAATCGATCGGTAACTTCAAACACTTCATAAATAATTTCCTGTGCAGTAATGTTTCCCTCATCCTTTACAATTCTTGAATATTGGTTCTCCACCTTTGCTTCTTTATTTTCTAACTGGCGAACAACCATTAAAATTCCCTGCAATAAATCAACCGGCTCAAATCCTGTAATAACTATCGGCACTTTATATTTTTCTACTAACGGATAATATTCATAAATGCCCATGATGGTGCATACATGGCCTGCGCCCAGGAAACCATCTACCCTGCTAAGCTCATCATTCATTATTTCTTCAATAGCGGGTGGAACTAAAACATGCGAAGCAAGAATCGAATAATTTTTTATTCCATCCCTGTGAGCATGAATAACAGATAGCGCATTTGCCGGAGCAGTAGTTTCAAAGCCTACTGCAAAAAAAACAACTTCCCTGCCAGGATTTTCTTTTGCAATCTTTACTGCTTCCAATGGAGAATATAAAATACGTACATCAGCCCCTTTTGCTTTTGCTTCGAGCAGGCTCATAACGCTGCCGGGTACACGAAGCATATCCCCATAAGAACAAAGAATAACATCATGCTCCAGTGCGAGATGAACCGCTTTATCAATCAGGCTTACTGGCGTTACACATACGGGACAACCAGGCCCATGTATCATTTGAATATTTTGCGGAAGCAAATTCAGGATACCATTTTTTACAAGGGAATGTGTTTGTCCGCCACATACTTCCATTATGTTCCATTGACCCTTAACCGTATTCTTTATTTCTTTCAGCAACGCCTCAACTAATTCAGGAGAACGGAATTCTGTTAAGTATTTCATTTTAAATATTTTTTTATAACACGAATTTTAAAAACGAACCTGCCTGAGGGCAGACAGGTTACACGAATTAAAATCATCAGTTTTCCAATTCATTCAGTTCGCCAAAATCTTTCAGGAATTGATAAACCTTATGAGCTTCAGCTTCGTCAACCTTACTGATGGCAACGCCTACATGCACCAGCACATAATCATTTACCTGCGCTTCAGGCATCATTTCCAAACTAACATCTTTAATAATGCCGCCAAAAGAAGTTTTCGCCATTCTTACTGTGCCATCATTCAACGTTTCGATTGATTCTATTTTTCCCGGGATTGCTAAACACATAAATTATTAATTAAAGATTAAAAATTAAGTATTGAAAGTATCTCATCATGCTTCAACTTATTTTCATTTTGTTTATTGATAAAATCTTTATTGCTCTTTATTTCATTATCATAATAAACCATTTGCCCGAAAGAAATATTTTCATCATTTGGTGAAAGTTCTTTGTGAAAATAAAGTTGAAAATTATTTGACAAATGAATTTGCAACAAGTCAACTAACACACTATTTAAAAATACGCCGCCACTGAAAGCGATATTTTTAAATTGAAAATACTTTGCTATAATTCCTATAAGACGAACTAATGAAAAATGAAATTTTGCAGCAACAAATTGTGTTGATTTTTTTTGTTGAATATCATGAATAATATTTCGCATTAATGAAGAAACAGAAATTCGATTATGCGCATCTTCATTAAAATAACTTTCATTGAATTGCCATCCATTTTTATTGAAATATTTGAAAGCTTGTTCCTGTAATAACATCGCTGCTTCGCCTTCATAAGTTTGCTTATCGCATAAATTTAATAAAGAAGAAATTGCATCAAAAATTCTTCCAACTGAAGAACATTGCAAAGATGTTTCAGATATCAACAACATTTGATTATACAATTTCCATTCAGCTTCAGTGAATTTATTTTTCAACAACTCTTTTGCTTTAGAAGCAGATGCGCAGGTTGCAAGCGCTGAGATACGTGGCTCACGTGGCATTTTATCACCTAATATAAAAGAGAAATAATCAAAATGAGCAATGCGTTTCATTGCATTATTTTCATATTTAAAAAATTCTCCGCCCCAAATGTTGCCGTCATCGCCAAATCCTGTGCCGTCCCATATTACACCAAGGACTGCAATGCCCCTCTCCCTTTGGAGAGGGGTTGGGGTGAGGCTTTTATTTTCTGCAAGCACTGCTGCAAAATGAGCTTTGTGATGTTGTATTTCTATTACATCAATATTAAATTTATCTGCTAAATTTTTTGCAAATTGATTTGAGAAATACTGTGGATGTTTATCGGTTAAAATAACATCAGGTTTTGTTTTAAATAAATCAAAAAAATGCTGAGCTGTTTCGGCATAAGTTTTTTGCGCTTCAAAGCTTTCTGTATTTCCTAAATACTGGCTTATGTATGTATTATTTTTAGTTACAAAAGTGAAACTGCTTTTTAGCAAAGCCCCTGTTGCAAAAACTGTGTTATCAGTATTGCAATCATAATCAAAATAAGAGGGCGCTAAACCTCTTGACCTGCGGATAACAATTTTTTGTTTTGAAATTTTTGTAAACTGAATTACCGAATCATCCTGTGGCACAACTATTTTTCTATTATTTGTAACAACAAAATCTGCCACGGAAAAAAGAGATTGTAATGCATCATCATCTTTAAAAATAATGGGTGCATCACTTATGTTGGCGCTGGTAGCAACGGCCGGGTTTCCAAATTTTGAAAGTATTAAATAGAATAACGGTGCATAAGGCAGCATCACTCCAAGCCTTGAAAGATTTGGTGCAATTTCATTTACACAAATTTCTTCAATACAATTTTGTTTCGCTTCTACTAAAACAATTGGTGCAACAAAATTTTGCAAAGCATCCGCTTCATCCTTATTTACAAATGCAATTTTTTCAATTGAAGCAATACCCGGAAACATAACAGCAAAAGGCTTTGTGGGCCGATGCTTTCTTTGTCTTAATGTTTTTATTGATTCAGCATTATTTGCATCGCATAATAAAAGATAACCGCCGATGCCTTTAATTGCAATAATTTTTCCATTCTTTAATTCTTTAATAATTGCATTAATAATAGAATAATTATCAGAAAATAATTTATTGCCTGCGGCATCATACATTTCCATTTTTATTCCACAGGATTCACAGGAATTTGTTTGTGAATAATGCCGCCTGTTTCCAGGATTATTATATTCTTCATTGCACTTTTCACACATTTCAAAATTATTCATTGTTGTATTTGGCCTGTCATACGGCAATGAAGTAATAATCGAAAATCGCGGCCCGCAATGTGTGCATGTTATAAAAGGATATTGATAACGGTGATTAGCAGAATTATACAATTCTGTTTTGCAATCAGCACATAAAGCAAAATCCGGAGTTAGCATTAATCTTGCTTCAGCATTTGCTTTGCTTTCAATAATTTTAAATGAATTAAAATTTTGTTGCTTTACTTTTTGAAATGAATGCTTTGTAATTTTTGATAACGGAGGTGATTGCTGAATTAGTTTTTTATAAAAATTTCTTGCAGATAAATTATCAGCAATAAACTCTGCATGAACACCATCTGTAGAATTATTTACCCATCCATTTAATTTAAATTCTTCTGCAAGCTTAAAAACATAAGGCCTGAAACCTACGCCCTGTACCAATCCCTGTATATGTATGTGAAAAGTGTATTTCTCTGTCTCATTCCTTGTTGGAATTTTTAATTCATCGTTTTTTATAAATCTTTTTTCTTTCATCAGGTATCTACAGTATTTGCAAATATTAAATCTTTTGAATATTCTTCTTTCTTATCAGATGGATTTTTTTCATGCACTTTTTCTATCAGCCAGTTGCACCATTCATTCATACCATCTCCTTTATAACTTGATAAAACAAAAGGTATAATTTCAGCATTTACTTCGTGCGCATCTTTAATAACAGCATCTACAGAAAAGGGAACGTAAGGCAATAAATCAGATTTTGTAACCAACATAATATCGGTAGTAAGAAACATGCTTGGATATTTTTTTGGCTTATCATCACCTTCAGTGCACGACACAAGTGTTACCCGAATATCTTCCCCTAAATCATAAGAAGCAGGGCAAACTAAATTGCCAACATTTTCTATGAAAAGTATATCAACATTGTCAATATTTATATTAGGCAAAGCCTGTTGAATCATTTGCGCTTCCAAATGACAAATGCCGCCGGTAACGATTTGCAGCGCCTGAACTCCCTGGTTTCTTATGCGTATTGCATCCCGTTCGGTTTCCAAATCTCCTTCCAAAACCGCAATAGTTATTTTATCTTTTAATCTTTTAATTGTTTCTTCCAAAAGAGAAGTTTTACCACTGCCCGGGGAAGAAACCAAATTAATAAGCAAAATGTTTTTCGATTTCATTTCACTGCGAATCATTTCTGCTACATAATCATTTGCCTTTAATAAATTTAATGATACATCATGTACCTGTAAAGTGCCGGTTGCTTTATTAGTTAACTTTTTCATACGCTGGTTCTTCTAAAATTATTTTATTAATTTGAAGTTCATTGCCTTCAATAATATTTGATAACGGTTTTTCACAATCAGGACAAACGAACTTATATTTTTCAATTTTAAACTTTTTGTTGCAGTGTTCACATTTAGCTAATACTTGTACAAGATTTATTTTCAAAAAAGTATTTCGTAAAGATGTATCAACAATCATAAAAGAAAAAACATGCTCTAAAATTTTTGGTTCAACACACGATAAGATTCCAACTTTCAAATGAACCTCGCGAACCTGCTCAAGCTTCTCTTCTTCAAACTCTGTTTGTAATGAATTAATAATACTTTGACAAATTGAAACTTCATGCATAACATCAAAAAATTATTTTCAAAAAAAACCAATCAAGGGCATTTTAAATTGTCGCCGGTTGGTGAGGACACCAACCGGGGCGGCCCTCCGCGGGCGGATTTGACAAATTGAAACTTCATGCATACAATCAAAAAGTTATTTTCAAAAAAAAAATACTATGAACCAACCGCTATTTTTATTAATCCATCTTCTTCCAATAATGGAAAAGGATCAAGATGGATATCGGGATCATCAGTACACTTGCCTGCTAATTTAATTTCATAACGATGACCCAAATTGCAACTGATTTCCGCTCCTTCCAGTTTTCCATTATTTAAAAGCACACCGCATGCAGGACACAGATTGCGGTATGCATACAACTTATCATCCACCCGGCAAACAATAACTGATATTCCTGAAATTTCCACAACTTTCATCCTGCCATTATTTAGCTTGTCCATGTCAATTGTTTTCCATGCTGTTGATTGTTGTTTTGCTTTTCCATTTTCTGAATGAATTGCAGGAGCAACCACACCGTCTACTTCAAGCCCTAAAAGATCAGGACAATTTTCTTCAATGGCTTCTTTAATACCAAGCTCCAATGTGCTTGCAGAAGATGGGCAGCCCTTACAATGCCCGGCAAGTTTTAATTTGGCAACACCATTTTCAAGACTAACAATTTCTATGCTTCCGCCATGGCTATCCATATATGGTTTCACTTTTTCAAGCGCCTGCAGCAAGCGTGTTTTGAGATCTAACGGATGTAAATCATGAATCAATAAAAGGCCGCTTATAAAATTATCTTCAATCAAATTATTATAAATATCTTTTGCTGCAGAGCTATTGCCGGTTGAAATTATATCCAACATTTTTTTTAATCCGTGTCCATAAAAACTTAAAATTTCCTGCACACATTCCTGCATCAATTCTCTTGCTTTTAAATCCGGTAACGAATCAACTTTTTCAATCAATTGCTGAATTCGCTGGCTCTGCCGGTTAAGCTCTTCTGTTTCATCATGAACAGGCTCTTTTTTTAAACCAATGCTTTTACTTTGTCCGTTTGATTTAATTACTTCCTGAACGCCGTTGAAATTTTCCTGTGAGAATATGTTCATAAATTTTATTTAGTATCTGAATAAATTTCATTTATAATTTCATCAACAAGATCAATTGCTTTATCAATTGAAGCAGTAACCTGGTCACTTAACCCTATTTCAAAATCATCTACATTTTCAGGCTCGCATGCAACAATCAAAACCTTTCCAGGCCATGATCCGATTGCTTTTACGAAACGCAGCACTGTTGACGGATCGGCGCCATGCGGATCAATAGGATCGCCATTTTCAAGATCAGGATTGATTTCTTTTTCATCCGGTTCAATAACATAAAGTGTTCCTGGTTTTTCGCCGCGTTTGGATGCATCCAAAAGAATTAATCCATCATATCCTTTCATCAAATCGTACGCAAGCTTAAGGCCGCCGGTTCCAAAATCTTTTACTTCAACTCCTTCAGGAAATTTTTTGTGCAACATCTTTTTTATAACAGCACCCCCAAAACCATCATCTTTCAAAAAAATATTTCCAACGCCTGCAATCATTACTCTTTTTTTAATAACTGGAGCTATTGTTTCATGATTCAAAGCTGATTCTATTGTAGATAAATTTTTTTCCATTTTTTAAATACGAATTTTTAGGCACGAATTACACGAATTAAAAATCGTTTAATAAGAGCTTTTGTTTTCATAATAATTTTATTTTATATGCTCAATTTCATCAGGCGAAAAAAAACGATAGATTCCTAAGTCACGCAGCAAATCCTGGCCTGGGTCATCATCCATTGTAACTGCTATGTGAACATTATCATCATAGTCGGTATAAATAATTTCAATCGTTGCAATCCTGTTATCTATAAGCATGTCTGATGCATCTGATCTGCGCTGGCCCAGCCTGAGCCGTACTTTATCGCCTTTGCTGTACAATATATCGCCAACCATTTTTACAACATCGCCCGGTGTTTCATTCGTTAATCCCGATGCTCTCATTTCAAATTTTTTTATTAATAATTTTCTGTCTGATTATTTTTCATACATACCACCATGAAGATTGATTAATTCTTCCGGAGTAACATTGCTTACTTTATTAATCATTGCCCGAAGCTTTTCATCACTTTTTGCAATACGGTTTTTTTCATCATCGCTCATTACTGCAAAATGAAGCATTAATGCTTCTTCAATTTCCAAACTATCAAAAAGATCACCTTTGCTTTGCGGATTAATTTTTGGATAATCATATAAAATAATTGGCGAAGAAAGCATGGTTGTATTGCTCTCGTCAACCAATATCGGCCACGTTCCTATATTTTCACATTGGGAAACAACGGATGTGAAATTTTCAGTTGGATTTTGAGATGAAATGAATTCTCCATCGATTGCATTTAATATAATGTGCGTGGATAAAAAAGACTGAGGCAAGGCTTCATCTCTTGTAATTTTTTCAGCATTTTCCAATAAAGAGTCATTACTAACACTAACGGTTATACGAAAAATATTTTCGACATTTTTAACAAATGAAGCTTCAATCACTACTTTGCCACTAATTTCTGAAACAGAGTTAATATAGTTTACTTTTATTTCATCATTATTGTCTTCATTTAATTTATCAAACGATATTTGAATTGTTTTTTTGTTCTTTATTAATTCAGAAACTTTAAGGTCTCCGGAATTAATTTCTCTTTCAATTGTTTGCCAGTCGCATTCAGCCTCATCCTGTACATTTTCTTTTGTATTCTGTTTGTCTGCTTTTATTTTTATTAAATGAAGAAAGCGTACACTTATATTTAATGAAAGATCATCATTGCCGGCAATTATACATTCCGATTTCATTGAAGAATGCGCATGTTGATTGTACTCATTATATTTCTTTGGATAAATGACACCAAAAGGAATGGGCTTCTGATTTTTTATAGCCGAGCGATGATAAGGAAACAATGAATAGCCTTCATACAAAAGAGTGTTTGCAAGATTTTTTAAAACAGATTTTGTATTTAATATGTAATCATTCTCGTTTGTCATGCATTTTGATTTTCGATTACATTCATTTCTTTTAAACCTTTGTCAAGTACATATTCAATGCAATTTTCCAGTGTTTGAAATTTACTCTGTAATTTATAACTTACAAGCCTGTCGTAAATATCTTTTCTTACCTGTAACCACCGGCTGTTGGGAAAATGAATATCCATCATTTGCTGCCACAAGCTTGCAGGCATTTTACAAAAGGCTTCTTTTTCCCAGGGTACCAGGGTGACCTGTAAATTGTCTTCAGCATCTTTATAAAAAAGAGTACCGCTAAACAAGAACGCTAAAGGCACTTCACCATCTCTTACTGCATAAAAATATTTGCCTGCTGCTAATCCCTGGTCTTCACTGCAAGGAACATTTATTTCCACCATTGTTTTGCCAGTAAAGCGTGGTACCGGCACCGTTATAATTTGCCAGAATGTGGTTCTTAATGTTTCATGCCAGCGTTCTGCACCGCCAAAAAGTTCATACAAACGGTCTTTAGTTTCTTCATTATACCGGCGTTTTACTGCTTCAATAACTACCTGGCATTTAAGCGCGGCTGCATACACTTCTTCATTTTCTGCATCGTTAGTAATCTGAAGACTAAAAACAAGTGTAGGAACCGCTGCATATTCTTTTACATGCGATGAAATAATTTCAAATTTTAAGTCGGGCATCTTACAGATTTTTCTTTTAGCTCGTTAAAAAATTTGCTAATGACATCATTCACTTCTCTTCCTCCAAAAATTCCTTTCCATGCAATTCTTATCATCCCAATAAGTTTATAACAACTATCAATAGGAACAATATAATATTGGCCCGCATCCTCAAGCCTGTTTATAATAAGCGCTTCCAGGTCTGGAATTAAACTATTTAATACAGGATTACCTTTTTCCAATTCAACCCACGGTTCCATTTTTAATTTAGATTCTGTAGCACCGGTGGGAGCGGGATAATAAGCAACTGTACCTTTACGAATAGTGCTTACTACAAAAAAAGCCATGTTAACAGGAATGAGAAAATCTGACCACAATTCATCAGGCATTTTGAAATTCTCTAATTGCAAATATCGTTGCGGAAGTGGCTTATATGTACCTTCTTCAGCAGCAGTTATCATGCACATTTCACATGCACACATAAATTTCATTTGGGAAAGATCTACCAGATGACGATGATCTTCGGGTAATATTCTTCCACACAGATCGCATTTCTCAACTTCTTTTTCCGGTGAAGGAACAGCAATCTTTCGAAGTTTAGATATTAAGGATGAAGTCTCCATGGGCAAAGCATATCTATTTGGGTTAATTTTTTAAATTAAAATAATTATGGCAGCATTGATAAACACTGCTATTTACAATTCATTATTTACCATTCCCAAATGATGCCAATGCCGTTGGTGTATGCATTGATTTAAGAACTTTTCCTTTATCCATATACATATGCACGCCGCATGGAAGACAAGGATCAAAGCTGCGAATTGCCCTCATTATATCAATACCTTTGAAATTCTCAGGACCATTTTCTTCAAAGATTGGAGTGTTCTGAACTGAATCTTCGTAAGGGCCGGGAGTGCCAAAACTATCGCGTGGGCTTGCGTTCCATGGGGTTGGAGGGAACATCTGATAATTTGCCACTTTTCCTCCTTCTATAACCATGTGATGCGATAATACACCTCTTGCTGCCTCATGAAAACCGCAGCTAACGGCTTCATCAGGTACTTTAAATGGAGACCATGTTTTAGTGCGGCCTGCATGAACTTCATCAAGCGCTTTTTCCAAACAGTATAAACCTACTAATGCAGAATAAGTTTGATGATATGCTCGTGCACGATCCCTTTCGATGGCATTGCTCCATTTTGGTACTTTCCATACCTGTTTCACTTCAGGCATGCCCATAGTTTTTGGAAGATTAAATTCAAGTGAATCGCCTGTTGCTTTAATATATCCAATGTCAACTAATCCTGCTTTTGCGGTAACCCACTGTCTTGCAAATGGGCCGCCGCCGGTATCACAACATACATGCTTGCCACTGCGCTTGTCAAACCACCTCGGAGAAGTTACCCATGTATATTTACCCGCAAAATCTCTTTTTTGAGGTTTTGGTTTTGTGGTCTTGTTCCATGGATGGTTGCGATCAACCGGATTTCCTAACGGATCTTTTGTAACAAACATTCTTTCATTTTGCCAGTCATCATAATAAGAGCTGCCTAAAAGAATTCTAATTCCTAAATTGATCTCAACAAGATCAGTAGTTACCAATTCTCCATTGATAGCAACACCAGGAGTAATAAATCTTTTTCTTCCCCAGTCTGTCATATTTTTATAAGAGTAATCGCAATATTCCGGATCATCAAATGAACCCCAGCAAACGAGATTGGTATCACGATATCCAACTCTTTCATAACCGGGCAAGGCTTCATAAAAGAAATCATAAAGGTCATCATGCAAAGGCACTATTTTTTTACAATATTCAATATATTTCATTAAGCGTACATAATAATCTGTAAGGGTTTGGTGAGTAATAGTAGTACTTACGCCACCAGGTACAAGTGTTGATGGGTGTGTATGCCGGCCTTCCATTAAACAAAACATTTCCCTTGTGTACCTGGATGTCTGGAGAGATTCCATATACGTTTTGCCGGTAAAAGGATTGAGTGAATCCATTATATCGGCGATGGTTTTGAAGCCATGAATCTTTGCATTTGGCGAATCAGTATGTTTTGCTTTTTCGTAAACACTGGGATTAGTTTCTTTAACCATTTGTCCGCAGAAATCTACATTACACATGTTATCATTGAATATGGCATGGTCAAACATATAATCTGCAGATTCCCCAAGATTAAGAACATAATCACCGAGGTGAGGAGGCTTTACCCCATAAGCCATATTTTGATTAAGGACTGAACAAGTCATGTGATTATCTCCGCATATTCCACATATTCGGCTTGTAATAAAATGAGAGTCGCGTGGATCAATGCCTCGCATAAAAATATCAAACCCGCGAAACACCATTGAAGTGCTGTAACACTCCTGAACCTTCCTGTTGGTAAAATCAATTTTGCAATGAATACCCAGGCTTCCTACTATGCGTGTGATAGGATCCCACGACATTTCTTTTATAACAATGTTGGGTTTATTCTGAGTTGTGCTTGGTCTTGTTAGTACTTCAGGCATAAGATTTTTTTTTAAATTTTTAATGAATAAGATTACGAATAACTTTTAATTTTTTTTTTCACCATGAAGGTTGATAACCGCTTGTAATCGTTTCACCGCGTTTTCTCCATTCAGGTTCCTTATCTTTCTTTTTAGTTGTAATGTTTCGGAATACTCTTAATATAGGGCCTGTTACAAATTTTGATGCATTGGAAGAAAATTTGCCACCAAAAGCTTCATCCATAAAAGGCATAAATTTATCAGGGAAACCAGGCATGGTACATGCCATACAAATACCGCCAATATTAGGGCAACCCCCGATACCATTTTGCCAACCTCTCCTGGGAACGTTGCAGTAAACTATTGGCCCCTGGCATCCTATTTTTACGAGACATTTAGAAGAACCATATTCATCTGCAAAATCGCCTTGTTCATAGAACCCTGCCCGGTCACAGCTTTCATGTGCTGTTCGATTAAATAGCCATGTTGGCCTAAGTGCATCATCCAATGGAATCATTGGGGCTTTACCGGCTAATTGAAAAACAAGATATAAAAGTGTTTCTGTAGTATTATCTGGTTGTGCAGGACATCCCGGAATACAAACAATTGGCAACCCTGCTTTTGATTTCCATTTCCAACCCAGATAATCGGGAAGACCCATAGCACCGGTAGGATTATTTTTCATTGCCGGAATACCGCCATAAGTAGCACACGTACCTAATGCTACTACGGCAGCAGCTTTTGGAGCAAGCCTGTCAAGCCATGAATTGGTAGTGATGGGGTCTCCAAAAGGGCCGGTAGCACCCATAGCCGCCCAATGGCCTCCTGTATCTTTAATGGCTTCTTCATTTGGTACCGATCCTTCTAATATTAATACAAAGGGATCAAGCTCTCCCCTTTCTGCTTTATACCACCATGCCATAAGTTCATCGCCATTTTCATAAGAGATTACCGGGCTATGAATGTGAACTGTAGGAAGACCGGGTATTGCACCAAGAGCAATATCTTCCAGACTTGGATTAACTGCACCGGTCATTGCAACTGAATCGCCATCACAACTTAGACCAGTAGTCAACCAGATAATATGAACATCGGTTACTGAATTTTGGGCCATAATTTTTGATTTTATATATTTTTAAAAAGATGTATCTAACAAGTGTTTGGAGATTGGAAAATAACGTTGATTGTTATAAAGGTTTTTTAAAGATATAGATTAATTCTAATTTAGAAAAGATTTTCTAATTTTTTTTTTTACAAATATTCGTAATAAAAAAATTATCAATAATCATGCTAAAAAATCTCCGCTTTATTTAATCTCCTTTAAAATGATTTAAAGCTTTGAATTCTTTCTTTCCCTTTTCTGTAAAGTATGGGTAAATAAGATTCCATAAAAACTTTTGAAAAATTTCCTCTTTCACACGATTTTCATTCAGAAGTTGTTGAGGCATCCAGCTATTGATAGAAAGAAGCAATGCCTTTGCAAGCAAATCGTGAGATCCTTTATGCTCTTCTTTTTTTATGACTCCTCTTTTTACATTATCACTAATACGTTTTCTAAGCTTTGAAAGTATTTTATTATTTATATGCTGCATTCTTTCATTTACCAATGGGTAATTTCGTTTAATCTCCCAAAAATTAGTAAAATAAAAAACATTTTTCTCCATAAATTTATAGAGCCGGGAAAATTTTGTATCGAAGCTGCTAAGCCCGGGATAAATTTTACTAACTATAAGAATGTCGGAAAGCTCTTCTATCAAACTATGATAAACAGCTTCCACAATTGCTTCTTTATTGTTGAAATGATAAGCGAGATTTCCCACGCTGATATGGGTTTCATCAGCAATTTGCTGAAGACGTACATTAGCAATGCCATGTTCAAAAAAAAGTTTTTCAGCCTTTAGAATAATACGTTGTTTGGTTGATAGCATATCAGTTTATCAATGTAAGATTTTTTTTAATCCTAAAAATATTTTTTTAATAATTAGAAAATTTTTACTAAATTAAAAAAAAGTTTTAAATTAATCTATTTAGTTCGGCACAACATTTGAAGCGATTCAGGCATAAGATTTTTTGTAAACTGTTACAAAAATTATTGCAGTAATTAATAAATAAAATTTATGTTCAAATATTTTAAATAAAAAAAAATGGAAAACAAAGAGCAAAAGAAAAAACTAAAAGCTTCTAAAGGAAATACTTTTCCAATACTCTTTGCAGGAGCAATTATTATTGTTGGTGGCTTAGTAATGAAATTAATAGCTGATAGCCAGTCCAGGGTTGATTATTGATAACCCACTTCCTGCAAAGCTTTTATGTTAAGTAAACAATATTTGTTTGCACCAGGGAATGATATTTGAAAATATAATGCATATTATATTTTCTGTAGCCTGCAGCAAAAAAAACAAATGTGAGCACTTTGCAAAATGGAAGAACTGAAGAACTTTAAGCCATGTTTTCAATACTTGTTTTTAAATTAAAATCGCAATTAATATCTGTCGCATCAATAGCAGCTCCCATTTTTTTATAAAAATCAATTGCATTTGTATTCCAAGTTGATACCTGCCAACGAACTTTTTTACATTGTTCAGCTTTAGCAATATCGATTACTGTATCCAAAAGTGTTTTTCCAATTACCTGTTTTCTAAAAGCTTCCGTTACATATAAGTCATCGAGATATAAACCTTTTCCAGCCCATGAATAATAAGCAAAAAAGAAAGTAGCAAATCCAACAATTGCTTTATCAACTTCTGCCACCAGGCATAGGAAAACATTTTTTGCTTTTATCATTTCTTCCAAAGTAATTGTAACCTTTGCCGGCGTTTTTTGAAATACAGCAAATTCTTTTATTAACGATAGTACAACTGGAAAGTCATGCTCGTTAGCTTTTCTTATCACTACATTCATTTTATCAATTTGTATTAATAATGATCTAAGCTTGATTTGCGCATTATGTATGTTGCTTAATCATATTCGTTACGGCCATAAAACTGTATTACATTACAAGATAAAAAAGCAAAACCTTTGGCCCTTATACTTTCATTTCCTGATCAATATTTTATAAAAGATACCCAGCGTCCTTTAACTAAATTAATGATTAAAACATTACAGCTTGCATGTAATATGCAAAAGAGTAATGTTTTATTTGGGCCAAAAGATATTAAAGGTTCAGTAATACCTTTAATAAAACGCGGATTGATTAGCAGCCACTTGATTCAACAAAATGGAAAATCTCAGCTAACATGGTTTGTTACCCAACAAGCCATTGATATGATAAAAGATATTGATCCAAAAATACAACGCTAATTAACAGCATTAACAGATTAAAAAGGAATTTCTAATAATTTTATATCTAAACCTATTAGCGTTTAGCCTTAAACGTTATAATTAAACGTTATAATTGTATTTAAAGCCTCTTAATTCTTATATTTTTAAACCACACATCTTCACCATGATCCTGTAAAGAAATTTTTCCTTTCTTAAAAGTACCAAAGCCGTTCATATCTTTGAACTTGCTGATTGCAATCATTTGCTTCCAGTTATTATCCCATAAACTTGTGGACAGAGAATGTTCTCCATTCATATAAAAATCAAGCTTGCCATTTACTGAAATTATTTCCACATGATTCCATTCACCTTGCGGATGCACAAGATCTCTTGATGCAAGCAGATCATACAAATCCCCTGCCCTGTGCGAATATAGTCTTGCATCGTCATGTCCCCTGCGTGTAGGTGTACCGTTATCCAGCACCTGCATTTCCATGCCAGTCATATAAGTAGCAGGATATTTAGCTATATCTTCATGTATGTAAAATATAATTCCGCTGTTTCCTTTTACACCGATCTTCCAATCAAGCTTTAAATCGAAATTTTCATACTCATCATTTGTAACGAGATCGCCCCCTTCATCATCGCCAAGTTTTTTTCTGTTTTCTCCATTTAAGTAAAATGCACCATCCTGTACAACCCAGGCTTTACCTGCAGTTTGCTTTCCATAAGTATGCCAGCCGGTTGAAGTTTTCCCGTCAAACAATAATTTCCAGCCATTGCTTTTTTCTTTTTGAGTAAGTCCGTTATCCGGGGCATTTACCTGGGAAAAGCTGTTACTAACGTATAGCATAGACGCAAAAAATAAAAGAGATAATTTAGTTAGTTTCATTTTAAGTAATTAAAGTTAAAATTTAGTTTTAATATTCAGAGTTCTTAATTCAGAGTTCTTAGTTCAGAGTTTGATAATGCCTGATACTTGACACCTTATTCAATTCCTAAAACAGAACGATTTAATTGTTCATTCTTTATTGTTCCTGCAAAATCATCAAATGCTTTTTCTGTTACGCGAATAATATTTTTTTTGATAAACTCCGCTCCTTCCCGTGCACCATCTTCCGAATTTTTTAAACAACATTCCCATTCCAGCACGGCCCAGCCTGGATAATCATATTGTGCCATTTTACTGAAGACAGATTTGAAATTAACCTGGCCGTCACCCAGCGAACGAAAACGACCGGCACGGTTTACCCAGCTTTGATAACCGCCATACACGCCTTGTTTACCCGTTGGATTAAACTCTGCATCTTTTACATGAAACGCTTTTATGCGCTCATGATAATTATCAATGTAAGCCAAATAATCGAGACATTGCAAAATGAAATGCGAAGGATCATATAACAGACAGGCTCTTGAATGAAAGTTTACTTCTTCTAAAAACATTTCATAAGTAATTCCATCATGCAAGTCTTCACCAGGATGAATTTCATAACAAACATCAACACCACATTCGTCAAAATAATTTAAAACAGGAAGCCATCTTTTAGCCAATTCTTTAAATCCTTCTTCCACCAAACCTTCTGGCCGCTGCGGCCAGGGATAAAATGAATGCCATAATAAAGCGCCGCTAAAAGTTGCGTGTGCATTCAGGCCTAAATTTTGTGAAGCCTTGGCTGCATATTTCAATTGCTGTACTCCCCATTCAGTTCTTTTCTTTGGATTGTTGCGATATGCTTCCGGTGCAAAGCCATCGAATAAAGAATCGTAAGCAGGATTTACAGCTATCAATTGTCCCTGTAAATGCGTGGAGAGTTCTGTAATTTCTAATCCGCATTCATTGATCATTCCTTTCAATTCATCAGCATAAGTTTTGCTTTCAGCAGTTTTTTGCAAATCAATAAATCTTGCATCCAATGTTGGAAGCTGTACACCAATAAAACCCAAATCTTTTGCCCATTGGCAAATGCTTTTAAGATCATTGAATGGTGGTTCATAGCCGATAAATTGTGCTAAAAAAATTCCGGGGCCTTTAATTGTTTTCATCTGATTTATTTAGCCTTACCCCCAACCCCCTCCTCCGAAGAAGTTCTTTCGGACAAAGGAGAGGACAAGGATTATTAAAAAATTACATTTTAAACTCAGTCCATTTTTCTTTTGAATTTCCTGATGCTACTACATTTTCTATGAATGCCATGCCACGAACCCCATCATCAACGCCTGGGAAATCCAGCATTTCTTTGGTAGGTTCTTTTCCATCAAGTTTGCATAATAATGTTTGTGCAAAATTGTGATAAATATTTCCAAAGGCTTCAAGATAGCCTTCAGGATGGCCGCCGGGTGTTCTGCAATTTTTTGTTGCATAGCTGCTTAATACATTTGTATAATTAGATCCTGCTCTTAAAATTTGTGTTGGCTCATCAAGCCATTTAACCAATAAAGTATTCGGCTCTTGCTGCGCCCATTCAAGTCCGCCTTTTTCTCCATAAATTCTTATCTTTAAATTGTTCTCTTCGCCTGCTGCAATTTGTGTTGCAATCAAAACTCCTGCAACATCATTCTCTCCATCAGTAGCCTCCAATGGAGTCCTTTGTGGCCCTTGGGCAAATTTTAATAAAACATTTCCATCGTCATCCAATGCTCTTCCTTTTACTACAATATTTAAGTCGGCACAAAGCTTTGTAATTTTTAATCCAGAAATATATTCTGCAAGGTGTGCAGCATGTGTTCCTATATCGCCCATTGCGCCTGCTTTTCCGGATTTTTTAGGATCAGTACGCCACGACGCCTGCGCATTTCCTTCTCTTTCTGATAACCTGCTGAGCCAGCCTTGTGGGTATTCGACAATAATTTTTCTAAGCTTTCCCAATTTACCTTCCTGTACCATGGCGCGTGCCTGCTTCACCATTGGGTAACCAGAGTAAGTATGCGTGAGGCATAATAATAAACCTGTTTCTTCTACTTTCTTTTTTAATTCTTTTGCTTCATCCAAAGTAAAGGTCATGGGCTTCTCAATAACAACATTAAAGCCATTATCCAATGCCATCATTGCGGGAGCATAATGTGCAAAATTTGGCGTAACAATAGTTATAAAATCAATACGCTTATCTGCAGGCAACTTACTTTCTTTTTGTATCATTTCTTCATAAGTAAGATAGGTTCTGTCTTCAGGAAGAAATAATATTTTACCTGACTCCTTTGCAATTTCAGGATGAATGCTTAAAGCTCCGCAGCATAGTTCAATCAATCCATCCATGTTCGCAGCAATTCTATGTATGGCTCCTATAAACGCATCTTTTCCGCCGCCAACCATTCCCATTCTTAATTTTCTCATACTTATATTTTTTTAAAAATCATTCTTTCAGAAATAATCAGAGAATATATAAATTTTATAAATGTTTAAAAAAAATATTTACATAACTGATTTCTTGTATTAAAAATAGTACATTTAATATTTCCATAATTAACCTGTTAAAAATTGGCAATGAAATTAACTACACGGTTGCAGCTTTCTTTTATGATGTTTCTTGAGTTTTTTATTTGGGGTGCATGGTTTGTAACCTTAGGCACTTTTTTATTTAATAACCTTGGCGCTACCGGAGCACAAACCGGATCTGTATTTTCCACACAATCGTGGGGAGCTATCATTGCTCCATTCATTATTGGTTTAATTGCAGACAGGTTTTTTAATGCTGAAAAAATTCTTGCTATTTTACATCTTATAGGCGCAGTGCTTATGTACCAGATGTATAACGCTAGTGAGATTACTGTTTTTTATCCATACGTTTTAGCGTATATGATTTTGTTTATGCCAACGCTTGCATTGGTAAATTCAATTTCTTTTAATCAAATGAATGACCCTGAAAAAGAATTTTCAAGCATCAGGGTTTGGGGAACCATAGGATGGATTATTGCGGGATTATTAATCAGCTTTGTTTTTCTTTGGGATGCTGAAGCCAGTGTGAAAGCAGGTTTAATGAGAAATACTTTTCTGTTGGCATCAATCGCTTCAGCAGTTTTAGGCATCTTTAGTTTTACATTGCCTAAAACGCCGCCTAAAGTTTTACCCGGTACTAAAGTAAAATTATCTGATATACTTGGCTTGGATGCTTTGAAATTATTAAAGGATAAAAACTTCGCTTTATTCTTTATTGCGTCTATCCTTATCTGTATCCCGTTAGCCTTTTATTATCAGAATGCAAATCCGTTTCTATCAAATATTGGCGTTAGCAATCCTACAGGAAAAATGACGATAGGGCAAATATCTGAAGTATTATTTTTATTAATGTTACCTATCTTCTTTAAAAAGTTTGGCTTTAAGAAAACCATTTTGATAGGCATGCTGGCATGGGCAATTCGGTATGCATTGTTTTCTTATGGTAATGCCAATGAATTAAGCTTTATGATAATTATTGGTATTGCTTTACATGGCGTCTGTTACGATTTCTTTTTTGTTTCCGGGCAAATATATACGAATGCCAAAGCCGGTATAAAATATAAAAGCGCCGCACAAGGATTAATTACCTTGGCAACCTATGGCGTAGGCATGCTCATCGGGTTTAAAGTAGCCGGGCTTATAACAGATACTTATAAAATTTCAGAAACCAGTTTTGACTGGAAAATGGTTTGGATCATTCCTTCAGGTATAGCATTTGTTGTATTTTTATTATTTGCCATTTTCTTTAACGATAAAAATGAGAAGCCAGTAACAGATCAAAGTTTGAATATTTAAACTATGGAAACAAAACAAAGCAGAAGAACATTACTTAAAAATATTGCATTAGGTACTTCAGTTGCAATTGTTGCGCCTGCCATTTCTTTTGCAAAAAATTTTGAAGAAGAAAAAAAATATACATTGAAAGGCAATATTAATCATTCAGTTTCGAGATGGACATTCGGTTATCTTTCATTAGATGAATTATGCGAAGCAGTAAAAGAAATAGGTTTTAATGCTATTGATTTGGTTGGACCAAAGGATTGGCCTACTTTACAGAAACATGGCGTTTACAGTTCTATGTGCTACACTGCCGGCGAAAATAATTTATACAATGGATTAGATAACCCAAAATATCATGAGCAGCTTATAAAAGAATATTTAGAAGTAATACCAATAATGTCAAAAGCAGGATATAAAAATCTTATCTGTTTTAGTGGCAAGCGTGAAGGAATGGATGATGAAACAGGAATGAAAAATTGTAAAGCTGCATTAGAAAAAATATTACCTTTTGCTGAAAAAAATGGAGTAACCATGATAATGGAATTGCTCAACAGCAAAATTGATCATAAAGATTATATGTGCAATCGGGTTGAATGGGGTGCAGAATTATGCAAACGCATTAGTTCAGAAAATTTTAAATTGCTTTTCGACATATATCACATGCAAATCCAGGAAGGAGATATTATAAGAAACATCAGGGATTACCATCAATATATTGCTCACTACCATACTGGCGGTATTCCGGGCAGGCATGAAATTAATGATACACAGGAATTGTATTATCCCGCTGTGATGAAAGCAATTGTAGCAACCGGTTTCAAAGGTTATGTCGCACAGGAGTTTGAACCAACTTATAAGAATAAATTAGATTCATTAAAAGAAGCAATAAAAATTTGTGATGTATAAAGCCCCCTAATCCCCCAAAGAGGGATTTAGGTAGTTCTTAATTTCATCTAATCAACAATTAAAAATTTAAAATAATAATATTTTATGGCAGACAACACTTATGATGCAATTGTTATTGGCTCCGGCATCTCAGGCGGCTGGGCAGCAAAAGAACTTACTGAAAAAGGATTAAAAACAATAATGCTTGAAAGAGGTAAAGACATTGTGCATGTGAAAGATTATGTAAATGCAACAAAAGGCCAATGGGAATTTCCACATCGTGGCGGGCGCACACAGCAAATGATAAAAGATTATCCTGTACTAAAAAGAGATTATCCTTTAAACGAAGAAAACCTCGATTGGTGGGCTAATGATAAAGACAGTCCTTATACAGAAATTAAAAGAATGGATTGGTTCAGGGGATATCATGTGGGCGGTCGTTCGTTACTGTGGGGAAGGCAAAGTTACCGCTGGAGCGATTTAAGTTTTGAGGCGAACGCAAAAGACGGTATTGCCATCGACTGGCCCATCCGCTACAAGGATATCGAACCGTGGTACACTTATGTAGAAAAATTCGCAGGTATCTCTGGTTCAAATGAAAACTTACCACAATTACCGGATAGTCATTTTTTACCGGCTATGGAAATGAATTGTGTTGAGAAAGATGTTGCATCAAGAATTAATGAACATTATAAGGCCAAGCGCATGATTATTGGTCGCACGGCAAATATTACGGAGCCATTACCCGGCCGAACCAATTGTCAATATAGGAACAAATGTTGGCTGGGATGCCCGTATGGCGCATATTTCAGTACACAATCTTCCACGCTGCCAGCAGCCATGGCTACCAAAAATCTTACGGTGCGTCCATGGTCAATCGTTACAAAAATTTTGTATGATAAAGACACAAAAAAAGCAACAGGGGTTGAGGTACTCGATGCAGAAACAAATAAAACATATCAATACTTTTCAAAAATAATTTTCCTGAATGCCTCAACATTCAACAGCGCATGGATATTGATGAATTCTGCAACTGATATTTGGCCTGATGGATTGGGAAGCAGCAGCGGTGAACTAGGGCATAATATAATGGATCACCATCTCGGCATTGGTGCTTCGGGTAAGGTTGATGGTTATGATGATAAATATTATTATGGAAGACGCGCCAATGGCGTTTACATTCCCCAGTTTAGAAATATTTTGGGTGATAAAAGAGATTACCTGAGGGGCTTCGGATACCAGGGTGGTGCGAGCAGGGATGGATGGAGCCGCGATGTTGCAGAATTGAACATTGGTGGCGATTTTAAAGATGCGTTAGGCGAACCAGGTGAATGGAAAATGGGCATCGGTGGCTTTGGAGAAATTTTGCCCTATCACGAAAATAAAATGACGTTAGATAAAAGCAAAAAGGATAAATGGGGATTAAACGTGATTGCGTTTGACGCGGAATGGAGAGACAACGAAAAAAAGATGCGGGTTGATATGCAAAATGATGCAATTGAAATGCTGGAGGCTGCGGGCGTTAAAGATGTAAAGGGACATGTCGGCGACGGAACTATCGGTAGAGGTATACACGAAATGGGAACGGCACGCATGGGAAATGATCAGAAAACTTCTGTATTAAATAAATGGAACCAGGTGTGGGATGCACCCAACGTTTTTGTTACAGATGGTTCCTTCATGGTTTCAGCTAATTGCGTAAACCCGTCATTAACCTATATGGCCATGACTGCAAGAGCCGCTGACCATGCTGTGAGCGAATTGAAAAAAGGAAACATTTAATTTTTAATTAAAAAATATGTCTGAACCAAAAGAAAAATTATTAAGTAGTTCAAGAAGAGAATTTTTAAGAAACACTGCAATCACTGCCGCAGGTTTTATTATTCTTCCGCGGCATGTATTAGGAGGTAAAGGATTTATAGCACCCAGTGATAGATTGGCTATTGCCGGAGTAGGTGTAGGTGGAAAAGGGGAAAGCGATATCGCCAATTTTTATAAAAGTGGAAAAGCCGATATTGTTTTTCTATGCGATGTGGACGAAAGAAGATCGGCAATGACAGTCAATAATTTTCCGAAAGCAAAATATTATAAGGACTGGAGAGAGATGCTGGATAAGGAGCATAAAAACTTTGATGCTGTTTCCGTATCTACTCCTGATCATACACATGCTGTGGCTGCTTATTCTGCCATGCAACTCGGCAAGCACGTATATGTTCAAAAGCCGTTAACCCATGATTTATATGAAGCACGTGTACTAACGGATGCGGCTAAACGCTACAAAGTAGTTACACAAATGGGCAACCAGGGCGCCTCTGGTGATGGTGTACGCCAGTTAGTGGAATGGTATAATGCAGATGTTATTGGAAAAGTACACACCGTGTATTGCTGGACCGATAGGCCCGTGTGGCCGCAGGGAATTCCGTGGCCTTCCACAAAAGCGGAAGTACCAAAAGAGTTAGACTGGAAGCTTTGGTTAGGCACTGCTCCTTACAAAGATTATATAGAAAAGCTGGTACCCTTTAACTGGCGCGGCTGGTGGGATTATGGTACCGGCGCTTTGGGCGATATGGGTTGCCATATAATGGAACCTGCATTTGAAGTATTGAATCTTAAGTATGTAAAAGATGTGCAGGCAAGTGTAGGAAGTGTATATGTAGATGAATTTAAACGTGGCTATTTCCCTGATAGCTGCCCACCTTCAAGCCATGTAATTCTTACTTTTCCTAAAACTTCAAAAACAGATAGCGAAGTAACAGTGCATTGGATGGATGGCGGCATACAACCGGAAAGGCCTGAAGAATTATTACCTAATGAACTTTTTGGTGATGGTGGTAATGGCACATTATTTATTGGAACAAAAGGTAAAATGATGTGTGCCACTTACGGAGCAAATCCACAACTTCTTCCAACAAAAAGAACAGCCGAAATACAAGTGAAACAAACTTTGGAAAGAGTGCCGGGCGGTGCAGAGGGGCATTATGCGCAATGGGTGGAAGCGTGCATTGCAGGTCATGGAAATAAAAAAGTAAGTTCACCATTTGAAACAGCAGGCCCGTTAACAGAAGCACTTTTAATGGCAAACCTCGCAATAAGAGGGTTTGATATAAGAGTTCCAAAAGCTAACAGTAATGATTTCGTTTACCCGGGCCGTTATATAAAACTTTTATGGGATAATGAAAATATGAAGGTTACCAATTTTGATTTGGTGAATCAATTTATAAAACGTGAATATTCTAAAGGATTTAGTTTAAATGTTTAAAAAATAAAATTATGAAAAGAAGAGAAGCAGTACAATATATTTCAATCCTGTTAGGCGGAACGTTAGTAGGCAGCAATGCATTCTTATCTGGTTGCAAAAGCAACACAGGTGTATCAATGACCTTTAATGATGCTGATGTTTCTTTGCTTGATGAAATTGCAGATACCATTTTACCCACTACAAAAACTCCCGGTGCAAAAGCTGCAAAGGTCGGGCAGTTTATGACAGTAATGGTCAATGATTGTTATGATAGCAAAGATCAAAAAACATTTCATGAAGGAATGGGTAAGCTGGATGATTTTTCAAACAAAACTTATGATAATTCCTTCATGAAAATTACCCCGCAGCAGCGCCATGATTTATTAGTAAAGCTTGATGCTGAGCAAAAAGATTATATGAAAAATAAAAAGCCTGATGATCCTTCTCACTATTTCCGCATGATGAAAGAGCTTACACTGCTTGGATACTTTACTTCAGAAATTGGCTGCACCCAGGCAAGACGTTATGTAGAAACCCCCGGAAGATTTGATGGTTGTGTGCCTTATGCAAAAGGCGATAAAGCATGGGCTTGATTTTATAAAAAAATAATATTCTAACGATGACCTATAGACGAAGAGATTTTATAAAAAGTGCAGCCGCAGGAATAGCTATAACAGCAATATCTGGCGAATTATTAGGTTGTTCATCATCATCTAAGATGGGCTCAACCGGCTCTTTAAGAGAATTTGGATTACAACTATATACTTTGCGAGATGTAATGCCAAAAGATCCAAAAGGAGTGTTGAAACAGGTTGCTGCAATGGGCTATAAACAAGTTGAAAGCTTTGAAGGCGCAATGGGCATGTTTTGGGGAATGAAAAATACTGAATTTAAAAAGTATATGGATGATTTGGGAATGCAAATTATTTCAAGCCATTGTGATATTAATAAAGACTTTGATCGAAAAGCGAATGAAGCTGCAGAAATAGGAATGAAATATTTAATTGCCCCAAGTTTAAATGATGAGGCCCACATGAGTAAAGATGAATATAAAAAAGCCGCTGATGTATTTAATGAAAAAGGGCAAATATGTAAAACAAAGGGATTAAAATTTGCTTTTCATAATCATGACCAGGCTTTTACCACAAGAGAATCTGGTTTTGTTGCTGAAGATGTTCTTATGCAAAATACCGATCCATCTCTTGTTGATTTTGAAATGGATATTTATTGGGTAGTTACTGCTGGTGCAGACCCGATTAAATGGTTTAGTAAGTATCCGAACCGATTTCGTTTATGCCATATAAAAGACCGTAAAAAAAATGTCCCACTTTCAAATCATGATGCTTCCTGCGTTGCAGGCCAGGGTGAAATTGATTTCGCTAAAATTTTAAAAGTTGGACAAAAAAATGGATTACAATATTATTTTGTTGAACAGGAACACTATGATAATATGACCTCACTTGAAGCTGCCAAAGGAAATGCAGATTATCTTAAAAAATTAAAAATATAATTTTTGCCTGCTCACTTTACTGAATCTGTTTTTTTTGTTGCAGAATCTTTATGAGTAGTCAGGTCTATTGCATTTGTAGTATCAGGAATATTGCCATTCACGTTTGGAACACCTACTTTATCATTGGTTTCTGTTTCCTCAACTTTCTTTTTATCATTATTACAACTACAAATAATGGCGATAAAAAAAACGGGAAACATTATCTTTTTCATATTGACTATTTTAAAGTCTAAGGTAACGTTTTCCGTTTATCAGCCAGAAGATTTTACTTCTGTTTTAATAAATTACTTTATTGGTTACTATCTCATGATTGGGCTTTATAACCTCTAACTGGTAAGTACCTTGAGGAAGCTTTCGTTTTATAGTAATTAATTCTGCGCTGCTGCCTGCTGCATGTTGTATGCTTGTTTCTAATAACTGCTGCCCTGCATTGTTTAGCAGTTTTACTTTATAACTCCCTGCAGGCTGATTCACCAATTGAAGATTGATGGTGTTATTTAGTATTGGGTTAGGATATACTGTTATTTCCTGTTTGCCTTTTCCTATAAATACTTTTACCACATCGCTGTATTTTATTTTGCCATTTATATCTATGCTTTTTATACGGTAATAATTATAGCCTGTTGCCACTTGTGCATCCAGCCACGCATATTTGTTTACTGCTGCATTGTTGGCGGCAACTGTACTGGCTTTTGTAAAATGATTACCATCCGCAGATTTCTCTACTTCATATTGCTTCATGTTGCTTTCATTTTCCACTTTCCATTCTACCGCTATATTCTCATTTACCTGGTAAACATTTACGGATGTAATGGTTAAGGGCAATACCGCTGCCGGAGCAAACACTATCCTGAAACGATTAACTGCATAAGAACCTGCGACATTCACTACAGAAAAATCTATTGTGGTTGTGCCGCTCAAATTGAGCAGGGTTCTTGTACTCAGATAGCTGTCTTCCAAATAACCGGTAAGACCCGGCTGCTCAAGATTACCGGCTATAAATTCAAAGCGGTATCGCTGAACTCTTACGTTGGCAAGGTTGAGGGAAATGGTGTCCTGCAGGATAATGCTATGCCTTCTTTCTATCACTAATAATTGATTAGATGTTTTTATGGAAAGATTCTCTCCAGAGTTTGTAGACTTGATGGCATCCATATCATCTACACTATTGCTATAATCATCCCCGTAATTATTGAGTATTCCATCAACGATATAAGTACTGTTATCTGCATTAACTCCATATAAAGTGGTACGCAATTCAGATGGTAAAAGTCCAACAGGGACTGATGCTGCAGATTGCGGCAGCCTGGAAGGAATTGAAACCTGTGCACTTCCACTGGTTTTAGCGCCCTCCTTTAAAGTAACACTTCCACCACCGGCTGTGGCCTGTACAAAGAATGCCAGCCCGCTTTGTATGTAATTGCTTACACTGCCGGTTGCTCCATAGCTGCCCAAACCAGGAGTAATTATATAATCACTTCCATTATAAGAAAATGTCTGATATCCTCCCCAGCCATAACTACCACCCAGGTTGGGATCCCATACATAGAAAAAATTTTTCATTCCTGTTTTGGTGATGTTGCGCATATCTAATGCTGATGCATAAGGATTACCAATGGCAGCAAATTTCCCCGGATTAACAATTATGGCTGCCTGGTCTCCGGTATACAAATCACCCTGGGTACGTAAAACTGTTTGGGTAGGAATTGAATTGATGGCTGTAGCCGTTCTGTCTCCTCTTATAAAAATCATATAACCATCTGTAGCTTTAATGGTTGCATTAGTATTGGAAATGCCCGCCCACGAATTGGTAACGGTATTATAGGTTTTCATAGAAGGGGCAGGTGAGTAAAGATCAAAACCCGCCGCAGTGCCTCCGGTTCCCGTAATTTGTGTTCCATAATTAGCAACGCAGTTAAGATTGGCGCCGCAGCCTTCCTGCCAGGTTTGTTTTACCGTTTGTACTGTATTGGTAGGTATGGATAAAAACCGCCATGCCTTATGAGAATAAATATATCGCTCAACAGTTACTTTACCTGTAATAGTATTGCCAGTCATATCGCCTATCCACGCAGTATTAGTAGCAGTGGATTTTAACGTAAGCATATCATTGGTAGTTAAAGATTCACCTGTACCGGAATAATTTAAATAGCCATATACATCAATTGCGTCACCTGCTGAAATACTAACCCCTGCTGTATTTGCCATAACCAATCCATAAAATGAAGTACCGGCTGTGCCGCCAATTGTTTGTGCAACGCTCCCACTAAAACCAACCTCTGAAGTTCCGCGGTCAAAAGCGGTTGAAGAAACATTATTATACCAGTTTCCACCGATGCTATGAATGAAGGTGCTTCCGGCAAAAGTTGCAGTAGAGTTAATGGTCAGGTTGCCTGCAACTGTCAGATTATCCCCGGCTGTTTTTATATTACCTGCTGATAATGTTAAGTGCCCATAAGTAGGGGTCGCATAAATTGTTTGCGCTACGCTTCCATTATATTCTACAGTGCTGTTTGCATTTAGTGTATTAGTGGTAAAACTATTCGGAAAATTGCTTCCCGTTGCACCTCCTGATCCTCCACCAAGTTTCAAAGTTGCACCTGAAGCAACACTTAATGTTCCACCTGATGTTGACCTGTTACAGGAAAGTGTTCCAAGGTCAAATATACCTGACGAAACAGTAAGATTACTAAGTATTGAGATATTATTAGTAACAGCAGAAACCGTAATGCCTGCTGATGGATTAATTATTAAATTATTAAAAGTATTTGCAGCAGTTCCTCCAATAACCTGGTTAGCCGAGCCATTGCAGGTTACTGTGTTTGTAGAAGAAGTTGTAAATGTGAGGTTATTAGTCCAGTTTCCCCCGATGTTAATAAGATCTGTGCCTGTACTAGTACTAAACACTCCATTATTGGTAAGGTTGCCTGCGATGTTTAAAGTAGGTGTGCCTGTAGTTTGGCTATAGGTACTACTGCTATAATTTATATTTAAGGTGCTAAGGTTATTAATACCGCCTGATTGGGTAAACGAACAATTTTTCCCCATATCTAAGAGGGCAGTATTTATAGTTCCTCCTGATTGTGTACAGGTGCCTTTGGGTGTAGTTGAAGAGGGCGTACCAAGATATATACCTCCACCGGTAACATTTAAAGTTCCGGAACTTACCTGAAGGTCTCCATCCTTCGTAAAAGTTCTTCCAACTAACATTCCGCCTACCGAATTGCCGACCGTTAAAGTTCCACCGTCCACATATACAGTGCCACCACTAATAACAACCCCCCAGTTTGCATTAACCGTTTGACCATTGGTGTGGAATGAGCCTCCTATACTGTCCCACATGGCAAAAAACTCCTCATTGACAGTGACCGGTCCGTTTGCCTTGAAATCTCCCGCTCTTAAAAATAATTTCCAAAGTGACGTGGTACCGGTATTGATAAAATGCGTAGCAGTTACTCCTCCGCTATTCATCCAGATAGCAGGTGTAAAACCGGTATATGTATAAGTTCCGTTGATGCTAAAATCTCCATTGACCTGAAAATAAGTATCAGCATTGTCATAGCTGGCATTATGGGTAAAGGTTCCTGTTGATGCCACCATAAAATTGCCTACTACTATATAATAATGAGTCATACCCGATGCTGACAGAACCATATTTCCCTGTGTCAATGTTAAATCATTAGATACAATAAAACCTAATGTAGAATTTGAAACTGTTGCTGTAGTAGTTGTTTTATTGATAGTAAGATTATAAAAAGTAGTTTTTGTCGATCCGCCAATAATACTGTTACCACCCGTATTAAAATTAATAGTTGATGTAGCAAAAGTAAAAGTGCCGTTATTGGTAAAATTTCCTCCAATATTGATTGTGAACGTTTGGCCTTTAAGAGTTTTTCCACTATTGATTGTCAGACTCGCACAATTGGCATTGACGTTAAGGGTTACAGTAGTATTGATAATAACAATGTCTCCTGCTGCAGGTACTCCGCTGGGCGACCAGGTACCAGAGGTATTCCAGTTGCCTGTGGCTACTGAAGTTTTAGTTGTTGCCTTTGCAACACCAGTAATAAAAACCATCAATACCGATAGGAGGATTGATAGTTTACGAATAGATTTAAAAGTTTTCATGCGGATTTGGATTTTTCATTAATTCTTAAATCAATTTTTAACTATAGTTTTATTTTTAGAATTTTTATTTTTCAATTTTATAAATTGCCTGTTCATCGCCCATAGCCAGCTTTAAAAAATATATTCCCTTAGCAAGGCTCTCCAGGTTTTTGATAGAAACAGATGAAGCTCCTTTCGATACTTTAATCTTTGTATTAATTAACGTATTGCCGGTAACACCTGTTATCACTGCATTGATGTAATCATCTTTTGCAGCGTTAACTGTTACATCTATTTTATCAACAAAAGGATTGGGAAATAATTTCATTATAAAAGCATTTCTTTTAATGCTTACTGTTTGTATTGTACTATAGGTATTTTTTCCATCGGGGTCAACCATCTTAAGGCGATAAAAAAAACGGTTGGTAGTATTAAAATTCAAAAAAACATTAACATCAGCAAAAGAATAATTTTTTATTCCTGTTTCTTTAGTAACAGGTAAAGTGGTTATGGTATTAAAATTAATGCCATCAATACTTCTTTCAATGTCATATTGTTTTAAGTTTGAATCTTCAGTAGTTTGCCATTGTAATGAAACATCATTTTGTACAGCCCTGACTGAGAACGATAATAATTTTACCGGTAACACAGAATAGGATTCCTCATTTACAGATATATCGTCAATATAACCGGTGAAGCTTCCTGTGGCCGGTCCATGATCATAAGCCACCAGGATTTCCGAAATTGTTTTCCCGCTAAGCCATTGCCCGATGTTACATCTTGTCTCAGTCCATGAGCCTACTGTACCTCTTCCCGTTGCGGGATGCATAGTTACTCCTGATATATCAGTTGCGGCCGTGCTTCTTAAAGTAGTGCCATCGCTCATCACAAGATCTACTGAAATATACCTTCCCAAAGCATTTACCGGGTAGGTCCAAAACCGCAAATCTGTTGTAAGGGTAACAGGAATATTTACGGCGAAAGTATTAAAATATGCATAGGATGTTGACGAAGAATTATCAGTTCCGGTAATTTTTAAAGAATACAAACCCCTCCTTGGTATAGTCGTACTGTTAGTACACGATTGGCCGGTAACTCCTGTCCTGGTATTATTACTGATACTGGCTATTGGGTCATATTTTACTTCATTACTTGTTCTGAAATATAAAGGGGCAAGAGAGTATGGTACTGAAAATGTTGAGCTGGAAGCATCAAGCTGGTTTATTTGCCTCGTAACTTTTGATGCAAGCCTTAAATAAAAATCAGAAGATAAATAAGTACCGTCTGCACTGGTAGTAACAAAATACTGGTTAGTGGGGATCATATTATATCCGTCTGCCATGGGTAAAATAGCCGTACCCTCATCATATTCATCCATCATAGCTATTTCAGCAGTATTTATATTTAGTTGCCGGAGATTGTAAGCCTGTTGCCATAAAAACAATCCTTTATTTCTTGGGATTTGATTTTGAGTTCCCCCATTCCAGTTAGACCATGAAAATCCTGGGAAAATTATGGGCTGGTAACCTTTCGCCATCCTGGTGCAATAAGCCAGGTCGGGAGTCAGGTAATTTGTTTTATAACTATTAGCTGAAGTAACATCACTGTAAGCGCCAACTGCCCAGGGCGATATCATGTCTGCTACACCACAATTTACACTATCAAATCCTGCAACGCATGCCCCGCCCCCCTTACGCCAGTCTGTTGGCACCCCGATTATCACATAGCATCCCTGCGCCTTAAACCAGGTAATAAGGCTATCCTGTTGGGCAGAAGTACCGGTACTTCCATTATAGCCAATACCCCATATTTGAACAACTGGTTTACCGCCCTGTGTTCCATACATGGGTGAAGACGTGATATGTAGCTTTGCGAGCATATTATTTTTCCAGTCTCCTTTAACACTATCCAGTCTTACCTGGTCAGAAGCAGCAGGTACACTGCTTAACCCTGATAAATCATATACCAGGTAGAACATGCGTTGATATTTTTCTGCAGAAGCCCTTACATGAACTGCAGCAGTATCACGGTTGATTTTAAACAAAGGATCTATCAACACTTCAACTATAAACCGTTGAAATGCCACCCCGTCAATACCGTTGGCCTGCATTAATTCAAAATGTTTATCTATCACATCTTGTTTATAGTCTGAAAATAATTTTGAGGGTGTGCCATCACCATTGTTGGCAAAATTGGTTTGAAATAAGCTGCCCGAATTATAAAAGGAAACATCCGGGTAAGCCTCAAAGGTCAGATTTGGATTTGGATTGGGTGCTACACCCGGTTGAGGAGGGTTTGTAATGGACCAGTGCGTCCATCGGTTAATGGGTGATCCATCACCGGTGCAGCTGAACCATCCCTGGTAACCGCAAACAACTTTGCCAATAATGGAAGAAGGATCAACAGGAGCCTGTGCTGCAGCCGTATTGAAAAATAAAATGGCAATAAAAAAACTGATAAATAAGATGCCCGATTTTAGAGTTTTACCAAAGTTTCTGAAAATATAAACCGGTATAAGTAAACCTTCCCTCATGTAATTGGTTTTTTTGTGTAGCTAACACGCTGATAGAATAATGAAATTTTATAATTAGGATTATTTCCTACTTAACTGATTTTTAGTGTTTTTATTATGTTTTGCACTAAATTTTTATCCCCAGATTCTCTATAAATTCAGCGGGAACCTTTGGAAGGATGGGACAAAAAAAAGAGACCCGTTCAGAATCTCTTTTTTTATATAAGACGAAAATGAATTATTCTTTAACTATTTTATTATTGAATAGCACGCCATCTATATGTGCCTCAAGTAAATAGATTGCTTTTGCAGGTATAGAAGGTGTATTAAGCCTGATATAGTTTCCTGCATTTTGAAATTCTTTGGAAATCAATAATTTCCCTGTTATATCAAACAATCGCAGAACAACCTTACCTTTTGGCTGCCTGGCGAGCATAAGATTAATCTCAGTATTAAATGGATTATTTAGTATAGAAACTTTCTGGGCACCAAAAGTTTTAATATCTACAATATTGCTATATGAAAAATTTCCACCCAATTCAATTGTTTTAAGGCGATAATAAAACCGGTTAACATTGCTAAAGTTAGCAATCACATTTGCATCAATATACTCATAATTACCTGACTCATTTTTTGATGGGAACAAAGTTTTTATATTGTTATAGTTAACCCCGTTAATGCTTCTTTCAATTTCATACTGTTTTACATTCGATTCTCTTAATGTCTGCAAGGTTACTGTAACATTGTTTTTTAAAGGCACTGCAGAAAAAGAAAGCTTTGGCTTTGCCACAGGGGATTGCGGCGTGCCGGAAGTATTAATAGAAATATCATCAAAGTAAGCGCTAAAATCACCCGTCGCTGAAGCATGGTCGTAAGCCACCATTATTTTATCAATGGTTTTTCCATTAAGCCATGTACCAATATTGCATGTAGTTTTAGTCCATGCATTTACTGTTCCTCTTCCGGCAGCCGGATGCATAGAAATACCATTTGCATCTACAGCACCACAATCTCTTAATGATGTACCATCTGTCATAATGAGATCGACAGATGCATATCGGCCGAGCGTATTTAAAGGATAATTCCAAAAGCTTAATTCAGTATTTGAACTAATGGGGATGTTAACATCCCAAACTTTGAAATAAGCATAAGAGCTGGATGAAGACCTGTCCCTGCCGGCTATTTTTAAGGAAAATAAACCGTTATGCGGCCCCGCCTGTATAGTTGCGCATGTGGGATTGCCTGAATTGCTTCCGTATTTGGTAACATTTTTTTTCAGATCAGTAGAGTTAGACCATGTTGGCTGCGGGTCATATTTGGCTTCATTACTTGTTCTGAAATAAATTGGTCCAACCGAATAGGAAACAGGCATAGTGGCATTTACGCCATCCAGTTGATTTATTTGCCGGGTAACCTTATTTGCAAGGCGTAAATAAAAATCAGAAGAAATGTAGGTGCCATCTGCACTGGTTGTTACAAAATACTGGTCGGTAGGGATCATATTATAGCCATCCGCCATTGGAAGAATGGCAGTTCCCTCGTCAAATTCATCCATCATCGCTATTTCCGCCGTTTTAATACCCAGCAGCCTGAGGTTGTACACTTGTCTCCATAAAAAATTCCCTTTGTTCCGGGAGATTTGATTCTGCGTGCCCCCATTCCAGTTAGACCAGGAAAAGCCAGGGAAAATTACCGGCTGATAGGCGATACCGTTAGTATTACAATAACTTAAATCAGGGCTTAAGAAATTCGTTTTAAAATTATCAGTTGAGGTCTGGTCCGTGTAAGCTCCGACACTCCAGGGAGAAATCATGTCGCCTGCTTTGTAAGTGTTTATCCAGCCGGGGTTGGAAGCACCTGTTCCGGTACGCCAGCCCGTTGGCACACCAATAATAACATAGCATCCCTGGGCTTTAAACCAATTGATAAGGTCAAGTTGTATAGCCGCGCTGCCAATGATGTGATTATACCCGATTCCCCAAATTTGCACAACAGGCTTGCCGCCTTGTGTTGCGTACATAGGCGAAGAAGTGAGATTCAGATTACCGATAATATTATTTTGCCAGTCACCTTTAACTGAATCAAAACGCACCTGGTCAGACGGGGCGGGAACATTGCCCAGGCCGCTAAGGTCATACACGAGATAAAACATTCTTTGATAGGTCTCAGATGCTTTTCTTACATGAACAGCAGCGCTATCACGGTTAGCCTTATACGCAGGATCTATCAGCACTTCCCAAATGAACCGCTGGAATGCCACGCCATCAATTCCGTTAGCCTGCATTAATTCAAAATGCTTATCTACCACATCCTGTTTAAAAGACGAAAATAGTTGCGCAGGATTGCCATTTCCCTGGTTGACAAAATTGGTTTGAAATAAGCTGGCAGGGTTGTATATCGAAACATCGGGATATGCATCAAACGTTAGGTTGGGGTTTGGGTTAGGCGCAATACCAGCCTGCGGAGGAGTTCCCGGGGCCCAGTGCGACCAGTGATTAATGGGCGAACTATCACCAGTGCAGTTAAACCATGCTTGGTACCCGCATACAACTTTTCCAATGATGGAACTGGGATCTACAGGACCTTGGGCAACTGCAGTATTAAAAAGCAAAACAGGGATAATAAAAATTGTAAATAAGTTTCTAAATTGTAAGCCTGATTCCATAGAGATATTTTAAAGATTAGTTAACAACTGTATTGAATAATCCAACTTAGCTGATTTAAATCGAATTATTTATAAATATAAAAGAATTTTTCCATAAAAACTGCAATAAAATTATCATGTATATATTCAACTGTGGAATAAATGAACAACGGATAAAACTTCTTTTATTCATATAAAACCAAATTATTTCTCTACTAATCTTAAAGTAAAAGTTAAATCGTCCACTTTAGCTTCCAATAAATAAATTCCTTTACTCAAAATATTAAATGGCCCACTCCATTGAAGAGAATTTCCAACATTATTAAATATTTTGGAGCTAATTAATTTGCCAACTGCATCAAATAAATGAAGGGTAACTTTTTCTTTTGGCTGATTTGCAAAACGAAGAGAAATAGTATTTGCAAAAGGATTATTTTGAACGTAAACTTTCTGCTGTAAGCCGTGAATTTTTATAGTAACTGTTTTACTGTAAGTTGAGTTGCCATCTTTATCTGTCATTTTAAGCCGATAATAATTAATGGCTCCTGCTTTATTATCATTGTATGAATAATCATGTCTTACGTTAGTATTTCCTGCAGATGAAATTTTACCAATTGTTTCATAATTATTTCCATCGAAAGAATGTTGAACTTCAAAAGAAAATGTATTCGTTTCAGTTGATGTGGCCCAGTTAAGCAACACAGAATGCCCTTGGAGAAGCCCGTCAAAATTTAATAATGTAAGAGGTAATACACCAGAAATAATTCCTGCGCCAAACCCCGAAAACCCTGTATTGAAAGTATAGGTCAACGTATAATCAGTGCCAATAGTTCCCCGAACCGGAGTTACCGTTTCAATAGTTCCGGCACCGGCGGGCGATGCAGGTGTGGCAGAAGAAATAGCGCCTGTTGTTTTAATAAGCATGATATTATTCCATGAATTTCCTGTAGCTGCTTCCCAACCGGCCTTCTCAGCTTGTGTATAATAAAGCATAATGGTATATTGGCCCGAAGGATTGTTGGTTGCTGGAATAACCCGATACGTTTTATCCATTAAATAATCAGGCGGAACATTATCGGTAAATGGCGAAGCGCTGGTTCCGGCCCTGTCAATGGTTACAGAAGTGCAGCCATAATTAAAGCCTGCTGTATTTGTAATCCTGGCAAGAATTTTACCTGATGCATCAAAAAAGTAAACATCATCACCCATTCCCAGCTTAGCTTGTTTTGTACTATTCAATGCACTGCTTATAACAGTTTGAGGAATAGTTTGGGTAAAAATAAAGACCGGCCTGAATGTATTGAATACTGTGGCAGTTGTAAATCCACAACCTGCATCAGTACCAACAGTGGTAGCTTTTTTGGCCTGGCTTGTATATCCTGTACCTTCACCTGTAAGAATATCGTCGGCAGTTGCAGCACTGTCATCATAACAAAATTCAAAAACAAGATTACTGATTCCATCCCATGCAAACCCTCCGGGTATTATAAAAGGATTATCTCCAAAAACTGAATTATAATTAGAAGAGTTTATTGTTGTCCATGAAGCAGGTGATGCAAAACCTGCAGAAAGATCGGTAACATTGGTAGCGCCCACTTTAAAAGTAAAACCATTATAAGGAGCCGTGCTTGCTTTAGTATTGACTGTAAAGCTGATATTATTAATAATTCCTGCAACTAAACCATTTGCTAAAAGTTCAGAAGCCCTGTATAAATATTGTATTTTTTTATCGGTTTGAGTTCCTTGTAAAGGACTTGAAGCGCCAAGATTTGCATTAGTTGATCCACTGTTTACAATATTAATATAGTTGCCTTGAGCAGCTTTTTCATTATCAGTAATTTCAATTTCAAATGTTTGTAATGTATTGCCCGGCTTAGCTACAGATGCGCCTGTGGTAATGCTGTAGCTAAGGTTAATGTATTCATTTCCTTCTAAAGAGTTATCATCGTTAACTACAACATTCACTGTTTGCGGGCCTGTGGTGCCTGCAGGAAAAGTAACGGTATTATTGGTTATCGTGTAATCGGTACCGTTAGTAGCTGTTGATGAGGCTGCTGCATTTACCTGTACTGTAACAGGAGCAGTAGCAGCAGAAGATAAAAATAAATTCACAGGAATTGTTGTTGTACCGAGATTGCATGCATCCACTGTACCACCGTTTTCAGCCACTGAAACACTCTTTTTTTCAAAATAAACCGTTGGTAAAATTATATTGGCAAGCGTGGTAGTAAACAATCCCCGTCCATGTGTAGCTGCTAAAATGGTTTTATCAGAAGCCCTTACTTTTAACATGTCTACACGTGTGTTAGCTAATCCAGGGTTTGTAGGTGTCCATAAAGTGGAACTTCCATTTAAATTATCAGTACTCCATACACCCAATTCTGTAGCAAGCAAAGCTTGTGCAAAATTATTTGGATTAAATACCACCCATCTTACTGGCATATCGGGCAGGTTACCTTCATCATTTATCCAGTTGGCGCCTCCGTCTTTAGTTTCCCATACACTTATCACCCCGTAATTTGAATAAGTTATTAATATATGATTTTCATTTCCCGGTTCAATGGCAATGCCTGAAACTGAACCTGTGCCAGTTTTTATGATGACAGAAGTAACAGTGGCCGTGTTAGCTGTATTGGCATTATCAACATATACAACGCTTCCATTTGCGAGCCCAAAATAAACACGGTTACTTACGTTTGGAGATACAAAAATATTCGTAACACTGGCGCCTCCAAAATCCGCAACCGTTACACCTTTATTGGTTGGACCGGTTGTAAGCCAGCGGCTATATGCGCCACCGGCACCTGAGCTTACTGTAGTATAATCGCCATATAATATTTTTGAATTATCATCATAAGCAGTTGGGTTAATAAAAGACCCATGCGTATTGTCATTAATGGTATTTGAAAATGTAGCTCCTGAATTAGTAGAACGATAATAGGAACTATACACATAAGAAGTAAATTGATTTGCAGGAGTCAATTGGTCTATATGGCAAAAAGCCCCATCTCCCCCGCTTGCTGAAGTAGTATTTTGAATACCAGCCCCACCTGAAAATCTTTGAGAACCATTATCCTGTGCTCCTGCCAAAAAATAAGTGGAACCTGCTGTTGGATCCATAGCTCCCGCATAAAACTGAGTGACGTTGTAACCATTATTTTTATTTACAAAATTGGGTTTTGTTACAGCATTATTTACATCTGTTGTATAATAAATTCCCCCATCAGTTCCCCATAAAGCCATGCTGGAACTGCCTGGTGCAAAAAGAATTATATGCTGGTCAGCATGAACGATTACACTAAAAGCCGGGGCAGAAACTAAAGACCATGTAGTTATTTGATTCCAGGTTGCTCCCCCATCTGTTGAGCGCAATCCGTCAACACCCCCGATGATGACTGTACTTGCATTATTAGGATCAACTGCAGCAGCAAGATCGTACCATGCCTGTCCTCTTGTAAAATTAGAATTACTTCCCTGATCTATAATTGTGGGCACTGCACAACTGTTCCATAATGCTCCACCATTATCAGTCCGGTATATGGCATCTACATCATTTCCCCCTGCTTGCTGACAAAGAACATATACTTTATTAGCATCTGACGGAGCAGTAGCTATTTTTATTCTTTCATGTGAGCCTGGTACTGAAATATTAGCCCATGTTCCAACAGATCCCTGCTGAGCTGCGGTTGATTTATATACGTTTCCCATGAAATTAGAAGCATACAAATCACCATTGGCAGCCATTTGCACATCGCTCATTGAATTTACAATAACTGTAATCCATGAATTGCCCCCATCTGTAGATTTTTTCAATCCAGAACCTGTTGCTGCAAAAATTGCAGATGGGGTAAGAACGATATTCTGTATGTAATTGAACTGGCTGTTGGTTGTAGAGGCAAGATGAATCCATGTAGCGCCGCCATCTGTACTTTTCCAAATTCCCATGCCACGCTGCGCATCAGTGTTACCCCATATTTCACCGGTTCCGAAATACATAATAGAAGGAGTTGCCTGATCCTGCACAATAGCAGAAATAGCAATATTATCGAGCACATCACTAATTTTAGTCCATGTAGGAGTGGCATTACCAAGATTGGTGCATTTCCATATTCCCCCGGAAACACCACCAGCAAAAATGGTATTACCTGTATTATCATTTTTATCAAAAAGAATGGCTCTTGTTCTTCCGCCAACATTTGAAGGCCCGCGTTCCTGCCAGTTGATACCGGTTACTGCACTGTTTCGATTATTAAAATATTGCTTTATATTATCATTTGCCTGTAGCAAGCGTTCTCTTGGAACCGTGTTGGTTGCAGGATCTTTGGTTTTATTAAATTCCTGTAAGAATTCTTCCTTTATAGTAAAAGCAAGGTTTTCCTTTTCTTCATTTTCTTTCGCTTCTGTTGTGGAATGTTTTGTATATGATAAAGTAAACAGAAAATTTATAATTACAATCAGCGCTACAAAATTTACAATGCGTTTAATGGTGGCAGTCATAATGGTTTTCTTTATTTGAATGGAGGAATTCCCGAAGATTGATATTTAAAATTATTATTTTTGAAATCTAATAAAGCAAATGTTTTATCCTTTATTCTCAATCTTACAATAAACGGCATTTTTACTGAGGAAGTTGTGCGTCTGCCTGAATTTTCTTTTCCTTCAAGTTCACATTAAAAACTGCTAAATGATTATCTGCAAAAAAAGATAGCTGTATAACATTTTCATTTGACATCGTCAACTTTTTTCGTGAGTTGCATCCTCCTGGTTTGTTAGTTTTATCTGCGTTTAATTTAATCTTATTTGCATTTTTTTCTAATCGCATTACAAGTTTTGTTCCTTTAATAATATAAGCGCTATCAGTTATTACATTGTTATAAATAAGTTTGCCCTTTAACCGTAAATTATCAATTTCACCTAAAATCTTTTTAATAAAAAAATTCCTGTTCACTTTCCAGGTAACTTCATAAATTTCGCTGTTGTTCCGGGTTGAATTGGCAGCTGTTACCTGTATTTGTTTTGTAGCATTTACAAGAGTAAGATAATCATTTTTATTAAAATTATTTTGTTGTGCCACTATCAGGCAGTTACAACAAATAATCAATAAAAAAAATATTATTAGCTCTTTCATTGCATAAATATATAAAAGCCATGCTACATTATATTCAATGTTTAAAACTAAAGGAGTACATTAAATTTTGCAGGCATTTTGCAATACCAGCAAATAATAGTTGGATTAACAAAAACAGAACAGGGTTATGAACGAAATAATAAAATAGAAGCTGAATGACAAAAAGCGCCTTTGTCCTCAGCAGAAATTAGCACCCATCTGTTATCTTCATTTAACATTCAGTTACAACGCAGTTAGTAAATGAATAATAGTTTAAAATATATCCCTTATAACATAGAAACCATATTACTAAAAATCACAGCTAATTTTTTATCAGCTGCCTGAGCCACAGATATGATGTTTTCAATGCTGACAGGTTTCAAATTATCCGGATCGCATTCATCTGTAATAACAGAGATAGCAGCACATTTAATTCCAAGCTGATTAGCCACAATAACTTCAGGTACGGTGCTCATACCAACCATATCTGCCCCTGTATTTCTTAGCCACCTATATTCTGCTCTTGTTTCAAGATTAGGCCCCATTACAGCAACATAAATTCCTTTTTTTACCACTATGTTTTCTTTTTCAAAAAAGCGCTGTAATTTTATTTGTAATGCTGCATCATAAGGCTCACTCATATCTACAAAACGGTTTCCAAAATCATTGCCTAATCCGCGAAGCGGATTATCAGGCAGGAGATTGATGTGGTCTTCTATTATTACCAGGTCTCCTTTTTTAAAGTCAGGGTTCATACCACCTGCAGCATTGCTGAGTAACAAATATTCTATTCCCAATTCTTTCATCACTCTTACAGGGAAAGTGATTTGCTGCATGGTATAACCTTCATAATAATGAAATCTTCCTTGCATAACCAACACGGGAACATTCATGATTGTCCCAAATATTAATTGTCCTTTATGAAACTCAACGGTTGATACCGGAAAGTTTGGTATATCATTATATGGGATGTTGATTGATGAATCAATATATTCTATTAGAGAATTTAATCCTGTGCCTAATACAATACCAACAAAGGGTTGGGGAAATAAATTCTTTCTCAAAAATTGAACGGTTTCTTCTATAAAAGATTTTTGCATACTTTAAATTAAGGAATAAACCTTTACTTTTCATTTCGTAATTTTAAAGTATCTGCGTTAATGAAAATATGTACTGTATTCTTAATAAAATTTTTTAGTTTATTTTTTTATGTTTAGGTTACAATAGTTTAAAATACTTAACGTTGGTCAAATTTTTGATAACAGTATTTTCCCCTGATGCAAAAATAAAATTCAAAATAATGATTGGATTTATATTGCAAAATAATTTCTTGGAATTTTAGAGCGGGCCAATCGGGAGATTTGGTGCTAATTCCTTTTCAACAAAAACTGAATTTAGCAGATTATTTAATTGATAAATGAATACATGCCTGTCACTAAGAATGATATGATTTACTGGATTAAAATGTACACTAAAGATATGTTTGGTTATGCTTTTGGAAAGGTGAATCAGAAAGAGATTGCAGAGGATTTGGTTCAGGATACTTTCCTTTCAGCTTATCAATCTTATAAAAACTTTAAAGCGAAGAGCAGTATAAAAACATGGCTCTTTTCTATTTTAAAGAATAAGATCGCCGATTATTACCGTTTAAAATATAAAGAGAATATTGAGGCTTCTTCTG
>JBBRTG010000022.1:0-43944 GCA_038244655.1 Chitinophagales bacterium
ATTCAGAAACCTGTTATTGCCTTCATACCAATCTGCGTTACCAGCATTAGTAAACAGGCTATTGAGGGTAGTGGTGCCGCTTCCTAATTGTCCGAAAATATTATTAACAAGCTCTGGAAAATATCCCGCCGTCATGGTATTAATGGCTCCTTTAAATATGGAATTTTGAATTGTAAGATTCTGATTGGAATCTATAGACATGGTAAAGTTTCCTTTTACCAGTATGCCAGTAAGACTTCCGGTGCTGGATTTTATAATTCCTGTTGTAATTCCCCCGCCTGAGAATATCACATTCCCTGAACAGGTAAGTGAATTACCATTCAGGTCTAATGTATCAGCGCTTTGGTTAAGACTGGCAATTGTTACATTACCCTGCAGCATCGGCGAGTTGGTTGTTAACGCATTAATAGTAACGTTACTTGAAGATGTAGGGACTGTAGCGGGTGACCAGTTAGCTGCCGTATTCCAGTTCTTACTTACTGAGCCATTCCAGGTTTGAGCATAGCAAAGAACCTGCATGAGCAGGAAAAAAGAAATCAATCCCAGCGATTTTTTTGAGTAGAGTGAGTTCATTTGTATGGTTTTTATATATTAAGTGTAATAAATAATGCATTGTATAAATTTAATCGAATGGAATAGTACCTGGAGTAATATTTCCATTATTTATTGTTTAAATATACTGCTATTCGGGAAGAAATTGAACATCGAAAAAAGAAAGTAAAAAATATCTTTTCATCATTTAAAATTTATCTGCTGCAAATAGCCTATTATCAAATAATAACTTTAAGATATCGACGGATTTTACTGTTACAGGTTTCAATTATGCAAGCAATTCATCATTCTTGTCAAGTGTAATTTTTTACTTGACAAGAGAAATACGACCTCGTTATAATTTCACGTCATTTTGTATTCTTCTAAATAAATTATTATAATGCCTGTTGATTTTAAGAGATGGCTGTTGAAATATAAAATTCCGCATGTGGTGGTCTGGATAACAGTTTCATTTTTTTTGGCAGCCTTATACTACGACTATAACAGGCCGTTATTTGTTCAGTTAATTCCATCTTTTTTATTAACTGCTTTATGTTTTCCGGCATTTTATTTAGCAGGTGGCTGGCTGGTGCCGAGGTTTATTTATAAAAAACAATTCATACGTTTCTTTCTATCTGCAATTACATTATTGCTTCTGAGTTCGTTGATTGATTATTTAATAACACAGCTCACCTATCATTTAATCACAGGAATAGGAATGTTTCCCTCTGTTGCTTATTTCCTTTTGATATTTAATGTGATTGTATTGGTAACCCTTATCAGCATTGCATTGGGTGTAGCTTTAAAAATTTTAAGCAACCGTTTCCAGATAGAAAAAAGATTGCTCCAGGTAGAAAAAGAAAATATAAAAACAGAGTTGAATTTTTTACGGTCACAGGTAAATCCTCACTTTTTATTTAATGTGATGAACACAATTTATTTCCAGATAGATCAAAAAAATATACAGGTAAGAGAGTCCGTTGAAAAACTTTCGGAGATGCTTCGCTACCAGTTATATGAATGTACTACCGATAAAATTGACATTGGAAAAGAATTGGAGTACATTAAAAATTATGTTGACATGCAATCGCTTCGTATGGAAAAAGGAACCGATATAAAACTGTGTATTGATGAAAAGCTATCTGGTTTTTTTATTGCTCTGTTATTATTGTTACCAATAATAGAAAATGCTTTTAAGCATGTTTCCAATTTTAAAAATGCTGCAGAAAAGATTAAATTCATATTTCATTACAGCAAAAAAATTCAAATGATTTTGTTATACATGTTTCTAATAGTTATGATAAAACAACCAAAGCAAATCACTTGTTGCAATCTGGTGGCTTGGGTATGCAAAATTTAAAACGCAGATTAGACCTGCTATATCCCGACCGGCATAAGTTTGGTATTAACCTGCATGAAGATTTTTTTGAAACCACTTTAAAAATTAAATACGATGATTAATTGCCTGGTAGTAGATGATGAACCCATTGCCCGTAATGGTTTGATGGAACATATACGGCAGGTTGATTTCCTGTATCCGGTTGCAGAATGCAAGAGTGCCATGGAAGCGAGCACATGGCTTCAGAAAAAAGATATAGATCTTATTTTTCTTGATATCCAGATGCCAAAGCTTACAGGTATAGATTTTATTAAACATTCTCCGGGTCTTCCTGCAGTTATTTTTACAACTGCGTATCCGGAGTACGCGATTGAAGGTTATGAATTAGATATACTGGATTATTTATTAAAACCAATAAGTTTCAATTGCTTCTTAAAATCCGCACTCAAAGCACAGGAATTTCTTGGTGTAAGAACGAGATATGAAGGTGTCAGCATCAGAAGATTTTTTCTTTATAAAATGTAATCAAAAAATTGAAAAAATAAAAATGAATGATGTGCTGTACATCGAGGGTATGTCCAATTATATAATTGTGCACACGCTGCAAAGAAAATATATATCTTATCTCACCTCAAAAAGCATAGAAGAACAATTGCCGCATGATCTTTTTATGCGCATACATAAGTCATATTTAGTAGCTGTTAATTCGATTGATACAATTGATGGCAATGAAATCAAAATAGGTAAATACACACTACCCATAAGTAAAAGTCATAAGAATGATGTGATGAACCGAATCGGAAACAGGTTGTTTAAAAGATAAAAACTATTATCTCCAGCTGCAAATAATCATTGCAGCAAGAATGTTTCCCGCTACATTATATAATCCGTTAATTAAATGAAGGCCCAATGGTCTTTTTTCATACAGGTAGGAAATATGTAATGCTGTAGCAGCAAAGCATACGCCTGTTAGAATTCCTAATTTGAGGCCTACTTTCCAGCCTGAAAGATTCAACCTTGTAATGATAAGCGCAAGACCGAATGAACAAACCAGCATCAGCAAAAAAGAAATAATCATTGTTACGCCGGCGCCTTTTTTTGCATCAGGGTCTTTCATAAGTGTAGCATTATATGATTGCCATTTTTTACCGAACAGGGCAGTGTACCAAATTGCTCCAAGTAAAAAATAAGATACACCTCCGATCAATACAGCCAGCCAGTTAATGTGATTTAAAATTTCTGTGTTCATGATTTGTTGTTTTTGGTAAAGAGATTCAGAAATATAGGTAAACTTTTTTCAATAAACAATATGCTTAAAGTATATTTCCTATTTTGCAAAATAGCTGATTACAAAATTTATATTAAGGCATATATCTTTAAGTAAAAGTGGTTTAGTTTTGTTTTGTTTTCTATTTGTTCAAAGTATAAGTTATCATTTTACTATTATTAATTCCGAAAATAAATTTGTTATCAATCTTCTCTATCGATCTTACATTGCCCTCCACATTAAATCCGCTTTGCCATTGAGGCACATAAGTAAAGGCACCTTTGCCGTTTCAATGCAGGAAGAACAATCTTTAGTCCGAACGCAGGAATGCTGTATGAAAATTTAAAAGCCAACAAGCTGAATAATTCAAAAATTGCGCAGACTGGTGGTAATGCAGTATTGGCAGCAGCAGGATTAGAAACAAATTTTTTATAAAATAGCAATTGGGTTTAATGTTCAGTTACCCGTAAGTCAAAATCTTTCTGATGGCCAAACAACAACAAAATTAAGAGGCATGATGCATGTAACATTTTCATTATAAAAAATTTTCTGATCTTTAAATAGAATATTCAATTGCTTCATATACGCATCTTACTTCAAAAGATCGAGTTGAATAGGCTGCAAGAAACTGTATTATCCGGGAATTAAAAGAATTCTATTGGCGTATGCACTATCTGCTATAACTAATCAAATTTTTATTATTCCCTAACCATATCTTTACTTTTAAATAATGATTTTTGCCTGCTGAAATTGATTAAGTTCATTCAGCCATTATTATAATGTATTTTCAAATTAACCAAAAAATAACTTATGCTCTCAAAGAAATCTGTTCTTCTTTTAATATGTATTTTGTTAATAAGGCCTCTGATGGCACAGGAACAAAAAGAATTTTCCATAAGCATGAATAAAGTAAAACTTTCTTTTATGCTTGATGAAAAAGGTACGCCTGTGTATGAAATTTCTTATGGCGAAAAGCAAATCATAAAGTCATCACAAATGGGTTTTGTTTTTAGTAATAATGATAATTTCAATTCAGGTTTTGAAATAACAAACTCTGAAAAAAAATCGGTAGATGAAACATGGAAGCCGGTTTGGGGAGAAGTGAGTACCATCCGCAATCATTACGAGCAAATAATATTTCATCTTAAACAAACTAACAGTAAACGATTATTGGATATTGATTTCAAAGTTTTTGAAAATGGCGTTGGTTTCCGGTATGAATTTCCGCAGCAACCCAATCTTAAATATTTTATTGTAACCAATGAATTAACACATTTTAATCTTACAGGTAATCATAAAACATTTTGGATTCCGGGAAACTATGATACTAACGAGTACCTGTACACGACTGATCTTCCTGAAAATTATGAAGCACACATAGACGCTTTTCAATTTATAAAAGATGTTCCGGTTGATTGGGATGATACAAAAATTTTAGAAGCAGAGCCTGGGGATTATTTAACCATTGCCAGAAAAGAAAAAGGAAAATCAAACTGGTTTATTGGTGCCATTACAGATGAGAACAGTAGGGTTGCTTCATTTCCTTTATCATTTCTTGATAATGGGATAAAATATTTGGCCACTATATATGCAGATGCAACCGACGCAGACTGGAAAGATAACGCTGCCGCATACACGATAAAACAATTTGTTGTTACTAATAAAAATAATTTCTCACTCAGACTTGCAAAAAGAGGCGGGACTGCGGTTTCTATTATTCCTGCATCGCTAACAGAACTAAAGCAAATTAAAGCAATGAAAAACGCTAAGAAATAAGTTAACGATTCAAAGCCAAAAGTAAAAGCAATAGCAATGTACATTCTATGAATAGCGTAATCCCAATCAGAATCTTATCTGAGGCCACATTTTACTTTTTTATCTTCTATAATCTTAATTAAAGAAGTAACGATTAAAATTGTTTTTGCCAGTTTACTCCCGCTGCGCCTTGTATTCCTTCAATAGGCGGATGCATTTTTTTTATGGAGATATTAATGGATTTCAATTGTGGAAATTCAGCATAAATTTCATTTCCTATTTCCATTACAACCGTTTCAAGCAGAAGCGCAGGCACATTCATTCTTTCTCTGATGATATTGTAGATGTCTGTATAATTTACCGTTTCGTGTATAGATGTTATTACATGTACTTCTTCATGAAACACTATGGCCACATCAATTACATATTCATTGCCGAGAACTTTTTCTTCTTCATGAATACCATGAAAAGAATTGAAAAGAAGATTGTGCAAATGTACAGTTATCATAAATAAAAGAAATGATGTTGATAATAAATTCTAATTATCCTGGTTGTTTAATTTCATGATCAGGCATCATAAAATGATCAGAAGGAACAGAATGCTCAAGCATACTTAAATACCTTTCTGCATCAAGGGCTGCCATGCAGCCACTGCCTGCTGCAGTTACCGCCTGTCTGTAAATTTTATCCTGCAAATCTCCTGCTGCAAATACCCCTTCAATATTTGTTTTAGTGCTACCAGGAAAAGTTTTTATATAGCCGTTTTCATCCATATCGAGCCATCCTTTAAAAATATCTGAATTAGGTTTATGACCAATGGCAACAAAATATGCACTCACAGGAATCTCCTGCTTCTCTCCTGTTTTATTATTTTTTATTCTTACTGAATTCACTTTTTCATCACCCAAAATTTCATCTACTTCTGTGTTCCAGTAAACTTTTATGTTGGGTGTATTCAATACTCTTTGCTGCATAATTTTACTTGCACGCATTACATCACGCCGAACAAATGCGTGAACAATACTGCATATTTTACTTAAGTATAAAGCTTCTTCTGCAGCAGTATCGCCACCGCCTACTATACAAACTTCTTTTCCTTTAAAGAAGAAACCATCACACACTGCACAGGCGCTTACTCCATGTCCGTTTAGCCGCTGTTCACTTTCCAGCCCGAGCCACTGAGCGCTTGCACCGGTTGATAAAATGATAGTATCGGCCTCAATCCATTTTTCTTCATCAATCTGCACTTTAAAAGGGCAGGCAGAAAAATCAACTTCAGTAGCCATTCCATATCGAATATCGGCACCCATTCTTTTTGCCTGGTTTTCAAAATCAATCATCATATCAGGCCCTTGTATACCGTTAGGATACCCGGGATAATTTTCAACTTCAGTAGTAATAGTAAGCTGGCCGCCGGGTTGAATTCCCTGATATAAAACCGGTTTAAGATTTGCTCGTGCCGCATAAATTGCAGCAGTATATCCTGCGGGGCCTGAACCTATAATTAAGCATTGAACATGTTCGTTATTTGTATCCATATTTTTTTAAGATATAATTGTCAAAAATAAACTTTTTGAGAATGGAAATACTTTTGAAAATTGTATAATTATAATACTATCTGGGAATAATTAATGTTTTGAAAACCGGGGCATAACCACAAAATGCACCAAGGCCACCATTAGAAATGTTTCCTAAAACTTTATTCGGTGAAGCAAAAGGATTCCCAATACTTTGATAGGCAAATTCCATTGTTAGCCAGAATTGATAAGTAGTTCGATCTATGTTACTCAATTTCAATGTTACGGTATCTCCCCTGTGAAAAAAATTTTTATCAAATGCTACGGGATTGTTGCGATCAATTCCAGGATCAAGTTTAAGCTCATAAGTAGTTCCATCAATCAACTGGTCATCAAATACCGATTGAGTTCCGGGGAAAAAATTACCTTCATTTGTTTTTGTAAAATACCTTATATAATTACCCAGCCCCGGAGGATCAGTTGATCTAACGGTAACATTTACTTCTGTACTATCTTTTGAAAAAGATACAGGTTTCCACCAAAGCGAATCAATTTTTTTTTCAAGTAAGGGTATGGTGGTGGTAGCTGTATATTCTTTGCCTTCAGAAATTAATTTGAGATTATAAGTTGTATTTAATTGCCCTTTAAATGAAGAAGCAAGATTTGCACTATCAATCGAATAAAAATAGATTCTAACACCACCTGTTGAATCAATAAAATATTCTTTTAGCTTTTGCTCGTGACTTCCATAGGAAATGAAAACATCTGCATTGTGTACAAATGATGATGCCAGCAAATCAAGGCTTATTTTGCTGAAATAATCAAAGCTCTTTGAAAGAATAACAATAGGCGGCTGGTTATTTTCTATACTTGCATCTACTACCAGTAAGGGCGGCACTTCCTTTAATTTAAAATCAATATTTTTTTCGCAGGAAAATAAAAAAGTTACACAAACCAGTACCGCAATAAATTTCATATTTGCAAAAATATTGAAAATATCATGGGCATTTATAAACTGGCCGTAACAATGAAGATAATTTCTTACGCCTATTTTTTTTATTAAAATCATTCCATTTATTTTATCTTAATTACTTTTGCTTTTGTTCTTTATGGCAAACCAACTTACCAGTTAATAGAATCTAAAATGAAATTATTTACATTTTGCTTAATTCTTTTTCTTTTTACAACATTTGCTGCTTGTGAAAACCACATGGATATCCACGATGTTGTAAAAGGTACTCCTTCAAGAGCTGATACAGTGATGCCGCATAAATTTTCATCTTTAAAGAAAGAGGATTCTTCAAAAACAACTATTTTACCACGAGTGTTTAAAAGATAAGGTGAATAGAAAGATATAAAAAAAGCCGCTCCAAAATGGAACGGCTCTAAAAAATCAACCTTTTGTTTTATCCTAAATAAGCTTTAAGAGCACTGCTATATCTCGCTTTTTGCAAGCGTTTAATAGCTCTCTCTTTTATCTGGCGAATACGTTCTTTAGTTAAATCATACTTCTGACCAATTTGCTCTATGGTTACACCATTTTCACCATCCAATCCGAAATACGCATTAACGATTTCAGCTTCGCGGGGACTAAGAGATTTTAAAACACGGCGAATTTCATTTTTCAATGAATCGTGCATCACCTCTTCATCAGTTTCTCCGCCACCTTTTAAAAGATCACCCATAGCAACATCTTCTGCTTCATGTACCGGCGCATCTAATGATGTATGGCGGGTATTGCTTTGAAAAATATTGTTTATTTCAGTTACACTCATTTCAAGAATGTCGGAAAGCTCTTCTGTTGAAGGCTCTCTTTCATGTTCCTGCTCAAAAGCCATGTAAGCTTTATTAGCTTTGTTATAAGTGCCAATTTTGTTTTGAGGCAAGCGGACTAATCTGCCCTGCTCTGCCAGCGCCTGTAAAATGGATTGGCGAATCCACCATACGGCGTAAGAAATAAATTTGAAACCTTTGGTTTCATCAAAGCGTTGTGCCGCTTTTATTAAGCCGAGGTTGCCCTCGTTAATAAGATCACTCAATGATAATCCCTGGTGTTGATACTGCTTTGCAACTGAAACTACGAAACGTAGATTGGCGGTTGTGAGACGCTCTAAAGCTCTCTGGTCGCCCATTTTAATTTTCTGTGCTAAAATAGTTTCCTCTTCAGGAGTAATCATCCCAATCTTTGAAATTTCCTGCAGATATTTCTCAACCGCTTGTGAATCCCGGTTGGTAATCTGCGTAGCAATTTTAAGTTGCCTCATATTTGTTTATATTATAGTTATTATACTTTTAAAAGACACAAAAAGTTGGGGGAATGCTGCAAAAGATGTGTTAATCAAAGAATCTTCCGAAAACATTTGCAAATTTACAACGCAGATTTCGGATTTCATAGTAATTGATAAAATAAATAACAAAATGAATTAGACTGTTATGTTGGCTAAAATTTCAGGATTAAATTTCGTTTTAAGTATCTATTATATTGCATTAATGAATTCTTCAATAATTTAGCAGCATGATAGATTACAGGTCAGATACATTTACAAAACCCTCACCATTGATGTTAGAGGCTATGTTCAAAGCTAATGTTGGTGATGACGTGTTCGGAGAAGACCCAACAGTAAACAAATTAGAAAGTATAGCCGCCGAAATGTTTGGTATGGAAGAAGCCTTATTTTGTCCGAGCGGTACTATGACAAATCAAATTGCAATAAAATGCCATACTCAACCCGGCGATGAAGTGATATGCGATAAGTTGAGCCATGTATATATATATGAAGGTGGCGGAATTGCTTTTAATTCAGGTTGCCAGGTAAAATCAATTGAAGGCGATCGGGGAAGAATAAATGCTGAACAAGTGATAAATGCAATTAATCCCGATGATGTACATAAGCCTGTAACTAAACTTGTAAGCCTTGAAAATACAGCGAATAGAGGTGGTGGAAGTTGTTATGAATTACCTGATATTGAGAATATAAAGGAAGTTTGCCTACAAAATAATTTAAAGCTTCACTTAGATGGTGCAAGATTGTTTAATGCTATTGTTGAAAAGAAAGAAAATCCAAAAGAATATGGAGAAATATTTGACAGCATATCTGTATGCCTCAGCAAAGGTTTGGGAGCGCCGGTTGGCAGTGTTTTAATTGGGGGGAAAGAATTTATTCATAAGGCAAGGCGGATACGCAAAGTTTTTGGTGGCGGAATGAGACAAGCCGGTTATATAGCTGCAGCGGGAATTTTTGCTTTGCAAAATAATATTGAGCGGCTTAATACAGATCATCTTCATGCAAAAGAAATTGCAGATGCTTTATTGAAAAAAGCTTTTACCGGTAAAATGATGCCGGTTGAAACAAATATTATCATTTTTGAAGTTATTGAAAATTACGTTGCAAAATCTCTTGCCGATGCCTTTAGGAAACATGATATTTTAGTAATTCCTATTTCTTCTACTCAAATAAGAATGGTGCTTCACCTTGATATAACTGAACAAATAGTGAAAGATACTATTAAGGTTATAGAGGGTTTGTAGTCTTACGTCCTTATATTAATTTCTATTTTCAAGAAACGAATTAATGGTGCTGAACTCCCCTTCTTTTTTTAAATCAGCAATTAGTTTTTTTAATTTGTCGAGCAATTCAATTCCGGACTTTCTTTTGATGATTGAAGGAAGATTATAATTACTTAAGTCTATAAATTCCCAGGGATGAAAGTATAAAGATAAATAACCGTCTTTTTCCAATGCTTGTAGTGCCAGTCTTTTAAAATACCCATAAGGCAAATTTTTAAATGCAAGCCAGAATAACGGGATCCTGAAATTTGCAGAAACCGATGCAGGCACTCTTGTAATTCCATTTTCATCATAACACGTTCTGGGCAATCGAAAATGGTTATATCGGCCGGGTATCCAGGTTGGGTTTACGGATGAATCATAAGTATAACCAGCTTCTCTTATCCAACCACCTTCAATTTTTTTCATTCGTGGCATTCTTAAGCCATACACTTTTTTTGAGATGATAGCTTCCAGCACTTGTCTTGAATTTTTAAGATCTTCTCTTTTAAACGAAGAATGAAAAAAAGTATGAGAAGCGATTTCATGATCAATAGAAAGCGCAGCAATCTTAGCAGGATATTTCAGGGCAAAGTTGGCGGTTGTAAATAAGGTACAGCTAATAGTTTTTTCCTGCAGAATTTCATTAATTACATCAAGCCCTTTTTTACCAACCGTCATTTGTTCACCAACCGGCAATGGAATTCCGTGCTCCAGCGGAAGATCAAACTCTTCCACATCAAATGTGAGTAATATTTGGGGATTGAGTTTTTCCATAGTCTTTTGGAAAGAATTTAAGGGTTTTATTTAGCAACCTCGTAAAGTTAATTTTTTAAATACAAAATTTAAAATATCATACGGGTATTGAATATTAATTTTTGATTAACGGGTACATTAAAAAGTGTAGTTACAATTCTAATATCAATATAACCTATCTATTTCTTAATGCAATTTTGCACTCATGCAGTAACTTCGCTATCAACATTTAAAAATTATAAAATAGTAATTATGCTTCCCAAAATAAATCCTGCAGAAACTGAATCATGGAAACAATTGCAACAGTATTATGAAGAAATGAAAAATGTACATATAAAAGATTTATTTCTTGATGATAGAAAAAGATTTAATAAATATTCTTTTGCACTACCCGAAATTGTTTGTGATTTTTCAAAAAATATAATTAATGATGCGACTCTCAATTTATTACAGCAGCTTGCAAATGAATGTGGCCTAACGGAGGCTATAAACGCAATGTTCGCTGGTGAGAAAATTAATGAAACTGAAGACCGATCTGTGTTGCATACAGCCTTAAGAAATTTTTCAGGAGAGCCGGTTTTATCGGATGGAAAAGATGTGATGCCGGATGTAAAAAAAGTGTTGGATCAAATGAAAAACTTTTGTGCAAAAATTCACAGCGGAGAGTGGAAAGGTTATACAGGAAAAAACATCAGGTATATTGTAAACATTGGAATTGGAGGAAGTGACCTTGGCCCCGTTATGGTAACAGAAGCATTGAAGCCTTATTGGATAGAAAACATGCAACCTTATTTTGTAAGCAATATTGACGGGACAGATCTTGCAGAAGTATTAAAAAAAATTACTCCTGAAGAAACGATTTTTTTAATTGCGTCAAAAACATTTACAACCCAGGAAACCATGACCAATGCTCATTCTGCAAGAGATTGGTTTTTAAAAACTGCTATAGATGAAAAAGCTGTTGCCAAACATTTTGTAGCGTTAAGCACTAATGAAAAAGATGTGGTAGCATTTGGAATTGATAAAGAAAACATGTTTGAATTTTGGGATTGGGTGGGCGGAAGATATAGTCTTTGGAGTGCAATTGGCTTGTCCATTGCACTAACTATTGGGTACGATAATTTTGAAAACCTTCTGAAAGGCGCTTACGAAATTGATAAGCATTTTAAAGAAAATACATTTGAAAAAAATGTTCCTGTTTTAATGGCGCTTATCAGCATTTGGTATATTAATTTCTTTGGTGCTCAATCAGAAGCAATACTTCCTTACGATCAATACATGCATCGCTTTCCTGCCTATTTTCAACAGGGTAATATGGAAAGCAATGGCAAGCATGTAGATCGCAATGGAAATAAAGTTACTTATTCAACAGGGCCTGTAATATGGGGCGAACCCGGCACTAACGGTCAACATGCATTTTACCAATTGCTGCACCAGGGAACTCCATTAATACCCTGCGATTTTATTGCGCCTGTTCTTACACACAACCCAATGGGCGAGCATCACAGAATTTTATTATCCAATTTTTTTGCTCAAACAGAAGCATTGATGAATGGAAAAACTAAAGAAGAACTTATAGCTCAAAAAGTACCGGAGGCTTTAATTCCTTTTAAAGAATTTGAAGGAAATAAGCCAACCAATTCTTTTCTCATTACAGAAATTACTCCTTTTACTTTGGGTGAAATGATTGCATTATATGAACATAAAATTTTTGTGCAGGGAATCATCTGGAATATTTACAGCTTCGATCAATGGGGCGTTGAGCTTGGTAAACAATTGGCAAAAAATATATTGCCCGAATTGCAGGATAACGCTGAAGTAACATCGCATGATAGTTCAACCAACGGATTGATTAATACTTATAAGAAGTTGAGAGAATAGAGGCCTTTTCCCAGCCCTCTCCAAGGAAAGGGAGCAAAAAAAATCCTCCCAAAAATTGAGAAGATTTGTGATATTAATTATAGAATTATTTGCCCTGCGGCGGTGCAGTTTGTTGCTGTGGATTTTGCTGTTGTTTTTGCATTTGCTGTTGCATCATTTGTTGCTGAAGCTGCATCATTTTTTGCTGAGCTTCCATTTTTGTACGATATTGATCCTGCGTTAAAATATCTACAATGGAAACCTCAAACATTATAGGAGTGTTGGGTTTTATATCAGCGCCTGCCCCTCTTGATCCATAAGCAAGATAGGAAGGGATAAACAATCTTCCTTTACCCCCTTTCTTAAAATATACAAGACCATCGGACCAGCCTTCAATTGAGCCACGCTGCCCCACTACAAAAGTGAAAGGTTTTACAGATTTGCCTGCAGAATCATAACTTTGATCGAATACTTTTCCATCAAGTGTCATTCCTTTATAATCAACTGTAATTGCTTTACCGTTTACAATAGAATCTCCTGTGCCGGGATTTTGTATTTCTACATAAGTTCCTTTTTCGGTTTTGGTTGCTTTAATATTATTTTTTGAAAGATAATCGCTTAGCGTTTTATCGTCAATTGATTTTTGTTTTAATACAGAAAGTGAATCTATTCTCCTAACACTTTGCATAGATTGATTCCTTAATGCTTCTCCCTCCGCCGGGCTTGTAACTACATTAAGTATTTTGAAACGATAACCCATGAATTGTCCTTTTTTTGCGAAAGGAGGCAACTGGTTAAATTTCGCAATTGTATCAGTTGATAAACGGGTAACAATGCTATCGCCTTTTCTTGCTGATTTAAATACTTCAATGTATTCGGCCGGCAATTTAGTAGAATCAATTTCAATTACCTGGGAAACAGAATCATAAGGCGTTGACATTAAAGAATCATTGTAATAACTAAAAGCTTTAAACTGGATAGTGTTGCCGTACTTAATATTATTTCCTTCACCATCCTCTACTACCTTGTATTCTAAACCCGTTTTGGTTTTTTTAAATTGTTGTTCTTTACATCCTGAAGCCAATATTAAAAATGCTGCGGCTGCCAGGCAAAGTGATTTGTTCATGTTTTATTTTTTTATAATTGTTAACTGGTTAATTGTTCTTTATTTTGTTTAATAGCTTCTTTAAATTTTTTAATTACTTTATCCAAAGGTTCAAGATTTTTTCCACCGGCTGCATTAAAATGGCCACCGCCATTAAAATATTTCCTTGCAAAAGTATTTACATCAAAACCGCCTTTGCTTCTAAAAGAACTTTTTCTTTCATCACCCCGGTCTATAATCACCGCTGCCAGCTTAATTCCTTTTATGCTTAATGGAAAATTAACAAGCCCTTCTGTGTCTCCTGTTTTTACATTGTATTTAATAAGGTCAGATTGCGGAATGGCAATAAGTGCCGTATTATATTCGTAAAATACTTCCATCCGGTTTAATAAGATATTTCCGAAAAAACGAAAACGCCCCTCAAGAAAATTATCAAAAAGATTTTCATGAATCTGGCTGTGCTGAAGTCCTTTGTCTTTCAATTCTGCAATCATTCTGTGTACGCTTGCCGAAGTAGAATTAAATCTGAAGGAACCTGTGTCAGTCATTACCCCCGCATATAAACATTCTGCAACTTCCGTATTTATTTTTTCTGAATACCCGCTTTCTACAATAAAATCAAAAATCATTTCTGCAGTTGAGCTTTTATTTGAATCGCTTATTCCATAATCAAATGCCTCAACCTGTGGTTGCTCATGATGATCAATTAAAATTTTTATTGCAGATGAAGATGAAAGAGCTGTTTCCATTTTTTTTGTGCGGTTAAGCACATTAAAATCGAGACAAAAAATCCATTCAGCATCTTTTAAAAATGTATTCGCTTTTACGTTTTGCATTTCAAAATCAAACACCTTTTTTCCGCCGGGCATCCAGCTTAAAAAAGCCGGCCAGTTAGTGGGTGATATTACTGTGACAGTATGCCCTAGTTGTATAAGAAAATGATATAACCCAAGACCTGAGCCCATAGCATCAGCATCCGGCTTTTGGTGAAAAGTAATTACTACTTTTTTAGGCTGATTAAGTAAAGGAAATATTTCACTAATGGGTTTCATAAAAGGGTGCAAAAGTATTGATAAATTATTGAATCGCTTTATTGTTTAGTGTCTGTTTTATTAAATTATTGGATTATTTAACTACTGTTCTTTTATTATCTAATACGTTTTCAGAAATTATTAAAATAAAATAGCCAACCGAACTTTTTCATTCAGTTGGCCAGGTAAATAGTCTTAATTTTTTTCCTTATGGCTTAGGAGTATTCTTCCATACGTTATTATCAAAATTATAATCGGGAAAAATGTGTTCAGGATCGATCGATATTGATTTAATATTTTCAGTTGTATTTAATTTCTCAATCCATTTATTACCGTTTTGCCATACCTCAACCGGTATTTTCACAGTGCCCTTTTTACCACTTTCTGTTTCATATTGAAGATAAACAGGCATAGCCATCCTGTCAAGATTTTCAATAGTAACCAATGCTCCCTGTGAAGAATCGCTCTTCACATATTTTACATCTGTAACTGCCTGGTCAAGCTTGTAATTTTCAATAAACATTCCTTTCCAAAACCAACCTAAATCTTCTCCGCCTGCATTTTCCATAGTCCTGAAAAAATCCCATGGTGTCGGATGCTTAAATGCCCATCTTTTAATATAAGTTTGAAAAGCATAGTCAAATATTTTTGGTCCAAGTATATCATTTCGTAAAATTGTAAGTGAATAACCGGGTTTGAAATACAGAGCAAGCCCAATATTTGCTTCTTTAAGAGCATCAGGCTCACTCATCATTGTTTCAGAATTATCACCGAACATGTATTTATAAACTCCGCTTTTATCCTGTTGCTTAGGCTTGTATTCACCATTATTAAAATCTTCAGCAGCGAGGGTATTAATAAATGTATTAAAGCCTTCATCCATCCAGCCATATTTTCTTTCGTTACTGCCAACGATCATTGGGAACCATGTATGTCCGAATTCATGATCCGTTACACCAAATAATCCCGCTGTCTTTGCTTTATATCCGCAAAAAACAATGCTTGGATATTCCATTCCACCTACGTTACTGGCAACATTGGTTGCTGTATTATAGGGATATTCATACCATCTTTTAGAATAATTTTCAATGCTTCCCTTTGTATATTCTGTTGCTCTTCCCCATGCGCTATCACCTGCAGACTCTATAGGATAAACGCTCATAGCCAATGCTTTTCTTCCTGACGGAAGATTCATTTTTGCTGCGTCCCATATAAAGGCTTTTGAAGCGGCCCATGAAACATCTCTTGCATTTTTTAGTTTGAAATGCCAGGTAAGCTTTTCTTTTTGAATATGTGATGATGGATCGGTAACTTCTGTAGCAGTGCATATCATAACTGTTTTATCGCTCTGCTTCGCCTGTGCAAGTCTTTTTTGCTGAACAGCCGTTAGTACTTCCTGTGGGTTTTGTAATTCACCCGCACCAACAATTAATTCATTAGAAGGTGCTGTAATGGTATAATCATAATCACCATAATCAAGATAAAATTCACCTGCGCCTAAGTAGGGTAATGTATTCCATCCTTCTATATCATCATATACGCACATACGTGGATACCATTGAGCTATCGCATAAATCTTCCCGTTTTTCGTATCCTGTATTCCTGTTCTGTCAGAGCCGTACTTTGGAATAAAATATGAGTAATCAATTTTAAATTGGATCGTGCCGCCGTTAGCTGCTAACGGAGATGGTAAACGCAATTGCATTCTTGTATCAGAAATAACATTGATTACATTTGATTCAGATGTTTTGTTTTTAATACCTAAAATCATTTTAACCGAATGTATATTAAAGCCTCCTTCAAATTTTGAATTGACATCGCCATAACGACTTCTTCCGGTTGCAGGTGTTTTTGCCTGCCCGCGTGAATCGAGCCGGTAAAGGTTTTGATCAAGATAGAGCCAAACAAAGTTCATTGCCTGCGGACTGTTGTTAGTATAAGTAATGATTACATTGCCTGTAATTTCATCTTTTACATCATCAAGGCTTGCCGCAATTTTATAGCTGGCTTTATTTGTCCAGTATTTAATGCCTGGTTCACCATCAGCTGCACGGTATTCGTTTACAGAAGATGGATAAAAATTGGGAGTGAATAAATCGTGAGGATCATAAATTGATTTTTGTGTTTGTGCTACAACAGCTGCACTTATCAAAATCAGTAAACTTGTAATTAGTTTTTTTGCGAACATGCTATGAAATTTTTTTTTTTTGCGGAAGTTATTTCCTTTAAATAAGAAAGGTGAAAAAATTATACCAACTATCGTTAATTGAGGATGACTGGTTTTAACAATTAATAAGAGATACGAGTATAATAATCGCAGAAACATTATGATGCTGCAGATCAAACAAAAGAAAATAATTATCATCGGTAAATGTCGCAGAATTACTCCATCAATATTTAATACTGCCACATCAATACTTCATAAGTTCTAAACTAATCTTATTATATTGGATGTCATATCTTCTTTTATTAATTAAGTCAATATAGTGCTATAATTTGATTGAGTGGTGTAAAAAGTAAAGCGGAATAAAAGTAACTTGCTTTAAATTTTAAACAATTTCCATTATGCAAGCCAATGTACATGCAGCTCTTGAAGAGTCTTTTCAACTTACTAAAGAACAAATTAATTTTTTTAAAGAGAATGGTTATATCAAATTAAAAAATGTGTTGCCGCCTTATGTAATTAATTATTTGAATGAAACTATTTCGGGCGAGGTAAAACGTTTAAACACGCAGGATCTCCCTTTAGAAGAAAGAGATACTTATGGAAAAGCATTTTTGCAAATCATGAATATCTGGACAAAGTCGGAGTCGGTAAAAGAAATTGTTTTTAGCAGACGGCTTGCAAAAATTGCCACTGATTTATTAGGTACTAACGGTGTAAGGCTATATCATGACCAGGCATTGTACAAAGAACCCGGTGGCGGCATTACTCCATGGCACGCAGACCAATATTACTGGCCTTTGTCAAATGATTCAACAGTAACCGTTTGGATTCCTTTGCAGGAAACTCCGCTTGAAATGGGGCCGCTTGAATTCAGCTCGCAAAGCTTTAAATTAACTACAGGAAGAGATAAAGAAATTGGAGATGAAAGTCAGCAAATTGTTGATCAATCATTAAAGAATGAAGGATATAAGCATGTAGCGGAGCCATTTGAAATTGGAGAAGTGAGCTTTCACAAGGGTTGGTTGTTTCATCGTGCAGGCGCAAATAAAACCAATACAATGAGAAGTGTGATGACAATGATTTATATGGATAAAGATATGGTGTTGAAAAAACCTGAAAATAAAAACCAGTTGCAGGACTGGAACACCTGGTGCCCCGGTGCAGAAGTAGGAAAACAAATTAATACACCCATTAATCCAATATTATATCAAAGCTGATTTTTTATTATGGACATAAAATATGTGTGTACTTATTGGGGGCAGGAAGAATTAAATGCTCCTGAATTTTTTAATAAAGTTTTGAATGAAGAATATGATGGGATAGAAATAAATTTTCCCGACTCTGATAAATTTATCAATGATTTTTTACAAGAGTTAGATAATGTAAGAAGTAAAACAAAAAAAGATTTTGTTTTTATTGCGCAGCAGGTTTTGCCTCCGGTAAATGAAAGTGTAGATAAATACATAAAGAGAATGAGTGCAAGATTAAATACAATTGCACAACTCAACCCTGACTTTATTAATTCACACACAGGTAAAGATTATTTTTCTTTTGATGATAATTGCAGCATCATTGAAGCGGCATTAAATATCAGCGTTAGAACAGGCATACGCATTTTGCATGAAACACATCGTGGCAGGTTTACATTTCATGCAGCTACATTATTACCTTACTTTGTAAAATTTCCTGAAATAGAATTGACAGGCGATATATCCCATTGGTGCAATGTTTCAGAAAGCATGTTGCAGGATCAGCAATTCATTATTAAAAAAATAATCCCTCACATTGCACATATTCATGCAAGAGTTGGTTTTGAACATTCACCGCAAGTGAATGATCCATTTGCGCCGGAATGGGAAAAATATGTAGATACTTATTTGCAATGGTGGGATGAAATTATTAATCACAATGAAAAGGGAGGTAAAAGAATATTTACTATTTGTCCTGAGGCCGGTCCGCGTCCATACATGCCCGTTATGCCCTATACACAGGGATATTTAAGCGATCAATGGAAAACAAATGTTGCCATGAAAGATTTATTGAAAGCCCGTTATTCAAAAAATTAAAACCACATCTCTTTGACCCGATATAGAAACTTACAATACATTGCATTAATTGCAGCACTCGGCGGTTTGCTTTTTGGATACGACACTGCTGTTATTTCAGGAGCCATTGGAAACATTACCAAATATTTTCTGCTAACACCAATTGAAGTTGGATGGGCTATTTCAAGTGCCTTGCTTGGTTGCTTAACCGGGGCTTTATTATCAGATTATTGCAGCACTAAGTTTGGAAGAAAATGGAGCATGGTGATTGCTGCAATTTTGTTTTTAATATGCTCAATAGGAACAGCATTACCTGCATCTTTTACTTCATTTATTATTTATAGAATTATTGGCGGACTTGGAGTTGGCATCGCCTCAATGGTAGTGCCTATGTACATTGCTGAGATTGCGCCTGCTGAAAAAAGAGGTGCATTGGTTGCGTATAATCAACTGGCAATTGTTATCGGCATAACGGTAGTATATTTCGTAAATTATTTTATTGCATTGCAGGGAAATGAACAATGGAATCTTACACAAGGGTGGCGATGGATGTTTGGTTCTGAAATGATTCCTTCACTTTTATTTTTAATGCTTTTATTTTTTATTCCTGAAAGCCCGCGATGGCTTTTAATGAAAAATAAAAATGAAAAAGCAAAGAAAGTTCTTGAAAAATTTAATGGAGAAAAAGCTGTGTATGTATTAGAAGATATAAAAGCATCTTTGGGTAACAATACAAAAGTTCATTGGAAATTATTATTATATCCTTCTGTTCGCTTAGCACTTTTTGTAGGTATTGGCTTATCTATATTTCAACAGGTAACAGGCATCAATGCTATATTATATTATGCTCCTGAAATTTTTAAAAGCTTTGGAAGCAGCAGCAATTCATCATTACTGGAAACAAGCTTTCTTGGAGTAATAAATCTTTTGTTTACCATCATTGCTATTTTTTTAGTAGATAAAAAAGGAAGAAAACCATTATTATATATTGGAACAACAGGAATGTTTGTTGCATTATCTGTTGTTGGATATGCAGCATATTTTCATATTACAAGTACGTGGCTGCTGCCTTTCCTGTTGCTCTTTATGGCTTCGTTTTCTATTTCATGGGGGCCGATAGTTTGGGTTTTGTTATCAGAAATATTTCCAAATAAAGAAAGAAGCCTCGCATTATCTATTGCAGTATTTATTCAATGGGTTGCCAATTTTTTTGTATCGCAAACATTCCCTGTTATGACAGATAATAAAATGCTTGCTACAACTTTTCATGGCGCATTTCCTTTTATTCTGTATGCAGTCTTTTGTTTAATTGCATTAGCTTTTGTCTGGAAATATGTACCTGAAACAAAAAATAAAACTCTTGAAGAAATGAATCTTCTATGGGAATTGGAAATTACAAAAAAAATAATGCAAATGAAAAAAATAAATACTTTACTATTTTTTCTTTCTATCTCTTTAATTTTTTCTACGGCTGTGTATTGTCAGCAAAATCCAAAAGAGCCTTTTAAAAAAATAAAATCTATTCCTGAAACATTTCGACCTTTATTTTTTTCTGAAATAAAACCAACAGGATGGCTGAAAGAGCAAATAGAAAATAATTTGAATGGATTTACAGGACACCTTGATAGCCTTGTACCGGATTTGATTTTGAAAGATGATATTTATAATAAAGACCGGCTTTCAAAAAAAATAAAAAGCAAAGATGTAGGCGCAGTATCTGATGGTGGTGATTGGCAGGTACAGTTTCTTTGGTGGAACAGTGAAACGCAAAGCAATTGGTGGGATGGCTACATAAGGAGTGCAATACTTGCAAATGGTGTGCAACATCTCACAAGAATTGAAAATTATATACAAAGAATTTTATCAACACAGGATGCAGATGGTTATCTCGGTATTTATGATAAAGAATTGCGTTACAAATTTAATAATGAAAATGGTGAGCTTTGGTCAAAGACTACTTTATTAAGAGGACTGCTTGCATGGTATGAATACAAAAAAGATAAAAGTGTATTAACAGCAATAGAAAGAGCAGTACAAAATGTAATTACAAATTATCCCATCAATGCATCGTATCCTTTTTATTCAATACAACCCAATGCCGGCGGCTTAACGCATGGTTTGGTTTTTACCGATGTATTGGAAGAATTATTTCGACTTACAAAGAATGAGAAGTATCGTGACTACTGTTTGTTTTTATACAAAGATCTTTCCGAACAACTATTAAATGAAGATGCACAATATAAAAAACTTATTGATTCAAATTATAAATTAAAAGGGCATGGAGTGCATACTTATGAACACCTGCGTGCTGTTGCCGCTGCGGTGTATGCTTCAGGTAATCCTGAATTAAAACAGGCATTGAATAATTTTTTAAAAAAAATAAACAGCACCACTACCATTTCCGGCGGCCCGCTTGGCGATGAATGGATCAGTGGCCGCAAAGCCGATGAAACAAATGCCGGTTATGAATATTGTTCGTTGCAGGAACTGATGAATAGTTATGAAGATTTGTTTTTAAAGACCGGTGCATCGAAGTTTGGTGATAAAACAGAACAGATATTTTTTAATGCAGCGCAGGGTTCAAGAAATCCTGATTATAGTTGCATTGCTTATCTTAAAACAGATAATTCGTATTACATGACGGGAGGCTTAAATGGCGACACCAGCTATAAAAAACAAACCCGTTATTCCTACTCTCCCACTCACCAGGATGCTGCAGTTTGTTGTGTTCCCAATGCCGGAAGAATTGCGCCTTATTACATTCAATATATGTGGATGAAAGATAAAAATGCTTTGGTGGCAACACTTTTAGGGCCTTGCGATATGCAAACAAACCTGAATGGGAAAAAAATAAGCATAAAAGAAATTACTGATTATCCTTTTCAGCATAACCTAACGTTTAGGATAAACGCAGAACAAACAACGTATTTTATTTTGAAAATAAGAAAGCCTGAATGGGCTGAAAAAATAATTGCTTCAGAAAAGTATATATTAAAAGATGGCTTTGTTATTGTTGACAGGCAATGGAATAAAAATGATTCGGTAACTATTAGTTTTCCAGCGGAAGTATTGGCTAAAGAAGACTCTAATAACGAATACTATTTTATGTATGGGCCGCTTGTACTCGCCCACCCTATTGAATCTGCGGCAACTGTTACTAAAGTATTTGATTTACCTGGTTTTAAAAATTTGCAATACAACCCTGTTGCGCCTTTTGTTTATCAATATTCAAAAAATATTATAAAGAAAGCAGGAAACACTAAATTAAATAATGATCTTCAGTTTACAACAACAATGATAAATTCAAAAACAAATACCGCTGAAACTGTTTTACTTCAACCTATGGGGAATACGATTTTAAGACAGGTTACATTCAAACAGAAAAAATAATTTCATAAAATAATACCTGCGTAAGAATAAAAATCACACCTGTGCTTTTGTTGATTACTGAATACTCTCAGCGATAAATAAATATTAACTTCAACTTGAAATAAAAATCGCTTTAGTTAACTGCATTCTATGAAAGGCTTTGATTTATTTCGTTAATCAATCTAAGATAGAAATAGTGATTACTGTAACTCGTAAGCAGGTAGATTATGAATTTAAACATTTGCTTTTTTAAGGCTTAAGAACAGGGATAAAAAAAATATAATTCAATTAAAAATAAAAGCACCATTGACCCTCACGCGATTTTTACAATTGTGAAAGGTCCGGTTGAATACTGGGAAGTTATTTGACTTGGTGTATAACGGTCTTGTATAAACGTATAATTATTTCTGTCATCATTTTATTTCTATTCTGGCACAACAGGAAAAGCAACTATCCTCAATTTGGTACAACCGTAAGGAATTAAAGTAATCTCTTTTTCTTCCTTATCTGCTTCTCCCTGGTAAATATTTTCTCTTGTTGTCACCGGTAAAATTGCAACACCGTTAATATCCAATTTCCAGGCTGGTATTTGCTTTCCTGTTGTAATAATCTCAATCGGTATATTATTTTGGCTCCAGGGTTTTGTTTCATCAAAAGGATGTGTAATTACTCTTACATGATTGGCAGAATCATCAATCATAGATTTTAATAATCCAAAATTCCAATCACTTTCAGGTTCTACATTATAGTAATAGCCATTAGAATAATTTCTTTCACCGGCAGGCAAACTATCTTTTGTCCATTTCTCATTTATCTTCAATGCATATACTAACGGGCCTCTTTCTACCGCTCTTGAATTTCTTGCCCAGTTGGTCGTAATTATTTTCATTGGCAGTTTTAATACAATGGAATCATCGTTATTCCATGTTCTGTTTAATGTAACACTTCTGCCTGTATTTTTTATTTGCATGAGTTTTCCGTTTATCAGCACAGATGCCGTTTTACACCATTGCGGTATGTGCAGCTCCAATGGAAATGCGACTGCTTTATGAGTGTGCATGATAAAATGAATTTCATCATTGAAAGGATACTTGCTTTGTTCATCAATAGTTACACTTGTATTTGTATTACCAACTTTTGCTGTTACACTATTGGGACTGTATAGCAATGCAGCCAGGCCGTTAGATGGAATTTTATACCAAAGGTTTTCAACAAATTTTGTAAAGCCCTGGTGCATGTTGGCAGTGCAACAGGTATAGCCAGCATACGGACCAAATACATTGTTCATGCCTTTATCAAACGGAAGAGAAAAATCGTACACGCCTCTTTTTATTTCTACCTGATTGGCCATTTGAAAATACTGGCGCGAAATATAATCATCAGTTGTTTGAGCAGGCAATGCATTAAAACAAATGCGCTCAATAGCATCAGCATACGACAAGTCGCCGGTGATGCTTAATATTTCTTCCAGCGAAAACATCGTTTCTACTACAGCACATAATTCTGTTCCCTGCGATGGTTCATTACCATGCAAATCTTCATCAGCCGAAAACATGCCATGCGGCTCGCCATGCAAAGTCATAATATCTGCATAACCGGTTTTTAAAGAATCCAAATATGCTTTGTTTTTAGCGGCTTCGTAATAAATAGCAGGCAGCTTGATGCCCATTGCTACATTTACACCATGCCTGTCCATCCAGTGAGCATCGTTTTGCTGTGCGGCAGCATTCATCACCCAGTTTCTTGCGCCCAGCAAAGTTGTCCATGGCGTTGTTTCTTTATACAATAAATCACCAAGTTGCAGTAGCGATTTATCGCCGGTGATTCTATATAACCAGTAAACTATCATAACGTTGTCGCCACCACGAGAAGTTGCCCATTCGCTCCATTTACCCAAAGAACATTTTTTTAAATTGCTTAACTGGTAATGAAAATATTTTGTCATGAATGGAATTATTCTTGCATCGTTGGTAGCTGAATAATATTGCTGCAATACTTTCAGCATTATCATGCGCGGCCACCAGTCGGCACCGTTAGTACAGTCAGCAGTTGTTTTACCTGCGAGCTCTTCTTTTGTATAAGGACCAAAAAAACCGGAAGCCCGTTGATGATCAAGCGTCCAGTTTACATACTTCAGCACCTTTGCTTTTAATGTATCATCGTTTAATAAATAAGCTAACGGCAAAGCGCCATCTAACCAGTAAGGAGTTTCTTCCCAGCCATCGCTTTTGCCGCCAAGCCAGCCGTTATCATTTTTTATTTTAGGATAATATTCATCAAGATGCCCTGTAGATCCATTCTTCATTGTTAGTAACTGGTAATATAGCCAGCCCTTTGGTTTTATAGCTCCCAAAGGCAATGGAGCATATTTCAATACTGCTAAAGATTGCTTTGAAGGAATTGGTTGTGATTGTACATGTAAGACGGGTATGCTAAACGCAATTAAAATAAAAGTCCATATATTTTGTTTTAATATTTTTTTCACGCTCGTTTCATTTCTTATTAAAATTTTAAACCTCTTTGCAATCTAATAAATAATGCAATCAGTACGAACCTAAGATCTTATTACGTTTGAGTAAACGAATGTTCTCTTGCATAAAAGTAATGTTCTTTTTTCCTGCAATGGCTGCATGTCCTTAAAATTGATCTTTTAAAAATTGTTTTATTTGCAATGATTAAAATCCTGTTTTACCTCATAAATTATTACATAAATTATTACATATAATTGTAAAATGATTATCATGAAATTGTAAGATTATTATTTTTAAAAGCTATATTGCACAAATCTTTAACCCACAAAAACTAATCTAATGAAAAAATTATTTTTATTTCTTGCGATTTTCGCTTTTGCTTTTACGTCATGCAAAAAGACCAAAGACAAAAGTTGTACGCTTTCAGAAACTACCCTTTTAGGTAATTACAAGGTAGCCTCAATAAAATATAAGGCTTCTGCTACAGCACCAGAGCAGGATTTTACTGATCAATTGCAGGCCTGTGAAAAAGATGATGTTACCACTTTTAATGCGAATCATACATATAATTATACTGATGCCGGAACTGCTTGTACTACAAACGGTGATTATAATGGAGATTGGAGTTTAAGTGGCAACGTTCTTTCAGTAGATGGAGATCCCGGAACGATAGACAATTTTAGCTGCAGTGGTTTTACGGTAGCTTTAGCTGATTATAATACACCCGGAGATAAATTCTCCGTAAATTATACTAAACAATAGTCTTATTAAATTTATATTTCTTCAATTAATTCCCGGTTGCTTCAACCGGGTTTTTTATTTGTTATTGCTCATTAAATTTTTCTGTTTCAATAATGCTGAGTATTGAAGAACTGCATTAAGATATAATTGCTCGCATAATGATTTCATCTATCTCCATAAATTAATTTACCCTTTATATTAAATCTTTTATTTTTTATATTACTCATCTTGTCTTGAAGAATATCACAGTCGAGTAAATTTACATCTGTTGATTTTCGTCCGCTATAAATATTTATTAATAATTGAATGTCTTTATCAGCGAGTGAATCGTATAATGATTTAGAAAATTTTACGCCGTCAAATTTGGCAATCCGACTATTACTAAGCTCTCTTTCAGAATAGGCAATACCCATTTCGCCATTTTCCAAATACTGTTTAGACGTAGTATCCTTCGGCTGTCCTGTAAAAAATGCTGCAACAATTATTGTCTCTTTGTTATCCTTAAGTTTTTGATTTGCTTTTGCAGTTAAACTGACTTCTATTTCAAAAGAAGGAATTATTAAAGAATCACCATCCGGTTTATAGTAACCAATATTTAATAAGGAAGTATCAGTCTTTACAGCAGGTTTTTTATTTACTGTGTCTTTATTTAAAATGTAATTATTTTTCTGATCTTCATGAGATGCACATGAAAATAAAAAAATCAAAATTAAAAGTGTGGTTGAAGCCTTAATCATAAGTTGAGGTTGCCGGCATTACAACTAACGTTTGTTTATTTAATTACGAAGCTAATTGTAATGCAATCCATTAAGTATTTTTTTTACATATTTATGTGATCATCTTATTGAAACATAAGTTTCATTCCTTCCTTTTTTTGCAAGAACAATTTGCCAAAGCAGGTTTCTTTTTGCACGAAAGCTGCCTGCACACATCAATAAATAATAAGTCCACATTCTGAAAAATCTTTCATCATAACGGTCTTTCAATAGATCCCAATTTTTCACAAAATTATTATGCCATGCCATAAGCGTTTTATCATAATAAGTTCCAAAGCTGTGCCAGTCTTCCATTATAAATATTCCTTCGATTGCCTCACCCATATTCTTTATAGATGGAATGGTATAATTATGAAAAATATATTTGTTTAACCACGGTTCAGGATAGGTTCTGGTAAAGACGTTGCCAATGGTATGCAACAGAAATAACCCATCATCTTTAAGGCAGCGATTGGATACCTGCATGTAGATGCGATAATTTTTGTAGCCAACATTTTCAAACATGCCTATGGAAACAATGCGGTCAAATTTTTCATTCACATTTCGGTAATCCATCAGCTTTATTTTAACAGGCAGGCCGGTGCACATTTTCTCCGCAACAGGAATCTGCTCTTTTGAAACAGTGATGCCTGTTACCTTTACAGAATATTTTTCTGCAGCAAACTTTGCAAAGCCGCCCCAGCCGCAACCAATATCCAAAACATGCATACCCGGCTGCAGGTATAATTTTTTACAAACAAGATCTAATTTATTTTCCTGAGCTTCATCAAGCGTAGCAGCATCTTTCTCCTCCAAAGGAGTCCTTTTGGAAAAAGGAGTCCTTGCAGACCAATAAGCGCAAGTGTATATCATTCTCTTGTCAAGCATTTTTTCAAACAGATCATTGTCAAGATTGTAGTGCTTTGCATTGCTGAATGCCGCAGATTTTTTTTGAAGATTAAAAATTTTAGTAAGCAAAATTTCAGCAACTAATGCCGGATTTTTTTTAATCCTGTTTTCAAGATCTGCATATAATACCTGATTAAAGAATTCATCCAGTTGTTCGCAATCCCACCATTTCTCCATGTAGGTTTCACCTAAAGCAAGTGTGCCGCCTGTCAATACGTTTTTATAAAAATTTTCATTATGCACTTTTATATCGCAGAGATTATTTCCATTAACTGTAATACCTGCATCAGATAAAAGGCCGGTAATTATTTTTTTTGCATTTTGTGAATACATAATCAGAATTTAACTGGATACAACAAGATACATATTATCATTATAGGTTGTTGTTTTTAAAAATCATTTCCATTGCAACAAGATTAGAAGACGAATACAATTTACTAACGCTAAAGAAAGTTAAAAGAATTGCGTAATTTTCTTTTTCAAAAGCCAAGCTATTCATGCCCCAATCCCGACAATTAGCTGCTATTATGTTTACCGATATTGAAGGGTACACTGCCATTATGCAGCAGAATGAAGAGCAGGCAATAATGCTAAGAGATCGCCACCGTTTGATACTTGAAAAAGAACATAAAATTTTTAATGGAAATATTATTCAATATTATGGAGATGGCAGCCTTAGTATTTTTGTGAGCGCTGTGCAGGCAGTGCAATGTGCTTTAGCTATGCAACAATCTTTTTGCCAATCGCCCGGAGTTCCTGTGCGCATGGGTTTACATACTGGCGACGTCATTATTAATGATGGCCACGTATTTGGCGATGGGGTTAATCTTGCATCACGCATTGAATCGCTCGGAGTGGCCGGCAGTGTATTAATTTCAGATAAAGTAAATGATGAGCTTCGCAATCATCCTGAATTTAAAACGCTTTCGATGGGCGCTTATCAGTTAAAAAATATTGACCGCGAGGTAGAAGTATTTGCTCTTGATCATGAAGGATTGGTTAAACCCATCTCCAATTCATTAAAAGGAAAAACAGCAGAAAAAAAAGTTGCCGCTATAAAAGCGTCTATCCCTAAAAAGAGTGTTGCCGTATTACCTTTTGTAAATATGAGCAACGATCCTGAACAGGAATATTTTAGCGATGGAATAGCAGAAGAAATACTTAATTCTTTATCGCATTTGAATGATCTTAAAGTTGCCGGGCGTACTTCATCTTTTCAATTCAAAGGGAGAAATATTGACTTACGTGTGTTAGGGCAAAAGCTTGGCGTGCATACCGTACTTGAAGGAAGTGTACGTAAGCAAAATAATCGTTTACGCGTGACCGTGCAATTGATAAATGTAGAAGATGGGTTTCATTTATGGAGCGAAAAATATGATCGTGAAATGGATGATATTTTTGCGATACAGGATGAAATTGCATTATGTGTTACTGAAAAATTAAAGATCACTTTGCTTGATGAAGAAAGGGCAATCATTACTACAACCCCCACAGAAAATAAAGAAGCTTATGATTTTTATTTAAAAGGAAGATTTTATTGGAACAGAAGAGGGCCGGGCTTACAAAAAGGGTTGGAATATTTTTTGAAAGCTGCTGAACTTGATCCGGAATTTTCGTTGGCTCATGCAGGCATCGCAGATACTTATGCACTATTTGCTTTTTATTCCATATTACCACCACACCAGGTTGTTCCTAAAGCAAGGCAGGCTGCGGAAAGAGCTATACAATTGAATCCTGCACGTATAGAACCTTATTCTGTGCTGGCTTACATCACTACATTTTATGATTGGAATTGGACTGAAGCAAAAAAACAATTTGAAGAAGCAATTGCCATAAATGCAGGCTATGCACCTACTCATTATTGGTACAGCAATTACATGTGCTGGGTTGAAAAAGATTATGCTTATTCTGCTGCAGAAGCTCTTAAAGCAATTGAACTTGAACCATTGTTATCTCATTCTTATAATACATTTGCATCAGTAAATGTATGTAAAGGAAATTTTGAAGAGGCATGCAAGTTAAATAGAACAGCTATTGAATTAGATGCAAATTCTTTTCTTTCGTACACGAGCCTGGCTGCAGCTTTGCATGGATTGGGTAAATATGAAGAGGCAATTGACACTATTAAGATTGCTGTAAATATTTCAGCGAGGCATCAGTATCCATTGCTTATATTGAGTTGGTTGTATGCTGCAATCAATAATACTGCTGAGGCACAAAAAATTCTGGATGAATTAATATTTCGATCTAATACTGAATTTATTTCAGGATTATCTTTATCTGCTGCTGCATATTCTTCAAAAAATTATGATAAGGCAATTGAATTTATAGAACATGCATTTCAGGAAAGAGCAGCCTTACTGGTAAGCATAAGCGGTTATCCTTTTTTTTCATTTATAAAAACTGATCCCCGCTTTCAGCCATTTATAAAAAGAATGAATTATCCCATTGTCTGAACCATGATTTATAGGATTTATCAGATTCTCCTGATTACTACGGTACTTGCGAAGAAACTAAAAACTATAGGCTAGAAAACTATGAACTTTTTATGTACGATCTCATTGCCCATCGTATGCTTTCTTTAAAGCAGCTATATCAATTTTTATCATTTGCATCATAGCATGCATTACTCTTTTAGTTTTGTTTGCATCTTTATCTGTAAGCAGTTCGCCTAAAATTGTTGGAACAATTTGCCATGACAAGCCATACTTATCTTTAAGCCAGCCGCATTGTACTTCTTGTCCGCCATTAGTTAATTTTTTCCAATATTCATCTATTTCTTCCTGGGTTTCGCAGTTTACAACAAACGATATAGCTTCAGTAAATTTAAAAGTTGGCCCCCCGTTTAATGCAAGAAATTCCTGTCCGTCAAGTTCAAAAGATATGGTCATTACTGTTCCCTTTGGCCCGGGGCCTTCTTCCCCATAACGTGCGATCTTTTTAATATTTGAATTTCTAAAAATGGAAATATAAAAATTGATTGCCTCTTCTGACTGGTTATCGAACCATAAAAATGGAGTAATTTTTTGCTTGCTCATTTTTTAAATTTTTAATAATATAAATTGTATTACTGATTTTTTAACGATACAAATCTATATAGGATATTTTACAAGATTAGGGTGTAAAAACGACATTTTTAGTTGCGTTTGCGACACATCGTTAGTATTTGATTCATTGATGATGTATTTGGCATTTAAGCCAATAGTTTGAAGCGTATAAATTATTTACAACATTGTTGTCGGGGATGTCTGTAAAGCGGGAAACAGTATTAGTTCCAATACAATAAAGCAACAATTAATGCAATTAATCCTATGAGGATTAAAAGCGTTATAACTATGCTGCTGTTAGATTTGGTGTAACCGGTATTTCTTTTCATGATATTGGTTAAAAACTTGCCATACTAAATTATCTATAAAAAATAGTAATTGCAAGCCTTAAATATCTATTATGATAATTTGCCAATTAATAAAATGAAATTAATCTGGTGTCTGGCTGTAGATGAGAGGTTGGTTCCCCGATAATTAATGCTTTTTTGTCCCTATTTTTTTAGCCACTATAAAACGTACATTGCCTGTGGGCAGAAAATATTCTTTTGAAGAAGCTTCGCTTCCTGTATATAAGGCATTTCCGATAATGTTAGCGCTTACACTCCACGTATCGCTATTATATCCAATGGCTCCTTTATACACACCACCGGGAATTACACTAACCTTTTTATGTTTGTCACCTGTTTTTTCTTCAGATGAAAAATTTATATCAAGATTACCGATAGCAGAGCCGGTTATAAAAAAATTATTATCTATTACTAACGTATATGCATACCCGATACCCGGGCCTATGCTAAAAAAGTTGATTTTATCAATACCTGCCTGGTCAAAATTAGTACTTACATTCACTGGCACTAAAGCGCTGTCGCCTTTTATTATTCCATAATAAGCTTCTCCTCCATAAAGCAGTGAGCCTGCAGATTTTGTTTGCCAGTCATTTTGGGTAAGCGCAGCCCGGTACGAAAATTTATTAGCATTAGGTACACGAAAAACCGAAAGCCCAATTACATCTCTTTTAATATCGGGCCTCTGGTAATAATTAACCAAATTAAGGCCGTTCTTATCTTTTGGATCAAGGTAATAACCTTTAGGAAATGTTCCCAGCAAATCAATTGCCCATTTGTGTGGATAAAGGTGGAACTGAAAATCCAGCCCTTTTGTTTTACCCTTGCCATTGTCTTTATTAAGAAAGTTAAAACCATAAGACAGGTTTAACGTAACACTCTGATAAGTTGCACCTATGCCAAGATTCAATTTTGAATTTGATTTATAGTTAAGGTCTTCATTATTTTTAGAAGAAGATATAGTAAATGGAATAAATTTCTGAGAGAGATATACCCTTAGTGTTAGTTTATCAGGATAGGTGATATAATAACCATTATCAACGGAAGTCTTTTTTTGGGCAATACCATAATCGGGGATAATTGATAATAGCAAACTTAAAAGAAAAAATAAGCAACAATAGCTTTGGTACTTTTTCATCTGTTTAAATTTTTTTTATAATTAATTTGCTTCTCAACACAAATATATATTTGTTAATTCAATATTTATAATGATGATGATTCAGCAGCACTATTTTGACTTTCGGTTGCAGGGAATATACTAATCATTTAATCCCTTTCCATCCAGTATTTGTTTCATACTTTTTTCAATCCTTGACTCCCGCGTTTTGGATTGTTTGGGTGCAGAAAAATAAAGAATGTATGCTCGTTGCCGTCCTGGCGTCAATGCATCAAAAGCAGTTTTCAACGCAGGAATTTTATCTAATTTATTTTGAAATTCTTCGGGAATAATGAATTCTGTAGTCTTTTTAAGATTCACTTTCAAACCCGCTTTTTCCGCTTCAATGGCTTCATAAATATAGGCTTTCAGGATGGCTTTCATCTTGACTATTTCCCGAACATTGGTGAACCGAATCTGGCGTGCCGCCTGCACATTCTTCGTTTGTTGGATTAGAATACCATTAGCATCATTTAACAAGGCACCTTTGAAAAACAAAAGCGCACAGTATTCTATAAACACGTGTATTAAAACTATATTGCTTTTCTGCCTCGTGGCGGGAAATGTGTAACAAGGAACACCCCACTTCAACTCTTCGGTCAGTCCACAGTCAAGAACGATCATTCTCAATTGCTCAAGTTCTTCGTGCCATTTTTTTGCTTTATTAAAATAAAAATCAACCTTTGGATTCAGTCTATTCATTTATTGATACGTTGAAATAAATTGAACTTAGTTATGGCCAATCAGGCATCCGGAATGTTTGGTTCAACTAATTTTGATAGTTTTTCTAATGACTCCTGCCATCCCAAATAACACATTTCTGTTGGAATAGCAGCCGGAATGCCTTCCTGAATGACTTTAAGTTCCGTACCGCTGGAAACTTTCCTGAGCCAAACCGAAGTGATCATTTCTCCGGGCAAATTAGGGTCGTCAAATGTGTCGGTGTATTTTAAGAACTCATTCAGCTTGAGTTCAAGATATTTTCCGCCAAAAGAATGTCCATTGCCTGTAGAAAAATTGATGAAGGACATCTTGTAATTCCCGCCCGATTTCAAGTCCATATTATGGACAACACATATAAATCCGTATGGCGGAAGCCATGATGCAAGCGCATTAGATTCGGTAAAGGCGCGATAGACCTTTTCGGGTGCTGCTTTAAGAACTCTGTGTAATGTTACGCTGTTGTTTGACATGTTGGTTTTTTTATGCAAAGCTAATAATGTTTATCATTGCGAAAAACTGGTAAAGCCTGCCTGTCCGGTAGGCAGGATTTTTCCATCGAAAAATGTGTTACAAAGGTTTATCCCACTTCAATTCTTCGGTCAGCCCTTAGTCAAGAACCATTGTTCTCAATTCTCCAATGCTGCCTGCCACTCCCGATAGCTATCGGGATTAGCTTTACTGAAATAAAAATTCAACATTAGGATTTATTCTGTTTATTTATTGATTAACTGAAATGATTTTTCTAAAATTTAGATCCGTAGTGAGCCACGGAAGCCCCTGGCGGCATAATAGGATTCTGCTCCATTGTGATATACAAAAACTGTATCGTAGCGACGATCACAAAAGATGGCTCCGCCAAGTTTTCTTATATCATAAGGTGTTTTCACCCAGCTTGATGTTTTCGTATCGAACTTTCCAAGTTTCTGCAACTCCCGATATTGTTCTTCGGATAAAAGTTCAATACCCATGGCCGCAGCCATATCAATAGCGTTACTTTTTGGTTTATTTTTTTTCCTTGACTCCAATGCTTCGCTATCGTAACAAAAACTTCTGCGACCATAAGGGCTTTCCACTGAACAATCATAAAAAATGTATTCCCTCGTCTTTTTATCATGACCAACAACATCCGGTTCACCGCGAGTTATTTCCATTTCATTGAGAGACCACAATTTTTCAGTATTAGCTTCCAGCTTTGCTTGTACTTTAGCCCATTCAAGACTATTATGGCGGTTCATGTTTTTTTCAAAACGGGCTTTTAATGCTCTGAGTAGTTCTTCAAGTTGTTCTGATGACAACTTCTTTTTATTGCTATTTATTTTGCTCATACTTTTCTTTTATTGATTAACTGAAATGATTTTTCTATCCGCTGGTCTGAAATACCACGATACAATAGTCAGGATTAGCAATAACAATGATGGAAATATTTCATTCACGGTACCCGATGCGATATGTGAAAATGCCGCTCCCGACATGGCAAAGAAAAAGCCTGCATAAGCCCATTCCTTTAGTAAAGGAAATTTAGGAATAAGCACTGCTATAACTCCCAAAATTTTCCAGACACCCAATATCGTTAGCAAATAAAGAGGATAGCCCAAATGAGTAATCATATCTACTCCACCTTGTCCCGCTTTCCCTTTGAATAACTGTACTGCTCCGGTTGATAGCATTCCGAATGCAAGCCAGGTAGTAGCAATCCAATAGATGATTTTATTTTTTTTTGTCATGAGTTGCTATTTTAATTGGCGCATGATGTCTTCTATCCGGTTATGTGCATAATTAATACCTTGAGCAAAAGGCATCTTCAGCACCTGGTCTCTTTGCGCAACCGATTCATATATTACGTGCATACTGAGTTTGCTGGTGTCGCGAGTAAGTTGTTCAAATTCATAGAACTCAAGCTGGATGCCAAAAGGCGTATTCTCCATTTCAAACGTCCGGGTGATTTTCTGGTTCGGGCTAAACTCATGGATTACTCCATTAGCCCGAAATACCACGTTTCCTTTAGCATCGCTTGTTTCAAATTGATAACTGCCGTGCTTTTTACTTTCAAGTTTCAGCACTTTCGTTCCCATCCATTGCTCAACAATGTCGGACTCTACATACGCTTTAAAAAGTAATTCCAACGGCAAATCAAATTCCCTTGTAATAAGCAATTCCTGTTTGCCGTCTTCGGTATTGATTTTTGTTTTTTGTTCCATATTATTTGCTTTTGTATTTTTTCATTATGGTTTCTAATTTATTAAACCTGTCATCCCACATTTTGCGGAATGGTTCAATAAAGTCGGCTACCTCTTTCATTTTTTTTGCATTGATGTGATAAGAAATTTCCCTGCCGTTTTGTTTTTGTTTAAGTAATTCGCACTCGGTGAGTATTTGCAAGTGTTTTGAAACTGTCGGTCTTGCTGTGTCAAAGTTTGAGGCTATTGCACCTGCTGTTAAGGATTGCGAAGCAACCAACAGAAGTATAGCTCTTCTTGTCGGGTCTGCTATGGCTTGAAATACGTCTCGTCTTAAATTCATTGTGTAGCTATTTGACTACAAAAATATATGAAGTTATTTAACTACGCAAATTTTTTTTAGATTTTCTAACAGATGTTTGTGTGTGACGTTAGCTGTAAGTCTAAATAATTGTCAGCCGTTATTTTTTAAAAGTTACCGAAGGACTGTCTCCATGAAAGTTGGTTGAGAAATTTTTTTCTGTTGAAGTTCAGTTGTGTCTGCGGAAAAGCGAACTGTCAGCGGACAGTCCACCGATGAGCTCACAGGTGTCGGGTTGTGCGGTCGTTTAGCCTTGGTGCCAACGAGCACGTCTTGGCGTTATTGGGGAGTTTGAAAAATGTCAAGCCAGGAATTTAATACAGGATTTCGTTGTTCTGTCCCTGAACATCTTCACTGTCATAAAGCTTTCTTATTAGTTTGTACTTTTGCTTGCTGCCATAGGCGCCTCTGGCTTCGCCGCTTTATAACTTAATACTGTATTATGATCTTGTATCAATATCTACCTCTTGTAAACGGTAATATATTTTTCTTGCAGAAAGGTTTGTAATATTATCAGCATAGCTATAATTATTTATTCCATTTCTTGTTAGCATTTACCACACCCACTGCTGTAAAAATGCGAAGCATCTGTGCTGCGCTGAATATTAAAGTAAGCAGTGTTTCATCTTATCAATCTTGGTGTATAAAGAGTTACCATAAAGGTAAAGGTGACTCAATGATGTTATCAGATGGATCGGAGGTTGAAGTTTCAACAAGACGCAAAGATGATTTTTTAAAAAAACTATCGCAGTTATAATCTGCGTTTACAAACACAAATTCTTATATAGATTTGCAAGGAGGAGTTCATTCGCCTTTTAATTTCACATTATGCGTTACTATATTCTTATTCTGTTTACATGTTTATGTTGTACACTTTTTGCACAACCGAAAAACGATACTTTATTACAAAACATTTTGCTTTGCAATAAGAGTTCGTTAATGCAAAACGTATTGCGGCAAAAAGATACGTTAAGGCTGCAGATTATTTATACACAAATCAACCGCGATAAAAATAATGTGCCTTCTTTTAAAAATTATTATTTTAATGAAGACAGCAATCTTTTTTTTAATCCTGCATCTACCGTAAAGCTGCCGCTTGCATTGCTGTCATTGGAAAAGCTTAACGATATGCATATAAAGGGAGTCAATAAATATACCGTTATACAATACGACAGCATTCATTCATGGCAGGTTCCCATGTATAAGGACAGCACTTCACAAAGCGGGTTACCTTCTATTGCGCATTTTATTAAAAAAGCTTTTTTAATAAGTGATAATGATGCTTACAACCGCATGTATCAATTCAACGGGCAGCAAAGAATTAACCGAAATCTCCATTCAAAAGGATACAATAGTATTCGAATTACAAGACAATTCATGGGACTAACGGCTGAGAATAATCGCTATACAAATCCCATGCGTTTTATAAATGAAGATGGCAGCTTGATTTACAAACAGCCAGAAGCTTATAACACAGATTCTTTTTATTATGATAAAATAATAAAAGTTGGCAAGGCGCATCTTGATAGTAAAGACAGCCTCATTAATGAACCGATTGATTTTACAAAAGCGAATAATGTTCCCTTAAAAGATTTGCAGCAAATATTGCAATCGGTTTTATTTCCTTCCTCTGTACCGGCTAAGCAGCGATTTAATTTAACCAAAGATGATTATGCTTTTTTGTATCAATTCCTTTCACAATATCCTTCAGAAACCAACTATCCAAAATACGATACTGCTAAATATTATGACAGCTATGTAAAATTTTATTTCAAAAATGGTGGCCATAAAATTCCTTCTTACATCCGCATATTTAATAAAGTTGGCTGGGCGTATGGTTTTTTAATTGATGTTTCTTACATAGTTGATTTTAAAAACAAGGTTGAGTTTATGCTCACATCAACCATGTATGTAAACAGCGATGGCATAGTGAATGATGATAAGTATGATTATGAAACTATCGGCTGGCCTTTTATGTATGAGCTTGGTCAAACCATTTACCAGTATGAGTTGCAGCGAAAAAGAAAATACACACCTGATTTAAAAAAATTCCGCATAAAATATGAACACCGTAATACAAATGATACCAGGCCTTCTATAAAAGATGCAGATAATTAATTTTATAAATAGCGTGCTAAAATAAATTGTAGTCATCATGTCCTATTTATTCAATTTCATTTGTTATTGATGTATATTTTAAATTTTAAATAACAATTAAATCAAACAAAATGGAAGAATTCGTATTAATTATGAGGCACGAAGACGGCAAAAAAATTGCTTCACCTGAACAAATGCAGACCTGGATGAAACAAACGATGGACTGGATAGGCACCATTGCAGCCCAAAACAAATTCAGCGGCGGCACAGGTTTAGTTTTCTATGATGCAAAAGTTGTAACAACAAAAAATTCAAAAAGTATTGTTACTAACGGTCCCTTTGGCGACATCAAAGAAACCATTGGCGGCTACATTATTGTAAAAGCAGATTCAGTTGATGAAGCGGTTGAATTTGCAAAAAGTTGCCCTGTTTTACAAGGAGAAGGCAACAGCATGGAAGTAAGAAGAATAGCCAAAGGAGATGGCATTCATTAAAAACTATAAATGCCTTCCGGTATATCGGAGGGCTTTTATTATTTATGGAACAACAGGATTTAATACCACATTTATTCAGAACAGAATACAGAAAAATAACGGCTGTACTCTGTAAGCTTTTTGGTATAGAACACATTGAAATTGCAGAAGACATTGCGAGCGATACTTTTTTATCAGCGGTTGAGAGATGGACGTTTAAAGGAATTCCAGAGAATCCAATCGCATGGCTATATTCAGTTGCAAAAAATAAAGCCAAAAATTATTTTACCCATAATAAAATATTTACTCAAAAAATTGTTCAGCAAATAAAATATTCATCATCAGAAAATGAGGAAATTGAAATTGATTTATCTGAAAAAAATATTACCGACAGTCAGTTACAAATGTTATTTGCCTTATGCCATCCGTCCGTTTCAACGGAAGCACAAATAGGTTTATCACTTCGTATTCTTTGCGGTTTTGGCATAGACGAAATCGCAGATGCTTTTTTAACCAATAAAGAAACCATTAATAAACGATTATTCAGAGCAAAAGAAAAATTGCGGTTTGAAAAAGTGCAAATCGAATTCCCTTCTGAAACTGAGATCAGTAAACGATTAGAAACCGTTGTAGCAACATTGTATTTACTTTTTAGCGAAGGTTATTATTCTGAAAGCCAGGACAGCATATTGCGTAAAGGCCTTTGCCTGGAAGCAATGCGATTAACTTATTTGCTAATTGAAAACGAACAAACAAAGCAGCCATTTGTAAATGCGTTATTTTCTTTGATGTGTTTTCATGCATCGCGGTTTGATGCAAGAAAAAATAAAAATGATGAAATTGTTTTGTATGAAGACCAGGATGAAACACTTTGGAATGATGAACTGATTGCAAAAGGTGTGTATTTTCTTAAGCAGGCATCTCATGGAAATAAAATTTCAAAATATCATTTGGAAGCAGGCATTGCTTACCGGCACACTATAAAAGCTGACACAAAAGAAAAGTGGGAAAATATTTTACAACTCTATAATCAATTGCTGCAAATAGAATACTCCCCTATTGCTGCATTGAACAGAACGTATGCGTTTTCAAAAGTAAATGGAAAAACCGCAGCCATTATTGAAGCAGAGAAATTAAATTTAGTCACTAATCATTTTTATTACACTTTGCTTGGTGAACTTTATAAAAACATTGATAATGAAAAGGCAAAACTACATTTTCATAAAGCATATTCATTAGCCAAAACAAAAACAGATAAGCAAACAATTCAAATAAAAATTGATAGCTTATAAAAATAATATCCCGCCACTTCTTTACTAACTGTTCCCGAGCCGTGGTTTGTGTCCTCACAAACCACTTCAGACTGCGACAATTTAAAACGCACTCATCCAGTTTCTTATTTTTTTAAAAGAGATTTGCATCTGCTCTTCAAAATAATTTTTGTATGGAAAAGCTCCTGCTAAGAGAACAAGAAAAATTTATAGCTGTTCAAAATGCTTCATTGGGCATTCTTGTAATTGATAAGTCAGGGGTAATTACTCTTGCTAATAATTTTTTGCTTGCATTATTTGGTTATGCTAATGAAAATGAATTGATCGGTAAAAAAATGGAAATGCTTATTCCGCAACGGTATCATCACCAGCATGTTTCAGACCGGAAACATTTCATTGCGCATCCAACGACAAGGCCCATAGGAATGGCAGGGATCTTTTTGGCATAACAAAAGATGGAAAAGAGCTTCCATTAGAAATAAGCCTTAGTAGTTATACAAATGATGAAGGAGTTTTTTCCATTGCATTTATCAGCGACATCAGCGTAAGAATACAGGCGCAGGACACATTGACAGAACAAAGGCTGGCTCTCGCTTCTATGAAAAACTCCAGGCTTCTTATCCATGCTTTATGCTCCTGCTCAAATTGATTTTGTTTTACAATTTTCATTATACTTTTTCCTACTGCTTTTTACACCAGGAATTATTTTTAAATTTTATCCTTTTAAAAAATAAAAATGGAGAGTGTTACAAAATTGAATAAATAAAATTTCAATAAAAATGAGGAATAGCATTTAGCAAGATGATTTGAATCATAACCAAATTGATAAAAAATAAATGGAAAAGAATTTGCTTTGCAATGAATGTGTGTAAATAATCATTTACATAAACCTGTTATAAACCAATTCAAATATAAATATGAAAAGAGCACAAAATAAAGTGGTCATTATAACCGGCGGCGCTTTAGGAATCGGGAAAGAAAGCTGCATTTTATTAGCAAAGGAAGGCGCTAAAGTCGCTATCACCGATATTCTTGATAAAGAAGGAAAGAAGCTGGCCAAAGAAATTACTCAATCGGGCGGCATTGCAAAATTCTGGCATTTGGATGTTTCTAATGAAAAAGAAGTGGAACAAGTGTATGCCAAAGTTGTTAAAGAATTTGGCAAGCTTGATGCATCTGTAAATAATGCCGGTATCGCTGGTGCAGATAAACCTACACATGAATTAACAGAACAGGAATGGGATGCCGTAATAAATATAAATGTAAAAGGCGTTTTCTTTTGTACAAAATACGCCGCGCGGCACATGCTTAAAAACGGCAGCGGAAGCATTATTAATCTTTCATCGATTTATGGATTGATTGGCGCAGGAGATATACCACCATATCATGCTTCCAAAGGTGCTGTAAGATTAATGGCAAAAAATGATGCTATTACTTATGCTAAAAATAAAATCCGTGTAAACTCTGTGCATCCCGGTTTTATATTAACACCGTTAGTAGAAAATTTAGGAAAAGATACACCGGGATTTATAGAACATCTTGACAGCCTGCATCCGCTTGGCCATATTGGAGAACCAATAGATATTGCTTATGGAATTCTTTATCTTGTTTCTGATGAATCTAAATTTGTAACTGGGAGCGAATTGGTTATTGATGGCGGATATACAAGTAAATAAAAATAATTTATTATTAACCCTGCTAAACAATATAAAATTTTCTATTCTTTAAAAAGTTTGAGCATCAATATTTTCATAACGCCCTGATTTTTCTTTCAGGCGAATTCTAAAAATAATTCCCTTAACCTGAGAAAAATTATCAGGAGGAAAAGGCCATTGAGGAGATAGTTTTACAGTTGCGCTGGAAATTTTTGGCAGAACACGCTCAACTAATTTTTGCAAACCGGCATCTCTATCTTCAATATTAGTAAGTTCTTCAAATGTTCCCCAGGCAATTACCGATTCCCAATCTGCCATATTTTTCATATTGTCAATTTGAAAACAAACATTTGGATTCTGTCTCATCATAGAAACTTTTAGGCCTTCATAAGCATGTGTGTAAATGCAGGTTCCATCATAAGCATAACTTACAGGCACTACATAAGTTTTGTTATCAGCATGGCAACCTATTCTTCCTACAATATTATCTGAAATTACTTTTTCAATTTGAGCTTTATTTAATTTTCCAAACATGCTTTTATTTTTTTATAAATATTTAATTGCTTAAACTCATTCAACATTCTTGTTTAATCTTACTGCAATTGTTTAATCTTACTGCATAAAGAAGAAAATAGCCACATCTATAGTATAATTTTTTTTCAATAATAATGCCTTCTTTGAAAAGCATCTTCATGGTTTAAAATCTTTATAAAAATATTCAAAAGTGAAACATTGATTTATGATCTATGGTTTGTTGAAGTATGATTTTGATCATTAAAATTTTATTGATACAACAAATTTAATAGCGCTTTATAATTACAAATTAGGTTTTATGATATAACTCATTCTTTATCTTGATTTCTATCATACATATTCAACCTGTATGTCTGTACTTTTAACATTAAAGAATATAAAATGTTACATAGAAACACATTAAGTACAAAATAATATTTCCTTGTTACTCCTCACTAAACAGACTCCCCTTTTCATTTTAATATCATAATTATGAAATCAAAAATTCAACAATTAATTCTGTTACTTCTTGTTTTGTTTTTTTGCAGCATTAATGTGCGCGCTCAAACAAAAAAATTTCCTGCTCCTGCGTCGGCAGATAAAATAATAAATCCATTACAGGGAAACGATGCATCTGTAATAACAGGTAGAAAAATATATACACAATTTTGTGTAGCCTGCCATGGTAATAAAGGCAATGGAGATGGTATTGCTGCGGCTGGTCTACCAAAACGACCTGCCGACCATACTTCAGCTTACTTACAAAGCCAAAAGGATGGCGCTCTTTTCTGGATTATTACTGCCGGCAACAATCCGATGCCCTCTTATAAAACAACACTTACCACTACACAAAGATGGCAGGTGATAAACTACATACGCACTTTAGCAAATGGATATAAAAAACCTAAGGCTATTGTAAAGGCACCACCTGTGCCTGTTGTAAAGCATGTCGTTGATAAACCTAAATCATTAGCAGTCACTCCTGTTGAAAAAAAAGATACTGTTGTTGATAGCTCAATAGCTGTAGCTTCTGCTGAAAAAAAAATGGAACCTATAGATGATACTGCAAATGCGACAGCTCAGCAAACGCCTGTTGCAGTTGACTCCTCCCTTATTGACAGAATTGATGCTTTGGAAATGCAAACCTCTTATTCTAAGCCAGGAGAAGACCATTTTATGGCAGTTGGGTTGGCTACCTTCGGTTTTGTAAGTAACAAAACTACCTCATCTTTTAATGGTTCGAGCCAGGTTTCAAAGACCAATAGCCTTGGCGATGCAGACCACTTTGAATTTAGCCCAATGTTTCTCTGGAGGCACGGAAAAAAATTCCTGCTCGAATTTGAGCCTTCTTTCAGCGCTGATGGAGTAGGCGTTAACTGGGCAGCCGTATCTTATTTTGCATCACCCGGATTAATTGTCCGTACCGGATACCTCGTATTGCCTTTTGGTGCGTATAATAAACGACTGGCAGCAGGATGGATTAATAAACTTGCTTCAGACCCAGAAGGGATACCTAATGCTACAGATTTTGCTATTGAAGCAGAAGGTGGATTTCAGGCAGGAGATATGAAATGGAGTTATGATGTTGCTATTTCAAACGGAATGCAATTACAACCAGATGGAACGACTGGATTAATCGGAATAACAGATAATAATAAAAACAAAACATTTACGGGGAGAATAGGCTGGCTCCCTTTTGCAAATTCTTCTCTTGAAATAGGTGCTTCAGTGATGACAGGAAAAGTAGGCGATGCGGGTTTGATAACTGAAAATGTAAATGCTACGCTTTGGGCTCTTGATGTGAACCTGGTAGAAAACATCAAGCCATTTCAACTAAATATAAAAGGTCAATATAGTGAGACTAAAATAGATCATGCGGATTATATTAACCCAACGGATTCCAGTACCTATACTTTTGATAACCGTACAAAGACCGGTTATATTATGGCCGCTTTAAGACCAATGTTTGTCGAAAATAAGATTATTAAAAATTTCGAAGTGGCTGCCCGCTATGGGAATTATACAACACCTGCCAATTCACTTTGGGGAACGAAAGATAATTCACTTTCCGTAGGTCTGAATTATTGGCTGAACTGGCGGACTGTGGCAAGATTTTCTTATGAAGCAATAAAAGGAACCAATACGATAAGTGAAAATATTGGTGGTACACCTGGTGCAGTTACCAAATCCAATTCCATGTACCTGCAATTTGCAATTCAACTTTAAAATGACAAAAATGAAAATTATATATAGCAAGAAGCTTACTATTTTAAGCATACTGGTTGTGTTGATAGGATCAATGATTGTAATATTCAATAGCTGCACTGCCAGTCAAAAAGTAAAGGACAAATCAGGAGCACAATTATGGTCGGAAAATTGTCAACGATGCCATAATACTCCTTCACCAGCGACCTTCTCTGCTGAACAATGGGAAACAGTTGGAATGCATATGCAAAGCAGGGCTTTGTTGACTGAAACCGAAAAAGAAAAGATTGTTGAATTTCTGAAGCAATAATACTTTGAATCACTGGCAATGACCTGCAAGTAATGGCTGTAGAAGAAACTGGTGTTTAGGTTAATTTTATTTATTATACTAATCTGATCCTGAGAAATGAAACATGAAACATGAGAAACCCATGTTTGACATCTGCATTTTTATGATTAACTAACATCTCAATTGAGACTGTAAAATAAACTGTGTCAAGTTCAAAAATGAATTCAGAACTTTAAAACATAGTTTAATTATGGAAAAGAAACAAGAAGACTTCGATTATGAAGCATCAAAGAAAAAGGCCCTTGAGCAATTTCGTTCGGGCAAAAGTTATTTGGTAAAGACGGGGCCTTTGCTCCCTTACTAAAAGATTTTATAGAGACAGCCTTACAAGCTGAGATGGAAGATCATCTTGATGAAGAGCAACGCCTTAAAGGCAATCGCAAAAATGGTCATAGCAGCAAGCAATTA
>JBBRTG010000023.1:0-41910 GCA_038244655.1 Chitinophagales bacterium
TGAAACAGATAATTATACCCAAACACATTACCAGCTTTTTTACAATAAAAAAATAAATAATGCATTTAGTTTTAATGCGGTTTTTTTTCTTACAAGAGGAAAGGGATATTATGAAGAATACAGGGCGGAACAACTTTACAGTGATTATGGATTACCCGATTATATAAATGGAAATGATACTATTACTTCAACTGATTTAATAAGAAGGCTATGGCTTGATAACTATTTTTACGGGACAATATTTTCTTTTCAGTATCAAAAAAATAAAACACATTTTACTTTTGGCGGCGGATGGAATGAATACGATGGAACGCATTATGACATTGTAACATGGGCGCAACAAGGCTTTCCAAAGAATTATGTTTATTCGGATTTGCCTGCGTATAAACGAGACTTTAATTTATATGCAAAGCTTCTGCAAAATTTGGGTGGCGGATTTTCAGGATTTGCAGACGTGCAATCAAGATTTGTAAATTATAATATCAAAGGTTTTGAATCAAACCCCGGAATAAGAATTAATAAAGATTATACTTTCTTTAATCCGAAAGCAGGCTTATCTTTTAATAAAAATAATTACCAGGCTTATGTTTCTTATTCTGTTGGTGCGAAAGAACCTAACCGTGATGATTTTGAAGCCGGGTTAAACCAAATACCAAAGCCTGAAATATTATATGACCTTGAAGCGGGTGCACAAAAGAAAACGGGTAATTTTAATTACGGGACTACATTTTATTATATGAATTATCATAATCAGCTTGTTTCAACTGGTAAAATAAATGATGTGGGTGCTTATACAAGAACCAATGCCCCACAGAGTTTCAGGCTGGGTGTTGAGTTGCAGACAGGAGCAAAATTTACAAAATGGATAAACGCAACAGGAAATATTTCTTTCAGTAAAAACAAAATAAAAAACTTTACAGAGTATGTTGATGATTATGATAACGGCGGCCAAAAAATTTATCAATACCATAATACCGACATTTCATTTTCACCAAATGAAGTTGCAGCAGCAACAATAAATATAATTCCCGTTAGCGATGGAGAAATAAGTTTTCTTTCAAAATATGTAGGCAGGCAATTTCTCGATAACACTTCGCACCTAAGCAGGAGCCTTAATCCTTATTATGTTCAGGATATAAAATTTTCTTACACGCTTCGCAAAAATATTTTTAAGGAAATCAATTTTATTTTTCAAATCAATAATGTTCTTAATAAAAAGTATGAGCCTAACGGGTATACTTATAATTATATTTCAGGCGGTGAGCTTGCAGTTGAAAATTATTATTTTCCAATGGCAGGTATTAATTTCTTAGCAGCGATCAATATTAAATTGTAACCTCTAATTTCTAAAGAGAAACACAACTTAAATATAATTTACCAGAACGGTTCCTGATGAGTAGAGTAAACAGCGATGATCGTAACGAGTAGTTGGGCGTTATCAATATAGTAATGCCCCCATATATGGGAATTTCTTTACCCGTGTACAGCGTATATTATCGTAACGAATGGAAGCAAAAAAGGGTTACGTTTAATAGCATTGAGTGTAAGTTGCAGTTGAGCAGTAAGGCGTTTTACCTAACCAGTTTGCACTTCTCAGTAGCACAGAAAAGCCTTCTCAGCATCATCAAGGGCAATAGGAGAAAAGATGACAGTAAAGTTCTTCATTTACCTAATTGCTTAATTTTTTTTGACAGCATCATTCCGACTAATAGCTTTGGAAGGATTTTTTTGCAGGTCTTTAAGACGTTTGGGAACTTCTTTTTTCTGCCATTCCGGGATGGGCGGTTCTTCTAACAGTTCAACAGCGTCCATTTTCTGGAGGTCTTTAATAACATCTGCGGCATAATTTTTTTTGGTTTTAAAATTTTGCACAACATTCTAAAGCATGAAAGATAAGAACAGCAAATTTAATAAAATACAATTAACGATAATTATGTGTTGCAAGAAATATGTAAATAACTGAACTATTCTTTTTCACTTATGAATTGATTTAATTCACGGTTCAGTAATCCAGATTTTTTTTAAAAAGATTAGCCTTCTACATTGCATTTGAAATTTTCTCATGTGCTTTTTAGTTTTAGCACATTCCGAGCGGGCATTCTTGTCCGCTTTTATTTTTGTAAAGAAGAACATTTTTATTACACTAATTATTTCTAATTACACGAATTATAATAAACCATAAAAGTTCCATTCGTGTAATTCGAATAAATTCATGTCATCCTTTAAACTTTTCCTGCCACGAAAGCATCCCACCGGTTAAATTTTTTGTGTTTGTAAATCCAAGCTGGTCAAGCATCATCGCACCTATGCCGCTCCTGTTGCCGCTTCTGCAATAAAGAATTACTTCTTCATTTTTTAAATCTTCAATGTCTTCTATTTGCATTGATTGAATTTTACCAATGGGTAATAAAATGCCACCGATGTTAAACTCTGCATTTTCATGTGGCTCTCTTACATCAATAAGATTAAGTGTTTCACGGGCATCAAGCCTTTGTTTTACTTCTTCGGGTGTAATGTTTTTCATGGTTTATTATTTTTTATACTATCGGGTGGAATGTTATTAATTTTTGAACTATCCGGTGCAGGGCGTGTAGATGAAATCCATACATCCATTGTTTGTCCTGGTTGAATAAAAATAGTTTGGCCTTCATCATTTTTCATATCAGGATTTTGTTTATAAACAAAAGAATTAAGCGTATCAGTTATTGTTCCTGATGCAAGTAATGCTGCAAGTGTAATTCCTTTTGCTCCAAGTTCTGCTTTAGCTTCTGCCAGGGTAAGGCCATACAAGTCAGGCACAGGAATTAGTTGTTCCACAAGTCCCCCACCAATTACGAGACTAACGGCAGTGCCCCAACGCAGTTTTGTTCCGGGTAATATTTTTTCTCCATTGTAATTTTGTTCGAGCACAGATCCTTTCATAAAATCAGGGCGCACAGTAGTATCACCCAATCTTAAATGGGATTTTTTAAGCATGTCAAATGCAAATCTAAAGCTTAGCCCTTCCAGCTTTGGCATTTCAACTAAGGGAAGTACAGCGGGGTTAATATTTAAAAAAACAGTCCGGTTTACTTTTACAGTAGCACCCGCATCCGGTATTTGTTTCTTCACAGTATTAAGAGGCAAGCTGTCATTGTATAAAGAGTCTGTAACAATTACATCAAAGCCCTGATCTTCTAAAAATTTAATTGCTTCATCGTTTTTTTTACCGGTTACAGTAGGCACTTTTAAATAGCTTCCATGATTTGTAAACCAGCTTAGCGATTGCAGAAATAAAAATCCGATAAGAAAAATCAATGCAATTGCTGCCACAAGATTTACCCAGAAAGGTTGTTTGGAAATAAATTTAAACACAGTAAAATATATAGGTTAAAAGATTTGAGTAGGTTGCAATTTAGTAAGAATTAATTATGTAAACACTCTTCCAGTAAAGCTGTATAAAAATCCTTCATGCTCCATCCCATTGCTTTTACCTGCTGCGGCACAATGCTGGCTTCACTTTGGCCGGGTACTGTATTTATTTCCAGCATATAAGGTTCTTGCTCTTTGGCACTATAAATAAAATCAATGCGCACTACTCCCTTGCAATTAAAAATTTGGTATGCTTTAATTGCTGCTGCTCTTATTTTTTCTGCAATAACATTATCAACTTCTGCAGGTGTTACTTCTACACTTGCTCCTTTATATTTTGCTTCATAATCAAAAAAATCATTTTTGCTTAGCACTTCTGTCATTGGCAAAGCAATAATTTCCCCTTTTGATTTAAATACGCCTATGGTAATTTCTCTTCCTGAAATATATTCTTCAACCAACACCTGCTCATCTTCTTTGAAAGCTTTTTCAATTGCTTTTCCTAACTCTTCAGAAGGAGAATTTACTTTAGACATCCCAATGCTGGAGCCACCGTTATTGGGTTTTATAAAAACAGGGAAACGTAATTTTTTTACCAATTCATCAGGGCTGCTAAAATTATTTTTGAATAAAAGAATTGAATTAGAAACTTTGATACCAGCAAACGCCGCAACGGCAACCGTATAGCTTTTATTGAAAGTAATGGCAGATGTTGCACAATCGCAACTGGTATAAGGAATATGCAGCAAATCAAAATATCCCTGCAGTTTTCCATCTTCGCCGGGCGTGCCATGTATGCCAATTAATACCGCATCAAAAGTTATTACTTCTTCATTAATTAAAAGAGAGAAGTCATCTTTATTCACTTCTATTTTATCACCTTGCGGCAGTTCATAAAACCAGCCGTTAATTGTTATATCAATTTTATATAAATCAAATTTTTCTTTATCAATATTTTTTTCAAAAGTAATGGCAGATTGATATGATATTTCGGCTTCGCCGGAAAATCCGCCTGTAACAAATGCAATCTTATGTTTCATTTTGTTTATCGGTATTCGTTTTTAATAACAATATAGTCATTGATCAATAGTTATTAGGCCAATAGTCATTGGTACTATTTATTGCCCATTGACTATTGGCCAATTCCTTCATTACCGCTATCCAGCACAAATTTCCATTTGCCATCTGCCTGTTTCTTCCATATATTTACATACGTGCCTTTCAAAACTGTATCTTTTATTTCCAAATTATAAATACCATAAGTAAATCCCATATCGTCGGAAGAAGCAATTTGTGCACCATCAGGCTTCCACGTTAAAGTATAAGATGAATCATTTATCTGGCTTAAGAAATCAATTGCATCGGCGCTAACAATAGGAGGATGGTTTGGCCTGAGTAATATTCCTTCGTTGTCAATATATTCAATAAAAGCCTTCTTCATACCGGCTTTGCGGCTCAGGTCAGCAAAAGCTTTGTCTGCTTTTATTATTTCATCAGGCGTAATCTTTTTTACTTTTTTTATTTTTGTTTTACATGAAGATGAAAATAAAAAAACAAACAATAAAACAATTAAAACTGGTAAATTTTTTTTTGAAGACATTGATTTTTTATTTTAGAAAAAAGGCGAAAGTATTTTTCAATACCCTCGCCAAAAACAGGAAATATCACCTGCTTGATAGGCCTTTAAGCCTTACAAATTTATAAATGCATTTTTTCTTTTTTTGCAAGAAGCTGTTCTACAGTTTCCTGGTACATTTCATCAGGCACACAACAATCAACAGGGCAAACTGCTGCACATTGTGGTTCTTCATGAAAACCCTGGCACTCTGTACATTTATTTGGAACAATAAAATAAATATCGTTTGCAATAGGAGGGTTCCGCTTATCAGCATCCATTATTGTGCCATCCATTAAAACCACATCTCCTTTTATGGTAGTACCATCAGCAATGGCCCATTCAACGCCGCCTTCATATATCGCATTGTTTGGACACTCCGGTTCACATGCCCCGCAATTTATACATTCATCTGTAATTTTTATTGCCATAATTTTTTTTGTTTAAGCATTCGTAATGCTGCTGATAATTTGCGATTTTTGCCCGCTTATAATTTCTTACAAATATATAATATAACAGATAATTATTTACCTATGAATTTAGCAGAAAGAATTGATTTAATGGAAAAGCTTGGAAATTATTTGATGCAGGATACAGAAAAAATGAAAGCAGTTAAACAAAAAGCTTTTGAAAAAAACAAATGGTTTACTGTCGAATTTATAAACGTTGCTTTAAAAAATATTTCGGAGCAATTTCTAAATCGCGATAAATTAGAAAATTGGGTAAAATATTACCACCTTGATAATAATGTAAAGCCAAAAAAAGTTGGGATAGTAATGGCGGGAAATATACCGCTGGTAGGCTTTCATGATTTTTTAGGTGTTTTTATTTCAGGACATAAGCAAAGCATAAAGCTTTCAGAAAAAGATAATGTATTACTTACTTACATTATTGAAAAACTTATTGGCTGGAATAGTGAAATAGCCACTGTTGTAGAAGTTGTGGGTCTTCTTAAAAATTGCGATGCTTATGTTGCTACCGGTAACAATAATTCTGCAAGATATTTTGAATATTATTTTGGAAAATATCCATCTGTTTTAAGGAAGAATAAAACATCTATTGCAATTTTAACAGGAGAAGAAACAATTGAACAACTGGATTTACTCGCTGGTGATGTTCATATTTTTTTTGGGTTAGGTTGCAGAAATGTCGCTAAAATTTTTGTACCTGAAGATTATCATTTTGTTCCCTTGCTGAATGCTTTTAAAAAGTATGCATATTTTGTTGATCACACCAAATACAAAAACAATTATGATTACAACCTGGCGTTATTGATCATGAATAACAAACTTTACATGACTAACGAAAGCATTATTTTGTATGAAGAGGAAAATATTTTTTCTCCCGTGAGCCAGCTTAATTATTCTTTTTATAATGATAAAATAGCTTTGCTTAATGATTTAAAAAAAAATGAAAACATTCAATGTATTGTTGGAGAAAAATCAATTTCCTTTGGTACTGCACAAAAACCTGGCTTGTTTGATTATGCAGATGGAATAGATACTATGGAATTTTTGTTGGGAGTATAAGCCTTTCAGAGTTTCATTTTATTAAAATTATTTATGATTGTTAACAAAATTTCTTTTTGAAATTAATTAAATTTACATCTACGAAATGCTTACTAATTAATTGTTAAACGTAAAGGAGTGGTAATAAAAAATTTAAACAGTTGTTTTAATTTTATAATTCTAAGAAATATTTTTAATTCTAAGGCATGTGATTTGATGGTTACAATTAACCGATGAATATATACAATTTAAAAATTCCATAAATGAAAACGAAGAACATTTTACTTACAGTGCTTATAAGCGCTCTCACAACTATTGGGGTTATTTTTGGCTATAATAAATACCAGCATAATAGTAACAATCCTAACTTTCAATCTTTAAACATTCCATCAAATTATAAGTATGCAGGTTTTTATGATGGAAATGGCAACCCAACGCCAGGACCTGCAGATTTTACGCAAGCCGCAGAGGCAGCTATCCCAACAGTTGTTCATATCAAAACAAAAACAAATCCGCACCAGGTAAATAATAATCTTCCAAATCAAAAAAATCCTTTTTCTGATCTTTTTGGTGATGATGATCTTTTCAATCAATTTTTTGGAAATGGGAGCAGGCAGCAACGTATGTTACCTCAAATGGCATCAGGCTCTGGTGTAATTATAAGTGATGATGGATATATTGTTACTAATAATCATGTAGTGGCAGGTGCAGATGAAGTAACTGTTACGTTAAGTGATAGAAAAACATATACTGCAAAAGTTATTGGTGCAGATCCTTCTTATGATCTTGCCGTGGTAAAAGTTGATGCTAAAAATTTACCTTTCATGCTTTATGGAAATTCTGATGATGTAAAAATTGGCCAATGGGTATTGGCGCTTGGCTATCCTCTTAATATGGATGCTACTGTTACAGCAGGCATCATAAGTGCAAAATCAAGAGCATTAGGTCTCAACCATGATAAAACCGGCGGGAGATCAATGGCAGTAGAATCTTTTTTACAAACCGATGCAGCAGTTAATATGGGTAATAGTGGTGGCGCTTTAATTAATACGAGCGGACAACTCATTGGTATTAATTCTGCTATAGCTTCTCCCACCGGTTATTATAGCGGTTACTCTTATGCAATTCCGGTTAACATTGTAAAAAAAGTAATTAATGATCTTGTAAAATATGGCAGTGTGCAAAGAGGTTTTTTAGGAGCCATGTTTATTGATGCCGGACTTCTTACAGACCAGGATAAGAAAAAAGAAAACATTCCCTCTACCGCTGATGGAATATATATTACCGACTTAACCAAAGATGGCGCTGCACTTAAGGCGGGAATAAAAAAAGGTGACATCTTAAGGAAAATCAATAACGTAACTATTAACTCCGGCTCTGAATTGCAAGAACAATTAAGTAATTATAAGCCCGGCGATAAAGTGAATGTAACGTATGACAGAAACGGTTCTCAAAACACCGTACAGGTAACTTTAAAAAATAATGCAGGCAATTTTGATATTGTAAAAGCAGATGTGATGCTCGATAAGCTTGGAGCTGATTTAGCTACACTTGATCTTAAAAAAGCCAAAGAATATGGAATAAACGGAGGTGTTATTGTAAGGAAAATAAATGAAGGCGCCATTCAGGATCAAACAAGAATGAGAGATGGCTTTATTATTACAAAAGCAAATGGAAAAGAGGTAAAGTCTGTTGATGAATTGAAAGCTATTATTGGTAATGACAAGCAGGTAACTATTGAAGGAATTTATCCCGGTTTTACTGAACCATTTCAATATCCTTTAATTTTAGATGATTCAGGAGAATAAGCCTCATCCTATGCTTCTCATAAGTGGAGAAGAAAAGAATATTGCCACGGTTTTTCGACCGTGGTTTTTTTGCTCATTACAAAAAATTTAGATTATAGGCTCTGAAAGCATTGATATTTTTTCAAAAACCAAATATCCCCATGCATTTAGGAATACATGATCTTCAAAATCAAAATTTATATCCGTTCCTCCAAATACATTTCTAAAAAGTCCATGAACTCCTTTTACCTGGAAATTCATTTCACCGGGAGAACAATTTAAAATCACCAGCACCTGGTCATTTTCATTTTTTCTTAGATAAGAAAAAACCTGGTGATCATCAGGATGAGAAACAATTTTAGTAAGCACATCTGTATCGCCGGCCCGAAGAGATTTATTAGAGCTATGCAAAATTAAAAGTGTTTTATAAAAGTCATGCAGCTCAAAATTTCCATTCCATTCAATAGTATCTTTCTCAAAAAATTTCAACCTTTTTCTGTTTGGAATTTCCTGCCCGCTATAAATCATAGGGATTCCATCCCATGTGCAACTAAAAACCGCCGTAAGGCTTGCAGCATCCCCATATTTTTCAAATTCAGTACCATTCCAGCTATTTTCATCATGGTTGCTGGTAAAATAAGCTCTGAAAGCAGTGCTGGGAAATTCAGTTACAGATTTATATAAAACGGTAATCAGGCTTTGCAGGTTCATTCTGCCATGATAAAATTCTTCTGAAGCATGCATCCAGCGCCAGGTGTAGGTAGCATCAAATACTGCATGGTATTCAGGCACCTCACATTCTGCCAGCCAAAAAAGATTGTTCTTACTTTTAGAAAGTTTCTTTTTTGCATAAGCCCAAAAGTCAAGTGGAACAAGGTGTGCCATATCGCAGCGGTAACCATCAATATCACATTCTTTAATCCAGAATTTCATTGCATCAACCATGCTTTCCCAAAGTTCAGGGGTGTCATAATTAAGCTCTGTTACATCTGTCCACCCCTGCGGATTATACAGTTGATTATTATTATCATAAGAATAATATTCAGGATGTTCAGTAATCCAATGATGATCATTTCCTGTATGGTTGGCAACCCAGTCAATTATTACTTTAAACCCCAATTCATGAGCCTCATCAACAAGGTTTTTAAAATCGGTTATTGTGCCAAATTCAGGATTGGGTTCTTTATAATTTTTTACAGCATAATAGCTGCCGAGAGTGCCCAATCTTCCAAATTCACTAATAGGTGTAATTGGCATAAACCAAAGTATTTTAACGCCCATATCTTTAAGGCGTGGCAAATGTTTTGAAAATGCTTCAAAAGTTCCTTCAAGAGTATATTGCCTTAAGTTTACTTCATAGATATTCGACGAATAGCTCCATTTAGGATGTATAGGACCTTTCTGTTTGCGCGACATAAATTAAATCAAATTTAAAAATTAAAATTAGTCATTATTAATCTTTCATTGGCTTGTGCGTTGGCTGTGTGTTTGTAACTTTGTTTCAATATACACATGAAAAAATTCAACGTTCCTTTAAATTATCGAAGTGCTTTAATTACTGCGATCAAAAATAAGCGTAAGCAAAACGATAAACTTAAGAAAGACTTCACGCCAACTTTACTGGATTTTGGCGAAGTGCAAATATACCTTGCACGTCATTTTGGTTTTTGTTATGGTGTGGAAAATGCTATTGAGATTTCGTTTAAAACTGTGGAAGAAAATCCGGGCAAAAAAATTTATTTATTAAGTGAGATGATACACAATCCATTGGTAAATGATGATCTTACCAAAAGAGGCGTCAAATTTTTAATGGATACGAAAGGTAATATGCTCGTGCCTTTCAGCGAACTTTCTGCAGGAGACATTGTTATTGTTCCCGCATTTGGCACAACATTGCAAATAGAAAAGCAATTAAAAAAGATTGGAATTAAAATTGAAAAATATAATACAACCTGCCCATTTGTTGAAAAAGTATGGAACCGTGCAGAAGCAATAGCAAAAGATAAATATTCAATTGTAGTGCATGGTAAACCACAGCATGAAGAAACCAGGGCAACCTTTAGCCATAGTTCTGCCAATACTCCCACAATAATTGTGAATGACCTTGACGAAACTATGGAACTTGCAAAATATATTCTTGAACAAAAGCCTTCACAGGATTTTTATGAAGAATTTGCAGGACGATTTTCTGAAGGATTTAATGTAGAAGCAGATTTGAAAAGGATCGGCGTAGTGAACCAGACCACCATGCTGGCAAGCGATACACAGGCCATTGCTGATTATCTTAAAAATGTAATGATAGAAAAATACAATCTTTCCGAAGAAAATGTTGCGAAAAGATTTGCTGATACCCGTGATACGCTTTGCTATGCAACTTATGAAAATCAAAGCGCTGTGTATGGAATGCTGGAAACAGAAGCGGACCTTGCGATAGTTGTAGGAGGGTATAACAGTTCTAATACATCTCACCTGGTTGAATTGTGCGAAGAAAAATATCCAACATATTTTATTCGTTCAGAAGAAGATATTATTTCTTCGAAAGAAATAAATCATTTCAGTCTGCATAAAAGAAAAGAGGTAACAACCATTTCTTTTTTACCAGAAAAAAAGCCTGTAAAAATACTTTTAACAAGCGGCGCCAGTTGCCCCGATGCATTGGTTGAAGGAGTAATTCATAAACTGGCTTCTTTTTGCGAAACTTCAAAAACAGTAGAGGGGATTATGGAAGGGTTTATGTAAAAAGAACTAATAAAAATCATTTAACTTGGTAGATGAAATAGCAAGATTATATTGTTTCAGACAATGATGTGCTGTTAGGAAAGCCTACTATAATAGATACCCGCCTTTCTGTTGATCACATTGTAGGATTATTTGCACAGGGATGGAATGAACAGCAACTTTTAGAAAATTATCCACGATTAACTTAAGAGTCTAAAAGCAATTTTTTCATATTTATATGAATGTATGCTGGATGGGATATTTATTGGTTCTTTTAAAAAAAATCTGCATATTCATCTGCAAAATTTTACGAAAAAGGAGTGGATGAATTTTGGATGGGTAATACTGATGTTGGTGGGGAAATGAGTTCCATCTTCTCTTTCAAGCTTTCCAATTTCGGAACACTCACATATATTTTAGTAAAATGTAAACAGAAATATTATCTTATCTATCTAAAATGCGAACTATCTGGTGGGGCAGTTGTAGCAGCTTCCCGCTTATAATTTTTATACAATAACCTCAACATGCTGGGCAGAACAATCAGCAACAAAGGAAGCGCAATAATAAATCCCCCTATAACGGCAATGGCCAGGGGCTGATGCAGTTGTGCCCCGGTGCCTATACCCAAAGCCAGTGGCATTAAGGCTATAATGGCTCCTAAAGCTGTCATCACATTGGGCCTTAAGCGTATAGCAATAGCATCAATTACTGATTGATCAACAGGAGTTGTGTTTAAATTTTGTATAAATTGCTGTACCGTAAAAATGGCATTTTCACCAATGATGCCTACAATCATAATGAGGCCTGTATAGCTGCCAACATTTAACGGAATGCCGGTTATAAACAAGGCGATATAGCTTCCTGATATGCCAATGAGCGCAATGAGCAATATTAAAAAAGCGATTTTAAATTCTCTGAATAAAAAAAGTATCACACCAAAAACCAGCAGGCTTGAAGTAAGCAATATCAATAATAATTCTTTAAAGGATTTTTGCTGATCGGCATAAGCGCCGCCATATTCAATATGATACCCGGGGGGCAAATGAATACGGGCTGTTATATTTTTTTTAATATCCTTCATAACGCTGCCCAGGTCCCGGTTTTGGAGTCTTGATGTAACTACGCCCATCGTTTGGAGATTTTCTCTTTGTACTTCTGCATCACCCTCATTTGCCGTGACAGTTGCCAGCTCGCCAATTGGTTTTAATTTGCCGCCTGGCAAAAATATTTGTAATTTTTTTATTTCTTCCACACTTGAATTCCTGCTATTGGGGTATATTATTCTTATAGGATCAAGGTGCTCTTTTTCAAAAATATTTCCGGCTACATTCCCTTCTAATGAAGTTTGCAATTGGTATTGCAAATTGGTGGCTGTAATTCCAAACTGGCCTATTTTATTATAATCGGGTAAAATACTTATGGATGGCCCTGCTGTTACAATGCCATCAAATACATCGGCAGTTCCTTTCACTTTCTCTACCACATGCGAAACCTGTTGCGAAAATTGTTTCAGCTTTTGTGCATCGTCGCCAAATATTTTTATTTCTATTGGTTGCACAGAAGTTATTAAATCGCCAAGCATATCGCCTATTACCTGTCCGAAATCTACACGCAGCGCCGGTTGCGTAGCTTCTATTTTTGTGCGTATATCATTAATCACTTCATCAGATGTGCGGCTTCTTTTTGTTTTTAATTGTATAAGGTAATCACCGCGATTGGGTTCGGTAATAAAAAATCCCATCTGAGTACCTGTTCTTCTTGAGTAAGCTTTAACTTCCGGGATGGTGGTAATTATTTTTTCTACCTCTCTAAGCTCCCTGTCTGTTTCTTCCAAAGAAGTGCCGGGAGGTGAGCTGTAGTCAACCACAATACTACCTTCATCCATCTCAGGTAAGAAACCAGTTTGTAGTTTGGGTAAAATAAGATAAATAGCCAGCGCTAATACCGCCATAAAAATAAAACTGATATAAGGCTTATGAATAAAAAATGAAACCCATTTATTGCTTGCCGGTTTTTTATTTTTACGATCATGTTTTTCATTCACTTCTTTTTGTTTACCATTTTTGCTTTCAGCATTAGTATTTTTTTTCTTTGAAAAAATTAAATAGATGATTGGCAAACCTAACCATGTAACAAAAAATGAACATACCAAAGTAATGATCATTGTATTGGTCATTACAGAAAAATAGGCGCCTGCTAAAGCGCTCATTAAAAGAAAGGGAATAAAAATTACAATGGTGCTTATGGAAGAACCAATCATTGCAGGAAGCAAATATTGTATTGCCTTTTGTACAATATTCCTGTAAGGCTCACCGGGGCTTTCTTCGTACGTTCGATGTATTTGTTCAAGCACTACTATGGCATCATCTATTATTAAACCAATTGCTGCGGCAATGGCACCAAGCGTCATAATATTTAAACTATAACCAACTGCATACATTACTATCAACGTAAGGCCTAACGTAACAGGAATGGTAAAAAGCATGGTAGCGCTGGCTTTGAACGACTTTAAAAAAATAATCACAACAATAATTGCGAGCACCAAACCAATCCATAAACTATCAGTAACACTTTTTACGGAGTCATTTACAAAATCTGCCTGCACATAATAAGGCTTTATAGTAACACCTTGGGGAAGTGTTTTAATTAAGTCGCCAAGCTTACTTTTCATTTTATTTGAAATATCAATCAGGTTGGCATTAGGTTGTTTTACAATGGCAACCAACAGTCCTTCTTTACCATTGGCATTAATTTTTGTAAATTCAACGCCTTCTTTTATTTCAATATTTGCTACATCTTTTAATTGAACAATACGATTATTATCATTGCTGACAATCATGTTTTTTAAATCATCTAATGAATTTATTGTGGCGTCTGTAACGGTTAAATATAAATGACGGTAATCTGCTAAATAACCATTTGATTTTACAAAGTTCGTTTGTGCAAGAGCGTTATTAATAGCATCGGGCGTTATAGAAAGCGTGCTCATTTTTTGCACATCAAGCTGCACCCAATATTCTTTTGATTTACCTCCAATAACCCTCACATCAGATACGCCTTCCACTTGCGATAAAAAAGGTTTTATAACATAAAGCGCCAATAATTTTAATTCTATGGGAGATAAAACATGGCTCTCTAATGAGTACCCGATAACAGGTAATATAGAAGGGTTCATTTTTTCAACCGTTATATCTATGCCTGCGGGTAAAGTATTTCTAATCTGGTTTATTCTTCCTTCTATTCGTTGCTGACTGAGATCTACATTGGCCTTCCAATCAACAAAGGCAGATATTTCGCAACTACCCCTGCTCGTTATGCTTCGTATATCAGTAAGGTCGGGTATTTGTTTAATGGCATTTTCCAAAGGCCTGGTTACTGTAACCATCATTTTATTTACAGGTTGCAAACCGGCATCAGCAATAATTTTAATTTTAGGAAAAGTAATTTCAGGGAATAATGAGGTCTGCAATTTTGTATAGGCAAAAAAACCACCCATTATTATCATTACCAAAATAACGGTAAGCGGATTTTTATATGAAATAAAGAAGCCTCGTTGCCCTCCTCCAAAGGAGGAGTTTCCCTTCCCCTCAGGAGAGGGTTCTGCAGAATCTTCTATAGTGTTATTTTTATTAATCATCCATTATTTTTAAATACTTTCTTTATTAGGGAACTTTTTTAAGCTCCTCCTTAGGAGGGGTTGGGGAGGCCTGAGCGACAGTTACTAACGCCGTATCTACCAGTCCATAATTACCTGTTAAAACTATTTTATCATTTGCTGAAAATTCAGGAGAAGCTATTTCAATTTTATTTCCTGTTTCAATACCTTTTTTCACAGGCACTTTTACAGCAGTGCTGTCATTTATTAATTTCATTATCCAAAATTCAGATTCTGTTTCATTAGTTAAAACAGCAGCCTTTGGTAAAGTGGCGGCAGCAGTTTTTGCTACTTTCACGATTTTTACTTTTGCCACTAAATTCACCGGAATGCTATGAGGTGAATTTACTTTTAATGAAACGGACAGTGTTTGTGAAGCAGAATCTACCATTGGTAAAGATGACATAACGGTTCCCATTAAACGCTCGCCATCGGGTAATGTAAGCTGTATCTGGTTTCCGGTGGAGACATATTGCTTGTATTCGTAAGGAACATTCATTACAAAAACAAAACTTTTAGCATCATTAATTATTGCAAGCTGCTCGCCATCCTGCACATAGTCGCCTGGCTGGTGATTGATTTCACTAACATAACCACTCAAGCCTGCCGCTATCACATTCACTCCTGAGAAATTAAAATTCGGATTCAATTTATTAACGTCATTGCCAATAGCTTCGGCTTCTTTAGTTTTTAAAACAAATAATGTTTGCCCGCGGTTTACAAAATCACCATATTTAATATTTGCTTTTTTAATATATCCGTTCAAATTAGATTTTACAAAGTTTTTTTGCAAATAAGTTGATGTTGCATTGAGCTGCACAGATTCTTCAAGAGGATCGTAACTGATGGATGTAACGGTTACGGGTGTACGAGGTTCAACAACGGCATCTTGCGTAGCTGATGTATCTTTTTGTTTACAACTAATAAAAAAAATTACAAAGGAGAAGAACGGTAAGAATAATTGTTTGCAATATTTTTTCATTATTTATATTTTGTGTTCTTTATTGTTTTTCCGGAAGGAGTCATTTGGACAAATTCCAGTAATTGAGCTGATGAATTACAAGATACCTTGCAATTTGATTTTGAACTATTAGATTTTTTGAAGTGATATAATTGTTCAAAGCCAGCACATAATCGGTAATTTTTATATCACCCGTTTCCAGCAATTTACCGTTTACTTCTATCAATGTTTGTAAATATTTAATTTGCTCATTAATAGGCCCACTAAGGTTTTCAAGGTCATTTAGTTGTTGCTCCAATTGTTGAATTTGCTGCTTAAACTGGTTGGTAAAAAATTCTTTTTGTCGTTTTCTTGTCCTTTCTTCAATATTAAGTTTTGAATATTGTAATTGTTTTTGGTGTCCATCATAAATGGGTATAGTTAAATTAATTCCTATGTTGGTTCCAAAATTTTTATAAGGAGTAATAGCAAACGAAGATTGATAACCTGCATCGGCAAATAAATTTACTTTAGGGCGGTAACCCGCATCAATTATTGAACGTTGATTAAGAATGCGAAGACTATCAAATTTATAGTTGAGAAAGAAAGGTGAATTGGCAGTATCAAAATTTCTTATCACTTCAATATCAGGCGCAGAAAGCGTTTCAGTGGTTGTATCAATTATTCCGGCAAGATAATTAAGTGTTGCGTAATTATTTTTATATTGAACTAATAACTGATTCTTTGTTAATTGCTGTTGCTGCAGCGTAACCAGAAAAGACAAATAATCTGCTTGCTTATAAACATTTTTTTGAGTAAGTTTTTTTAATAAACTATCTTCTTTTTTTAGCAGGTTTATTAATTCATTATTAAAATCAAGTTGAAGCTGATCGCCATACGCAGTGATGTATTGAGTAACGATTGCCTTCTTAATATCCTGTTTTGAAATTGCAGAAGTGATGTTTAAAGAATCTCTTTGAAGCTGCAGGTTTTTAAATTGAAGGCTTAGGTTTCGCTTGTTATAAATCTGTTTGTTTAGTGCAACCAATGCAGAAAGCTGCTGGCCGTTAGTAATGGCTATATCATAGCCGTATCCATTGAAGATAGGGGCGTAGTAAGCATTTCCGCTTCCTGTAATTTGAAATTTATTCCCGGCCACAATTAACTCACTATCTAAACTATTGGATAAAATTAAATTCTGTAATTCAGTAATCTTTGGGTTGTTTGTTAGCGAATTGTTGATGAAATAATCGAGATCCTTATTTTGAGCAATAGAAAATAGCGGGGAAATAAAAAAGAAAATGATTATGAGAAATTTTTTATTCATAAATAAAAACAAAAGCCATCCCGATTTGAACGGGATAGCTAATATCGTGCTAATTATTTTTTATTACTTTTCTGCTTTTACAAAGCTTCCGTTTTCGTCGAAGATTATGTCTTTCCTGTTAACTTCTGCTTCATAAGAAGTTTTCCCTTTTGCATCTGTTACTTTTCCGGCTTCAGTAATCTTTGCGCCTTTATAATGATGTTTCACATACGCAATTGTAGATACAGGAAGTTCACTTACCGGGATTGCTTTTACAATTTCAATAAAATTTCCTGATGGAGTAAATTGAACTGAATTGTCTTCGCCGGATTTGCCGCCCCAATTAGCCTCATAATTCCCGTTTTCCTTTTCCCAGCCAACTTTCGTAGCCTCAGGATATTTTTTTGCAAGGGCAGTTTTTACAGCAGAAGGAACATTTATTTTTGTTTTCATTTCATTTCCTTCTTCATTTTTTTCATTCTTCTCTTGTGCAAAAGTTGCTGTGCTTAAGCCAAACATTATTGCAACAAGGCTTAGTGTTTTTTTCATATTTTTTATTTTTATTTGATTAATGATTATACAAATTTATAAAGCGATTTTGGAGAGAAATTGAAGTAAAGCATAACATTCATGAAAGGAAAAGTTAATGTAAATTGATTTTTATTCTTTTGTTGTTTTAATGTAATGGCCATCTTTGTCAAATAAAATATCCATTCCTTTTACTTCAGCTTCATAATTTATTTCTCCGCCGGCTCTCGTAATTATAGCGGCTTCTTTAATTGTTTCATTCTTATAATGCTGGGTAATGTAATCTCTTACTTGTTGTGGCAATGCTACAACTGCAATATCTTCTTCTGTTTCAAGTTTGTTTCCTTTGGCATCATAGAGAACAGACATGGTCTTATCATTTAGTTTGAAGTTTGCTTCAAAATTAGAATCTTCTTTATCCCAATTTGGGGATTTATTCTTAAACTCTTTTTCAAAAGAATTTATAACTTCTTTAGGCACCTGCCAGTTTTTAAATTTTTGACCGCATGATGTTAATAAGAAGCCTGCGCTAATAATTGAATAAATAGTATTTTTCATTTTCCTTACATTAAAATTAATTCGCAATATAATATTGGAATCTGGAGAGAATTTGAAGGAAAAAACTTATATCATTTAATCTCATTATCTAAAAACTTATAGACATACCAAGTAAGGACATCGTAAAAGAAAGTTTATTTAGTTTTGTGATTTTTTTCTTGAAATAAGTTTATAGATTACCGGCACAGTAGTAATCAATACAATAAAAATTACTATTACAAATAAATGTTGCCGCAGGTCGAACCCAAAACTTTTTAAAAATAATTTTTCAAGATAATGCCCCGCCATTAATACCGTAAAAACCCATGCGGCGCTGCCCATAATATTGTAACGTAGAAATTTATTTTTATCCATCTTTACAATGCCTGCTATAACGGGGGCAAATGTTCTCAATATGGGCAAAAACCTGGCTAACACTATTGCAATGCCTCCATGTTTATCATAAAAATCTTTTGCCTGAAAAAGATTTTTTTTCTTAAACAGCCAGGTATCTTTTCTTTTATAAAGTACCGGGCCTGTTTTAAAACCAAACCAATAACCTAATTCATTGCCCATAACTCCAGCAATAGAAATTAAAACAAACAATACCATCACTTCTAAAAAATCACTTCCAAGCCCGCTATGTATAAGCTTGTTCACCAGCATTTTGCTATATATGCCCGAAACAAATAACAAGCTGTCACCGGGCAAAAAGAAACCAATCATTAATCCTGTTTCAGCAAAAATGATAAACAATACGATCCATATTCCTCCATGATTAATATAAAATACAGGATTAAATAAATCTTTTATGGTGATATGGATAAGTTCAATCATACAATTTTAAATATGGCCAAATGCATACGTAGTTTGAGTATGCAGCCGGTAGTATTTTTTATTGAATTATTATTAGTCCTTTATCACATCTTTTTTTGTTGCGGAAAGATATATAACCGTTGCAAGAATTGCAGCAAGGAATACGCCACTTGTAATGGCAGTTCCCAGTCCAAGTCCGCCATCTTTTTTAGCTTGCGAAAGAAAGTCGCCAATGGATGCGCCAAGAGGCCGGGTAAGTATGTATGCTATCCAGAATGCAAGAATTGCATTTAAATTCAGAAACTTATATGCTGCAAATACAAGCCCGATCATTGCGGCAAAAATGAGTCCTGAAAGCCAGTATCCTAACTGTAAGCTTTCTGCCATAAGATCGCCCGCCGCAGTGCCCAATGCAAACGTAAATAATATTGCCAGCCAATAAAAAGCTTCCCTTCGGGTAGAATTTATTTTGTGTATGGAAAGCGTTTTCTCATACCGGTACCATATAATAAAAACTATGCCCAATGCGATAGAAAATACAATAGTAGTATCAATAAGAGGTACGCCAAGATTATCAGTAAGGTTATCAGTAATTAAGGTACCGACAACACTTATTAACACTACCGCGATCCAGTAAATTGCGGGTACGTATTTATCCGCTTTAAATTGAAAGACGAGAGCAATGATGAGCAATGCACCCATTACCAATGTTGTTCCTGTAAGCCCTAAGTTAAATTTTCCATTTAAAAAATCGGCAGCAGTTTCACCAATGGTTGTACATAAAATTTTAATGATCCAGAAGTAGAGGGTAATTCTGGGTACTTTGTTCAGCATTTGTTTGCCATTAGATTCAACTCCTTGTTGTGCATTCATGATTGAAGATTTTAAATGTAGGTATACATCAGTTTTGCTGGGGATTTTGATCTTACAAACCTATACACCTATTCTGGAGAGAATTTGAAGAAAAGAAATTTAGTATTTTTTTTAAGCGTTCTTATTTAAATTTATAAATCACGCCCGGTTCCCAATGCCCTAACGAATAATTTAAATTAAAAGAAACTGAATTTTTCTTTTGATTAGGCGCTTTTAGCTTTGCATAGCGGTGATAATTGTTTACAACATTTTTACCTGCTAAAAATCCTACTGCCGCACCAACAAAAACATCTGTACTCCAATGTTTATTTTCTGTAATTCTGCTTACGCCAATCAACGTAGCTGCACTGTAAGCAATAATGGGCACAATGGGTTTATCCTTATATTCTGAAGCGAAAACTGTGGCTGCTGCAAATGCTACCGTGGTATGGCCTGATGGAAATGAACTATATATTTTTTTATTACTTGCACTTGTTGCTGTTTTTGTAAAAGGCCCACGAAATTTTGGTTCTGCTTCAACTGAGGCATCATAATATGAGGGTCGTGTTCTCCCTGATATAAATTTTATAACACCTTCCAAAGCGCTTGCTGTTATATAAGCCTGCGTAGCTAAAAGCGTAGTCGTTTTTATTTTTTCATTTTTAAAAATTAAACCGTAAGCGCCTAATCCCGCTAAAGTATAAGCCTCATATATTCCCCCAAAATTGGTAATATGTTTACTCACATTATTTATTCCGGTATTCCGGTTTCGGAGCTTGAGAGCAGCTTTTTGTATTGGCTCATCAGCGAAGCCTAATGCCACTGTTACCACAGCAAATTTTCCAAAATTCCCCCAATCCTTTTTTGTCATGTGAAAGGGCTTGGTAAATTCCTGCTTTAAATCGCTGCCCAATAAAATAAAGTATGTTTTGAAAGTTAGTTTCGTGCTTTGATTATATGCTTTTGGATTAATATTATTGGTTTGTTTTCCGGCACTGTCTGTTTTCCTGGAGAGGCTGTCTAATTTATTCACTAAAGTATCTTGCGAAAACCCTGCAACCGGCATTGATAACATTATAATCAATAACCACTTTTTTCCAAAAATCATTTTATAAATTTTATTTAAAATAGAATAACAATAAACATTCCAAAACCAATTTTCGCACAGAGAAGTTTTTAATTAACCAATTAATTTAAGATAACTGAATGCTTACAATATGCATTCCTCCTGCATATTCATACAAGACTGAAAACCCGTAAGTGTCACAGATCTTTTTTACGATGGATAAACCAAGGCCCAATGAATCGGAGTTGACTTTATCTTTTTTGAATCTTTCAAAAAGTTCGGCAGGGTGGGCATCTAATTCAATACCTGAATTGGAAATTATAAAAAAATGCTTGTTCAGCGTAACATCTATAGAACCATTGTCAATATTATGTTTTATAGCATTAGTTATAAGATTGGATATTAATATATCAGCAAGCATTTCATTCATCGTAACTGTTATATTGTCTTCGATATTTTTTGTTACAGCAATTAATTTCGCGGCAATAAGTTCTTCATAATTATTCAAGTGATTATGAACGATAGTGCTCAGATTCACTTCTTCTTTTTCATGAAACTGGCGGTTATCAATTTTAGTAAGCAATATCAATGACTGGTTTAATTTCGATAGCCGGTTGGTAGTTTCATAAATGGATTGAATGGTATCCATCTGCTCTTCTTTCAGGCTTTCACCCTGGCTCAATAACTCAAGCTTTGATTTTATAATGGCCAATGGAGTTTGAATTTCATGCGAAGCATTTTCTGTAAAGCTTTTAATTTCATTATAATCATGGCTGGCCCTTTTGGTCATGGTGTATACCGCTCCGTTAAGTTCTTTAAATTCATTAATATCAGTTAGCTGAAAATAAATATCATTTGTCCCTGAAACATTAAATTTTTTAATTTGGTTTAAAGTAGAATTAAAAGGACTCCATAATTTATTTAATACAAACCTGTTGATTATAAAAAGTGTAATCAATAATATCAAAACCATTGCAAGGGTTATTTCTAATATCAGTTGTATAAGGTCTTCAGTTTCTTCCTGCGATTTCCGTACATCAATCCTGTACATTTTACCGGCAACCATTACCGGAAATTCCAATTGACGGTAAGAAATATTTTCATCATGTTCTTTATTAAACACATCAATGCTGCTGAACCTGCGGATAATTTGCGAATCATTTATTTGTGAATACACTTCCTGTTCGTCTTTATAATTGGATGGTTCGGGCAATTGATTTTCCTCTTTCACATAATCTTTTAATTCCCTTTCTTCAACTAAAAGATTTTTATCTAACTGGTGTATGAGAACGGCCTTGATAAAAAAATAATAAAAAACAGCGCTTAACAGTAACACAACTATGGTTACAAAAATATTAAGCCGGTTATATTTTGAAAGCAGCTTCATGTATCAGAAAATTTATAGCCCATTCCATAAACAGATTTTATATAATCTGTATCGCCGGCGTCCATTAATTTCTTTCTTAAATTTTTTATGTGTGTATAAATAAAATCATTATTGCCTTCCATATCATCGCCCCATAAATGTTCTGCAATGGCATTTTTAGAAATCACTCTTTTCTTATTGCTTACAAAATAGAGCAGCAGTTCATATTCCTTCTTCGTAAGCTCTATCGTTTTATTATTTACTGAAACTGATTTGGCTCTTATATCAATGCTTATATTTTGAAATTGCAATAAATCGTTACCATCAAAATTCTTTCGTCTTATGATAGCGGCAACTCTTGCACTTAGTTCAGAAAGATGAAATGGCTTGGGCAAATAATCATCCGCTCCTAATGTAAGCCCGGTTACTTTATCATCTAAAGAATTTCTTGCAGAAATGATTAATACTCCATCCATTTTATTATTGGCTTTCAATTCTCTTAGTATGTCAAGTCCACTGCCACCGGGAATTGTAATGTCTAAAAGAATACAATCATAATCATACAATTCAGTTTTTTCAATTGCCTTATTAAAACTGGAAGCCACTTCGCAAACATAATCTTCACCCTTTAAATAAGTAGCGATGCTTTCACTCAATTCCTTTTCATCTTCAACAATAAGAATTTTCACAAAAAATATTTTTGAAAAATTACAAAATGAATTTGAAGAGATGTTGAAGAATTTAATTTTAAATAAAATCCTCCTTCATTCTATGTTGATTTCGATTGACCTGATTTTTAACAGATGCTGTAGGGAATAAGAGAAAGGTTGGGTAAAGTTTTGCAAAATTCAACAGAATTACTGAAAAGAAATCAAAGTAGCCTATTCAACAATGTAAAAGAATTGTTATTGAATTTGAAAATTGGGATTTCAAATTAGCTTTGGTTAACCTTTTGTTATTAAGAAATGAAATAATAAAATCTGCCCAACCAATCCTATATTTTTAGCATACTATATTTTAAAGCAAATAAATCCTTATATGATTAAACTATTTCTTTTAACCACAATTTTCTTTTGTACAACGTCTCCTCCTGCTTGGATAAACAACCTGGACAGTGCCAAAGAACAGGCAAAGAAAGAGCATAAACTAATTCTTTTAAATTTCTCCGGTTCAGACTGGTGTATTCCCTGCATTCGTCTTCGACAGGAAATTTTTGAAGCCGATGCTTTTACAAAATATGCTGATGACCACCTTATCCTTGTAAATGCAGATTTCCCCAGGAAAAAGAAAAACCAGCTTTCAAAAGAACAACAAAAATCAAATGATGAAGTGGCTGAAAAATATAATCCACAGGGCAGTTTTCCCTTCACTCTTTTACTGGATAGTAATGGAAATAAAATAAAAGTATGGGACGGTTTTTATAAAGATGGTGTGGATAATTTTATTTACGACATAAAAGCTACTTGCGAAATAATAAAATAAGAATATGCTGCCACAGGTATTTAAAAGGGAAATGAGGCTGATGGGCAACCAGTTTGAAATAACTGTTGTTGCCCATACAGAGGAATGGGCGAATGAAATGATAGATGAAGGGGTGAATGAGATAAAGAGAATTGAGAAATTACTCACAACATTTAGCGATGACAGCGAAACCAACCTGGTGAACAGGAATGCAGGTGTTGAACCTGTAAGAGTAAGTGATGAAATGTTCGGGATTGTTGAAAGAAGCATTTTTATATCATCAGTTACGCAAGGCGCTTTTGATATTACTTATGGCAGCATTGATAAGCGGCTCTGGAATTTTGATCAAACAATGAAAGAATTGCCCGATGTGAAAAAAGCGAAGAAAATGGTAAGGCTAATCAATTATAAGAACATCATTTTAGATAGGGAAAATCAAACTGTTTTTTTGCGTGAAAAGGGTATGAGGATTGGCTTTGGTGGTATTGGAAAAGGTTACGCTGCAGAAATGGCAAAGGAAGTAATGAAGAAAAAATGTGTAACCAGTGGCATTGTAAATGCATCCGGAGATTTAACAACCTGGGGCACACAACCTGATGGCAAGCCATGGACAGTTGGAATAGTGCATCCGGATTATAAAAGTTATCCTTTTTCATACATGAACATAAGCGATATGGCAGTAGCCACATCGGGTAATTATGAAAAATTTGTAATGATAAACGGGAAGAAATATTCGCACACTATAAATCCCCGTACAGGCCTTCCCGTTAGTGGTATTAAAAGCGTTACAATCATTTCGCCCAATGCAGAAATATGCGATGCGATGGCAACGCCTGTAATGATTATGGGCATCGGGCATGGGCTTAACCTTATCAACCAGCTGAAGCAGGTAGAATGTGTAATCATTGACGATAACAATAAAATTTATACTTCAAAAAATATAAACTGCACTTAAATTAAAATATGAAAAAGACAAAATTTCTATTGCCTGTCGCATTAATAATTATCAGCATGACTACCGGTTGTGCGAGTGTGAAAGAATATCAGAAGAACAAAATAAATGATTCTGAAATGGAATTAAGCACAAGGAAGGTTGAAAAACCGGAAAGTAATTTTCAGAGTTACAGGGAAGGCGCAAGCGGGGCCAATGGTGGAAAAGTGGGTGGGGGCTGTGGTTGTAATTAAAAATTAAATAATAAGTTTTAAATATAAGTAATGAAGAGAATTTGTCTTACCGTAGTAGGTTTTTATTGTATGGTATTGTCTGCATTTTCGCAGCGAACTGAAGCAGATACTACAGCCTACAAAAGCCAGAAATTGAAACTTGAAGAAACCAATTTAGTGTCTGGCTATTATAATCAGGACGGTAATCATTCTGCTGTAACAGGCGGTATTGGCACACAAAAGCTTAATGATATTTCAAATGTTATTGATTTAAAATTTGTAAAATGGAATGCCGCTAACAATAAATCTTCGTTGAATTTTGAGCTGGGTGTAGATCATCACACTGCGGCATCACAAGCATTTGTTTCCAACTCAGGCGCTTCAAAACTTGGCGGCACAAGAATATATCCATCCATCAATTGGCAGGTTGAAAAAAACAATGGATTAAACTTTGGATTTGGTGCTTCATATTCTAATGAATATAATTATCATTCTTATGGATTAAATTTTTCTGTCGGAAAAATATCCAGGAATAAAAACACTGAAATCAATTTTAAGGTCCAGGCATTCTTTGATAAAGTAACACTTATTGAGCCATCGGAGTTAATACCAAAAGTGATACAAAACACAGTTACAACTTATACTACCGCAAGTGGAAATGTAATTACGTCCGGAGAAAACTCACACAAAGCTCACATACCGACCACTCCGAGAAATACATTTGCTGCTTCACTTACTTTATCGCAGGTGGTTAATAAAAATTTCCAGGTAGCATTAATAACAGATGCAGTTGCGCAAAATAGTTTCTTAAGTCTGCCATTTCATCGTGTCTATTTCCAGAACCAGGATTCTGCAAAAATTGAAAATCTTCCCAATACGAGATTCAAGTTGCCACTGGGCATACGGCTAAATTATTTTTTAGGTGATAAAATTATTTTACGAACGTACTACCGGTATTATACTGATAATTGGGGAATACAGTCGCATACTGCAAGTCTTGAAGTTCCTTATAAGATTTCATCCTTTGTATCTATTGCTCCTTTTTACAGGTATTATACACAAACGGCATCCATTTATTTTGCACCATATAAAGAACATTTGTTGTCAGATAAATATTATACCAGTAACTATGATCTCTCAGCATTTAATTCACAATTTTTTGGAGTTAACTTAAAAATTACTCCAAAAAAAGGCGTCTTTAATATTCCTTTTTTCAACACGATAGAATTACGGTATGGACGTTATACACAAACGACAGGATTAACAGCAAATAATATAGGAATTAATTTAAAGTTTAAATAAAATAAATTAGCTCTCTGCATAAAAAAACCTGTGCGGAGCTATAGAAATTTAAAAGTATTGTTATTGAATTTGATTGAGTATTTTGTTTTTCTTGGGTGCATGGACCAGAAAGACGGATTTTTTGTACTATTTGAATAATTGCTTTCCGCCAAATTTCCATTCAATACCCGGGCGAAAAAGAATCGCATGGTTGTTATCATAACTAACGCCAAGAGATAAGAGTAATTCTTTTTTGAGATAATATCCGTAACCAAATGCACCAACCGTTTCGCCTCCTGAAAGTTCTGTGTTGTTTGTATTTGGATTCATTACAATTGTTCCTTCCGGAACATCGCCGCCAACAGCAGAAGTGTTTCCATATACTTCAGCAAACAGAATATTTTTTGGCGAAGCAGTAAAGATTGTTCCAAGTGCATAATTAAATAAATCATTAGCAACAACACTTGTGGGCTTTCCAAGAAATGTATAGCTAAGGTTCATGCTTGTATAAAATTTGCCGGTTGTTTTACTCATTATTAAAAATGGAGTGTAATCAGCTTTACCGGTTCCTATCAATTTATTTTTTGCTGTTGGAATTTTTACTTCTCCAGAAATAGAAATGGAAGGCAAAACTTTTTTCTCTGAAACAATTTGATAAAATAAAGTAATCTCCAAATCACCAATTCCTTTTGCATGAGGCCCTGTTTTCGGTGTGATGCTTGTGAAGCCAACAGGTTCAACAAGAAGTGTAAATTTGTTAGAAAGCCCATATTCAATTGCAAGTGGCAACGCGGTTTCTGTTCCTTCTTTTGAAGTTTGAAACTCTAACCCTGTCCCGATTTCAAATTGCCCCAGCAGTAATGGTTTGGATTCTTCTGTTTCCAAAACCTGCGCAAATAATTTACCATGTAGCAAAGCAATAAGTATTACAAAACTTAAAATTATACTTCTTGTTTTCATGATTTTGTTTTCGAGATTTTTTTAATTAAATGTTCCGAGCTAAACTTATGCAGAATAGAATTCAGTCACATTGTTTTATCAGGTAGAACTGGAAATTGAAAATTGGTTGTGCAGAATAAAGGGCCTTTCATATCCAATATGGCAAGGCCCTCCCTCAAAGTATAAAAACAAACCTAATCCCCTTCTGTATGTGTTTCACATTCACAACCCGTTGTTTTGCCGCCGGTGCCTGTGCTGTCCTGATGTTCTCCTTCCTGATTCGTTTCGATTTCGTCCTTAATAAAGCTGCCGTTATTGGCAAACTGTGCTAACTTTTCTATTCCTGAAATTGTAAAAAATGCACAGAATGCAACGCTGTCTTTATTAAACCATGTTGTAACCGATGTTGCAGGATACCTTACAGCAAAAGAATCTTTAACCACCTGTGGTACTTCACTTGCGGTTACAACCGGACAAAGGGTGTCTGCTTTTTCTTTACTTTCTTTTTTGCAGGAAGAAAAAGAGATAGAAAAAGTTACTGCTAACATTAGTGCTATTGTTGCAATTGCAATTGAATTAAATGTTTTGAAACTAATAGTTTTCATTTTTTGTTTTTAAATTGTTTGCATAAATGTTCAGAGTTAATCCCGGAACTTATGTAGAATTAATTCATATAATTGCTTTATAAAATAGTACTGGTAATTGAACAATTAGTTGGGAAGAAGCGAAGATATTTTTTTAGAAAGACTTAATTTTCTATCCCTTCTTTTATATTATGGGTATTTAGAAAACGCTGAATACTGCTGAATTCGAACTCTTTTCTTAAATCCTGAATTAGATTATTTAATCTGTTTAGAAGTTGTTCACCACATAAGTTTTTTACATAACCAGGTAGTGTATATTGATTAATATCTACAAATTCCCATGGATGAAAATAAAGGCATACATAACCATCGGCTTCCAGGCACTTAAAACATAACCGCCTGAATAGCTTGTAAGGATAATTTTTAAACCCAAGCCAAAATAGTGGCAGTCGCATAATAGGCGATACCGAGGCTGGGATTCTAATAATTCCATCCTCGTTATAAAAAACTCTTGGCTTATGCAGATTATTATATCTTCCGGGTATCCACGTTGGGTTTATTGAACAATCATATACATATCCTGCTTTTTTTATTTCATAAATATTTGCTTTTTGCATCCGCGGCATACGTAAGCCTGTGACAAGTTTCCCGCTAATCTCTTCTAGGGTTTGTTTTGATTTTAAAAGATCGGCATTCTCAAATCTTGAATGATAATAAGTATGTGAGCCAATTTCATGATGCTCTGCCATTTGCTTTACCGCTTCAGGAAAATGTAATGCGAAATTTGCGGTAGTAAACATTGTAGTGGAAATAGCATGAGCATTTATCAGAGGCATCAAAACATCCAAACCTTTCTTTCCTATTTCTAATTGCTCATCTGGTTCAATTTTATATCCATATTCCAATGGTATATCAAACTCTTCAACATCGAAGGTTAACAATATGTACCCTCTCATTGTAAGTTGCTTTCTTTAATGATGTAATGTGGTCTTTGCTTACTTTGCATAAATACTTTTCCGAGGTATATACCGATAATTCCCAGAATCATTAATTGCAATCCTCCAAAAAATACAATGGTTATTATAAGAGAAGACCATCCGGAAATGGCATACCCAAAATATAAGCTAATTAAAACATAAGGCAGGTATAAAATAGATAATAATGAACAGGCAAAACCTAAATAAATTGCAATGCTTAGCGGCTTAATGCTGAAAGATGTTATGCCTCGCAAACCGAATTGCATCATATTTTTATAGTTGTATTTTGATTTTCCTTCTTTTCTTTTATCGGCTTGATATTCTATAGCCAATTGTTTAAAACCAAGCCATTTTATAATACCACGCCAAAACAAATCCTCTTCTTTAAAATTTCGTAAAATATTAACTACTCTTCTATCCATAAGCCTGAAATCGGCCGTACCACTTTCTAATTCAATATCAGATAAATGATTTAGCAAATTGTAATACATATTACTTGTTTTACGCTTCATCATTGATATTTCCTTATGATCTTTGCGTATAGTGTAAACAATATCGTAACCATCCTCCCATTGTTTAATTAATTCGGGCAAAAGTTGTGGCGGATGTTGCATATCTCCATCCATGCAAATAACACAATCAGCATCACTTGCATCAAGCCCGGCTTTTAAAGCATTCTGGTGACCAAAATTTCTTGAGAAAGAAATGAAAAATATATTGGGATGAATGTTTGCCTGGTATTTGATCGCCTGAAGCGTACCATCGTTACTGCCATCATCAATAAAAGTTACTATGTATTCGTAGGGCAAGTCGCACATTACTTGCTGCAATGCTGCTACTATTAATACAACATTATTTCTTTCATTACATACAGGAATAATTATTGAAACTTTTTTTTTCATTCAGCAATTTTAAAACTAAAATCTTTTTTAAGTAATTGATATGCCAAAACAATCCACACTAAAAAGCATGGTAAAGCTTTGAGTGAATAAGGGCGAACAATATGTAATTTAAAATATTCGGGCAGCAGGTCTGTTGTTGACAGACTTGTAAGAACCAGCGCAAGTATTAATAACAGTACATTTAACGGGTCTGATTTGTTTTGTAAAACAAACCAAATACCCACTCCTGCCATGGCTATAATATAAGTAGAGCTTTCTGCCGACGAGCTGAATATAACAACACCTATTAATGTGAAAGCTAAATAGCTCAGCTTAAAATTCAAATATTCAAATTGAGATCTTCTCAAAAAAGGAAGGATATATAAAACGGTAGCAGGTATTAAAACAAGCATAGAAAACTCTTTCACGTTAAAAATATGACGAAGCATTCCCATCACCGACATATTTTGCATAAGCGACATACTGTTAGTTTCATTTTTTTGGACTAATGAATTAAACCAGTCGTAATAACATTGAATGATGAATTGCGGTGAAGAAATTATCATTGGCAAACAAAAAAGCACTGCTATCCAGAAAATAAATGATAGAATAAATTTTATTTTATGATCAGAAAAAAAGAAAAATGCAAGGCCTGCAATACCGTAAAGTTTTACAAGAAAGCCCGCAGCTATAAAAAAGGTTGCCCAAAAATCATTTTGCTTTTTTACCAGCAGAAATGTAAAGATGAGTATCGCAGCTATTGATGGATTAAACTGAGTATTTTGAACTGCAGTCATCATTTCAATTGCAGTAATCAACAGTATTATATTTTGATCCTTATAACAAAGCGGTAATTTTCTTACGGCATAAAATAAAAATGCCGCATTCGCTACACTCCATATAAAGCAGCCGATATAAGTAGGTATTAATGCAAATGGAGCAATTATGAAACTAAAGAGAGGTCCATAATGATTAACGTCAAAATATTCAGCTGGATATTCAGTGTATAAATTAGTTTGATGAAACGTATGCCAAAAAACGTTCTCAAAAATCATGTAATTGTTGATTTTATTATCACCAAGTCTTATCTTCAAAAGAACCCCTACAACTGCAAGTATACTCCATAGCAGCGCTGGTACAGAGATTTCTCCTTTGGCAAACTGTATTTTTTTGGTCAGTAAATTCATTAAGCAATGGTAACTCCTAAAAAATAAAAAATAAAAAATAAATCAGGAGGACATTTATTTTATAACGTTAGTTTTAATCCGGTTGCCAATCCAAATGAATTTGGATATGATTTTACAGGCGTATCCTTGTTAATAGAATTTAATGCAAACCTCAAAGTTGGGGCAAAACTTAGTGCCATCCTTTGACTAAGTATATATTCAACTCCCAAGCCAGTCAATCCATTAAAGTAAATCTTTTTTAAACCCTTTATATTTTTTAAAAGCTCTGTTTCATTATTCATGCCATTGATTACTGTTGTTTCAATTTTACCTTTTATTAAAAAATTAGCAGATAAACCTGCTAAAGCATTTAAGATGAATTTGCCTTTTATAAAATTATATTTTACTGCAAAGGGAATACCTATGTATTGCAAAGTATGCATGGAAGTAAAAGCATACAAGCTATCGCCTACAGCGGGATTGCTGCTAAAGGACGGCAGAACATACCCGTAACCTGATGATGTATTAATACGATATTGTACATGACCTGTATTATCGGTTTGTGCATAGATGGTTTTAGGCTCTACAGTAATATTGGTATTAGAATAAGTAAGCCCTGATTGTAAGCCCCAATGCTTATTTAATTTATAATCAACCAATGCGCCAAGGGTTGAGGAAAAATCATGTTTTTCGCTTGTTTTAATTTCGTCTATGCTATCAGGTTGGTTATCCGGCTTATCTTCCTGTAAATAATACCAGGCAACATCCGGTGAAAAGAAAGTTGTGATAGAAAAATTGAATTGTCTTTTTTTCTCTTTCTTTTTTGTATTTAATGCGAAAGTATTTTTAATAGTACTCGAAGAAATATTTTTATTTACGGAATCTTTTATTTGACTATTTATTTTATCAATAATTATTGGATTTAATTGTCTTAATAATTCGGATTGCTGATTAATTTCAGCATCATTACTTACGAATGTTTGCCGGTCATTTTCAGTTTGCCCAGTCCTATTTATTTTAATTTTATAAGATGAGGTATTAATAAATTTTTGTTTATTTTTTGAAGCGGGGTTGTTAATGGCAATGTTATTATTTGATGCAATTTTATTTTTACTATGGCTGTTGTTTCCTGGCTGTATTTGCAATGCATTGGGTGAAGGGTTAGCAGCAACTGAATTATCAATAACACTATTCTCTTTGTTTGTATTATTCAGACTTATTGAATCAATTGATTCCTGTAATTTGTTAGAATGAGGTGAAGCGGCATTATTATTAGTGTTGCTTGTCACAGTATTTACACCGTTAGTATGCCTGTTGCCTAATTCATAAATACCAAGGCCTATTAAAAGAAATAATAAAAACAAGGATACTCTTTTTAATGAAGTATATTTTTTATTAATGCTAACCACGTTATCCTTGTCAAGGCTATTATCAATATTATTCCACACCTGGCGTGATGGCATCTCTTCGTTATCTTTCAGCCCTTCTCTGAATAAATCTTCAATATTGTGTAAATCTTCATCCATAATTTTTTTATTTGGCAATTTTTAAACTGTTGGCAACAGCTCTTTGTAAAATAACTTTTGCATCAAAGAAATTGGATTTGGAAGTGCCTTCTGAAATACCTAACTGTTCTGCAATTTCACGATGTTTCATTCCTTCAAAAACATACAAGTTAAAAACCAGTCTGTATGCCGGTGATAAAGCCTGCACCATTTTTAATAATTCTTTTTTCCCTAACCTGGATAATATTTCTTCATTGCCTGTTTCATTTATATTAGCTGATTCAATATTTACAACCGCATGCATTTTTGTTTTGATTCTAAAATGTTTTATACAGCAATGCACCATTATCTTTCTTATCCAGCCTTCAAAAGAGCCTTCATGCCTGAAACTTTTCAAAGATTTAAATACCTGAACAAAACCTTCCTGTAATATTTCTTCCGCTTCCTCCCTGTTTTTAGAATACCGCAAACAAACAGCAAACATTTTTGGAACAAACAACTCATACAATTTACTTTGGGAATGCCTGTCCCCATCAATACAGGATTGTATCAGTTCAGTTGGTTGCTTCAATATAACAGCCGGCTTTAATAGCATAGTGATAGCAGATAATCTAAATGGTTGGGTTAGGTAGTTAAATTCATTACCGCATTAAAATGCAAAGAAAGTCCCAATGCTGAAGCAATTCTGTTTATTATAAAAAGAATAGCACAATTTTATTAAAAAAGCAGGAATAAATTTATACCCAACCTTTCTGCCAGAAAGTGGCACTAATCAAATTATACATTTCAATTTAACACTTAATATCGTTTTGTTACTCTTTGCTGCCTCTGAAATCTCATTAAAAAATATATTTATAGCTCTGCTATTAATTTTTTTTATCCCTTTAAACATTAATGCTCAAAATAATCCTGATGCCATTCTTGGAAAATGGATGACTACTGATAATAGATTAATAATAGAGGTTTACAGGCAAAGCAATGATTTTAAAGCAAAAATAGTTTGGTTTAAAGAAGTAAATGATACAGTCAGGAATGAACGCCTTGATGAAAAAAATCCCGATAAAACTTTGCGAACGCGGAAATGGATTGGAATGGATGTACTACGAAATCTTCATTATGATGCAGAAAATGATGAATGGATAGATGGCGTAATTTACGATGCCAAACATGGCAGGGAATGGGATTCAATGGCATGGATAAATAAGGATCATTTGCTTAAAGTAAAAGGATATTGGATTTTTAAATTCATTAGTGAAACCTTAACTTTTAAAAGAATATAATGGATGAAAAAGGCTCAAAATATTTTTTTTAATAAATACCTTTTGGTAAATGATTTGAAAAGATGAAATTTTTATTCAAATAAAAGTTTAAAAAAATTCTATGAGCTTTTCTTTTATAATCTCCGGCATTGCACAATGCTTCATGGCTTTTACTTCCATAAAATAAAGTGTTACAGCACCGGCACTTAATAGTTCATTCTTCTCATTAAAAATTTCAGAGTGAAAAACAATTTTATGATGAACAGGTAGCTCTTTAAGATTGGTTACAACCGTTAATAAATCATCATAACGCGCAGGGCGTAAAAACCTGGTATGTATTTCCACCACCGGCATTATAACACCGGTTGCTTCTATATCTTTATAAGTTATACCAAGATTGCGTAATGCTTCCGTTCTTCCAATTTCATAAAACTCTGCGTAACGCCCATGATATACAACACCCATCTGATCAGTAAGTGCATAATGAACACGAATTTTATTTTTGAAAGAATACATTCGTTATGATTATAAATATTAATGGTAAGATAGTTCCCTCTCCTTTGGAGAGGGGTTGTCCAAAGGACTTCTATGAGGGGTGAGGCCTCTATTTCCCAATCATCCCATCAACACTTATTTTACCCGGCCCGCAAAAAAGTATAGCTAATGTAGCCGCAAGATAAATGGCTCCTTTTTCACCATCACCAAAAATTTGTCCATGAGTAACTGTAAATACTACCACACACATTACTATAATTATGGGAATGCATGCAAGTCGTGTAAACAATCCCAATATTAAAAAGATAGAACAAAAAAATTCGGCAAACACTACCAATGCCAGCGAAACAGTAGCTCCCATACCCATGAAATTCATGAAATTATTTTTCATTGTACTGAAATGTGTAAGTTTAGTGAAGCCATGACTGGCTACTAAAACGCCAACGCCTACACGCAAAATCAGCATCGCGAAATTGAATGCTCCGGTTGAATATTTTGTTGAAAGAATTCTTTTCATAAATTTTTACAATTGTGTTAACAAAGATTGATGCAATTTAAAGTGTTTTATTTTCATCAATAAATTATTGATCAGAGATTCAGAAATTGTGTTTGTATTTTTGCGCCGATAATTTTTTTGTTTTTTTTAATGATGTATACATTTAATATCATCTTGAAAAATTAAAATAATATAATTCATGAATCCCTTCCTTATTCCTGTTGCCCTTCTTTTTTCCGTTTCCTGTTTTTCTCAGCCTAACTTTAATGTTACTGATCCTGAAAAAGATTTCAAGGAAGCTAAAGAATTTTTTATTAAAGATCAATACAGCCTTGCCTATCCTCTGTTGAAACCCTTACTGGACAAGTATCCTGAGAATACACAGAGCAGCCATGCCTACCTTAACCAGGATATACAATATTATTATATTGTTTGTGGATTGAAGTTGAACCAGCCGGTAGCAGAACAAGCAGCGCAACGCTTTGTTGACGTGGCGAATAACGAACCAAGGCAGCAAATGATGAGTTTTCATTTGGCTAAATATTATTTTACAAAAAATGATTTTGCTCACGCAGTTGTTTTTTATGAGAGAGCCGGTTATGATAATTTAAGCAATGAAGAAATTGCAGATGCAAAATTTGAGCTTGCTTATTCTTATTTTAATTTAAAAGAATTTGAAAAAGCAAAACCATTGTTTAATGAAATTCATCAATTGCCGGGTAATAAATATTATTATGACGCCAACTATTATTATGGTTTTATAAGCTATCGCGATAGGGATTTTGCAGAAGCATTAAGTTCCTTTAAAAAAGTCGAAGCCCGTGATAAATACAAAGGATTGGTTCCATATTACATAGCACAAATTTATTATTTCGAGGGAAAGGAAGATGAAGCGTTGCGATATGGTGAAGAAGCCCTTTCCCGCAATGATATTTATTACAGGAAAGATTTAAATCTTTTAATAGGGCAAATTTATTTCAGCAAAAAACAATTTGCAAAAGCGCTTCCATTACTACAGGAATATGTAAACAGCAGCGATAAGGTTTCCAAAGAAATTATGTATGAGTTAAGCTATTGTTATTACGATGGAAACCAGGTGGACAAAGCGATTGCAGGATTTAAGCAGTTAAGCAATGAAAAAGATTCGCTCGGGCAAAACTCCATGTATTTACTTGGTGACTTGTATTTAAGAAGCAATCAAAAAGAAAATGCAAGAAGTGCATTTCAATACAGCGCTAATAACAACAGCAATCGTAAGCAACAGGAAATTTCACGTTTCAATTATGCAAAACTTTCTTATGAATTAGGTTACCAGGATATTGCTTTAAGTGAAATGAATAAGTTTCTTGATCTGTATCCAACATCAACCTATGCAGATGAGGCCAAAGAAATCCTGATAAATTTACTGGCGAATACAAATAATTATAACGATGCACTTGCTTTATATAAATCATTTGATAAGCCAACTATTACCATGCAAAAGGTGTATCCAAAAATTTTGTTTGGCAAAGCAACCGAATATATTAATGATCAAAAAATAACACAGGCAGATGATTTGCTTACCCAAATTATAAGCAATCCTTATGTCGGCGATGTTCTTCCCTTTGCAAATTTCTGGAAGGGTGAAGTTTCGTACAGGCTTGGCCGTTATGACGATGCTATCAGGTACATGAATGCGTATTTACAAACCGGTGGCACAGAAGGTGAAGCAAACGCAGATGCAGCAAGGTATGTATTAGGCTACTGTTATTTGCAAACAGAAAATTATGCATTGGCGCTTACAAACTTTAAACAAGTAGCTTCTGTAATTTCCGCTACGTCTAATACATTGAAACAAGATGCGTATGTGCGATCGGCTGACAGCTACTTTATGCAAAAAAGCTATAGCACAGCAAAGAATATGTATCAAAATGTAATTGATAATGGCTTGCCTCAAAGTGATTATTCTCTTTACCAGATTGCATTAATCAGCGGTATCAATAATCCTTCTGAAAAAATAAAAACTTTTAATGCGCTTGTGCAGCGCTATCCGCAAAGTGATTTGGTTGCTGAATCGTACATGCAAATTGCCAACACTTACATGGCACAGGAAAAATTTAAAGATGCGATTCCTTATCTCAATAAAATTCTCGAGATGAAAAGCGCATCAGGGCAATATCCAAAAGTTTATTTAAAACTGGGCCTTGCTAATTATAATCTTAATAATAATGATGAAGCATTAAAATATTATGAGAAGCTTGTAAGCCTTTATCCGCAATCATCTGAAGCAGATGAAGCGCTTGATAACATGAAAAATATTTATGTTGAAAATGGTCATCCGAATGATTATGTTGATTTCGTAAAAAAAGCAGGAAAGGTTATCAGCATTTCCGAAGCAGATTCATTAACATACTCTTCTGCAGAACTTAGATATAATAATAATGATTGTGCAGGAGCAATTAGTTCATTCACAAATTATCTTTCCAAATACCCACAAGGCGCTTATACATTAGAAGCTAATTTTTATAGAAGTGAATGTTATTCTAAAAATAAAGATTGGCCAAATGCATTGCAGGGTTATGAAAGTGTAGTGAATGCGGGAAGCAGCAAGTTTGCAGAAAAATCTGCTTATGCAGCAGCACATATTTATTATTTTGAAACACAGGATTATGCAAAAGCAAAAATTTATTTTACAAAGCTTAAAGATGTAGCCACCACGCCGGAGAATCAGCTTGAGGCATTGCGTGGTTTGATAAGAAGCTTTTATCAAACAAAAGATTATACTGTAGCAAATAACATAGCAAGTGAATTGCTTACAAAAAAAGGATTAAGCTCCGATGATAAGGCTATAGCCAATCTTGTTCTTGGAAAATCATTGCAGGCAGATAATAAATGTGAGCAGGCTATTGCAGCATTTAAGCAGGTTGCAGCAATTAATAAATCAGCATGGGGGGCGGAAGCACGTTATGAAATTGCTAATTGTTATCTAACGCTTAACCAGCTTCCTGCTGCAGAAAAGGCAGGGCTTGAAGTAATAAAAGTTACCGGCTCTTATGATTATTGGGTTGCAAAAGCTTACATTTTATTGGGAGATGTTTATTTGCAGGAGAAAGATTATTTCAATGCAAAAGCAACCTATCAAAGTGTAGCTAACAACGCAACAATTCCTGAATTAAAAAAAGAAGCACAGGATAAGCTAGCCCGTGCAACAAGTGAAGAACAACAAAATTCAAAGGTAGAGACTGTGCCTGTAAAAAAATAGAGAACTTTTACAATTAAATGATTTAATGCTTATGCTAATGATAAAAAAATTCATCCGGAGATTTGTTGTGGTTACAATAATGTTTTATTTTTTTGTGAATGTTGCCGATGCACAAAGAGATACTTCAAGAAGACAAACAATAGAAATTACTTCTTCTTACAAACCTGTTTTACGCAACACCGTAAAAATTAATTTGTATGCTTCCCCCATCACTGCCGATACTTCGAGGCGAAGGCTTGCATACAATATTCCTGCGCAAAATTTATTTTTTTCGTATCAGCCCACCTCTTTAAAACCATTAGCATTGGATGCTGATACAACGCTGCAGCTCGGTGAAAGGAATCAGTTGAAGGTTGGTTTCGGAAGTTTTACTACACCGTATGTTGCAGGTGCTTTTAGTTTTGGCAACGGAAAGAAGAATCTTTTAAATGTTTATGGTAATTATATTTCTTCAAGAGGAACTATTAAGAACCAGGATTTCAGTGAAATTAAAGTGAAAGGCAATGGCAGCATTTTTACACCGAGGAATGAAATATACGCCGGCGCTGCTTTTGCGCAGCATGAATATTATTTATATGGTTATAATCACAAGCTTGATAGCTTTAATAAACCTGATATAAGAAGAAGCTACCAGGATTTTTATGCAAGTGCTGGCTTAAGAAATATTGCTGTAAATGATTTGAATTTTATTTACAATCCTCATTTGGAAGTTCATGAATTTTCAAGAGAAACAAAAGCAACAGAAACAACATTAATTTTAAATCTTCCGGCAGAAAAGAAATTCAGTGAATCCGTTTCGGTTAAAGTAACAGCGATAGGTGACTTTAATAAATACAGGAATAAAAATTCATCAGTACAATTAAGTAAAAATTTATTTGAGATTGCACCCGAATTTGTTTACTACAGCGATAGGTTTACATTTCATGGCGGCGCAACACCTGCATGGAATAATAATGTAGTTACGGTGTTACCTAACGTATATGCAGAAGCGCAGTTGCAGCAAAAAGTTTTAATGATACAGGCAGGATGGGTAGGCCGTTATATACCCAATAGCTTTCGTACTTTGAGCGGTGAAAATCCTTATATCCAGGATCTGACGTTTCTAAACAATACAAAAGAAATTCAATATTACGGTGGCATAAAAGCCACTGTTGGCAAGCATTTTACCTTTAATGCAAAGGCTGCATTTATTACTTACAACGATATGCCTTTGTTTGTAAATGATAGTATTGATGGCAAAAGTTTCAACGTGAAAAATGAAAGCCATCTTGACAATCTGCAAATTCATGGAGATATGAATTTTGTAAACCAGGATAAATTTACACTCACAGCCGGTCTCGATTTAAACACCTATACGGGTTTGCACGATAATGTTAAAGCATGGGGATTGTATCCTTTAAAACTTAACGGTTCTTTAAGATGGAATGCATTTAAGCAGGTTTTATTTAAAGGAGATATTTTCGCTTTCTCCGGCGCAAAAGCTTTATTGCCAAATGGTGATCAAAAAAATCTTAAGGGCGGCACTGATATTAGCGCGGGTGCGGAGTTTAAAATAAATAAGCAATTTAGTGCATGGCTCGATTTTGATAATCTTCTCAACAGTAAATATGAACGCTGGAACAATTATCCTGTGTATGGCTTGCAGGTAATAGGCGGCATTATTATTCATTTCTAAATTTATTTTTAAAACACGAATTATAAAACACGAACCTGCTGACGGCAGTCAGGTTCGAGAATAAAATTCGTGTTATCAAGGAATATAAATTATAGATTTGCCAAACTTATGCAGGAACTTATTACATCATATTTGGTTCAAAAAAAAGTTTGCAGCCTTCCTCTTTTGGGAAGTTTCAGAATTAAAACAAAACCTGCAGAGCTTGATATAGCTAACAAACAAATCTTTCCGCCAACAGATGAAATTCTTTTTAATGAAAATGCAGGTAATAATGTTGTTCCCGATTTGATTGAATATGTTTCCAATCTTCTACATATTAGTGCTGAGGAAGCAGAAGAAAAAACAGCAAGCTGGTGTTCTGAAACAAAGCAAAAATTAAATTCAGGAGAAAAAATAATTTTTGATTCAGTCGGCAGCCTGCAAAAAGATGCAGTGGGAAATATTTTTTTTCAAAGAAATAAACAGGATAACTTTTATGAACCTGTTATTGCAGAAAGAGTAATTCATGAAAATGAGGAACATGCAGTATTGGTTGGCGATAAAGAAACTACATCTTCAGTTATGAATGAATTTTACAGGGAAGAAGTTGTTGCAACAAAATCAACATGGAAAATATGGGCAATTGTGTTGCTGGCAATTTCTTTGGTTGTTTTATTTTTTCATTTTTATTATCATAGCATAACAACTTCAGGAATCGGCAACCAGTTTTCATTTGCAATTGAAGAGCCACCAGCTTCTTATCAGGCGATCCAATAAAAGCAATTTTAATTTTTTGTTTTCTGTCATGCGGGCAATCTTATAAAGTTAAGATCCCTTATGTTATTTCACACAAGCCTGCTGCCGGCAGACAGGAAACCAAGGTGCAAAGTCGCAAAAAGAAATATTTTGCGCCTTGGTTTCTTATGCCGCTTTGCATGAAACTATCTAAAGCTAATTGTTCTGTCTGCTTTTTGCTCAGTAGCCATTTGATTTTGTTTAACTGAACTGTTATCTGCGTTGCCTTGTTCTTTTGTATTTACTTTATTGCCCCGGTATGAAACCTGAACAAAGCAGAGTACAGGTAAAGAAACCGATACAACTAATAAATAGAATGCAAACAGAATTTTTCTAACGTTATGTAAAACGTTGTTGGGTGATTTGAATATCTTTTTCATTGTTTTAATTTTTCAGTTTTAGTTTAATTGTTTATGCCAGGAAGATTTCCAAACCGGTGCCAAAACAAGAAAGATTAAAAACCAATGAATTGTAAAACAGCGGTGATAAAGAGTTGTACGGAATCGTACAGAAGAATATCAATAGCGAACAGTTTAAGGCAAATAAAATAGTTAAGGAATTGTTAGCAGTGTTTTATTAAATGAATTTAATGTTTTAGAGTAATCTAACGGCTAAGCATACACTATGATTGGAAAATAAATTCAAAATACTTATTCATTATTTGGATGATTTTTAATTGAAGCGATGTGGTCGGTGTTTTGCTCTTTATAACGGTATGGGTTAAACGAAAATTTTATTGAATATAACACATTAATTTAAACCTCTTTTAGTGAAGGGTACAAGCGGACGCGCCAATGGTAGGGCGCTTGTTGGCTGCCTGGCTTCATTTTCAATCTATTTTTTGCAAATACTTTATCCAATTTCCGTAATTAATCGTTCGTTTCTGTTCGTTGCCAAAAAATGGTATCAACTCCTTGCCTAACCAATCTTCAATTTCTTCATAACTCGATACTTTATTCTCAACGGTCGCTGTTATGTTGCTTTGTGTCGTAAAGTATAAAATCAATTGTTCTATGGTAAAATCAATCGAATTTTTAAAGGTTTCCTCTTTAATAAATCTAAATCCTTTGTCTTCCAGATTCTCGTCTGTCCATTCGCTGTCGTTTCGTTTTGGCGAAGGATATTTCTTCAAGTAAACGCCAGGAAACCAATTGTCAAATGCTTCAACTTCCAGCATCTCCGAAATAAAATAGTTTTCATAAACTGTAAGCCAGGATTTGCTTTTCAAAACCCGGCTTGCTTCTCTTAAAAAATTGTCTATGTCAAACCAGTGAACTCCTGACGAAACGGTTATAATGTCAAAATAATTATTCTCAAATGGTAAGTCTTCGGCGGCAGCTTTTGAATATTTTATCTCTTGCGGATTTAAAGCAAGTTTCAGCATCTCGTCAGAAGTATCGGTTCCAAAAACGGTTTCTGCAATATCTAAAAGCGCATTTGTAGAAAGTCCTGTTCCGTAAGCAACATCTAAAGCTTTTTTAAGTTTGTTGTCAACATTTATAAATTCTCTAATGTGCTTTATCGTATTTCTGTGAAAAAACGGTCTTCCTTTTGCATACCGTTCAGCCGTATTTTTCGGACTAAAATAATTCATAACGCTTTTAGTGATTATGTCTGCACGCCTTACGTTAGGGCTTGGCGATGGCAGGGGATTTTTTATTCGTCTACCCACAACCGAAGCCCATTGAAAGACTGACTCGTCCTAAAAAAAGTTGACAGTTTTAAATAATAATCCTGGTATAGGTTGACAAATATAATTGATCCTAACCAGGGTTGACATTTTGTGAAGTTGCCGTTCGTTGGCGAAAAAAATCGGTAGCCCTCATAGCTAAAGATTTTTTTCGTGCGGCTGGCTGTTATGTGCTTCCAATAATTCATCTCTTTTTTGTTGTCTGGGTTTATAATAATTTTTCCATCTTTTAATTTGTGGTCCTTTTTGAACATGAACATGATGAGGAATCTGATAA
>JBBRTG010000024.1:0-40024 GCA_038244655.1 Chitinophagales bacterium
TAATATTAATACCCACATCCTTTCATAACCTTTAAATCTTCTTTAGCACATTCAAGAGGTGTTTCGTTTTGGTAAGATTCCTGTTCAATAATAAAAAGAGTTGTTCCCCCCTGATTTTTTCGCAAGATCAATTATGTGTTTAATATTATCTCCGCCGCCAATATTGAAGATTAAATAATTCAACGAACTTCATAGATGTTTTTTGGATAATGCTGAAACCAACTTACTTCATCTTCTGCCGTTGAACTATATATTGTCCCAATGTTGTTGTTCTGTATTAGTCACATTATGAGATTAGGAATGAAACTACAAGCAAATATTTTATTTTTTTGATGCTGTCAAAATCATTTTTTAATCCTTGCCGGGGTTAAAAATTTGCAATAGAAATTTTAATAAGTTTAAAGTATCAAGACTTCCAAACTCTTCACCTTTTTCAAAATCACCTTCTGTTTGAGCCATTGAGTTTGTAAGATGTGCAAAGCATATAATGTAATAATTTTTAACCAAAGACAAGGCATAAAGTGCTGCTGCTTCCATTTCTACACAAACTATATCCTGCTGTTTCATGTTATCAATAGCTGGCTGGGTTTCACGGTATGGGGCATCGGTTGTCCAGCTACTTCCTTCAAAAAAAGGGCAATCAGGCTTTGGGAGATAAGAATTTAATACTTGTAATATTTGAGCATTTAATACTGAGGGTTGGTTTGGTGGTAAATAATGATAACTCGTACCTTCATCACGAATTGCATTTGTTATCAAGGCAAATCTTTTTAAGTTGTTTGGCTGGTTTATTATTCCTGCTGATGTAATACTGATTAATAATTGACAACCTGAAACGAATAATTGCTCTGCAACTAAGACTGCATAAGATGAACCAACAACACATGGAATTATACCTATGGTTGTTTCATCTGTCTGGAATGAGTAAAGTGAAGAATGATAGCAAGCCCAGCATTCATTTTTTATTGAAAGATTATGGCTGATAAGGTAGTCTGCTAAATCTCCATCAGGATCAAGTAAACATATTGAAGGAACATTACACTCCTTCTTATTCTTTTGCCTTCTTGCTTCCCGAAGCAAATTTTCGGGAAGAAATACTGACTGCTCGTTATAGTATTTATTATCTAATATGCTATCCATAATGCTATCATAAATTCTATCTTTACCAAAATTAAAAAAATGAAAATACCAGCAATTATAAAGTTATTTACACTAACAATCTTTTTATTTAGTGGCTTAAATGCCTTGGCACAAAACCCTGAAAACTGGACAAGCAAACAATTAGTTGAGCCTTCTGAATTAGCAAATGATTTAACTGTTAAAAATGATTTACCAATAATTATTAGTGTTGGGCCAAGTGCAACTATACCAAACTCTATTTCTATAGGAATGGTAAATAATAAAAAAGGATTGCAAAAACTAAAAGAGCAGTTAAATCATCTTTCAAAAAGTAAAAGAATAATAGTTTACTGTGGTTGTTGTCCTTTTGAACATTGCCCTAATGTGCGGCCTGCAATAGATATTTTAAAAGAAATGAAGTTCACGAATTATTACCTTTTGAATTTACCACATAACATTAAGAAAGATTGGATTGACAAAGGTTATCCTACAAGTAAATTATGAAAAAAAATTCCCCCATCGTAGGTGGTTTCTTCCATGAACGACTAATATCAATACCCCCATTTCCTCATAACTTTTAAATCTTCTTTGGCACATTCAAGAGGCGTTTTGTTTTGATAAGATTCCTGCTCAATAATGAAATAGGTTGTTCTGCCTGATTTTTTTGCAAGATTAATTATGTGTTTAATATCAAGAATACCTTTATCCAAAACTGTGCTTTCATAACCATCATTCATTTCCCCTGCGGCGGAACTTTTTATTTCATTCTTTACATGCATTGATTCAAATCTTCCAGGATATTGTTTTATTAATTCATCTGCTCTTCCACCTGCGCCATACATATTGCCGATATCCAATTGTTGAATTACCAATGCCGGATCGGTATGCTGTAAAATAATATCATAAATCTTCATGTTGTTAATAGAATATTTAAATTCAAAATCATGATTATGATAACCGAATTTCATTCCTGATTTTTTACACAGTTCGCCGCTTTTATTAAATAGATCGAGAAAGCCAATAAGATCATCATAATTTTTTCTGAGGCTCTCATCAAGCCACGGGCTTATTACATATTGCTGCCCCACTATTGCAGCATCTTCAACAGTATATTTCCATTTATCAGTAAAATCCTTTTTTGCATCATCCCAATCGCTCTTATCCATTACGGTATGGCCGCTTAACATTTTTAAACCAAGCCCATCCAGAATTTTTTTAAATTCTGTTACAGAATAACCGTAAAATTTACGGTCAACATAATTTGCATGTTCCACATTTTTATATCCCATTTTTGATAATTGCTGTAGCGTAGCGAGAGAATCTTTTTTCATATCATCTCTTACAGAATAAAGCTGTATCCCTAAAATTTCATTACTTTTTTTAGCAGCAAAAATTTCATTTGAAAAAAGAATGGTTGCTCCTGCAGCCAATGTTCCTGTTTTTAAAAAAGCTCTGCGTGTAGTATTCATACTATTGATTTTTAGTTTATAAATTTAAATTATAAATCCCGCTTCGTGCATTATATGTTTTCAAAATTTTTAATGCTTCATACAATAAATTACAGCTTTTAGTTTTTATTATGAAGTCTCATAAATCAATATTTAAAAAAAGCCCCTGCCCCGCGGAGGTTTTGTTTTACCCTTTCTAATTTTTAATACACTTTTCTTTCATTTGATTTTTATTGATAGTCTTTTTGTCTTCTTTTTTTTGGCCTAATAAAATGTATGCAGCCAAAAGAGGTAAACCCATCATGACTACGATAAACCATGCAATAGCTGCTGTATTGCTTCCTTTGCCATGATGCTGCATATCGGGGTATTCAAAAAGTAATGTAAGAAAGGCGTAAGGAATAAAAATTCCTACTGTAGTAAGAATAAGCAGTATAGCAATAATTTTTTCTACTTTCATTTTAGCGCACAATACTGCAATTTATTCCTTTCCGGCAAGATCAATTTACTTCAATCCTTTAATAATAATATTGCCTGTACCATTTTTATCGCAGGGATAGCTGAATTCTTTATAAAGTTGCTTTGGATTATTTATTGTTTTGTAGAAGTCATCAAAATACTGAGTAGTTGATTTTACATATTTTGCATCGAGCAACTTGCAATTGATATAAAGATTGTAAAAATCATTTTTAAGACCGTTATATAAATCAATTACTTTTTTAAACTTACCCATGTCCGTTATGCAATATCCCCTGTATCTTCTTTCTCTTACTGATGACAGTTCAAGTTCTTCAGCGGGCTTTGCATAAGTTGCATCTACTAATCCGGCATGATCAAAATCATAAGGAACGGTTGTGCATATTGAATTGGAATCTTTTGCTAAGAATTTAATGTTTTGCATATACTGTATTGACCAATCAGTATTTCCAATAAAATATTCAAAAACCGACATCGTTAAAAATGCATCCGTTTCTGTATCTTCAGGCCTCATCATTTTGGTGTTTATCAAAACAACTTTATTTCGTTTAGCCATCTGTTCTTCATCTTCGAGCAGGATACCGTAAAAGGGAGCCGGATTTTTTTTCTTGCCTGTATTGTCAAGTGTCACTTTCACAAGCCGTGCCCTGAAACTTTTAGGAGTTATAAGATTGTACAATTTATAAACAAGCCATTCTCTTATGACATAGTCTTCACCATGACAAGGCATTACTAATTTTAATTTATGCTGTTTACTAAAAATGGAGGGAATTTGAATTGCTGAATTAACTTTTGAAAAATTCAGCAGCAGTGGCGGGAAAGAACAATTTCCTATGGTCTTGCGAAAATGGCCTCTCGTCTTTGCCTGTAAAGGGATAGAAATTTCTGTACTGTCTTCATTAATATATGACAGTACCAACGAATGATATTGAGAATTTTCAGCCTTATCGTTCATTAACTCGCTTAAGTTGCCGGTAAGTTTTATATTAAGTACTTCGTCACTTTCAAACAAGTTTTTTTCTATTAATTTATATTGATATGATGGAGGAGTAAATTCCGGAAATGAATTTGACGGGAAAAACACAGAAGTGAAAATTGCATAAATAAATGAGAACAAAAATGTTTTCATCATTCAATTTTTTAATAGAAATAAAACTAAAAAAAATTAGAAATTAAAAGGTATTTTTTGGAGAGCAAAAATAATTCAATAGGATTATTAAATTTTTCTACATAGAAATTATGTATAATAAAGTTACTATTTCTTTACTGTTTCTTTATTTTCTTTAATGCCTTTTCCCTGTTTTCTTTAATTATATCCCAATACTCTTTTCCATAAGGAACTAAAATTTCGGTATTGGCTGAAATATCTTTTTTTGATTCTATAAAGACTCTTTCTCCCTCCATTACATATTTGCAGTTGTTGGATAGTCCATTAATTCTTCCGGATCCCTTTGCATCATTTGCATACCTGGCAATAGATTTTTTATTGGAAGATGCATCAATAACATGATTCTTATTAACGTAATAAATGTATGCGTTCAAGCCGCGTTTATGATCAACTTCCTTCCAGGTTGTTATTGTGCCGGTATACTCTACAATGCGAGTTCCTTTTGGAATCAGTTTTTTTGTAAACAATCCTTTTCCCCCACCGGGTATTGATGATTTTTTTACTACAAGTTGCTTTTCGAGTAATGGCATTAAAAATTAAATAAAATGTAAATTACCTCATTAACAGGATTTCTTTTTATGATCCGCAATGTTTTCAAACATACTTAATCCTGCATTAAACATAAAAAGTAAAATTTTTAAATGGCAACGTCGCTATTAATTTTAAAAGCCCTGATAGTGTTTAACTATCAAGGCTCCATAAAAAATTATAACAACCTGCTACTACCAATAACTTTCAAAAATTATTCCCTTTAATTTTTATATTTATTATTTCACGTATTCTTTATTTCCATTTTTATCTATATAATATTTTCCTCCCCGTGGTCCTTGGTAAATTGTTCTTCCTTTTGCATCTGTACTTATTGCTTTATCAGCAGTTTTTACATTGGTGGTTTGAGTAACTGTCTTGGTTTGAGTTTTGGCAACTGTTGGAGCCTGGGTTTTTATCTGTGATTGTGGTTGCACCTGTGTTTGTGGTTGAGCTTGTACAGGTGTTGGCGTTTGAACTTTTTTTACCCTTGTCTGTGGTTGAACCTGGGTTGCAACTTGTGGTTGAGGCTGAACTTTTGGTTGTTTGTTTGCTTTTAAGCGCTTATCAGGAGTGCCATCTTTATTTAAGCCGGTTGATTTTTGAGAAGCCGCAGCTTCTTTATCTGCCTTCTTTTGGGCCGCGGCGGCAACCTTATTTGCTTTTTTTTGAGCAGCATCGTTAGTTGTTTTATCAGCTTTGTCCGTTTTCTTCTTTGAAACTTTAGTAGTTGTAGAGGAAGTTGTTTGTGCAAAGCTTACGGTAAAGACTCCAACTAATAAAAAAAGAGCTAGCATAATTTTTTTCATAAAAATTTATTTAGTTGATAAGTTGATTTGATTTGTATCTATAAATATATGCTATAAATTATGCCGAAAACAAGGTATTGGAATTTTGATTTGCAATAAAAATGTCATTTTATTAAACTCTCTGACAGTGGTTATAACAGAAATGTATCTTGTACGGAAAGGAGCATTTTAATATAAGAGATAATAAAAAATTAAATACACTTTTTTTAAAATTCAAATATAAGTTTTATGGATACTTTTTGGTTGAAGAAACCTAAAGAACATGACTTTCCGGCTGCAACAGATTATTTGGAATTGCTTTTTTCCATTGAGGAAAGCAAAACGTTTACTGACAATTTAAGGAAAGCAATAACAATCGTAAAAAAAGCAAAGGATGTTTTAAGAGCCAGTTCTTTACCTCTTTTGCCAAAGGAAAATATTCATGTAAAGCAGAATTTAAAAAAAGTTAAAAAAGGAGGCAAGTTATCTCCGGTGTTATTGGTAAAGAAAAATTATAAATTAGTTATTGCTGATGGGTATCATCGCATTTGTGCCACATATTATTTATCTGAAGATCTGGAGATTCCCTGCAGGTTAGTATGATTCATAACTATTGACTAAGCTTTATGTTAGCTATGATAATAAGAATTTAGTGTAGAGTTTTCATCTTCGGGTATACGCCCGATTTGATAATTTATTTTATCTATCAAAGAATTAATATCAAACGGCTTAGGAATAAAATCATCAGCCTTACAAATGTTAAGAATATTTATAAAATTAGTATGAGCAGAAAACATTATTACAGGAATGTTTTTAGTTTTTGGATTTTGCTTTAACTCATTACAAATATCTCTTCCATCAGCACCTGATAAAAAAACATCAAGCAGAATCAGTTGAGGACAAAATGATTCAGATTTTTGCAAGGCATCATTTCCTTTTGGTGTTACTACAACATCAAAACCTTGCTTTTTTAATAAAATTCTTAGAATGATGAGCAATTCAGAATCATCATCTACTACTAATATTTTCTTCATACTGCGTAATTATAATCAATGACCATTTATAAATTATTTATTGCAATAGCCATGCCTAAAAAATTAGGATTATTTTTTATTAATAATTCTCAGTTAAGATCAATTTTCAGAAATAAAAAAAAGCTATTTGAATTTTTATTCAAATAGCTTTTCAATTTCAGGGATATTGCAATAAGTTTTAAACAATAGTTTTCATTAGCTGAATAAACCACCTTTTCTTAATGAGCGAGTTCCTTCGCCAATTAAAAATCCATTTTGATAAATTTGAATTTTATAATTTCCTTGTACGAAAGTTGTTCCTGGTGCAAATGCAAATTGTACATTTTTGGTTTTAGATGTTTCTATATCAACCGGTAATTTTGCAGTGAAAGATTTAGCACCTTCCTCACGAGTTGTAAAAGTACCTGCTGTTGCTGGAGAAACGGGTTTGCCATCGGGACCTATAACCAATACATATACATCTGTCATTCCTGGTACAGCAATACGATTACTTACATCAAAACTCACCACTAATTTATCAACGCGTTTAGCTTTTGTTGAAACTTTTTCTTTTCCATTATGCCTTACTTCAATAGGAGTAATTGTAATGTTAGATGCATTAAGTGTAGAAGCTACATCAACTTTTTTTGCCAAAGAATCTTTTGTTGTAGTTGTAGTTGCAAGATCTGTAGTTAGTTTCTCTTTATCTGCAGTTAAAGCAACTTTGTCCTGTTTCAAAGTACCATTCTCTTGTGTTAACTGAGCTATTTGAGTTTCCATGTCAGAGATTTTTCCATTCAACTGTGCAATCAATCCTCTTGCTCTTGAAAGTTCTGCAGCAGTAGCATTTTTCTTATGCAAAATGCTGCGGATTTCTGTTTTCATTTTAGCAATTTCGCCGGTGCTTGCTGTTAACTTATTTTGCATGTCACCATTAACAGTTTTCATAGAATCAAGGCGGGCCAATGAAGCATCGAAGCTATTTTGAACATCGCTTTTTTCTGAAGTTACCTTAGCAATTTCTGTTTGCTGCGTTTGAATTGCACCGGTTGTTTTGTTATGATCAAAAATAAAAAATCCGCCAATGATTAATAGCGCTGCTACTAATAAACCAATGATTAGATTTTTGGGATTTTGCGTACGTTGATGTTCTGTTGTTATCAACGGTTCGTTTGTTGTACTCATAATATGAGATTTTAATGTTAAAAAGTTTAAAAAAAATTATTCAATAGATATTTATAAGGAAGCTACCCATAAATTCCAAAATCGTGCCATTATCATTTTTTATAATAATCTAATTCGATAAATGCTTTGTATTAACATTCTTAAATGATTTTTTATACGGGAAATAATATAAAACTATAAGAAGTTAAAATTGAACAGTTGGATAATTTATGATAAAAATGAAATTTTAAAACCGCTGCTGGTTCATGACTTAACACATACAAGTAACAATGTTAAAGATTAGTTGTATTGCTTGCAGAAGATTTGGATATTAAATTTCTCGTGGAGAAAATATAAAAAGAGCAAGAGCATAAAAATTTTATGGTGCTGAAATTGATAGAAATTTCATTTCTCAACCCCACCATACATCTTGCAGATCACCTTCAATTAATTGGCCTGGCTTATGGTGGTTGTGCTTTTTATTGGAGGTTTCTAATAAAACTATAATCGCAACACACATTATCCCAAAAATTAATGCTACCCTTTTCATATAAATGGGTTAAAAAAATTACAACTAAGATGCAGTAGATATTTTTCAAAATCAAAATCGGATTCAAAAATAAAATTTTTAATTAAACTATATTGAATTTATAATGTTTAAAAAATATCTTAACAAAACAAATCGCTGCTTAGGTACCTGTCTCCACGATCACATGCAATGAAAACAATAACACCGGAAGACAATTCAGATGACTGTCTTATAGCTGCTGAAGCTGCACCTCCGCTGCTCATTCCGGCAAAGATGCCTTCTTCCTTAGCAAGCTTTCTTGTCATCAATGTAGCTTCTTCCTGTGTTACATCCATAATCCTGTCAACCCTCGATGGTTCAAAAATTTTTGGAAGATATTCAACTGGCCATCTTCTTATGCCGGGAATAGAAGATTCTTCTGTAGGCTGGCAACCTATTATTTGAATGTTCTTATTTTGTTCCTTAAAAAAACGGCTGCATCCCATAATAGTTCCTGTTGTGCCCATGGAACTTACAAAATGTGAGATTTTTTGATCAGTATCTTTCCAAATTTCAGGGCCTGTAGCTTTATAATGTGCTTTATAATTATCAGGATTAGCAAATTGATTTAGTAAATAAAATTTTCCGGTGGCTGCTTTTTCTTCTGCATAATCTCTGCAAATTTCGATACTATCTAACAAGGTAACGGTAGCTCCAAATGCTTCCATAGTTAACACACGCTCACGCGTAGACGAAGATGGCATTACCAGTTCGATTTCAATGCCAAATAATTTTGCCATTAATGCCATTGCAATTCCTGTATTGCCGCTGGTGGCTTCTATTAATTTTGAATTTTTATTAATGTCGCCGCGATCCAATGCACACTTTATCATATTAAGCGCCGGCCTGTCTTTTACACTACCACCCGGATTATTGCCTTCTAATTTTGCATAAATCTTTACATTCGGATTTGGATTTAAATGTTGAAGTTCTACCATAGGTGTATTACCGACCATATCTAAAATAGTTGCCATTTGTTTCTTTTAATAATTTACAATTTTTCCCTCTACAACAATTATATCAGGATTGTGATAAACCAATGTGCCCGGCGGAACACTTTTAGTAAGCCATACGTTGCCACCTATTACGCAGTGGTGACCAATAACGGTATCGCCACCTAAGATGGTAGCCCCTGAATAAATAACAACATAATCTTCAACTGTAGGATGACGTTTTGTAAATTCCAAAGATTTAGTTACACTCAATGCACCTAACGTAACACCCTGGTATAATTTTACATGATTACCTATTTCTGCAGTTTCTCCAATTACAATTCCGGTGCCATGATCAATAAAAAAATGCTCGCCAATTTTTGCTGCAGGATGTATATCAATGCCTGTTTTAGAATGAGCATGCTCAGTAAGTATACGTGGAAGAAGCGGTACTTCTAATTGTAATAATTTGTGGGCAATTCTATAAAAGCATAATGCATAAAATCCAGGGTAGGCACGTATTACTTCAAACTCAACACGTGCAGCCGGGTCGCCTGTTAATAAAGAATGAATATCTGTATTTAAAAGCCTGTACAATTCAGGAACTTTATCAAAAAACTTTTTAGCTACTTTTTCATTATTACAATTTCGGCAAGCCCTTGTAGCATTTAAAATATTAAGAAGATCAGTTTGCAGCTTTTTATATTCATCTTCAATTTCATTTATAGTAGAATAAGAACAGATGGATAATTCAGGATACAGCAAACAAATAAGATGCAACGCCCATGATGAAATAATTTCATTGGAAGGGACAAGTTCTTTATGCTGTTGCTTACTTAGAAGTTGTTGAAAAAAGCTTGTATTGATCATAAATAATTTGTTCAAAAAATTTGAATGCTATTAAGCATTCCTTAATTAATTATACCGATTGCACATCAGTAAAAGTTCAATTTCATTGAGCTAACGGCTGTATCATCGGCATTATAACATTTACTTTCCATGTTATTTCTGTGCCAGCTCTGCGCAACGTTTCGGCTACAGAACAATATTTTTCCATTGATAACACTGCGGCTTTTTCTGCCTTTTCTTTATCAATGTTGCCATGTAATTCAAAGGTTACTTTAATGGCCTTCCACAAAGAAGGTATTTTATCCTGTTCTCTTTCTCCATCAATTTTTATTTTGAATGTATCAGGTGTTTGTCTTTGTTTTTTTAAAATAGAAATCATATCAATAGCGCTGCAGCTCCCTAATGCTGATAAAACCAATTGCATGGGCCTAAAGCCATAGTTACCGCCACCGCCATCGGGGCTATTATCTGTTTGCAAAACGTGACCGTTTTCATCTCTCACATCAAAACCAAATTCACCGGTTGTTCTTTCCATTTGTATAGTATTCATAAATCTTTTTTTTGTAAAATTAGCAAAAGCGTGGCGGCTATAGTTTAAAAAAATTTGAATGGTATTTCAGGTAATATGAAATCATTCATGCAGAGAAATATTTTTGATTTTATTTTTATAAAAAACAGATAATAAGTTTAAATAAACGAGGAGCAAGTTTCTCAATGCTTATTTTCCTTTTGCATTTTTTCCTGTACTTCCTTTATTGGTTTGAATGGGCCGAATTTATGTTGTCCTTCAGAAAAGCTATCTGCATAAGGACCAAATGGATAATCGAATGGTTTTTTTGATACATCAGGATAATCATTTTTACTTTTATTTATAGGGCGTTGCTGGCTATTTACAAAAGCGGCAACATCCCAGGCTTCTTCATTAGTAAGTAACGGATGTTCAAAAGTTGCTTCCTTTAAAGGCATATTATTTTTTACAAATCCGGCAAAGTATGAGATGCGATATAATCCGGCGCCTTTATTGTAGCTGTGTGATCCCCAAAGCGGCGGATATATATATCCTGAAACATCAGCATTTGGCTGGCCTTGCCCTCTATCTGCATGGCAACGCTGACATATATTTATATACACTTTTTGTCCTCTAACGGTGTCGGCTGCACGATTTAAAAAAGGAAGCTCTATTATTCCGGCACCAAGTGGTTTTTTGTCTTTAGCAACGTCATCGCCAAGCCAATGCATATACGCAATAATCGCTTTCATTTCATAACTATTACTATCAATGGGTTCGCCATTTAGGCTTCGTTCAAAACAATCATTTACGCGTAGTGAAACAGACATCATTGCGTTGCTGCGATATCCAAATCTTGGATAAGAAATTACAACTGCACTGAAATTATTTCCCCATGGAATAATACCTCCATCAATGTGACAATTCTGGCAATTCATGCCGTTAGTGTTAGACGCAATTTTTCCTTTGGGGCCAAAATAATAAGATGTGTTTTCAATAAGATCATGCCCGAGTCTTACTAAAGTATCTTTGGGTTTTATCTGGTATTTATTCCATCCATACCAAAGAGAAGGTGCAGCAATTTCTTTTATATTGTACTCATCATTATTGCGGCATGATGACGCATACATGCCAATAACTATTACCAGTATCAAACCCATACATTTATTATAGAAATTTTTTACTGCAGCCATAGAAAGGAAATTTTTAATGAGGTAATTTCTCTCTTAATAAACCATAGAACCAGGTGCCTGCAATAGCACTTAATAAAGTAATAGCAACTACTGAAACTCCTGTACCTATTTGAGCAAACAGGGGCCCGGGGCATGCGCCGGTTAAAGCCCATCCAAATCCAAAAATTAAACCGCCATACACTTGACCTTTATTAAATCTTTTTTTATGCAATTCAATCTTTTCTCCGTAAATAGTTTTGATTTTAAATTTCTTAATTATAAGCACAGAAATAATACCTACTACAATAGCAGAGCCAATAACACCATACATGTGAAAGCTTTGTAAACGAAACATTTCCTGAATTCTAAACCAAGAAATCACTTCCGACTTTATTAATATTATCCCAAATACAATTCCTGCTACCAGGTATTTTATATTGTGCCACCATGGATGTTGTAATGTTGATTCATTCATGCATATAGTATCTAATGAACGAACTTCAAAATCTGTATTAACTTCTTTTTCAAAAATAGTTTCACTGTTATTCATGCTATAGCATTAAAATGAATGGTAAAATAAGATTGGCCATGATAAAGCCTCCGGCCATAAAACAAATTGTTGCAATCAATGACGAAAATTGCAAATCAGAAAGCCCCATAATAGAATGACCTGAAGTGCAACCACCGGCATATCTTGTTCCAAAGCCAACTAAAAAGCCACCAACAATTATTAATAAAAATCCTTTTAAAGTAAATAGTACTTCCCAATTAAAAAGTTGTACAGGCACTAATGAATGATAATCAGTAACGCCATATTTTGAAAGTTCACCAACCAATTTTGGATTTACTGCAACGGCTTGTCCATTGAGAAGGAATGTTGCTGCAATAAACCCGCCGGCAAGAATTCCGCATACGAAAAATAAATTCCAGGCTTCTTTCTTCCAGTCGTAATTAAAAAAAGGAATTTTAGCGGGAACGCAGGCTGCGCAAATATGCCGCAGCGATGATGAAACACCAAATGTTTTATTTCCTGCAATTAATAATAAAGGAACCATCAGGCCAATTAAAGGACCGGATATATACCAGGGCCATGGCTGTTTTAAAAAATCTAGCATTAGTTGTATTTTGCAAAATCAAATGTATTCTCATCTACTTAAAGTTAAGAAAAATTTCAACAAAAGTTAAGCGACTTATCCTTCAATTTTTCTGTGTATTAATTATAATAAAAAAAGCGACTTACAGCCGCTTCTATTATACCATTTTTTAACTTCTTTATTTTTTCTTTAATCCTTCCTTTGTTTTTGCAGAAGCCTTTCCTGTTGTATCTGTTGTTGTGGTACAGGATTTTGATTCCTCATCACAGGCGCTTCCCTCACCACAGGCTGACGATTAACCCGTTGATAATTTTGTACAGGCTGCCTGTTATTTTGAGGAGGGTTATTGTTTTGCTGAACCCTTGCAGGTTGCCTGTTTACGGGAGTTGGATGAGAATTGTTAAACGTTCTTTCTACCGGTTGAATGTTTTGCTGCGTCCTTACAGCTTGTTTATTTTCCTGAACATTTACAGGTTGATTATTTCTAATTATTGGTTTATTATTATTTTGTTCCTGAATGTTTTGAGATTGATTTACTGATGGAATATTTTTTTGAATTTTAATTTCCTGCCTTGGTTGTATTACTTTTTCAGGAATGTTTTTTTGCGGAGTTACCTCCTCTATAGGTTTTTGCTGAACCGGGTTTACTTTTTGATTTTCCGTGATTTTATTTTCGGGCAATTTTTTTTGTTGGTTTACCGAAGGCTGATTTGTTATAATTTCTCTTGCAGGCATTTGTTGTGTAACAGGTGGAGATTGCCTTTGGTCATTTTGAGCTTGCCTGTTTTCAGTGTGGGCGTGTTGGGCCTTCAACTCATTGAGATTGGTAACTTTTGGCGGTTTTATGGTAGCGGTTTGCTGCCCTGTTTCTTTGACAGGTGGTTTGTAAATTGAAATGGCGTTGTCTAAAACCTTCGTATTTCCAGGAGTGTGTCTTTCTATTAACCTTACAGGTCTTATTTTTTCATTTGTATTTCTTTCAACATCAGTTGCTAAAGGGCCGGTAACATAAACGTTTTTATTATTGGTCGTACGTACATTATTTATAATGGTTGTACTATTTATAATGGTGACATTTTTTTCACGGTTTACATAGTAATTATTTATGCGCGGACTGTTTATATAACGGTGTGGCACAAACGCCCAATAATTATAAGGAATTCGTGAATCAGCCGTATTAAAATTTACCCCGGGTCCCAGTGGCGCCCATCCATAATAATCACCCCCACTTCTCCATGAAACCCATGCCGGTGCCCATTCATAGCCCGGCATCCACATCCATCCATAATCGTCATTGTATAACCAACGACCATAATGAAAAGGAGCCCAACCCCAGTTATAACCAGATACCCATGTCCATCCATAATTGGTATAAGCCCAATGGCCATTGTTGTAATAAGGACGAAATCCTGCTTCATAAGGCACCCATACATAACCGTAATCTTCATAATTAACCCAATTTCCATAAGGGCTTAAATCATCATAAAATTGTTGATAAGTAATCCCTGAAGAATAAGAAGAAGAATAACCTTGAGAATTACTTTGAGTAGTAATACAGAAAGTAAGTGTAAAAGTCATTAAGAATATCAATGATGTATATAAGTATTTCATAATTCTTTTATTCTAATATGACTCAGCATAAAGCTTGCCGATTAATATACTTTTGTAATCTTTTTTGGATTTAACTAACTATTAACCGGAGAGATGACATTGGAGATAAAGCGTGTTGGTAATAAGGGATGTTTTTTTTAATTACTTTTAACTAAAAAAATCAATATTTATTATGACAAAAACAAATCAAATTTCCAGAAAGACAACTGCAGCTTTGGCAATAGTTTTTTTGATACCTGCCTTAGTTTTATTTATTATGTGGTCATCAATAGGGCTAAGGGTAACCGGTATAAGCAAAGAGGCTAAATTAAGTACCTATTTAACATATTTTCCCTCCTGGTTACAAAGTATGGCCATCATTCATACGATTTCAATTGTGTGTTGTGTAATTGCAATCACACTTGCTACAAGAAGTTTTAGTAAACATTTATTGTCTGTAAGAGTTCTCATGCTGCTTACAGTGGTGGCTGCAATTTTTATTTTACTGTTCGATATATACCAAATTGTGTATTCATAAAATCAGTTGTATTCATATTCAATAGTTCCCAGTAATCTTTTTTCTTTTGAAAAACATTTTTGTATTTCAGGTAATTTTTTATCATTATATGCATATTTCCAGATGAAATAATTTCTGCCACTCTCATCTATTGAAATCATTTGTTGGGGTTGATTTAAGGCATTGTATTCAAACATATAATCGGGCAATAATCTTTTAGCAATTTCATTGTAATGAACTACATCGGTTAGCTGGTTTTTATCATCATAATAATAGAAATATTTTTTATCATGATTATTTCCTTGTGCGTCTTCTTCAATTATATTCCCTTTTTCATCTGATGTAAAATTGATAGTTGAAACAAGCGTATTATTTTTTTTTCGAAGCATTTTTAATAGCTTCCCATTTTCGCTATAAAAATATTCATGTGTTTCTGTAATACCACTTGAATCATCATCAGCTTTTGTAAAAGTGCGAAGCAGAGTCAATAACCCTTTTTTATCATATTCAAATTGAGTTATGTTAGTAGTGGTAGGAGTTGCAGCATTCGTTTTGGTAACATGGCCATCTGTATTGTAATCGGTTACTAATAATGATTGTCCGGTTATGTATGATTTAGAAAGCATTTCTGATTGGGAATAATTTTTGTTAAATTTCTTTTCGCAAAAGAAGCCCTCGCTTGGTTCATCATTATCTTCAAAGCTTTTTAATTTTATTGTTTTAATATTTGCATTTTTAAGAATAGAAAATTCTTTGTTAAGCTGCTGGTTGCTTACAATATCCTTATAATAATATTGAGCTTTAGTTGAAAGAGCAATGAAAAAAACTATTGGAAAAAAAAAGAAGTAAAAGCGAAAATTAGGTTTTATCATTTCAAAAGAATATTTAGTTTTAATCATAAAAAATTACAACGCGTAAAATAATCCTTTAATCCGGCTTGCAACTTTTGTTTGTTATTTTTAACCTGAAATTATAAAAATCAAATAACAATAATTGTCTCACCTTTCTCAGCGAAAAGAAAAAAACTGCCTCAACTGCGGCGCCACTGTCATTGGAAAATACTGCCATGTATGTGGCCAGGAAAATGCAGAGCCTGAAGAATCTTTTTGGCATTTAGTATCACATTTTTTTAGCGACATTACTCATTTTGACGGAAAATTTATTTCTTCTTTAAAAGATCTTCTTTTCAGGCCGGGTTTTTTATCCAAGGAATATATGAATGGAAGAAGGGCAACCTATCTGAACCCAATACGAATGTATCTCTTTACTTCTTTTATTTTTTTTCTCATATTTTTTTCAACTATACATATAAATGATAAGAAATTTAGTGGTAAGATTTTATTCAATGGAAAAACAATAGAGCAGGTTAATAAAATGTCGGAGCAGGATTTTGAAACGTTTACAGAATTATTAAATGATGGCAAACCAATGACCAGGGAGGTTTTCCGCCATTATGCAGATAGCATTAATAAAGTAGGAGGAATACGTTTTAGCAGTCGTCTTTATAAATCTAAAGAAGAATATGATTCATTATCTGCAAGAGATTCCGGTAAACCTACATGGATTCAACTTCAGTTTAATTACAAACTAATTGAGATTTATAAAAAATATGGAAACGAGCAGGGGCCGGTAATAACAGCAATTGTTAGTAGTTTAATACATCATTTTCCACAGATGCTTTTTATTTCTTTGCCATTTGTTGCATTATTTTTAAAACTGTTATATATCAGGCACAAAAAATTCTATTATGTAAGCCATGTAATTTTTACTATTCACGTGTATGTTTTTGTATTTATTGCCATGCTCCTTGAGTTATTATTTTCTGAAATAAAAATTTTTTCAAATTGGGGATGGATGAATTATATCAATGTCATTATAGCGCTCGTAATCTTTTTTTATCTCTATAAAGCAATGCGAAAATTTTATGAACAACGAAGAGCAAAAACAATTTTGAAATATTTCCTTTTGTTATTTTCTTTTTTGTTTTTGACTATATTTCTTTTTGTTATATTTCTTTTTATATCATTTTTTCAAGTTTAAATTTTTTAATGTCTCAGCATACGGATATAAACGGCCTTGTAAATATTATGGATGAACTAAGGGAGAAATGCCCCTGGGATAAAAAGCAAACCATACGTACATTACGCCAGCAAACTATCGAAGAAACTTTCGAACTTGCAGATGCTATTACAGATAAAGACTGGATGGGCATTAAAGAAGAGCTTGGAGATTTATTGCTGCATATTGTTTTCTATTCTAAAATAGGAAAAGAAGAAAATAAGTTTTCGCTTCAGGAAGTTATTGATGCTGTATGCGAGAAATTAATTAAAAGGCATCCGCATATTTATGGTGATCCTGCCAATGAGGGACAACTTATAAAAGTAAAAGACGATGAAGAGGTAAAGAAAAACTGGGAACAGATAAAATTAAGCGAAGGAAAAAAATCTGTTTTAAGTGGCGTTCCAAAATCATTGCCTGCAATGGTGAAAGCGATGCGATTGCAGGAAAAAGCAAAGCAAGTGGGTTTTGAATGGGCAACAAAAGAACAGGTGTGGGAAAAGATAGAAGAAGAAAAAGCTGAATTACTGGAAGCGGTTAATGCAGATAATGTTGCTGAGATTGAAGAAGAAGCCGGAGATCTTTTTTTCTCTGTAATTAATTATGTAAGATTTTTGAATGTAGATGCTGAGAATGCACTTGAACTAACCAATAAAAAATTCATTAAGCGGTTTACAAAGATGGAAGACATTGCAGAATCAAAAGGCCATAAGCTTGGCAATATGTCTTTGAATGAAATGGACGCCTTATGGAACGAAATAAAGAAACAAAAATTATAAATTGATTTTTAAAAACGCCAATACTTTTTTTGGGAGAAATGGTTATCTCTTAGTGGCATCTGCATGGCTGTTCACCATATCATTTATTATTGATAACTACTGGAGTGGAACTGCTACAACTACTACTGTACAAAAAGCTGTGCAAAAAAATATTCTTAAAAATCAAAGGCAGATTTTAGATTTCTATAAGGATACTGCATTATTAAAAAGTATTACCAGCCTTACTTATAATGAAAATCAAATTAATCAACTATCTGAAAAAAAATTTTATGTTTTTGTCTACAAGGTTACTGCATATAATAAGCCAGTTCCCATTTTCTGGAATACACAAATTATTGAACCCGATTCAACAGCGCTAGATACACCTGATGGTACATGGTTTAAAAAATTAATAAATGGTTGGTATGTAATTAATAAAAAAAAATACCAAACTGCTAATAGTTCTTTGTATGAAATAATTACGCTTATACCTGTAAAATGGAGTTATTATATTGAAAATAAATACCTGCAAAATTCTTTTGTATCGCTTAATGATATTGAAAAGGAATATGACATAAGCCTTTCGCCAACTAATGCTGCGGTAAAGGATATTCATGGCAAAAAACTTTTTTATATAAAGCGGTTAGACAATAAAATTATTTTGCATGACAATACTCTTTCACTCTGGCTCAGAATTCTTGCTGCTGTACTTGTTCTTTTCTTTATTCATAAGCTTGCAAAATTTTATTATGATAGAAAAGGCTTCTGGCCTGCCTTTTTAATATTGATAACTTCTGTATTGATATTGCGAATTACCAGTTATTTTTTACCCATCCCATTAAACTTTCATCAACTGGAGTTATTTAATCCATCTATATACGGAGCCAATACTATATTGCCATCACTTGGCGATCTCTTAATTAATTCTATTTTATTTATTTGGATAGTTCTTTTTATAAGGTTTCATTTTCGGTTTAATTATTCAAATGAAAATTTTAAAACCAATGTAAAAAAATATTCTGTTGTTGTGCTTATTGCAATATTAATGATAGGCATTACGCTTGTTTGCGGCAATATTGTGAGAAGTCTTGTATCTGATTCGCAGATTTCATTTGATGTAATTAATTTTTTCACTTTAAATATTTACAGCGTTATCGGTTTTATAGTTTTAAGCTGTGTTTCTACCGGTTATTTTTTTATTATTCAAATTCTGCTACAGCCTATTAAATTTATACAAGCTAAATCTTATTTAATATATTTCATAATTGCCATCTTTGGCCTTATTTTTTTAAGTATTGTACCTCATTCGGGTTTCATAACTTTTAATCTGAGTCTTTTGATCTGGCTTTTGCTTTTTGTATTTCTTCAGAGTAAAGATTTTCTTTCACTGCATGCTTATAATTTAATTTCTTCCCGTTTTGTGTTTTGGCTATTTTTCTTTTCTGTTTCCATTACTGCAGCCATTGTAATACAAAACAGGAAAAAAGAACGGGAACAAAGAAAGCATTTTGCTGAAAACCTTGCCAATAAAGAGGATCCGGCAGGCCAGGTAATGGTAAATATTATCCTTACAGATTTTAATAATAATAATCTTTCGCAAGTTTTTTACAAGTTTAAAAATTCTCGAGATAATAAATTTTTAAAAGACAGCCTTATTAATGAAAATTTTTCAGGATATCTTAATAAATATGATACTAAAATTTATACTTTCAATTCAAATGATGTTCCACTCTATAATGATGATTCCACAAATATTAATTCGTTAAATACTATTGTACAAACACAAGGAAAACCTACAGGCACACCCGGGCTTTTTTATTATGATGTTTCTTATGATCGGTTTAATTATATAAGCAAAAAAACAATTACAGATACTTCTGGGAAAAAACAAGGGTATATTTTTATTGTTTCAAAACCCAAAAAATATAAAAGCGATGCACTTTACCCGGAGCTTTTTTCAAAAGGCAATGCAAACTCAATTGAAAGTTCATCTATATATGCTTTTGCAGTTTACAACAAAAACCAGTTAAGCAGCAGCAATAACGATTATCCTTTTCCCACAACAATGGATTCCTCATTATTTACTTATAATGAGTTTAGAACAGTGTATAAAGATGGTTACGAAGAACTTTGGTACAGGGCTAATGAGGATAAAGTAATTGTAATTGCCAGGCAGGAAAATCTTTTCATTGAATCTATCACACTTTTTGCCTATTTATTTTGCTCGTTTTTAATAATAGCGCTCATTTTTAATTTATTAAACAAATTGGTTGGAGGCAAAAATATATCAGGCAATTTAAAATCTTTATGGCAATTTACTATCCGCAACCAGGTGCATGGAACTATTATAACTATAAGTATTTTTTCATTTATAGTTATAGGCATCACTACCATTCTTTTTTTTATAAGCCGCTACCACAGCAACAATCATGAGAAGCTAAGCCGCACGATTCATGTTATGGAAAACGAAATACGCAATTCTATTGACACAATGTCTTTAACAGAAAATCAGGTAAAAGATTTCAATCCGGATGCACATAAAAGATTGGAGGAAACCATCAACAGAATTGCAGGCATTCATGCTGCTGATATAAATATTTATGATCTGCATGGCAATCTTAAAGTTTCATCGTTGCCATTGCCATATATAAAAGGAATAGTAAGTGAGAAAATGGATCCCATTGCATTTTTTCATTTAAGCAAATTAAAAAATGTTCAATTTTTCCAGGAGCAAAAAATAGGCAACCTCGATTATCTTAGTAATTATGTAGCGGTAAGAGATGAAACCGGTAAAGAATATGCCTACCTTAATATTCCTTATTTTGAATCTCAAAATAATCTGCAGGATGAAATTTCAAATTTTCTTGTAACGATTATAAATCTTAATGCATTTATTTTTTTAATTGCAGGCATCATTGCGTTATTTATTACTAACCGCATTACACGATCATTTTCTCTTATCAGCAATAAAATGAAAGAAGTAAATCTTGAAAAGAGAAATGAAGAAATAGTTTGGACACGACAGGATGAAATTGGAGAGTTGGTAAATGAATATAACAAGATGGTTAAGAAGCTTGATGTAAGCGCTCAACTGCTCGCAAAGAGTGAAAGAGAAGGTGCATGGCGCGAAATGGCAAGGCAGGTTGCGCATGAAATTAAAAATCCACTTACACCTATGAAACTAAATTTGCAATACCTGCAAATGGCAATTGATAGTAATTCTCCGGAGGTTAGAAATATTTCATTATATGTTGCTAATATTTTATTGGAACAGATTGAACACTTGTCGCAGATTGCAAGTGACTTTGCACAATTTGCAAATATTGGTAATTCAAAAAATCAACTTTTTGATATCAATCGTACACTTATTAATGTCGCTTCTCTATATTCAAAAAATGAAAAGTTGCGGATTAATACATTTCTGTATCCTTATGAAATAATAATCGAAGCCGATAAAACTCAAATCAACAGGTTGTTTACAAATCTTCTGCAAAATGCTGTTCAATCTGTTCCCGAAACAAGAAAAGCTATTGTTGAAATAAGAAGCAGGCTCTCAGCAAACAAAGTAGTTGTTTCAATAAAGGACAATGGGAACGGTATTCCTACAGAAATGTCTGGTAAAATATTTACACCAAATTTTACAACGAAAACTTCCGGAACCGGATTAGGTCTCGCTATGTGCAAAGGAATTGTTGAAAAGCTAAATGGAAAAATTTGGTTTGAAACTAAAGAAGGCTCATGGACAATATTTTTTGTAGAATTATATGTTGCTGAAGAATAAAAACTAAATATTTTTTTTCTTTTTAGTTCCCAATAAAAAAATTCAATTCATTGAAGCTAAAACTGCTTAGATTTTTTTAGGAGTATCCATGGTGTTTTTTTTCCGAAGCCTTTAAAAAGTGATAACCGGTTTTCATAACAGGCATATAAAAATTCACCCGATATTTTCAATATTTATCTCCTTCCAAATAATAGAAATTTTTTTTGGCCCTATGCCTTTTATCTTCATCATTTCAAGAATGCCTTCAGGAGTTTTGGAGACTAAATCATCAAGTATTTTCATTTTTTCTGTTTCCAATACTTCAATAATTTTATTTCAAATGGCATCGCCAATTCCATTTATTAAAAAAATTTAGTCTGAAGAAAGCGTTTGTAGATCTACCGTTAGTTGCTCAATTTTGTATGCGACTATAGAATAAGTTTTTGACTTAAAACTATTTTCGCCAAGTATATCCATCAATTTTGAAAGCAATGAAAAAATGGTCCGCTATCTTTTTATTATCTATAGCTCAAATGGAAAAAGCATACTATAATATTTATAAGATCTTTTATAAATTAATTATAGCTGAAGGCTAAAACCATTGGTGGGACTACATTTTGAGGAGATTAGGATTTGCTGCACAAAAAAAGTCCCGGAACTTCCGGGACTTTAATATTATTCTGCTTTAAGATTAAATAACTATCTTTTTCTTGCAGCTTTTTTAGCAGCTTTTTTAGGAGCAGCTTTTTTTGCAGCCTTTTTAGGAGCAGCTTTTTTAGCAGCTTTTTTAGGAGCAGCTTTTTTTGCAGCAGCTTTTTTAGGAGCGGCTTTTTTTGCCATTGCCATGTTTTTAGAATTTAATTGTTAGTAAATAATAACTAAAAATAAAAACATTTTTTTAACTGCCAAAAATTATTTAATAAAATTTATTGTACTGCATCGGCAGAAGTTACCGAAACATAAGTTTTATCGCCTTTGGTTTTTCTGAATTCAACAACACCATCTGCTGTTGCAAAAATTGTAAAGTCTTTACCAAGACCAACATTTTTTCCCGGATGATAAACTGTACCTCGTTGACGAATTATAATATTTCCTGCAATGGCTGCTTGCCCTCCGAAAATTTTTACGCCTAATCTTTTGCTTTGTGAATCGCGGCCGTTTTTAACCGAGCCTTCACCTTTTTTATGAGCCATAATTTTTAAAAAATTAAAAGTTATAATTTAAAAATGATACAAGAAAAAATATGCATCATAAATTTTTTTGCTGCATTTATTTATGCAATGTCTGTAACTTTTATGTGTGTATATTGTGTACGATGACCATGCTTTTTTCTAAAGCCTTTTCTTCTTTTCATTTTGAAAGCGATTACTTTCTCACCTTTCACAAGATCATTTACTATTTCTGCTTTTACTGTAATCTTTGCATCGCCACCTACGGAAATTTTTCCGCCGTTGTCATGCAAAAGAATTTCAGAAAATTCAATTTTATCACCCGCTTTACCTGAGAGATGCGGTACATATAAACTTTGACCGGGTTGAACTTTAAACTGCTGACCTGCGATTTTAATAACTGCGAACATAATGCCATTTTTTTGGAGTGCAAATGTAAGGGATTTGCTGGTAAAATTTCCTATTTAAATCCGGAATAATACTGATTTAACCATTTTAGATTAAATTTTTGCTTCTATTTTTGAAAAGATGCAGGATTTTTAACTACAACTATATACTTCAATTCAATTTTAAACCTTTACTGTGAACCTTTTGCAAAAAATATTCCGTTTCATTTTCAGCATGTATGGATTTTTAGTTTTTTTAATTTTAATGTTTCTGCTACTTCCATTTTTTCTGTATTCTTTTTTGCTAAGCCCTATAAAGGGAGGTAATATATTATTTAAGATTTGCCGTTTTTGGACAGATGTTTTTTTTGTATTGATTGCAGTAAGGCATAAAAATATTTATGAAGAAAAGCACGACAGACGCAAGGAATACATATTTGTAAGCAATCATATTTCATACCTTGATATACCGATGATGATGAAGGTAATAAGGGGGCAACACATTCGTATTTTAGGTAAAGCAGAAATGACAAAGATTCCAATTTTTGGTTCTATTTATAAAAGAGGCGCTGTTTTAGTAGAAAGAGAAAACCCCCAAAAAAGGTATGAAAGTATTAAACAGCTTATTTATTTTCTTCATGAAAAAATTTCCGTTTTCATTTGTCCTGAAGGAACTTTTAATATGACACATCAACCATTAAAAAGTTTTTATGATGGCGCATTCCGCATTGCAATTGAAACACAAAAGTCTATACGGCCAATTTTATTTTTAGATACTTATGATCGCCTCAATTACAATAGCATCTTTTCTTTGAACGCCGGAAGATGCCGTGCAGTCTATCTTTCACAAACCTCTACAGAAGGATTAACCGTAAATGATGTAGCTATGTTGAAAGAAAAAATTTACAGGCAAATGGAAGATGGATTAATAAGATATAAGGTGAGTTGGATACAATAATTATTTTTTAGCAACAACTTTTAAAACCTTACTTATAGGTTTGAATTTATATTTGCATGAATGATTCCTGAAAATTCTGAAGAGCAAAATTTATTCAATGAAATAAAACAACCTATTACAACATGGGTTGAAGTGATTTTGCCTTTAGCCATCCCTAAAACTTATACTTATGCTGTTCCATCTTCACTTAAAAATAAAATACAAATAGGTTGCCGGGCAGAAGTTGTTTTTGGAAAGAATAAAAAATATGCAGGCATTATAAAATTAATAGGCAATGAAAAACCGGCGTATGAAACAAAAGATATTTTAAATGTTATAGATGATGGACCGATAATTTATCCAAAGCAATTGCAATTGTGGAAATGGATAAGTGAATACTATATGTGCAGCGAAGGAGAGGTTATGGCTGTCGCCTTACCTACTCATTTAAAGCTCAGCAGCGAAGCAATTTTAATTTACAACGAAGAATATGGAGATAATTTTTCCCAGCTTGATAATGAAGAATATCTTATAGCCGAAGCATTGCTTATAAAAAAAGAATTGAAGCTGACAGAGGTTCAACAGGTGGCAGATATTATTCATGTGTATCCTTTAATAAAAAGGCTTATTGAAAAAAAAGTTTGTTTTGTATGGGAAGCTTTCACCGATAGATACAAAGAAAAAAAAGAAAGTTATGTTATATTAAATCCTGATTATTATAATGATGAAAAGCTTAGTGAGTTAATAAATAATTTTAAAGCGCCAAAACAACTGGAGCTGTTGTTAAGTTATTTGCATTTCATTAAAACAGAAGGAGAAGTTTCCCAGTCACAGCTTTTAAAAAAATCTGGTGCCACCGCATTACAATTAAAAGGGCTTGTTGAAAAAAATATTCTTTTTATTGAAAAAAGAAATGTTGACCGGCTTAAAAGCATTCCTAAAAAAATGAATGTAAGCTTTGAATTGAATGATTCACAGAAAAAAGCTTTAACTGAAATAGAAAATGCTTTAATTCAAAAAGATGTTTGCCTTTTACATGGAATTACCAGCAGCGGTAAAACGCAATTGTATATAAAGCAGATTGAAAAATATATTAATGAAGGAAAACAAGTTTTATATCTCCTTCCTGAGATAACACTAACGGCGCAGATTATACGAAGATTGCAAATTAATTTCGGTGGCAACATTGCCATCTATCATTCAAAGTTTAATAACAACGAAAGAGTAGAGCTTTGGAACAAAATAAAAACCGGCGAATTAAAAATTATTCTGGGGGCAAGAAGCGCTTTATTTCTACCTTTTAAAAATCTTGGATTAATAATTATTGATGAAGAGCATGATCCTTCTTTTAAACAGCAAGAACCTGCTCCCCGCTACAATGCCCGCGATACGGCTGTTTACTACGCTTCGCTTTTTAATGCAAAAGTTTTAATGGGAAGCGCTACACCATCTGTTGAAAGTTTTTATAATGTGCAAAAAAATAAATACGCTTTGGTTACACTTGCCGAAAGATATGGCGGCATTCAATTGCCGGAAATAAAAATTATAGATACTAAAACAGTTGCTGCTTATAAAAAAGGCAAAGTGATGATATCGCCGCAACTGAAAGCTGCCATTGAGGATGCTTTAAAAAATGACAGGCAAATAATTCTGTTTCAAAACCGACGTGGTTATGCCCCTTTTTTAATTTGCGGAACCTGTGGCTTTATTCCTCAATGCGAAAATTGTGCGGTTACATTAACGTTGCATAAATATTCTAATAAGCTTCATTGCCATTATTGCGGCAATACTTATCCAAAGATTACGACATGTCCGGCTTGCGGAAGTGTAAATTGGATAGAAAAGAATTTTGGTACAGAAAAAATTGAAGAAGAGCTTATTGAAGATTTTCCTCATAACAGGATAGCACGAATGGATGTGGATGCTGTAAAAGGAAAAAATGCACATGATACTTTGATTAAATTATTCGAGCAGCATCGAATTGATATTCTTGCAGGCACTCAGATGGTTGTTAAGGGGCTTGATTTTGAAAAGGTGAGCCTTGTAGGTATTCTTGATGCAGATGGCTTGCTGAGCTTCGCAGACTTTAGAGTGAACGAGCGTGCGTTTCAATTAATGGAACAGGTAAGCGGCAGAGCAGGCCGCAAAACGGAAAGAGGATTAGTATTAATACAAGCATCTAAAATCAATCATCCTGTTTTATCATTTGTGCAGCAACACGATTACCAAAAATTTTATGAGAATGAAATTTACATGCGTAAGCAATTTTTTTATCCACCTTTCAGCAGGCTTATTCGAATAACTTTAAAACATAAAATAAAAGATATTGTAACCGAAGCAGCAGAAACACTTGGTGCATCTCTTACCAAAGATTTTAAAAATTTAATTGGGCCTGCTGCCCCGGTTATTAATCGTGTAAGGAATATGTACCTGATGGAAATATTGATCAAACTATCAAAAGATGCCGCTTATATCCAGGCACAAAAAAAAGTGATTGAAAAGTATATTAATCTTTTAAGAACTGAAAAAAAATTTAGAAGTGTTGTAATTATTGCTGATGTTGATCCTGTTTAATTTTGTTCATTCATATTTTGATATTTTGCTTATAATTACAATCTATGCAAGTTCATAAAAATTATCCTCTAAAAAAATATAACACATTTGGGATAGATGTGTATGCAAATAATTTTGCAGAATTCAAATCTGCAAATGATTTGCAAGAAGCTTTGCAAACTGTAAACTACCAACTGCCAACTCTTATTCTTGGCGGCGGAAGTAATATTCTTTTTACAAAAAATTTTGACGGCTTTGTTTTAAAAAATGAAATGAAAGGAATTAAAACCATTCATGAAGATGAAGACTACGTGTATGTAAAGACTGGCGCAGGAGAGAACTGGCATCAATTTGTAATGCATTGCATTCAAAGAAATTTTGCAGGTGCGGAAAATCTTTCATTGATTCCCGGTAATGTTGGCGCTTCACCCATGCAGAATATTGGTGCGTATGGTATTGAAATAAAAGATATTTTTTATTCATTAGAAGCGCTTCATCTCAAAGAAAATAAAATAATAAATTTTACTTTAAATGATTGTGAGTTTGGTTACAGGGAAAGTGTTTTTAAAAAGAAATATAAAAATCAATTTGTAATTCTTAGTGTTACATACAGGCTGCATAAAAAACCACATTTTAATATTTCTTATGGAGCTATTAAAAATGAGTTGGAAAAAATGAATGTAACACAACTAAGCATACAAGCCATTTCGCAGGCAGTTATACATATTCGTAACAGTAAGCTTCCTGACCCTGGCTTAATTGGAAATGCCGGAAGTTTTTTTAAAAACCCACAAATTACAAATTCCAAATTACAAGAATTGCAGCTACGCTACCCCGTTATTCCTTTTTTTAAAATTGATGAAGAAACATTTAAAACTCCGGCAGGCTGGCTTATTGAACAATGTGGCCCCGGGAACGGGGCAAGCTGGAAGGGTTACAGAAAAGGCGATGCGGGTTGTTATGAAAAGCAGGCATTGGTTTTAGTAAATTATGGTAGTGCAACAGGAGAGGAAATTTTGGATTTGAGTGACGGGATAAAACAAAGTGTGAAAAAGAAATTTGACATAGAATTGGAAAGAGAAGTAAATATCATCTAATATTGCGAGGCAGCTATTGATGAACCATACCTCTCTTAACGATAAAAACTGTTCTATGATAAAAAGTATTCTGACTGCCGCATTGTCTCTTTTCGTTTCATTCCTTTTTGCACAAAAGGATACAGTGCAGCTTAGGGAGATCCAAAAAAATACTAAAGTTATTATTACGGACCGTCCTCCCCAGGCATTATACATCCAGGTCGGTGGATCCGCACCTCTTTTTTCAGCCAATTATGACAGGAGATTTGGTAAACGGGTCGACGGTGCAGGGTTTGCCGTTGGTGTTGGATTCTATGGAGAAAGCGGGGTCAGCATTTTTTCTATTCCTGTGTCGATCAATTACCTGATAGGACGAAGTAATCATTTTATTGAGTTAGCGGGGGGTGCAACTTATATCACTGCAAAAGAATCCATTTTTGGAAGCAGCGACAATTCCAGCAGCCTTGTTTTCTTTCATATTAATGCCGGCTACCGATATCAACCAACAAAAGGGGGATTCTTTGTCAGAGTTGGATTTAGCCCAATATTTACGACAGATGGATATTTTACTTCTTTTTATATAGGTCTCGGGCATAATTTCTAAACTTACTAATAAAAAAATATACCCGGATAATTAATGCAGCCTTTTTTTATTTAAAATCTTCTTCGTCCAATTCCTCATCTCTGAATGATTGCGGACTTAAATTGAGCATGCTTCCCATCAAATCTTTAAATTCAATTTTTCCTTCTACAACTTTTTTACTTATGAGTGAATAAGTTGAAAGTCCATGCAAAACAAATTCCATCAACAACGCATTTTCTTTTGCATTGGCACTCGGAAAATGTTTTTTTACAAGCCCATATAATCCATTAACTTTATATAATAGTTGAATTTTATCTTCATCCTTTACACCGAAGAAAAGATTCAAATGATTGCCTGTATCAAACCATCTTGTTATTGCTCTATATGGATTTTCATCTGCTACAACTTCTTTACTTCTTTTCTTTTTGAATGTTTCAGGATTGGGAAAATAAGTTGCAAACTGTGTACGAATTGCTTTCTCCATTAAGTTATAAGCAACCTGGTATGGGCCTTCCTGTTCGCCTTCATACACCAATTCAATTTTACCGGTTATAGATGGAATGATGCCAGAGAGATCGCTTATCCATACCTGGGTTTCTTTTTCTTTATTCATAATAGCACGGCGCTCTGCTGCGCTTACTGCATTTTCATAAGCAGCAATGGTGAGCCTTGCCGACACGCCACTTTTCTTATCAACATATTCGCTTGCACGGGCTTCAAAAGATACCTGCTCAATTAAACGTTTTACCAAATCGCTTACTTGTATTTTTTTTATTTGATCTTCATGAATGCCTGCTTCCTGCTCTGTTATAGATAACGCTGTTTCAATAGTAGCAGGATAATGCGTTAGTATCTGGCTTTCTATTCTATCTTTAAGCGGCGTAACAATGGCGCCGCGGTTCGTATAGTCCTCAGGGTTGGCTGTAAATACAAACATAATATCAAGCGGCAATCTTAATTTAAAACCTCTTATCTGCAAATCGCCTTCTTCCAGAATATTGAATAAAGAAACCTGTATGCGTGCCTGCAAATCGGGTAATTCATTTATTACAAAAATGCCGCGGTTGCTCCGGGGAATAATTCCATAATGAATAACTCTTTCATCGGCATAACTCAATTTTAAATTAGCTGCTTTAATGGGATCAATATCACCAATAAGATCGGCAACACTTACATCAGGCGTGGCCAATTTTTCTCCATAACGGTTTCGTCTATGCAGCCACGTTATAGGTGTTTCGTCGCCTTTTTCCTCAATAAGATCTTTAGCATATTTACTCAATGGATTAAAAGGATCATCATTTACTTCGCTGTCTTTAATTATGGGAATATATTCATCAAGCAAATCGGTTAATTGCCTTGCCATTCTTGTTTTTGCCTGACCGCGTAATCCCAAAAATAAAATGTTATGCCTTGATAGCAATGCTCGTTCAGTATCTGGAATTACAGAATCTTCATAACCAATTATGCCGGGGAATGTAATTTCTTTTTTGCTGATTTTTTTTATAAGATTATCACGTAATTCTTCTTTGATTGATCTTGGTTTGTAGCTGCTTGATTTTAATTCGCCTAATGTTTTTATTGTTGTCTGAACCATGATTTGGGTGGATTTACTGATTTATAGGATTAGGAATAGATTTTGAATTTTCAAGTCTTTTAAACTGGAGACTAATAGAACCAAAATTTATTAATAAACCCACTTGCATATTATATGCCTCAAGATAATTCTTGGCTTGCGCGAGATGAACATTTTCCAGTTGAATGATAGCTTTAATTTCTACCATTATTTTTTCTTCAACAAAAAAATCTACCCTTCTTTCACCTATTTGGATTTTCTTATAATAAACAGGCATTGTGAATTCTCTTCCAAACTTTAAGCCTGAATCTATCATTTCAATTTCTAACGCTCTTTGATAAATAATTTCCTGAAATCCATTGCCCAAAACAGCATGTACTCTCATTGCAGAGCCAATTATTTTTTCTGTTATTTCTTTGTATTTATATTCTGTCTGAATCATGATTTAGAAAGATTTATTGATTAAATAGATTAAACTTTATTCATTGTATTAATTTAGTAGTTAAATATTTTTTCTAATTAATCTTTTTTAATCCATCCAAATCATTGTTCTGATAATCTTTTTAATCTCCCCAAATCACGGTTTAGACTAGTATACCGTCTTCCTTTTCCCGCTTTCAAAATCTTTAAATATAAATGCGCCGAGTCTGTCGAGCGATGCAAAGAATGCTTTACCATTATTGGTCTCAGTAAATTCTGTTACAAATCTTTGCAGGTAAGGATCGCTGGCGATCATAAATGTAGTTATCGGTATTTTTGATTTTTTACATTGCGCTGCAAGATTCATACAGCGGTTTAATATTCTCCTGTCTACTCCAAAACTATTTTTATAATAACGCTTTCCTATTTTAAGGCAGGTTGGCTTACCATCTGTTATCATAAAAATTTGCTTGTTTGGGTTTTTTCGTCTTCGTAAAATATCCATTGCTAGTTCAAGCCCTGCAACAGTATTAGTATGATAAGGGCCTACTTGCAGATAAGGAAGATCTTTTATTTCCACTGTCCATGCATCATTTCCAAAAACAATAATATCAATGGTATCTTTCGGATACTTGGTAGTAATAAGTTCGCTCAGCGCCATCGCAACTTTTTTTGCAGGCGTTATCCTGTCTTCACCATACAAAATCATGCTATGCGAAATATCAATCATAAGTACAGTAGAAGTTTGGGCTTTGAAATCTGTTTCACGGATTTCAAGATCATCTTCGTGCATGGTAAAGCTGTCAATTCCATGATTTATTTGTGCATTACGGATTGATTCTGTAAAATCTATTTGTTCTAAAGTATCTCCAAACTGGAAAGGACGGGTTTCAGGATTAATCTCATCGCCGCCACCAGGTTTAAATGTGTTATGATTTCCCTGTTTTGTTTTTTTAAGCTTACCGAAAATTTCTTCGAGGCTGCGTTTTCTTATTCCCTGTTCTGTTTTAGGAGTAATTTTTATTTCACCATTGCTGCGGTTTTCATCAATGTATCCTTTGTCTTTAAGGTCTTCAATAAAATCGCCCATACCATATTCATCATTAGTAAGATCATATTCTTTATCAAGTTCAGTAAGCCAGCTTAATGCTTCTCCCACATCGCCGCTTGTATAAGTGAGCAACTGCATGAAGAGATCTAACAGCTTTTCAAAAGAAGATTTTTTATTTTCATTGGGATCGTATTTTGAAAAATTGTAGGCACGCATAGGTTTACGTTTAACGCAATTTACAACACAAACTTTCTGTAAAATTACGCCTATTGTTAAATAAATTTTTATAAGGGATTCTAAATATAAAAAGAATTTTTGGTGCTATCATCTATAGTTCATTGAGGAACTATAGTTCAGGCTGTTCGCTGCAAGTCCGGCACAAAGCCAACTACAAAACCTTCACCGTGCTTTTTGCTTCCATCCTGCAGCCATTGATCATAAGATTATATGGCATCAAAAAAATACCTCACAGGTTTTAAAACCTGTGAGGTATTTGCCTATAAATAAAAAATTATTGCGTTTTATCCAGCGCTGGTTTTTCTTTTTTCGGTTTAGGAATATTATTGATAACCGGATTCCCTACTTCAGGATTTATTGCGGAAGGAGTTTTAAAATATTGTTCCATGCCCTGTAGCTGCTGTAATAATTGCTGAACAATTTGGTTTTCATAAGCAAGCGGTGCTTGCTTATTTTCATCAAGACTATTAAAGTAAGTTACTTGTTGCTCAAGATCTTTTCGCAATGCATCAGATACTTTTTTAGCAAGTATGGTATCACCCGATTTATAAGCAGCCAATAAAAATTGCCCTGAAATCTGATCCTGTTGCTGGCGACGTGATACAAGGCCATAAGGGAAATTTTCCTGCAGCATCATTTTATCACATCTTTCAAGCATTTTTTTTGCATCATCCTTTCTTTCATGATCTGCAAGATTATTGGCAACCTGTGCATACTGCATTCTTATAGTATTTAAATGCCTCCTGTTTTCTTCATCATAATAAACACCAGGCTTATCAGCATTTCCAAAAACAAATTTTTTCATCATTACATCATAAGCCCAGTCACGGTTAACTTCACTGTTTTTTACCGGAACAAATCTATAAGTAAGCCCATCAGTTCTTAAATATTGCGCAAAGCCCAATTCATCATAAGGCGAAGTAAAATAAATTGGTCGCTTCCATGCATTTGCTGCCATTATATTAAGAATAGCAGATTCATTTTTGCCCAAAGCATTTTTTGGTATATCAAAATCTACTTCACTTACAACACTGTCACCAGCGTTTACAGTTCCGTTTTGCCTTACAAGATTTGTATCAACAGGAATCTTTACTTTTTTGGTTGGAAAAATATTCAGGTAATCTTCGCCGTTTTGTGCCATGCGATTTGGATCATCACTTCCTGCATAATCTTTCATCATAGTGTATAGATCCATTGGTTTTGTTTGATCAACTTTTGCCCCAGGCGCATCAGGATAATAATAAATAGCATCTCTTTTACTTCCTATTATTTCATCTGGTGTCCAGATAACACCAATGGGATCGCTTTGGTTTACTTTGTAGCGCAACTGGTTAAGATACCAATCAGTACCCATAAGGCTCGAATTAATAACCCTTATATCTCTGCGAATACCCTGAACTTCCTGTGCATACCAAAGAGGGTAAGTATCATTATCTCCAAACGTAATAAGAATTGCATTAGGTGCGCAGCTTTGTAAATAATCTATAGCAAGGTCACGGGCAAGTACTTTATGACTTCTGTCATGATCATTCCATTCCTGGCTTGCCATTAATACTGGCACTGCAAGAAGGCAAAAGCCGGCTGCTGCATAATTTGCCATCTTATTATTGGCAATGAATTTGTCGAATAATTCTTTTACATATAAAACACCTATACCAATCCATATTGCAAATGCGTAAAAAGATCCTACGTAAGCATAATCTCTTTCACGCGGCTGATTGCCTGCCTGGTTAAGATAAATGCAAATAGCAAATCCTGTAAAAAAGAATAGTAATCCTACAACAAGTGTATCATTTTTATCTTTTTTATACTGATAAATTAATCCAAGAATACCTAATATAAGAGGAAGACAAAAAAGCGTATTATGTGCTTTATTATGCTTAATGCTATCAGGCATTTTACTTTGATCTCCTAATCTCGCATTATCCCAAAAAGAAATTCCTGTAAGCCAGTTTCCGTCACGTACATTACCCATATCAATGCCTTGTATATCATTTTGCTTTCCGGCAAAATTCCACATAAAATAGCGCCAATACATCCAGTTAAACTGGTAGCTTACAAAGAAACTAATGTTGTCACCCATAGTAGGCTTATCAGAATAAGTTCCTGTTTTTTGATCTTTAGTTATACCTGCAAAGCTTGCATAATAATCAGCATGTTGCTGGTCATTACTATTATCCCACATTCTCGGGAAAAAATGTTTATCTTCAGGAGCGTATTCCGTTATATATTTTTTGCCTTTCTTTTCATACTTATCTTTCCCTTTTACATAAGTATCTTCCGGCGTTTGTGATGTGGGTTGAGCTGTAAAATCCTGGCCATACATAACCGGCCAATCTCCGTACTGCTCACGGCTCAGGTAACCTACAAGACTCACAGGATTATCTACGTTAAACATATCAACTGAGGGGTCTGCAATTGAACGAATAAGTGTTGTATAATAAGTAGAAAAGCCAAGCAATATAAATGCAAAGCTCCACATGGCAAGTTTTAAAAAGTTCCAGTCTTTCTTTTTGGCAAGCCTAAGAATAAAATAAATAATAAAGGCAAGCAATATAAAAAAGAAAGTGAAACCTGTAAAGAACGGAAGGCTAAGATCGTTTTTGAAAAAGATATCAAATTGCCCTGCAAACTTTATTGTCCATTGAATTACCGGCACCTGTACAATACCTGTAACAAGACATGCAATAACAAAAGCCCAGAATGTTTTCCATTTTGTTGTGGTATAACGTTTAAAATAATAAACCATTACAATAGCGGGAATGGTGAGGATTGCCAGCAAATGCACGCCCACTGCAAGTCCTACCAAATAGAAAATTAATATCAGCCACCTGTCGGCTCGGGTAAAATGCCCCTTAATTCCTTTTAATTCTTCTTCAGTAACATTTTGTTCCCATTTTAAAACTGCCCAAAAAACAATAGCTGTAAAAAAAGATGAACTCGCATAAACTTCAGACTCAACCGCACTATACCAAAATGAATCGCTGAAGGTATAGGCCAATGCGCCAATTGCACCTGCAGCCATAATTAAAAAAACCTGGTTGCTGGTAAGCCCGCCAGGATTATTTTTTTCAATAATTTTTCTTGCAAAGTGGGTAATACTCCAGAATAAAAATAAAATAGTAAAGCCGCTCATTAATGCACTCATGCTGTTTAATCCAAGAATAGCATTATCTGGATTTGAAAACGGGATCATAAAAAGCCTTCCCAATAATATAAATAATGGTGCGCCGGGCGGATGCGGAATCTGGAGCTTATAAGCACTGGAAGCAAATTCGCCACAATCCCAAAAGCTTCCGGTGGCTTCCATTGTTAATAAATAAACGATGCAGGCAATTATGCATATAACCCATCCTGTAATGTTGTTGATACGTTTGAAGCTCATAGTGAGGTTTTAAATAAACAGCGGCAAATATAAAACTATGAACGGTACATTTTATATGAGCGTATTTTTTTTATACAAAAGACTGTTAAAATGTTTGACGTCCGATGTTTGATGTACAATGTAAGAATAACCAATAAATGTGTAATGACTATCTCCAACATCGTACATCAAACATCACACATCGTACCTCAAAGATCAGATATGTTGTACATAAATTTATCTTTAACATCGTACATCAAACATCGGACATCGTACATAAATTTGCTGCCATGAAAAAAGCTTTTCTTCAACTACACATTGCCGTTATATTCGCTGGCTTTACTGCAATATTGGGAAAGCTTATTGATTTGAATGAAGGCATGTTGGTTTGGTACAGGATGCTGTTAAGTGCTCTTACGCTTGCTATAATTTTATTTTTCAGAAAAGAATTAAAAACGCTTTCATTGAAAAATTGTTTAATGCTTTTTGGTGTGGGCGCAATTATTGCAATGCATTGGGTTACCTTTTACGGAAGCATAAAATATTCCAACGTTTCAGTTTCGGTTACATGTTTATCTGCCATTGGTTTTTTTACTTCTTTGTTTGAGCCATTGATTATGAGAAGAAGGATAGACATCCTGGAAGTATTGCTGGGCCTGCTTGCCATTGCCGGTATCTATCTTATTTTTAATTTTTATCCTGAATATAAAACCGGAATTCTTTTCGGAATCATTTCGGCAATGCTTGCCTGCCTTTTCCCTATTCTAAATAAAAAATTACTGAAGAGTTTTACTCCAAAAATTGTAACGCTTTATGAAATGACAGGTGGTTTTATTGCATTATGTTTTATTCTGCCAATATATTTTAATTTTTTTCCTGCAAATTATTTTATACCAACTGCAAGTGATTGGATGTGGCTATTAGTACTTTCATGGATATGTACGGTATTTGCTTTTATTTTAAGCTTAAATTCTTTGAAACATATTTCTGCCTTTACTGTTAACCTTTCTTACAATCTTGAACCTGTGTATTCCATCATTATGGCATTTATTATTTTCAAAGAAAATAAATTTTTAGGCCCGGGATTTTATTATGGGTTTGCACTTATATTATTAGCCATTACTTTACAAATGATGAGAGTGTATCATGATAGAAAGAATGATAAGATTAGCAAAGTGTAATTGATATATTGCTGAATTGTTTTACTACCACCCCGCAAAAAAGATTTTATATCCTCGATTTTACAGCGTCTGAAATTTGTTGTGCATTCATAGCGCCTGATTGACGCCAGAGAATTTTTCCCTTTTTAAAAAGCATGAGTGTAGGAACGCCCTGAATTTTGTAATACTGTGCTGTCGGCTGATTTTTATCAATATCAATTTTTAAAACCCTTACACTATCCTTATTATTTTGGGCAAATCTTGTTAATTCCGGCGCCATCATCTTACATGGCCCGCACCACTCAGCATGAAAATCAATTAAAACGGGCTTTTCATCATTTATTATTGTACTTAAATTTTCCATAACAAATTTTATAAATATCATTACATAAAGTATGCCTATGCTTTATTTTAGAAAAATAGCGCATTATGTCAGTTTACCATCTTTTAAAAAGATCTTTAATTAATTTTACAGGTAAACTTTTCTTTATTACCTTTGCCGTCCGAAAAAAAGATCATTATGCCCAGAGTATGTCAGGTTACAGGAAAAAGACCTATTACCGGAAACAAAGTTTCGCATTCAAATATTAAAACACGCAGGAGATTTTTACCTAATCTTCAAAAGAAAAGATATTTCCTTGCGGAAGAAGATAAATGGATCATTTTAAAATTATCTTCCGAAGCAATTCGTACTATAAATAAAAATGGTCTTTTTAATGTTGTAAAAGAAATGAGAGCAAATGGCGCTAAAATCTGAGTAAAAAATATTAAACATTTGTTATGGCAAAAAAAGGAAACAGGGTGCAGGTAATTCTGGAATGTATAGAACATAAAACTTCCGGCATGCCTGGCACAAGCCGGTACATTACCAAAAAAAACAAACAGAATACTCCGGAGCGTCTTGAATTGAAAAAATTCAACCCGATTTTAAAAAAAGTTACACTACATAAAGAAATAAAATAATTAGCTTATTAGCTGATGTGATAATTAGCCAATTTTTTCATTAGCACATTAGCATATTATCTCATTATCAAATTAAAATAATTATGGCAAAATCAGCAAAAACCGCGATTAAAACAAAAGATCAGAAAGCTGCAGCAGAAGCAAAAAACTGGACAAAAGTTGTGCGTACCGTTCGCAGCCCTAAATCCGGTTCTTACACTTTTAAAGAATCTATTATTCATAAAGACAAGATCAAAGAATTTTTAGCAAGCTGATTTTTGATAGAATATTTTTATGTAAGGCTATCCGGCACTCGTTGCGGATAGCTTTATTTATTTTTATACTTTTCTAATTTTAAGTTTCAGCAATGGGAATTTTTGATAAAATTTTTGGAAAGAAAGAACAAAAAGAAAGCCTTGACCAGGGTTTGCAAAAAACCAAGGAAGGATTCTTTGATAAGCTTACCAAAGTAATTGCAGGAAAAAGTACGGTAGATGAAGAAGTGCTTGATGATTTGGAAAATGCTTTGGTAAGTGCAGATGTGGGTGTTGATACTACTGTAAAAATTATTGATGGAATTGAAAGAAGAGTTGCAAAAGATAAATATATCAATACAACAGAACTTAATAGAATATTAAAAGAAGAAATTCAGTCCGTACTTGTTGATTCACCGCAGGACACATCTTATAAAAGCTACGAGCTTCCCTCAACACATAAGCCGCATGTTATTTTAGTGGTGGGTGTAAATGGTGCAGGCAAAACAACAACCATCGGTAAGCTGGCTCATAATTTTTCATTAGCAGGCAAATCAGTTTTACTTGGCGCTGCGGATACTTTCAGAGCGGCGGCGGTTGACCAGTTAAATATCTGGAGCCAGCGTGCAAACGTGCCCATAGTGAAACATGCTATGGGCGCAGATCCCAGTGCAGTAGCATTCGATGCAGTGCAAAGCGCAGTTGCAAAAAATATTGATGTGGTAATTATAGATACTGCCGGAAGATTGCATAATAAAATTCATTTAATGGAAGAACTTAGCAAGATTAAAAGATCAATCAGCAAAGTTCTTCCTAATGCGCCTCATGAAGTGTTGCTTGTGTTGGATGGAAGCACCGGACAAAATGCATTGGAACAGGCGAAACATTTTACTGCAGCCACAACTGTAAGCGCAATAGCTATTACAAAACTTGATGGCACTGCAAAAGGTGGCGTTGTTCTTGCCATTGCTGATCAGTTTAAAATTCCTGTAAAGTTTATAGGTGTTGGTGAAAAGGCAACCGACCTCTTGGTATTTGATAAAAAAGAATTTGTAGATAGTTTGTTTGGAGGAGTTAAAAGTTAAATGGTTAAATGGTTGATTAGTTAAATAGTTTAGAGGTTTAGGGGTTTAGAGGGTTTAGAAATTAAAAATAATTCGTGCAAATCTGTGTAATTCGTGGCAAGAAAATCTGTGGCAAAAAAATTCAATGAAAACAAAACTTAAAAAAGATAAAGTAAATATCATCACACTCGGTTGCAGTAAAAACTTAGTGGATAGTGAAGTGTTAAGTGGACAGCTTGTTGCTGCAGAAATAAATGCTTTACATGAAAGTAAAAAGCTTGATCATAATATAGTGGTTGTAAATACATGTGGTTTTATTGACAAGGCAAAAGAAGAAAGCATCAATACTATTTTGCAACAGGTTGAATTAAAAAAACGCGGAAAGCTTGATAAGGTCTATGTTACAGGATGCTTAAGTGAACGTTACAAGCAAAATCTTGAAGAAGAAATTCCTGAAGTTGATGCGTTTTTCGGAACAATGGAATTGCCTTTGCTACTCAAAAAATTTGAAGTTGATTATAAAGCAGAATTAGTTGGTGAAAGATTATTAAGCACACCTAACCATTACGCCTACCTGAAAATAAGTGAAGGTTGTAATCGTACCTGCTCGTTTTGTGCAATTCCTTTAATGAGAGGAAAACATGTGAGCCGTTCTATAGAATCGTTAGTTGCAGAAGCGAAAAATTTAGTAAGCAAAGGAGTGAAAGAAATAATGCTCATAGCACAGGAGCTTACTTATTACGGACTTGATATTTATAAGAAAAGAGAACTGCCGCGATTGCTTCATGCATTGGCAGATAGTCCGGGATTGGAATGGATAAGATTGCATTATGCTTATCCGTCAAAATTTCCGATGGAAATTATTGATGCAATGAAAGAGCGTGAAAATATTTGCAACTATCTTGATATGCCTTTGCAACATGCCAGCAATAAAATGCTGAAAGCAATGAAGCGGCAAATTACGAGAGAAGAAATGGAAGATATTATTGGAGAAGTAAAATATAAGATTCCGGGTATATGCTTAAGAACCACGCTCATAGCCGGTTTCCCCGGAGAGGCTGAGGATGATGTGGAAGAATTAAAAACCTTTTTAAAGAAAATTGAATTTGATCGTGTAGGCATTTTTACTTATTCGCGCGAAGAAAATACCTCTGCTTATGATTTAATAAATGATGTTGATGAAGAAGTGAAAGAAAAAAGAGCACAGGAAATTATGAAAGTGCAGCAGGAAATTTCTTATAAGAAAAATGAAGAAAAAATAGGTAAAACTTTTAAAGTAATTATTGATAAAAAAGAAGCCGGAAGATATTTGGGCCGCACAGAGTTTGACAGTGTTGAAGTAGACAATGAAGTAATCGTTCATTCAAAAAATAAATTGCATCCCGGTGATTTTGTAAATGTAAAAATCACCAATGCTTTCGATTATGATTTGGAAGGAGCGGTGGTATAATGAATTATGGTTGTTATATTGCTATCTGATGCAGGAGCTTTTGAAAAGTTGAAACTTTCAAAAGATAAAATAACCTGTGTCAGAGTAGTCAAATTCGTGGCGACATATGGCGGGTGACGTGCAAGTTTTGAGCTTTGTGCAACTCCCCGCCGTTGATTTCTATGACAAAAACAAATCAATTTTAGGCTGCTTTTTTCACATATAATTCCTGTTTATTCACAACAGCTATTACCCTTGCTAACAATTTATTTTTAACGGCATTGAGTACACTAAGTTTGCTTTTTCCGTCTGCTA
>JBBRTG010000025.1:0-39604 GCA_038244655.1 Chitinophagales bacterium
CAGGCTCGCCTGTAACAATTGCCGTGACCTGTTTTTCTTTAAGCCATCGGAAAAGTCTTTTTATCTCTAAGCGAAGAATACCAATATCTGTAATGCCTGCAAAGATAGATTCGAGAGAATCTAAAACAACACGTTTGGCACCAATAGAATCAATGGCATGTTCCAAACGAACGAATATTCCCTCCAGGTTAAAGTCGGTCTCCTGAATGTCTTTGCGCTCTAAAATAACATCTTCGAGCACAATCTTTTTTCGCAAAACAAGGCCTGGCAAATCCATATTGAGAGAAGCCACATCTTTATAAAGTTCCTCTCCTGTCTCTTCAAATGACATGAGAATCCCCCGCTCGTTGTAATCGGTCGCACCTTTGATTAAAAAATCAATCCCAAAAAGAGTTTTTCCGGAGCCGGCATTTCCGGAAACTAAAGTGGTTCTGTTTTTCGGAAGCCCGCCTTCGGTAATTTCGTCAAAACCTTTGATGCCGGTGGGGCATTTGAGTAATTTATTACGCTTAGTGGTAATTTTTCCCTTGATAATTTTTGACATTTGATAGTTCTTTATTTTTTAATTAAGATTGAGTTTCCATAGATTTTTTTTTCAATCTAAATCTACTAAATTTATTCATACTGTTTATTTTGCTGGTTTGTCCATTGTGTGTAGATCGATTAATATTTCCTCTATCGTCACAGCATGATCGCTAACACATAGAAAAGTATCCGAAAAGCCCCTTTATAAAGCCCCGCATTAAAAAATGAGTTTAAGATTTACTAACCAAACCTCACAGATTTTATAGTAGCTATAATTAATTTTTTTACATAGTTAATTGCCCGCTTTAGCAGTTGCCTGGTTGTTTTTTCTTTATTAGAACTAAGGTTCTATTCTGCTTTTAAATACACTTTAAATTCTGATCCTTTACCTGGCTGGCTTTCTAATAAAATCTTTCCCCCCGAATTATTTACAATTTCTTTTACTAAGTATAATCCGATACCTGAACCTTCAATACCGTGTTCCATTCGAAAATATTTTAAAAATATAGCATCCTTCTTACTTGCTTCGATGCCAATACCATTGTCCTTTACAGAAATGATTATGAAATTTTTATCATGTTCTGTTTTAATAAAAACTTCGGGCTTGCGTTCAGGAGATTTAAATTTGATTGCATTGCTTATAAGGTTATAAATAATACTTCTTAATTTCCTTCTGGAAAAAGTTATTTCTGAAACATTCACTTCACTTATTATAACTGCACCGGAGTTTCTAATATTATCATTAAGGGTAAGACGCACATCTTCTAAAATATGTTCGAAATTTAAAAGTTCCTCTTCTGCTTTATATTTATATTCCTGCTTTCTGGTATCAGTTAGTTCATTAATGATAATTTGCATTTTCCTTACGGCATTATCTACAATTTTTAAAAGAGATTGAAATTCCTTTGGATCTTCATGGGTCACATTTTTAAACAGATCGATCGCCAGTACTAAACTTGTAAGAGGAGTTTTTATATCATGGGAAATAGTATCTAATAATGTTTCATGATCTGAAATTAATTTTTCCTGCTCTTTTAAATCTTTTATACGCATAGTAATCTCAACAAATGTTATGATGACTCCATTTGTTTTATTATCCTTTAATGCCACGTAAGGTATAATGTTCATTTGGTACCATCTTAAATCAGTAGTTTGAATCTCTTTTTCAAGAATTTGATTACTATTAATTACCTGTTGAATATTTTCTATTAAACTTGGAAAACGAAAATTATCTTTTACATCACTGATAGGTTTCCCCACATCATTTGCAGACAACTTAAACTGTTTCATAGCAGGAGGTGTAAATTTCTGCAATATCAAATCGGCATCTATAAACAACTGTGGAATAATAGTATTTCTAAAATAATTTTCCAGTTCATCATTGAGCTCAATGAGGCTTTCAATTTGGTCATTTTTATTAAGCATTTTTTTATAGAATATTAATATTTGGGGATGTAATGTAAGTATTATTTTAAAGTTCAAAAAAAGTAAATCATGGCATCTTGAAAAGAAGAAAATACAGGTACCTATCGACAATTTGAAAGAAGTTTTATCTGCTACCGGCCGCTGCTGTTGGCGTCCTCGCCAACAGCTCTCTAAAATATAAAATCCTTACTTTCATTAATGCTTCAAAATTATCATACAGAGTTTCTAACAGATACTATATTAAATTGGAACCATCTGCTTAAAGATGACTCTTATAAACAGATTCTTATTGATTCATTCCAATGGCTTGTTACAGAAAAAAAATGTACTATAAACGCTTTTGTAATAATGCCCAATCATTTTCATTTACTTTGGAAAATTGCAGATGGATTTGAAAGAAAAGACGTTCAGGGAGCATTCTTTAGTTATACTGCTCATTTGTTTAAAAAATATTTGAAGAAAAATGATCCCCAATTTTTAGAACAGTATTTTGTAAATGGCTCCGATAGAGATTATCAATTTTGGGAAAGAGAACCAATGATAAAAGAATGCTGGACAAAAAATTTCTTCCATCAGAAATTTAATTACATTCATTTTAATCCTTGTCAGCCACATTGGAATTTAGCAGCCTTACCGGAAAACTATAAATATTCATCAGCAAACTTTTATGAAACAGGTAGTAAAGATTTTGGATGGCTAACACATTTCAATGGTTAGTTTGATGTTGGCGGGGACGCCAACATCAGCAGGGATTTCATTAACACAGAACCTCACAGGTTTTAAAAACCTGTGAGGTTTATTTACAAACCTGTGAGATTTTGTATTTCTAAATTTACTACCTTCATTGTTAGAATCTTATTCTTACCCTATATCACTACTTCATCCTTCCCAAAGAAATTAACTTACACATGCTCAAGGCTGACAAGGATAAATCCAAAATACTTTCTAAAAACCTTTTCCCGGTAGTAGGCATTGGTGCATCTGCCGGTGGGCTGGAAGCTTTTAAAAATTTAATAAAAGCTATTCCAGAAAATTCAGGCATGGCTTATATACTTGTTCAGCATTTACATCCCGAGCATGAAAGTGCCCTGCCTGAAATTTTACAACGCGTAACCAATATTCCTGTTGTAGAAATAAGCGATAATGTACATGTTGACCCAAATCATATTTATGTTATTCCTTCTAATAAAACACTTGTTGCAACGGATGGTGTTTTAAAACTAAGCCCGAGATCTGGAAAAGACCAGCGCAATATGCCCATAGATGTATTCTTTTCATCGCTTGCAGAAGTGCACCAGGCTCATTCAATTGGTGTGGTATTAAGCGGCACCGGCTCAGATGGCACTGCGGGGTTAAAAGATATAAAAGTACATGGCGGCTTTACCTTTGCACAAGATGTTGCTTCCGCTACTTACGATGGCATGCCGCAACATGCTATTGATGCGGAGGTGGTTGATTTCGTTCTTCCACCCGATAAAATTCCAGCAAGATTGATGGAGCTGCAGCAATCTTTTATTATTTCTCCTGACGATAAACTTACTCCTAAAAATAAAACTGATGAAGACGGATTCAGGCAAATACTTGCATTGCTACGCGTGCGTGCAGGCGTGGATTTCAGTTATTATAAACAAACAACGGTCCGGAGGCGCATCATTCGCCGCATGGTAATTCTTCATCTTGAAACAATTACCGATTACCTTGATTACCTGAAAAAAAATAAACCGGAACTGGATATTTTATTCCAGGATTTGTTGATACCGGTAACTTCTTTTTTTCGGGATACAATAACTTTTGAATCTTTATGCGAAACGGTTTTTCCGGAGATTATAAAAAACCTGCTTACCGTTCAGGCAGGTAGATCAGCCAGCAATCCATTGCGCTTATGGGTAGCGGGTTGCTCCACAGGGCAGGAAGCCTATTCAATAGCAATGTGTATCCACGAATATTTGAGCGACCATGTTTCCAACCTTAAAATTCAGATTTTTGCAACTGATATTTCTGAGAAATCTATTAAAAAAGCAAGAAGCGGTATCTATTTAAAAAAAGAATTGGATGCCATTTCAGAAAACCGCTTAAATCAATTTTTTAATAAAGCAGACGGAAATTACCAGGTAAAAAAACCAGTAAGGGATATGTGTGTTTTTGCCGTGCACAATTTTTTAAAAGATCCGCCATTTGCAAAAATAGATTTCATCAGTTGCCGCAATGTGCTTATTTATTTTGAGCCTTTTCTTCAAAAAAAAGCGCTTACCATATTTCATTATGCGCTTAATGATAAAGGAGTTTTATGGTTAGGAAAATCGGAAACTACCGGAAGCGCCTCAGACCTTTTTATTCCTTTTGGAAAAAAAGATAAATTTTATACCCGCAAAGCGGTGCCGGGAAGATATATGAATGTGGCCAGCGAGCGCAGTGAAACAGCCTTTACCGACAAGAATTATTTTTTGCGAAGCAAAGAAGGAAAAACAAATGATTTTCAAAAAAATGCAGATGATATTTTGCTTTCAAAATACACTCATGCAGGCGTTATAATTAATGACCAATTTGACATTGTACAATTTCGAGGTTCCACACGTGAATACATGGAACCCTCACCCGGCAAGGCCAGCCTGAATGTATTGAAAATGGCAAAAGAAGGTTTGGCTTTTGAAATACGCAATGCATTGCACAAAGCAAAAACTACCGGTGAAGCATACACGAAAGAAGATATACCAATAAATAATGGAAAAAAAGTTGTAACCATTGAAGTGATTCCATTATTGAATACAGTTGATTTGCATTATTTGATTCTTTTTAGAGAGCAGTCAACAGTTGACAGTAAGAAGTTAGCAGTTAACAACCAGCAGTTGGCAGTGGGTAATAGGCGGTTAGCAAAAAATATAAAAGACGAAAAAGACATTCGCATTAAGCAACTGGAAAAAGAACTGGCACAGGTACGGGAAGATATGCATAGCATTACAGAAGACCAGGAAGCTGCCAATGAAGAACTGCAAAGCTCCAATGAAGAATTGTTGAGCGGCAGCGAAGAATTACAAAGCCTTAATGAAGAACTGGAAACCAGCAAAGAAGAATTGCAAAGCACAAACGAGGAGTTGATTACCGTAAACCATGAACTCTATGATAGCAATGAGCAACTAAATCAAAGCCGCGAGTTTGCTGAAGCCACCCTCTCTACACTTCACGAACCTTTACTTGTACTTGATAAAAACTTTCGGATCAAAAGAGCTAACAAATCTTTTTATAAAAATTTTAAATTAACGGAAGACGATACACTGGGAAGAATTTTATTTGAATTACAAGATGGAAGCTGGGATACTCCCGGGTTACGCAAAGAACTGGAAAAAGTACAGAAAGAAAATGAAAAGATGATTGAAGCGGAAATAACTTTTAGATTTCCTTCCTTAGGGGAACGTATCATCTGTTCTAATATTCAGCCAATACAAAATGAAAATGCTGAGCAAATGATTTTATTAACTTTGGAGGATATAACTGCAAGAAAAGATGCAGAGAAAATAAAAGAAGATAGTAATGCAGTTTTTCGCATGCTTGCTGATGCCATGCCTCAGAAAGTGTGGACAGCAGATTTAAATGGTAATGTAAATTATTTTAACCAAAAGTGGCTTGAATATACTCATAAAAGTTTTGAAGAATTAAAAGGTTGGGGCTGGAAAAAAATTATTCATCCTGCTGATTGGAACGCCAACGAAAAAGCCTGGCAGCACTCCATTGATACCGGTGAAGATTTCGATATCGAACACCGTTTCCTCTGTTATGACGAAACCTACCGGTGGCATTTAAGCAGGGGGCTTCCTCATAAAGATGAAAAAGGAAATATACTGATGTGGATAGGTACCAACACTGACATACATGATCAGAAAGTACTTGCTGAAGAAAAAGTTCTTATTGAATTTGCAGAAGATTTTGAAAGCTATCAAAGCGGCGCTGAATTTTTCAATTCGTTGGCTATTTACATTGCAAAAAAAACCGGAATGGATTATACATTCATTGGCGAGCTTACCGAAAACGAAAAAGGTTCAAGCACTATTAAAACGATTGCCTTAACGGCGCAGGGAAAAATTGTTCCTAACATTGAATATCCATTGCCCGATGGCCCCTGCGAGCAACTAATTAACGGCACTGTTTATTCTTATCCGCAGCAATGCAAAACAATTTTTCCAAAAAATGAAACTATTGCGCAGTTTAATGCAGAGGGTTATGTTGGCTATCCCCTGCTTGATACTACTGGGAAAGCGATAGGTTTAATTGCAGTGATGCACGAAAAAGAAATTTCAAATCATGAATATATTTCAGCCCTTTTAAAAGTTATTGCCAAGAGAGCAGAATTTGAAATAGAACGAATTAAATTTAGTGAAGCCCGTGCAAGGGCTTTCATGCAGTCTAATGTTATTGGTGTAAACGTTTCATTAATAGCAGATGGAACTGTGGTGGAGGCAAATGATGCTTTCCTCAACATGATTGGCTATTCTCATGATGATTTAAAAAAAGGCAAAATAAACTGGATACATTCTACTCCCGAAAAATATATGGATCGTGACAGGGAAGCCATTGACATAGCTATGAGAAAAAACGTTTCTCCAACTTATGAAAAAGAGATCATTTGCAAAGATGGGAGAAAAATTTTCGTGCTTATTGGAATGGCTTTGGTGAACAGGGATAAAGGAGAAATGATGAACATATTTATTGACATTACCGAAAGAAAAAGACTCGAGCAGTCAAAAGATGATTTCATAAGCATTGCCAGCCACGAAATGAAAACCCCGCTTACTACCGCTAAGGCATACCTGCAATTGCTGGAGATTACTATATTGCCCACCAATGAGCCTGCACTTCTTTATGCCAAAAGAGCAAGCCAGTCAGTTACCAGGTTAAATGAATTAATAGGCGAATTATTAGATGTAAGTAAAATACAGAATGGTAAATTAAATTATAATATTACTACATTCAATTTTAATGAAATGATTGATAATACTGTTGAAGATATTCAACATTCTTCACCTAACCATACCATCACAAAAACGGGAAAGGTAAGCGAAGAAGTAACCGGAGATAAAGACAGGCTGCAGCAGGTAGTTATTAATTTATTAAGCAATGCCATAAAATATTCACCCGAAGCAGGAAAAATTTTTGTACATGTGGAGCAGAATGATGCTGAAATAAAAGTTTCGGTAAAAGATAATGGTATCGGTATTTCTAAGCACAATCTTGAAAAAATATTTGACAAATATTATAGAATAGAAGGCAATGCAATAAATTTTCAGGGCTTGGGTATCGGTTTGTTTATTTCTTATGAAATTATTCAACGCCACAAGGGCAAGCTTTGGGTAGAAAGTGAAGTAGGAAAAGGAAGCACGTTTTATTTTACATTGCCGGCCCCATCCCAACCCCCGCCCGGCTGAGCCATTCGGACAGGCTTCCCCGATGGGGAAGGAGCAATATAGCCATACCCACGACTGAGGGTTTGCAATTTATAAAATTGATGAAATTATTTACCTTGAAGCCAGCATAAACTATACAAAATTTTATCTCACCGGAAATATAAAGTATATCGTAAGTAAAACCTTAAAAGAATTTGAAGACATGTTGCCGGATGATATATTTTTTCGCATCCACAATTCTTATATAATCAATACAAATTTTGTAGAACAGTATATAAGAGGTGAAGGTGGACAAGTTTTATTAAGCAATGGCACTTCTTTAGATGTTTCTAAAAGAAAGAAAGCTGAATTTTTGAAAGTAATTGGACATTAATCTTTGCGAAAAAGGACTCTCAAAAAAAAAATACAATTTAAAAATAAAATCTACTAACTTTCTTGCATACAGACATACTAACTACAGCTGCTGTTGGCGTCCTCGCCAACAGCTCTCTAAAATATAAAATCCTTATCTTCATTAATGCTTCAAAATTATCATACAGAGTTTCTAACGGGTACAATATTAAATTGGAAACATCTGCTTAAAGATGACTCTTATAAACAGATCCTTATTGATTCATTCCAATGGCTTGTTACAGAAAAAAAATGTACTATAAACGTTTTTGTAATAATGCCCAATCACTTTCATTTAGTTTGGAAAATTTCAGATGGATTTGAAAGAAAAGATGTTCAGGGAGCATTCTTTAGTTATACTGCTCATTTGTTTAAAAAATATTTGAAGAAAAATGATCCCCAATTTTTAGAACAGTATTTTGTAAATGGCTCCGATAGAGATTATCAATTTTGGGAAAGAGACCCAATGGTAAAAGAATGCTGGACAAAAAATTTCTTCCATCAGAAATTTAATTACATTCATTTTAATCCTTGTCAGCCACATTGGAATTTAGCAGTCTTACCGGAAAACTATAAATATTCATCAGCAAACTTTTATGAAACAGGCAGTAAAGATTTTGGATGGCTAACACATTTCAATGATTAGTTTGATGTTGGCGCGGACGGGTAACATCAGCAGAGGGTTGTATGAGTTGAGTGAGGAGGAGATTGCGATTGTGGAAGAGGAATGTAAAAAATGAATTTGTTAGATTGGATTGTTCTAACGACAATACAAAATGTATAACACATAAATCGTAGCGTTAAAAATTTGAAACCGCCTTAGGTAGCAGTGTGAACACGAACATTGGGAACTCTAATTTGTTTTACTTTAGTGCGAGGCAAATAAAATCTAACATCATGCGACACCTTCTTTACATACTTTGTTTTAGCATTATTTTCTGCTCATGTAATCAGCAATCTGAAAGCAAGAACGAAACTACTAAAGCTGATTCCATCTCAGCCAATTATGGCTGTTGTGCTCCCGAAGTATTGGATAAGACGTGGTATTCTTCAGGAAAAAAAGCACCGTTGTTTAGTGGATTGGGAAGAATCAATTTTTATATTTCAACAAAGAACTCAGAAGCACAGAAATATTTTAACCAGGGCTTGATGTTGTCTTTCGGTTTTAATCATGCCGAAGCAGGGCGTTCATTTTTTGAAGCTGCAAGGCAGGACTCAACCTGTGCCATGTGTTGGTGGGGGTTTGCTTTTGTGTTAGGACCAAACTATAATGCAGGCATGGAGAAAGATAATTTTAAAAGAGCTTACGATGCAGTGCAAAAAGCAAAATCATACTCCTCATCATGCACAACCAAAGAAAAAGATTTGATTAACGCTTTAACATATCGTTACTCAAGTGATACTTCTATTGCCCGTTCTGTGCTTGATTCATCTTATGCGTCGGCAATGCGAAAGGTTTACAAAAAGCATCCTGATGATGTAAATGTAGCTTCGCTCTTCGCTGAATCACTTATGGATTTGCATCCATGGAATTTGTATAAGAAAGACGGAGCTATTCAACCGTGGACACCTGAGATTTTAGCGGTGCTTCAAAAATGTTTGCAGACAGAACCGCACCATGTAGGAGCAAATCATTTCTACATTCATGCAACAGAAATGTCGCAACATGCGGAAATAGCTTTGGCAAGTGCCGACTTGCTTCGTGATTTAGTTCCCGGTGCAGGGCATCTTATTCACATGCCTTCACATACTTACATACGAATAGGGCGTTATCACGATGGAGTTGTTGCTAATCAAAAAGCAGTGCTGGTTGATAGCTTATATGTGGAGGCATGTCATGCACAAGGTGTGTATCCGTTGGCATATTATCCGCACAACTATCATTTCCTTTCTGCATGTGCAACACTTTGCGGTGAGAGTAAAATTGCAATGGAAGGAGCTTATGCAACATCTGACCACGCTCATAAAAAATTATTGCGTGACCCTGCATGGGCAACATTGCAACATTATTATTGCATCCCCTGGTATGTGGAAGTAAAACTTGGCTTGTGGGATGACATTCTTAAGTCATCTGCGCCTGAAAAAGATTTGAAATATCCATTAGTCGTTTGGCACTATGCACAAGGCATGGCAATGCTCTCACAAAATAAAATTGCGGAATCAAAGAAGCATCTTGGTGAAATGAAAAATATCATGACTGATACAACAATAAAAGCATTAACCATTTGGGGTATCAACAGCGTGTTTGATTTATGTATGATTGCATCAAAAACTTTGGAAGGAGAAATTAATGCGAAAGAAAAAAAATATTCCACTGCAATTGCTTTTTTAAAAGAAGCAGTTGTAAAGGAAGATGCTTTGAATTATGATGAACCACCCGACTGGTTTTTTTCGGTTCGCCATCACTTGGGTGCAGTATTGATTGATGCAGGAAAATTTCAGAAAGCAATTAAAGTGTATGATGATGATTTAAAAACTTACCGCGAAAACGGATGGGCTTTAATTGGTCTGATGAATGCATACAAAAAAATTGGCGACAAAAAGAAACACGATGAAGCAAAACGTCGCTTTGAAGTTGCCTGGAAACATGCTGACATAAAAATTATTTCATCAAGGATATTGTAAGGAGGTAAAATAAGTGATGCAGGTGTCAGGCCACTTCAGTGGCCAGGCACTTTTACCCAGGCTTTTTAAAATCAGGATTATTGTACATTGATTTATTAAACAGGTAATATTTGCCGTCTTTATTATTGCGCCAATACCTGTGGCCCATCACGTCATAATAATACCTGCCATCAACGCTTTTATGTGCAGCGCTATCGTTAACTGCAATTACATTAGGCAGCACTACTTTTGCTTTTTTCTTTACAACTGTTTTTTTTGCTAACGCTGAATCGTTTCTTTTTTCTATGATTGAAGTATTTTCTGTTGCTGCAGGAGTTTTAGAAGGATGATGCTTTTTACTGCAACTATTTAAAATAAAAATTATTAAAACCGCAGTAATCAACAAATGTATCTTAGACATTCCTTTTATTTCCGACAACTTTACCAAAAATTATGCCGTTGAAGAAGCGGTAATAAGATTACACTTATGAGAATCTTATTCTTTTGCAAAAAATGAAAAAGCCATTCCTTTGAAGAATGGCATTTTTAAATTTTATTAAAATAATTTTCTAATCCCTGGTACGGTTTCCTCTTAATAATGCTACTAATAAAAGTATAAATACCGCACCGCCGATTACCCACACCCAGGGTTGCGTGTACCATTGGTGTGAATCCTTGTCTAAGCTTATATCTACATTCACTTTTTTATCATCTTGTGCGAAAGCAGAAAAAGCAGTTAACATGCTGAACATTAAAAAAAATACTTTGTTCCAGAAAGAAGAAATTAGTTTCATAATTTAATTTTAAAATTGATTTAATATACTTTATGCAAAAAACAAAAATGAATATACAGCTTTTTGCTCATTAGCTTCGTGAAAAACATTTCTTCATCTTAACTTACACGAAACTTTTTATAAATAATTGTTGTTAAACTGTTAACGGTTTTTTTCATTTATCTTCTTACATTAAATTACGGTCTTTATTTTTTGTATTAAAAAAATTGAGGTTCAATAATGAAACATACTACTGCTGCAATTTGTATTCTTCTTTTTTTATTTTGTAATGCCAGTGCACAAAACATTGATTCAACCATTGAAAAATATGCCAATGAGTATGGACAGGAACGTGCCTATCTTCATTATGATAAATCAACCTACTTACCCGGTGAAACTATTTGGTTTAAGGCTTACTTAATGAAAGCTATTTACCCCGCTGACGAAAGTAAAACTATGTATATAGACTGGACCGATGAAAAGGGAGCCCTGCTCTATCGCACTATGTCGCCTATTGAATATGCAACAACTAACGGTCAGTTTGATATACCATCTGCTTATTCAGGAAAATTTATTCATGTAAAAGCTTATACAAAATGGATGCTTAATTTTGATTCTTCTTTTTTGTATAATAAAGATATCCGCATACTTACAAAATCCAATGCACCTTCTGTTTCAAAAAATACTGTTATTCCTTCTGTTCAATTTTTTCCTGAAGGGGGCGATGCAATTGCAGGTGTTCTCAACAAAATTGCTTTTAAAGCAAACGATCAATGGGGAAGGCCGGTAAAAATAAAAGGCGTTATAAAAAATAATGCGGGTGTAACTGTTGACAGCATACACGTAATACATGATGGCATGGGTTATTTTTTTCTTACTCCAAAAGCAGGCGAAAGTTTTACAGCCAAATGGTCCGTAAGGACTCCTTTGGAGAAAGATGCAAAAGGAACAGAACATACTACCCCGTTGCCCGACATTAAAACTAACGGAATTTCAATGGATGTAATTATATCAGGAGATCAACGCATTTTTAAAATAATCGCTGCACCTGATAAAGCTGCCAATGTGGGAATACTTCATATTATTGGCACCATGTATCAGCATGAAATATTTAAGCTGACAAAAGATATAAAACAAGGTTTCATCAATGGAGCCGTACCCACAAAAGATTTACCAAGCGGCATTTTAACCATTACCGTATTTGATAATCAATGGAAGCCTTTGGCAGAGCGCATTACTTACATTAATAATGAAGAATATCTTTTTTATCCTGAAATGGAAGTGCAGCATTGGGGCATAAATAAAAGAGCCAGGAATGAAATTCGTTTAACCGTTCCCGATAGTCTTGCTGCTAATCTTTCTGTTGCTGTTACTGATATGGATATTGATGCCGATAGCAGCGACAATATTATTTCTCATCTTTTATTAACCGGCGAATTGAGAGGACAGGTATATAATCCTTCTTACTATTTTACCAATACAAGCGATACGCTTAGCCAGCAGCTTGATCTTGTGATGCTTACTCATGGCTGGCGCCGGTTTAACTGGAATGATTTGGCCCAAGGGAAACTTCCTAAAATTATTTATGCAAGAGACACTTTTTATCTCACCCTTTCAGGAAAAATTTACGGTGGTTCACCTTCTCAACTACGTGATGCAGGTAATATTGTTTTGTTGCTAAAGCAAAAAAATGCAAACAATCAAATGAGGGTAATACCTATACAACCCGATGGCAGTTTTAATGATCCCTCTATGTTGCTTTTTGATACGGCTCATATTTATTACCAGCTTCCAAAATCTAAAGGATTGGGTGATGCTTCTGTAAAATTTATGGAAGGACGTATGGCACCGCTTCGTTATAATTCAGCAGCTACAGGAATTCTTAACCAGGAAGACACCGCCGGAAATGCCCGCCACGCAATGCTCGCTGATGAAGAACAGCGCCTATTAAATTTATACAAAGGCAAAGTATTGGAAACAGTAACGATAAAAGCCAAAACAAAATCACCGCTTCAAATAATGGATGAAAAATATGCTTCAGGTTTATTTCAGGGAGGTGACGGTTACCAGTTTAATCTTTTGAATGATACACGTGCACAGACTGCTCTCAATATTTTTAATTATTTACAAGGCCAGGTAGCGGGCCTTACCATTAATACTACCAGCAATCCCCCAACATTACAATGGCGTGGCGGTTCACCTCAGTTATACCTTGATGAAATGACCGCAGACCCTGCTATGATTTCCGGGATACCTATAACAGATGTAGCTTATATAAAGGTAATGCGGCCTCCTTTTATAGGAGGTACTGGTGGTGGAAGTGCCGGCGCCATTGCTATATACACACGCCGTGGTGATGATGTAAAATCTGCGCCCGGCAAAGGTCTTGCTAATAATACGGTAACAGGTTACAGTGATCTGCGTGAATTTTATTCGCCCAACTACAGCAGCTTTACTACCGACAATGATAAACGGGATATACGCACTACATTATATTGGAACCCGCAGGTTATTACCACACCGAAAAAAAACCAGGTTGTACTTACTTTTTATAATAATGACATCAGCAATGGTTTTCGTGTTGTAATAGAAGGAATGACAAAAGATGGAAGGCTTGCACACGTAGAGCAGATTATGCAATAAGAATGTAAACAATATTTCTTTTTATAATTATAACTGCAAAGGGTAACGAAATTTTTCCCGGTCCTTGGTTCGTGTCTCACTAACCATTTTTAATCTCACTATATATTCTCAAATAAATTTTTTGAAAATCCCCTCTCCTGGCGGATGTCCTCACCCAGCATTCTTCAATTATAAAAGTAAACTTCATTAAATGATTTATAACTTTTGCGCTCTACTGAATATTTAAAAGACTTGCATATTGATGGTTTATACACTTTGCCCAAAAGTCAGCAAATTATTGTCTGGGTCAAGCATCGAAAATTCTTTTTGCCCCCATGGTTTGATTTGTAAATTCCCCGCTGGATGTATGCTTAATTTCTTATCCAGCATTGACTGATACAGTTTCTCAATGTCGTCTGTTTGAATATATACTTGTCCATAATTCTCTTTTGGATCAAGTTCTTTAAACTCAAAAAAATGAATTTGAATGTTGTCCCTATGAACCATTAAATATCCGTCATAGTCAGCATTCCCTAATTGCTGAAACCCCAATTTGTCTGCATAAAACTCCTTTGTGAGGGTTTTGTCCCGCATTGGTAGTTTTGGATTAATGTCTATAAGCATCTTCTTTTGAATTTTTGCAAATATAAAAAATCTTCCCCTCTCCTGGCGTTTGTCATCACCCGACATTCTTTAATTATAAAGGTAAACTTCCTTAAAATGATTTATAACTTTTGCGTTCTCCTGAATATTTAAAAGAGTTGCATATTGTTCTAAGATAATATTAGAATAAGAATGTCCGGTGAGGCCACCAGTCAGGAAGATGGTTGCTTTATTAACAGCAGTTATTTTTCGGAAACGTTGGCAAGTATTATTTTTTTTAATTATAAAAGGGTTCCAATCCTTTTTTTCAGAGATTATATCAATTATCATTTTGCCTGAAATAAGAGAATTGATAATCTGAATTTTTGCCTTCAACATCTTTATATGTTTTCTTTTAGTGTAAAAAAAACTGAATAGATGATGCAGATAAAACAGATTGTAAATTTCTTTTTAAGAGTAATGTGGTCATAATTGTTGTTACCTCATAAATATACGAACCGAACTCTTGCCACTTACTAAATTGTTGCTGCATCACGCAACGTTATTTCAACAATACCATTATTATTTATTACAGGAAGCTGAACAAGATTTTTTTCTGCGGGGCCTTTTAACACTTTACCCGTTTCATCAAATTCGCTTCCATGAAGAGAGCAAAAAAGTTTCTTCCCTGTTTTTACCAATGGATTACCTGCGTGTGTACATAACATGGCAAGTGCCAGGTAAGAGCCGTCGTTATTTTTTTTAAGAAATACATTGTAATCAAAGTTTTTAATGCTTATTACTTTTACATCACTTTTCATCATTTCACTTTCTGCAATATTTACTTTCATATTATTTTGTGTTGCCTTAAAAACAGGTAAAGAACTGCTGCAGGAAGTCATCATATTTAGTAACATCCCGCTTCCCAATGCTATGCATGCATTGCATCCCGTTAGTATAAATTTTCTTCTTTCCATTTTTAAAATGAATAGCCAAGTCCTAAATTGATAAAAGAATTATTTTGATTGTATGATGACGTTACAAGATTTGGATTAGCCGGGCCTGTATGCATGAGTCTTACATCTGCTTTAATTACTACATTAGGAATGGGCAGGTAACCGGCGCCTAAAATAATATGGTGCTGTTTTTCAGTTCCATCATAAATGGCATTTGAAGGAATGGTATTATTAAGATCAAGCATCTCATATCTTGCAAAAAAATTTAATTGTTGTGATTGCAGCTTTTCTTTTTTGGCAGCTTCAAAAAGATTGTATCCGACTTCAGCATAACCCCCATACATAGACGAAAAAATATTATTTCCAAAAACTTTATTAGCAGTTACCGCTTCGGGATAAGAGATGTAACAAAAAATAGCTTTGGAAAAAAAACCATTCTTTGCATATTGCACGTTGCCTTCTGTTAAATAAAGCGGCGCTCCAAAAACCCCGCTCTTCAATGTAAGGCTATCGGCAATTTTTTTACCATAGGTTGTTGTACCACCTGCATAGCCGGATACCTGGAATTTAAAATCATTGATGAAATATTGTAAAGAAGCAGTAACAGCAAGGTTATTGGCTGATGCGAGTTTTCCTTCTGCACGTCCGTCGCGTATGCCTGTGCCATGTTTAAAGTTTTCTGCATCCAAACCATTTACTAATGCGAAAGTATAATTAAGAGGAATATTTGCAGCCTGCCCATAAAATCCAATTCCTAATTCGCGCCATGTAACAGGAATTACTAATTGCTCAACAATTGGCCGCTCAACACCATTAAAATTTATGGGCAAATGATTTTCATTCAGCAATCCTATTCTTGGAGTAAATAATCCTGCAACAATGTATTGTCGTGCATTTAATTTAAAACGCAAGAATGCCTGCTCGAGAGATATTTCGCCGCCGGGTACACCACCTTCTATTTTTGCATCTTCAATTTCCGTTTCAGAAAAAAAAGCAATCTTGCTATTAAACTGGTGACCAATAAAAAATACAAATCTTTCAAGGTTTACAATTCCTTGCTGAGCATTTTTATCATGCTGATAAAATATGCTTCCATAGCCGGATAAAATAGTTTTGTTTTTAGCAACACCTTGGGCTAACGAATCTTCGCCTGACATAGTTACTAATTTTTGGGCAGGAGTAAGATTAGCAATTTGCGCTATTGTAATGAAAGGTGCTATTGAAATTATCAATGCAACAACAAGAATTTGTATTGCTGACTTCGATCTCATAAGATATTTTTTCATCCCTGTAAAATTGCTTCATCATCAATTTATCAATTTACGGTTTCAGGAAAAGTGATTTACGCAATAAGGAAATTATAGCAGTGGTCGGTACGCCTGGCGTCAGACCACTATGCCAACTATGCGATACGTTTTGAGCGCGGTTAACGCAAAAAAGTAAAGTCCTCAAATAATTTTTTATTATCACATTATATTTTCAATAGCTTTAATAAGAAAATTTAAGTACGTTCTACATAGCCTACTTAAAAGTTTCAGCGCTCCTATAATAATACTTCAATTAAGAAAACTAAACTGTTATGAAAGAAGTTGACAAGAGCGCTAAAAGGCATCTTATAAAAATATTGGGATTAAGCTTTGGCATTGCCGTTACAATAGGTAGTGTAATTGGTGTTGGAATTTTACGAACGCCCGGCGAAATAGCCTCGCTTATACCGGTGCCGTGGCTTATAATTACTTGCTGGATAATTGGCGGTTTATATATTTTGCTTGCTGCAAGTTCGTACGCTGAGCTTTCAACAATGCTTCCAAAGGCAGGCGGGGCCTACAATTACATACACAGGGCATTTGGTAATTATGCAGGTTTCATATGCGGCTGGTTCGATTATATACAAAACATTGTAGCGCCTGCATACTTTTGTATTGTAATTGGCGAATATTTTTCGTTGCTTATGCCGCAACTGGAAGTTTATAAAACATACATAGCGATAGGCTTTTTATCTTTTTTTACTTTATTAAATTTACCAGGAGTAAAGGGCGGAAGTTTGACACAACAAATAACCAGTGCAATAAAAATTTTATTATTCCTTGCATTAATAACGATATGCTTTTTTTGGGGCGGACATGCTCATGCAGCAATAAAGCAAAATACTTCAATGCCAGCATTGATAAAAGGAAGCATCTTTTTAGCAGTTTTTAAATCTTTACAATTAATTATTGGTACGTATGATGGATGGTTTGCTGTATCTTATTTTGCAGAAGAAAACAGCAATCCCGGTAAAACCATTCCAAGATCATATTTCTTTGGTGCACTCACCGTAATGATTTTATATGTGCTCATTAACTGTGCAGTTTTATATGTGCTGCCTGCAACAACGATAGGTAATTCGCCTCTGGCTGTTTCAGATGGAGCACGTGTAGTTATAGGAAATAAGACTGCTACATTTATTACCATATTTGCAATTTTTTCTTTAACCAGTATTTTAAATGCGTATATAATGATACCTGGCAGAATACTTTTCGGATTAAGCAGGGATGGTTTTTTTATAAAGCAAGGAAGTATTGTAAATAAAGGAGGCACACCGGTTGTGGCTTTTTTATTATCATTTGTTATAAGCATTATTCTTATTTTTTTTAGTTCTTTTGATGAACTATTTTCTTTAGGCGCCTTTATGTCTTTAACTGTTACCGGTCTTGCATATGCATCACTCATACAACTCAGAAAAAAAGAACCATTACTTCACCGGCCTTATTATGCATGGGGTTATCCATACAGTACTTATTTAACACTCATTGTTACCATTGCGATTTTTATAGGTTTTGGATTAAGTGATAATTTTAATCTTGCTATTATCTGTATGCTTACAGCTTTATCTTATCCCTGTTATTTATTATTGGTTAATAAAAAAAACAGGGAAAGGATTGAATGATTTTTTCTTTATGAAATAAATTTACACGGCATAGATATTTTCTATCTCAAAATATTTTAAAGTAACTTTTCTTTTTATTCGTCTTCTGTTGCAGATGAGTGAACTTTCTAATACCGAAATGGCAAATAAACCCCAACAAAATATTGTGCAGGCTGTTGCAGACTATGGCAAAAAACTGTTTGGTTTTATACGCGGCAAAGTGAATAGCGATGAAGATGCCGAAGACATATTGCAGGATGTGTGGTACCAATTAAGTAATGTTGTTGATGTTGATGAGATTGACCAAATGAGTGGCTGGCTGTATAGGGTTGCAAAAAATAAAATAATTGATAAATATAGAAAGAAGTCAAATTATCCTCTTGAAGATATGGTGTATGAAGCTGAAGATGGCGAATTTAATTTTAGTGAAGTTTTATTGACTGATGATTCAAATCCTGAAACAGAATATTTAAGAGAAATTTTCTGGAGAGAATTATTTATTGCTTTAGAAGAATTGCCCGAATTGCAAAAGCAGGTTTTTATATGGAATGAAATGGAAGACATGACATTGCAGCAAATTGCGGATGCTACAGGCGAAAATTTAAAAACAATTATTTCACGCAAAGGTTATGCAGTAAAATACCTGCGCAAAAAATTAGAAAGCATTTATAACGATATTATTAATTTTTAATTACCATATTATGTTTAATACTCATAAAAAAAATGTTAGAAAAGAATGGAAAATCTTTTTTCCATTTTTACTGATTGTTCTTTTTCTTGTTCTTAGCGCTGTGGTAATGTTTTTATGGAATGCCATATTACCTGTATTGCTTAATGTAAATCAAATTAGCTATTTGCAATCTGCCGGATTGCTTTTGCTATGCAGGATATTATTTGGCAGCTTCCGCTTTGGAGGCCGTGGTGGTGGCCGTTATGGACGACCAGGCCATTTAAGAGACAAATGGATGAGCATGAGCGATGAAGAAAAAATAAAGTTCAGAGATGAATGGAAGAAGAGATGTGCTGAAAGAAAAGATAAATAATTATTTTCTTTTTTATAACCGCATCATAAAATCGTGCGGTTTTTTTATTAAAAAAATTTTTGTGTTGTTTAAAGTAATTGGATTGTTGATGCGTCTTCTTATATATAAAATGAAATGGTAAATTATAAAAAAACTTAAAAATTAAAAACATATAATATGTACGGAAAATTTAACACAGGTTACGGGCCTGCATTTGAAAAAAAAGCGATTAGCCATGGCCGTCATTCGTTCGGAGGAAGATACAGAAGGCCAAAATACAATGTTCCTTTAAACATAAGGGAAGAAGAATCTGCTTACGAAGTAACGGTGTATGCTACCGGGTTTGATAAAGAAAATATTAAGTTAAGCGTTGTAGAAGATACCTTATACATAAGCGGAACAAGAAGCATTGACGAAAACAATTTACCGGAATTTATTAAGCAGGAATTTCCTGTAAAATCTTTTGAAAGAACCGTTGCTTTAAACAACCAGGTTGATACAAATGGAATTACAGCACGGCAGGAAAACAATATATTAATAATTACGCTTCCTAAAACACCGGAAGCAAAACAACCTGCCCAGGAAATTAAAGTGGATTAATGTTGATGATGATAAAAATAAAAGAGACATCTAACCGTGTCTCTTTATATATATTTAGCATGATATTGTATCAATCCCTCCATAGGATTTTTTAAAACATTTCCCAATTGCAATTGAAAACTCTCACACATTTGTTGCAATACATCTTTAAAGCCGTAAGCAATACCACCTGTAAAATGAACAGGTAATTTCCAGCTTTCACTGTATTTATAAATATGCGAATAAAAAAACTCGTTGAGGCCGTCTTCAATAATATTTTCAACCATGTAATGTCCCCTGTTCTCTGCCAAAAAAATTGCAAATGAAGCCAGGTAACGGTTTGCTAAAGGTTGTTTGTAAACAGCATTAAGAATTTCATTAACGTTAGTAACAAATTTTGCATCGAACCGCGAACGTAAATCTTCATCAAACGTATTATACAAATAATATTGAATTACTTTTTTTCCAAGATAAGCGCCGCTTCCTTCGTCTCCTAAAATAAACCCAAGCCCCGGACTGTTTTTTATAATACGTTTTCCATTATAATAACACGAACTGGAGCCGGTCCCCAATATGCAGGCAATTCCCTTTTCATCACCACAAAGCGCTTTTGCTGCACCGGCAACATCTGTTTCAACAAACACCATTGCACCAGGAAAACAATTCTTCAATACTTTTTTTACCATCCGCAAGTTCACAGGATTTGTACAACCCGTTCCATAATAATACAATTCTTCAACCTTTATTTTCTTTATTGATGGAAACACTTCGAGCCTGATAATATTTTCCATTTTTTCTCCTGATATAAAATAAGGGCTCATACCCTGTGAAGTAAAAATTGTTTTTATATTACCTTTCAACAGGCACCATTCTGTTTTTGTAGAGCCGCTGTCAGCAATCAATTTGATGGTTGGCATGTTTATCTCATGTTTATTAAGGAAATTTGCAATCTTAAAAATAAAATTAGTTAATTAAGAATTGTATGCACAATAAAAAATTACAGGTTTGGCTTCCGTTGATATTAAGTGTTTGCATGGTTGCAGGAATGTTCATCGGTTACAGGATAAAGGGCAGCATGCCTAATACAGGAATTTTCTTTACAGAAAAACCAAAGCCAGTTCAGGAAGTTATGGATTTAATAAAGCGAGAATATGTAGATAAAGAAAATGAAGATTCTTTAGGTGATATTGCTATTAATGCAATGCTTGCAAAGCTTGACCCCCACTCTGTTTTCATGCCTGCAAAAGAATTGCAGCAGGTAAATGAAGATCTTGAAGGAATGTTTTATGGAATAGGAATTGAATTTAATATTTTTAACGATACTATAAATGTATTGAATGTGTTACCTAATGGCCCGTCAGATAAAGCAGGATTAAGAGTAGGTGACAAATTTTTAAAAGCGGGTGACTCTGTAATTGCCGGAGTGCACATCACTGCAGAAAAAATAAAAAATTTATTGCGTGGTTCTGGTGGCAGCAAAGTAGAAATCCTTGTACTTAGAAACGGCGTTAAAAAACTAATAACTGTTTCCCGTGGAATGATACCTCTTTACAGTCTTGATGCAGCTTATATGATTACCGATACTGTTGGTTATATCCGGTTGAATAAATTTTCTGAAACTACTTACAATGAATTTATGCATGCAACCAAAGACTTGCAAAAGAAAGGAATGAAAAGCATGATACTTGATCTTCGGGATAACGGTGGTGGTGTGTTAACCGAAGCCACAAACATTGCAGATGAATTTTTAAGTGAAGACAAATTAATAACTTATACAGTAGGTGAACATTCTCTAAAAAAAGAATACCGATGCAGCAAAGAAGGAATTTTTGAAAAAGGCAAACTCGTAGTTTTGGCCAATGAAGGAACAGCATCTGCAAGTGAAGTATTGATAGGTGCTTTGCAGGATTGGGACAGGGCAACGGTAGTGGGTAGACGCACTTTTGGAAAAGGGCTTGTGCAGGAGCAGTTTGAATTAAGCGATGGCTCGGGACTGCGTTTAACCGTTGCAAGGTATTATACTCCTTTAGGCAGAAGCATTCAAAAAACTTATAAAGATGGACCGGAAAAATATAATATGGATCTTTTGAATCGTTTTCATAATGGTGAAATGAGCTTTGCCGATTCTATAAAACATACTGATGAAAAAGTGTATAAAACAAAATTGGGCAAACTGGTTTATGGCGGCGGCGGTATAACTCCTGATGTATTTGTAGCATTTGATACTTTAGCTTTCAATAAAGAACTTGATAAAGCATTTTTTAAAGGCACCCTTAATAATTTTGTGTACAGAAATTATCTTGAACATCAACAGGAATTTAATTTGTATAAAACACCCAAATCATTTGAGGAAAAATATTCTGTTGATGAAGCCACACTTAACAATCTTAAAAATTATGCTGCCAAAGATTCTATTAATTTTAACCTGGACAATGCAAAGGAAAAAGAACTACTTGCCAGGCAAATTAAATTGTTAACCGCAAGGCAAATATGGCGAACGGAGGGTTTATATGAAGTAACTAATCCTGGAGATGAAACTATAAAAAAAGCTTTGGAAGTAATAAGCAAAAGCACTTCAATGTGATACAGGCAAATAAACATCTTCCTTAATTTTTTTACCTTTGCTCCAAATTATTTTTATGTGGAAGAATAACATTTTAGAGACGATTGGTAATACACCACTCATAAAATTAAATAAGATTACAAAAGATCTTCCATGCACTGTATTGGCTAAAGTGGAATATTTTAATCCCGGTAATTCTATTAAAGACAGGATGGCGGTCAAGATGCTTGAAGTTGCTGAGAAAGAAGGCAAAATAAAACCGGGCGGAACTATCATAGAAGGAACATCAGGCAATACAGGAATGGGACTTGCGCTGGCAGCATGTATAAAAGGATATAAATGTATTTTTACTACAACCGAAAAACAATCAAAAGAAAAGGCTGATATTTTAAAAGCAGTAGGCGCAGAAGTTATTGTGTGCCCTACCAATGTTGAGCCGGAAGATCCACGCTCTTACTATTCAGTCTCAAAAAGACTTGCTCAGGAAGTTCCCAATTCATGGTATGTAAATCAATATGACAATCTCGCCAACCGGCTTGCACATTATGAACAAACAGGCCCTGAAATATGGGAACAAACAGAAGGTAAAATAACGCACCTTGTTGTGGCAACCGGCACCGGTGGAACTATTATAGGAACCGGGCAATTTTTAAAAGAAAAAAATCCGGCAATAAAAGTTTGGGCAATTGACAGTTATGGTTCATTACTTAAAAAATATTTTGATACCGGAGAACTTGATGAAAAAGAAGTATACCCTTACATCAGTGAAGGTTTTGGTGAAGATTTTGTACCTGCTAATTACGATATGAAATACATTGATGCTTTTGAAAAAGTTACTGATAAAGATGGCGCAATAATGGCACGGCGCATTGCAAAAGAAGAAGGACTATTTTGCGGATATAGCGCCGGTAGCTGCTTACAAGGTTTACTGCAATTAAAAAGCAGTTTGAAAAAAAACGATGTAGTAGTTTGTATTTTTCATGATCATGGAAGCAGGTATGTTGCAAAAATTTACAATGATCAATGGATGATGGAAAGAGGTTTTCTTGAAGTAAAAACTTTTAAAGACCTTGTAAGCGGACGTGGTGCAAAAAAATTAGTAACGGTGAAACCTGAACAAACTGTTGCAGAAGCCATAGAAATTATGCGCAAATATGATATTGAAAATATTCCTGTAATGAATGGGGATGGTATTATTGGTTCATTAAGTGAAGGAGGGTTGTTTAATAAAATATTATCTGATCCGCAAATAAAAGAACAGAAGGTAAAATCAGTTATGGAAAAAGAATATCCAATAGTTTCTTTTGATATGCCTGTAGAAAAATTAAGTAATCTAATTTCAAAACAAAATGGCGCGGTGCTGAGCAAAGATGAAACCGGCGACTACCATATTGTAACCAAGTATGATATTATTCAAAGCCTTGCAAAATAAGGCTTCTTCACCCCTCTAATAAATCTGTTGGTATTTAACTACCCCATCAAGTTTAATCTATCTTCTTCCCGCCAAATAATAACTATTGTTTCTTCCCTGGTACACTTTTAAACTTTTGCGATGCGTATCAAACTCCATTTCAAGACCTGCGGCTACCAACCTGAATTTATTTCCACCAATGCATTCCAATGGCAGAGAAGTATATCCCATCCCTTCTACTGTCAAGCCTTTTTGTTTTTTGCGAATAATGATTTCACAGGGAATCTGTTTGTTGCTGTATATACCAACATATTGATTCAAATGTTTTGTTTTCGCTACCACAAATTTCATTTCAGATATTGGCGGCGCTTTTCCAAAATAAATATCTAAGACCTTGGTAACGATATTTTGTATCGGGTAAAGCTGACCGTTGGAACAGTAAGCAATGGATATGTTATCATTCAAAAAATGCGCAGTCACTGAATGAAAAGCATCTATACCACCGGTATGGCCATACGCATCTTTCATTTGATAGGGAAACCGCATCATTCCCATTCCGTAGCCATTGACCATAGATTCCATTTGAGCCAAACTTGCATTACTGATTAATTTTCCCGAAAAGAGTGCATCCATAAATTGGGTCAGGGCAGAAGGAGTAGCAACAATATCACCAGAGGCTCCAGGAATACTCATATCTGTCACTGGACTCTGTTTCCAACTTTTTTTAAATCTGTAAGAATAGCATTCATTGTTTTCAATAGATGTTTCATGGCCACAATAGGTGTCTCTAAGCCTGATTTTCGAGATGATCCTTTCGTTGACAACAGATTCATACGATTTTCCAGATATTTTTTCGATAATATAACCCAGCAATAAATAATTTGTATTGTTATAATCAAATTTTAAACCGGGCAAAGATTTGGTATTTCCCCTCTTGATAATTGAAAGCATTTTTTCATGTGTTTTCGGAAACCTTCCAAATCTTTTACCCGGAAAACTATGAAGTCCCGTTTGGTGACGAAGCAGGTGTTCAATGGTTATGAGATGAGCATTCGGGACATCCGGAAGATAATTGTCCAAAGTACTTTGCAGGTTCAATTTTCCATCCTCAATCAGTTGAAAAATAATTACAGCTGTAAACATTTTTGTAATAGAGCCAATCCGATATTTTGTTTTTTCCGTAGCGGTGTCGGTTCTCTGATCATTCAATAATTTATATCCTATAGAACGGCAATACAGGAGAGTGCCATTTTTAGAAATTGCGACACTTCCCATTCCTTTATTGGCGGCAGCAATTGCATTGAACAAACTATCTAACTTATTTGCATTGGGGCACTGGGCAATCCCCTGTAAAAAAGAAATACCCGAAGCTAGCAGCAACAATAGCCTGGCGGTAGCCTTTTTTGAAATTAGATATCGGCAATGCATAGATGAAATGCTTTTAAATGCACGGAAAATTTTAGGGTTAGAGAAATAATTGCGGAAAGTGATCTTTCTTTTAACGGTAGTTCAATTAGATGAGATTCACAGAAGCGTTGAACAGAAAGAATTTAGTTTTAACAGAGTATGGGTTCAATAAGTTTATATAAATAAAAATAATCTTTATTATACTTTTTTACAAATATTCTATAGTAAATGGCATGTCTTACTGAGAAATTGGTGGTTGGTTTTATAAGATGCAGACATTAATTGCAATTTTTTTTAAAACAACCATAGAAACGTGTTCCTACGAATTATGATAGGTAATTTTCTCCCAAATTTTCTAGTTTATTTACTATAAAGCCCGTAATTATATATTTTAAAAATAGAGCAATACCTCTATTGCCAGCATATATTCTGCCTTATATCTTTGTCTCAGAAGTTGATTGATGTTGATTGAAGCATTAATCAAAAAATATCCAAATATCCAGTAGAAAAACAAAAACAGAATCTATCCAAATTCCTGAGAAATCAAAAAATCCAGTATCAGTCAACTTCTAATTTTTTTCCAATTATCATCTCTTTGCCAAAAGTAAAGGGGCAGAAAATACCAGATTCACTTTGAAAGTATCATCCAATATCCCTTCAAAGTAAACAGATTCATTCTTATGAAAACCAACCAAAATCACTAGAAAAACCAGAAATCTAATCCTTTAAAAGCCTAACTGAAACCAGTAAATTAATTTTTTCTGGCAGAGATAAAATCTCTAAAATAGGTCCCAAGGAGTCTGTTTAACCTGCAGACAAAAAATTTACTTCTGTAGTGCTGATTTATCAGTATTGCAGAAGTTTTTTATTTTACCAATATCTTGCAGTTCATTATGATTATTAACCTGCACAACATATCTCCACATGCTTATTCCCGGATCATTTCTATTGTGCCCTCAATAACCGAATTGCTTTATGATCTAGGTTTGGAAAATGAAGTAATTGGAATTACAAAATTTTGTGTTCATCCCTCTACATGGTATAAAAATAAAACAAGAGTGGGCGGCACTAAAAATATAAATATAAAAACTATATATCTTCTTAAGCCCGATTTAATAATTGCCAACAAAGAAGAAAATGTAAAAGAGCAGGTTGAAGAATTAGCGGGAATTTATGATGTATTTGTTACGGATATAAATGATCTGCAAGGTGCATTACACATGATTGAAGAGATAGGAATTTTAATTGGTAAAAATAAAGAAGCAAATGATTTGGTAAATCAAATTGAAAAAAGATTTCAAAATTTAATACATTCTGTTCAGGCAAAAAGAAAAATTAAAGCCGCCTATTTAATTTGGCAAAATCCTTACATGGCTGTAGGCGGCGATACTTTCATAAATAATATGATGCAATATTGCGGACTGGAAAATATCTTTTCTTCAAAGAAACGTTATCCTGAAATTTCTATTAATGAAATAAAAGAAAGTGGTTGTGAACTTATTATTCTATCATCAGAGCCTTATCCATTTAAAGAAAAACATTTGCAGGAATTACAATTAAAAATACCGGAAGTAAAAATTATTTTAGCAGACGGTGAAATGTTTAGCTGGTATGGAAGCAGGCTATTGAAAGCAGCAGATTATTTTGAAGAATTTAATCTTAAAATCAGGCATATAACCAATTAGTTTTCTTTTTTCTCAAATTCATGTAGGTTTGCATACATCATTAAAAAAAAATATTCATGGCTTCAAAAAAAATTACTGATCTGTTGGGCGATAAAGCCGAAAATTTATTAACGCATAAATGTATAATTGATAAGTCAACACTCACAATCCCCTCACCGGATTATATTAATGATATTTTTGTAAACAGTAACCGCAATAATCGTGTGGTGCAAAGCATGCAAATGCTTGCGAGTCATGGCCGGTTGGCCGATACAGGGTATTGTTCTATCTTCCCGGTTGACCAGGGTATAGAACATAGCGCCGGCGCATCTTTTGCTCCTAATCCCATTTATTTTGATCCCGAAAATATTGTAAAGCTTGCTATTGAAGGCGGATGCAACGGAGTTGCTTCCACATTTGGTGTATTAGGTATTGTAAGCAGAAAATATGCACATAAAATTCCTTTCATTGTAAAAATAAATCACAACGAATTATTGAGCTATCCTAATAAATTTGATCAGACTTTATTTGGTACCGTTAAAAGCGCTTATAATATGGGCGCCGTAGGTATAGGTGCAACTGTATATTGGGGAAGCCAGGAAAGCACGAGGCAATTGAAAGAAATTTCTGAAGCATTTGAACAGGCACATGAATTAGGTATGTGTACTATTTTGTGGTGTTATCTTCGTAACAATGCTTTTAAAGTAGGCGACACTGATTATGGATTATCGGCTGATCTAACAGGGCAGGCAAATCATCTTGGCGTAACTTTACAAGCAGATATCATTAAGCAAAAAATGGCAATAAATAATGGCGGTTACAATGCCATAAAATTTGGAAAAACTTCAAAGCTGGTGTATTCTGATTTAACAACAGATCACCCGATTGATCTTTGCCGTTACCAGGTTTTAAATTGTTACAGTGGTAAGATTGGGCTTATAAACAGTGGTGGTGAAAGCGCTGGCGCATCTGATTTAAAAGACGCAGTTACTACCGCGGTTATCAATAAACGGGCAGGAGGCATGGGATTGATTATGGGAAGAAAAGCATTTCAAAAACCTTTGAATGATGGAATAGAATTGCTGAAAGCTACACAAGATGTTTATTTAGATGAAAGTATAACGGTAGCGTAAACGCTCATTAAAAGTCATTAAGTCATTGGTCATTAAAAACGTAGGTGATCATAAGCTATAATGACTTATTGAAAAATGACTTAATGACTTTTTATTTATGAAACAGGAAGAAGATTTTTACGCAAACCTTGCAGGTGAAGAAGGCGACACTGAAGAAACCAAGCGCAGGTGGTTTCGCAGAATTAAGAAAGGAATTACCACTTCTACAAAAGATAAAAAAGAAGCGCCTGATGGTTTATGGACAAAGTGCCCGTCGTGCAGGTACACATGCACAGTAAGTGAATTAAGAGAGAATTTATTTGTTTGCCCCAAGTGCGAATATCATCATCGTATTGGTAGCGCAGAATATTTCGAAATTCTTTTTGATAATGACGATTACATAGAACTTTTCGGAAATATAAAATCAAAAGATTACTTAAACTTTGTTGATCTAAAACCTTATGAACAACGGTTAAAAGAAACATGGGCCAAGTCTTCCATTCACGATTCCATAACGGTTGCCCATGGCAAATTAAATGAAATGGATTTTGTAATTGCCTGCATGGATTTTGAATTTATCGGCGGAAGCATGGGAAGCGTAATGGGTGAAAAAATTGTTAGAGCATGCGATTACTGCATTGAGCATAAAATACCTTTTATGATCATCAATAAAAGTGGTGGCGCCCGTATGATGGAGAGTGCATTTTCATTAATGCAATTAGCTAAAACTTCAGGGGGATTATCGAAAATGTCTGATGCAAAAATTCCTTACATTTCTCTTTGCACCGATCCTACATTTGGTGGAACTACTGCATCATTTGCAATGCTTGGCGATATTATAATGGCTGAACCCGGTGCCCTTATTGGTTTTGCAGGCCCACGTGTTATAAAAGAAACCATTAAGAAAGATCTTCCACCCGGTTTTCAGCGCAGCGAGTTTTTATTGGAACATGGCTTTCTTGACTTTATTGTTTCCAGAAAAGACCTCAAAGAAAAACTATCGCAATTATTAATATTGTTTAGAAATTAATTACCCAAAACCTGCTATAATTTAATAAATTTGATATTATGACAGCCTCTATTATCAGAAGTAAACTTTACAGTTTTTATTGAAAATGCAGATACCAAAAAGTTGAAAAAGATTTATACATTTTTGGAAGAGGATTTAGAACAATCACAGGACTCAATTTGGGAAGATGAAAAATTTGTAAAAGAATTAGAAAAAAGATCTAAAGAAATAAAGAGTGGCAAAGTAAAAGGAATTACATGGGAAGAAGTAAAAAGAAATCTACAATCTCCAATGACATATGACATAATTTTTCATCCTCTTGCTGAAATGGATTTAATAAAATGCTTTCAATTGGTACGAGGAACAAAAAGATGGCCTCGGAAAATTATTTTATGATGCAATCAATAAAAAAGTTATTGAAATATCAGTACATCATGAAAGATATCCTTTAATATTAAAAAGTTTCAGGCAAACCACAATAAATAAATTCCCTTTTGTAATTATCTATGAGTTTATAAAGTAAGAAAATTATATTTTGATTTCATGTGTTTTTCATACAAAAAGAAACCCGAAATCAAAATTCAGAAAATAGCATACACTTGGATTTAAGCAACCGCAAAGCATATTACGAATACAATATTGAAGCAAAATATATTGCAGGGCTTGTATTGAGCGGAACTGAAATAAAATCACTTCGGGCTGGCAAAGCTAGTTTCAATGATAGCTATTGCATTTTTTTTAAAGGAGAATTGTTTGTAAAAAGCCTTCATATTTCCGAATATAGTTTTGGAAATATTCATAACCACGAGCCGATGCAGGAGCGTAAATTATTGTTGCATAAGAAAGAATTGCGCAAGATTGAAAATAAAATAAAAGAAAAAGGATATACCATTATTCCATTAAAAATTTTTATTGCAGGAAATGGTTTTGCAAAAATGGAAATAGGAATTGGAAGAGGAAAGAAAATTTACGACAAAAGAGAAGCCATTAAGGAGAGAGAAACTGACAGGGATATAAAAAGGAAGTATGGTGTTTGAAATATAGTTTTTAACATTCACTCAGGCTCAATGGGACATTAATCGCTAACCCACCATCAGATGTTTCTTTATATTTATTATTCATGTCCATTGCAGTGTTCCACATTGTTTTTATTACATTATCAAGGCTCACTTTTGCATAATCAGGAGCGCTCTGTAATGCAAGCTGGCATGCAGTTATAGCCTTTATTGCACCCATAGTATTTCTTTCAATGCAGGGAATTTGTACAAGCCCATTTATTGGGTCACACGTCATTCCAAGATGATGCTCCATTGCAATCTCTGCCGCCATCAATGCTTGCCGTTGTGTGCCACCCATACATTCAGTAAGTGCGGCTGCAGCCATAGAAGATGATACACCAATTTCAGCCTGACAGCCACCCATAGCCGCAGATATGGTAGCACCTTTTTTAAAAATACTTCCTACCTCTGATGCAGTTAATAAAAATTGTAAAATTTTATTATCATCATTACCATCACAAAAAATAATATAATATGCAAGCACTGCCGGAACTACTCCTGCTGCACCGTTAGTTGGTGCGGTTACTACCCGGCCAAAGGCTGCATTCTGTTCATTAACTGCAAGAGCAAAACAACTTACCCAATCAAGAATATATTTAAAATCATTACCGCCTTCTTTTATCACTTTTACCCATGAATCAAAATCGGTGTATTCTTTTTCTTTTAATAATTTTTTATTTAAAGAGGCTGCTCTTCTTTTCACATTTAATCCTCCGGGAAGTATCCCCTGGGTATGACATCCCTGAAAAATACTTTGCTTCATTACATCCCAAATATTCAACAATCTTGTACGGGTTTCCTGATCGCTTCTCCAGGTGTTTTCATTTTCCAATACCACTTCACTTATGCTCATACCCGTTTTCATGCACCAATGTAAAAGATCTTCAGCATCATTTATAGGGAATGGCAACACCACTTCTGAATCGCCACTCAATTGCTCTCCTTCTTTATGCACAAAGCCGCCGCCAACTGAATAATAAGTTTCAGCGATATGGTCATCATTATCTAAAACAGCTAAAAAAGTAAGTGCATTAGGATGGTAAGGAAGTGTTTCAGTAAATAAAAATTCTATATCTTCTGCAGGTTCAAAATCAATTTCATATTTACCATTTAAAATCAATTTTTTCATGGCTTTAATATCATTGATTTTAGCATCAATCATATTTACATCAAACGTAACCGGATCTTCTCCACATAAGCCGAGTTGCACTGCTACATCTGTGCCATGCCCCTTCCCCGTTTTAGCAAGAGACCCATACAGCAATACTTCCAGCCTGGTTACTTTACTTAATAAGTTTTTATTTTGAAGAGAAATCAAAAAAAGATTTGCAGCACGCCATGGGCCGAGCGTATGGCTGCTAGATGGTCCTACTCCTATTTTGAACATATCAAACACAGAAATTGCTTCGTGGCTCAAATGAAATATTTTATAAGGTAAAGTTATGTAAAAGCATCCTTGTTTTCTTTCTTCCCTTAATCATTAAAACAAAAAAGGCTCTGATGAAAATTATCAAAGCCCTTAAAAATATTTAAAATATATTTATTGTATATCTGCCAAATGAACTTTAAATTTTAAATAAGAATTTGCCGGAATCACAACATTTCCCTGCGAATCAGTAGCGGGCACAGCTCCATAACCCAACGCCGGTGGAATATATAAAGTGATATCCCCGTTTTTGCTTATCAAAGGAATTCCCTTTTGCCATCCTACTATTACCTGGCCGAGTTGGAAAGTTGCTGCCGAGCCTGTTGCTGTTGAATCAAAAACATGTTTGTTAAAAAAACTTCCTTTATAGTTTACAGTTATTGTGGAACAAAGATTTGTAATTCCGGTACCACTACCCGCATTATCAATAGTATAAAAAAAGCCTGAAGCGTGCTGGGTTGCAGTGATTCCCGAATCACTAAGCAATTTTTGTAAAGAATCAATTTGAGAAGCGGGAACAACGGCATTTGAATCGGTATAGCCACATTTGTTATCTGTCTTAACACAACTTGCTATTATAACAGAAGCTACAACTAAACCTAAGAGAATTTTTTTCATCATCAGCAATAATTTTTATTTGCAAAATAAGAGCTTAAAAATTACTAATGTGCTGCATCATCCTTGCTCTCCTTAAATTTTAACTCTTTATATAGTTGTTCATTTTGTTCCCATTTAAATTTCATACGAAATATGGCGTAAAAAACTGCAACACCCAATACGCCAATAATGATTACAATTAATTGCGAGTCGGAAATATATATCATAGACTTATACCAGCCATGAAAAATAACGGCAACTAAAATAGGAAGGGCAAAAATCAATCCCATAGGGAGTCCGCTGGCAAGCATACTTGAAAAATGTTTTTTTTTATCCCGGTTATTTTCCCAATATTCTATAAAAAGTTTTTCATCTTTAGTAAGCATATAGCAAATTTACCGGGTAATTGCGCCGCTAAAAAATTTTTATAGTTTACATTGGAATTGGTCATTTTTTGGAATTCAATTAATAACATGTAGGTTTGCTTTCATTAAAAATATCGCTGTGAAAATTGAGCAGGCTCTCGTACTTTATTTATTAAAACATAAACAAATTTCCCTGCAGGGGATTGGCACTTTCAAAATTGACGGCCTTATACCCGATAGCAGTGATAATGATAAACCTGTTTTCATTCCTGCAGATGCTATTTCATTTAAGTATGATCCCAAAACTCCTGAAAAGGAAGATCTTGTTGATTTTATTGTTCTCAATACAAAAAAAATAAAACCTCTTGCATCGGCCGATCTTGATTCATTTTTAACTTTGGGAAGACAGTTTTTAAATATAGGAAAACCTTTTACTATTCAAAACCTTGGAACACTCGAAAAGCTAAATAATGGTGTATTGGAATTTAAACCCGGGCCACTTATACAAAGAGTTGAAGTGCCTAAGATGAGAATAGAAGATGAAGGCGCTGAAAAACACGAAGAAAATTTATTTAATGATTATCAGAGAGACCCTCAAAATAATAATGGGAAAAGGGCTCTCCTCGTCATCTTTGTTATAATTGTATTAGGAGCAGGGGCTTGGGCGATCTGGCATTTTGCTTTTAATAATAATTCTGAACCGGAATCTTCTGCCGATAATATTGTTCCTGTTATAGATTCATCTGCTTTAATTAAAACAAATGATTCATTAACAGCAACTCAAAAATTAATTGATAGTATTAAAATATCTCAAGCCAATATTGCAGACAGCATTACTTTTAAAGTGGTTGTAAGAAAAACAACAAATAAACAGATTGCTTTAGCAAGGTTTGAAATATTAAAAAGTTTTGGAAGAAATGTTATTATGTACACAAATGATTCTGTAACATATAAAGTTGCCGAGCCTTTTACACTTCCTTTATCAGATACTACAAGAGTTTTGGACTCTCTTAATAAATATTTTTATCAGGGAAAAGCTTATTTAGAATTGCGATAGCCATAAAGCAAATTATTTGCAAAAGCATCAAATAACATAACGGTATAGCCTACACGCTAAATTTAGATCGCTGGCCACTTACCATATTTTTTGGTAACAGATTATTTACAGTGGCCTGACACCCGAAAGCTTATGGATTTTCTACCGTTTTATCTTGTGCAAGTTTTGCATCATCAGGGGTTTGTTTCATATCTCTGTCGAGTGAATACAATGATTCTCCGAATGCCCTGTCACCACCGGCAATTTTCAATTTATCGAGCATATTTATAACCATTGTTTCTTCTTCAGTTTGTTCTTTTACAAACCATTGCATAAAATTCCAGGTGGCCCAGTCTTCTTCATCAAAGCTCATTTTTACAATTTTATAAATGCCTTTAGTATTATCAACTTCGTGAGCAAATGTTTTTTCAAAACAATCCTGCACTCCTGTAGGATCATCGGGCGGAGCAGGAATAGCCTGCACTTTTACTTTGGCGCCACGCTCTATAATGTATTCAAAAATTTTCATCATGTGTGTGCGTTCTTCATTGGCATGCCTGAAAAGAAAATTCGCTATTCCATCATATCCGCCCGAACTTGCCCACGAACCATAAGAAAGATAAATTTGCGAAGCACTTGCTTCTTTAGTCATTTGTTCATTCAATGCTGTTCGTAATGTTTCGCTTAAACGGTTTGTATCCATATAATTATTTTTAGATTTTATATTCCGAAATTACTAATTTGAATTCACAAATAAATTTGTGAACTATAAATGTAGATGGCAACATTAATTAAAAACGTAAGAGAAAAAAATTTAGTTGAGTTTGATAAAGGCTCGTTTGATGAATGGTGTGTCTATCTAACAAAGCGTGGAAAAATAAAATATGCTCCTAAGGATACTGAATATTTTAATATCCTGAAAAGCTTAGGCATTAAGCACAGCAATAAAAAAATCTATGATGATTTTATAAAAATTTATTTGCCGGCAAATAAAGAGATAGATAAAAATGTAACTGATTTAATTACGCTGATAGCTGATTCTTATAACAGCGATGCAGAAGAAATTGATGTATGGTTTACGGTAATCTATGGCGGAATGGTTGCTGAAGAAAATAAAGAATTTGCTGTACTTAAAAAAAGAATAAAAAGATTAGGTATGCATCAAATATTGATTGAAAATAAAGAGGCAGAATTTGCTGCAAATTTTTCAAAAGGAAAAAAATGGAAGGAATTGGATGAGGTGATGAAGAAGATAGGATTTTAAAGCCATTATTTCACGCAAAGAAAACCACGGAGCAAGGTCGCAAATAAATATTTTCCGACTTTATATCTTATGCCTCCTTGCGTGAAATTCTTTGTTTACTTTTTATAATTTGATATCAGCAACTCAAAAATTTCACCACGCTTTGATGCGTTTGAATTAATAGATCGTTTTGCTTTTACCCTGTCAATAAAAATAGAATTTCCTGAATACAATTCTTCAAAAAAATTATCCTTTGGATCAATATTTTTAGGATCTGAATTACTTAACAACCACTGATATTTTTTTGCAGAAAGCTTATCACAAAATAATTTTAATCTACGCTGCTCTTCATCTCCAAAGAAATCTTTTGCATACGAATTAAAAGAAGATGTTTTACTTATCGGCTTATAAGGCGGATCAAAATAAAAAAAAGTTTCCTTAGTTGCGTAGGGCAACGTTTTTTTATAATCTCCATTCAATATAATAACCTTTTGAAGAATGGCGCTGTCAGCCAATATAGTTGCGGCATCGCAAATTTTTGGCTTATCATATTTACCAAAGGGAACATTAAACTGGTTATTGCTGTTTACCCGATAAAGGCCATTGAAGCAGGTCCGGTTTAAAAAAATTAATAGCACAGTAGAATCCAAATCATTCAAATGTCTTGAATTAAATTCTTCTCTTTTTTTCAAAAAAAAATTTCTTCTTTTTTCTTCTAACGATAATTTATAATAATAAGATTGCAAAACAGAAAGCGCATCTATCAATTCTTTGGGATTATTTTTTATAACAGTATAGGCTTTTGTAAGGTCAGTATTTATATCATTGATTACTGCTTTCTCTACATTAGGAAATTGTTTAAGAAACCAAAACATAACTGCGCCGCTTCCTATAAATGGTTCTATATAAGTGAGCTTTTTTTTCTTTATTAAATCAAGTGGAAATGCTTTTTCAATAGCAGAAATTAATTGCCCCTTTCCACCTGCCCATTTTAAAAAAGGTTTTGCATTTGTTGTATCAGCGCTCAAAATATTCATTAATAAATTTCTATTTCTCTTGCGAAGAAATGGTATTTATTTTTAAAAAGGGTGAAAGGCAAAATGGCTAAAGAAAATACCTTAAGACTAATATGCCAGGAAGAAAGCTTCAACTGGATTCCATTCCTTTTGAAAATACTTAAACGCTACTTTTACGTATAAATAAATATCACTATAAAAATGAAACTGGAAAAACATTATGTAAATAGAAGCGGCTGGCTCAGAGCAGCAGTGTTAGGCGCTAATGATGGTATCCTTTCAACAACAAGTATAGCTATTGGTGTAGCTGCAGCAAGTGACACACGAAATCCCATTATTCTTGCAGCTTTAGCAGGTTTAGTCGCAGGTACTTTATCTATGGCAGCAGGTGAATATGTTTCTGTAAGTTCACAATCTGATATTGAAACTGCTGATTTAAAAAGAGAAAAGAACGAACTTGACACTATGCCCGGCGTTGAATTGAACGAACTGGCTAAACTCTATCAGCAACGGGGTTTACAAAAGGATTTAGCAATGCAGGTTGCTTCGCAATTAACAAAACATAATGCGTTAGAAGCACATGCAAGGGATGAATTAGGCATTAGTGAAATTACAAGACCTAAACCTCTACAGGCTGCTCTGGCTTCCGGGGCATCCTTTATAACAGGAGGTTTACTACCACTTTTGGTTTCAATTTTTGCACCGATAAAGTTTATGGTAATTAATCAATATGCATTTTCCATAGCCTTTCTCGCGTTTATGGGAGCAATCTCCGCAAGGGCAGGCGGCTCCGCTATAACAAAGGGAATAATACGAATTTGCTTTTGGGGAACAGTTGCAATGGGCATGACTGCATTTGTTGGCTATCTCTTTGGAGTAAAGACACCTTAATGGAAAATTGCGACTCTTAGTTCTGTTTGTAGAACACAAACAAAAGAATTCTTCAGCGTTTATGTAGATAAACCTTCCCAATAAAAAGCCGTTATACTGCACATTTTAAACCAGGCACAATATAACGGTAAGAAGCAGCCGAAATTAATTTTATACCGGAAGGTTTATTTATCAACCTTATTTTTTACTTCTCCTGTTTGGGTATTTACTTTATGCTTATGCATTACCCCATTTTTTTCTTTCTTCACCTTATAACCATTGTGTCTTTTGTGCTTGCTAAAAGTATTATGAACTTTTTGCCCTACTGTAGAAGTCTTTTTTACTTTTTCTTTACTGTCCTGGGCTTTTGTAGAGAGGGCAATGCTCATTACAAGCATTAATACTGCAAATAATTTTTTCATTTTTATTTTTTTATGATACAATATTATACTAAACAATTATTCTGCCACATATTTTTCTTTATTATCGTTGGTCTTCCACTTACAAAATTAAAAACATTTTCAAAGAATAAAAGAGGTTGCCGATATTTGGTGTTCGTGCTGATGGCTTTTGCAGTCTGATTTTACTTATGTGTACTTTCAGCTATTTAAGGCTTATAACAGTTAAGCAAGATACTCCTTTAAAACTAAATGAAGCGTTTATTGAAAAGGCACATGAACTCGGTGAGCCGAAAAAGCGTTTCAGGTTTACCGATAAGTGCATTAAAAGTGGTTGTGGGCAATGACAGGTAAAAGCTGCGGAATAATGGATGAGATCTCTGCTTCCAATCCCTCAATTAAGAACGATAACGATGAATTACCGCAATATTTTATACGCCCTGTATGCAGGTGGTATAGCCAGGATGGTGGTAAAGCCTGTAAAATATGCCTGTTTGTAATTACAGAATCAAGGACCGATCCATAAAGTATAATTCTTTTGCTGTTGTTGGCGTCCGCGGCAACAATTTTTATGTAAGCCATTGGCGGGAACGCCAAAGGCACCGAGGATACGCAAAAGGCAGCGAGGTTTTTATTTCGGTGCAGTATCTTTTTAGCATTTTTATTTTATTTATTTGTTTTTAATAATTGTCTTATTGATGCTAAGTGTCCGAAGAGAACAGTAGAAACTATGTATGCAGGCAACCAGCTAAACGGAAAATTTAATACTGCAATGTTTGGCTGGTCAAATGCAAATTTTTGAAACGCAAATGGCGCTGATAAAACCGCATTGATAATAATGTTTAATAAAAGTGCAAGTGCAATTAAATTCTAAATAAGAATTATTTTTCTGTCAAATTTTTGCTGTTGCAGTCCGAAGTAAGCAACGAATGAGGCTGTTATACCTGCAAGGATGTCAAAATTTCGTCCGGCAAAAGTCATAAGTTCCGGAACTGCTTTGTTTAAGAAAAGCCAATACAAAACAAGTTCAACAGGAATTCTTACGATGTTTAAATAAGTCAGGTTGATAAGTGGCAAACTGTCAATAAAATTTCGCCCTTTTTGGGTCGTGAATAAAATCACAATTGTCAAAAGAGGCGGAATGACTAATAATAAAAATTTTGGCGGAAACGATTTTGTGTTTGTGTTGTAGAAGTTGTTTAAAGTTAAAACCGCCTGTATTATTAACCAAGCTGCCAAACACATTACAATCAAATTTGGTTTTGAACTTTTGGTCTGTGTATTTTTAATTGTAAAATAGAATAAAATCAAAGTCGCAAAAGTTGTAAGACCGAATACAAGTGAAATGTAAGTTTTGCAGACGAATGCTTAATGCCCAGCCATGCTATTGCAAATGTAGTTGTTGTACACCGTTTACTTCTTTGCTTTTATGAAATATCCCTTTTCCATGTGATAACCCACGTTAGTAAACCCTGCCATTTTCAGAGCTTCCACCACCTGCTCTATGTCATACTTATTAAATACACTATCCGGTGATTTCTTTTCTATCAAAACCTTTTTATCAACCATATAAATATAAAAACTGCCTCCTGTTTTTAATAAGCTTCTCAATTTCTCAAAGGGCTCTTTCAACTCGTTCCAGAAATAAACAACATTCAAACAAAATATTTTATCATAATTATTTCCAATAACGGATACTTTTAAAAAGTCACCATATTGCAACTGTAATCTGCCATTATCAATGTATTGCTTATTATACTTACTGGCTCTTTTATACATCAAAGGTGAAAAATCAATCCCATGAATAGTGCAGGTGGGATATAGTGCAGCAATCGTGTTAATACCAGTGCCGGGTCCATAACCAATTTCCAATAATTTATCATGAGGCTGAATGTCCAGGTCTTTTATTAAATGATCATATTTACTCTTGTTACCCTTGATCATTATGTTAGATGCAAATATTCCAAACAGCCCTGTTGGCTTTTTAAATTTGGAGGCAATGAACTTGCGAAACATAGTATCTGTTTAGATAAACAAAATTTGCAACAATTCTTCCGCACAATTTATTGTAAAAAAAATTCTTTGTGAATTTACTTTCTAAGTTCTAAATGGTGTACAACAGTTGTATTTATGTAATAATACGCAATTAAATTTTAAAATTCAAAATTTGCCTCAGGGGGGGTTTCATTAGGCAAGCCTGTAAGCATAGCATGAAACCCCGATGGCGAATAAACCTCAATAGAAGGAGGTAATACTTTTAGTTATTTGAAATTACATTAACATCGGGGTTTCCGGAAAATCTTTTCAATTCAAAACTTAATATCGGAAAACCCCGCTGAGAAAAAAGAATGCTGAAGAAATTTTATTGTTTGCTATATCTAAGTTATTTTATGGCTTTACTTATTTTCATCCGATAGCTATCGGATTCATAACGCTATGTTAGTTGTTGGTGATTGCTTAGCTGCAAAAACCTGCCGCACGAACACGCAACCTTTAGATTTGCATTAATAATTTTATTTAAAATTATTACTACTATTACTCTTTCTTTTTTTGGTTCTTTTTTTCTTTGTTAATAACTCAATTTTGTGAATAAAAAACAATCATTAAGCGCCTGTGAACTATAACACCAAAAGTACAGTAAGGTACA
>JBBRTG010000026.1:0-36165 GCA_038244655.1 Chitinophagales bacterium
CGTACCGTGAAAAAAACAATAAATCTATGGGGCTCCGTTGCGCTTCGGCTACGCCTTCGCTCCACTATGCCCCATAGATTTATATACTAAAACATGAAAATATTATACTTTTAAACTGTACTAAAAAAGGGGAGCCTACAGGTTTAAGATTGAGTTTATCAATTTAAGATTTTAGATTTGCTGAACTTCCTTAAAAATTCAACGAAATAAAATTATGAATATTGTAATAACCGGTGCAAGCAAAGGTATTGGAAAAGCATTGGCTGAAAAATTTGCTGCTTCAGAAAACAAAATATTTATGTGCTCAAGGAATGAAAAGGAACTTTATAAGTCAGCATTGGAGATTTTAGAAAAAAATAGCGGGACAAATATAGAATATTATGCTGCTGATCTTAGCGATAAAAATTCTGTCAACGAATTTGCAAAATGGTTATCAGCAAAGAAAATAGTTCCAGATATATTAATAAATAATGCAGGACAATTTATTCCCGGCAGTGTTTATAATGAAGAAGATGGCATACTTGAAAAAATGATTGCAGCTAATTTATACAGCGCTTATTATGTAACAAGAGCATTACTTCCTGCAATGATAGAAAAAAAAGCAGGTCATATTTTTAATATGTGTTCTATTGCAGCTCTAAAGGCATACAACCATGGCGGCGCTTATAGCATTAGCAAATATGCGCTGATGGGCTTTAGTAAAAATTTACGCGAAGAGTTAAAGCCGTTTAATATTAAACTAACAATTGTATATCCCGGCGCTGTATATACTTCTTCGTGGGAGGGCAGTAGTGTTCAGCCTTCACGTATTATGGAAACAAATGATATTGCAGCGATGGTGTATGCTGCATCGTTACTTTCGCCGCAGGCGTGTGTTGAGGATATCATCATAAGGCCGCAATTGGGTGATCTTCCTTAATTCATTTTTTATTTAAAATTTTTTTAACAACAGCTTATTTTTTTAGCATTTATTACTTTTCATTAAAGAGTAAATTTGTTCTTCATCATGATTTGCAGAAAAGATGATTACATATTTACAAACACATTCGATCAAACTTTTCTTTTTCCTGATTTTTTTTTCTGTAATCAGCTATCCTGATTTTTCGTTCGGCCAGGCAAAGTTTTCTGTTGTATGTCCCGATAAAAAAATTGGCAAAAATGATTACCTGCAAATACAATTCATGGTTGAAAACGCCTCTAATGTTGAAACCATAATTCCTCCTTCTTTTAATAATTTTTATATTGTAAGCGGCCCTAATCAGCAAAGCGGTATGAGTGATATAAATGGAAACGTTAGCCGTTACGTGTCTATAAGTTATTTTTTAAAACCACAGTCTGTGGGCAATTTCATTATCGGATCTGCTACTGCAAAAGCCGATGGCAAAGAGTTTCATAGTAATCCTTTAAATATTGAAGTTACCAATGCTTCAAACCCTAATTCTTCACAAAGAAATAATGGCGGAAATTCATTATCTCCTTTTGCGGGTTTAAGTTTTGATTTGCCAACAGAGCCAACTGCTCACAGGTTTGATGATTACATTTTAAAGAAAGGCGATAACATTACGGAGAAGGTTCAAAAAAATCTTTTTATAAAGCTTGATATCAGTAAAACGAGTTGCTTTGTAGGCGAACCCATTGTCGCATCTTACAAATTATATACAAGGCTTCGCTCAGAATCTACCATTACGGGTGCACCATCATTTAATGGGTTTTCTGTAAGCGAACTTGAAGTAAATGATAATAATTCTGCAACTGTTGAAAAATATAATGGGCGTGAATACAATGTATATACGCTGAGAAAAGTACAATTGTATCCATTGCAATCCGGAACTGTAACACTTGATCCTGTTGTGGCCGACAATAAAATAACTTTTATAAAAGCTGAATATGCAGGAGCACAAAAAGGCGAAATGTTTTATGATATGCTGCAAAATTTTGCTGATGCTACATCTCCCGAAGATGCTGTAGTTGAGCAACACGTTATTTTAAAAAGCAACCCTGTTGAGATAAACGTTAAGCCATTGCCCGAAGAAAATAAGCCTGCAGATTTTAAAGGATCTGTTGGAAACTTTACAGTAAGTTCTTCTATTCAAAAAAATAATATTACTACTGATGATGCCGGGAATTTAAAAATAGTTATTGGAGGCTATGGAAATATTCAATTAATAAACGCGCCAAAAATAAACTGGCCCGAAGGGCTGGATGGCTATGATGCAAAAGTTACCGATGGCATAGATAAATTTTCTATACCAATGAAGGGAAGTAAAACTTTTACTTATCCTTTTACTGTTTCAAAATCCGGCACTTATACTATTCCTTCTCTTTCATTTTCATTTTTTGATCCTGTATTGCAAACCTATAGAACCTTGCATACAGAGCCATTGGTTATAACTGTTACCAAAGGCAATGGAAATTCGTATGATTCATTTTTTAAAAATATAACAGCACAAAACTCCGGGGAAGTAAATATTTTTAAAAAATATACCTTATATTTTTTTGCAGGAATTCTTTTGATTGCGGGAATTATTTTTTGGCGATTCAGGAAAAAAACTGCGAATAAAACAAATCTAACGGTCACCCGCCCGCGCAATAATGTTCCAAAAAAAGATTTGGAGCTGAAAGATCCTGCAAATGAAATTGAAGAAGCTGAACCCGAATTTTTAATTCCCGGAAATCCGTTGCAGGAAGCACATGAAAAATTAATTGAAGAAAACAACGTTGCTTTTTATAGTGTACTTCACACCTCCTTGAGAAAATATTTGGCTGCTAAATTAAAAGTGCCGGCAGAGGAACTTACTAAGAAAAGATTAAATGAAGAGCTGGATAAATGTAATGTAGGCCTTGGTACTTCGCTTATGCTTTCATCGCTTATAGATGAAGTGGAGCTTAATTTATACGCTCCGCCATCAAATTCAAATCATTTAAAAGCTGTTTACGAAAAGGCTTCAGAAGTAGTAGCCTTGCTGGATAAGCAGGTGTGTTAATTGTCGGTGAATTTATATCCAATGCCTCTTACAGAATGAAAGTATTTTGGATTACGACTATCTTCTTCAAAATATTTACGAAAGCTTAAAATAAAATTATCAACGGTGCGGGTAGTTGGGTAAACATTGTAACCCCACACTGATTGTAATATTTTTTCACGGGTTACCACTTCATTTTTATTTTCAATAAGTAGTTTAAGCAGCATCACTTCTTTTTTAGTAAGGGCAACTTTGTCTCCTGCTTTCGTTGTGCATTCCAGCGCTTTAAAATTTATTTTATTTTTCCCAAAATGAAACAAATCAATAACGGGTTCTTTTGAGGAAATACGTTTGCTTTTATTAATGAGCTTGTTAACACGTAGCAATAATTCTTCAAGGTCAAAAGGTTTTGTAAGATAATCATCAGCGCCTTTTTTTAATCCGGCAACCCTATCTGTACTACTATTCTTTGCGCTTAAAATTAATATGGGCATTTCAGAATTGGTAAGCCTGATATTTTCGCAAACGGTTATTCCATCAATTTCAGGCAACATCACATCAAGAATTATAAGATCGAAATATTCATTATGAACCGCTTTTAATGCTTCCAATCCATCATAAGCAGATGTAACTTCGTAGCCTTCCATTTCAAAATTTAATCTCAGGGTATCCTGTAAATTTTCTTCATCTTCCACAAGTAAAATAGAAAGCTTCTTTTGCATAATGATGTTTAAATAATAATTTATTTTTTATCCTTAAGAGTTATTTCAAAAATACTTCCGCGTGGAAGATTAGTTTTAATATTAATAGAACCGTTATGTTCCTGAACAATTTTTTTGGTAAGATAAAGTCCCAGCCCAGTGCCTTTTGCTTTTCTTTGCATTCCCCTGTAATATTTTTCGAAAATCTTTTCTCTTTCTTCGTGAGCAACGCCCTGTCCTTGGTCTATTACTTGCAGCTCTATTGCTTTATCTGTTTGAACAAGTTTAAGCAAAACTATGTCCTCTTTGCCGGAATACTTGATTGCATTATCTAAAAGATTGTTAACAGCAAGTTTAAGTAACAGCAAATCACCAATTATAAATGCTTCTTGTGGCAGTTGCGTTTCAATTTTTCTTTGCGGAAAGCGAACGATAAAATCATGAGCACATTCATTAACTAATTTTGAGAAATCAATTTCTTCTTTTGTGATTTTATATTCTCCGGCTTCTATATGGCTTGTCAAAAGCATATTATTGCACAATGCATTGAGGCGATCTACTTCCTGTATGGTAGTGCTTATAAGTTTTTGTTGTTGTGTATTATCGAGCATTCTTTTTTGCAGTGTTTCCAGGTTAAGCTTGGTTATGGCAATGGGTGTTTTAAGTTCGTGTGTAATAGCCATAATAAAATCCTGTTGCTGCTGGGCCTGCTTAAACTGCCTGTTTATTATTCTAAAAACAAATACTGCACCTGAGCATATAAGAATTAAAAATGTTATTCCTTCACCGAGGTACTGTGTTGTATTGCGTTGTGTAGCGTTGGCAATTTCTTCCTGCTTCTGCTGATGCATGGCATCATCAACATCTATCATATCAAGCCGGTATTTACTAAGTTGAATATTTTGGCTGTTAAGAGTAATGAACCAGAACACAAGTGCAGCCAATATATATGCAAGCAAAAACCAGTATAAAATATAAATAGTAAGAAGTTTCTTTACTTTGAATTTATTTGTAAAAGAGGGCTTTTTGCAGGCCATACTTTTAAATAATTTGTAAATAAAATTTGAGATACGACAAAGAAACTTTTTAAGAAGTTATCACTATTATTGCTTTACTTTTTCTACACGAAAACCCACATTTAAAATATGGCTTAATGGATTTTCGCGCATTATTTGTGCAATAGAAAATGTGTATTCTCCGGCTTTTTTAAAAGGAACCGGGCCTGGCGTAATATTTTTTCTTACTTCAAAAATATCATTAACTCCTGTGCCTTCCCAGCCATTTGCATCGCTGGCAAGTGTAAGATTAATATTTTGAAAATGTATTGTATCGCCCGGGCTTTTTGAACCAAGCTTCAGCCATATATTATTGTAGTTGTAAGCATCGGTGTGGCGTAATACAATATAAAGGTTATAAAAAGAAGCAGTATCAGTAATTTGAAATGTAAATGTGGGATTGTTATTATAAAACCATTGCTGCGAAGGTATTTGCACCTGCTTTTCAAACAGATCAATTTTTCCGCATGAAAACATTAGAGTTGCAAGCAGCGATATAAGTATAAGTTTTTTCAAATAAGTTTTTTGCAAAAATAAGAGATTGAAAAGTTTTGGGAAGTTTGGGAAGTTTCTAAAAGTTTTTGGGGATTATAAAACATTAAAAATCTGTTCTTTTGCTTTTTCAAGTTCATCTTTCATAAGCACAACACATTTTTGAATATCTGAATCATAAGCTTTCGATCCGGTGGTATTAATTTCGCGCCCTATTTCCTGTATCACAAATGAAAGTTTTTTGCCTTTTGCTTCTTCATTACCATCCATAATTGTAATAAAATATTCACAATGATTTTTTAGTCTTACCTGCTCTTCCCTTATATCAATTTTTTCAATATAAAAAATAAGCTCCTGCTCCATTCGGTTGGCATCATAGTTTTCTTTTCCAACATTTTCTTCCAGCATTTGCACTAATTCTTTTTTCATCCTCTCTTTTCTTTTTGGCTCAAGCTGCAGTATTTCTTCTTCCTGGTCATTAATGTTTTTTATGCGCAGACGTAATTCTTTTTCAAGCGACAATCCTTCATCTGTACGGTGGCTATTAATTTCTTTTAAAGCAGCTTCAATTACCTTCTTTAATTCTGCCCAATCATTGTCCTCCAATATTTCATTACTGGGCGATACCACTTCGGGCAACCGCAATAAAGCGCTAAGTACTGAGTTGGTATCAATTTCTAATTCAAATGCCAGTTCATTAATTTGTTTGTAATATGCTTTTATAAGATCTGTATTTATCACAACCGGTTTAGAAGTTCCGTTTTGCTTTATAATTATTAAACATTCAACAGTACCGCGAAGTAAATTTTCCTGCAACAGATTGCGTATATCAAACTCATAGGATTTTAAAAGAGGAGGAATTTTTAAATTTATTTCAAGCTGCTTGCCATTAAGCGATTTTATTTCAACTAAATATGTTTTGTCATTTACTGTTTGTTCGGCTCTTCCAAATCCTGTCATTGATTTTAACATGTGGATCTTTTTTGAATTTGCAGCAAGTTATACAATTCTGTGTGAGATAGCATTTTCATTTCTCCCGGCTTCATTTTTTCAATAGTGATTTTTTCAATTCTATAACGGATCAATCTCAACGTTGGGAATCCTGTCTTTGCAGTCATTTTACGTATCTGTCTGTTTTTGCCTTCTGTCAAAATTATTTTAAGCCAGCTTTCCGGAATGTTTTTTCTAAAACGAATAGGCGGATTTCTTTCTGCAACTTCAATGGGCAGATGTAATATTCGAGCCATGCATTTTTTTGTATGATACATTTTCCCATTGATATTAATAGTAACACCTTGTTGTAATTGTGTAATTGCGTGTGGAGTAATATTTCCTTCAACCTGTACCCAATATTCTTTTTCATGATTGTGTAATGGATTAAGCAAATAATCGTTTAGTCTATTATCGTTAGTAAGTATCAGTAATCCTTCACTATCGTAATCGAGCCGCCCGACAGGATATACATTTGATGGAACATCAAAAAAATCCTTCAGGGTTTTTTTACCATCATGCGAAGTAAACTGCGAAAGAACATTGATTGGTTTATAAACAACAAAATATTTATTCAAAAAAGATGATTGTGAATACGATAAAAAATTTTGTAAAAACGAATTTGTAAAAATAATAAAGCCCGTCTTTTTCTGCACGGGCTTTGTTATATAGATGGGTTAGTAAGTATAGGAAATAAAAATTCCTTACACAATATTAAAAATAATTTCTTCTAACAAGAAAATTTTTTTTGTTTTTTTTATCAACATTCAAAAATAAGTTGTGGATAAGAGTGATACTTTTTAACGCTGTTTTTTTAGATTTCAATTTTATTTTATTTAACTGTTGGATATTTATTTTCAAAAATAAAAAAAATAAGATTGTGCACAAACCAATACACACAAGAGTTTGCAAAGAGTTTTATTTTTACCATAATCAGCTTAGATCTTTGTTATAACGAAATATTTATTTTTTTATTACTTCTTAATGATGATGATTTTTTTACATTTTTACTTTAAAAATTTTTTAAATTTTTTTTCCTGCACTTCTTTTGAATAAGCAAAATACGGTTAAGCATACAATAGACAACCTTTATCTTTGATGAATAAAAATAATTTTTATGAAATTCCCTTCGCCCGTTTCAGCGCAATGGATTGCTGATTTTATTAACGCAAAAATTGCAGGTGAAATAAATTCTGTAGCAACAGGCATAAATGAAATTCACAAAGTTAATGAAGGTGATATTGTATTTGTGGATCATCCAAAATATTATGATACCTGTCTTAACAGCGCAGCAACATTTATTATTATCAATAAAAAAACTGGCGTGCCTCAAGGAAAAACTTTATTCATTGTTGAAGATCCATTTGAAGCTTATCAAAAAATTGTTCAGCATTTCAGTCCTTTTGCTTCATCAGATAAAATGATAAGTGACACAGTTAAAATTGGAAAGAATACAATTGTAATGCCCAATGTTTTTTTAGGAAATAATGTTACTGTAGGTGATAATTGCATCATTCATCCTAACGTAACAGTTTATGATAACAGCATAATCGGGGACAATGTTGAAATACATTCCGGAACCGTTATTGGCAGTGATGCATTTTATTTAAATACAAAAAAGAACAGGGTAGTGTGGTATAAAAAAATGCAAAGCTGCGGTAAAGTTGTTATTGAGGATAATGTTGAAATAGGCGCCAACTGTACCATTGACCGCGGCGTAAGCGATGAAACAAGAATTGGAAATGGAACCAAGCTCGATAATCTTGTACATCTTGGGCATGAAGTTATTATAGGAAAAAATTGCATTCTTGCTGCACAGGTTGGTATCGCCGGTGGAACTATTTTAGGTGATGGCATAATTCTTTGGGGACAAGTTGGTGTAAACAAAACAATTACAATTGGTGATAATGCAGTTGTAATGGGGCAGGCAGGAATTACTTCGAGCATTGAAGGAAATAAAACTTATTGGGGAACTCCTATACAGGAATTTTACAGCAAAAGAAAAGAGCTTGTATTAATCAAACGCCTTCCTGAAATGTGGGAGAAAATTAAGAGAATAAAATAAATGTACGAAGTACGAAGTTTGATGTACGATGTAAAAAAATTTTTAATATATGGGGGAAAAATCATTGACAGTACATCTTACATCAAGACATCGTACATCAAACATTACTCCGGTTTATAATCATACGGCAACATATCACCAATCTTTTTAAACGCTAAGTATCCATTTGTAGTAATATCTGTTTGGTCATAATAATAACCATTTTGTTCAATAACAATTGATTCATCTGGCGCAAAAGTTAAAGTAGTTAATTGAAAATCTTTTTTTGATGCAGGCTCTAAATCAAGATAAGCCTGCTCAGGGTTTTCTTTATAAATTATGGCCACTTCATTTTGATTTGGTTTAAACTCAACAGTATTTGTGCTGTCATCTTTTGTATAATTTAATGCACCATATAAATTTTTTAATGGGATTGGAGTTTCCTGATCATTATTTTTTACAATGAACTGTAATTCAAATTTATCTTCATCCAAAGTTCGGTTGTAAAGGCTTCTCATCAATTGAAGCATGGAACCTTTATAAGCTGCTGCCCTTTTTTTCGCCCATTCGTGTTGTTGTTCCGGCGTTCCCTGCATTTCTTCAAACAGCGGATAGCCGATGAATAAATTTGTATTGGTGTTGTATTCATTGGTAAAAGAATCAATCGCAAATTTTAAAGTATAACCCAATGCAAAATTATCAACCAGTAAAGGCTCTTTTGCTAATACCTTCAACCGGTTTTTTTTCTTGTAAAAATAAAAATGCAGCACTTCAGGATTTTTAATAACACATTGCTTTGCAAATGCTGATTGCCCTATAAAATTTTGTGTAAAAAAAGTTCCATACTTCTGCCAGCCATCTTTAACCTCGTTACTAATAATAATGGAAACTTCTTCCAAAGATTTTACTTCGGGATTTAATTCAAAAATCAAACTATCGTTTTGTGAAGAAGCATTGCTTACACGAATGGTTTGTTTTTCATAACCTGTGAATGTTATTACAAGCGAGTAACCACCGTTAGGAAGCCTGATAATAAAATTGCCATCTGCATTGGTAGCTTCACCAAAAGTTGTATTCTGTGCAAATACTGATGCACCCTGCAAAACAGCTTTCGTATTTTTATCAATTACTTTTCCTTTTATATAATAAGTTTCCTGGCAGAAAAGTGAGTCGCTTAAAAGAAAAAAACAAATTGTAAAAAGAAGGCTTGTAACAAAATATTTTTTTGCTGAATGATTTATTTTCATAGGGTTTATTTAAAGATGATAAGTTTCTTTTAAAGTGGCACAGGTATGTTCGATAGAATTTATAATTGGTGTAAATTGAAATTCCGGCAATGCATTTAAAATTTTACTGTTATCAAAAAATACTGTCGTCTGTGCTGTTCGTGCTGTTTCTTTTGTAAGCAAAAGTTTTTTACCGGAAAATGTATTTCTAATGGCTTCAAGTCTCCAAACAATTTCACCCATGAGAGGCGACACTTTTTTTGCCGGTGGATTTTTTCCAAAATATTTTGCCATTGAAGAAAATAATTCTTTGTAAGATATATTTTCGGCGCTTACAATAAAACGTTCCTCTGTTATTTCGCTGTTCATTAACAAAATCATTATGTGCGCAACATCCCGTACATCCACAAAACCACCGGTGCCTTCAGTGTACCATTTAAATTCATTGTAAGCATTTTTAAATAATGCGCCTGAACCGCTGTGCCAATTGTTGCCGCCTAAAATAATAGAGGGATTTACAATTGCTGCCTGCAAGCCCTCGCCAATGCCACGCCACACTTCCAGCTCACTTAGATATTTTGATTTACCATAAACGCTATTGCTGGTTTCCGGTGTCCAGTTCATGTGCTCCGTAATCACTTCACCCTTTCTTATTCTTCCCAAGGCAGATACAGAACTTACATGTACCAGCTTCTGCACATCCGCATTAAGGCATGCATTTACAACATTAGCGGTTCCTTCAACGTTAATTTTTAAAAGCTGGTATTTATCTTTTGGCTCAAATGAAACCATCGCTGCACAATGATATACATGTGTAATATCCTGCATGATTTCTTCGAGGCGTGATGTGTCAAGGATATTACATTGCTCTGTTTTTAAATTGAGATGAGAGATAGCAAGAGGTGTGCTATTATAAATTGCTGTAACTATGTAATCTTCATCAAGCAATTGTTTCAGTAGCTCATTACCCAATAACCCTGCGCCACCGGTAACCAGTATTTTTTTATTTGCAATTATATGAGAAGAAGGATTTATAATCTCCGGCTGCATTTATTTTATAAAAATATTTCAGCATAATTACAAAAAGACAAATTATAAATCGTTTTTATTTTCATAATTATAAAATCCTTTGCCGATTTTTTTGCCCAGCTCGCCATGTTTTACTTTTTCTATTTGCAAAGGAGAAGGCTTGAAACGCTCAGCATTATCAAAACCTTCATACAGGCTTTGTGATACAGCGAGATTAATATCCATACCAATGAGATCCATTAATTTAAAAGGGCCCATTTTAAAACCTGATGCTTCTAAAACAGCATCAACATCTTCATAAGAAGCAATCCCTTCTTCAACTAACTTCAATGCTTCAAGATAATAATGACGTGCAATGCGGTTTACAATAAAGCCCGGTGCATCTTTACACATAACCGGTATTTTATTCATCTGTTTGCAAATGTCATAAATGGTGGTTGCTATTTCATCATTTGTTTGTCGCCCCTTCACTACTTCTACCAGCTTCATAATGTAAGCGGGATTAAAAAAATGCATGCCAACAACTCTTTCAGGAAAAATTATTTTATCCTGTAAAGCAGAAACGGAAAGCGATGAAGTGTTTGTGGCAAAAATTACTTCTTCATTATTATATTTTGCCAATTCATTAAACAATGAAACTTTTGCTTCTTCTGTCTCAACAATAGCTTCAATAATTATTTCTCCTGTGCATTCTTCAATATTGGTAATAAAATGTATCTGGTTAAAAATTTCATTTTTTTCAGAAGAAGAAATTTTTTCTTTGTCAGCCAAATACTGCAGATTTTTTTCAATAAAGATTTTTGCATTTTCTAAAGCATTTTCATTTACATCAAACAAAATAGTATTGAAACCACTTTGCGCTACAACCTGTGCAATGCCGCTTCCCATGGTTCCTGCTCCGCAAATGCAAATGGTGATTGTCATGGTGTTTTATTGTAGAAATCAATTTCTAATTCCGTAATTAAAGGAATATCAAGAATAACGGCAGTTGCAGCAGTAATTGAATCAGGAATTTTTAAGAAATAATTTTTTCTAAATGAAATTGATAGTTCTTTAATTGACTGGTCAATTGTTATTATTCTGAATTCTTGTAAAAAGTTTTTAATTTTTTCCTCTTCCTTTTGGGTTAAAGATTTAGAGCCAAATAATTCAATTTCGCAGATGATAGATGTAAAAAAAATTTTTTGAGAAAGATAGTTTGAGATTGTTTTGTCGCCGTCAAGAATATATATAATAATATTTGTGTCTAACAAGAATTTATTCCCATTCATTTCTCAATCTTTTTTGAATAGCCAAAGCATCTTCATTGAACTTAACAGTTCCACAATATTTTGAAGTATCTACACCCTTAGTTTTGGAACTCTTGTTTTTTCTTATTCTGGTAATATGTTTTTCCTCTTTTTTATTTTTTATTTCAGGCATTTGTCGATTATTTATTCTAAAGATAAAAAATGAAATCTATTATTGTATGATAATTATTATTAGAGAATTCATCACACAGCACTCGTAAACTGTTTCAAAAATCTCAAATCATTTTCACTAAAAAGCCTCAAATCTTTTACCTGGTACTTAAGCATGGTAATTCTTTCAATGCCCATTCCAAAAGCAAACCCTGAATATTTATTACTATCGATATTGCAATTTTCCAACACTTTTGGGTGAACCATACCACATCCTAAAATTTCGACCCAGCCTGTGTGCTTGCAAACATTACATCCTGCGCCGCCACAAATAAGACAGGTGATATCCATTTCTGCACTTGGCTCAGTGAAAGGAAAATACGAAGGACGAAAACGAATTTTTATTTTTTCACCAAACATTTCCTGTACGAAAAAATATAAAGTTTGTTTAAGATCTGCAAACGAAACATCATCTGCAATGTACAAACCTTCTACCTGGTGAAAAAAACAATGCGCCCTTGCGCTAATGGTTTCATTGCGATACACACGGCCCGGACAAATGATCCTGATGGGTAATTTACCTTTTTCCATTTCGCGAACCTGCACATTACTCGTATGTGTCCGCAGCATCCAGTCTGGATTTTGCGAAACATAAAATGTATCCTGCATATCTCTTGCCGGGTGATTCTCCGGTAAATTAAGCGCGGTAAAATTATGCCAGTCATCCTCAATCTCCGGGCCTTCAGCAACGACAAAGCCTAAACGCTGAAAAATAGAAATGATTTTAGTTTTTACAATACTTATGGGATGCCTGCTGCCCAATGGCAATGCATCTCCGGGCAAAGTAAGATCTATATTGTTTTCAGTTGCCTGTTGGCCTTTGTCTATTGTTCTTTTTAATTCTTCATATTTATTTCCTGCAAATAATTTTAAATCATTCAACACTTGTCCCATTTCCTTTTTGTTTTCAGCAGAAACATTTTTCATTTCTGCCATCAATGATTTTATTGATCCCTTGGTTCCAAGAAATTGTATGCGGAATGTTTCTGCAGGATCTTTTTCAGTTGTAATAAAATTTTTAATTTCTTCTTTCGAAAGATTTACCCGTTCCATCAAATTATTCATTCTGCAAAAATAAGTCAATCCCTTATTTAAAATTTTATTGAAGCAGCTTAAAAAAATTACATATTTATTTATCCATATTATCTTTTAGGTTTGCTTCCAAAATAATAGAATAATGTACGACCTGCACGAATTTTTATCTCCCGTAAATATTGCTCCTTTAAATAATGATAAGAGTTTCAATGATAGCCAGCTTGCCAAATTTATAAAAGTTTATGAAGAAGAAATGCCAGATGTATCAAAGGCTGATATTGTTATTGCAGGGATAAATGAATTTCGGGGTGATGGTTTTATTGCAAAAGAAAATGCTGCTGATGCAATACGCAAACAACTATATCAACTACATTACTGGCACAGGGAAATTAAAATTGTCGATATTGGAAATATAAAATGCGGGGCTTCACTTGCAGACAGCTATGCTGCTGTAAAAACTGTAGTTGCCGAATTACTGCGAATAAATAAATCGGTTGTAATTATTGGCGGCTCGCATGATAACACCCTGGCTCAATATTTTGCTTATAAAGAAATTAATCAAATAATTGAGGCAACAGTTATTGATGCAACTATTGATCTTAGAAGTGAATCGCCTGTAAGAAGTGAGAACTTTTTGATGGAAATGCTTACAGGTGAACCTAACATGATAAAGCATTACAATCATATTGGTTTTCAAAGTTATTTTGTTCATCCTCTTATGCTCGAGACTATGGATAAGCTCCGCTTCGATTGCTATCGTTTAGGTGTTGCAAAAGAAAAGCTTGAAGAAATGGAACCTGTGATTAGAAACTCAAATATGCTGAGCTTTGATATTGCTGCTATTAAAAACAGCGATGCCCCGGCTAACTCCTGCAGCCCTAATGGTTTTACCGGGGAAGAGGCGTGTAGCCTTTTCCGTTATGCTGGGTTAAGCCCGCAACTTTCATCAATTGGTATTTATGGATACAACCCGCAACAGGATATAAAAAACCTTACTGCATTGCAAATTGCACAAATGCTTTGGTATTTTATTGATGGCAGAAGCAGGAGCAATCATGAAGCAGAACTAAGCGACAGGCATAGCTTTAACGAATATCACACTGCTTTTGCAGAAGTGGATACTATTTTTATTCAGAGTAAAAAGACAGGGAGATGGTGGATGCAATTGCCCAATAAAAAGATGATTGCCTGCAGTTACAACGATTATGTATTTGCCAGCAATAATGAAATACCCGAAAGATGGCTGAGAGCGCAGGAGAGGGAAGCTTAATTGGTCATTAAGTCAAACAGTCATTTGTCATTTATAATGTCATTGTCCAATGACTATTGACTTTCTGCTTGATCCATAACATAGTATATCGCACATCATACTTCGTACATTTATTCTTCTGCCGCCTTACGTGCTTCTACTTCATATTTATTATTGTAATAACCTTTTCTTGCACTTTCCCATAAATACATTAGAATAAAACTAAAGAACCCATATTGATGAAATTGGCGCAGGTGGCAGGTTTCATGCTTTACCCATCTTTCATCTTGCAAAAATTGCTGCTTTGTTACATTATAAAGATGAATAGTGCTACCAACAACTATAGCCACATTTGGTGTTTGTAATTTTTTAGCAGCAAGCCTGGCTATCCATGAATTTTCTTTTATAAGAAGTTCCATAAGAAAACCCAATTAAGAATTAAGAATTAGAATTACAGTACAACTTTACAATTTACAATTCATAATTTTTACTTCGTATTTGATTCAAGCGCTTTTAAAATTTCTTCACTGTGAATTTTGGATTTGGGCTTTTTGAATATTTTTAGAATGATCCCTTTTTCATCAATTAAAAATGTTGTGCGGTGCAGTCCCATATATTTTCTTCCATATAAATTTTTCTCACCCCATACCCCATATTTGTCAACAATCTTTTTTTCGGGATCTGCAATAAGAGTAAAAGGTAACTTATATTTTTCCTCAAATTTTTTATGCTTTTTTTCATCATCAGGGCTTACGCCTAAAACAACAAGGCCTTCCTTTTCAAGCGATGAATAATTATCTCTTAGATTGCATGCTTCAATAGTGCAGGTAGGCGTATCGTCTTCAGGATAAAAATAAAGAACAACTTTTCTCCCTTTGAAATCTTTAAGAGATATTGCGTTTCCGTTTTGATCTTTTGATTTAAAATCAGGCGCTTTTTCACCCTCTGTTAATTGAGTCATTTTTATAGTTTTTATCTTGTAAAATGATATGTTTTTTCAGTAATATTTCCAGCTTCATCCTGCACAGTAACTTTTAATTCATGATTTCCCGGAGGGCACATTTCATCAAATTTATAAATAAATGAGCGCCCTTTATCATTTGTAAATTTAAGCCAACGGCCATCAAGTTTTGCTCTGAAATTTTTTATTTCTTCATTATTATCGTTTAGTGTAAAAACAATTAATGCAGAATGAGAAAGATTTGCATTTTCTCTAAAACCTCCGCTTATTACAGGTGCAACACTATCTCCAATAAGTTCAAAATTTCCAAAGCTTCTAAACTTAGCGCTGTACCAATCTCCATCGCATATTGCTTTCACTACCTCTGTTTTGTTTCCCCACGTTCTTTTTATAAGTATCTTATCCTGTAGCTCAGGTGGCACTGCCTTATCAGCTTTTATTCTTATTGTAAATCCTGCATGTACCGGCACCAGGCCTGATAAGCATGAATGTATTTCAGAAAAAGCCATTGAAGATATCGCCGGTTTTGTTGAATGAACAAATGCTACAGAATCGTACAAATCTTCGGGGTTGAGAATTAATTGCAGATCATTGCCTTCAAAAATATTTACAAACCCTGGATGAAATTCTTTATTCTCTTTATAGGAAGCAGATTTATTTTCTCTTCCTTCTTGTATCAATCCTTTTTTAATGGTGAACTCAAGAGTTGATGTATTGCCATAACTATCTTTTACTACAATTTTTATTTGATGCATGCTATCATCTTTCAATTCTATAACACCATCGCCGCTAAAATCTTTATACACTCCTTCAGGATTGCCGGGAAGTCTTGAAAGGTGCTCAATAAAGGACCCGCCGGAAGCTCGTGTCTTATAATCAATATGCGCATTTACATATCTTGTTTCATCGTAAGTGATACTATCAATTTCAAAACCAACAACAGGTTTTTCATCTTCGTATAAAATGGCTTCATAAATTCCGTTGGGATTTGTTGAGCCGGTAACTTTATCATTAGCGGATATTCCAAAACTTACTTTATCAGTATTAACAGTGATAATGGGAATTGCAGTTGTATAATTTCCCTGTCCGACTCCGTCATTCAGGCGCCCATTTATCTTTTTTAAGCTAAATAATTTTGGTGATTGGCTGTAAGTGCTGAGGCACCTATCGTACATGGCTAAACGCAGTATTGTTGGCGGAACGTTATCAGCAATTGGCAATCCGAATAAAAGGGGGTTTAGAACTTTATCAGTTTTTGTGTCTCTAATTTCAAAATGACAATGAGGCCCCTGGGAACCGCCTGTATTGCCACTGTATGCAATAAATTGTCCCTGTTTTACGGGGAACATACCGGGTGGAATATCTAGAAAAACCTGCCACGATTCCAATTTGTATTGTTGCTCTTTTACATATTTCTCCAACGCAGGATAAAAATTATTTAAATGGCCATATACTGTAGTGAATCCATTAGGATGATTAATATAAATTGCCCTGCCAAATCCGGCAGGCTCTATACGCACGTGAGCAACATATCCATCGGCGGCAGCTTTTACAGGCCTGTTCTGCACCTGGTTTGTTCTGCAATCAAGCCCCATGTGAAAGTGATTGGGACGCAATTCTCCAAAATTGGCGGCAAGCTCTATTTTAGCATCCACCGGGTAAATAAAATATCCTTTGGGGTAAATTTTTTTGGGGAAAAGCTGGGCTTGCGATTGGAAACTAAAAGAAGCAGCTAAAAAAAACAGGAACGGTTTATGTAATACCTTTATTCTAATAAAAATCATCTTCATATAATTACAAATCTAACAAGGAAAAATTAAAATAATTATTATGGCACAATCAAACAAAATTGCTGCAATTATTCTGGGAGCAGCAGCGGGTGTTGCACTTTTGAAATTTTTTAGCATGCCCAAAGAAGAAAGAGATGCTTTCTTTTCTCATCTTAAAAATACTACCCATGATTTGCTCGACAATGCAGAAGGAACTGTGGAAAAAGTTGAACATTATATGGGACAGGTAAAAGCAAAAGGCAAAGATGAATGGATTGACAAACTATATATTTTGAAAAAAATGTTCAGGGAATTGTATGGTTCTGAGAAACGTTATCTTCTTTAACTTTTTTTTGTAAAAACGAATTCTACGCTGAAATCCAATATCAGCCGGCTTTCTTTTTTTATATATTTCATTTCAACATTTACAGTATTTTTGGCGGCCACATATTTTTATTTTCATGCCGCGAAATAACTCAATCAAATCAGTTTTAATTATAGGTTCAGGTCCCATAATTATTGGGCAGGCCTGTGAATTTGATTATTCCGGAACGCAGGCTGCACGCAGTCTTCGTGAAGAAGGGATTGAAGTAATCCTCATCAACAGCAACCCCGCCACCATCATGACCGACCCTATGATGGCTGATAAAGTGTACCTGCTTCCGCTTACTATTGAAAGCATAGAACAAATATTGGTGGAAAATAATATTGATGCTGTTCTTCCAACGATGGGCGGGCAAACAGCGCTTAACCTTTGTAAAGAAGGCGATGAACTTGGCATTTGGGAAAAACATAATATAAAATTAATTGGTGTTGATATTAAAGCCATTGACAAAGCTGAAGACAGGGAGAAATTCAGGAAGTGGATGATTGAAATGAACATTCCTGTGGCGCTCGCCAAAACTGCTAATTCATTTTTAGAAGGCAAAGAATTTGCCCAGGAAATCGGATTTCCATTGGTGATACGCCCTTCATTTACATTAGGTGGTACCGGTGGCAGCTTAGTCTATCATAAAGAAGAATTAGATGAAGCGCTTAATCGTGGTTTAACCGCATCTCCAATGCATGAAGTGCTGGTAGAAAAAGCAATGATGGGCTGGAAAGAATTTGAACTTGAATTATTAAGAGATGATAATGATAATGTAGTTATTATTTGCACGGTAGAAAATTTTGACCCAATGGGAATTCATACTGGTGATTCAATAACAGTGGCACCGGCAATGACTTTGAGCGATACTGCTTACCAGAATATGCGCAATACCGCTATTGCCATGATGCGTGATCTTGGGAATTTTGCAGGTGGTTGTAATGTGCAGTTTGCCCTCAATCCTCAAACAGAAGAAATTATTGCCATTGAAATAAATCCGCGTGTGAGCAGGTCTTCTGCACTAGCGAGTAAGGCTACGGGTTATCCTATCGCAAAAATTGCTGCAAAGCTTGCCATTGGTTTTACATTGGATGAATTAAAAAATCAAATTACACAAACTACATCAGCATATTTTGAACCTGCGCTCGATTATGTTATTGTAAAAATTCCGCGTTGGAACTTTGATAAATTTAAAGGTGCAGATGATACCCTGGGTTTACAAATGAAATCTGTTGGTGAAGTAATGGCTATTGGCAGAAGCTTTACAGAAGCCATTCAAAAAGCTTGTCAGAGTTTGGAGAATGAAGCTGTTGGCTTAGGCTATTATGGAAAAAGCCTTATGTATGCTGATGAAATTATTGAATACATAAAAATTCCAAAATGGGATCGCATTTTTAGAATTAAAGATGCGCTAATGATAGGAGTGAGTGTACGCCGCATTTGCGAATCAACCGGCATTGACCGGTGGTTTATTTACCAGATACAAAAAATATGTGATTGTGAAAAAGAATTGTTGAAAGTTAATCTTGAAACTATTACTCCTGAACTTTTAAAGAAAGCCAAGCAGCTTGGTTTTAGTGATGAACAAATTGCCAGGATTATGAAAGATGGAAGCACTGATGAAGATATTTATAAAAAAAGAAAAGCTTTGGGTATTACAAGAGTATATAAAATGGTTGATACATGCAGTGCAGAGTTTGAAGCAAAGACGCCTTATTTTTATAGTACGTTTGAGTAAGAAATTCGTAACATTGATGCCGTGTTAAGTTTGTTATGCGATAAAGGATGAGATTTATAATGACTGCAAAACGGTATTTAAAGAAATGCCAACAAGAAAGGAAACTGCTTTATATTTCCAGCAACAAAAGTATCCGTCGGTTTTGTTTGGGATGCTTGATGGCAAAGAACCAGATAAATAATTTGGCGATGATTAGGCCGGCCTTTCAAAAGCTTATAAAAATATTGAAGAATAAAACCGAAATAAAATTTAATGACAGCTAACATTATTCACAACGAATCCATTCCATCTTCAAAAAAGAAAATTATTGTATTGGGAAGCGGCCCAAACAGAATAGGCCAGGGTATTGAATTTGATTATTGCTGTGTACATGGATTACTTGCAATAAAAGAATGCGGTTACGAAGCCATCATGATCAACTGTAATCCTGAAACGGTTTCTACTGATTTTGATATTGCAGATAAATTATATTTTGAACCTGTTTTTTGGGAACACATTTGGGAGATAATTGAACTTGAAAAACCTTATGGAGTAATTGTACAACTCGGCGGACAAACAGCATTGAAGCTTGCAAAAAGATTAGATGAAAAAGGAATAAAAATTATCGGGACTTCATTCGATAACATGGATATTGCTGAAGACCGTGGCCGTTTCAGTGATATGCTGAAGCATCTCGAAATTCCTTATCCAAATTATGGAACTGCATTCAATACTGATGATGCTATTGAAGTTGCCAAGCAAGTTGGTTACCCTGTTTTAGTAAGGCCAAGTTATGTTCTCGGTGGTCAGCGCATGCGCATTGTTTTAAATGATGAAGAATTAGAGAAAGGTGTATTGAGTTTATTAAAACATTTACCCAACAATAAAATTTTAATTGATCATTTTCTTGATCGTTGCCAGGAAGCAGAAATTGACGCCATCTTTGATGGCGAAGATTTTCATGTAATGGGCGTGATGGAACATATAGAACCTGCGGGCATTCATAGCGGCGACAGCAATGCAGTGTTGCCGGAATTTAATTTGTCTCCTTTGATAGTACATACCATGGAAGAATATGCTGAAAAAATTGCCAGGACATTGCATATTAAAGGGCTTATCAATATTCAATTTGCCATTAAGAATGGAGAAGTTTTTGTGATTGAAGCTAACCCGCGTGCATCACGTACAACACCTTTCATCGCTAAGGCTTACCAGATTCCTTACTTAAATATTGCAACCAAAATTATGTTGGGTGAAGCAACGCTGAAAGATTTTACTTTTAATAAAAATCTAAAGGGCTTTGCCATTAAAGAACCTGTTTTTTCTTTCAATAAATTTCCGGGGGTAAATAAAGAATTAGGTCCTGAAATGAAAAGCACAGGTGAAGCCATCCGTTTTATAAAAGATTTGCGTGATCCATATTTCAGGCAATTGTATAAAGAAAGAAGCATGCATTTAAGCAAATAAATTTTATTAAATTTGGTTATGAAAATTGCATTAGAAGAAACTACTATTTCTGTGAAAGGTAATATTTCCGATTCTATGTCGGATAAAGAGTTTTTTGATTTTTGTCAGCAAAATGAAATGCTTAGAGTTGAAAGAGATGAGAATAAACAAATAATTATAATGGCTCCGACAAATACGTTTACTGGTAACCAAAATTTTAGTCTATCGTCAGAATTAGCAATTTGGAATAACAAAAATAAAACTGGTGTTTGCTTTGATTCATCAACAGGTTTTACTTTACCTGATGGTTCTGTCCGTTCGCCCGATGTTTCCTGGATGCAAAATGAAAAATGGAACAACATTTCAAAAAAAGATAAACGAAGGTTTGCTCATGTATGCCCTGATTTTGTAATTGAATTAAAAAGTAAATCAGATAATATAAAATACCTTACCAATAAAATGCATAAATGGATTGAAAACGGATGCTCACTCGCATGGCTTATTAACCCTGATAATAAAACTGCATTTATTTTCAGAAAAGATGGAACGGTTGATAAAGTTAACGGCTTCAATAAAATCCTCTACGGAGAAGATGTATTACCAGGTTTTGAACTAAACCTTTCAATACTCGATTAAACTTCTAAACTTCTTACCAGTTGCTCAATCTTATCCCAATATTATAAGGCATAAAATTCAATCCTTTTTCGAAGATTGAATTGGGGCTATATGAGCCATACAAATGTGCAGGGCCAAGTCCTAATTCAGCGATATAAGAAAATTTCCATTTCTCCAAATCATAATCGCCACGATTTTTATGCTTGCCTCGTTCATCGCTTATTTGTTTATTGCGGCTGCTGTAAAGATAGCCTGCACTTACACCGGCGCTTAAGCTTAAGCCTTTATCAGAATTATTGGGATTGGTACGAAAATTAAGCATGAATGGAATGGTCACGTAATCGGCTGCCAGCTTGTTTTTCGAGAAACCGATTGAATCTCTGAATATAAACGGATGAATAATATTTTGCAAAGTATATGGATTTACACCGCCCTCTTTCAGGCTTACATCAGTACCTGTTTTAAAGCGGTAATTATTCAATTCAATTCCCAAGCCGTATTTCAGGTTTACATAATGCTTTATTAAGTTAAGCCTTTGCATAAAAAACCAGATGTTTACGTTAACTGATTTTATAGTTTTTAATTTAAAATCATTTTCAACCAATGCCAGTGAACCTGGTTTGTTTACAATATAATTATCTGCTGTAGCAGAAGTATAATTTGTTTTATCTGTCCAGTTGGCAAATCCTAAATCCACAATCCATGACGCAGTGCTTATGTTAGACGGTTTTCCTTTTCTGCGGTTACCAACGGTTACGGTTACACGCCTTTTATCATTAGGGTCACCTTTCTTTAAAATTATCATTCCGCCAATGCGTATCGTGTCGTTTTTCTTTTCAATATTTACAGAATCATTTTGTGCCGATGAAGCAATGGCAAACAATATTCCTATAAAACCTAAAACTGTCTTTTTCATTTTTTTTTTATATTATTTGGTAGGTGAGATTTATATTTCTGTAGAGTTATTTTGATACAACCTGCCTGTCATCTCCGGAAATGAGGCGGCTTATCGGGTTGTTTCTTTCTATGATTCGTTTTACTTTTTTTAAAAAACCACCGACTTTTGTCTTCTTAAATTCATCGGTGGTAATATTGTAAAAAACATAATTATCATTATTGGTATTTGCATCCTGAACATAAGAAGCATTCTTTACATACGAAGCTTCATCAGTTTTTTGAATTACATTTTGTACTAATTGATTTTGCGAAGAAATTTTTTCATCGGTTTTAATTTGTTCCGCATGAATATTTTTGATTTTATTTTTGGTTATTGCAACATTGTCGTTTTCTTTTTCAAGAGAAACTTTTCCTTCGGCAGTCTTTATATTTTTTATAGAAGTTTTTGCAATTCCATTATCAAGGTTTTTGTTTGATAATAGTTTTTTAATTTTTTTATTATGAGTAATTGCTGATTGAATGGGTTGAAAATTTTGAGTTGATGATTGCGCAGTTGTATTTTCTTTCTTCTCAGGAACATGTATAGTTTTCTTTTCAGGAACTGAATGTACAACTACAGTAGGTATTTCATTTTTATTATTAAAATACATTTCTGCTATCCATAACCCAAAACCGATAAAAGCCGCTGCTGCAATAGCTTTCCAAAATATTAAAGGAATTACTTTCCCATCTTTTTCTTTTTTATATAATATCTTTTTGTTAGGGAAAACAACAGAACTTTCAGGAGTGAGTATCGCCAAACCAATCAGTTCAAATTCATTTTTTAATTCTTTATGAACAGATAAAAATTCTTCAGTTTCCTGCTTTTCATTTTCTGTTAATTCATTATCGTGATACAAAACGAAAACTTCTTTATAATTTTTTTCATTAATAAGTGATGCTGTATTATTTCTAAATAAAAAAGATTTATCTGTCAGCCGCATATTTACATCTGGCCTGCTTACAGTGTAATTTATCATGTTGAATTCTTCTTCCAGGTCTTTATTGTTTTTAAGAAACATTATTACTTCTACTTTTTCAGAATCTGTCAATTCATTATCTGCAAAAAGTAAAAAATATTCTTCGTAATTATTTCTATCTATGTTCATCTTAAATTACATTTTCAGGTTTTACCAAATAGGTTTTAAGCTGTATTCTTGCCCGATGGAGATACACCTTCACCTGGCTAATGCTTAATGAAGTTATTGCTGATATTTCATCATAACTGTATCCTTCATAATCTTTCAATAAAACAAGGCTGCGTTGTGTTTCGCTTAACCTGTACAATGCCTCATTCAATATTTTTTTAATATTGTGATGCGGCTCCTGCGTTGTCCTTGCCTCTGCAGAAAAATCGTCCTCCATTTTTATCCTTTTATTTTTTCTTATATGATCAATCATTTGGTGATAAGCAACTGTAAACAAATACGATTTACTGCGTTCATTGTCTACATTCTCCCGGTTAATCCATAATTTTTCAAATGCTGTTTGCACCACGTCTTTAGCATCTTCCACATGGCGAAGATTCTTTACTATAAAGCGGTAAACATTATCAGCAAATAGATTTACGCATTCATTATACTCTTTCTCGGTCATAAACTCATTAGCATTTTAGAAATATTCCGCAAGCTTGTTTTATAGTTATACGCATAGCTCATTCAAAAAGTTACACTTACTTGAGTATTCCATTATTTTGATTTAACTAATAAGGAATTTAATGATTTCATGTAGGTTTGCTTATTCAAAATTAAACAGTATGAATGAAAGTTTTATAAACAGGATAGGAAAAGAGCTGGAAGAAATAAAAGCTGCGGGCCTTTATAAAAATGAAAGAATTATTACCAGCGATCAGGGCGCTGAAATTGAAGTAGGCGGAAAAAAAGTTCTGAATTTCTGTGCCAATAATTATTTAGGCTTATCCTCGCACCCAAAAGTAATAAGAGCAGCAAAAAAATATATAGATGAGAGAGGCTATGGCTTAAGCAGCGTTAGGTTTATTTGCGGCACGCAGGATATTCATAAAGAGCTTGAAAAAAAGATTGCTGATTTCCTGGGAACAGAAGATACTATTTTATATGCCGCTTGCTTCGATGCTAACGGTGGTGTATTTGAACCATTGTTTGGTGAAGAAGATGCCATTATTTCTGACGCATTAAATCATGCAAGTATTATTGATGGAGTGCGTTTATGTAAAGCACAACGCTTCCGTTATGAACACAATAACATGAATGATTTAGAAAATAAATTAAGAGAAAGTCAACATTTGCGAAGCCGTATAATTGTTACTGATGGCTCTTTCAGCATGGATGGAACCATTGCGCAACTTGATAAAATTTGTGACCTCGCAGATAAATACAATGCAATTGCTATGATTGATGAATGCCACTCAACGGGCTTTATTGGTAAGACAGGAAGAGGCTCCCACGAGTACCGTAATGTGATGGGAAGAATTGATATCATTACAGGAACATTAGGCAAAGCATTGGGTGGGGCAAGCGGAGGCTTTACTACAGGTAAAAAAGAAATTATTGAAATGCTTCGACAACGCAGCCGTCCATATCTATTTAGTAATAGTGTTGCACCAAGTATTGTTGGCGCTTCTATTGCAATATTTGATATGCTAAATGAAACAACAAACCTTAGAGACAGGCTTGAAAAAAATGCAAAATATTTCAGGAAGAAGATGACAAAAGTGGGCTTTGATATAAAACCCGGGGATCATCCCATTGTGCCTATCATGTTGTACGATGCAGTGCTGGCACAAGATTTCGCTGCTAAACTTTTAGAAGAAGGAATTTATGTTATTGGATTTTTCTTTCCGGTTGTTGCAAAAGGGCAGGCAAGAATAAGAGTGCAACTGAGTGCAGCGCATAAACAAAAACATCTTGATAAAGCTATAGACGCTTTTACAAAAGTTGGAAGAGAATTGGGAGTGCTTAAAGATTAAACTCATAATCAATATTCATCATTAGAAATATTGTTTCAGTAACTTTATAAAAAATAAATTATGGATACTATTTTATTAAACAGGATAACTACTAACCCTTCTATACTTACAGGCAAACCCATAATAAGAGAGATGAGGATTTCGGTTGAGAAAGTTATAAAAATGCTTGCCAGGGGAATTTCATATCAGGATATTATAAGTGAATACCCTTTGTTAGAGGAAGAAGATATAAAAGCCTGCTTACTTTTTGCTGCTTCTAAAATTTTCAAATGAAGAAATTGCAGCATGAGTATCATTCTGGAGAATTAGTTTTTAAAAATAATAATCTGCACAAAGGAATATTACTATTAAAATTAGAAGATGCAGTAAGTGAAGAAAAATTAGCTGCTATTCAAAACATAATTCTGGAATACCTGGAAAATTTAAAAATAACTTCTCTGTTTATCAAAATGGAAAATTAAGAACAAGATAAATGACTGAAAACGCTTCCACATTCAAAGCAAAGAGCACTGTAAAAAGTGCAGACCTTGAACATCGGCAAAAAATAAATTTTAATATCGGCAGGTATAATGCAGTGGTGCCACAAGGCAAGCTTCAATTTCCAGACAATAATCTTGTAAGAGAACGAGCTAAGAATATAAAATGGCGGGCGCTCGAAACGCTTGATCAGCAACTGGAAGAATTTGAAAGAAATTTTTCAAAACGTGGCGGTAAAGTGATTTGGGCTGAGAACTCACTGGAAGCCTTAGACGAAGTCCTTACCATCTGCAAAGAAAAAAATTGCAAAACCATTGTAAAAAGTAAAAGCATGGTTACTGAAGAAATTCACCTGAATGATTTTCTTGAAAAAAATGGTATTGAAAGTATTGAGACCGATCTTGGAGAATATATTCAACAGTTGGATGGAGAGCCACCTTATCATATTGTAACACCTGCTATGCACAAGAGCAAAGAAGATGTTGCCAAACTTTTTGAAGAAAAATTAGGAACGTCTTCAAAACTTTCTCCGGAAGAATTGACGCTTGTTGCACGGGAAAAATTAAGAGAAAAATATACACAAGCTGAAATAGGAATTACAGGAGCTAATTTTATTATCAGCGATATTGGCGCAATTGCCATTACCGAAAATGAAGGAAATGGCCGGCTAACCACAGCGTGGCCAAAAACTCACATTGCTATTATAGGGATTGAAAAAATGGTTTCATCAATTACTGATCTTGCATTGATGTGGCCTTTATTAGCAACTTATGGAACGGGACAAAAAGTTACTGTTTACAACAGCATAATTTCAGGACCGAAACAACCAGGCGAAAATGATGGGCCGAGTGAGATGTATGTTATATTGCTCGATAATAATCGCTCTGATATTTTAGCGAATCCTAAACAACGTGAAAGCCTTTATTGCATAAGATGCGGTGCCTGTCTTAATGCATGCCCGGTTTATAAAAATATTGGCGGGCATAGTTACGGCGCCACTTACAGCGGACCAATAGGAAGCGTTATCACTCCGCATTTGCAAGAGCTTGAAGAATATAAGCACTTAAGTTATGCTTCATCTTTATGCGGTGCATGCACAGAAGTATGTGCTGTAAAAATTAATTTACATGAATTGCTTTTGATTAATAGGAACGAAAGTGTTGAAAAAGGATTAACCACTTTTTCAGAAAAGACCGCGTGGAAGCTATGGAAAATTGCTTCCTTAAAAAGAAGTATGATGAACATGGGAAGCGGAGGATTAAAAACAAAATTGGTTAATAAATTATTTAAAGACTGGAATAAACATCGGGCAACACTTACATTCAGTAAAAAAACTTTTAATGAAATGTGGAAAGAGAGATTGAAAAGCAATGGTCAATAGTCAAATAGTCAAATGGTCAAGTTTAATAACAACCTAATGCTTAAAATGCCTCAATCCTGTAATGACCATTACAAGATTATTTTGGTTACAATATTCAATTGAATCTTTATCTCTTATAGAGCCTCCGGGTTGAATGAATGCGCTAATACCTGCTTCGTGTGCAATTTGTACACAATCATCAAAAGGGAAAAATGCATCACTTGCTACAACAGCATTTTGCAAATCAAAATTAAATTGACTTGCTTTTGCAATTGCTTGCCGTAAAGCATCCACTCTTGAAGTTTGCCCGCAACCTTTGCCAATTAATTGTTTATTTTTTATAATGGCAATGGCATTACTTTTTAAATGCTTGCAAACAAGATTTGCAAAAATTAAATCCTCCTTTTCTTCAGTGGATGAATTTCTACCCCCAACTTCATTCCATTCTGCATAATTTCCTTTATCAATATCTTGTGATAAAAATCCATTTAAAACAGTTTTGGATTGTTGTTTTTGTTGAGTAGAGTTTTTACTTTTCAATAATATCCTGTTCTTTTTTGATTGAAGTATTATTAAAGCATCTTCATTAAAACCAGGAGCAATAAGCACTTCGAAAAATAAACTGTTCAATGCTTCCGCTGTCTTTTTATCAACCGATTTATTGGTAATAAGAACGCCACCAAACGCACTTTCAGGATCGCCTGCAAGCGCAGTTTCAAAAGCTTCAAAAACAGTTTCTTTTTGAGAGATACCACAAACGTTAGTGTGTTTTATTATAACAAATGTTGTGGCATTATTATTTTTTTCAGAATTTAATTCATTAATAATTTGTATAGCCGCATCCACATCTACAAGATTATTGTAAGAAAGTTCCTTGCCATGCAGTTGCTCAAAAACTTCATTTATATTTCCTGAAAATGAAGCTTGCTGATGTGGATTTTCTCCATAGCGCAGTATTTTTTTTTCAGAGTTAAAGGGATTTATGAATGAAGTTTTATTAAAGTAATTTGAAATAGCTACATCATAACCTGAGCAAACATCAAAAGCTTTTGCTGCAAAAAATTTTCTTTCTTCCAACTTTGTTTCTGCATCCTTTTCTGATAAAATATTTTCAAGAGTGGGGTAATCTTTTTTATCAGCTATAACCAAAACATTTTTAAAATTTTTCGCTGCGGCTCTTATCATTGACGGACCTCCAACGTCTATTTTTTCAATAATTGTTGATTCATCACTTGTAGATTTTACAGTTTCTTCGAAAGGGTATAAATTAACAATCACTAAATCAATTTCCGGTATATTATATTGCTTCATTTCCTGCAAATCGCTTTCTACATCGCGCCTGCCTAAAATACCGCCAAACACAGATGGATGAAGGGTTTTAACTCTTCCGCCTAAAATAGAAGGAACGCCTGTAAGCCATTCTACAGATATGCAGGAAACTCCAGCCTCTTCTATAAATTTTTGTGTTCCGCCGGTTGTATAAATGAGAATATTTTGCTTTTTTAAGAGCTGGATAATATTTTGAAGCCCTTCTTTATAATACACTGAAATGAGGGCAGTTTTTATTTTTTTTTGCATAAGACTGCGTGAAAAAAGAGCTTTAAAGATTGGTTATAAATGCACCCTGTTCAGGAACTGAGTGAAAACGCAAATGTAATTCTTCGCAATCTTTTTTCCATTTATCAATTTTCCACAAAGGATTTGAGGCATCAAAAACATAAAGGCCGCAGTCAAAAACCTGGCCAAGCTTTGGTATATATAATTTTGGATTTTTTGAAATTACAATAAAATCAACTGCAATTTTTTTTGAAAAAGGTTTATACGAAATGGCGGAATCAATTAATAAAATTCGTTTATCATAAAATTGAAAAAAATTGTTTTGCTTATACAAATCCTCAAGGCTATCAACTTTAGTTTTCACCATCATCTGAATGCGCGAAGGTTTCAAATGAAAATTCTGTAGCAAACCATCGGCAATCAAATCAGTATCTCCAACAAAATGATAAGCATTTCCATTTATAAAATCAATTGCTTTGTGAGAAGGCACATCATAAACAATAATTTTTTTCTGTTTTGAAAAATTAAATTTATTTAAAGTGATCATTATTGTAAATAAAAGAGCTCCACAAATACCAAGCTTTAAAGCAAAGCTATTTTTTTTAATAAGCCAATAGAGAAAAGAAATAAAGATTCCGTATAACAAAACAGTTTCAGTTACAGAAAGCGAAAAGCCGGTCCACAATGAAAACGGAAGTGCATTTATGAAAAGAACAGCGTGATTCAATAGCCATATTGAACCCGTAAGTAATTTACCAAGATATACTGCTGGGGTAACAGACGAAATTGCAACAAGAAGCACACACCCATATAATGTAAACATGGCAAGAGGGATTGCTATAATGTTGGAAACTAAAAATAACAAAGGCATTTGATGAAAATAATAAAGTAAAGCAGGCAATGTAAACACCTGCGCTGCTAAAGACACTGAAGCAATTTTCCAGGCTTCATTCAATATTTTATTTTTAATGTAAAGCCAATTGTAAATATATCTCTGCGCAATTACAATACCTGTTACCGCAAAATAAGAAAGCTGGAAACCTGCATCCCATAATATAAAAGGATTAAAGCAAAGCAATATAAAAGCAGATGCTGCGAGTGAATTAAAAACCGAAGCTTTTTTATAAAACAATTTTCCAAAAGCGATAAAACTAAACATAACTACTGCCCGCATTACCGGTGGTGAAGCCCCTGTTAATAATGCAAAAAACCATAAGCATAAAAATATCAGGATGAAGGATATAACTTTTGATTTTTTGATTCCCGGGATTTTACCAATTACCCAAATAAGCAAAATATAAATTAACCCAAGATGTAAGCCGGCAATAACAATTAAGTGTATTACACCTGCATTGCTATATGCCTGTACAAGATCTTTATCAAGATCGACCCGGTAACCAATAAGCAGCGCTTTTGCAAGAGCGGCTTCATCGGTTCCGGTTATGTATTTATTAAGAACATTTATAACAAATTGCTGGGTATTGAAAATTGTCCGTTTATAATAAGAACCGTTATTACCATTTAATAAAACCCGGTCATTTTTTTTAAGATAGCATTGATGAAATATTTGTTGAAAGGCACAATAACGTTTGTAATCAAAAGCAGCAGGATTCCCTGAATTTTTTATTTCCTGCAATTCTTTTTTAATAATAATTCTGCTTCCATAAATAATATTATTTGAAACAGAATCTTTAGAAAAATAAATCAATAATTTTCCTTTGGTTGTAAAAACAGAATCTTTTTTTATAATTGCATCAACACTTGCCAGCGCCTTATAAGATTTATTTTTTTCAACTGGCGGTTCACTTATAGTTGCTATGATGTATGAGCTGCTGTCATATTGGTTTCCATACCAGTTATTATGATTACGAACATCCTTATTCCATAAAAGAAATGCTCCCGCATTTATAACAAAAGCTGTTATAATTATTCCTGCTATTGGTTGTAGCTTAAAGCGAAATGCAAGAGGAAGAATACTGAAAATAATAAAAGACAATACAAATAAACCGCCCCAAATAATTATTGTTCGTATTTCAAACCTGCAATAATATTCAAGCAGAATCCCGATTATAACGGGAAGCAGTAAACGCAGAAATGGCGCCTTCTTCCAGATGTATATGTTGTACCACTTTGCCATCCAACTTTGCAGTAATAAAAATAAGCTCAGGTAATAAATATTTATAAAAACTCAGAGAAAAGATCTTAAAGCCAGTTAGTCTTGATGAAGATAATGTTTTAATAGTAATTTTTAAAATGAAAAAGTCCCTGCAGTTGATTCGAAATTATTTTCTCTTTCAAATTTGTATCTTTCTATTCTAATTTTCAATTTATGAGAAATTTAAATAAATTATTTTTTGTGATAATAACTGCTATCACAACTCTAAGTTCCACTGCACAAAATTATAAAGCTTCTGTAAGAAAATTTATAACAGACAGCGCTAAAATTACTGCCCTTGTTGATGCAAAAATTATTGATGGCACCGGTGACGCTTCACAAAAAAATCAAACTATTATTATTACTAACGGACGCATTTCACAAATTGGATCAACAAAAGATGTTACTATTCCAAAAGATGCTGTTGTAATTAATTGTGCGGGAAAAACAATTATCCCAGGCATGGTAATGCTGCATGAACACTTGTATTATACTATGCTGCTTGGAAGTTATTTTAATGTGCAGGAAATGCCATACTCATTTCCAAGAATGTATTTAGCAGGGGGCGCAACAACCATAAGAACGGCAGGAAGCATAGAACCACAAACGGATTTTAATATTAAAACTATGATAAGTGAAGGAAAGTTAATAGGACCTGATATGGATGTAACGGCACCCTATTTTGAAAGAAAAGGTTGGGACATTGCTTCATTAAATCTTATCAAAGATTCTGCTGAAGCTTCAGCCTCAGTTAATTTTTGGGCAAATAAAGGATGCACCTCTTTTAAAATGTATGTCCATGCGCTTGATGAAGATCTTGTTGCTGTAGTGCGTGAAGCTCATAAAAGGCATTTGAAAGTTACAGGGCATTTGGGAACAATAACCTATCGTGAAGCTGCTGAATTAGGCATTGATGATCTTGAACATGGGTTTATGGTGAGCTCAGATTTTGATCATGATAAAAAACCCGGTGAATATAATATTGCTAAAGAAGATCAGGCATTGCAAAAGCTTGATGTAAACAGCGAGGAAATGAAGAGCCTTATTCAATTATTAATAAAGAAAAAAGTTGCCATTACTTCAACGCTTCCGGTATTTGAACCAAACACTAATCGTGAATTAATTTTAGGTGGCGGAGATGATGCCCTCTTGCCTCAAATGAAAGAAATAGTGAAAGCAAGATGGCAGGGAAGCCAGAATACGGATTCTGCAGATTTAATTATGTTTAAAAAAGAAATAGCATGGGAAAAACAATTTTATGATGCAGGCGGTTTATTGGTTTGCGGTACTGACCCAACCGGATCGGGTAGAACCCTTCCAGGTTATGGAAGCAGGAGAGAACTTGAATTATTAGTGGAAGGTGGTTTTACTCCTATACAAGCTATTAAAATTGCTACGCTGAATGGTGCAAAATATCTGGAAAGAGATAAAACAATTGGTACGGTTGAGGTGGGTAAAAATGCTGATCTTGTATTGATTGATGGTGATCCGGAAAATAATATTAATGATATAAGAAAAACAGAAACTGTTTTTAAAAACGGGATTGGCTTTGATTCAAAAAAAATATTTGATTCAGTAAAAGGAAAAGTTGGAATGAATTAATAAAATTTAAAAGCTAATCTAATACTTCATACGCCATAAAAGATTTTAATTTATTTTTCATTTTCACCTGCTCTGCCGGGCGGCAATTAAATGATTCGTTTACCTTTTTCCAGGAAGCTTCAGAAATAAGTATTTGGCCATCCCTTGCAATATCCTGCAGCCTTTGAGCAGTATTTACTACATCACCAATTACCGTATAATCGAGGCGGCGCAGTTTTGCCGAACCTATATTTCCACAAATCATTTCACCACTATCTATTCCAATAGAAACATCAGGAAGAAAAGAAGCCACTTCAGTTTGCTCGCCAAAACTTTCTATCTGTTTTCTCACTGCAAGGCTCGCATCAATTGCCCTGTCCAAATGAAAATCTCCTTTAAAAACAGCAAGGATTGCATCACCAATAAATTTATCAATATAACCATCCTGCGCAATAATTTCTTTTACCATTATATCAAAATATTTATTCAGCAGGCGAACAACTGCATCAGCCGGTTCCTTTTCTGTAATAGCTGTAAAACCACATATATCAATAAAGGCAACCGTAGCTTCCACTGTTTCATTAGACATTAGCTGTGATTCAAATTCACGGCCACTCATAAAATTCAATACTGTTTTATCAACATACATTTTAAGAATATTATTTTCTTTAATTGCATGAAGTGTTTTATGAAGCTGTTCAACATGCTCCAGTGTTTTCTGTATCGTGATATTAAGATCTTCAAAATTTACCGGCTTGAAAACAAAATCATAAGCGCCGCGGTTCATAGCTGTCCTTATATTTTCCATATCGCCATAAGCCGAAACAATAACTGCTTTTGTAAGAAGGTTAAGTTCATTAAGCTTTACCAATAAAGTAAGGCCATCCATTTCCGGCATATTAATATCGCTTAACAGTACATCTATGTCAGGGTCTTCCTTAAGTTTTTTGAGCGCGTCTTTTCCGTTAGCAGCAAAAATAAATTCATACTTATGCTCCCTTATTTCTTTGCGGAATTTTTGCTTTATAAGCACTTCCAAATCCGCTTCATCATCTGCCACTAAAATTTTTGCCATTAGTGAATTGCTTTTAGTTTTTCTTTCAATAAAATAAAGTCAAGTGGTTTAGTAAGAAAATCATCTGCGCCCAGCTTCATGGCCTGGTTGTAATTTTCGGCATCGCCATAGGCTGTAATCATCATCACAATTGGCGGCGGGTTTTCAAATTTCTGTTTTATTTTTTGTAATAACTGCAATCCGCTCATGCCGGGCATATTAATATCAGAAAGAATTAAAACAGCTTCATGATCATGCTGAGCAAGATATACAAGAGCTTCTTCCCCCGATTCTGCAAAAACAAATTGTATTTCTTTTTCACGAATTTCTTTACGAAACCGTTGCTGGAATAAAGTTTCCATATCCTTTTCATCGTCAACTACTAAAATTTTCATAACATCAATTTATTATTTTTAATGGTAAGGTAACTGAATAAAAAATTCTGCAAACTCACCTTCGTTTGTTTCTACTTTTACTGTTTCGCCATGCAATTGTCTGAACCATGATTTACAGGATTTATGTGATTAACCTGATTAAGATACTGGCAACACAATTATAAACTCTGTAAATTTCCCTTCTTCAGTTTGCACTTTTATTGTTCCACCATGCGCTTTTATAATATCATAACTCAAACTCAAACCCAGGCCTGTTCCTTCTCCGGAAGGTTTTGTGGTAAAGAATGGCTGAAAAATTTTCTCTACTACATTTTTTGGAATGCCGTTACCGTTATCCTTCACCGTTAGTTCAACCCCCAAACCCCCTGAGTGGGGCTTTAGCAACTTTGTGCTAACAGCAACAGTAGGCTGGTACTCATTTTTAACTGCATTTTTCTCCTCATCAGGGATGGGGGGTTGTTTCTTCTTTTCATTAACTGCATAAAAGGCATTGTTGTATAAATTTAGTAGTACTCTTCCGATATCCTGTGGTATGATATTTATTTTTTCAATGCTTCCATCAAAATAAGTATTAAAGTCAGCATTGAAAGATTTATCTTTTGCTCTCATACCATAATAGGATAGACGAAGATATTCATCTGCAAGCGCATTAATGTCTGTTGGTACTTTTTGCCCGGTTGATGCTCGTGAATGTTGCAGCATGCCTTTTACAATAGCATCGGCACGCTTTCCGTGATGATTTATTTTTTGTTCATTTTCTTTAATGTTATTTGCTATTGTTTTTACTTCCTGGATATTTCTCTTATCAATTTCCTCCTCCATTTCATCAATCAATTCAGTATTTACTTCAGAAAAATTGTTGACGAAGTTTAATGGATTTTGTATCTCGTGTGCAATACCGGCAGTAAGTTCTCCAAGCGAAGCCATTTTTTCTGATTGTATAAGTTGGGCTTGTGTTGTTTGGAGGTCATTCAATGTTTGTACTGCTTTAACTTTCTGATGGTCTGTTTCCTGCTTTTGAATTTGAAGTAATGCAAACGCTTTTTGTTTGTATTGGTTTTTGCGCCAAAGTCCGCCAACTACTATTATTAATATAAGTATTCCCGCTACTAGTAAGTATATTTTCAAACTGGTTGAATATTGTAACCTGGCTTGTAGTAATTTTTGATTTGTTTCCTCCTGGCGCATTTGTTCTTCAAAATCCAGACCTTGGATTTGCTTTATCTTTTCCGTACCGTAAACACTATCTTTTAAAGCATACGACAATTGGAGATATTTAAATGCACTGTCTAAATTATTTGTTGATGCATATAGTTTTACAAGTGCATCAGTTGTTGATAAAATAAATTGAGGCGAATTCATTTGTACCGCAACTTTATTCGCTTGTTTGGCATAAAAGAAAGCAGAATCGGATTGGTACTTAAGAGAATAAATACTTGACAAAATAAGATAAGACTGAATTACTCCTTGATTTGCTATCTTATATTTTATGCCATTTTTAATTGATTTTTGGGCGTAATTGATGGCAGTAGAATAATTCTTCTTTTCAAAATAAATATTTCCTATAATAGACAATGTATGAACTGACAACTGTTCCAGACCAGCTGATAAGGCTAAACTATAAGCTTTCTGACAATACAATAACCCGGAATCTAATTTATTTAATTTTCTATATGTGTCTGCAATAGTATTATAATTTAAAATCGCTGAATATTTATCATTAACACTTTCTGCAATAGTTACCGCTTTATTGTAATAAAATAATTGTTTTTGCCGATTTCCTAAATCATTCCCATACACATGACCAATATCCTGATTGAGACTGGCAAGGATTTGCAGGCGTACATTCGAAGGGTTTCTTTGATATCCTGACAATGCCTCGGTATCGTAATAAATTGTCTCGTTCCAATATTTTTCAGGAAGAACTTTTCTTTCACTATTCTGGTTTTCAGCAATTTTTACTCCCATTAATAATATTTTCAAGGCTCTTGGATTACTTAAATAATACATATTATATCCAATATTATCTAAAGCATATGCCTGGTCTAATTCATAATCCAGTTGTTGTGCCAGTTGAAATTGCTTCTGCGAATAAAATAATGCACTATCATAATTACTTTGTTGATAGCCGAAACTTAACAATGAGTACAGTACCATGCGTACTGTATCGTTTTGAGCAGTTTTTAACTCATTCTTTAAGCTATCAATGTAATTCGGTTGGGCAGAAAGCTTAGGTGATAATATAAGTAAAAAAAAGAAAAAGGCTATAATGTTTTTCATATAAATTATTAAAATTATTCTCTTAATAATTGAATTATAAACTCAGCACCCTCCCCTTCTTTTGTTTCCACTTTTATTTCTCCGCCAGGTGCTTTAATAATATCATAACTATTGTCTAAACCATGATTCATAGGATTTTTTGAGATTTATAGGATTTATCATGTTGTAAGCTCCCCCAAAAATAGTACGTTTTAAAAGTAGACAAGATTAGTAACTTTAAAAATGTAAACTATTATGAAAAAGAGTCAATTCAGTCCTACACAAATTGCCGGTATTCTCAAGGAATTTGATGGAGGTAAAACAG
>JBBRTG010000027.1:0-34670 GCA_038244655.1 Chitinophagales bacterium
ATCTTACCAGTCAGTTAGGTGAGTTTGAAACTGCGCCGATTTCCAAACAATATGGAGTAGCATTAAAAGTAAATTTTTAAAACTAAATAATTATGAAACTGAATTTATTTAAAAATAAAAAAATTGTAGCTGTACTCCTTATTTCCACATTGCTTATAGGTGCCGGTTGCAAAAAAACATTAGATATTAACCATGATCCTAATAATCCCGGCTTAGAAGTAGGTACCCCAAAAATTGTTTTTCCTGTAGCCGTTATGGGTGTAGCAGCAGTTGAAGGTGGAGACCTTGCTACAATAGGGGCACTATGGGGAGAATATTTAACCCAGGGCGCTACTTCAAATCAATATAAAAATATAGACCAGTTTGACTTGAAGACAACTGATTATAACAGGCAATACACCACATTGTTTACCTATGGGTTAAAAAACCAAGGGTTTGTTATTGATAAAGCAAGGGCATCTGAAGATTGGAATTTTTTCCTGATGGGTAAAGTTATGCAGGCTTATGCCATCGGGTTATTAGTAGATATGTACGATAAAATTCCATATAGTGAATCATTGAGGGGATCTGCAAATTTGACCCCTAAGTTTGATGACGGATATACAATTTATAAAGATTTAATAGCGGGTATTGATACTGCGTTAGGAAAGGATTTTAGCGCCAGAACAGCCATTGATTTAAGGGCATCCAATGAAGGAAATGTTGATCTTTTATTTGGCGGCGATATTGAAAAATGGCAGCGATTCGCCAATACGCTGGAATTAAAATTGTATCTCAGGATGATTAATGCAAAGCCCACAGAAGCACAGGCGGGTATACAAGCTTTATATGCCAGAAATGCTCAATTTCTTGAAGAAGATGCGAAGGTTACTGGTTTTACAAATAATCCAAGCTTATCCAATCCTTTATATGAACAAAATGTTCGTCAATTAAATTTCCCTAATAATCTTGTAGCAAGCAAAACTTTTGTAAGCTTTTTAGTGGCACATAACGATCCGAGAATTACTTATTTTTTTGGAACCAATAATCCTACTCCCCTTGACCAGGGAGATTTTGTAAATCCTTCAGCTATCGCTTTGACTGCTACAGTATTCAAAGAAGATCCAACAGATCCGGTAGTATTTCTTTCAGCAGCGGAGTCTTATTTTTTACAGGCTGAAGCCCGTGAAAGATATTTTGCAGGTGATGGGGCCAAAGCCCTATACGATAAAGGAGTTTTAGCGGAGTTCGCCGCAGTAGGTCAGAATGGTAGTTCATTTATAACCGGGGATTATAAATATCCATCGGGTTCAACTGATCAAAACATAGAAGCTATTCTTGTTCAGAAATGGACATCTTTTGCTTATGGAGTTCATTTTATTGAAGGCTGGTTTGAGAGGAACAGAACAGGAATTCCTAAAAGCAGTCCTGTTTATTCTGACAATTCTTCTTACACACCCGGTGAATTTGTAGTACCCAGAAATTCAATATTAGGTAATCAATATCCCAAACGGCTTGTATTTCCTGATGCGGAAATATCTACAAATCCTAATACACCGGCGCAGGTACCTATTACAACACCCGTTTGGTGGGGATTATAATTTTAAAACTAAAATTTAGTAAAATGAAAAAAAGATTTGCGTTTATATTGATAGCGTTTATAAGTATTCTTTCTTCTTGCGAAAAGGATCCGATTATCAGCAACGATAAAAACGTTGGTATATCGAAAATAACTTATTATGCTAATATTACGCTTACCGGCAATACAACTATATCAGTGGTTAAAGGTACAGCATTCACTGACCCCGGTGTAAAGGCAGAAGCAGGTGGCAAAGATATTCCTGTAATCACTACAGGTACTGTAAATACAGCGGCTGTAGGTCTTTATACTTTAGACTATAGCGCTACCAATGCAGATGGTTTTAGTTCTTCTGCAACCAGAACTGTTGTAGTTATTCCTTCGGCAGAAGTTGCAGGAGTTGATCTTTCAGGAAGCTATTCTGCAGTGAGCGCAAGTGCAGGGAATGCTACTATAAATAAATTGGCTCCTGGTGTGTACTTTACAACAAATTGCTGGAATGGCGCAACAACAATACCTGCTTATTTTATTAGCACAGACGGAATGTCTTTAATAATTCCTACTCAAAGTACTGCTTTTGGCAGACTTGAAACAACGATGCCTGGAACTTATAGCCCCAGCGGATTAATTATCTGGCAACTTGATCTTCTGGATCAAGGTCCACTTGTACGTACAAGAAAATGGCAAAAACAATAATAACATCTAACTCATACATTATGAAAAAAATAATTTTAATTTTCAGCTTAGGCGTTTTCTTTTTCTCTTCTTGTCAGAAAGTAAAAGAACCCGGAGCCACTTCTGCAGTAAAAGTTGCTAATGAATGGTGGGCTACTCTTGACTCCGTAGGAATGCCTGATTATTACGGTTTAGGGCATGTAAGAATTGCAACTTATAATACATCGGCAAATGATAATAATATTTGGGTTGATGATTATAAAAATGGTTATGGTTTTAAAATAAAAGCCACTGTTGATTATACTAATCTTACATTTTCGTCAGATGCCACAGCGCCGAATAGTTATTTTATTCCTGGTAGTGCTTCGTTTCCTGAGACAGCTCATTTAACAGACGGTAAAATTTTCCCGAAAATGGGACATTCAAAAACAGGAAATATAGCCGATAGTATTCATTTTAAGATTGAATTTTCTGATAATCCCGGTTTTATTTTTGAAATGAACGGTATTGAAAGAACAAGATTTCCAGAGGATGATTATTAATAATTCTGTTTGGATTTGAAAATATGTTTGTGTTAAATAAAATGGCGGGATATTTCCGCCTCTTTTTTATTTAATTAAAAATGATTCATGTTTCATCAGGAAAAAGTTTATTGTTATTCCATTTAAATAATAATAAACATGCTTTAGGAAATGACTGTATTGGTGCAATTAAAATGTTAGTGGCTCCTTTTTTTTAACTGGAAAACCCTTGAGATGTTAAACCCAAACAACGCATCACCATTATCCCATCTCCCGGGTGTCTCTGAAATGAACGATTTTTCTGTAAGCCCTAATGAATTGGTAAAAAGTAATTGAAAAACATGCCCACCGGTTCCTATATCAAGGCCTACTGATAAAACATTATGGGCAGAAGAGGCTTTAGTACCAGGCAGCTGATAATAATATTCAGCATTTACACTCATTCTCCTGGAGATTTTCTGGCTTGCACCCATGCCGATTGAAAATATCTCACGTTTATAAAGGTCACCCTTAAAATGGTTGTAAGAAAAATTATCTGCATAAATAAATGTTGGCATAACCTGTAATGCAAACCCACTGGAAAATTTCCTTGCTACAAGCAATTGTAAAACATAAGATAGCCGCTCTGTTTTTGAATTTGAATCAGGCTTATTCGAAGGATCAATTACTTCAGGCTTCAACATATTTATTGCAATCGTTGGTACAAATGATATGGTGACAGGCATAGTAATGTTGCCAGACGATTGCTTCAAAATTTTTATTTTAAAAAAAGCATCGTAAGTTTTTTGATACGCATTATGCCCTCCTCCAATCATAAAATTGTTGGTAATACCATAATCGAAACCTACCCGCACATTAAAAGGAGAATAATCCAGTCCAAAAAATTCATACAAACCCTTGCTTAACGGGCCAAAGCGATGAGAAATTCTCACATCCAAAACATGCGCCGGAAGATTTTCCACAGAATGGCCGTTTATAATGCGGGTATATTTAAAAATAGAAGTAGTATAAAAAGTTTTATGAGCTTTTGTTTCTTTCTCTAACTGATTCATAAAATTAGTTGTATCCTGAGCTGCATTTTTTTCGAATAAAAAAGCCAGTATAAAAACTATCAAATTAAATTTTATGAATTGCATAATACAATCGATATTTTACTTTTTTTCATAATCACACAAAACAGTTACTTTAATATTTTCTGCTATTTTATTGGTAACAATCGTTGGTATTTTTATTTGGTAATCTTTCGCTGCTACATTGAAAACAGATGAGCCAGAAATCTTTCCATTTTTAACGCTTATTGTTGCAGGTATGGTAATATTCTTTGTTACCCCATGTATCATTAAATCTCCGGTTACATTTACTTTATAGGTTCCATCTTTATTAAAATCAATATTGTTGATGTCATTAATGGCCCCATTAAAAGTTGATTTAGGATATTTATTACTTTCCATGTAGTTTTCATTAAAATCATCTTCCATTTTTGCTTTTGCAAAATGAAAAGCATTATTGAGCAATGAAAACCGGAGGGTGCCGGTTTGTATATTTAAAACACTTAACACCTGGTTATTATCTGCTTTTATATCTTCAAGAATGGTTTTTGAAAAAAAATTTACATTCCCGTTTTTTGTAAAATATAGCTGCGCATAGGTATTTATATTAATTACTGTTAGTACTGTTAATAAAAAAATACATCTTCTCATGCGTTTTTTTTTATTCGGAAGGATAACATCTTATTAAAAAAACATCGCCGGGTAAGTTCATGGCGCTATCCCCATTAATAAAGCCGCTGCAAATTCCTTTTATTAAAACAATGCTTCCTGGTTTAATATTATTTGCATTTTTTTCCATAGTACAATTAACTGAGCCGCCGGCAATACTTGTTTTCAAAAGAATTACCTGTTGATGTTGTTCATTCCTTAATACTTCTCTTACTTCACCTTCTACAGCAATAACTTTATTAATAAAGTTTGGTTGCGTTTTGGCGTTATTGTTAGCAAAGCCGTTATAAAGTGCTGCTGCTGTAATTTTAATGGCAACAGCATTTTCAATATTCTGATGAGGTTTATTCCACGTTTTATAAACGATGACCAAACCAGCCAAAGCGAACACAATAATGACTAAGAGAATGTATTTTTTTATTTTTCCTGTCATGCATTAAGTTCTGTCCTCAATGAGTTAGGTAACATTACTTCTTTGTTATACGCTAATGCTTTTTATTAAGGATTTACAACCAAAGTACCGTGCATGTTCGAATGTATATTACAATGGTATGGAAAAGAACCCGCAGTATTGGCTACATAAGTGAAACTTGCGCCGGCTGCTACGTTTGCGTTAAAGCTGGTGCCGTCGTCAGATGTAACAGTATGTGCAAATCCATCGTTATTGGTCCATTTAACAGATGCTCCCTTTGTTAAAGTAGTTGTTGAAGGAAATGCCATTCCATGAATACTTACAGCTATAACATTTCCACCACCAGGAGGAGGAGGAGTGGTACTTCCCGATTTGGAGCATGCATAAATTGCAAATATGAGAAAAAGGCTTACAATAATTCCAGGTATAAAAGGTTTAGATTTCATAAAAGTGTTTTGTGGTTTATAAATTAATTAATTCAAAAAATTTTTATTCCGGTTTATATTTCAGCTCTGTATAAAAGTAAAGCCGGATAGATACATTATAATCGAAACTTTTTTGAAATTGGTTGCCTTTAGAAAATATGTAGAATTAAAAAAAATTAGGCATTGAAAAAAATATGCACATTTTGCAGTTTATATTTTTTTTAATAAAAGGAGAAATTCGAAATAAGAATTGCATAGTGAAATTATATATTTCACTTTCCTGTTTTTAATATAGTCCATTTATAAAAGTAGGGGAAATATTTTCGCCAGGCGGCTTCATTGTGCTTTGCATCTGCATCAATAATTTCATCAATGGGTGAAGAAGAATTTACTTTAAGTTCTTTTTCTATTCGTTTCATGTCCGGTAACATGCTATCACCCTCTTTGCCACCAGCATAAAAAAATAATCTTGAGTGCATTCTTTTTGCATTTGAAATCACTGCACTGTCTATACCTGATGCTGTCCAGAAAGCCGGGGAAAAGATTCCAGCTCCCCCGTAAATCGTTGGATATTTTATTACAGCATAAAGTGAAATAAGCCCTCCCATTGAGCTTCCCGCTATAAATGTATTTTTTTTATCACGCAAAGTCCGGTAATGGCTATCAATGTATGACTTTAAGGTTTTTACTAAAAATTCAACATACTTATCGCCTTCACCTTTTCCAAATTGTTGAAAAGCCCAGGGATTGTATTCATTCATTCTTTTAAAAAGGCCGTTATCAATTCCCACAACAATGACTTCTTTTTTTTGTAAAGAAAAAATCAAATCAAGGTATTTATCTACTCCCCATTCTCCGGAATAAGAGGTGGCTTCATCAAAAAGATTCTGGCCATCATGCATGTATAAAACAGGATACCTTTTTTTTGTTGACTTATAATCAGGCGGTAAATAAATCCAGATTCTTCTTGTACAGTTAAGCTGCGGAATTAAAAATGCAGTATCCATTATTTTTACATTGGCAGAAGATGTATGCACTTTTGCAAGAGAAATATTTTGTTTAAAATCATCATCCCATCCACCGATTTCTATATTAATTGTTGTATCCCGGTTGATTGTTATAACACGGTTTGAAATGCCTTTTCCACCGGCGGCTGTTTCAACTTTATCCCAACTTCCTCTTGTAAGCTTGTATTCATAATTTCCGGTAGCCAATGAAATCGTAAGCGTTGATATTCCATTATCAGTTTTTTTCAATTCATATTCTTTATCAGCAGGATCCCAACTGTTAAAATTACATGCAATAAATAAATTATCATCTGAATGAAGCACTGATGGCTGCTTTACAAGAAACGTAATTTTATTTTGAGCAAAAGGAAAGGAAATTTTAAAAAGAAAAAAAAGAGAAAACAATAGCCGTGAAATAAATTTCATAAATAAAAAATGATTAGGATAGCTTAGAAATAAATTCTTTTACTTTTTGATGAAGAGAATTACTTAATGGAACTAAAGGAAGCCGCAGTACATTTTCTATCATGCCCATTTCTGCGAGAAAAGCTTTTACCCCCGCAGGATTATTTTCAGAAAATAAAAGATCTAAACCAATTAATAATTTATACTGCAATTTTCTTGCCCTGTGAAAAGTAAATGATAAAGCAGCACGTATCATTTCAGAAAAATCTTTTGGGAAACAATTCGCTGCAACACTTATTACTCCATCCATGCCGCAGGCAATTAATGGAAGTGCAAGATGATCATCACCGCTCACTACCAAAAAGTCTTCGGGCCTGTTTTTTAAAATGTGTATGCATTGAATCATGTTCCCGCTTGCTTCTTTTATACCCCCAATATTTTCACATTCTTTTGCAAGCCGTAAAGTAGTTTCAGCATTTATATTACTTCCTGTTCTTCCAGGCACATTATATAATATTACAGGCTTTAAAGAAACTTCAGCAAGTTTTTTGTAATGCTGAAAAATTCCTTCCTGTGATGGTTTATTATAATTAGGGCTTGAGCTAAGAATCGCTGCTACCCTATCTAATGGAAACAATTCGAGATTATCTATTAATTCCGCAGTATTATTTCCCCCTATACCAACTACCACGGGTACACGCTTATTCGCTTTGTTTAATGTGCAATTTAATATATCAACTTGCTCAACTTTGCTTAACGTTGGTGTTTCGCCTGTGGTGCCTAATGCAACGAGATACTCAACATCATTTTTGATAATATTATCTATAAGCTTTTCGAGAGCATCATAATCCACTTCCAAATTTTTTTTGAAAGGTGTTATCAACGCTACTCCTGTACCTTGTAATGTATTTTTTAACGACATGAAAATTTTTAGTTCGTAGTTTGTAGTTCTTAGTTTATCTATTGCTTATTGCTTATTTATTTTTTTTATTTTTCATTCTTCATCCCAAAATCCCATTTTATTAAATTTTTCTATGCGTTGGTTTATTCTATCCTTTGCAGGAATTTTTTTCAAATCTTCTAAAACAGGTTTTATGTACGATTTAAGATTTGCTGCCGCTTCGTCATAATTCCAATGAGCGCCGCCAAGTGGTTCAGGAATAATTCCATCAACAAGGCCAAACTTAAACATATCGTCAGAGGTTAGACGCAGTTGTTCTGCAGCAACTTCTTTTTGTTCCCAACTGCGCCAAAGTATGGTACTGCAATTTTCCGGTGAGATAACGCTATACCATGAATTTTCCATCATTAATACCTTATCGCCAATGCCAATCCCTAAAGCCCCGCCACTTGCGCCTTCGCCTATAATTACACATATAACGGGAACCTTTAAACGAAGCATTCCATAAATATTTCTTGCAATAGCTTCGCCTTGCCCACGTTCCTCTGCTTCCAGCCCGGGGAAAGCGCCGGGTGTATCAATAAGTGTAATGATTGGTTTGTTAAATTTTTCTGCAAGCCTCATTAATCGCAATGCTTTCCGATAGCCTTCAGGGTTTGCCATTCCAAAATTGCGCATCTGCCGCATCTTTGTATTAGTTCCTTTTTGTTGCCCTATCACCATTACAGTTTCTCCATCCAACTGTGCAAATCCACCTATCATAGCTTTATCATCTTTTACATTGCGGTCTCCATGCAGCTCAATAAAATTGGTAAATATTTTTACAATATACTCAAGAGTATACGGCCTGTCAGGGTGGCGACTTAATTGAACTTTTTGCCAGGGTGTAAGGTGCTCTGTAATTTCTTTTCTTTTAACCAGGATACTTTGTTCGAGCTTTTCTATGATGGAATCATATTCAGGCTTGGCATTTTTTGAAGCAAGCTTTTTATTCTCTTCAATATGCTCATATATTTCTTTTATCGGCTGTTCAAAATCCAGGAATTGTCTCGTAAATGTTGCTGACATATTTTTTTTAAAACCATTTAAAATTTAATTGTAATAATCCTTTTTTATTTTAAGGGCAATAAAGTTACGATGTGAAAATTTAAAAAAAATATTTTATAGCATAAACCTGTGGTCTTCTACTTGCTACTTGTTACATTCTCTGCTTCTTATACTTATTGTAAACTTCTTCGAGCGAACCAATATAAATACTTCTTCCATGGGTAGCAACGATAATTTCATTTGCTGTTTTTTGAATAGCGATGTCATGAACCGGAACTGATGGAAGATTACCCAAAGACATAAAAGTCTTTCCCCTGTTGAAGGATGCATACAATCCATTGTCGCTGCCGAGATATAAAATATCTTCATGCTTTGGATCTTCACGAATAACGTTTAATGGCCCCGCAGGTAAATTACTTCCAAGCGTCTTCCATGTTTTTCCATAATCTTCACTTACATACAACCATGCTGTAAAATTATCCTTTCGATATCCGTTTAATGTTACATACACTCTTCCTTCATTAATTGCCGATGCAACAATACGGCTTACATAAAGATTTTTTGGCAAATTATTGCTTACTAACGCCCATGTATAGCCGTCGTCTTTGCTTAACTGTATATTTCCATCATCACTGCCCGCATAGATAAGGCCAAACCTTAAAGGAGATTCGCTTAAAGTAACTATCGTTCCGTAAGGTACATTGCCTTCTTTCTTGCCTTTGGTTAAATCTTTACTTATTGGCTCTATATCTTCTCCTTTATTCATGCTTCTGTAAAAAACATTGTTGCCCATGTATAAAATATCCTGGTTGAAAGAGCTTAATAAAATAGGTGTCTGCCAATTGTATCTAAGTTTTTCTGCTTCAATATCAGGCATAGGATGAATGCGCTTACTTTTTTTTGCATCAGTTGTTTTTCTTTCATATTCTCCAAACTGCGAACCGAAATAAACAGTTTTATTATCTCTCGTGTCCACCTGAACCTGCATTCCGTCACCACCGCCTAAATTCTTCCAGTTTTCTTCATTTTCAAAATCAAAATCTTCATTTTTATTTGCTTTTGAAGAACCGTACCAAACACCATTATCCTGTATTCCGCCATATACATTGTAAGGTTTTGCATCATCAACCGCAATCGCATAAAATTGCGCAACAGCGGGGGTATTGGCTTTAAACCAATGCTGACCGTTATCATAAGTAATGTTGCAGCCGCCATCATTTCCGGCAACCCAGTTACTATCTTTTAATGGATTTATCCATACTCCATGCCAGTCAGGGTGCGTGGTAGATTTATCTACACTCTTAAATGTTTTACCACCATCAGTACTTTCCATTAAAGCAAATCCGCTAATGATTACTTTATTTTCATTGACCGGCGATACAGAAATTTTTCCAAAATAATATCCATAAGTATTGTATAAATCGAGTCCCTTGGAATTTACTTTCTTCCATGTTTTGCCACGATCATCGCTTCGGTAAACTTCACAACCAATTATCGGTGTATTAAAAAGTGCAGTGTTAGCATCAGATAAATAATCGTAAACAGATGCAGGTTTTATTTTGCCTGTACGAACCAATTCCTTTACAGATGAATCACGATATTTTTTATCAAAATCATTTTCTATTAAAAAAGAATCAAGCTTTTTATCATCAAGCAATAAAAAGTTTTCTTTTGAAATATTTTTAAAATCACTTAAAACATATTTTGTTGAATCTGTTTTTTTTGTTGCTGTATCGGGCCTGTGATTTTGATTGTCAACAGTTGCGTAAACAATTTGAGGATTAGCTGTAAAAACTGCAACCCCAATTCTGCCAATACTATCATTAGCCGGAAAGCCTGAGCCTTCACCGGTAATTTTTTCCCATGTATTTCCGCCGTCTGTACTTTTATAAATGGCAGAAGTATTTCCTGCTCCTCTAAAATCCCAAGCCCTTCGCTCACGGTGCCACATAGACGCATATAGTTCATCAGCATTTTTTGGATTAATATCCATATCAATTGCACCAGTATTATCATCAATATATAAAGTTTGTTTCCAGGTTTTGCCTCCATCTGTAGTTTTAAAAACCCCTCTTTCTTTATTGGGCGAATACAAGTGTCCTATTGAAGCTACCCAGGCAATATTTTTATTTTGCGGATGCAGAATTATTTTTCCAATATGCTGTGTTTCAGTCAGCCCAAGATGTTGCCATGTTTTGCCTGTATCGCTACTTTTATAAATGCCAAAACCTGAGTAAGAAGACCTGCTGCTATTTGCTTCGCCTGTGCCAATCCATATTTCACCATCTTTCCAATTAACAGCTATATCACCAATACCAATCACATCTTCATGATCAAAAATTGGAACAAAGCTTTGCCCGTAATTTGTTGTGTGCCAAAGACCTCCCGTTGCATACGCTACATAAAATTCAGTAGGATCTGCCGGGTTTACATCTACATCAACAACACGACCGCTCATAACAGAAGGCCCGATATTTCTAAACTTAATTTCTTTTAATAAAGATTCGTTTTGCAATAATTTTCTTTTGGTTAAACCGTTAATTCTTTCAGCAGCAGATGTTGGTTGTAATTGTGCAAAGGCCGGAATAAAGGTTAAAATTGTTACAAACAAAATTGCACTGTGCGATAAAAGAACTCTTAATTTGGTAAATTTGTACAAAGAAATCCAAGGATGAAAATTGAAAAACATTTTATAAACTTTTTATGAAAAACAAATTTTTAAAAGTACAAAAGTTGACATTGATATTTGTTGCACTCCAGCTTTTTTTATATAAAGCCGATGCACAATATAAAACATATACTCTTTCTGTTAATGGTGATACTCTTAATGCAATTGATAATAATGGATTGAAGCAGGGAAAATGGATATTGCATACAGACGCATTACGTGGAGAGCCAGGCTTTGAAGAAGAAGGGATTTTTGTAAATAATAAAAGAGAAGGTGAATGGAGAAAATATACTTTGCACAGTGATTTAATAGCAGTTGAAAATTATAAATACGGCGGAAAAGATGGCCTATCTCAATATTATACTCCTTTGGGAGAAATGGTGAGAGAAGAAAACTGGAGGGCTTATAACCCAGATGCACCTTATGATACTATTGCCGTTTACGGAACGGGAAGCAATGAAATTCTTAGCTATAAAATTGTAAAGGCGGAACAATATAGTGTGAAAAATGGTGACTGGAGTTATTATGATCCTTCAACAGGACGAATAATAAAAACAGAAAAATATGATCGCGGCCATTTGCTTGATGGCCCAAAAACTGAAGTAGTTACTAATGAGCCGATGAAAAAAATTATACCTAAAGAAGTTTTGGAATACCAGAAAAAAAACAGTGGTAAGAAGAAAGTAAAAGTGAGAGATGGGCAAACCAGGTAGCCCATAAAATTTACTTAAAAAGATATAAAGAATATGAGATATAATGCGCCTTCAATGGTGCATTTATATTTTTCTTACTTATCCAAATAAAAAGAGCGGTACGTAAATACCGCTCTAGAACTTTGGGGTCTTTCAAAACAATAATGCAAAATAAAGTGGGGTTAAACTTAGTCTGTTGAATTTCTTGCTAGATTTTTCAGGAATATTACCCTTATAAGAGCAAAAATGTTGCCAAAAATAAAATGACTAATAATTAAATTGTTACAAAGGTTTTTATTTATAATATTAGCTAAATTTTTATTAAATGGCTTGTTTTATTGTTTAACTGGTTTCAGGAATCAGTAAAATATTTCCTAAAAAAAAGGAGCTGATATCCAATTGCATTTTGCCAATATTGCCAATCATGCATGCCAGGCCGTTCTGTATAATCGTGAGGAATTTTCAGCTGCAATAATTTTTTATTAAACTCCCGATTAGCTTCTATAAAAATATCACTGGTTCCGCAATCAAAAATTAATTCAGGTGTTTGGTAAGTTTTAGTTTCAACAATGTTTATTACTGAAGAATTTTTCCAAATTTCACTGTTCTTTACAGTGTCACCTATTACATTAATTAATTCATATTTAGTTTTGAAATGAGAAATATCTACTACTCCACTCATGCTTCCTGCTGCTCCGAAAATATCTGAATGTCTCCATGCAATAAATATTGCCCCATGGCCGCCCATGCTTAATCCGCAAATGGCTCTTGCTTTTCTTTTAGCAATTGTTTTATAAACTGAATCTATATAATGTGGCACCTCATAAGAAATATATGTTTCATATCGTATGCTGCTATCCACCGGGCTATCGAAATACCAACTATTGAAATGTCCATCAGGGCATACAATTATTTCCTGGAATTCATCAGCATAATTTTTTATTTCAGGAACTTTTGAAATCCAGTTTGCATAATCTCCTGCATAGCCATGCAAAAGGTACACAACAGGGTAATTATTATTTTTTATTTTGTAAGACTCAGGTAAAATAATTACACATTTTATTTCTTTCTTCATCACATTACTATACATATTTATTGTATCAACAGATGCAGCCAGGACAACAACATGAAGAGAAATTGCGAGTAGCCCCAAAAAATAAATCTTACAGTTTTTCATACTTCAATTTATTACAAATTGGTCAAAAAAAAGCTGCTCATTTTACGAGCAGCTTCCATAAAATACTTTACAATTTATTAATTAATTTACGACTGTTAGTTTTTTTACTGCCATCTGCCCACTATTCTTTTTGGTAATCATCAGAATATAATTTCCTTTTTGTATTCCTGAAAGTTCTATTGTATTTGATGAAATTAAATTCACAGTTTTTAAAATTCTTCCGGAGTTGTCAAATAGTTGAACCTGTGCAGGTTCAGAAATACCGGAAATAGTAATGCTGGAATTGCTAATTGCAGGATTAGGGAAAATAATAAAATCCGGTTTACCTGAGTTACCTCTTTTAATAACTTTAATATTACTATAAAAAAACCGGCCATCCAGGTCTACAATTTTCAATTTATAAAATGTTACCGGAGATGCAGAGTTATAATCTGTAAAAGAATAATTATGAATAATATTACTATTAGCAGAAAGGTTTGCAACCGAACCAATTTTTTCAAAATTAGAATTATCATAAGAACGCAAAATATCAAAATGGCTTGAATTAAGTTCCATTTGTGTTTGCCAAGAGATTATAACATCTTTATTTTTAAATTGAGCATTAAAATCACTCAAAGTAACCGGCAAAGGTCCGCACGAAGGGCAAATAAAAATTCTTGTACCGCAATTTGTTCCATTAATGCAAGTACCTGTACCCGGAATTAATACTACAGATGGCGCTCCTCCGGTACAACTAAAATTTTGATCATAACTACCATCACCTTTCACGTCAATACATCCCATAGAAACTAATGTATTTCCGCAAAAAATAGAATCAACAATGTGTTTTTGCCCGGAAGCAGTATAGGCCACATGAAGTTGATAACTACCCGGGCCTAATGTAATAATATCAGACGCCGTTATTACAGGGCAGGCTTGAGAAAAGGCTGCAGCACTAAATATAATAAGTGCAACAAAGAGTGAAATTTTTTTCATTTTTTAAAAATTTAGAGTTAAGCAAAAAAATAAAGACAAGGAATTTAAAAAATGATTGTTCGGAGGATGGGGAGATATAATATGCTAAAAAATAAGTTAACCTAAGCTTATTAATTACATGTTTTTTATATGCTTCTAAATTTATAATTTAAAAGCATTAAAATTATTTTATTAAATAATTTTAAAAAAACAATTCAAATTAATTGGAAATGGAATACGTGAGTATTCAGAGGATATAAATATAAGATTTCTTGTGTTGTGAATACAAATCTATAAAATCTTTTCTAAGATCCAAAGTTTTATTATGCTTTTTTAAATAATCAATTTTTTAAAAATCCATTTAGGATAGTCTGTTAATATGATTTTCTACAACAATATTTTAAATTTTGTTAATAGAAAAAATGAAAATGAAATCATTAAATAAAAAAAATATTATAAAATATTTACTTTAGCTTCATGGATGCAATAATGCTTTGAATTTTTTCATCAAGCTTCTTATTCGTTACTTCAAATTCACCTGCATTTTTTAAAGGCATATTTACACTGAAATAAAATTTTATTTTGGGCTCTGTTCCACTTGGGCGTGCAGAAATTTTACTGCCATCTTCTGTTATAAATTGCAGCACATTGCTTTTAGGCAGATCTATTTTTTTCTTATCCCCTGTCTTTAAATTTTTCATTTCCTGCTGCTGGTAATCGTATAATTCAATAACCTTACTTCCGGCAATTTCTGTCGGCGGGTTATCTCTGAAACCCTGCATCATATCTGCAATTTCTTTAGAACCATTCATTCCTTTTTTTGTTATTGAAATAAGATCTTCTTTATAAAATCCATTTTCAACATACATGTCAATAAGCTTATTAAAGAGTGTTTGCCCGTTATTTTTTGCAACTGCTGCCATTTCACAAATCATGGCAACAGCGCTTACTGCATCTTTATCACGCACTTTATCGCCAATCATAATTCCAAAACTTTCTTCTCCACCTACCACATAATTTTCTTTGCCTTCTTTTTCTTTAATCATTTCGGCTATCCATTTAAACCCAGTAAGAACATTATAGCAGGCAATCTTATTTTTCTCAGCAATGACATCAATCATATCGGTAGTAACAATGGTTTTTATCACCATATCATTAGGTTTTGAAACACCCGTTTTTTTTCTTGCTTCCATTATATAACTAAATACAAGAAGTGCTGTTTGGTTACCATTTAATAATACCCATTCATCTTTATTGTTTCTGACGCCAATGCCTACACGATCTGCATCAGGATCTGTACCCAGTAAAATATCAGCATCAAGTTCCTTTGCTTTTCTAAGCCCAATGCTCATAGTTTCTTTCTCTTCGGGATTAGGATAAATAACTGTTGGAAAATTTCCATCAGGCTTTTGCTGCTGCTCAACAATATGTACGTTATCAAAACCAAAAGCCTTTAAAGCCTGTGGTACCAACATAATGCCTGATCCATGAATAGGAGTATAGACGATTTTAAGATCATGTTGTTTTTTGCATGCATCAGGATTTATACTCAGGCTTTTTACCATTTCAATATATGCATCATCCATTTCTTTCCCGATGGTATGAATGTTCTTTTCATTTCCTTTCCATTTTACATCATCTAGGCTTTTTATTTTTTCAACTTCTGCGATTACATTTTTATCATGCGGAGGAACCATTTGTGCGCCATCATCCCAGTATGCTTTATAACCATTATATTCCTTAGGATTATGAGAAGCGGTGCATACAACACCACCCTGGCAACATAATTTTCGAATAGCAAAACTAAGCTCAGGCGTTGGGCGAAGCGACTCAAATAAAAATACTTCAATACCATTTGCAGCAAAAATATTAGCAGCAATTTCTGCAAATTCACGACTGTTATTCCTGCAGTCATGCGCTACAGCCACTTTCACATGATTAAAACATTGTTTTAAATAATTAGCATAACCCTGTGTAGCCATGCCAATGGTATAACGATTCATACGATTTGTGCCAACCCCCATTATGCCTCTTAAACCTCCTGTACCAAATTCGAGATCTTTATAAAAAGCATCTTCAAGCTGCGGCTCATCTTCTTTTTGCAAACGAAGAATTTCTTTTTTCGTGGCATCATCATAATTACCGGAAAGCCATTCATCTATTTTATTTTTAGTTTTTGTTTCCATGATAATTTTTTTACAATTTGAAGATATTCAATTTTGATTATTTAAAACCATCAATGCCTATTAGCCGTATTTTTGTTCAATGCATCAGCATATCAACAAGAAAAAAAGGTTTTTTTTAATGATGGGTATCGCCGGTGTTTTCAGCTTCCATCCTGTTGCAGCGCAATATACCTTTAAACCAGGTATCAACTTAAACAAGCTACAAAATTTTGCGGATACAAATCAACAGCATAAATTTTATCCATGCAATAAAAAAAGAATACAATTAGTAACTGCTGCAAATATTGTTGGCTATGGAGGCGCACTCATCGGGCTTAATGCAGTTTGGTATGCAAAATATCCACGATCTGGCTTTCATTTTTTTAATGATGATGCAGAGTGGCTACAAGTAGATAAAGTTGGTCATGCTTATAGTGCCTATAGCGAAAGCCGCGCCAGCATGGAATTATGGCGATGGGCTGGTTTGCCCCGAAAACAAAGAATATGGATTGGCGGATTAAGTGGTGTGGCCTATCAATCCATCATTGAAATTTTAGATGGCTTCTCATCTCAATACGGATTTAGCCCCGGGGATTTTACTGCAAATGTTTTGGGCTCAGGAATATTTATTGCACAGGAATTTGCATGGGATGAACAGAAAATAAAATTGAAATTTTCTTTTCATAAAAAAAACTATGGCGAAGCAGATTTGAATGCAAGGGCAAATGATTTATATGGAAAAACAGAAATTGAAAGGTTTATAAAAGATTACAATGCGCAATCGTATTGGTTGAGCGCTAACATCCAATCATTTTTTCCGGAAACAAAATTGCCGCGTTGGCTTTCTGTTGCTGCAGGTTATGGCGCTGAAGGAATGTTTGGAGCAAGGAGTAATATTGCAGTTGATAAAAACGGAGTTGTATTTTTTGATCGTAGTGACATTAAACGCTACCGTCAATGGTATCTTTCTCCTGATGTTGATTTTACAAAAATCAGGACAAATAAAAAAGGATTGAAGTTTTTATTTTTTGTATTAAGTGCTGTAAAATTTCCTACGCCTACACTTGAATTTTCAAATGGAAATTTTAAAGGACATTGGATTGTGTTTTAGACGCCCCTAACCCCGAAGGGGAACACACGACCTTCTTTTCTATAAGAAATTGTTTATTAAATTTTGAAGTTAACTTTTAAAAAATAGGAAGAGATTTAAAAATATAATGAACCCGAAATATTGTCCCCTTCCCTTCTGGAAGGGGTTGTCCAGAGGACTCTTTTGGGGGGATGGGCTGTTTCTATTCCAGTCTTGCTCCCATTATCTCTCCATCTTTTGTTTCAACAATTATTTTTTCATCGAACCCTGTTGAAATAGAAAGCCCGACATAATCCGGCGAAACAGGAAATATTTTATGGCTTCTTTCAACCAAAACTAAAGTTTGTATTTTTTTTGGATAAAAATTAAGAAAGGGCTTTAACGCATATAATAAAGTTTTGCCTGTGTTGGCAACATCATCAGTAACAATTATTATCTTATCATCTAAATTAATTTCATTATTAACAGAAATTTTTTTAGGATCTTTTTTGTCAATGCTAATTTCCGTAATTATTATTTCTCCTTTAAAAACATCCTGCAGAAATGCTTTTATTATTTTGGCAATAATAAGCCCATTGTCTTTTATGCCTGCAAGAATTAATTGCTTCTCACCCGCATTCCTTTCAACAATTTCAAGCGCCATGCGTTGCATTTTTTTGAGGGCAATCTCCGCAGAAAGAATAAAATTTTCAGAAGCCATGCTTTTATTTTTAAATGAAATTAAACAATGCAAAACATTAACTTAGCAAATATCTTTTTATGCAAATACTTCAGCAAATTCTTTTTATAATTCTTACGGGCGGCGCAATCATTTTGTTTTCAAAAAAAGCTAAGGAAATATACCGGAATATAAATTTAGGCCGTAACGAAGACTTGTCAGATAATTCCGGTGAGCGTTGGAAAAACCTATTGCTGCTGGCTTTGGGGCAAAAGAAAATGTTCCGTTATCCGCTGGTTGGCATTATGCACTTTGTAATTTATGCTGGATTCATAATTATAAATATAGAAGTTTTGGAAATAGTGCTTGATGGTGTTTTTGGTACACATCGAATGTTTGCCAATACGCTTGGCAGCTTTTATACTTTTCTCATTGATTTTTTTGAAGTGCTGGCAATAACAGTTTTAATAGCTTGTATCATTTTTTTAATAAGAAGAAATATACTGAAATTAAAACGCTTCATGAAGCATGAACTCGATGGCTGGCCAAAAACAGATGCCAATTTAATTTTGATTACAGAAATCATTTTAATGAGTTTGTTCCTTACTATGAACTCTGCCGATAGAGCATTGCAGTTGCAGGGAAATGAGCATTATCTTAATCATGGTAATTTTATTTTATCTGGTTTCTTTGCTTCACCAATACAACATTTATCTTCTTCAACATTAATTGGTATTGAACGCTCCTGCTGGTGGCTGCATATTACCGGCATTTTTGCCTTTTTAAATTACCTGCCATACAGCAAGCACTTTCACATTTTACTTGCTTTTCCTAACACTTATTACAAACCGCTTGAGCCAAAAGGTAAAATGGAAAATATGGAAAGTGTTGCCAAAGAAGTCCAGTACATGTTTAAGCCTGAACTCGCGCCTACTAACGCAGAAGCACAAACGCAAAAGTTTGGAGCCAAAGATATTTTTGATCTTAGCTGGAAAAGTCTGCTGGATGCTTATACATGTACCGAATGCGGAAGATGCACTGCAGCCTGCCCCGCAAATATTACCGGCAAGCTGTTGAATCCAAGAAAAATAATGATGGATACCCGTGACAGGATGGAAGAAGTGGGAAGAAATATTAAGCAGAATAAAAATTTTATTGATGATGGAAAAACTCTTTTGCACAACTATATTACTACAGAAGAATTAAGAGCCTGTACTACCTGCAATGCTTGCGTAGAAGAGTGCCCTGTAAGCATAAACCCATTAACGATTATTCTTGAATTGCGCCGCTCTTTGGTTATGGAAGAAAGCAATGCACCCCAGGAATGGAACACTATGTTTAATAATATTGAAAATAATTTTGCACCATGGAAATTTGGTCCTGATGAAAGAGATAAATGGACGGAAGAAATAAATTAGTTATACGCTTGATAACAATTCTACTTATCTAAATAAAACTTTATGAAGATTAAAATTCTGACTTTGCTTTTATTGGTTCTACTGGGTTGCAATGAACAAAAAGCCGACACTAAAACTGAGGGAGAAAAATTAATGCAAATAAGCAGGGAATGGTCAAGGTCAGCTTCAACAGACAGTGTAGAAAAAACGCTAAGCTACTGGGCTGATGATGCTATAGTAATGTCACCCGGACAGCCTCAATTGAAAGGGAAAAAAGCAATCCGGGAAATGGTAGAGGGAAGCTTTAAGATTCCGGGTTTTAAAATAAGTTGGGAACCAATAAGTGTTAGCATAGCAAAAAGCGGTGACATGGCATACATGATTGAAAAAAATCAAATCACCATGAATGATTCGTTAGGCAATCCGATTACAGAAAATAATAAAAGTGTAACCGTTTGGAGAAAAGATCCCGATGGTTCCTGGAAAAATGTTGTTGATATGTGGAACGCAGATCCATCACAAGGAAAATAACAGTGTATTAAATTCCAAATAGAAAATCTGCTAAATGCTTCTCTTAGAATCAAAATTTTCAAGCTCTTTTGCAACTGCATTTAAAAATGTTGAGCCTAATGATCCATCAATAATCCGGTGATCATAACTTAATGAAATGTACATCATGTGCCTGATAGCAATGCTATCACCTTGCTCTGTTTCAATTACAACAGGGCGTTTCTTTATTGCTCCAACCGCCATTATAGCAACTTGAGGTTGATTGATAATTGGTGTTCCCATAATACTTCCAAAAGTACCTACGTTAGTAAGCGTAAATGTTCCACCTGCTGTGTCATCAGGCTTTAATTTATTATTACGGGCGGCGTTTGCCAGGCTATTAACCTGTTTGGTAAGACCGGTTAAATTTAATTGATCAGCATTTTTTATTACAGGAACAATTAAGTTTCCATTAGGAAGTGCAGTTGCCATTCCAATATTAATATCTTTTTTTACAAGAATTCTATCTACGTCTACGCTGCTGTTAAGCAACGGATATTTTTTTATGCACTTAATAATTGCTTCAATAAATAAAGGAGTGAAAGTTATTTTTTCACCTTCTCTTTTTTCAAATTCAGCTTTAATTTTTTCGCGCCATAAAACAATATTGGTAATATCACATTCAGCAAAGCTGGTAACATGAGCACTTATATTTTTGCTGTCAACCATGTGCTTGGCAATCATCTTGCGCATGCGATCCATTTCAATGATCTCTACATTTCCTGAGTAAACGGTTGGCGTATGGTATTCTTGTTTCTGAACCGGAGCAGATACTTCGTGATGTACTTCAGTTGTTTCAGCATGTTTGTGTTGTGGCGCATGTTTCCTGTTTTCAAGATACAACATGATGTCTCTCTTGCTAACTCTTCCATCCTGTCCTGTACCTTCCATTCTTTCAAGCTCACTCATTGAAATTCCTTCACTCGCAGCAATATTTAAAACCAACGGAGAATAAAAACGAATGCCCGGATTTACAGAATCTGTTGATTTTTTTTCTGATGGCTGATAAGGAATTTCTTCAACAAGATTTGCTTCCTCATAAGGTTCATGTTTATGAGAAGCGGGTGTTTTATTTACAGGCGAAGAAGAACTTTCATTAATATGTACATTGCTATCAGTATTAATTCTCGCAATTACTTTTCCAATAGGAACTACATCATTTTCATTGTACAATATTTCCGTAATGATCCCGTCTGCAGTAGAGGGCACTTCGCTGTCAACCTTGTCAGTAGCAATTTCCAGGATAGTTTCATCCTGATGCACAGTGTCCCCTGGCTTCTTGAGCCATTTGAGAATAGTGGCTTCCATGATGCTTTCCCCTAACTTAGGCATTACTAAATCTACAAGGCTCATATAAATATTTTAAATGAATCTTTATTGTTATTCGTCAAAATTAATTTTTATTTTCCAATATAAATTTGCGTAAAAAATTAAGGGCCATTATTCCGGTTACTTCAATATTTCTTTCGCGGTTAAAACGAAGATTTATTTTTTGGGTTTGATGATTTTCTTTATTACCAACTGCTATCCATACTGTTCCCACAGGTTTATCTTTTGTTCCGCCAGCTGGGCCCATTATTCCTGAAACAGCAATACCATAATCGGTATTTAATTTTTCAAGAAGGCCTTTCAACATTTCTGTAACTGTCTGTTCACTTACTGCTCCATAAGTGTTTAATGTATTTTCTTTTACACCAAGAAGCGATTCCTTAACATCATAAGAATAGCTTACAATGCTTCCTGTGTAATAATCTGATGAACCGGCAACCGAAGTAATAAGATGCGCAATATAGCCACCGGTACAGCTTTCAGCAGTGGAGACTCTTTTATTTTTTGCTTTCAACATTTTCCCCAATACCACGGGTATCGTATCATCAACATCGGTAACCATATAATCTTTCACCAGCGATTTCAATTCAAGAAAATATTTTTCTACTTTTTCTTCAATATTTTTTTTGTCAAAACCTGAGGTTGATAATCTCAATCGTACCATTCCATAATTGGGCAGGTAAGCAAGTTTTATTTCAGTTGGTAACGTGGCTTCAAAACCTTTGATGATTTCTGCAAGAGCAGATTCACCAATGCCTGCCGTAAGAATGGTTCTGTGAAATATTGCAGGCAAATTAAATTTTTCTTTGAGAATATGTATTACTGCATCTTCCATAATTCCTTTCATTTCAAAAGGAACACCGGGCATGCTTATAAAAATTGTTTCCCCTTTATGAAAAATCATTCCGGGCGCAGAGCCTCTTTTATTCTGAATCACTTCACATACATCCGGCACTTCCGCCTGCATAAGATTCACTGCAGAAGCCGGCTTTTTAAAAATTTTTTCAAATAAGTATTTTACATTTTCTAATGCGTCTTCATTCACTACCATCTTACCCCCAAAATAATCACAAAGCAAAGGCTTGGTTATATCATCAGAAGTTGGGCCAAGGCCACCGGTTATTAAAACAATATCTGCATCTTTACTTTCTACATCCAATACTTTCCAGATTTCATCATAACTATCGCCAACGGCTACACGCCGTTTTACTGCAACTCCAATTTTATTTAATTGCTGCGCAATCCATGCACTGTTGGTGTCAATTACCTGGCCTATCAGCAATTCATCTCCAATAGTTATTATACTTGCATAAACATTTTTCATCGGGCAAAAATAATAAATAGTCAATAGGCATTTAGCAATCAACAATTACATATTTTTGAATGATAAAATAATTCCATTGAAAAAAATATTCTTGTTCTTCTTTCTGTCCTTTTTTTTTAAATTGAATGCACAACAAATTAATTTCACATTTAATTCTGCTTTAAAAAAATTCTTATCTGATAATTCTTTAAAACATGCTTCGGTAAGTCTTTATGTAATAAATAATACTACAGGTAAAACTGTAACTGATGTTAATACCAAAGTGGGATTGGCACCTGCAAGTTGCCAGAAAGTTATCACCGCTTCAACCGCATTTGAATTACTTGGGCACAACTATATTTATAAAACTACTTTAGGTTATACTGGCAAAACAGTAAACGGTGTACTTAATGGTAACATTATTATTAAAGGCAGCGGTGACCCTACTTTGGGAAGCTGGCGATACGATAAAGCTACAGAAGAAAGTATTATTGAAGAATTTAAAAACGCTTTATCACGGTATGGCATAAACGAAATTACCGGCCATGTGTATGCTGATGAAAATTTATGGAGCGGCGAGGTTACTCCGGGTGGATGGGTATGGGAAGATATTGGCAACTATTATGGAGCAGGTGCAAGGGCGCTAAACTGGCGTGAAAATCAATATGACCTTTTTTTAAAATCTGGAAACAGCATTGGCGATAGTGTGCAAATTGTACATACTACACCTTTATTTGTAGAAGGCATGAAACTCAAATCAGTTGCAACATCAGCAGAAAAAGGAAGCGGTGATAATTCATATATTTTTATACCACTAAATGAAAAATATGGCTATGTAAGAGGCACCATTCCTGTAAATGAAAACAGCTTTAGTATTTCCGGAGCAATGCCGCATCCCGCAAAACAACTTGCCATAACATTAGAAGCTGCAATAAAAAAACTTAGCTCAAATGATATAGTTCTAAATTATCCTGATGCTGAAAAGAACTTTGATTCTGTAACTATATTTTATACACACAATTCGACACCACTTGACAGCATCGTATATTGGTTTTTGAAGCGCAGTATAAATTTGTATGGTGAAGCATTGATTAAAACACTTGCCTTCGAACTTACAAAAACGGGCGCAACAGACAGTGGTGTAAACGTTATAAAAAACTTTTGGAAACGTAAAGGCATTGAACCATCAGCAATGAATATAATGGACGGTAGTGGCCTCTCTCCTGCCAATCGTATTACCACATCAACCTTAGTAAGTGTAATGCAATATGCAAAAAAACAAAGCTGGTTTCCTTCTTTTTATTATGCATTGCCTGAAATAAATGGTATAAAAATGAAAAGCGGTTCTATTGAAGGAGTTGTATCTTACACAGGATATATCAAAAGCAATAAAGGTGTTGACTATACTTTTGCATTCATCGTAAATAATTTTGATGGCAATGCAAATGATATTAGAATGAAGATGTGGAAATTGCTGGATGTGCTAAAATAAATTTCAATAATTATTTTCTCTTCAACATAAAATAAAAAAATGCAAACACAAAATTATAAAAATCACTCACGGTACCTTCCTCTTTATCATGGTGTACTCTATGCTATTGTAACTGCCTGCCTTGTATGCTCAATATGGAATGCATACAGGGCTTACGAGCATCATTCGGGAAGATTGGTTGCTGCAATAATTTTTGGTTTATGTTTTTGCGCATTACTGTTAACATGGTATGCCCGCTCTTTTGCACTTGTTGCACAAGACAGGTCTATTCGCGTAGAAGAAAATCTTCGCCATTTTTCTTTTACAGGAAAGTTATTAGACAAGAGGCTTACCATGTCGCAGGTAATTGCATTGCGATTTGCAGAAGACACAGAATTTGTGTTGCTATCAGAAAGAGCGGCTCACGAAAACATGAAAGCTGCTGATATAAAAAAAGCAATCATCAACTGGCGTGCTGATCATTACAGAGTATAAAAAGTGAATGGTCAATGGTCAATATTTTCATCATTCATTACTTAATTCTACATTTATTTTGCTTTAGATTTAAAAAAACTTAAGAGATCAACCTTATGCAAAATCCATAAGGACAGGATAAGCCAAACCATGCTAAGACAGAAACCTGCAACTACATCGCTGGGATAATGAACTCTCAGGTACACCCGGCTGAATGCTATAATGGAAGCAAAGAAAAACAGGATAACCGATAGTACAATTTTCCAAATCTTTGAAATACTTGTCTCCCATAAGATATAAATAATCATTCCAAAAAAAGTAAAAGAAGAAAAAGAATGCCCGCTGGGAAAGCTGAATCCTGTTACGTTATTAATCAAAGGATCAAGAGGGCGATTGCGTTTAAAAATATTTTTGAAAAGAAAAAGTATTCCGGTGCTGGTAAGGCCAATCATTATAATATCAAGAGCCAGCCTTGTATTTTTTCTAAAAAAATAAAATATTATCAATACAATGTATGCAGGAAATAAAAATGAAGAGGATCCAAAAAAAGTAACAAACTCCATCACCTTTGTGTCAAAGGGAGATTGAAAAGATAATATTTCCTTTGAAATACTTTGATCAAACCTGTTCTCATGCTCCAATACAATTTCGTCAGCAATAGAAACAAAAACATAAAGTGTTACCAGGAATAAAATAGCCGCAATAATAAGTCTAAGAGTAATCCATTTTGCTTTTCCGGGTTTTGAGATGTTAGCCAATTGGTTTAAAAATTTATTTTGTTGATGTCTCTTTAAACTTCTCAGGTTTTTAAAACCTGTAAGGTTTAATAATTAAAATGATTACAATTTCCCAACTACCAATACCTGGAAACTGCCGGCAATCATTGCAGGCCATGATTTCGGGGTCTTAGGATCCTTTGCTTCAAATTCGGCAGTTGGTAAAAATAAATTGTGAGTGTCTTGATCTATCGCAATAGTTCTTGCTCTTTTTTTTGTAAGTATAGTAGCTTCTACTTTAAATTCATTTGCTGAATTTTCTTTTATAGCCGTAATATTTCCTTCACCGTTTGAGGCAAAAACTATTTTGTATTTGGTATCGAAAACAACTCCATCACAGCCATCGCCAATAGGTAATTTATCAATTACTTTTCCATTAACAGCATCCACAACAATTAATTGCTTATCGCAGCCGGCAAACAATCTTTTTGTTTTTGTATCAATGGCAAGCCCTGTGGGGCCTTCACCCGGCGCTAATGACCAATGATTAAGCACCTTAAAAGTTTTCATATCTACTTCTGCTATCTCACTCTTATCCTCAAGGTTTACAAATAATTTTCCTTCTCCATCTGAAGTAGCTTCTTCAGGCTTGCCATTCAAGGCAATTGTTGCCACCACCTTATTATCAACCGGATCTATTACTGAAAGATTTTTACTACTTCCATTACAGGTAATTATTTTTTTAGAATAAGGCTCATAAGAAATAGCATCCGGATTTTCTCCGGTGGCAACCTGTGCTGTTATTTGATTCGTTGTGAGATCAAAAACTGTAACGTTATTCAACCTGCCATTGCTTGTGTATCCTTTTTTCAATGCATCGTCAAAAGCAATACCATGCACTCCTGTTGCATTTGGAATTACGCCAACAGAATCTCCGGAATTTTCATCAAGAATATTTACCTGTGTACCATGAGAAACATACAGCTTGTGATTATGTACAGCAATATAATCCCAGCCACCACTGCTCGCAATAGAGTATGTTTTTATAATCTTGTATTGGCTTGCTTGTGAATAACATTGCAACGAAGAAAAAATAAGGAGGATAATGATGTTTCTTAAATGGTTGGTCATGATTAGAATTTTTGTAAAGTAAAATGAAACTACTAATAAAAAAAAAACGAAATAGTTAATTTCCTTTATATCTTCCTCTATCTTTATTATTTTTTCTTTAAAAAACTTATTTGCAATGCTCAGATTTGTAGATGTTTTTACTCATTAACGACTTTATGTTTTGAATACCAACTTAAAATAAACTGGCACAGATTTTCATTATTAATATTTATTCTTAATCAATTAAAAATAAATAAAATGAATACAACCACTACAACTAATGGAAAAACAGCTACGCAAAAAAAAAGCTCTCCAAAAGCAGAAGATTCTTCTATGCTCGAAGATTTTTTTAAAGATGAATTAAAAGATATTTATTGGGCTGAAAAACATTTGGTAAAAACACTTCCTAAAATGAAAAAAGCCGCCACTTCTACTAAATTGCAAAGCGCATTTGCTGATCATCTGGAAGTAACTAAAGAGCATGTAACCAGGCTTGAGAAAGTTTTTGAATTGCTGGGAGAAAAAGCCCAGGCTAAAAAATGCGATGCTATGGAAGGTATAACTAAAGAGGGTGAAGGCATTATTGAAGAGACTGAAGATGGAACTGCAACAAGAGATGTTGGGCTGGTTCTTGCCGCACAAAAGGTAGAACATTATGAAATTTCTACTTATGGAGGCCTTGCCCAGCTTGCCCGTACATTATCTCATGATGATGTTGCTAAAATTCTGGAAAAAACTTTAAGCGAGGAAAAAGAAGCCGATAAATTGTTAACATCTATTGCAGAAAATGGAATAAACTATGATGCAATTAAAGAGCAGGCATAGTATATGCGGTTTTTGTGAAACAACTTTGTTAAAAAATCAGGTCAATGGCCTGATTTTTTTATACAGTATCAAAATAATTAAAAACTTAATAATAAAAATCATGAAAAATTATCCTGCAATACTATTAATTTTTGCGTTACTATTTTTGCTTGGCAGTTGTGCAGCAATCGGGGGCATTTTTAAGGCTGGCGTAGGGGTTGGTATTTTTGTGGTTATAGCAGTAATTGTTGTAATCGTTTTAATTATAAGAGGTACTTCAAAGACATCATAATAACGGATGATTAATTAAAAGAGTTATAGAATTTAAAACCTCACAGGTTTTAAAATCCTGTGAGGTTTAACATCTGACTGCTAAGGTTAATCGCTATTTACCTTTCTTCTTTTTAACTTCATTCTCAATATCTTCTTCTCTGTCTTTTTTCAACTCATGCATTTTGCCTGCTTCCTCTATTGAATGCGATTTCTGCAGAGATTCGTCTTTTTTAGTTTTTGTTTTTAATGAATTATAATATTTTTTAATTACTTTAAGTTCATCTTCACTCATATTTTCTACATCTACCAGGCGATTGCTGGCAAACTCATGGGCAGCTACCAGTTCATCTAATTTTAATTGAACGGCAAGTGATTCTTTATTTTGAGATTTTTGAATAAGAAAAACCATTAAAAAAGTAATAATAGTAGTACCCGTATTAATAACCAGTTGCCAATTTTGCGAATAATGAAATACCGGGCCTAATACTGCCCATAATAATATGGAGCAAAAGCTAAAAGTATAGCAGCAGTGCTGCCTGTAGCCATTGTTGCCTTTGTAGCGAGGTTTTCAAAAAATTTATTTTTCTGCTTGTTGTTTTCTTTTTTCATGCTAATTATTTTTATTGAACAACACAATATACAAGCCGTTTTTTACTTTTAGAAACTATGTTTACTAAAATACATGTATATAGAAGCTAAAACATTTTGTAAGTTGCTGAAAAATGTAAATGAAAAAAATAATTCTAATTGTATTGTTTTTTATAAATGTATTTTCTGCTTATTGCCAGCAGAGGGAAAAGGAACCCCATTATAATTATATTTCTTTGGGCACATCAGTTTTTACAAATACCGCAGGTACGTTTAATCAGAAATTATTTTTGACAGCAGAGTTCGGCAGAACATTTGGCATTTTTGATATAGGTGTAGTTACGGGCAGGTTAAATCTTGTAAATGCAAAAAACGGAATAGACAGCAACTGGTTTGTAGAAATATTACCCACCATAAATGTATTTTCAAAAGGAAGGTTTTCTGAAGCATTTACATTAGGCGCAGGCCGCATATTTAACCGTAAAGAAAATTTTTTAACTGAAATAACTAACAGTATAAACTTTGCTCCCAATAACACAACTATTATAACGGTGTACTTCGGCAACTATTTCTTTGATGGAAAATTATCAACCTCAAGGGCACAGTTTATGGGGCTTTCAGTAACATGTAATCTTATAAAGAAAAATACAAAGACTGATACATTGCGAAAGAAATCTTTGTTGAATAATTAAATATTTTTGCTTTATTATTACTGCGGGCAATAGTCCGGTATCTCTCACTAAATTGTAACGCCTCAGTAATAATGAAATTAAATTTTTTTAGTTTTTGAATAATGGTTATAAATGCAGCGTCCGGCTTTTTTTATATTAAACCTCACTATTATCTCAGCCGAGTCTCCGGCAGGAAACTCGGCGTGCATAATGTTTATAGTTTATCATTTGTATTTTGAATTCAATAAAACAGCAACTTCACACTTTCACCAAACCCTCTGCAAGGCTTTGCCATTGCATTTTAGAAAACATGCCTATGGCGCCCATGCCTATAGCAGTATGACGAAATTTATCTGTCAGTGATTCTGTATCATCATTAGGTTTTACATTCCTGTCAATTATTAAAGCGCTTATTTTTGTGCCTTCACGCGTTACAATAAAACAGCTTGTAGATTCATCTGAATAAAAATGTGCAATTTCATTTCTATCTGTTAGAGGATTTTGAGCTGGGCGCACACGAAAGCCGGTGCTTTGCATCAACCACCTGAAAAGTCGCGGTGATGATTCCGGCTAAACGATGCCAGTTATTTACATTCAGCAAGCGGTCTTTTACTACAACATAAAAAATCTTTGCCTTGTCTTTATCATGCAACTCATTAAAAGCATCGGCTTCAATTTCTTTGCCAGTATATTGTGCAGGAACTATGCCTGTATAATCTTTTGATTTCATATTTTATTTATTAAGTTATAAAAGGTTAGAAAAATATTCTGGTTTTTACTTTTATTAAACCCATACACGTCTTTCCCATAAACAAAAATGCCACCAAAAATTGGTGGCATTAATTCAATTTTTGAGGAATCACATTTTGTCGTGCTTCATCTTGCCCATTTTCATCTTACTCATTTTTCCATTCATGTACACACACTCGCCATCTTTCATCATCATAGTTTTTCCATTCTTCATTTTTACATTGCCATCTTTCATTACCATTGTGCCGTTGTTCATGGTCATGTCTTTGTCCATTTCCATACTTTCGCCATTTTTCATCATCATCATTTTTCCATCTTTCATCATTACACAATCTTTCCCTTTCATAGTTTTTTCCGATTTCATTTTGCCCATTTTGTCCATTTTTTTGTCATTTTGTGCAAAAGCGCCGGTGCTAAGAGCAGAAACGATTAACAATACCAGTATTTTTTTCATGTTTTAATTGTTTTTGTTTTACATCAGCCATAGCTTTTATAAAACAGTAAATAAATTGGTTTATAAATTCTATACGTCAAATTAAAGGCCATAGATTTTATATGCCTGTTATAATTTGGTTATGAGTAATTTTATTTCATAATTCAATAACCCCATATTCATTCTTAAAAAGCAACTGCCTCACCTCATGAAGTTTTTCTAACAAACGGAAATATTGTGCAAGCATCCGTAAAGCAATTAAATAATGCCGTGCTTTTTCTATAAAGCTACCTGCCTGGTCTTTATTTTTGTTTTTATTTTTATTTGCTTTCTCTAAGAATAAAAATTGAAATAAAGCATGATCTTTTAAATGATTAAATGTTTAATATCAAACTTTATACCAATACTTACACGATATATTTATAAGATATATTTATAAGATAATTAAATTTTGAATAAGTTAGAAACAGAAAATTAGCGGCGTATTAATTGCAATGAGTATTTTGAAATAGTTATTAAGTATTAGGTATATTGCTTAAGTAAAGCATTGTTGTTTTCACTAAACTTTTAATAAATAAATCGGGAATGCAATTTCCCATATATTAATTATATTCATCCCCCTTTTATTAGCCTAAATTTAATAATTTATTTATGACACCTGCACTTAAAAATAAAACTTTACAAAAAAATAAAACCGCACAAATATTTGAATTAAAACATGCGCTTGCTTATGCTAAGGGCATTGTAAATACCATACGTGAGCCATTGGTTGTGCTGTATCCTAAGCTAACCATTTCAAGCGTGAACAAGGCATTTTATAAAACATTTAAGACAGATACAAAGGACACAATAGGCAAGCATATATACGAACTTGGTAACAGGCAATGGGATATTCCGTTATTAAAAAAATTGCTTGAAAAAACCCTTCTTAAAAAAAATTCATTTAACGATTTTGAAGTTGACAATAATTTTAAAACAATAGGACATAAGGTAATGCTGCTAAATGCCCGAAAACTAAAGATTAAAGACAATGATGATCAAATGATTCTGCTGGTAATCGAAGATATTACTGAGAGAAGGCTTTTGGAAAAAAAAGTAGAAAATGAAACTCATACAATTAAAGAAAACAAGCATCTCCGTGATCTTGCTAAACAAAAAGACGATTTTCTAACTATTGCTTCGCACGAGTTAAAAACACCCGTTACTACCATTAAAGCATACACACAGGTATTGCAAATGGAATTGGAAAGCGAAGGAAATACAAATGCAGCAGGCATGCTTGCAAAAATGGATTTACAAATAGAAAGGCTAACACACCTTATTAATAACCTGCTTGAAACTACAAGAATGCAAAGTGGAAAACTACAGGCAATTTAATGACAATTTGATTTGATTAGCCGGTATCGGTTATAAACCTCACAGGTTTTAAAAACCTGTGAGGTTTATAAATTATTGAATGAAAAGTAAAACGTAATTTTATATTTCCCTGCTAACAATCCTTCCCTATTATCATTTTAAAAAAGAATAAAATGAAAGATCCCAAATTTGTTATAGTCATAGGCACTTCGGCCGGAGGCATGAATGCTTTAATTGAATTGGTTGCGCAATTAAAACCAGGTATGGATGCTGCTGTTTTTATTGTTTTTCATTTATCAAGAACCAGTGTCAGCGATTTTTTGGCTCTTCGCCTGCAACAGCATACTTCATTAAAATGCAGCATCGCAAAAGATGGTGAGGCTATTGAAAAAGATCATATTTATATTGCTGCGCCCAATCATCATTTGCTGGTTAAAAAAAATAAAATCCTTTTAGGTTCCGGACCCGAAGAAAACCGTTGGCGGCCTTCAATAGATGTATTGTTTCGCTCGGCGGCTGCGGCTTACAGTACAAGAACCATAGGTGTTGTGTTAACAGGCTTGCTTGATGATGGCACTACCGGCATGGATGCTATTAAAAGAAGTGGTGGCAGCAGCATTGTTCAGGATCCTAACGAAGCAGAATATCCTGATATGCCATTGGCTGTGCTCAATAGCATGGAGGTTGATCATTGCATATCTCTTTCACAAATGGGCGATGTTATTTTTAATATAACACAAACCACGCCCGAAGAAAAACCGGCGCCGCATGATGTAATTATAGAATCGGAAATTGCAGAAAGAGTAGTGGTAGATTTTGAGAGCGTAAAGCAATTGGGGGAGAAAAGTATTTTCGCCTGTCCTGATTGTGGCGGCGGTTTATGGAATATTAAAAACGGAAGTGGTAATGTAAGCCGTTACCGTTGCCATATCGGGCATTCTTATTCAGAAAAAGATTTGGAGGTTAAACAGAGTGAAATAATGGAATCCACTTTATGGGTAGCCCTGCGTATAATGGAAGAGCGCAAAACGCTGTTGAAAAAAATGGAAGGCGATAATGCTAAAAAAGGCTTTTCCAATTTTGCCAAAGGTTATGCTCAAAAAGGAGAAGCGCTGCAGTTACATATTGATAACCTCAAAGAAGTTTTATTTGCCACAAAAAAAGCGGGGTAGTTTATAACCATGGTTCGTGTCTTCACGAACCAATTACATTAGGCGCAGGCCGCATATTTAACCGTAAAGAAAACTTCTTAACCGAAATAACCAAAGTATAAACTTCGCCCCTAATAACACAATTATTATAACGGTGTACCTCGGAAACTATTTCTTTGATGCAAAATTCTCAACCTCAAGATCACAGTTTATGTGGCTTTCTGTAACACGTAATTTTATATAGAAAAATACAAAAACAGATACATTGCGAAAGAAATCTTTGTTGAATAATTAAATTAAAACCCCGATGTCTAAAAAAATTACCAATATTTTGCAGCTGTACTTTCCATGGATTTTAAAAATATGCGCTTAAAATTTTGAAATGTAATAGACGTCGGGGGTTTCATGCTGACACACTTAGCTCTGCTATGAAAACCCCGCCGGGACAGGAAATTGAATCTTAATTTGGTCTGTTTTAACTTGCAATTAAGACTTTCGGGTTTTGTAAATCGTTTCTAAGTTTTAAGCGCAACTCCCAATCTTTTTAGCTTATCTGGAATTTTGTTAAGTGGTAAAACGAAATCAACATAGCCTGCTGCCTGAGCGCTGAGCGGCATGAAGCCAACTTCGGCAGACATGTCCTGGGCAAAGGTTTTTCCTCCGTTAGCTTTTATATGCTTGCAGCCCACTGTACCATCGCCATCATATCCGGAAAGGATAATGCCGACAGCACGGGCACCCATTTCATTTGCCAGTGAAATAAAAAATACATCTACTTGTTTGTGCCCGAAAGTGCGAGGGGAAATTACTTTGAATCTATAGTTATCCATAGTAAGATCTGAGTCCGGAGGAATTATGTAAACATTATTCGCAAGAATCACCATTGCCTCAGAAGCCACGGTTACTGACATTTTCGTGTGACTCGAAAGTATTTTAGCTAAATGACTATGGGCGGTGGGGTTCATGTGAGAAATAAAAACAAATGCCATACCTGTATCATGCGGCATTGCATCCAGCAGAGCCTTATATGCGTTAAGCGCACCGGCAGAGCCGCCAATACCTACAATGAATTTAGGTTGCACGGTTTTCATGGCTTATTATTGATTTTCTTTGTTTTCAGCAACATTTTTATCAACATCCTTTTTCTTATTGGTGCTTAATTTAGCTTTACCATCATTTGGCATCAACATAATTCCATCATCACTCAAAATAAATTTGTGCACATCGCTATTATGGTTACTGCCACGAGACTTAACAATGAATACTTCACGGGTGCGTTTTCTGCCCTCATCATCTTCTACCATTCTCACAACAATCCAGGTGTCAATCAGAGATGAAACACCGATTTCGCCACTCGTATTACTTTGAAAGGTTGCAGAAACAAGACTTGTAAAAAACGTAGTGATGCCACTGGATTTAAAGAGATCAATCATGCGGGTAATCATTGATGAAACTTCACGCTGGTCGCCCTCTCCAACGAGACTTGTGAGGGGATCTACCACCACAGCTTTTGGTTTGAAACTATCAACGAGCTTATAAACATTCAATAAATGCATCTCTAAACCAAGAAAGGAAGGTCTGATAGCCACAATCTTTAAGAGTCCTTTTTTTATCCATGGCGCAAAATCAATACCGATAGAATTCATGTTTTGAGTGAGCTGCCCGGCTGATTCTTCATAGGAGAAAAAAAGACATCGTTCCCCACGTTTACAACTTTCTATTGCAAATGCCCCCGCAAAACTTGTTTTTCCGCTGCCTGCTGTGCCCGATGCCAGTATGGTGCTACCCTTGGTGTAACCTGAACCACGCTTGAACAATTTGTCAAACGATGGAATTCCTGTCGAAACCTTCTTGCCTGTGCCCGGTTGTTCAAGCCCTGCTGACGTGATAGGAATTACTGAAAGTCCTTCATCATCTATAACAAATGGATATTCGCTTGTTCCATGACTTGACCCCCGATATTTAATTACGCGAACTCTACGGGTGGCGATTTGGTCTCTGACCCTGTTATCCAGCAGAATGATGCAATCGGAGATATACTCCTCCAGGCCGTGACGGGTATATGAACCGTTTTCTCCAGGCTCGCCTGTAACAATTGCCGTGACCTGTTTTTCTTTAAGCCATCTGAAAAGTCTTTTCATCTCTAAGCGAAGAATGCCAACATCTGTAACGCCTGCAAAGATAGATTCAAGAGAATCTAAAACAACACGTTTGGCGCCAAT
>JBBRTG010000028.1:0-34185 GCA_038244655.1 Chitinophagales bacterium
CGGTTTGCAGCGGCCTGCTTAATAAATCAAAATACTGGGTAGAAATATTCACACTGTCAGCCCAGGCGTTAACAGTTACCCGGCTTGAATCGGTGGTAGGCATAACGGGCACGAGTGTACGCAAATAATATATGGACGGGTCCAACTCAGCTACAGGTACTTTTCTTGCCGTAGCACCGGCAGGCCCTGTTGCTGTTGTAGGGATATTTTGCGCAACAACACAATGTGAAACAAAGAGTGTGCAAAATAAGAGCATAAGCAGCCTCACCCCAACCCCTCTCCGAAGGAGAGGGACAATATCAGGCGCAGTTTGCTGAAAAAAATATTCTTTTAAATCTTTTTTACCAATTGGTTTTTGCCATTTCATAAGCAGTATTTATGTAATCAACCATATTATAAAATTGTTCTTTTTATCCTCCTCTGCTTTGGAGAGGCCAGGGGCGAGGTCTATTGATTCGTAATAGCATCCTGCACTGCCTTGCTCATCGGGTCAACCGATGAAACAAAGCCGCCAACAAGCTTCCCTGATCCGTCAACTAAAAATTTATAAAAATCATCACCAACAGCATTATTCATCATACCGTTCTGCTCAATATGGGTAAGCCATGCATACAATGGCGTTTGGCTTTCACCGGCCACTATACTTTTTTCAGTTATTATAAAATGAGCATGATACCTGTTCTTTACAAATTCTTTTATTGCGGAATTAGTACCAGCTTCATTCCCAAATGAATTGGAAGGAACAGCGATAATGACCAGGCTGTCTTTATATTTTTGGTAAAGCTGTTCAAGACTTGCATACTGATTAGTATAGCTGCTATTAGAAGCAGTATTTACAAATAATATTTTCTTCCCCCGGAACTGTTCAAGGCTTATATTATTTCCATCAATATCTTTTACAGAAAAATCATAAATAGTAGTTGTTACTAATGTAAATCCAACTAAAAGACTCAAAATTTTATTCATAATTTATAATTTATTGACTGAAGCATCCTAACGGGCAGGATGTCGGGCCATATATTGTATAATCCTGGCTTATACTATTATCACTCCATTTATAATGATAAATGCACCTCCAGTTATTATTAAGTTTTATATAAGTAGAAGAGGTATTACACGTTATACCTTGTTCGCAAGCTCCATTTACTAATTTATAATCAGGATGAGAACCAGACACAGAACAGGTACAATAGTTAGTCCATGTAGTGGTTGTGTGAGTATTGTAGGTATCACTGTAAGGATTAGTATCAGTTCTCGTAGAATCATAAAGGCCATTTATACCGTCCTGGCAACCTTTTGAGATGCTCCAGATTGGCGCAATACTTATTAACATGGAGGTATCAGCATAATCGTACCGCTTTACTATATTTTTATCTTTATCCCGTACTAATTTCAGGCGGTTAAGGTTATCATATTCATTGTACATAATTGTATTGTTGGCATCAGCCATGCTGCTTACTCCAATTAATGGCTCATACGTAGAGGTAACCATATTGGCATCTTTAGGATGAAGCCGTAACTCATCAATTAAGCCACTTCCACTTATTGTTACTGTTGTAATTCCTGCTAACGGGGTTGAATACAGGTTCCAGTTATTTTGTGTTGCAAGTATATTGCTTAATGCAACACCATTTACATTTACGGCAGCGCCGGTTTTTGCCCAAACCGTAACGAGATAGCTTATAGCAGAGGAAAGCTCGCTTTTAGAGATATTCCCATTGCTAAGGTTATAACTTTTTTTACCGCTAACAGCGTTTAATGTATCTCTTACAGCACTTGGTATTGTCCAGTTACCTGTACCATCTGCTTCAAAACTGCTGTATGCAATGTCAGTATAAGCAGCGTTATTTACTTTAGCAACTGCATATTGCTGGCCATAATCCATAATAACTGAATTGTTTATTCCTGAAAGGGTATTTTGCGTTTGCAACAGGTTTCCTTTACTATCATAACTTATAAAATTATTTTGCTTTACAAAATACGTAGCACTCCTGTTTAAAAGCGCAGAATTAAAAGTTCCTATGGTACTTTGCGCTACAGGAGCATTGGATTGCAAAGCATATACTGCAAGCGGCTTAACATAGCTGCCTACTTGCTGATAATCAGTTATTGTACCTGAAAGTATTCTTGGATTAACATCTCCGGTGATCCAGTTTTCAGTTGCAATAACAGGTGTTATAATGCTACTGTCCCTTAGCTTTCCAATGCTTCCGCCAAGGGTATAATTATAGGGGTAATAGAATCTTTTTTCTAATTGCAATCCTCTGTTACGGTCATAGCTGGAAGCAATTTTTGTTACATTATAATTGCTGTCGTAAGTAAAATAAGCGTAAGAAGTATTTAAGGAACCGTTTGCCTGAAATATAGTATCAATGGTGGAAAGAACATAAGCCCTTCCGGTAATTGGGTAATAATCCTGTGCTATATAAGTTCTGGTTTTAGGTGTAGCGGTAAGATTTGGGTCGCCATTGTAATAAGTAAAAGAATTTCCAAGCTTTATTGATTTAAAATTAGTGTTTACAAACAAGGTACTGTCAAACCCATAAGTATTTATTGTTTTTTTAAGCAACCTTCCGGTGCTGTCATACACTGAAATTTTTTTAGGCATCCCTATTCCCCAATCTCTTAAATCTTCCGGCTGATAGGGGAAAGTCTCCGTGAAAACACCCGAATTAGCATCGGGCATTGAAGTAAAGTCATATACTGTTTTACCTATATTATGAGTTGATGTACCTTCATAAATTTCCACACGACTATATCCTACAGGGCTTCCCTGGGCGTAGTCCATGGTATTTACAGGTTCACTGCTTACAGCGGTATAGCTGGTGGTAGTGATTCCATTAAAATTAACCGTTTCCTGGTAAGGATAATCATACTTTGGTATATCTCCCAAAAAGCCTGAGCTTGTGCCATCAGTATTTATATAACGGTATTCCTGCACTGTGGCGGCAGGGTCATCAATGGCGTTGGTACGGGTTACTCTTTTCACCCGCAGGCCGCCTGCAGCTATAGCGGTATGGGTAATATCGGTTAGCTTATTTTCCCAGGTAATGTTGATAGGAAAACTTCCTGTTATGGTAGTTCCTGTTACAGCAGGTATATCTAATAAATAATTTCCGTTTGAAACATTACATACAAAACTTTTTATTCCCTGGTAAAATAAATCGTATAGAGATAAAGTAAATGTTGCATAAGTAATAGTACCGGCGGTGTTTTTAATATTCACCGTAACATTTCCAGTACCTGTTACAGGCGCTGTTCCTGCTCTTGATACAGTACTGTCCAAGGCAAAAGTTAACTGATGTTTTGTGTTAAATACCTGGTTAAGCGTAATAGTATTTGAATTGGCAACCGTTGGGGAAATTATAATCTTGTGCGGATCTTTTGTATAAGGCAAATGATCGTTAAGTTCATAATCATAATAAATTGATCCACCACTCGGTATTGTAAAGCTCTTTAAAGAACTTGCAATGGCATGCAATGAATCGGGGTTCCTGTTAGCCCCCCAGCTATAGCCGTTTACCTGGGGTATTACATTCGTACCATTGTTGGCACCATTGTAATATCCCCAATGGTCTCTTTGATTTTGTATGGTATCGTATCCGCTTCCAAGTGCCGGAAAGTAGGGCAGATTATATACAAAAAAGTAGGGATTCTTTTTTTCTTTTGCCGTATAAGGAGTAATTGTTTGTAACAGCCATCTTATTGGATTACTATTAAAGTCTTGCGTTATATAATCTAATGAATAGCCATACCTAAATGCTGTATCCCTGATTTTTATTTTTGTGATTCCATAACTGCCATAATAAAAAGAAACATTCGTTTTCTCGGGAAAGACAATTGAGCTTATTTGTATCCAGCCTGACGAATTGGTACCAATAGGCGTAAACGTTTTAGTACGCACAGCATCTGAGTTTCTTACAAACGTTACCTGGGGATAAGCAAAATCTGATGAAGAAGCATATTGATTATAATTTATCTTTATAGTATCAGTATTAAAAACGGAAATAATCTGGCTTAAATACCAGGATGAGTAATAATATTGACCTGAATACGCAGACCTGAATAATGAAGAGTCAGCCCCTTTGGTAGTAATAGTTGTGCCTTCGGGATTGTTGAAATCATATTTTATACCATCTTCGGTAATAATGCGGAAAGCGATAATCTTTTGAGCCAAACTGCCGGTACCAAATGTAGGAACAATTTTCATTTTAGATGTTGGCACTACTGCAATCTGCCCATTTTTGCCAATAAAGAACTTACCGGATTGTCCGTTGAAATTAAATTGAAAAACATCCTGCTGAGCATCTAAAGTATCAAAATAGTATTTACTGCCATTACTCCTGAAATCTGTTGGGATAGCAGCAGCATACATAAAGCCGCTGACAGGTTGGTCATCCGGCGCTCCTCTTACAGTGCGGGTAATAACACCACCCGCATTCAAATACCATCCAAGCCCGGCAGAAGTTGATGATTGGCCTACCTGAGTTCCACCTGCAAAATAATTAAGCGATATATTAAAAGAAAGGCCGTTATTGGAATTATTGTAGGAATATATAGGAACACCAACCTGTGGAACACCAGTGAAAATATTAACCGGAACAGAACTTAACTGACTTGCCATTTGTGTAGTCGGAGAAAGAATAGACGAATTAGCTAAATTAGGCGCACTTTGGCTAATACATACATTTCCCATAATACTTAAAGCAAATACAATAAAAATAGAACGCTTCATATTTTATTTTTTAAAAATTATACCCAACCCTGTACAATATTTGTTGTGAAACCGGTACATGCCTATGCGCTAAAAAATCATACAGCAACTGCATATTCCCTTTCACTTTTTTACTGATTGTATATTTTTTTGTAATACCAATCAAAGCGCTTCTTTGCCAGGCATTGTAATTTTTTAACTGCTCTATGTTTTTAAAGGCTGAATTGTAATTCATTTCGTATCCGGCACTTACATAAAATTGTTTTTTAATTTTATAATCAAGAAAGCTTCTTAATCCAAGCCCCTGGCTGGTAATTTGAATGTGCTGAATGCTTCCAAGCCCGAGCTTATAGCTCATTGCAATACCTGCAACACTTTTATCATTCAACTTATACCCAATACTTAATGCTATATCGCTTGCAGAAGGAACTAATGAATTATTTTTGCCGAACTGCACATTAAATCCGTAATCAAGCCTTTTTAAGAATGGTTTTGTCTTTTGAGAATTGGGTTTAAAGTTGGGCATTTCCAAATCGCCACTGCCACCACCTAATAGATTTATTTTATCCTTTAGCTTATTCATTTCAGCGTGTGCAGCAGCAAGATTTTGTTGTATTTGGGATTGAGCATTTGCACCGCCTGCTGCTATTCTTTGCTGTATTAATGATTGAACCGAACTGCGTGTCTGCAATCCCGTTAGGTTTTGAGCGCTGCCATAATTATCAGGCACTCTGAATAAAGAAGCCAATTGGCTGTTTTGCTGCATGAATTTTTGAAAAGCAGGTATTTTATTAAGCAATGCAATTGTTTTCTTTTCAATCTTCTTTGGGTCTTTCAGCATCTCTTTATATTCCTGCACCTGTGCAGAATAATAGTATGCTGTTTTATTTAACTGGTCATATTGTCTTTTTAAAGAGGCTGGTAATTTTGTGTATTGAGATAATACTTCCTGCACCTGTTTTTTTCGTTCAGCAATAAACGCTGTTATCTTTTCCGATTGATTCAGTTTTGATTTCAATTGATCTAAAGAGGCAATTGGTAAATTTAATTTGACTAATGCATCGCTGTACTTTTTAAGAAATGATAAAGAGGTGCCAGCAGTATCGAGATAAGAATTGTATTGTTTCAATTGGATATTATCTCCAACTTTCCCCTTTTTTGAAATCTGATTGATTAGTTCAGAATATTTCGATTCACTTTCTGCAAACAAGTTATTATTTGCTGAAGAATCAAAGGCCAGTATCTTTTCGTTCATCTTCCTTTCCTGCCGTTGCAATTTTTGTAAATACTTTACTGACTTCTTGGTAAGGCTTTCTTCAATAGAAGAATATTTCTTTCCAATTACAGAATAATATTTATCAGGAATATTTTGAACATTTGAAGAAAGAGTGTCGAGACTTTGAGCCTTACTATATGAAGTAAGCATGCAAGATAAGAAGAAGAAGAAATGAAATTTTCTCAATGTCAGTTTTGTTTGGTAAGCTTTGCGCTGATTACAATTCTCTTTGGCGAGCCAAACATAGACATCCTTATCTTATAAAGCAAGTATAAAGAAAAATTTTGTTTCCTTTTTTTAAACTACATTCGCCGTTTTTTTAAAAAGAGCTTTTATTTTTTTTATATCTCTTATCAGAAATTAATTCAAGTATAACAGTAAAGTATAAACGCAGATGTACTGCCCATTAACCATTACGCCATTAATTTTCGTTTAACCATAAGCGTTATACAATGGATTGCTTCGACGCTGCCAAATTATTTTATACTTGAAGCTGTATGCGGGCGCCTCGCAAAAGACGTGGAGATAGTGCCTATGGACCACTGATTATTGAGAACTGTTTTCCGTTTAACCATTTATGTTATACCCATTTCAAAAATTATTTCGCCCCGGCGAAGTATTCACCATATATTATTTATTGCCTCAATGTTTTATTTTCTCTTTCTTATATGCTTCTTATTTCCTTATGCTTTCTTGCACTATAAACCGCTCGTCATTCGCTTTTAATTCGATCATTATTCGATTCATATTCGATTATTCAGATCGAATTACTTTCGCAATAAATTCTTTCTGTTAGCGTTTTAAATTATAACCAGGCTGCTCTAAGGCAGCTATTTATTTTATTGATTTATTTAAATTTATTATAATGGCTCGCATACCAAATGGCATTCTCGGCGCATTTATCGGAAAGGCAGGAAATGTATCAGGATACATGAGAAACGGGAAAAATTTTATAAGGTCAAAACGCCGGAAAACAAGCAAGGATATGACTCTTAAAAGGCTTGCTCAGCAACAAAAAATAAAAGTATGCAATGAGTTTACCAAAACATTTTCCGGCACAGGCTTTTTTAATAAAAGCTTTCCCGCTTATGGCGATACCGGCACCGGCTACAACAAGGCCACCAGCGCTATTATGAACCTTGCCATTGTGGGCAGCTATCCGCATATCAGTATTTCTTACCCACTCGTTTTAATTTCAAAAGGCCCACTACCTGCTGCTGAAAATGCAAATGCAGCAGTAAACGAAGAAGGCAATATTTTTTTTAACTGGACAGATAATAGTGGCACCGGCACTGCAAAAGCAAATGATAAAGTGATATTGGTTGCTTATTTCCCTTCTGTAAAGCAAATTATTTATACATTATCCGCGGCTGTAAGAGCCGAGTGCAAGGCTTTATTAATAACCAATATGATGCAGAGCCATGCTGTAGAAACATGGATTGGCTTTTTAAGCAATGATGAAAAAGATGCTGCCAGTAGTGTATATACTGGCAGCGTGGCTTTATAAATTTTCAACTCTTATAAATTATAATACAGGTTTTATTTTTTTGACATAAATAAAAAAAACCTGCAAACTTTACACCTGCAGGTTTATATAATGTCAAATTATAAATCTTATTTTGCTTTCACAGTTTTTGCCAGCTTCGCTTCGGATGCTTTCTTTACATTTTCAGTGGCAAGGTCAGCTTCACCTAAAGGCTTGTCTTTTGCAAAGTCAACCAGTATAGGCGCTGCAACAAATATAGAAGAATATGTTCCGGTAATAACACCAATCAACATGGCAAAAGAAAATCCTCTTGTAACCTCGCCTCCAAAAATAAACAGGATAAGCAACGTTAAGAACACAGTTACCGAAGTCATGATGGTACGGCTCAATGTATCGTTAACCGCGCTGTTAATGATTGTTGTTTTATCCGCACCCTTCATATGCCTGCTGTATTCACGTATCCTGTCAAATACAATTACCGTATCATTCATAGAGAAACCAATTACCGTAAGAATAGCAGCAATAAAATGCTGATCAATTTCTAACGGGAAGGGCACAATATTTTTAAAGAAAGAAAATACAGCGAGAGCCACAAACACATCATGCAATAAAGACACAATTGTACCCATAGAATATCTCCAGTCGCGGAAACGAATGAAAATGTATAATATAATTGCCATGAGTGCAAAAATCGTAGCTTTTATAGCGCCATTTTTAAGGTCCTTGGAAATGATAGGTTGCACTACCTGCGAGCCCTGGATATTATTTTTTACAAATTGCTGATAGGTAAGCGTTGGCGGTAACTGCGCTTTCAATCCCTGGAATAAACGCATTTGCACTGCACTATCAGCATTGTCAACTCCTTTTAAATAAGCGGTTGTAATATTCAAATGCTTATTGTCACCAACAGTTTTTATAACAACATAATCTCCATCGAGTGCATCACGCAATGGATTTAATACGTCAGAATTTTTCACGTTGTGATCAAATTGTATGGTATAGCTTCTTCCACCTTTAAATTCAACACCTTCATGAAAACCATTAAAGAATGACCCGACACCAAGAATTAAAACGATTACAGAAATTCCGTATGCATATTTCCTGTACTCAATAAATTTAAAGCTGGCATGCTTAAATATTTTCCTGGAAAAAGCTGTGAAATATATAAAATGCCTTTGCTTATTTGTCCAAACATCTGTAACCAATCTTGATAATAATATTCCGCAAAAAAGAGAAAGTGAAATACCCAGCATTTGCGTTGTTGCAAAACCCCGCACAGGACCTAAACCAAAATAAAATAATATGGCTGCAGTTAAAAATGTGGTTACGTGCGCATCAATAACCGGTGCAAGCGATCGGCGGTAACCATCATTCACAGCCTGCTGGTACGATTTACCACGAGTGAGCTCTTCCTTAATTCTTTCAAAAATAATTACGTTAGTATCTACTGCCATACCAATGGTAAGCACAAGGCCGGCAATACCGGCAGCAGTAAGCGTTGCGCCCAATGCACTTAAAACACCAATGGTAAATAATAAGTTTAAGATTAAAGCAATGTTGGCAACCCATCCTGCTGTATTATAATATATCAGCATCAAAATAAAAATCACTATAAATGAAATAAGAAACGCTTTGGCTCCGCCTTGTACGGCTTCCTTACCGAGTGTGGGCCCTACAATTTGTTCTGAAACAATTTTTGCAGGTGCATCTATTTTACCAATTTTTAAAATGTTGGCAAGGTCTTGTGCTTCTTCAACTGTAAAGTTTCCACTTATTTCAGAGTTACCACCTTCAATAGGGCCGTTTACATTTGGGGCGCTATAAACAACATCATCCAGAACAATGGCAATGGGCTTATTCACATTATCAGTTGTCAACTTTGCCCATGTGCGGCTCCCTGTTGGTGTCATCTGCATTTTAATTGCAGGGCGGCTGCGCTCATCATAATCCTGCTGCGCATCTTCTACACCTTCACCTTCCAGCTTTGCTTTATCAGTACCGGGTATGGTTTTTATTGCGTATAAGGCAAAATATTTACGGTTGGTTTTATCATCTTTTTCTTCAAGGCCATATAAGAATTTGAGGTTAGATGGGAAATTATTTTTTACAATATCCAGGTTCAAATATTCATTAGCTTTTGAAGTATCTTTCAATTCAATATTTGCAATAGCTGCAAAGTATTGCGGCTTGCCGCTTTTATCCTGCTGAGGCCCTATAAAATGAATAACATTTGCCAGCGGATGCTCCAAAGCGGGATTCTTTGTTGAATCAATTTTATTCTTTGAGGTATCATTTATATTTTTTGCTGAATCAATCTTTACACCACTCAGGTATGCAGAAAGCGCTTTATCAGCATCTTCAATATTTTTTGATATTTCGCTTATGTTATACACTTCCCAAAACTGGAGATGCGCAGAAGCCTGCAGCAAATTTCTTACTCTTGTTGCATCCTGAACGCCTGCCAGCTCAACAGTAATAATTCCTTTATTTTCATCAAGGTTTATATTGGGTTGTGCAACGCCAAATTGATCAATACGCCTTAGAAGAACCTTATAGGTTTGATTAATCGCTGTTTTTGAAACTGTTCGTAACTGGTCAAGCACCTGTTCATTATTATCAGTTATTTTAATAGATTTTCCGGCGCCTGCAAATAATGACGACAAATTAATGGAAGGGTTTTGCTGCTTGAAAACCTGCCCGAATAAAGTAATGTAATCAAGATCGCTTGCAACCTTTTGCGCATTGGTAGCATTCAATGCATTTATCAATTGCGGATCTTTTGGATTGTTACTTAACGATTTTATAAGCCCTTCGAGGCTTACGTTTAAGGTAACATTCATTCCGCCTTGCAAATCAAGCCCGAGATTCAATTCATTTTCTTTACACTTTTGATAAGTAGTTCCGAGTAAAGGATAAACTTTTACGTCCCTGGTACTGTCGAGCAGCCTTTGAAATTGAACTTTTACGAGATTATCTTTTTCGTCGCCGTTAATGCCGGGATGGCCCATAGTTACCATTCTTACCGCTTTGGCTTTCATATTCTTTTCATGGCTGTTAACTACCCATGTAAAAGAAAGCTGGTAAATTGAAATAACAATCAGGGTAATAGCAAAAAACCACACCAAACCTTTCAGTTTCATATCTTATTTTTTAGAAGTTGGCAAAGATAGGGTTTTGAAGTTGAAATTGACCACGATTTTACGTTCTGCAAAAGGCATTTTTGAAATAGCAAAGTCATTTTTACCATTTGAATTTCTATATTTTTGAATTAATATTTTAAATATGAAAATAAAAACGATGGGATTTGCATGTGTAGTAATTGCATTATTCATATCCTGTAATACATTCAAGCCAACCCAAGTTGTAAAACTTCCACCTAAAAATGAACTGATGAAAGACACCGCAACCAAAAAAAATAATGCAACAAAAAAAGACATCAATAAGGATTCAGTAGAAAATAAAGATTCCATAGCCAATACAATAATTGATCATGCCAAAACAGATTCTTTTCTTGTAAATATTTTAAACCAATACCCGCAATATTTTGACAGCATTTTAAAATTCAGGAAAGACTGGAATGTACAAATAATTTATACGCAGGTAAACAGAGATAAACAAAACAATCCAAAATTTACTGATTACTACTTTAATGTAGATTCATCAAAATATTTTTATCCGGCTTCCACTGTAAAATTGCCAACAGTTTTGCTTGCTTTACAAAGATTAAATGAATTGCAAAATACCGGCATTACAAAAAACAGTTCAATGATAACAGAAGCTGCTTATAGCGGGCAAGTACCAACTTACAATGATCCGCAAACACCGGATGGCCGCCCAAATATAGAAAGCTATATCAAAAGAATTTTTTTAGTAAGCGATAATGAGGCCTTCAACAGGCTGTATGAATTTTTAGGGCAGCAATATATAAATGATCAGCTTCACAAAAAAGGATATGAAGATGCACAAATACTGCACCGGCTTGATATTTTTTTAACCGAAGATGAGAACAGACATACCAACCCGGTTACATTTTTAGATAACAACAATACTATTTTATACAGCAAGCCTTTGGTTTTTAATGAAGTTAAATATTCAGAAAGACATGATTCTCTCGGAAATGCACATTACAACAATGGCGAACTTATACATGCACCAATGAATTTTTCAAAAAAGAACCGGATATGCCTTGAAGACCTTCATCAAATATTATGGAGTGTAATTTTCCCAGATAATATTCCTGCAAAACAAAAATTTAATCTTACAAAAGATGATTATAATTTTTTATATAAATACATGTCGCAATTCCCTTCTGAAACAGTTTATCCATCTTACGATTCAGTTAATTATCCTGATAGCTATGGAAAGTTTTTATTATATGGATCACAAAAAGAACCGCTACCAAAAAATATAAGAATTTTCAATAAGGTTGGAGATGCTTATGGACAAATGATTGATGTAGCCTACATCGTTAACTTTGATAAAAATATTGAATTCTTTTTATCTGCCGCTATCAATTGCAATACAAATGGGATTGTAAATGATGATAAATATGAATATGATTCCATAGGATTTCCTTTTATGAAAAATCTCGGTCAGGTAATATATAATTATGAGTCTCAAAGAAAAAAGATATATCAGCCCAACCTTTCTTCTTTTAAAATTATTTATGATAAATAACCTTTATTGTGGGCGGTGAAGACACCGCCCACGGCGGGCTGCCCCGGTTGGTGTCCCCTCCAACCGGAGATAAATTTAAGTACGATAAATAAGCATTTTGCTCCTGCAACATTTCTCTCTTACTTTTGCAACTTTCTAATAAAATAATATACATGCAACTTTCTTCAAACCTGTTAAGATTTAATGAACCTGAAACATTGAAAATGGCAAAGCTCAGCCGTGAATTAAGAGCACAGGGAATTGATGTAGTGGATTTAAGTGTAGGCGAACCAGACTTTAATACACCTGATCATATAAAAGAAGCAGCTAAAAAAGCAATTGACGAAAACTGGAGCCATTATACTCCTGTAGCCGGTTATCTTGATTTAAGAGAAGCCATTTGCAGAAAATTATTGCGGGATAACGGTCTTGCCTATACGCCACTGCAAATTGTAGTAAGCACCGGTGCAAAGCAAAGCATTGCCAATGCAGTTTTAAGTATAATTGATGATGATGACGAAATTATTATTCCAACACCTTATTGGGTTTCTTATTCTGAAATTGCAAAATTTGCAAGAGGAAAAGTTGTATTTATAAAAACAACATCCAAAGCCGGATTTAAATTAACAGCAGCGCAACTTGAAGATGCAATAACAGATAAAACAAAATTATTTATTTTTTCTTCACCATGCAATCCTACTGGTGCCGTGTACACGAAAAATGAACTGGAAGGTTTGGCGAAAGTATTTCAAAAACATCCCAACATTTTTATTATAAGCGATGAGATTTACGAGTACATCAATTATGCACATGATGGCGGAGGCGGGCATCAAAGCATTGCACAATTTGATTTCATAAAGGATCGTGTGATTATTGTAAACGGATTAAGTAAAGGCTTTGCAATGACGGGTTGGAGATTAGGTTATATAGCAGCCAATACAGAAATTGCAAAAGCATGTGAAAAAATACAGGGGCAATTTACCAGTGGTACCAATTCAATTGCACAAAGAGCAGCGATTACAGCCCTCGATTCCCCACTTTCTGCAACTTATAAAATGGTGAAAGAATTTAAAGCCCGTAAAAAAAAAGTGATGGAATTATTAAAAGAAATTCCTGATATAAGATGCACAGAACCTGATGGAGCATTTTATATTTTTCCGGAAGTAAAAAAATATTTTGGAAAAAAATCAGGCAATGAAGTAATTAATAATGCAAGCGACCTCTGCATGTACCTTTTAAATACAGCACATGTTTCTACTGTAACCGGCGATGCGTTTGGCGAACCGGATTGCATAAGAATTTCTTTTGCAAATAATATGAAAAATATTGTAGAGGGATTTATAAGAATTAAGAAGGGGCTGGCAATGCTCAAGTAAACAATAAAATTATTTTGACTTTACAGAAAGAAATTTCTCGTGAAGTTTGAGTACTTGCGGAATTACTAACTGCTCTTCATCATTGATGATAACGAAGTCGCATAAACGCAGTTTTGCTTCTTCATCCATTTGCTGGCTCATTCTTGCCTTTACCTGCTCTCCAGAAATATTATCGCGTTGCATAGCTCTTTGCAAACGCAGCTCTATAGGCGCTTTCACACCTATTACATAATGAAGGTTTTTTTGTGAGCCGCTTTCAAAAATCAGCGCTGCTTCTTTTATAACGTAAGGAGCTTTTTGCTTTTGCATCCATTGTTCTGCATCTTTAATAATTACGGGATGAACAAAAGAATTCAGCAAAGCCAGTTTATTTTCATCATTAAAAACCTGCTCAGACAAATACCTTCGGTTCAGGTCGCCATTGAGGTATGCATCTTCTCCAAATACTTGTTTGATCTTGTCTCTTAATTCTTCGTTCTCGTTCATCAGCCGTTTAGAAGCGTCATCTGCATAATAAACAGGAATACCCAGTACTTCAAAAATGCGCGCAATGGTACTTTTACCACTTCCGATGCCGCCCGTTAAGCCTATTTTCAACATAGCCCAAATGTATCAAAAAATTAATATTTTATTAGCCTGTTAAAGTGTGGGTAATAATTTGATTATCTATTATCTTTGACGGCTAAAAACTATAAAGCATGCTAAAATTTCTTTTCACTACGTTATCGTTTTCGTTTATCTCATTGGCATTTACACAAAATATAGTCAGGCCTTCCGGAGCTACAAATGGTACTTTGCCTGTTCAATTGAATGGTACTGATCAGAGCAACATTTTAGCCGATCCATTCAGAGGGCAGCATTTTAATATAAATGACAGATTAGGGGATGTAGAGGGAACACCTTTATTTTTTACCGATTGGAAGAGTGGTGAAGTAACATTAAAAAACAACGAAATTTTCCATGTGGAAAAAATAAACCTGGATGCATCAAGAAATAAATTTATCTATTATAAGAATGATACCATGTATGAATTTTTTGATGAAGTAAAAGAGATAAGAATTTATGGTGATAACCATGTAAATGATCCCTCTTCAGATATGATTTTCAGAAATGATATAAACCCTTATGCTGCTAATTTTGTACAAGTGCTTACTAAAGGTAAAATAACTATTTTTCAGGAGTATAATAAAAAACCTGAAGGTGAAAATTATTCAAACGGGATTGTTAACAATACAAGGAAATATGTATTACATACCAATCAGTATGCAGTTGTAGGCAATAAGATAGTTCCTGTCAAGTTTAGTTCTACTGCTCTTGATGAATTAACATCAGACAAAAAAAACCAGGTTGATTCTTATGTGAAAGAAAATAAATTAAAGCCAAAAAAAGAAGATGATTTTTTAAAGATAATAAGCTTTTACAATAGCCTCAATACATCTGCTTCGTAAAAAAATGAACAGTACAATCGCTTCCTTATATTATTTTTTTAATCAATTTATTTGCTATTAGCATAACTTTAAATCCTTCAAATTAATTTGTTCACTAAAAAAATATAAATGCTAAAATTAGTCCTTACTTCATTATCATCTCTTGTTGTTTCATTGTCTTTTTCACAAAGCGGAGCATTCTCATCTCCGGCGCCATACGCAGCAGGAGAATCTTTTGAAAACCGTGCTTATAAAGAAAAGGCAGATAATTCAGTTGAAGGGAATCCTATGTTGTTTGATGATTGGAGAGCCGGCGAGGTAATATTAAAAAATGGTGAAAAATATATACTTGGAAAAATAAATCTGAATGCAGCAGTGAATAAATTTTTGTATTCAAAGAATGATACGGTTTTTGAATTTAGTGATAATGTAAAAGAAATTAAAATTTATACCCAGGATCATTCCGACAATTCCGGATCAGATATGGTTTTCAGGAATGATATTAACCCTTATGCTGCTAATTTTGTACAAGTACTTACTAAAGGTAAAATAACTATTTTTCAGGAGTATAATAAAAAGCCTGAAGGTGAAAATTATTCAAATGGAATTGTAAACAATTCAAGGAAATATGTATTGCATATCAATCAAAGCGCTTTGGTAGATAACAAAGTAATCCCGGTTAAATTTAGTTCTTCTTCACTGGATGAATTAACATCAGATAAAAAATCGCAAGTAGATGCTTACGTGAAAGAAAATAAATTAAGGGTTAAAAAAGAGGATGATTTTCTGAAAGCAATATCTTATTATAACAGCATTAGCGCATCAACTCCTTAAAATTATGGTTTCATAAATAGTAAAGCCCTGCATTACAAATTGAAGGGCTTTTATTATTTAACTATTTTTATTTTATGGGCGCCGGCGTCTTATTCAGGTTGGCCGTCATTTCCATACTTACTGCACTTTTTTCCATTTTAATATATGAACCGGGATTTATTTCAAGCATAAAGGTTCCGTCTTCATTTATTTTATTTACAGTGCCATGTATGCCCGCAATCGTAACGATTTTATCTCCCTTTTGCAGATTGGTCATAAACTGTTTTTGAAGCTTTGCTTTTTTTGCCTGCGGCCGTATCATAAACATCCAGAATACAAGGATCATCAATCCCAAAAATACAAATTGAAAACCGCCACCACCCTGTCCACCCTGTCCCAACATTAAATAAACCATTGCTACATTCATATTATCTGTTTTGTTTTATTTATAAAAAAACTTTTAAAAGAAAATTATTTATCGTTTGAAGTCACGTCACCTGTCAATTGTAAAACCGGAAATTTGGGATAAGCATTTGAAGTAACGGTGATGTCTTTATGCACCGGCCCAACTCTTCCTTTGCTGTTAAAAACCACTTTTAAAAATCCTGTTTCGCCGGGCTTTATAGGTTCTTCAGGTTTTTCAGGAACGGTACAGCCGCAGCTTGCAATTGCTGATGAAACTATTAAAGAATTTTTTCCTGTATTCCTGAACCGGTAACTGTATTCTACTTTTTCACCATCAGCAACTTTGCCAAAATTATAAACTGAATCAATCATTTGAACTGTTGTTGAATCAGTAAAGTGTTGGCTTAAATTTGCCGCCTGAACATCACCGTTATTTTTTGCATTGCGTATGTTGCATGAAAAAAAAGTGAATATAAGTAAGAAGCCCGCTATAAATTTATCCATTAATTTATTTTTTTGCAAAGGTATTATAAAGTACTGTTTTTAAAATTCTTCTTATTGATTTTATTCTGCGCCAGCAACTCTTTATGAATATTATCCAAAATTCCATTTACAAAATGGCCGCTTTGTTCTGTACTGTATTCTTTTGCCAGGTCAATGTATTCGTTAATAGTAACTCTTGGAGGAATGGTTTCAAAAAAAAGAAATTCGCAAACGCCCATTTGCATCAATATCATATCAAGCGAAGCGATACGTTCGGCATCCCAGTTTTTTAATTTTGGCTTAATAAGCTCAAGCGTATATTCTTTTTTATCAATAGCACATTCCAGCAAATCAATCGCAAAATCCATCTTTTCTTTACTTACCATTTCTCCAAAATTAAATGAAGAAGGCTTTTGCAAAAAACCATTCATAAGCGCTATTATCATTTCTGCATCATCCTCCCAATGAATAAATTTTTCTTCCACATCGCTTATAAAATTTTCATCCAGAAGCATAAGATCAGAAAAAATAAATTCAAGTATCTTCCTTTCAGATTTCTTATCTCTCGATTGTATGGCTGTATATTCTATATATTCAGAAGATGAAACTAATGCCAGGTAAGCTTTTCTTACCAGTTCATCATCTATTGCATATTTTATTTTAAACTGCTCAACCGATTTTTGGAAAGTAGCATTTTCAATAATAGCCCATACTATTTCATTGCCAGAAATTTTGGTATTTATATTAAGATCATTTGCAGAAGGCAAATGCTTTTGTGCTTTTTGCGCTGCATCTTTTTCAGCAAAGCGGGCAACTTCAATTATAAAATAAACTAAGTAAGTAAATAAATACTGGGAATGTTCAAGATTTTTTTTCAGGATTTGTAATGGCTCGCCCGGGCGGGTTTCATTATTCATAGATTCAATACTATAAAGAGCCTGCATTACTTTCACCCTTATATTTCTTCTGCTTAACATTTCTGAAAGAACTTTTTTAAGGCTGTGAAGATAATGGGAAATCAGGCTATCCCCAACAACTATTATGTTAACACTTCATCCCTTTTGAAAGCCTTCCCGAAAAGATGGGGATTAGAATGTTAAATTGCAAAAAATATTTTTGCTGAAGATCACTTTTAAAAATTGTTTTGAAATTTCATACAAAATTTCTATTCTTGTATTTTATTATTAGAAAAACTTAACTCAAATACCTTTTGGTAAAAAAATATTTTCTTTTTCTTAATCATTAAACTCAACAAAATGAAAAAATCATTTCTTTCAATGGCATGCATTATTTTTTGCTTTTTATTTTCATGTAACCAACCCGCTTCTACCAGCACTGATACTACTACGTCGCAGGCAGAAAAAAACAAAGCCAGCTCGATGGCAGTTTATAAAGCTTTTGAAACCGGGGACATGAGCAAGCTTGACAGTTTTATTGATAAAGATATTGTAGATCATAACGGCGGGCCTAATGGTGCTGGGATTAATGGACTTGATTCTCTTAAAAAAATGTTTATGCAAATGCATGATAACATTAGTGATTTAAAAATAGAATCTATTGCCAATGCAACTGATGGTGATTATAATTTTGATTTAAACCACATGACTGGCACAACAAAAAATGCATTCATGGGAATGCCTGCCAATACCAAGCTTGATATGATGAGTGTAGATGTTGTAAAAATTAAAGATGGCAAAGCTGTTGAACATTGGGGTTATGCAGATCCCAACGAAATGATGAAGATGATGCAAATGCAAAAAGGAACGGCACCCATGGATAAAAAATAGATATATCAAAAATGCATAAATAATTTAGATATAAAAGAATATTTTAAAAAAGTTTTAATTGAAAGGCAACCAAAATTGGTTGCCTTTTATTATTCAGCACTAAACATGAAAGATACCAAGAGTTCTGAATTTACTATAGCACTGCTAATTTTTTTCTTACTTTATTACTTCCATTTTTATCGCTCAACTGCATAATGTAAATGCCTTTTGATGCAGGAAGCTCAATACTGGTGCTTTGCTGATTGAGTAATTGTTCTTTTAATTTTTTTCCGGTGTTGTCGTATATCGTCAGCATCACAGGTTGGGTAAATTCATTTAGATAAACCTGTACATGCCCCTTTGCCGGATTTGGAAAAAGTATATAACCATTTATAGTGTTGTCTGAAGTAATAATCAGAACATCAGAATAAGTGAACGACCCGTCTGTATGTTGAATCTGCAACCTGTAAAATAATTTTGTATAGTTGATGGCAGAAGAATCCGTAAATGTATAATCAAGTTCAACATTTGAAAAACTATTTACAGATTTACTGTCAACAAGACCAATGTTTGAAAAAGCTGTTCCGTTTTCTTTTCTTTTCTGAATACTATATCCTCTTATGTTTAACTCTGAACCTGTTTTCCATTCCAATTTAATATTACCATCAGGTATTTTTTTTGCAGTAAATAAAATTAACTTCACTGATGCTCCTAAAAGATAAACATCTGATGTGTCTTTAAAATTTAAACTGTTGGTTACTTCCAAAGTATAGCTACCTGTTTCAGATGTAATATAATCAGGTGAAGTAGCGCCCGATATAATTGTATTATTTTTCAGCCATTGATAAGTGAGATTTTTCCCCTGTAAAGCTTGTAATAAAAATGAATCAGTCCTCTTACTAACGGTGATAATAAATGCTTTTGGCTTTCTGAGGTAGCTGGTATCTTCAAGTTTGTAAATGGTACCATTCCCATTAAAAATTACGTATTGATCTCCATATCTGTCTTCCCCAAAAGAAATAGGATTCCCGCTTGATTGTGCAGCAGTAATAAAATGTATTACACTTCCTGAAAGCACACCGCCGGATTGTCTTATTCCATCAACCCATCTTGCAACATAATCTCCAAAAAGATAGGTTCCAAAAAGAGATTTTGATTGTGCGCTGCGATAAATATAACCACCTGTTATCGAGTAACCTAACGGGTGAGGGTAATCGTAAATGGGCAAGGTTATACCGGTTTTATCACATCCTGTAGCAGGAGTATAACATGAATTTCCTTCTGTTATATTCCATCCGTAATTTCTTCCTCGTGCAGAGTCAGCAGGTTGATAATCTATTTCTTCTACCGCATTTTGACCTACATCTGCAATCCACAAATCTCCGGTAAGCCTGTCCACACTGCTTTTCCACGGATTACGAACTCCGTAAGCCCATATTTCTTTTTTAATACCAGTTGTTGTGTCGCTGTAAAAAGGATTCGCAGGCGGAACAATATAGGGTTGCGATGCAGAAGAATTGCTTACATCAATTCGTAAAATTTTCCCAAGAAAGGTTTTTTTATTTTGTCCGTTTCTAAAAGGATCGCCACCGCTCCCACCATCTCCTAAATTAATATACAAATAGCCATCTTTATCAAACATTAAGTTGCCTCCATTGTGATTACTGAAAGGCTGCGATTGAGTGAGAATGGTTAAAGCAGAAGTTAGATCTGCTACATTAGAATCGGCTGCGCTTACTTTATATTCTTCAACTACTGTTGTTAATTGCCCGGCAATGTTCGACGTATAATCAACATAAAATTTTCCGCTGGTTTTATAATTCGGACTGAAAGCTATTGATAAAAAACCTTCTTCACTGCTGATAGAAGATATTTTCGAAGCAATGTTCAAAAAAGGAGTTGTGCGTAAAGTACCATCAGCATTTATTACGCGTATTCTTCCCGCCCTTTCGGCAACAAATAACCTGTCATCGCCACAATGTTTTAAATCAATTGGATAAGTTATCCCTGAAACATAAGGAATAGCTGCAAGCTTTTGTGCGTCTATTTGTTGAGATACGAAAAATATAATAGAAATAAAAATCCAATGTATAAATAATTTCATAAAGCAAGTTTGATAAATGTTGAATGCAAAATTTTGTTATTAAGTTACGTTTTATTTATGAATAAAGTTTCGCATAGGTTTGAAGAAATTAATCTGGATAGCGAAATTGATTATTAACCAAACAAGGATAACTACTAAACGAAAAGAGCATCCAAATGGATGCCCTTAAATTAATTTACTGCAAACCTGTAAGCCGGATTCTGTATCCCGCTATTAATGGGATGGCTATCATTTATCTGGCTGTTACATTACTGCAACAATCTTGCTGCCTACCCTTCAGCATCGGGCGAGCAGCCCTCGAGCGCTGATATACGTGGCATTACAGCACACAAGGTTTACCCAAAAATATTGTTACCAATACTTTCCGTAAGCTCTTACCTTACGTTTTCACCCTTATCCACCTTGTGGCAGACGGTTATTTTCTGTGGCACTTTCTTCCCGATAAAATCGGGACCGGCTATTAACCGGTGTGTTGCTCTTTGCTGTCCGGACTTTCCTTCCCGATTTTCATCGGAACGATAACCCGGTTTGCAGTAATGCGAAGATAGTGAAATAGTCAATGGGCAATGGGCAATATTGCGAACTTTCAAAGTCCCCCATCGGGGGATTTAGGGGCTTTTAATATTGAAAGAATATTTCCGTAGCACCAAAGCCAAAGTTGTGATGATATTGATTTACGAAATTTTTTACTTCAGGCTTCGACTTTAAAATTTCATGAATTTCATCTCTCAGTTTTCCGGAGCCTATTCCATGTACCACAATTAAATTTGGCTGGTGATGAGCTATAGCAAGGTTATAATATTTTTCGAATACGCTTAACTGTAAGGTCAGGATTTCAAAGTTGCTAAGCCGCTCCCAATCGTTAGATAATTTTTCAATATGCAAATCAATTACAGAGCGGGCAGGCTCCAGTTTTTGTCTCGCTTTTGATGCATCATATAGCTGGCCGTAGGTATTGATATAATCCGGTTTAATGTCTTCAGGTTTATCAGGATAGTGTTCAAATAACTGGTAGGAAAATGTTGGCTCGTTTTTCATTTTCATTTCTTCAATCTTTTGAAATAATTGCTTTGCTTTTATTTTGATTGAAGCTTCAAAATGTTCTGCCTTTTTTTTGTTTCTATTTACCAGGGAAAAATCAAAAGAAAATTTTGGCGAATCATTCATCTGTTCAAAAGGAACATCATGAAGATAAAAATCTGAAAGTGAAAAAATCTGATTCGTATGTTCAAAATCTATGTTGCCTGAAAAGCTGATTTGATAAGCAAAATGATACGGTTCATCCGTTTGATTTATCAAATAAATTTTAAAGCTTTCGACTATATCATCATCAAAAACATCTTTATCAAACAACGGTAAAAAAGAAATCCATACACCTTCGCTTACTTTATACTTTGAAGTTGCTTTTTCTTTTTTAATGTTATCAATATAAACTTTATCTTTTTTCTTATCAGTACTGAGCTTGTCGAAGGATTTCTTTTCGGAGAATCTTTTGAAATAAGGAAAGTCAATCTGATCCATATACACCGGAAACCGAACGCCATCTACATCTATCAATACCATTTTATCATTGATGATATCAACCACTTCACCTTCTTCATTGGAATGAAGAAGCAAAACCTTATCGCCTAACTGGTATTTCATTGGGCAAAGTTAGGAAGATTGAATGTTGAAAATTGTTTGGAAGTTAAATGGCAGAATTTGCCATGAAGTGTTGCATTTATAAAAACCAATAGACTTGAATAGCAAAGATTCGAACTTTTTATTCAATGATTTACTCGCTTTTCTTCAAACAAAGTAAAATCATTTTTTATAATAATTACGTTCCATTGCACAAGTATGGCCTACGCACGATGCCATGCTACAAAACTTGCGCTAAGAAACTTTTTATATACTTGGACGAAGAATGGGCAAGATTGTATTAGTTTAAGAACACTATTAAATGCTGATAATTAAAATATTAAATAGCTAATAAAAGACCTACCCTTTTATTGAGGGAAAGACACTTATATTCGTTTGTGGGTAACTAAATTATCATTTATAATAACAAATGAAATATATCAGTGCTCTTTTAATATTGACCGGCTTAAGTTTAAATGTTTATTGTCAACTAAACTATTCTGAATTGATGGATGTAAATACTCTTAGTAAAAAGGAGGACTTCGAAGCAGTAAAGACTTTCTTAAAAATTAAAGGATATGAAATCTATACTGATAATGAAAATTATGATCACGGAAGTTATTTTGTTTTGGCAGAAATTCAAGCTAAGATAAAACTAGGAGAATATAATAATGAATATTTAAAAGGTACGGATGCCAACATCATATATGATAAAATGGAAATAAGCTTTGAGGAATATGATGATAATAAAGAATTATTAATAACACAAAATCTTGACGCTAACAGTTTAAATTATATATCCTATTCAAGAAAGTTTGATCCATTGTTGGTGTGGGAAAATGAAGATTGGGATTATGTTAAGGAGGGTGAAGGTTTCGATGGAGACAGCGTTTGGGAAAAGGGAAACGATAATAAAATTAATTCTGAAGCTTACAAAGAATTCTTTTCAAGTGAAAAATTCAGGAATAAAAATAGCTTTGCGTTAACCTTTAGAAAAAATGACCAGGAATTGGGGGAAAAGATTGACTATCGTTCATATTATTCTTATAATGATTATTCAAAAGAAGTTGTAAATGATGGTTCTTCAAACTTATCAATATCTTCATCGGTAGTATTAAAAACGATAATTAACAAAGGCAAAAACATTGTGGATGGGAATAAAAACATACTCGCTTTTCCACTTATTAAAAGTGGATCATCTTATTTAATTAAAATTAAATTTGGAAAAATTATTAAAACCTATTTATTAGATTCAGGTGCATCCGATATGACTCTAGACGATGAAACTTACCAATATCTAAAGACAACCCAGCAATTAAAAATTCAAAATAACTTAACAAGTAGGGAATACATACTAGCGGATGGATCAAAAGTTGAATACAAAAGAATTCAAATACCAACATTTTCAATAAACAATATTGTGGTCAAAAACATCAACGTTGTTTTAGTTGAAAACGGAAAGCCTTTATTATTAGGCAAATCTTTTTTGGATAGTTTCAAAAGTTGGAAAGTTGATAATAAAAATAATATTCTTTTTGTAGAAGTATTTTAATCATGCAGCGTTGAGGCTTCCTCGATTAACTATATACATGAATTGTTCTTGTAAGCTATTTTTAATATATAAATTATTGCCGGTGGAGGAGACTTAACAAGCTCAATCCGCAGGAGTGGGGAAAATTTATTGTTGGATTAGCAAGTTACCCTAGCCAAAGAATTATCAAAAATACTCTATAACAAGATAATTAGCATTCGCACTGCTTCATTTGTTTAGTTTTGTTCATCAACAAAATTGATTCATAAAAAACCAATATATGTTTCCAAAAGAAATTAAGGTATTATTTGAAGGAACTCTATACAATATTACATACACTCTTGAAGTTATCTCCAAAAATGAAATTCAATTTTTTATTGATGAAGTGAAAACCGATTTATGGGGGAATCTCCAATATTGGGTTTTACATTATTATCCCTTGAAAAATAAAAGGAAATCGCAAAGTTTTGAAAATCCAAAATTGGATGAATTGAAAGGAAAAATTGCAGGCGCGATAATCACAGAAGCCAATTTGAGGATTAAGCCTTAATTCTTACCCCCTGAATCGCGCAAGAATGAGGCATAGACATGTGCGTTGGCTTCTGTGCTACAGTTATAAAATAATGTTTCAATAAAAATAGTAGCACAAATAACATAACAGTGAAGACTAATCGAAAAAAAACAATCATCCCGCATCTTTCATACCCAACCTGCTATGTTTCGGCTGTAAAGAAAATATATTACAAGCCCAATGCATAGCCATATAACAAACCGATACCAGTTAGTATGGCTTTCCTGCGCCATCAAATAAAAACAACTTAATAAACCCATAACGGGTATTAAAGAAAAGCTTTTTGTAAAAGACAAAAATGAAAATCAACTTTTAATATGATTACAATCATATTTTGGGTATAAGCGCAAATTTACTTTTGCATGTTGATTAATTGTATTCAACCATTGAGATGAAAAAAAACAAAATCGCTATTTTATTAATTATTAGTCTGTGCTTCTATTTAAGAGCCAGCTATGCGCAGGATAATTCTTTTAAAATTTCTGCGCAGTACAGAGTGCGTCCGGAGCTAAGACATGGATATAAGGTTCTTTCTCCCGATACCTCTGCCGCTTTTTTTATTGCACAAAGAGCAAGACTAACCTTTGATTACAAAAAAGAAAACTTAAAAGCATATATTTCGATACAGGATGTAAGAACGTGGGGAGATGAAGAACAATTAAAAGATATTCCAGGGTTATCAGTAAATGAATTATGGATTGAGCTTTCTTTAAAAAATAATTTCTCCATAAAAATCGGAAGACAGGAATTGGTCTACGACGATCAGCGGCTTCTTGGAAACGTGGACTGGAACAACGCTACCCGCTCGCATGATGCATTGCTTCTAAAATATACAAATAAAGAAAAGAAAATAAATTGGCATACAGGAGCAGCTTTTAATCAAAGTGGGGAGCCACTCTTCGGGACTGATTACGCTTTAAATAATTATAAGTTTTTAGCATTCTCCTGGTTGAAAAAAGAATTTGCAAAAAGTTCATTATCTGCAACAGCTATTGTAAACGGAGTAAATTCTACAACATCTGTTTTCAAAAACGTAAAGGCAAATTTCACTTTTGGTCCCTTATATAATTACCTCGATAAAAATTTTAAAGCATCCTTCGGCGCATATTATCAAACCGGAAAAACAGAAAATAATTTACTGCTGAATGCGTATATGATTAACAGTTATGCTGAGCTGCGTAATAAAAGCTTATCCGCAGGGGCAGGCCTGGACTTTTTATCAGGAAATTCTGATAAAACATCTCCAAATCACAGCGAAAATTTTTCTACCTTGTACGCAACCAATCATAAGTTTTACGGATTTATGGACTATTTTATTAATATTCCCACTGATACAAAAAAACGTGGATTGATAGACCCTTACCTGCGCTTAGGCCTTACTCCTTCTAAAAATTTTAAAACAACGCTGGATATACATCATTTTTATTTAGCCAATGAGAATAACCTGGAGGCTAAGAAAATACAAAAAGGCCTGGGCGATGAATTTGACCTAACAATAGAATACCAGGTTTCTCCCATAATAAATTTACAAGGAGGTTATTCAATGATGTTTGCAACAAAAAATATAGAACTCATAAAAGGAGGAGATAAGAGTAATTACAACGGATGGACTTTTATCATGCTCAAAGTATCGCCAACTCTCTTTAACCATGAAATAAAATAATTAAATAAATACAAATGAAAAGAAATAGAATAATTGCGTTTATGGCTCTGGCATTTACCGTTAGTATGCTTGCTGCAAGCTGCAAAAACAGCAACAGCACTGCTGCTGATGATAAAGTTACCGGCCAGGAAATAGCAGAATTAGCTTATGCGCCGATGGTACCAAAGCCAATTACAAGAACCCATGCTACCAATGTAATTGTGAATTTGAACGTTGTTGAAAAAATTATGAAACTATCCGATAGTACTGAGTATATGTTCTGGACTTTCGGGGGTGCGGTACCTGGCAATTTTATTCGCGTAAGAGAAGGCGATGAGGTTGAAATAAATCTTTACAATTTGCCCCAAAATAAATTATCACATAGTATTGACCTACATGCCGTAAACGGCCCCGGCGGCGGCGCAGAAGCTTCTAACGTTGCGCCCGGCCATACTTCTACATTTCACTTTAAAGCGCTGAACCCAGGTCTTTTTGTGTACCATTGCGCTACTGCACCTGTACCTATGCACATCGCTAATGGCATGTATGGCTTAATATATGTTCAGCCTAAAGAAGGCTTGCCCGCTGTCGATAGGGAATATTATTTAATGCAGGGTGAATTTTATACGAAACAAAGCTTCGGCTTTAAAGGCTTCCAGGAATTTGATGAAGAAAAAGGAATTAATGAACGGCCCGATTATGTTGTATTTAACGGCAGCGTGAATGCAAATGCGGGTAAGAATGCATTGCCTGCAAAAGTTGGCGAAACAGTAAGATTATTTGTAGGTAATGGCGGCCCAAATCTTGTTTCTTCCTTTCATGTTATTGGCGAAATTTTCGATAAAGTTTATTTGGAAGGAGGCGAAACAACTACTACCAACATTCAAACAACTCTTATACCTGCAGGTGGCGCGGCAATTGCAGAGTTTAAAATAAATATACCAGGTGTATATAATATTGTTGACCATTCCATCTTCCGCACTTTTAACAAAGGATGTCTTGCACAAATAAAAGCAACCGGCGGAAGAGATACACTCATTTTCAGAAAAAATTAATATGGAAAATCGTTAACCATGAAAACTGTTATTGCAATATTATTTTTTATAATCTGCGGGCCTTGCATGAGTCAGCCTAATAAAAATATTGCAGCAAGCAAAATGGTAAAGATAGATGGTGGCAGTTTTAAAACTTTTTATGTTTCAAAAACGGACAAGCCAATTATCGTAAAGCCATTCTTAATGGATGAACATGCAGTAACCAATGTAGAATTTCTTGAATTTGTAAAAGCAAATCCTGAATGGAGCAAATCAAAAGTAAAACGGCTTTTTGCAGATTCTAATTATTTAGAACATTGGAAAACAGATTTTGACATCGGTGAATCAAATAAAAATATTTACAATTCGCCGGTTGTAAATGTATCGTGGTTTGCAGCACGGGCATATTGTGCTTGGAAAAATAAACGCCTGCCAGCTATTGCTGAGTGGGAAATTGCTGGAAATGCGCCTCCTAAAAATACAGCGTACACCTCAATTACAAATTATATAATGCAATGGTATGAAAAACCATCGCTACCTGTACTGCCAAATGTAAAAAGTACTTATTGCAATACCTATGGGTTATACGATATGCACGGGCTTATATGGGAGTGGACATTTGATTTCAATAGTTTTATAAGCACCGGCGATTCCCGAAATACAACCAACGACGACAACAATTTATTTTGTGCAGGAGCATCCATCAATGTAACTAACCGTGAAGATTATGCTGCATTTTTACGCTATGGCTTTCGCGGGAGCCTTAGGGGAGACTATTGCGTTTCAAGTCTTGGATTTCGCTGCGTTAAAAATATTCCAATAACAAACAAACTTTAAAATAATTCATCATGAAAAAATATGTAAAAATGATATTGGCTGCTTCTCTTTTGTATGGCTGCACCAATGGCAATATTGCGGCCGTAGATAACAGAGCCAATATAGATAATTCAGCAAAACCAGCTGTTGTAAAAAATAATAGTGCTGCTAACGGGCAAAGTATTTTTGCCGTAAGTGATACCTTCCAGACACAGAATAAAAGAAATCTTCTTTTATCCTCCCTTTCGGGTAAGCCCACCGTTATAGGTATGATATTTACCAGGTGCGGAGCTGCCTGCCCTAAAATAACTGCTGACATGAAAAATATTGGTGAAAAATTAAATGCCAACAGAGAAAAAGTAAATTTTGTCCTGGTAAGTTTTGATACCGAAAGAGATAACGCCGGGCAATTACAAATGTTCGCAAATGAAATGGGATTAGATAAAGACTGGTTATTACTACATGGAAGCGAGGAAGCTGTACGAACTTTGTCAGTATTATTAAATGTACAATATGAAAAAGATGCAGAAGGTAATTTTTCGCATAGCAATGTTATATCAGTGCTGGATAAAAATGGAGTACTTGCTTTTCAAAAAGAAGGTTTAGACCCTGACCAAAAAGAAATGACCGGTAAAATTGAAGAGCTATTAAAATAAAGAAAAACTAAACTCAATAAAAAAATCCTCTTACGGAGGATTTTTTTTTATCGGAAGGTGACAATAAATTTATTTCACTCCATCATTCTTTCTCATAAACTCTAATAAATCGCGTGCATCTTTATCTGAAAGACTTTGATTAGGCATACGCACCAGACAAATTTGAATTTGTTCCTGCGCTTTAGGATCCTTTTCAAGCATTTCATCCGTATTGGTTATAAAGTTCATGATCCATTCCGGCTTATGCCTTACTGTTACATTGTGCCATCCGGGGCCAACCAGTTTTTCATCTGTAATCTTATGGCATCCTGAACATTTCACACTGTAAATTTTTTCTCCACCATTGGCAAAAGCTACATCCAGCTTATTGGCCAAATCTACATGAGTAAATTTACCAGCTCCCCGGTTAGGGTCATACGGTGGTGCATCAGGAGAAGTGTTTGGCAATTTCTCTCCATTTTCGTCAGGGTCCTGAACTACTGAACCGGATGTGGCAGACTTATCCTCCCCGCCGCTATTGCAGGCATACATAGATACCAATAGCATACTAATGATCATTATCTTTTTCATAAAATGAAATTATTATTTACCTGCAAGATTACAGATATCCTTTCATTATAACTATGATTGAAATCATACTCTCAAAATTTTTAGTAGTTTATTTTTAAAAATTAGCAGCGTGATTTTTAATAGAAAACTTATAATCATACTTTCCTATGATTAAGTTCATCCAAACTAAAGATTTTTTGCCTTTCCTTTACAAAAGAATAATGAGCAATGACAATAGAAGAAGTTTTTACTCAGCTGGAAACAGCAAGTCATCCGGTAGCAAAAGCTCTTTATAAAGGAGATAATTTTAAAGTGTTGGTTATTGCATTTAAAAAAAGCATGCAACTAAAAAAACATGTTTCGTCTATGCCCGCAAAGCTTACCGTTACATCCGGCAAAATAGTTTACAAGCAACATGACACAACAACTGTATTACAACAGTTTGATGAAATTGACATCCCTGTAAATGTTTCACATTCTGCAGAGGCAAAAGAAGATAGTCTATGTTTATTAATACAAGAATAATAATTGATTAATGTTTTCACCTGGAAATAACAGTGCGGCAAAAAAATGGATGAGCATTGCGCTGATAAACCTGCTTATTGTATCGCTGCTTGGTGTAACAATGCGTTATAAAATTGCATTCTCACTACCTTTTATCGACCAAAAGAATTTCCTGCATGCGCATTCCCATTTTGCTTTTTCAGGATGGATTACCCAGGCGTTGATGACATTGATGATAGCATACCTGGCAAAATATTCGGAAGAAAATATTTTTAAAAAATATAAATGGCTTCTTGCTGCAAATTTAATTTCTGCTTATGGAATGTTGTTATCATTTCCGTGGGAAGGCTTCGGAATTGTTTCCATTAGTTTTTCAACCATAACAATTTTAATTTCATATCTATTTGCTTTTATTTTTTGGAAAGACTTAAATAAAATAAAAATTAAAAGCATAAGTAATTATTGGTTTAAAGCAGCACTTGTTTTCAGCATAATATCATCTTTCGGTGCATCTTTTCTATCTTATCTGACGGCTAAAGATATTTCCCATCCTAACTGGTATCTCGCGTCAACTTATTATTTCCTACACTTCCAATATAATGGGTGGTTTTTCTTTGGGTGCATGGGTTTATTAAATGAACAGATGGAGAAATGCGGCATTTCTTTTTCAATACAACGCAAAGCATTTTGGCTTTTTGCATTGGCATGTATCCCTTCTTACTTTTTATCAGCATTGTGGCTTCCTATTCCTTTGTGGGTTTATATAATTGTAATAATTGCTGCAATCATGCAATTGTGGGGCTGGCAAATTTTATTAAAGAATTTAATAAGCAATAAATTAAAGTTCTTTGAACGCATGAGTCTCCAAACGCGATGGATATTTATTTTATCAGGCATTGCATTATCTATAAAATTATTACTGCAGGCTGGCTCTACTATTCCATCATTAAGCAAGCTGGCATTTGGTTTCCGCCCTGTGGTTATCGGCTATCTTCATTTAGTGCTGCTGGGTGTAATTACTTTATTTATCATCGGGTATTCGGAGTCTAAAAATTATATTTCTGCAAATAGCAGGGGTAACAGTGGCATGATAATTTTTATTGCAGGAATTATTTTGAATGAACTTTTTCTATTTGTGCAGGGAGTGTCTTATATGAATTACATAACTGTTCCTTTAATTAACGAATTATTATTAGCAGCCGCTGCGTGCATGTTTTTTGGAATAACAATATTGATTATGGGTTTGAAGCAAAACAGGAATGTATAAATCGTTACTGCTGATCTTATCTTCTGATTTCATTATAGCAGGATTTATTATATTTACTTCATGCACTCTTCACCACAATCAGCCGCTCTTTTTAACAATGCTTCTATGGGAATTATTGTGGTTAATAATAAAGGAATTATTCAATTAATAAACCTTTTTGCTTTAAATCTCTTTGGCTACAAAAATGAAGAATTGATCGAAAAACCTATTGAGTTTCTTATTCCTCACCGGTATCATCATCCACACGTTAAAGACAGGCAGGAATACACGGATCATCCAAGGAACCGGCCAATGGGATTAGGGATGGATTTATATGCAACAAAAAAAGACGGAACAGAATTTCCGGTAGAAGTAAGCTTAGGCCATTACGAAAATAACGGAGTTAAAAACGTGATTGCATTCTTAAGTGATATTTCCGTCAGAAAAAAAGCAGAGACAGAAATTATAAAACTTAATGATAAACTGGAGCTATTGGTAGAACAACGAACACAGGAACTCACCGACGCGATGCACCAATTAGAAAGTTCGAAAGATGAACTTTCAAAAGCATTGCAAAAGGAAAAAGAATTGAGCGAATTAAAATCAAGATTTGTTTCAATGGCTTCCCATGAATTTCGCACGCCATTAAGTACTGTACTTTCATCAGCATATTTAATAGAAAAATATAGCACTACTGAAGAGCAGCCAAAACGCGACAAACATTTGCAGCGCATTATATCGTCTGTAAATATGCTTACTGATATTCTGAATGATTTTTTAAGCCTGGGCAAAATTGAAGAAGGTAAAATACAGGTGAGGCTTTCTGAATTTAATATTGAAAAAATAATGATTGAAATAATAGAAGAAATAAAAAATTCTTTGAAGAACAGGCAAGAAATTGTGTACGCTCATTTCGGACCTTCGAATGTTTTTATGGATAAATCTTTGCTAAAACATATCGTAATGAATCTCATTTCTAATGCAAGTAAATTTTCGCCTGAAGCAGGTTTGATTGAAATTAAAAGTTCATGTAACAAAGAGCATGTTATTCTTTCAGTAAAAGATTGCGGCATAGGCATTTCTCAAGACGACCAAAAACATTTAAAAGAACGTTTTTTTCGCGGAGCTAATGCTGGTAATATTCAGGGAACTGGACTGGGGTTGCATATTATTTCAAAATATGCTGAACTGATGAATGGCTGTGTTGAATGTAACAGCGAACTTGAAAAAGGCGCTGTGTTTACAGTTACATTTGATAATAAAAGACAATAGTATGAAAAGCATTTTATTGATAGAAGACAATGATGACATTCGCGATAACACTGCTGAAATTCTTGAATTGTCTAATTATGAAGTAATAACAGCAAAAAATGGTAAAACCGGTGTAGAAAAAGCTATCGAACATAAACCTAATCTTATTATTTGTGACATTATGATGCCTGTTCTTGACGGATATGGCGTATTACATGCAGTTCATAAAAATGATTCCATAAAAAATACTCCATTCATTTTCCTAACGGCAAAGGCTGAACGTAGTGATTTCAGGCGGGGAATGGAATCAGGTGCTGATGACTATATTACCAAGCCTTTTGATGGAACAGAACTTTTGAATGCTGTGAATAGCAGGTTGAAAAAGCATGAGCTGCTGAAAAAAGAATTATCACCAGGCATAAATGGCCTGCAACAATTAATGCAGGTTTCTCATGGCAAAGACATTTTACAATCTCTTGCTGAAGACCGTAACATCAATAAGTATAAAAAGAAACAAACGATTTACAACGAAGGCAATCGCCCAAACAGTCTCTTTTATGTTTTGAAAGGAAAAGTAAAAACGTGCAAAACCAATGAGGATGGTAAAGAACTGGTAACAGATCTTTTCAACAAGGGAGATTTTTTCGGTTACGTTGCATTGCTGGAAGAATCTGTTTATAAGGATACTGCCGAAACCCTTGAAGAAACAGAAATTGCAATAATACCAAAAGAAGATTTTGAAGAGCTCCTTAATAGAAATTCTGAAGTGGCAAAAAAGTTTATACAACTTTTGGCCAAAAATATTACTATGAAGGAAGAAAAATTATTGGGGCTTGCTTATAATTCACTACGAAAAAAAGTAGCAGAAGCGCTAATACTGTTGCAAAAAAAATACAATGAAAGTAACAATGAAAAATTTACAATCGATATAAGCCGTGATAATCTTGCAACCATCACCGGTACAGCGACTGAATCGGTAATAAGAACTCTCAGTGATTTCAAGAGTGAAAAACTTATTGAAATAGAAAACGGTAATATTAAAATTATTAATGAAAAAAAGTTAGCCAATATCTTAAATTAATGACAACATTAGAAAAAATCAAAGGAAGGAATTGACAAATTCAAGTTTCAGTTTTTCAAAATGATTTTCAGCTTTCATCATAGTGTTTCGCAGGTTTGTAATTTTTTTGATAGAAGTATTTACATTTTCATTGCTATCAATTTCATACGTAGTTAATTTATCGAATTCAGAAATTTCATTTCTTAATAGACCAATAAATTCATCCTGCTTTAAAAGCCTGGTATGAAAATCTTCTATCTGTTCTAATAATGTTTTATTCACATCATACTTAAGAATTTCTGAAAGCATTTTTTTAAAATGGATATTTTCATCTATCATAAAATTTAGCAATCGTTTCCACATCCCACTTTCAAATTCTAGCTGTTTTATTTTCAATTCAGGCATCTCATTTTTTTTATAACTACAAGCCAGTGTTGTGTTTAATATATTTTCCAGGTTCAACTGCAATTTGATTTCCACTTTTACACAATGATTATGACAAAAATTTTATACATGCTACAGCGAAATTAATAAGCAATCTTTCTAATTTTTCTGATGCCCGTATGTATATAAGTATGATGTAAATCACCTGGTTCATTATTGCCAATCCTACCAATCAGATTCGAAAGATAATTTTTTATTAGCCACTGGCAAAAGCTGGAGATGCTTTTAACCTGATTATAAGTGACAAAGATTTGCTTATTATAAAAAAATACAGAAGGATAAAAATTCTTGCACTTCAGGAATATGGCGCAGAAGAATCTATAAGATAATGGTAATAATAAGAATACCGGGATAACAGAAAAATTAATAAGAAACAAATCATCCCACCTCTTTTTCTGCCAGTCTGCTATGTTTCCTGCTATATAAAAAATATATTGCCAGCCCGATACATAACCAGATAACAAAACGATACCAGTTAGTGTGGCTTTCCTGTGCCATCAGATAAAAACAACTTAGTAAGCCCATAACCGGTATTAAAGAAAAGCTTTTTCTAAAAGACAAAACTGAAATGATGGTGGCAACTATCCAGAACACCAGCCTTTAGATTTGTATTCAATAATTTTATTTAAAATTATTACTACTATTACTCTTTCTTTTTTTGGTTCTTTTTTTCTTTGTTAATAACTCAATTTTGTGAATAAAAAACAATCATTAAGCGCCTGTGAACTATAACACCAAAAGTACAGTAAGGTACA
>JBBRTG010000029.1:0-34147 GCA_038244655.1 Chitinophagales bacterium
ATGTGAGAAATAATAACAAATGCCATACCTGTATCATGCGGCATTGCATCCAGCAGAGCCTTATATGCGTTAAGTGCTCCCGCAGAACCGCCAATACCTACAATGAATTTAGGTTGTATTGTTTTCATAGCTTATTATTGATTCTCTTTGTTTTCAGCAACATTTTTATCAACATTCTTTTTCTTATTGGTGCTTAATTTAGCTTTACCATCATTTGGCATCAACATAATTCCATCATCACTCAAAATAAATTTGTGCACATCGCCATCATGATTAGTGCCGCGAGACTTAACAATGAAAAGTTCACGGGTGCGTTTTATATCCTCATCATCTTCTACCATTCTCACAACAATCCAGGTGTCAATCAGAGATGAAACACCGATTTCGCCACTTGTGTTACTTTTAAAGTTTGCAGAAACAAGGCTTGTAAAAAACGTTGTGATGCTCCTGGATTTAAAGAGATCAATCATGCGGGTAATCATTGATGTAACTTCACGCTCGTCGCCCTCTCCAACGAGACTTGTAAGAGGATCTACCACCACAGCCTTTGGTTTGAAACTATCAACCAGCTTATAAACATTCAATAAATGCATCTCCAAACCAAGAAAGGAAGGCCTCAGAGCCACAATCTTTAATAATCCTTTTTTTATCCATGGCGCAAAATCAATACCGATAGATTTCATGTTTTGAATGAGCTGCCCTGCTGATTCTTCATAAGAAAAGATAAGACAGCGTTCGCCACGTTTACAACTTTCGAGTGCGAATGCCGCTGCAAAACTTGTTTTTCCGCAGCCCGCAGTGCCCGAAGCCAGTATGGTACTACCTCTGGTGAAGCCTTTACCCGCGAACAATTTATCTAACGTTGGAACGCCTGTCGAGACCCTCTTGTCTGTGCCCGGTTGATTAAGCCCTGCGGACGTGATGGGAATTACTGAAAGTCCTTCATCATCTATAACAAATGGATATTCGCTTGTTCCATGCTTTGACCCCCGATATTTAATGACACGAACTCTGCGGGTTGCGATTTGGTCTCTGACTCTGTTATCCAGAAAAATGATGCAATCAGAAATGTACTCCTCCAGGCCATGACGTGTAAATGTACTGGTTTGTCCCGGCTCGCCTGTAACGATTGCCGTGACCTTTTTTTCTTTAAGCCATCGGAAAAGTCTTTTTATCTCCATGCGAAGAATGCCAAGATCTGTAATGCCTGCATAGATAGATTCAATAGAATCTAAAACAACACGTTTGGCACCGATAGAATCAATGGCATCTTCCAAACGAACGAATATCCCCTCAAGATTAAAGTTGGTCTCCTGAATGTCTTTGTGCTCTAAAATAACATGTTCGCACAAAATCTTTTTCCGCGAAACAAGCCCTTGCAAATTCATATTGAGAGAAGTCACGTCTGTATAAAGTTCATCTTCTGTCTCTTCAAACGACATGAGAACCCCCGGCTCGTTATAATCGGTTGCACCCTTGATTAGAAAATCAATTCCAAAAAGGGTTTTTCCGGAGCCCGCATTTCCAGAAATTAACGTGGTTCTATTTTTCGGAAGCCCGCCCTCGGTAATTTCGTCAAAGCCTTTGATACCGGTGGGGCATTTGATTAATTTATTACGAGTAAGAGTATTTTTTTTCTTGGTACTTTTTATCATACTGATAGTTCTTTGTTATTTTATTAAGATGGAGTTTCCATAGATTTTTTTCAATCTAAATCTACTAAATTTATTCATACTTTCTATTTTGCTGGTTTGTCAATTGTGTGTAGATTGATTAATATTTCCTCTATCGTCACAATGACTTATTGAATTCTCCGGGCTTTCATCGTTTAATAAATTTCTTAATGTACTTTAATGTCCCTTTCGTCAGGCGCCCCTCTTTGTCCTCCATGCCCATCATTTTTATATAATGGTATGAGTTCGAAAGAACATGACCATTCGTGACAGAAAGGGAAGGGCGTCACGGTAACCTTTTTAAAACTATTTACTCAAAGCGAACAAGACTTAATTCCGCGGATTCCCAGGCGATAAAAAGAATATTGCAGGATAAGTGGAGACTCAAACCTAAACCAATAGATAATAGAGGTTTAGAAAGAGCCGGAATAAATATTTCATTTTGAAAGAACCGTGAAAAAAGCTGGCATACATATAGCTGATTCAGTAATAAAAAGAAGTAATATAAGGCTTGTACGGATACAGTACATTATAAATTATTTTTTATACAATTCTATAAACTAAATTTTAAAATCATGGAAACAATTATTGCCAATCCCATTAAGGTAAATAATGTAAGAAATATTTTGTACTGGACGTTTGGGCTGCTGCCCATTATCACAGGGCTTGATAAGTATTTAAATCTGCTTACCGATTGGGAAAAGTATCTAAAGCCTTTTGAAGAAATCATTCCTTTTTCGTTGCATACTTTTATGATGATTGTAGGAATAATAGAGATCATCGCAGGCATCATTGTTTTTATTATTCCGCGCATCGGGGCTTATATTGTAGCTATATGGCTTGCGTGCATTGTTATCGTTTTGTTGGCAGGAATGAATTATTATGATGTAGCTGCAAGAGACTTAGTAATGGCGCTAAGTGCGTTCTGCCTTGGAGAATTATATTCTCATAAACACAAGGAAAATGTTGAAAAGGTAATTGTATCTAAATCACCTCTTGCAAATTTATAAGTATAAAAAGAGAACTACCGATGCCGAGCGCAGATGCGCAACCAAGGCTGTAGCTATAATAATACCCTTATCGGTTTGTCCGGCAAGCTCATCTAAGAAATGAATGGCTTTGCGGTAGTGGGCAGCAGCAAAAGTTTGAAAGCCAAAAACGTTTTCAATCTCTGTAATATGCACCCTGCGCGTTTGTTCACGCTACTCATAGTCGATCCAACAATCCGGTAAAATATTCAGTTGCTTCGTAACCATGTTGAGTAATGCTGGATTCGGATTTTCATCAGTGCCCAATAAAATACCAGGATAACGCATATAACAAAGTTGAATAGCGAAGCCGAGCCGATTGGCATCGCCGCGGTGTAGGCTAATAATAGCCAGATCTCGTTCACTCAATGTGTAATATTGAATGAAGATGTCGCGACCATCTGGCAACGCTAACAGATTCTCTCGTTCTGTATCGGAAAGTACTTGGCGGCGAGGCATAAATTATCTTCTTAAAAACGAGCGTTTTTGAGAATGCGTTACCAACAATTATCCCTATCCAAAAAAAAAGCGTTTGTCATTCTCAAAATCCATTCTTGAAATAACTTTCTCAAATTAAACAGTAATGATGAATTTTGAGAATGTATTTTGCGATATTGCACTATGAATATTTAATGACTATCCGTTATTAGGTGCTGACTAATATTTTTAGTATATTTACTATTAAAATTAGTCAAATGAACATAGAAAACTTTTTTTCAGATCTTACCACTGAAAGTGCTTGCAGACTTTACTTTAAATCACAACGCGAATCTAAGGGAATTGTTTGCAGAAATTGTGGTTCCATTAACCATTATTGGATTGATAGTTTGAGCAGATGGCAATGTAAGCAGTGTAGAAAATCCGTGGGTTTAAAATGTGGAACCGTTATGGAAAATTCAAATCTGCCCTATAAGACCTGGCTTTGGGGGATTTATTTTTGCACACTTACAAAAAAAGGCTTTTCTGCCCTTGAGATGCAGCGCTTATTGGGTCATAGCCGCTACGAATCCATTTGGCTAATGATGCACAAAATAAGAGTAATGATGGGAGCCAGAGATGAGAAGTATAGGCTGGATACATTTATTGAAATGGATGAGGGTTATTTCCCTGCTCAGCGGAAAAAAGAGAGTAATGATGGGCTGGTACCGGCACCAGTAAAGGAACTGGACAGAAATGTAACAGCGATAGTTGCTGTTTCTACAACTCCTTTATCTGTTGCTGAAAGTAAAGAAAGACGGCCCAAATCCATTCCTCACTATATAAAAATCAACATAGTAGAATCCATCTCTAAAATTGATATTGCATATGAGGCTGAAAAAATGGTCTCCAAAAATGCTACCGTTATGACTGACGGAAAAACGGCTTATAGAGTATTAGATAATATTGCCAAAAAACACAAGGCAGTAATAGTAAAAGATAAAACAGAAGTGTCTAAAATATTTCCATGGGTTCATATTGCCATTAGCAATATGAAAAAGAAAATATTAGGCCTTCATCACAGTGTAAAAGATATCTACATGCAAAACTATCTAAACGAATTTTGTTATAAATTTAATCGGAGAAAACAGGGCAAGGGGTTGTTTCCTGACTTTCTAAAAGTTGCAACTTCATACGCATGGTATGAACCCTGCACCTAAAGGCGGATAGTCATTGAATATTTGTTATGCGAGAATATCTACCGGAGACCAACGCCTCGACCTGCAATATGAAGCATTGCAAACAGCAGGCTGTGATAAGATATATGAAGATACCATATCCGGATGAAACAAGAGCGGCAAGGGCTTAGTATGCACTTGAAGTTTTGAGAAGTGGCGATACGCTCGTCATTTGGAAACTCGACCGTTTGGGGCGCAGCGTTAAGCAACTGGTAGGTTTGGTGGGTGATTTGGAAAAAAGAGGCATTCAGTTTAAAAGCTTGACCGAATCTATTGATACATCTACTGCTGCCGGCCGTTTTTTCTTCCATGTTATGGCAAGCCTTGCCCAGATGGAGCGGGAAATGCTGGTCGAACCTACCAAAGCCGGTTTGGCTGCTGCCAAAAAAGCCGGAAGGCAAAGCGGCAGGAAACGCAAAATGACGGATAGTAAATTAGAATCGGCTAAGAAATTATTGAAGAGCCAAACTCCAGCTAAAGAAATCGCTAAAGACCTCGGCGTATCAATCGCCACGCTCTATCGTTGGCTACCGGCTTCTGAATTTATCCCAATACCTTAACGTGCTATAATTTTCGTTTCGTGAGGCGACCCCTAAAACGTGCCTTAAGGATTTTTAAATGGTCTGAGTGGTTTATATTTTCCTTTAAATAAATTTTTTCTTTGCAGCCAGATGTAATCGCCTGTGAGATTGATATGTTCCCATCCCAGAGTTTGGGTGAATGGCCATTTTTATAATTAATAATAAATTATCAGAATTCAGGGATTCAAAATGTCATCTCGATTTTTTCGCCTCAGCAGGTTTTTTTATTTTACCGCTAGCTGATTGTCTATTTTTTTTGGGTGAAGTTCAGTAAGGTTACTCATCAAAGATTTAAGATTATCCTTATCGATAGTCCCCCTAAGGGTTATTACACCGGCAGCAACATCCGCCTGCACTCCGGGATAATTGGTAATAATAGATTGCACAGATGTTCTCATGGTAAGGTCAGTAGAATTATCTTTCAGGATATTATTTTCTACTTTCTTTACTCCATCTACATTCTTAGTATTTTTTTCTATATCGGCAACACAGTTATCACCTTTACACGTCCCTGTTAAAGTAACAATACCATCTTTTACACGGGAATTAACACCTGCATAATCGTTATTCGCTTGCAATTGTTTGGTTACACTATCCTGTATTTGTTTATCATCGGGCTTGTTATTACAAGACACTACAACCGACATTAAAAGAGCGATTGCGAAAAGGGATTTAAGTTTCAACATGGTAGTCTTTTTATTTAATTTCCCTGATTTCTATAATCATGCCAATAAAGCAAATATTTTAAAAACAGCAATTATTTCAACCTGTGTCTATATTTATGTTAGTTAAATAAATAGGGGGAATACAAAAAACAAAATTCTAAAATGAAAAGAAAGTACAAAACAATTTTCAGGAGCGGGTACGCAATTTTTATCAAAGCTGTAAAATTATGAAAACCAGAAATAAGATATAATTTGATAATATTATTTAAGTATGAACGAGATTTATTTAACAACAACAGAAATTATTATTTACTGCCCGTGTGTGTATTTGAATTCTTCAAAGTGTCTGAATTTTTCTCATTGTCCTGTATACTGCTCTCATTACTTTCCACCTCTACACTCCGTATCGTTATCGCATATTTATCCGGCTTTATTACAGAGCCATATAGTAAAGCATAAGCTTTAGTAAACTCAGCGCCGAAATATAAAATGATAGAAGAATAATAAATCCAGAGCAAAAGTATTACTAAGGAGCCTGCCGATCCGTAAGAGCTGCCCATAGTACTGTGGCTTATGTAAATGCCGATACCAAACTTACCGATCATAAACAAAACCGCTGTGAATAACGCGCCAACTACGACGTCTTTCCAGCTAATAATAGCATCAGGAAGCACCTTGTAAATAACGGCAAACAACAATGCGACTACCAAGAAAGTTACGATCAAATTAACTATATAAATAATGGCGAAACCTATGTCCGGGAATATTTCCTGCAGCTTGCCCATAAGGCCGTCCAGAAGGCTGCTAATTAAAAGAGATACCAATAATAAAAAGCCAAGGCTTGCAGTTATTGCGAAAGAAAGTACCCTGTTTTTTAACATCAAAAGCCAGCTTTTGCCTTTATTTACTTTTAAGTTCCAGATTATATTGAGGGAACTCTGCATTTCATTAAATGCCGAAGTAGCTGCTATCACCAGCATTACAATACCAAACACTGCTGCCATATTATTACCGCTAACTGATGCATTTTTTATTATTTCCTGTACCTGTGATGCGGCATCGCTTCCCAATAAACCACTTAACTGTTTATGTATGGTACCATTAATGGCTGCGCGCCCCCAAAATAAATTGGCGCAAAAAATGATGACCAGCATCATTGGGCCTATACTGAAAATCGTAAAGTAGGAAAGCGAAGCGCTAAGTTTTAGCACATTATGTTCTAAGAAGCCTGCACCTGTATCTTTTAATATTTGCCAAAATCCTTTCAGGCTAAACTTGCTCATTTAAATTGCTTGACGGTTTGACATTTTTATTTAACTATAATTAATATAGATTGAATTAGCTCAAGAAGAGTTTCTCCAATCTTATACCTTGTTTGTTTTTTCGTGAACATTTTGTCTGCTTACATTCAATACTTCTTCTTTCACAGGCGCTTTTAGAAAAGCCTGGCGAAAGTCTGCAGACGAGGCAAATTTCAATTGTTTGACGATCCTGTATTCAAACCTGACATCAAAACTTTTATCTTCAAACGGCCACGGTTCCACTGTTAGATTTTCATCGTTTGTTTGTACCAGGTAATACTTTTTTTTATCCGGGCCTCTACTGATTTCCAATTTGCGATTTTCAGGAGGTAAGCGCCACTGGCAAAGGAGCAGGGAACAGGCATCACACCATTCCATAAGGTCGTAAATACGCGATGCTTCTGTTTTAGTTATTTGTAAATCCTTGCACCATTTTTCACGCAAACCTGCTTGCTTTTTTAAAAAGCTTTTGCAGGCTTCATTTTTTTCAGCACTCGGACGGTTAAGAAATTCTATGTGGAGCGATATGAGCAGGGCTATGTAGCGATTCTTAGTTAGTGTAAGCATGGATAATTTTTCGTAGTGCGCAAGGTCAAACACTTTCATATCGAAATTAATGGGGCCGCCAGTTGGGGTAAGCAGATTTTCACCATCCAATTCTACTTCCGCATCATCGTGTTCAGCAATAGCGAGCAAGGTTTCTGTCCATCGTTCAGGCCGATCTTTTACCCGCCAGTTTGCAGCCATTTGTGCAGCCAGTATACCATGCGACCTCTGTGTCACCACATACCAGCCATCTTTTTTATAAGTTACGATCATAAATTGAAAATGTATAAAAACGTACAGTACTATTCCATATTAATTAATTGTCTGCCATTCTCTGCGGTAAAATTTGAAAATTGTTTTGAAAATTCATGCTGAAACCCCCTTCGCAAAAACAAGGCCCGAATAGTTAGGATGAAGGATGAAAAGACAAAGAAGAGAAATTATCAAATTTTAAAACAACTTTTATAAATGGAGCTTTATGATTAAATCAAAATTGAAAGTCTCGCATGATAAAATTAAAGCAATGAGGGATGCCAATAAAGAATTATAAATCTTTACTTCTTCTATTTTAAACTTTACTAAAATTAATCAGGCAAGTAGCACGTAGTTTTCAAGAGACATCAAGTTCAGATTATTTTGTATTAGGACACTGGCCATAAATGAGTAAGCTAATGGGGATAATAGAAGACTCAATTCATTATTTAGATCTCAAAAAGTGGTATGCGGCTGAAATCACTCACATTAGATAAAAGCTCCAGGCTGCGCTATGTTACTTTTTTTATTTGTATATTTTACAGGGAGGACGGGCTGGTTTTTCGCTGTCCGAAATTGCTACTTTAACGTAAATGCAAAAACTATCAAAGCGATTATCATTAACCAATTATTTCTTTTTTTATCCGGATACATTTCATACATCATGCACATCATGCACATCATGATTACTGTCATAGCAGATGCCATCAACAACGCCATATAGATCCTTGATACTGATATAGAAACGATTCAGTTCCACAATGTTTAGAAACAAGATTCCATAATGAAGATGAAGGAAACAAGTATCATTAATAAGAATTTTTTGTAGCTCATCTTTTGCATGTCATGCATTTTATTTTTAACTTCTATAATTATAATTTTTAAAAAGTTAGAAAAGGAAGCAGGCATATACCTGCTTCCTGAATTTATCAGGCTGCCATTTTTCTGCATTCTTCAGCACATTGTTTACATGCTTCCGCACATTCCTGGCAATGCTCGTTGTGTGTATGTTTGCCACATTCAGCGGCACATGTTTCACAGATGTCTGCACATAGCTGGCAAATTTCTTTTACTTTACTGCTGCCAAGGCTCATCAATTGGGCTGATGCATAACAAATAGCCGCACATTCCATGTCTAACTGGATGCACTTTGCCATCATTTTTACATCTTCTTCTTGTGTGCATGATGAAGCACAATGATTACATATAGCTGCACATTTTAAACATGCTTCTATACAATTTTTGTTACTGTGATAATTTGTCATTGTTATTGTTTATAGTTTTGAATGAAGGTTTAAGAGATAAGTATTTTTTATATTTTCAAATTTTCCTTTTAGGCGGCTATTATTTTCTGAAGACAAAAGAGATAGGATTTTCTCATCTAATTCCTTATTGAAAATTCCGCGATGTGCCTGATAGCCTTGTTGCAACTCTTGTTTATCTGGTTCTTCATTTTCATACCGCGTATTCAATTCGGCTAAATGGTTACTTAATCTTTCCTGAGCAAATTGTTCAAACTGTAGTACTGCTTCGGTGTTGTTTTCCATAATTGTATTTTTTAAATTTTAAAATAGTGTTGAGATTACTTCTTTTATTTTCTTTTTAATCAGCCACCAATTGCAGAAATAATAACGCTACTATTTCAATCCATTTTTTGGTTAAAAAAAGACTCGCTATTTTAAATAATTTATAGGATCTCTTTCTATTATTTTGCACAAATAAAAAAGTGTCAAACGTTCGAAAAGTGAGTAAAAGGAATATCTTTTCATTACACTGATTTTTAAAAACTCAATAAATAAAACTGATACCCGCTCCCCATCCATAATCGCTGTCGTAGCTTCCAGATACAGCAATGTTTCTTGCTACTACATATTTCAAGCCAAGCATATATTGCTTATCTGTATTCCATGAAAAATCAAACCTGGCTCTTTTTGTTAATGCCAAATCATGGCGGTTAAATTGCATCCGCAAATGACCGGTATGGTCTATTCTTACTTCTGCAGAAATGAGCAGAGGTAAAAAATAGGTTAAGCCTGCGGTGGCAACATTTTCATTTTCCAATACCTTTTTTCCGTCTTTTATTACATCAGTGACTTCACGTCTGTTTTCGACCCCGATGAATACTGCAAGAAATTGTTTTTTATCTATAAAACGGCGAAGCATGGTTTCGCTTTCAAACAGGCTTTTGTAATTCCATTTAAAATCTTCATTCAATTCCCACTTGGTGCCCGCCACGGTAAAATTGGTAAAGTTGCCCTGGGATTGAAAAGAAGAAGCACCAAATAAAACTACATGCCTTCCATGTTCCACTAAAAATTTACGGTAATCAGCCGGCGCTTCTTTTTGTACTTCCGGTAGGGGCGCATTATCATAATGAAATACTCTTGCCATGCCGCTAAGCATGTGGTATAAAGTATGGCAATGAAAAAACCAGTCTTTTTGTTCGTCTGCTGCAAAATCAATGGTATCGGTTTTCATCGGTAACAAATTAAACGTATGTTTCAATGGCGCTTCATCCAAAGTACTGCCATTCAGCAAACGGAAGAAATGGCCATGCAAATGCAGCGGATGCTCCATCATCGTATTGTTATGAAAAATCACACGTACATGCTCTCCTTTTTTAATCAAAATTTTATCTGCATCCGTAAGTGTTTTATTGTTGAACGACCATACGTACCTGAACATATTTCCCGTAGCGGTTAGAACAATCACCCTGTCGGGGTTTCCATGGGGTACGGATATATCTTCATTATTCATTGCTTTCAACATTTTATAAGAAAGGACCACATCGCTGCCGTTTCCGGGCGGATAATCAAAGCCATACATTTTCATGTTCATTATACCATTCATATTTCCCATATCCATTTTCATTCCATTCATTTCTTCCTCTTTTTTCCCCATGTCCATTTTATGACCCATATCCATATCATGCATATCCATTGAATGTTTGGGCGTGGTATCTTTTCCATTATTCATTTGCATATTGCCCATATCCATTTTATCCCCGGCTTTTACCTCAATGTTTGTCATCGGTCCTTTGCTGGCGCCCATTTCCATATTCATGGACGACATCATGGTATTCATGTGATGCATGATTTTGAAATAATCAACCTTTGGGATAGTCGGCGCATCTACTTCATTTCCTTCACCAAAAAATGCGGAAGTATGCCCCGAGATATCCTGCGCGGTTGCTCTTAATTCATATTTTCCTGAAGAAGGAATTCTAATAATTACATCATAAGTTTCTGCGGTGGAAATTAAAAATTTATCTACATCTACCGGCTCAACATCCTGCCCATCAGCAGCCACCACTTTCATTTTTCCGCCGGCAAACTGAATCCAGAAATACGAAGAAGATGAGGCATTAATAATGCGAAGCTTTACTACATCACCCGCTTTAAAAGAGCTAAAATCAAATTCAGGTTTTCCATTCATTAAAAAAGCATCATAATGTACATCGCTTATATCCATAGCGGGCATGCGCATCCATTCCTGTTTTATTTTATCGCCAAAATGGCCCGCATGAATTGCTTCCCCATAACTTTGCACAGAATTTTTTTTAATGGAAAAAAAATCAGTGTGGCTTTTCAATAGTCTCAAAACTTCAGAAGGTTTCAGATTCGTCCAGTCGTTCAATACCAGCACTTCCTCTTTCATTTCAGGTTCGTCTCTTTTATGAATTACAATAGAACCCGTAAGGCCAATTTGCTCCTGCGTCATAGTGTGAGAATGATACCAGTAAGTACCGGATTGTATTACAGGAAAAACTACTTTTAGCGTTTTACCGGGTTGAATAGGAAATGTAGTAAGCCCCGGAACACCATCATACTGATTGGGAATTAATATCCCATGCCAGTGAATAGAAGTGGTAACATGCATCAGGTTATGCACCTTTATAACCGCAGTGTCGCCTTCCGTTAATTCAATAGTTGGCCCGGGGATTTGCCCGTTGATGGCAATGGCGTGGCGTCTTTTTCCCGTATAATTTACGGTGGTATCTTTTACGTAAAAATCGTAAGCAACCGTTTTACCTGGAAATTGATTTGTCGTATCAAATGTTTTATTTCGCTCAGGTATTTTTGATTTATCCATGCCTGGCATATTTTTCATATCATGTTGCGCATAACTCAATACAAAACTGCAAAGCATTATCGGAACTAAAATTATTTTTTTCATTTTTGTTTCTTTTAAGGTTATTGACAACACTTCTTTTTGTGAATGAAGATTGATTTTAAAATCCTGATTATTTTATGGCTGATTTGTTTCAACATTTTTTAAAATTTTGGTGAAAGGCTATCTTTTTCTTTACTGGCCCAATTAATAATTGTTTCCTGCTCTGTTCTAGAAAGCTTTGAATTTCTGTGAACGAATGTGTAGGAACGAAGCGGCATTGTACCATCTTCAATACTATGATAGATGGAGTTAAATTTGCTTTGTTGCCTGAAAGTAGAATAATTTCCAAACTCACTAAAATTCAAATCTTCTTTTCCTTTTTTGATGTGAGACGCCAGCCACCAACCTGCCGGTTGAATTTTTGCATACCAGGGATAGTTGGTGTTGTTGCTGTGGCAATCATAACACGACTTTTTTAAAATGGCCTGAACATTTTCGGGTACTTTATATATTTTAGAAATATCAATTGGCAATACCTGCCCGCTTTTATTGGGGGCAGGCTGTATAAATTGAATGCCAATAATTAGAACCAAAATTACCAACCCGGTTTTTTTTATACGGTTCATGAGTGCTTATTTTAATTCTTCTTTTACCGAACCGCATGTATCCATTTCTTTACCTAAATAAGGATTTTTAATAACCTTAGTTTCACTAAGCCACATAGCGCCTTTATTATCATTGTACATCGGGCAATAATCCACAAAGATTGGTTCTCCCGCCTTGAACGTTTTTACCAGTTCATACATGTCTTTGCTGAGCATATCAAAATGTTCGCGCTGGTGTTTAATATTGCCAGCATTTTCTCCAATATGTTCCGCATTTTCTTTTGCATCTGCAGCAATGTCTTCAAATGTTTTCTTTTCATTATCTCTTAATATGGATTCATCAAAATCATTAAATGCTTTAAGCATGGTTTTACCGGCAGTAGCCGCTCCCTTACTATCATCGTTTGCAAAATCATTTTTCATTTGAAGATATATTTTCAAAATTCCATTTACAGGTGATGTAAAAGGGCTTACACGGGGAGTAGCCAATGCAGAACTGTCGCTCAAATTATTGGTAGATGAAGATTTATTATTGCTGTTATTACAAGCGGATAATGCGAAGGCGCTTAACGCCAAACCAACAAGTAGTTTGTTCATTTTTTTGTTCTTTAAAATTAAAAAATCAGTTATTTGTTTGTTTACTGTATAGTTTCTGTAATCTTACCGCAGGCCAGCATAGCGTTTCCATAATAAGGGTTTTTAATTACCTTATCGCTGCTTAGCCAATATGATTTTTTCATAGGGCAATATTGATAATATACCGGTTCTGAACTGAGTTTAACCGTATTGGACAAGGCATACATATTAGCAGAAAATGTAGAAAAATATTCACGCTGTTTTTTGATGTCTTTGGTATCTGAAATTCTACCGGCATCCTTAAGCAACGCTTCCTTGTTAGATTCGTGAACAGTTTCGGTACTGATGCTATTGATGTTTTTTACAAATTGTTCAGCGTTAGCAGCAGCCTTATTGGCATCGCTACTAACTAATGCGTCTTTTATGTTATAGTAAGAAGTGAGTAACTCAGAAGGCTGAGGTGTGGTATTGTTCTGGGCAAAAGTTTTTTGCACAAAAGCAGTTGCGAAAATAGCAACCATTAAAATTAATTTTTTCATTTTATTTGATTTAATGTGAATACAATAATTACAAGCAAGGAAAGTATTTCCTACGCCAAAAAATTGAAACGCATTAAATCATATTTGAAAACTCTGGATTGCTATACGTATGTCCGGTATTGGGGGATGGTGGCTTCGTCCACAATATTTGATGTGTGAATCTACCCCTGTAGAGAGCAGAGCACCAGCATTATAAAATCCAGCTACGAAAGCTGTAAAAAAAATCGGGCTTACTATGTTTATTGATTGTGCAATTGCTTTATCCTGTTGAGCAATTTTTGTTACATCACCATTGCAGCAATCATCTTTATCATTTGTTTTTTTATGAAGGTGGTTATTTGCATCTTCATGGTGACTTTTGACTTCGTTGTGATGCCGGTGTTGCTTACCATCTGCATGTATATGCATAGAAACATCCGTTACTTCTTCTTCATGATGTTTTGAATTAAAACCCATATCCAATCCAACGGCGCATGCAAACCCAATGATTGTATTCAAAGAGAATACTATCAAAAGCAAAGCTGCTTTGAATTGTATGGATTTATTTTTACTCATTAATTGATTGCAAAAGTAGATTTTATTTCTGTTACCGTTTTATACAAATTTGTAAAAACCATGCACAAATTTGCCATTCCGGCGCAACAAAGGAAACAAAAAATAAAATTAATTTAATTTGAGAAGATACAAATATTTTCAGAGCTAACAAAAGTTAAAAACGGCAGTACTTATATCTCATCATTTTTCAATCGTGGGCATAGCTGATTCGAATATTGGTTTCAGAAAAATAACACTTTTTAGAGGAAGGTAATCACGAAGAATTATTGCAAAAGAATGGACGCTATCTTGAATTTTTTTATTTTCAGTCAAAATGTATATCAATAAGTGAATAAAAATTAGCTAATGACAAATCCATTCAGTCCGTTACGAGACAAAATATTTGCGAAGCTTTATCTTTCACAAACCATCAGTTTGTTAGGTGATGCTTTTACATGGGTGGGTATAGCCTTACTTGCCTTCCAATTTGGTGGGAAACATTCAGCAGCCATCTTATCAGCAGCATTAACTTTAAGAGTAACTGCATTTATTATTTTTGGCCCATATGCAGGAGTGCTTGCAGATAGAATTGATAGAAAAAAGATTTTGTACACAACTCATTTTATACGTATGGCAATCGTTGCATGTTTGCCTTTTGTAACAGCAGCCTGGCAAATCTATCTACTGATATTTTTACTTAATATTTTCAATGCTTTTTTTACTCCGGCTTATAGTGCAGCCATTCCTCAATCTATTAAAAATAAAGAAAACTACAGTTCTGGAATTGCCTTATCAAATGCAACTAACCAATTACTTGGAGTATTAGGACCGGGTTTAGCAGGCGGAATTGCAGCATGGCTGGGCGCAAGGGAGATATTTTTTGTAGATGCTGCCACTTTTATTATTGCTGCCGTTTTTATTTTAACTCTTCCATCATTATTAGTAGAACAAAAGAATGCTGCTGGTGAGCAACCTAAAGTATGGGCAAATATTTTAAAAGGTACCCGGTTATTATTTTCTAATAAAGCAGTTCGCTTTGCATTATTGATTGAATTGGTTTCAGCCATTGCAGGCGCGGAAATATTAGTAAATACTGTAGGTTATGTAAAAGGCCAACTTGCATTATCAGACAAGTATTATGGCTATGCAATGGCAGCTTTTGGTTTGGGTGCTGCTGTTGCGGCTTTTGCTTCCGGCAATTATGATAAATCAAAGAACAGGATAGCATCTTTAATGGTTGGGGGAGTATTGGTTTGTTTATCTATTGCTTTTGGTAATTATGTTCAATTCATTCCTTTGCTTATTTTATGGTTACTTGCCGGTTTTGGGCAAACATTGGCAGAAATGCCATCCCAGATTTTAATAGCTGAAAAAATACCAATCGAAGAACATGGAAAAGTATATGGGGCCCACTTTGCCTGGTCTCATTTGTGGTGGGCATTTGCCTATCCGATAGCAGGCTACACAGGAATACATTTTCCGAACAAAGAGTTTTTAATAGGTGCAGGTTTATCACTCGGCTTATTTGTTTTAATTACGTTATTATTCTTTCCTCATCCAAATATCAAAAAGCAAACGTTGAATGTATAACATAGCTATTGGCCAAAAGGTTTTTGAGTTTTGCAGCTAATATTTTCACCTGGCGGAACATGAAAATAATTACAAAAAAATTGGAAGTATTTATAGCGATATAAAGTCCTTTCCTGTTCTACCGGATTTCCGCATTCTATCCCGCCGTTAATTACATTTACTGTGGCACCGAAACCCGGAACTCTTCCTTTTTGAATGTCATCCTTTGTAGGAATCCATTTTCCAACCATTATATCATGGCAAGATGGTTTAGGATATTGAGGTGTCATCCAAAACCAAATAGCTGAAGCGAAAGATAATACAGGGTCTTTGGAAAGCAAATCCGGATGTTGTAAAAGCATGTCTTTACTGCCAAACCAGGCTTCACTGAATTGACCGTAATTGTAGTTCCAGCTTAATTGTTTTGGCCCACGGCCATAATACAATTTTCCTGCTACCGGTGGATAGTTAACCTTTGTACTGTCTGAATAAATACTTCTGTTTGTACTATTATTTTCTTCCAAAAAATAAAGCCCCCATTTAAAATATCCACCAGGAGCATCAGCCCATCCACCACTCGTTTCTTGTGCAATGTTTGCAAGAAAAGCGCTTAATTCTCTTTTCTGCTTTTGCTCATCGCCTTCCGATAAAAAATCAGGAAATAATTTTGTCGCTGTAACAAATGACTTGAAAGAATAAAAATCCGGATTGTGATTAATGGTATCTTTTAAACCAATTCCGTACCTATGAGGAAATAATTTATTCCAGGTTTCTTTGTTTAGGAATTTTGTGAGATTTGTTGAAATATCCGTTTTAAATAAATAGTTTTTAAGAGGGATATTTAATGAAGGTGATTGAGCATAATTATTTTGGGATAACACTATTAGAGAAAGAAATATTAAAAGGATATTTTTTTTCATCACTCTTTTAAAAGAGAGACAATTTAAAAAAAATAATTTCTAATCGAAGATTTTTTATTTACTCAATATCCTTAGGACTCTATATGATATGTTATTAACAACAAGTTGCGGGAAATCCTTAGTAGTTTCTATTCTTTTAATTAAACGGCCGTTTTCTTAAAAGCTCCCCTCTCCTATTCTCTTACTTTCCAGATCAGCGAACTTTGCAAGAACAGCGCAGGTTGTATCAATTTGAGGTGTTTTTATTTTTCCCTTTTATTTTTTCTGTTTTTATTTAACTTCGTACCAATGAGTTTCGTAAAATATTTAGTCTTATGAGGCAAAAACGAAAAATGAAGCTAAAGACAGTATCAACCAGGCAACCAAGGTTAACCCCCTACCCTGCCAGCAATTTTTATAAGACTTAAAAATCAAATCGATTAAATAAACGTGGAAAAAATTACAATAATTACCAAAGATGAAAAACAATCTGAAGCCGTGAAAACCTTTCTTCAAGGGCTGAAAATTGATTTTGAAATCGAAGAAGAAGATTCAAAATCAATCGGTGGTTTTGAATGGTATGGAAAAACCGAAAGCCTCAATAGTATTATTCATTCTTTGATTGCTCATTATATTCTTGAAAAGTCAAATCTTTCTAATGCAAGGCAAACTGAAGAATATAAGAAACATTGCCGGGATATGATACGAGAACTTAAAGCTGTCAACGGCAATTTTGCGATTTGGAAAAGCCTTGATCTGATGCAAGAAAATATCGACAAATACGGTCCTCTTCTAAAAAAAGTATATGCTACTGCCTGATATGAATAAGGAGATGCTTATGGAAGCATATAGATTAACCAAAGAGGACTTCTTAAAACTACAAAGCGGAATTATTGAAGCGGCAACGTTGGATATTAAACCGGTAGAACAACCTACCGCTGTTATACTTGGCGCACAACCCGGATCAGGAAAAACGCAGGTTCAGAGAGTAGTGCAGGAAAAATTTAAAGACAATATAATTCTTTGCAATGCAGACAACTTCAGAGAAGTTCACCCGCTGGCCCACCAACTTAAAAAATTGTATCCGGAACTATATCCGGAAATCTCAGCGCCTATAAGCCAACTGTGGGCCGCCGGTGTGCAACAATATTGCAGGAAGAATAAACTGAACTATATCTTGGAGACCACTTTCAAAGATGGCGAAATGCTTAATAAAACGATACAAGCATTAAAGGAAGCGGACTTTAAAGTTGAACTGGAAGTATTAGCGGTTAACAGGAAGGTTAGCTTCCTGGGGACGCAGCAACGCTTTGAAGAGATGATTAAGCAAGAGGGAAGCGGAAGAGGTGTTACCAGGCAAGCGCATGATATGCGCTATAATGCCATTCCTGAAGCGCTTAGGGTAGTAACACAAAGTAAACTCTATGACCAGTTAAATATTTACGGCAGAGATATAATGAATGCAGGAAAGAAGCAGGTAAACGGTGTTTACTTAATTGCTGAAAATCCAACCGATCCTGTTGCGACTTATTTGAACGAAAGAGATAAAGACTGGACACCCCAGGAAGAAAAATATTTTGACAATCTTTTACACCAGGTTATTGAAATGAAAAAACAAAGACAGGCACCGGCCATCGAAATAGAACAATTCAAAGATTATTTCAATGATGAAAAAAGAAGATTAGATAATCCATTAAACCGGCAGCTATGAATATAGGATACGCCCGTATTTCAACGCAGGATCAGAAATTTGATTTGCAATTAGATGCGCTTAAAAAGGCCGGTTGTAAAACTGTTTTTAAAGAAGCGATATCCGGAGCAAAGAGAGAGCGTCCGGAATTAAAAAAAGCAATGGAGAAATTGCGCGAGGGTGATAGCCTGGTTGTTTGGAAGTTAGACCGGTTGGGAAGAAGCCTCAGAGACCTGATTGATATTGTTACTACCTTACACGAGAATAAAGTAAGCTTTATCAGCATAAGCGATAACCTGAATACCACTACTCCGCAGGGTCGCCTTATCTTTAATATTTTTGGATCCCTGGCGGAGTTTGAACGTGAATTAATAAAAGAAAGAACGAACGCAGGATTGTCCGCAGCGAGAGCCAGGGGACGCAAGGGTGGTCGAAGGCCCGGACTATCCAAAACATTTCAGCAGAAAGCAGGTTCTATAAAATTGGCTTATGATGCCAAGGAGAATTCCATATCAGAAATTTGCGAAAATTTTTCTGTTTCAACTGCCACCCTTTATAAATGCTTAAGATTTGTTGAAGAAAGGAATAAGAAGAAAGAGCATAAAAAAACCCATGCTGCTCCGGAAGGATAAAGGATATTGCATCAATAAAGTTTTAAAAAATAAAACTCATTCCTTTCCCTTTTTTTATTGCAGTGTTCGGAATCTTATTTTGCACACTTAGCAATTCATCATCCATCCTGGAAATGGACATCTTTAAAAAAAACGAAGTGATTACATCTGTGTTTTTATGCTTATGAGAGGCTTTCAATGAATTGATATAATCTTCTTTGCTTTCTTTTGTAATGATAACTAATGGATGTTGTAAGCGGGCTAAAATATAATTTGAAAATAACCGGCCTATTCTTCCATTCCCGTCAGGGAAAGGGTGCAGATAGATAAAAAACTGATGAAATTTTGCACTTAATTCAACAGGATGAACCTTGCCTTTGATGATAGCAGCTTCAGTTTGATCCATGAGGGTTGGAATGCTTTTTATGCTCTCCTCGTGATCCGGAAATACCGTGTCTCCTGCAGCCATTTGCGTATCGGTGTACTCCCCTGGCTTATACCCTTTCGTGTAACCAATTGTATTTTTGGTAAGTATTTTATGCGTCTGAATTAATAAATTTTCCGATAATGGCTTACCGAGATTTTTCATTAAGAATTCAAAGGCTTTAAAGTGATCCAGGATTTCAAAAGCTTCAATCATGGTCTTGTTGTATAGCTTCAATTTTAAGCCATGCTCTTTAAGTTCGCGCGTATCATTAACTGAAAAGCTGTTGCCCTCAATAGCGCATGAATGGGCAGAGAAAAGAACCTCATTGTATTCAAATAAATTTTCTGATGAAAATTTAGATTCAAAATTTTGTTGATAAAGCGCTCTTACCTGTTCATATTTATTAACTAAATCCATAGAAGTATTTTCCTGATATTTTTCTCTGTGGTTTCATTTATTCTAAAGCTGTAGTAGGTTGCTCCATTTTAATTAAACTTAAATTTAAACCAAATCTTTTATAAAAACCACCAAACTTGTTTTAGATTCCGGAGAAACTAAAGGGTAGTCCCCTACCCTGCCAATTTGAATCATGATTTCAATGGCAACAGCACAAAGATATTTACTGCAGCCTTCTCACACTCCTGCCCAAAAGACTACCGCATAATAAAAAGAAAAATTTTGGTCGTTTCTTTTTTCGTTTTCTCTTTTTACCCTTAGGGATTTACTCAGTTTCCTTTTGGGGCTTCCTCTTTGCCGTTAAATACTGGGTTGTTACGTTGTTCAATGAAATTTTATGTATTGAACTTTAAAAAAATAAGACATGTCCGCGGGTTTTAAAGGTGTTTCGACCTGTGGAATATGTAAAGATGTTTGAAGAGCTTAATTTGAATAATGTAATCCAATTGCAAAACCACTCACCTACTCTATCAAAGGGTAAGGTTTGATTCCAATGTTACTGGCTTTATTCCGATATAAGTGCTAACCTGAATTTATGTATTTTAATAATTATTAAATAGCATGTTTATGTAAATACATAATTACATAAAAAATTATGTATTCGCTATGGATGGGATTGATCTATTTTTTTCTAATTGACGGGTAATCAATTTTTCTCTCCTATCTCTTTTTTCACCTTTCGTACAAAAGTTTCACTTACATTCATCAGGTTGGCTGTTTCAGCAATGGTAAACTTTCCAGTTAAAAGCAAATTCTTAACCCCTACGGCTTTCCCTTCTTCTCGGCCTTTTTCCAAGCCTTTTTCCAAGGCTTTTTCCATAGCAATTTTGTGTTCGATTTCTAACGTCTTTTTAATGGCGTATTCGTCCCAGGATGCCATTAAGTCTTTTTCGTATTTCATATATTCCTCCTTGCTTAAGTTGGATATTTTGGCTATCTGAAATAGCTTTGAAAATATCCTTGAGTTTAAAATTACCGGAATTTTTTGTAAACTACTAAGATTTTTCAGTAAAAATAGCCACTTATCAATCCCAGTTTTTAGCTGCGTTTCTTCCTTTGTAAATTTAGGAATTTCTATAAAAATATAACGCAATTTATTGTAGAATTCTTCGCCTGAATTTTCATAAGACAATCTTACCCAATGCAAATAATTATTTTTATCTGATTCTTCAAAAATAAAATCCATAATTCCTATAAAATAAACCTCTTTGAGAGAGTAATCCCAGTTGTCGCCTTGTGGAGCCTGGTCGTGAATAAGTCTGGAACTATAATAGATGGCCCTGTCTTTAAAAAAATGCTGACGAATGCGCTGTACTTCAATTATAAACAGTTCGCCATCCTGCCCGGTGCAGGTAAGATCAAATATCATTTTACGACTTTTAGACATTGGGCCGGGCCGCTCGTTTTTGTTATAGATAAGATCTTTAATTACTTTTCTACCTTCAAAAAGTTCATTCAGAAAATCAATCAGCAATTCTTTGGTAGGCTCCCCGCTGAAGAGCCTTTTAAAGCCGTAGTCAGTCAATGGATCAATAAAAGTTCCGATTTTAAATTCTGGGGATGTTGGGTTTCGATTGCTCATAGTGAAAAGATGCCATTATTTTGATGGGACGTAATTTAGGTAAATATTAAGCTGCAAGCTTTAAAAATAATGGATTACTAAAGTTTGTTTTTCGTGACAGAGTCTTGTCAGATATTTTTTATTTCCATTTTCCACATAAAAAAATATTTATGTATTTAAATAATTATTAAATTGCACTAATATTAAAATACATATTTACATAATTATTTAATCATTTAAGTAGTGCCAAGAATAATAACATTAACACACCAAAAAGGAGGAGTTGGTAAAAGCACCTTAGCGGTGAACTTAGCAAATAGTTTTAAAGAGAATGTTAGCGTAGGAATTATGGATATCGATCCCCAGGGTACTATTATGCAATTAAGTAAAATGATAAAAGGAATTGATATTATACCCTACACAGATAATTTTTCTGGCTTGCCGCAGGATGTATTGTTTATAGATACGCCTCCTTATCTTACAAATAATCTTCCGGACATTGTTAATGCATCTGATTTGGTTTTAATTCCCACCAAAGCGGGTATAGCTGATCTAATGGCCATCCGTGCAACTATATCTCTTATAAAGAAAGTGCAGGAGCAAAATCGAAAATTAAAAGCTGCTGTGGTTTTTAATATGATAAAGCATGGAACTACTTTAACCGAGGAGGTGAGAAACCAGATTGAAGCTTTTGATATACCCATTTTAAAGAGTTTGGTGAGTGATAGGGTTAACTTTACCAGATCGCTTGCTTTGGAAAATGGAATTTACGGAATAGGGGACAGGAAGGCAGAAAAAGAAATAGATCAGCTTACCAAGGAAATTTTGTTGTTACTTAATAAATAATTTGAATTGCTTAATGTAATTATGTATTTAAATAATTTAATAAAAAAATAGAATATGTCTACAACAGCTAATAAGAAATCAGTAAAAAATCTCTTTGACAATTTAAAGAGCTCAATTGATGAACCAACAGAAACACCAACACAGACCATTACGCGGGTAAAGAAATCCTCTTTATTTGATGAATCGCCTTTTACTCTGCACATGCCGAATAAACGCTTAAAAGCTCTAAAGGTCAAAGCTGTGCAGGACGAAGTAAGTATAAAGGAGCTTATTAATGATGCAATACTTAAGCAGTATGGGTTTTGAGAAAATAATTATGTAAATATGTAATTATGTATTTAAATAAAAATTTAAGTTTATAATGTCTGAATTTAAAATACGGAAAACTGCTAAAGCTAAGAAGGAAATAAAGCTGCCTGTGAAATCAGATATGGTTTTTATTCCAAACCGGATAACAAATGCTAAGTATAATTATACGCTTATACAGGAAAAAATATTCAATTATGTTTTATTCAGCTTGCAGGATGCTATCAAACTTAATATGAATGGCGGAAATTATCAGCAGTTAGAGTTATTTAAGGAAATTAATGCAGACAGGGTGAGCCTAACGATACCCATAAACACTATAGCGTCTCCAAATCATTATTCAGAAGTAAGAGAATCAGCCGAAAATCTTGGTAAATCATTAATCCGAATTATCCAGGCAAATCCCACGACGGGAAAAAAGGAAATGCGCTCCTTGTATCTTTTCGGTGCCGTTGTTACACCCATTGATAAAGAAAGGAGTGCAGTAATTCAGATAGAGCTAAGTAAAGAGGTTGCAAGGCTTCTGGTGGAAATGGATATTAATAAAATGGGAAAGCCAAGTAATTATACAAGTTTTCAACTCCAGATTGCAATTAATGCGAAAAATAAATATACTCCCCGTATTTATAAGCTGATATCGAGCTGGAAGGAGAAAGGAGGGTTTTATATGTCTCTTGATGAATTTAGGGACTGGCTGGAACTGGGAACTAAATATAAAAGTTACGGAGAGTTAAAGCGTAATGTATTAGTACCTGTCCAAAAAGAATTAGAAGGAAAAGCACTATGCTGGTTTAATTGTAAGGAGAAATCATTCGAAAAGAGAGAGGGGAAAGTTGTTGTAGGTATCAACTGGAAGGTAATAACGACCGAATTTGAGCAGGAAAGCGAAATCAGGATAGAAAGTATCAGAAATTTATTACGTGTCCATTTTGGCTTTAAGAGTGATGATTTACAACAATTGGAAAAAGCACTAATGTGCATTGAGGATTTCGGAAGATTCAATATGAGAATTCTTGAAATTAATACTTATATCAAAGAGAATAAAAGCAAAATAGGAAATCCCAAGGCCTATTTAATAAAATGTATTAAAAAAGAATTTGATAAATCAGATAAATAGTTCCTTTTTCCTACATTGGAAAATAAATAGTTCCCTTTTTCTACATAGGATAGTTCCCTTTTTCTACATAGTTAGTTCCTTTTTCCTACATAGTTAGTTCCCTTTTCCTACAAGGTGGACGCTTCAAGCTAAAGCCAGTATTAGGTTTCAGCTTACCTACAAATAATCAAATGATTAATACAAATTCTAATCAAACATCTGTTCTGCAATAAAAGAGAAAATTTTACTGAAAATAAACAAGAAAACAATGGGAAAAAAGGAAAAAAAAGAAGAAAAAATCATCTAAACCAAAACATTTTGCGCCGCGGATGAAAATAGTTCCCTTTTTCTACATGATAGATTTTTTATAAAAATAAAATAGTTCCCTTTTTCTACATGATAAATACAAACTAATAAAAATCAATATAATACGGGTATAAGAATAAAATATATTATAACATTATTAATAACTACCCCTCTTTAGGTCACTTTTGAAACTATCTCCAGTCACTATTATGAAAAATAACCATCTAACGACATATTGGCATTCTACTATAGTTGGTTTTTTGTCGGGGATTAATTCTGAAGTAATAACTACATTATTTTTAAATAACCTATCCAAATAGCCTAAATCTGTATATAATTCAAGCAGCCTTCTTCATTATAAAACAATCCTCCTAATAGTTGGTATTTACTCGCAACGTTTTTTATTGATAAGGACAGAACTTTAAACAACAATAAAATTAAGGAGTATTGCACAATAGATTGCAGGAGTTCCTTTTTTCTACATGATAAAATGTATTCTGAGAATACAACAGATTTTTTAATAGGGGATAAATAGGGACTGGCTCTTCACATTATGTTTTAGCATATGGAAGTTTAATCAGGTTTTTAAGGTAATCTTCCTCCCTCTTTTTATCCAGGGTTCTTGGGTCGGTAGGAGTGAAGTTTGAAGAGCCATTAATGTCATTTGAAGAAAAAGTTTGTTTATCTGGAGAAGAAAAATCCATCTTTCCTTTAGCCTCTTTTTTCCTGTAACTTATTATCCAGGAGATAAACGTTTTATAATTTAATTTTTCTTCTGGAATTTCCAGTAATTCAGAAATATAGGAACGTATTATGCGTGGCTTGTTTCCCAAAATATAATCTCTTCCCAATAAATTTTCTACATAATCATACTTGCCATATCGATCGCCCAATAATTTTTCTCTAGCCAACTTTTTCAATTTTATTTGTTCTAAATCTTCTCTTTCCATTAGTATGATTTTTTTGTCCTTCCTAAATAAAAACGGAAAATACTACTTAAAATACTAGTAAGCAAATTTAAATTAAAGATTATTAAAGATATTTAAGGACTTATAAAGCTTTTTAGAGTTTATTGAAGTTTAATATTTTTCTACTGCTTTTAATTAAAGCTAATTAAAGATTTTTAAGGCCTTTTACATCCTTTTTTTATAGCCTAAACCTTCTTATATTTGCCTTTAGATTAGTTGCAAGATGTACCTTTGTATATACAAAGTGTAAACTTGCCACCCGCCTTTCGGGGGTGGATATAAAAATCATCGCAACTCGATTTTTCAAATGCATTCGTATGAGTGAAGAAAAAACTGAAATAAAAGGGGAAAATGAAGCTGGAACCAGTCCGGGAAGGCTGGTAACAGAAGGGAAAAATGAGGTGGCAATCCCTGAAGCAAAAATTGAAAAAAGGGGAGGAGGAGAAGTTGGAGCCGGGCAAGAAAAGGCGGAAATAAAGGGAGAAGAAGACGCTGGCATTAGTATTGAAAAGCCGGTAATAAAAGGGGCAAAAGAAGTCGGTATCAGTGAAGAAAATGACGCAGCAATTAGCCCCGAAGAGCCCACAAAAAAGTCAGGCAATGCAGACGCCGTAATTCTCTTTAGGGTCCGTAAAAACCTAAAACAAAACCTTAAGGACGAAGCAAAGAGTAGGGGGATCACCCTGACCGAATTAATCCTCTCCAGGGTAAAAGGTAGCAAAGTCAGAGACCGGAAAAACGAAGAAAAGATAATTTCAGTGATAGAAGATTTTACCCGTGAATTCAATCAAATCGGAAATAATATCAACCAGATAGCCGTAGCCATTCACCAGATAAAAAATGAACACCGGATAGAAAGCGGGCAGTTTGCAGAGATAGCTAATGCCCTTGAAGTTTACAATGAAAGAATAGAAACTTTGAGGTCCTCCATCCATAAAATTGAATCCGATGATATTTAAAATCTTTACGCCGGGTGCCACCTTTCATGCCGTGGATTATAATGAGAAGAAACACAAGCAGGGTGCTGGTGACCTGGTACACTTTGATAACTTCGGCTCCATTGCCCTTGGAAGAACTGATATCAGCAAAAAAGAGTTTGTAGAATACCTCAATAAGTGGAGTGGCCGGAATAAGAAGATAAAACAGCCACAATTTCATGCTGTATTAAGCTGCAGAGGAAAAGAAATCAATCATGAGCAATTAAAAGAGAGCGCCCTTGAAATTATGAAGGATCTGGGTTATTCCGGAATACCGATACTTATTTACTCCCATAATGATACCGACAATAATCATGTACATATCGTCACCAGCAGGGTAGGAGTGAACGGAAAAAAAGTAAACCACACCTTTGAGCGTAAGAGAGCCAACGCCATTTTAAACAGGATACAGGGACTGGAGCCCAAACAGGAATTTAATCAAAACGTAAGTACGGCTTTACAATACCATTTTACTACCATCCCGCAATTCTCCATGCTGATGGAAAAAATGGGCTACACGGTTGCTACCAAAGAGGATCAGTTGCAGTTTTATAAGCATGGCCATGAAATGGGTGGGATGAAGAAAGATATTTTATTAGAACGTATCCAGGAACAACAACACCAACCGGCTCCAGAAAGGAAAAAACAAATCGTTGCCTTGGTACATAAGTATGCGAAGCTGTACGACAGTGCTATTCAAAAAGAAGACAACATTGCTTACACCACTAAAGCGACCTGCTTCCGGAGTGACCTGAGTGATTTCTTAAAGCAATCCTTTGGGCTTGAATTTGTTTTCTTTGCGGCTAAAGGGAAAGATACTGCGTATGGTTATTCCATTATTGATAATAAAGCGGGGGCCGTATTCAAAGGTAGTGAAATCATGAAGCTTGACATCTTGGATAATCTCAGTGTCCAAAAGTTGAACCAGGAAGGAATAAGCTACTTTAAAAAGGATTATGAACAACCGGCGGATGGTTTTAAAGCCTATGAACATGAAACTACCAGCCAGGAACCATCTATTACAAAAGAAGTTTCAATAGATCATCTCCTTGAAAATGTGATAGCCTTTATAGATGACATAACATATGCTTACCAGCAGCATGATGAAGCCTATCAAAAACGCAGAAGGCGCAGACGCAGAAATGACTTTTTTTAAATGAGTACCATTATCCATATCGCAGGATTTAAAGGTGGCACCGGCAAGACGACTATCGCCATCCACTTATCAAGCTACATTCATTACAGATTGAAAAAGAAGGTGGTGTTGATGGGCTTTGATATACAAAAGGAAATCTCCCTGCTCAATCCAAACCTTCCCTACAAGGTTGAAGAATTTAAGCCGGATCAGTTAACCGAGTTTCAGAATGCCATTATGCAGCACTCAGATTATGATTACGTGGTGGTTGATTTTCCTGGCGGTTTCAAGTTTGATTTATTGCCTTTGCATACATCCGCGGACATGGTTATTGTCCCTTCAGATTTAAGCAGGCTGGATATCATTAAAGCAGTAGCTTTCTTTAAGACGGTTGCAGGCGTTTTGTCAAAAACAGAGGAAAATTTATTTTTGCTTCCTAATTTTAAAATTCCCAATCAAACTAAAACCGAATTTAAATTAATCAAACAAGCTTTGAATAAGCAGGGCATCCATAACATAGCGCCTGCTATCTGCTACACAAAAACCATACAGCAGTTTTCTGAAGCTGTTTTTAAGGATAAAATCTTCTATTTGTGCAGGCCCGCTTTCCAGTTTTTGCTTGCAAAAGTGTAGTTATCAGAAGAAAAGAGGTGGCGGCCTACGGTGAAATTTTATCAGACGTGACCAAAAGTGAACGCACTGCGTTCAGAATTAAGCTGAGTAGGACGATTTCTGGCTTTGAAACCATTGATGCATGTGACATTGATTATTTAGGTACCCATTAAATAAAAAAATAAAATTATTAAAATGAAAAGAAAAATGACTTTAGTTCATCCGGGCGAAATATTGAAAATGGAAATTATAGAAGGAAGAGAATTAACGATTGGGGCGGCTGCAGAACTCTTAGGAATTACACGGGTGAACTTATCCAGAATATTGAGTGGCAAAGCTGCTATAACGCCAAATATGGCTTTAAGAATAGAAAAGGTTTTTGGCGGGAGTGTCAAATTCTGGATTCGTTTACAATCTGCATACGATTTTGATATTGCGGAAAAACAGTTTTCTGCCAATCCTCCTGATATAAGGCATTTTCAAAGTGCTTAAAGCATTTTCAACTTTGGATAGGTTATTTACAGCCTCCGCAATAACTAAGTTTTCGTTTGCAGAAAGGGATAAACAATGTCCTTTATATCAAACAGAGACTTAAATGATGGGACTCAGATCCGACCTTCCGTGCGACGTTCAAGAATTTAAACCGGATGATCATAGTTGAGGCCTAATTTAAAAAAGCACTTCTTTAAAAGGGGAAGTTGGTTTTTTGTCGGGGATGATGCTTAAAGGGGTTATCTGTATTGGATCAGCGGTGTATTTTTCAGACAGACACTGGATTCACCTGAATTTGCCCTCCAATTGCTTTTAAAACTTTCATTATTGTTGCAAATTGAGGTTTGGATCCTTCTGATAATGCTTTGTACAAACTTGGTCTGCTCAATCCTGTATCTTCGGATATTTTGGTCATTCCTATCGCTTTCGCAATATGCCCAATTGCATTAATTACATCTGCGTTATTTCCTTCTTCCAAAACAGTATTGAGATACTCCGCAATCATTTCTTTACTATCTAAATAGTCCGCAATAGCAAATTTTGATGAAGTTGTCATTTTTTCTATTTATTTAATTTATTCCCGATTTCTTTCGCTTTCTTTATGTCTTTCTGTTGAGACGACTTATCTCCTCCAATGAGTAGAATAATTATTTTTCCATCTTTTTCCTTGAAGTAAACTCTGTAGCCATTTGCAAAATTAATTCGCAATTCGCTAATTCCATTGCCTACAGGTTTGCAATCTCCAAAATGTCCATCGTTTTCTATTTTCTGAATTCTAAATAGAATTTTTGCCTTGCCCTTCAAGTCTTTTAGTTTCCTCAACCACTTATCAAATTCAATTGTTTTCTCAATAAAAAACATAAATACTGTATCTACTTGGATACAAACCTACATTATTTCTTTTGAATTATTAAAGGTATGGATACTAAAACCTGGCTCACACCTGTAAAATATGCGCAAAAGAAAGAGTGTCTATACAGACCGTTTGGAACTGGATGGATAGAGAAAAGGTGGATGTTTGGATAATACCCGAATTAAATAATCTGAAATTAATTAATCTAAAAGGGAAAAATCCTCATAAAAAATAAATAGATGGAATGGTCCTGAGTGAATTGTCAAAAGTTACTATGGTGCGTACTTGTTAACCCAACTGTGGGATGGTGTAGAATGCTCCAAACTTAATGACCTATAAAGTAATGTTTTAACTTTTTTCATCTTTTGCTTTTAATTGAGTGATGGTTTTCATTGGCAAAAGCATCTTTCCAGAAGTCGGCAATAAGATAAAACCATATTTTTTGTAAAAGTTTTGGGCATTTTCGTCAATAGGGTCAACCACAACCGCCATCGTTCCTACCTTTTCAGATACAGCCAAACATTGGGTTAACGCATCAAATAAAAGAATTTCTCCATATCCCTTACCCTTCAAACTATTATCAATTGCAAGCCGACCCAGCAGTGCAGTTGGAATGTCTTTATAGCTTGGCGGTAGTTTCTTTGCAAGAACTTCCGGAAATTCTTCCCTATTAACTGCATTTGAAGATAAAGTATAATAACCCTTTACTATGTTATCATCTGTATCATTTAATACGTAACAGATAGAAAGATTTCTTTTTACATCTTGGCTCGCTTGTCTCTGGATGTAGTTATCAAGTAGGCTTTGCCCACAGCTAAAGGACTTCCTATCGTGTTTTTTTTCCAGAATTTCTATTAATAGAGCCATTATTATCTTTAAATTTTTTATAGTTCAGATAACCTTTCTTAAGGGCCGCATTAGGAGTGGGAGGGTTCAGTATGGCATGGACAAATATTTTTTTATCCTTAATACTTTTGAGTATCAGGCTATTTTCAGCCACTATTTCCTTTGCCTCTTTACTAATGCAGGAAATAACAAATTCGGATACACTTTTATAACCTCTAAGTGTGGAAGCATACTGAATTAATTCCTTTTGCTCCCCGCTAATCCGTATATCAATTCTATCGTTTACTGTGGTGTTCATGGCGATTTATTTTATTTCACAGTGCAAATGTACGGAACATTACCGTACTAAAAAAAATAATTAATCCTAATTAGAGTCTGACTTTATAGACAGACTCTAAGTAATCTTTTTCTCTGTTCTCATCAGGCCGGTTGTAGTCTAACTTTCATACTTACCCGATTTTTTATTTCACTTCATCATTGTATAAGAATGAACCAGGTTTTGTGAACTTATTTTTGCAATTTCTTCCGGATTTTTTGAACACGTTTCACAGGAACATTGGCAGCACCGGCAATTTGTTCATCAGAAAAATCGAACTTTTCTAAAAGGTTCACTATTACTTCCTCAAGCCATTCCTTAAACATTACGAGCTTCTTCAAGACCTTGTCGATAACCTTCTTTAAATCCTTTTCGATATCCTCTACGAAAAAGTATATCATTTTCATCTTTAAAAAATGTTGATATTGATTCCATGGCTTTATCAAATTTATTTTTAAAATTACGTAATTGCACTAAAACCCGCCACCCGAACCATTTAAAAATTCTTAACGCACGTTTTAGTCCGTTTCGTGAGGCTCCCCCCGCTATCACCATTTCATTTTTAAATAATCAGGTTTGATCCGGGTATAACAATTTTAGGGCTCGATGCCAGTAAAATAATGCTTCTCCATTTGCAACGAACTTTAATCGCTTGTTCAAAAAATTATATTTCAGATGAGTGATCAAATATTTCTGTATTTCTTCAGCGCTGTCAAATAATTCGAGTTTACCCTCATACCCGGTGAGTATTACAGCGGATAAATAGGCCGCTTTCGCGCTTGCAACCTGAGCATGATCAATTCTGAAATTGCCTTCAAAAACAAAATGACCAAATTGCCGGATACCGGTATTTATCTCAGCAAACTTTGTTTTGCTGTCCTCGTCATCATGGTCATGAAATTCACGTTTGGCGATTATGATTCCGGTTGCAATCGTATCTTTTAAAATATCCTCAACGGAACCGATCTTACGCTCGGGATGATACTTTATTTCACCCTCTGCGGACGTATGGTACGATTTTTTAAATACTTCAATATCACCAAGCAAATCGAACAGGTTTCCTACATCAAACAATTGTTTGACGATCTCTCTTTCTTTTGCGGCACCATAAGGAACCCCAGTTGTCGTGGGGGCAAAGGCCACCAATTTATCACCAGTAATAGAATTAATGTCAGGTGTTATGACTTTTAATGGTTCCCCTATCATTTTTACCCAGTTGGTATTTATATTTCTTTCAACCAAAATAGGATAAGGGTTTTCAGCAAAAAGAGCGTCCAGTAAAATTTCCCTTTCGGGATGAACAACTGTTTCCCCGGCCTTGCTTCTTGTTGACACATTGGAACGATAGACAAACTTATAATGCTCTTTTGGTATCCCTTCTTTATAACTCCTCCTTTCATCGACCTCCATTCTTATAAATTCACTATCCGGGACAATTTTAGAAAGGTATTGTTCCAATTCTTCTCTTTTCAGTTCTGGACGTAAAATAATATCAATATCAACAGAGAAACGAAGCGGTTTTTCCATCAGCAGGATCAGGCTGGTACCACCTTTGAAAATAAAGTCAAGACCTGTTAATATTAACTTGATCCAGCAGGTATAATGCATAAATCATCCCTTCCATAATACCAGGATCTTTTTTATACTGTCTTCTTTTTTCAGCCAGCCATTCTGCAGAGAGTGATGTTTTATCAATCATTCAAAATAGTTTTAGGTATATCGGTTTTATCTGTCAGAAAATCCATTAACCCGGTTTCCCGATTTCTTCGTTGGGCATAACTGAATAGTTTGGTAAAGTCTATTGAGTACCTGCGATAGGCGTTATTAAAAATAAAAATCATTTCGCTGCCCTGATAGGTGTAAAATAGTTTCTTGTCACAGAACAGATCGACTAACAACTTTTCAAGCGTTGTTGTGCTTACTTGCTTTACCGTTTGTAACGGGGCTTTTGAAACAAGCGATTGAAGAATGATAGCGTTATCCAGTTCATTGACATACCGCTGTAATTCTTTTTCTTCAGGCTGCAGGAATACATTCCTGATTCCATTGTCTTTTAAATAGTAAAACACAGACTCCAATGCCTCTTTTTCGACTTCAACGAGTATAAAAAATCGAACTGGTTGGTGGAGCATGAATTCATTGATAATCCTGGTTGATATTATGGAATTTTTCAATCCCTTAAATCCTTTTTCGATTAATGCAGATATTTTTTGTTCGGGCTCTCCCATGTCTCGTTTGAAGACAGGTTTATACAACATTGTGAAATCTGTCCGGGAAATAGGACGGATAATTTTTTTTTGCTTTAGATTGTAGATTCTCCAACGGAAAGTGGTTTCCTTAAGCTCAGGTTCAAATTGCAAATAAAAATTATAAAGAGCCTCTCTTGAAAATAATTCCTGATCTTTAAATTTCTGCTTTAATTGTTCGATGATAAAGTTTCTTGCCATCGTTTAAGTTTAAATGCAAATTAAGTCAAACAAAAGACACTATAATAAAAAAATGTCTTTTGTTTGATTTCAAACAAAAGACATAAATGCTACAAATGGAGCCTTTTAAAAAGTATAACTTGAACCCGGCATACAGTCTGTAAAACAAATTAGTGTGTAACTGATCTTCGACTTATTGAATTCTCAGGGCTTTCATCGTTTAATAAAATTCCTTAACACTTTAATATCCGTTTCGTGAGACGACTTCTATGTATGCACGGATTTTTATAAAGTATATCCTCAAATTTTGCGGGCACTGTCCGCAAAATCATATTTAACTGAATTTAAATCACTTGCAATTCTGCCAATGTCGAAAAGTATAAGCTGATATTCAATACTTTAATCCGGTATTTATGCTGTGGTGGTCTTTAGCCATACTTGAGTTCTGTAGGTCAATTGCAAGCAAACCTATTTGTTGAAAATGCCAGGAAAGGTTTGTACCCGGACAATAAACAGGAAGAATGCCTCCGGCGGGGTATTTCAAAAGAATTTGGATATATATCAGGGCATTACCGCCAATGCAAAAGCAACTTCATTTTTTCAATACTTCATTGATTTTATAATGGTGATTTCTATTTGCCAGAGGTAGTTGGAAGGCTCTTATTTTAGTATATCGTTCCTGCAAAATATTGCTCAAAACGATGAGTAAATTGACTTGATGTGAGATGAACTGATCAGAGTTCATTAGATTTAAACCCTATTCGTCTTCTTGGCCCTTGTGGCGGGTTAATAAGTTTTGACAATGCATTGTAAAGCTCTGTAAATTGGCTATCGTATTGCTTTCGCAGATCAGTTAATATTTGCATCACTTCTTTATAATTCGCTGCTACTTTTCGCAAGGCTATAAATGTACGCATGATAGCAATATTCATTTCAACAGCTTTCTGGCTTTTTAATACACTTGATAACATAGCAACCCCTGTTTCCGTAAATGCGAATGGCTTTGCGCCACCCAAGTATTTTTTATGTGGTATCACATTTTGTGATACCACTGTTTCTATTTCAGTTTCCGATAATTCAAACATGAAATCTTCCGGAAAGCGGTCTATATTTCTTCTTACAGCTTGTTTCAATACCCGTGTTTCTACTTCATACAATTCAGCTAAATGAACATCCAATATTACTTTTTCATCCCTGATAAAAATAATTTTCTTAATTATTGTTTCCTGTACAATTGTATTGGATTTAATTCCTTTGGCCATGTCAGATTTATTTTTCGATTTTCAACTATAGTTCTTCATATCCTCTTTTAAATCATCGAGTTTATTGAAAGTGTTTTCATTTTGCCGTTCATCTTCTTAGAATGAGTAAGCAGCAATTCTTGATTTTGGTAAATATAATATTTCTCAAAAAATATTATTAATTAAAAAAAAATGATCTGTGAGCAGTTTCCACTTTGTTGATTATGCAATTAGCGCCTAAGGTTTTAAATTAAACAACCGTTTTAAAAGAGCTTAAAAAACTTTTTAAAAATGAACAAAAAATTTTGCCTATAATTTTTCTTATGTTAAGTGGGACTTGTTGAATGTCCTATTTTGCCTCATTATTCTCAACTTTAATACGGATTAAAAGCTTTAAGAAATCCCAAACCGTATAAGTAAACCCACTTGTAATCAGCCTCATAGCC
>JBBRTG010000030.1:0-32676 GCA_038244655.1 Chitinophagales bacterium
ACCGGTACAGGTTAGTTCTGCCACAGGCTTTACTTCCGCTCTTTTAAACAGCGGCGAAATGCAAAATAAAGGTATTGAAGTTGACCTTGGTATAACCGCTCTCAGTAATCCGGGAAATGGTTTAAGATGGGATTTGGGAGGAAATTTCTCTTATAATGAAAATAAGGTTATATCTCTTTATCCTGGTATTGATAATTTCCTTTTGGGAGGTGATCAATATGTAATAAAAGGTGCAGCTTTCCCCCAAATTAAATTAACAGACTGGAACCGTGACCCTAATGGAAGAATTATTGTAGATAAAAATTCCGGTTTCCCTACACGTAACGATTCTTTATCAACTTATGGTACTTCTAATCCTCCTTATAAGGTTGGTTTAAATACCAGCATCAGTTACAAAGGATTAACCTTGTATGTACTAGCTGAGGGGAGGTTCGGAGCAGTAATTTACAATTCTATAGGAAATGCGTTGGACTTTACTGGTGTTTCTGCATATTCAGCACAATCAGGCCGTCAATCATTTGTTATTCCTAATTCGGTTTATAATGATGGTACGGGTAAGTATGTTGCAAATACCGATATACTTGTAAAAAATGGTAACAACGATTTCTGGGCAAGTACCTGGAATGGTGTGGGAAGCACTTATTTAAACAGCGCTGATTTTTGGAAAATAAGGGAAGTATCTCTTTCTTACACTTTCCCTAAAGGTATTTTTAATAGTAATTCATTTATCAAGCAGCTTTCTGTTGCTATAGTAGGCCGCAACCTGTTTACATTCAGGGCTAAAGAAAATGTATGGACCGATCCTGAATTTAGTAATACAACCGGAAATAATATTGGTACTACTGATATTAATCAAAATCCTCCTACAAGAATATTTGGAGCCAATGTTAATATCACATTCTAATTAATATTTAATGAAAAATAATACAATGAAAAAAATATTTATAATACTTACTGCCGTATCACTCATAGCTGGTGTTGGTTGTAAGAAAGGGTTTCTTGATGTGAACACGAATCCCAATCAATCCACTTCTGCTGATCCAAGTTTTGTGTTGCCCGCAGCACTGGCAGTTACTGTAGCACAATGGTATCCCGGCCCTACTGCTCATAGCGGGTGGCTGGCCTCCTGGGCTATTAGTGGAAGCTATGCTATAAGTACACAGGATTTTAGCACCTATAAAATGACCAGTGATTTTGGGGATGGTCTCTGGCAGACTACTTATGATAATCTTGAAGATTATCAGTATATCCAGGATCAGGCTGCTGCTACCAAACAGCCTTTTTTGGAAGGTGTCGCCAGGATTATGAAGGCTTACCAATATCAGCACCTGGTTGATTTGTGGAACGATGTTCCTTATGCAGATGCATTGAAAGGCGCTCTTTCATTAAGGCCTGCTTATTCAAAAGGAATGGATATATACGATAGCTTATTTATTGAAATTGAAAAAGGCATTAATTTAGTAAAAAGTGCCGGAATCACTGTAGGAGCGAATTCTGATATCATGTTTGGCGGTGATCAAACCAAATGGGTACAATTTGCTAATACTGTCAGACTAAGAATGCTATTACGCATGTCTGAATTAACTGCTAAACCGGCATTCTTTCAGCCGAATTTAGATTTGACAAAAAATGAAGCTGCGGGTTTTTTAGCTCAAGATGCTTTGGTTCAGCCTGGGTATACTAATTCTACAGGAAAAGGTAATCCTTTCTGGCGGCGCTTTTACGACCTTAGCGGAGGCCTTGTTTCAAGCTTTGGTGATTATTGGGCTGCAAGTGATTTTGCAGTTGCTTTTTACAAAAACAATAATGATCCCAGATTAGAAAGGGAATTTTCACCTGCAACTACAGGCCCCACAGCAGGCCAGTATATTGGTAATAAGCTTGGATTGGTAAATGGTAATCCTTCCAATGGGCATTATTCATTATTTGGCCCCGGGGTTCTTAAAGGGCCTACCGCACCGGCAGTTATGATGCTGGCAGCAGAAAGTGATTTTTTACAAGCTGAAGCTGTAGTGTTAGGTTATATTCCAGGAGATGCTCAGGATCTTTATCAGCAAGGTGTTACAGCGTCTTTTGAATATCTCGGCGTTCCAGATGCTGATAACGCTGCTATAACTTATTATTCACAAACTAATAATAACCAGGCCAATTTCTCGACCGCTACAACGGATTTGGCAAAGCGTACCATTATTCTTCGTCAAAAGTGGGCTGCATTAAGCAGCATTAATAGTTTTGAAGCCTATGCTGATTACAGGAGATTTGATTATTTGCATACTGGTAATCCACCCTATACCGGCCCATTAGGTGATACGCCGTTAAGTCTTTCTCCTTTCATCGATATTAAGAAAATTCCTTTACGCTATAAATACCCGACCAGTGAATTTTCTAAAAATCCTGATAATGTAGCTGCAGAAGGTACTATTGATCACCAGGTTGATAAAATATTCTGGATGAGATAGTTAATAATTTCAACTTTAAAAAAATTAATATGAAAATAAAATTAAATAAATGGATAGGTTTAATGGCAGCTACGCTTGTACTTCTTGTCAGCCTTAACTCATGCGTTAAAGACCGTAATGTTTTAGGTACAGATTTCTCTCATATCCAGGACCATGTCGTTTTAAAAAATGGAGGATTGGTAAATTTTAGCGCTAATAACGTTACGTTTAATTCAGATACGACAACTTTTGATATTATAGCTAATCTTGCATCAGTTAACTTGCCATCTACCCCTGTTAATGTAACTATTGGGGTTGACGCAGCTCAAATAGCATCCTATAATGCAGCCAATGGTACTGATTTCCTGCCTTTCCCCAGTGATGCTTATAAGGTAATGTCAACAGCATTAACCATACCTGCGGGACAGCAAACTGCTACTACCACTGTGGAATTTTATCAATCAAAACTTGATCCTACAAAAAGTTATTTGTTGCCTGTAGCGATTACAGATGCTTCCGGTAAAGCTTTATCGTCAAATCTAAACACTATGTTTTTCAATGTAATTGGAAATGTAATAGCTGGAGACTATAATTGGGATTTTACAAGATATAATAATGCTGCTGGTACGCCTCCTCCAAGTGGTCTTTCTTTTACTGGTCATACAGCGTCATTTGTAGCAGATAGTCCAACCCAGGTTGAAGTTACAAGTGGATATTTTATTCAGCCAAGATATGTAATTTCATTTACTGATAGCAGCGGAACATTAATTAATTTTAAAGTGGCCTTTAATGCAGATGATGCCAAGGCTTTGGTTGCTGGCGGTGTAACTGTTACAAGTGGACCTGATATAATAAAGGCTGATCCTATAACAGGGGAGTATATATTTCATTATGTTACATTGAGTAGGAACATAACAGATAGATATTACAAATAAGATGTGGTTAAAAAATTATATACGGCCGCCTCATTAGAGGCGGTTTTTTTATTTAATTCCTAAATCAATTTTCAAATGTTCTTTATGACTTATCTGACAATGATTTATTTTTGAAAAAATTTTAAAGATGGATATTCCAAAAGAACAACCTAACCAACTTAACATAGAAATCTCTGAAGAAATTTCAGAAGGAGTATATGCCAACCTTGCCATTATTACGCATAGCCATGCCGAATTCGTTATAGACTTTGTAAATGTAATGCCGGGCACGCCTAAAAGCAAAGTGAAAGCACGAATGATTTTAACGCCCACACATGCCAAGCGTTTCATGAAAGCGATGATTGATAATGTAAAAAAATTTGAAACGGTGAACGGTACCATACAAGATATTGAAGCTGTTGAATTGCCTTTAAATTTTGGCGGCCCTACGGCACAGGCGTAAGTTTTATACCATCAATTCAGTTTCATAAATAAATCTAAAGTATTCCTTCATCAGCAAAGCTGAAATACCCTTCTTCGCTTACTATAAGGTGATCTATAACCTTGATGTCGAGATACTTTGCAGCTTCCTTAATTTTTGCTGTTAAATCTTCGTCCATTTTGCTGGGTTTTAAGCTACCCGATGGATGGTTGTGGCAAAGTACAATAGAAGTGGCTTCCACTTCAAAAGCTTTTTTAAAAACTATTCGCGGGTCAACAATTGTACTTGTCATTCCACCCTTGCTTATTATTTCAAAATGATTAATCTTATTTGCTTTGTTCAAATAAACTACACCAAAAACTTCATACGAATAATCTTTCAAAGTTGTTTTTAAAAATTCTGCAAGCTCATTACTTGATCTTACAAAAGTTTTATTTAAGGTAACGCCGGCCTGCCTTCTGCGCCCTAACTCTAATGCCGCAGTTAATGTTATTGCTTTGGCTTCACCAATACCTTTAATGGTCATTAGTTCATTCAAAGAGATTTTCCCTAATTCATTCAGGTTATTTTTTCCTAATGCTAAAACTTCTTTGGCAAGTTCAACAGCGCTTTTATTTTTATTGCCGCTATTTATTAAAATTGCAAGCAATTCAGAATCACTTAAGCTTTCTCTTCCTTTGCCCAGTAATTTTTCCCGTGGCCTGTCATCAACTGCCCAGTTTTTTATTGAGGTGGATGACTTGTTAGAACTTTCCATGAATTCGAGTTTATTAAAGCAATATTAATTCTAATTTCGCCATACTAATTTATTTGCTTTCACCAATATTTTCACCATGCACCCCAACGTAAAAATTTTTTCAGGCACAGGTTCACAATACCTTGCTCAACAAATTGCAATAAAGTTTGGTGAACCGCTTGGTAAAATAAATATTCAAAAATTCAGTGATGGTGAAATTGGTGTTGAATTCCTTGAAAGCATAAGAGGCCAGTTTGTGTTTTTGGTGCAAAGCACTTTTTCACCTACTGATAATCTTATGGAACTGTTGCTGATGATTGATGCCGCCAAACGAGCTTCTGCATATAAAGTAATTGCAGTAATTCCATATTATGGTTATGCACGGCAGGATAGGAAAGATAAGCCCAGGGTGGCTATTGGCTCAAAGTTAGTTGCCAATATGCTGACAGCAGCTGGCGCTGACAGAGTAATTACAATGGATCTCCATGCACCACAAATCCAAGGCTATTTTGATATACCGGTTGACCATCTTGACTCTTCAGCAATCTTTATTCCATACATAGAAGAACTCAATCTTGAAAATCTCACTTTCGCTGCACCCGATGTGGGGAGCGCTAACCGCATTCGTGAAATCGCAAGCTATTTTGAAGTGGAAATGGTTATTTGTGATAAGCATCGCAAAAGAGCCAATGAAATAACAAGTATGGTAGTAATTGGAGATGTTACTGATAGAGATATTATTTTGATAGATGATATTTGTGACACTGGTGGCACGCTTGCAAAGAGCGCCGGATTATTGAGAGATAAAGGAGCACGAAGTGTAAGAGCATTTTGTACACATGCGGTAATGAGTGGCAATGCTTATGAAAATATTGAGAATAGCGCTTTGGAGGAATTGGTAGTATGTGATACTATTCCTGTAAAACAAAGTATTGATAAATTAAAAGTTGTATCTGTGGCTGATTTGTTTGCTGTTGCCATTCGTAATGCTTATGAGAATAAAAGCATCAACAGCCTTTTTCTCAAAAGCAAAATGCTTAAGAAGAATTTGATTAAATAATTTATGAAGGTCTTTTAATTGTTCAATTAAATATCACACATGTACAATCTCCATTAACAATTATAGCAATTCAACCATGAGCAATTCCATAGCATATTTCAATAACCAATAATCTAAATTCATTAATCAAAAATCCTTACCTTTGCGCCTCAAAAAAATACATTAAATGAAAACAATTACAATCGAAGGACAAATCAGGACCGAATTTGGCAAAGCAGCCACCCGCCAGCTTCGCTCTGAGGAAAAAGTGCCAGGTGTAATTTACGGAGGTGCAAAAGAAATTAATTTTTCTGCTCCTATATCAGCTTTTAAAAACATTATTTACACACCTGATTTTATGCTTGCTGAAGTGAAAATTGATGGAACTCCTTATAAATGTGTGTTGAAAGACCTCCAGTTTAATAAGGTGAGCGATCAGCTTATTCACGTAGATTTCCTGGAACTTGTTGGAGAAAAAAAAGTAACCGTTTCTATTCCTATTAAATTTACAGGAGTACCTGCCGGTGTTAAAGAAGGCGGTAAACTGGCTGTAAAAATGAAAGCCTTAAAAGTAAAGACTATGCCCGAACATTTACTTGAGCATATTGAAATTGATCTTACAGAACTCAAGCTGAATGAGAATGTACGTGTGCAGGATGTAAGAGCTGCCAACATGGAAATTCTGAATTCTCCAAGAATACCCATTGCATCAGTCGCAATGACGCGCCAGCTTAAACAAGAAGAAGCTACCGTTGCAAAAGTAGCTCCGGTTGCTGATATTAAAGCGGCTCCTGCTACAGAAACAAAAGCAGCTCCTGCAAAAAAATAATAAATTATTTTTTTATAGATGCCTCCTTAACCGGGGGCATTTTTCTTTTTGGTGAATTGATTAATGGCTCATGGAGAACTTAAACTTTGTGTACATTTGCCAACCTCCAAAGGAGTTCCTTTGGAATAATTTTTAAATATGGGAATGGATAGAAATACAGTTATTGGATTTGCTTTATTAGCTCTTTTATTTTTTGGATATTTTTATTATAATAAACAAGGACAATTGGCTCTGGAAAAAGAAAAAGAACACATACAGGATTCAATAAACAGGTTGAGGCCTAAAATTGATACATCCGCAAATACAGCATTAGTTACCAATGATAGTTCTTCATCTCAAAAAGATTCAGCATTATTGGCAATAAAGCAGGATACAACCGGTAAAGAACAATTTATTACTGTTGAAAATAAAGTTCTTAAAATTACTTTCACCAACAAAGGCGGTCAGCCCAAAAAAGTTGAGCTTAAAAATTTTAAAACTTTTGACAATAAGCCATTGATACTTCAGGATGGAAATTTTAATAATATTTCTTATGCAATAAATACAGGAATTAACCATACTGCTCAAACCTCAGATTTATTGTTTACTCCATCTACTTTGCAAACTACAGCCGATGGAAAAGAGGTGATCAGCTTTAGTGTTCAAACCAAAGAAGGACAAACAATAGAGCACCAGTTTATATTGCAACCCGATGATTACATGATGGGGTTTAATATCAGGCTTAATGGCGCTAATAGTCTGGTAACCCAAAACACAATTAATTTAACCTGGGAATCAAAAGCCAATAAGCAGGAGAAAGATATAGAGTGGGAAACACAGCAATCACATGTTGATTATGTTGAAAATGGTAATTATGATTTTGAACATCTTTCTGCAGGAAAAGCAGATGATAAGAAACTTGATAAGCCGGTTGACTGGGTTGCTTTAAAGCAACAATTTTTTGCCAGTTCAATAGTTGCTAAAGATAAATTTCAAAATGCAGAATTAAAATGGGAAGTTCCTGCCGATACCAGTCTTCATATAATTGCAAAACTAACAGCTAATCTTAAACTTACTATTCCGGCAGGTAAAGATGCCTTGATTCCCTTACAACTTTTTTACGGACCAGGGGATTATAAAATTCTGAAATCGTATGGAAACCAAATGTATAACATGGTTCCTTTGGGCAGTGGTATTTTTGCATTTGTAAAATATATAAACAGGGGTTTTGTTATGCCTGTTTTTAATTTTTTAAGTGGAAAAATAGCAAGTTTTGGACTTATTATAGCATTACTTACTATCATCATCAGGTTGCTTATATCTCCTCTTACATATCGAAGTTATCTTAGTGGAGCAAAAATGAAATTGCTAAAACCAGAAATAGATGCTTTAAAAACAAAATATGGAGATGATAAGCAAGCATTCGGGATGGAACAAATGAAACTTTTCAGGAGTGCAGGAGTGAACCCATTAGGAGGTTGTATTCCGGCGTTATTGCAAATACCCATCTTCTTTGCATTGTATAATTTCTTTAATTCTAATATTACTTTACGTGGACAAAGTTTTTTGTGGGCAAAAGATTTATCATCGTATGATTCAATCTATAATCTTCCTTTTTCAATACCATTTTACGGAAGCCATATAAGCCTTTTTACTATTCTTGCTGTTATTACAAGTCTTCTCATATCACTATACGGCATGAGCAATATGCAGGATAACAGTAATCCGGTAATGAAATACATGCCTTTTATTTTTCCGGTTATTTTATTGGGAGTTTTCAACAGGCTTCCATCTTCACTTACATGGTACTATACTGTTTCTAATGCTATTACTTTGCTTATACAGTTTGTGATTCAAAAATATATTATTGATCATGAAAAAATATTGGCACGGTTACAGGAAAATAAGAAGAAACCAGTGGCTCAAAATAAATGGCAGGAGCGTATAACTGCAATGCAGGAGAGCAACAAAAAGCTGCAAAGCATGAAGCAAAAAAAAGATTCGAATATTAAAAAATAAGCACTGTTTGCTAACCTGCAACTATTCAAACGTCTACATTGTCTTTATAAAGATTTATAGGTTAAAAAAAAAGTTACTGATGAAATTTTATAAAACGGTACTGATTATTAGCGGCCTTTTCCCGGCTATAACATCACTTGCGCAAAAAAACTTGACAGAAGGTAGCCTTGTCTACAATATTTCAGTGGAGACAGGTAGCACAGAGCCTAAGATGGCTGATATGCTGGATGGCGCTACTACAACTGTATATTTAAAAGGCAGCCAGAGTCGAACTGAAATGGTAAGCGGTCTGGGAAGTGAAGCTACAATTCATGATGCAGCTAATGGAAACGGCGTTATTTTAAAAGACTATAGTGGTCAAAAACTTATGATTACCCTTACGCCCCAGGATTGGGAAAATAATAATAAAAAATATGATGGAATAACATTTGAAAATACAAATGAAACAAGCACTATAGCAGGATTTAATTGTCATAAAGCCATTGCAAAATTGAAAGATGGATCTGCATTTACTGTTTATTATACTACCGATATAAATGTAGCTAACAAGGATTATGATTATCAGTTTAAAACTTTACCAGGCCTTGCTGTACAATATGAAATGCAAACAGGAAAAATGAAGTTTAAATTTACTTTATCAAAAATAAATTACAGTACAGTTCCTGCTTCTAAATTTGAGATTCCAAAATCAGGATATAGAGTGTTAACTTACGAGGAAACAAAAAATAAATAAGACGTAGCTAAATTTATTCTCAAAAAAGGTATAAGAATTAATTTCTGTGTAAAATAAAAAACCCGCATAAAGCAGGTTTTTTATTTTGAAAAATTTACGAAGATTATTTTCTTGACCTGATAATAAGTTTATAGCCATCTTTTTGGGTGTATTCAGGTATTGCAATCTTTTGCTTATAAGGTAAAATATAAATAGTATTACCCTTTTTGTATGAAACAAAAGCATCGTTTACCAAAGTACTTCCAATTTGTTGTTTATTTAGTAAAAAGCTTCCTTTATAATAAATACCTGATTTCAAATTAAATGCTATTGAGTTTCTTAAAGTTCCCTGTGTAATTATATTTAGTTGTGTTTTATTCTTTTTCACAAAACCACCTCTATCCGCAGAAGCTAAAAAGCACACCCCGCAAAAAATTAATATCACAAATGTTATTTTGGAATATTTGTTCATTTTAAAAAATTAGTTTAATCTTAACAAAAGTACAATAAAATAATGAAAGGTTAAAGCCATTCATCATATTTATCCAATTTTAGTGGTAAGATGTTAATCACTATAGGAATTTTAAAAAAAATCTGTAATTTGGATTAAGATAACGAATATGAAAGAAAATCCATACCGTCAGGACAGAGAAGAAATTAAAGAATTGCTTTTGCAATATAATAATTTCAAGAGTGGAAAAAAATTCAGCTTTATTGAAGAGGAATCTTTTGAAAGAATTGTAGATTATTTTGATGAAAGCGATGATCTTTCTTCGGCTGTTGAAGCTGTAAATTATGCGGTTGAGCAATTTCCTTATTCAGCAAGTCTTCATATTAAAAAAGCCGATCTTTTAATTGCTACTAGACGATACTGGGAAGCTCTTTCCTTATTGGATAAGGCTGAACTGCTTGATAGTAATGATATAAATCTTTATATACTCAAAACCGATGCGCATCTTGCGCTTGATAACCAGGAAAAGGCTGCAGAATTATTAGAGAAAGCAATACATGTTTTTGATGGCGAGGAAAAAATTGAATTGCTTTTTGAGCTTGCAGATGTTTATGACGATTATGAAGAATTTGATAAAGTTTTTAATTGCCTGAAATTAATTCTTGAACAGGATCCTACTAACGAAGAAGCTCTCTATAAAATTTGTTTCTGGACTGATTACACAGGCCGTAATGAAGAAAGTATAAAATTGCATCAAAAAATAATTGATGAATTTCCTTATACACAATTGGCATGGTTTAATCTGGGCGCGGCTTTGCAGGGCTTAAAGCTTTATGAAAAATCTATTGATGCTTATCAATATGCCATTGCAATTGATGAAAAATTTGACTATGCGTATCGCAATATGGGCGATGCCTATCTGCGTCTACACAAATACCGTGAGGCAATAGAAGTTTTACAAAAAGTTCTTGAGCTTTCAATGCCCGAAGAAGTTATTTATGAAGCGTTGGGGCATTGTTATGAAAAATTAAAGAATCATGCACAGGCAAGGTTTCATTATAGAAAAGCTTCACATCTTAATTCTACCGACAGCCATTTATATTTTAAAATTGCCGGTACCTATATGAATGAAGGCCATTGGGAAAGTGCAGTGAAAAATATTGAAAATGCAATGCGCATAAATAAATCACAACCGGATTATCATTTTGCACTGGCCAAATGTTATATACAATTAGATAGAATTAAAGATGCTGTTATTCACTTTTCTAATTTTATAAAGGCACGTCCTAAAAATGCTAACGGTTGGAAGGAACTGATTAAATGTCTTTATGATGCTGAATATCTTGAAGAGGCTCTTGAGCAAGTTTACAATGCACAAAAAAATACAAACTATAAACCTCTTTTTTATTTTTATAAATCTGCCGTACTTTTTGCATTGGGCAAATCCAAAGATGCTCTGTTACAGTTAGAATTTGGAATGCAAAAATCTCCCGGACTTGTAAGACAATTTGTAGAATTAAATCCTTCTTTGCTTCAGCATCAATCAATAGTTGAATTGATTGCTGCTTACAAAAATAAAAATTCAAAGAGAAGAAAATAGTTCAACATCTTTCATCTTTTGAATTATTGGATTTACAAAACTATCTTTGCCGCTTCTCAAAGAAACATTATGAATTTTAATCTCTCTCAAATTCCTGACAGGGTTATCAAACCAAGGAAATATGGTTTAACCATGATTATGGATAAAGGCTTAAGTTTAGAAGAAGCCCGCAATTTTTTAAGCGCTGCACATCCTCATATTGATATTATAAAACTTGGTTTTGGAACTGCTTTTGTAACACCAAATCTTAAAGAAAAAATTGACTTGTATCAATCATTTGATATTCCGGTATATTTTGGCGGAACACTATTTGAAGCATTTTTAATAAGAAACCAGTTTAATGATTATATAAACCTTTGTAAAGAATTCAACATTAAATTTATGGAAGTGAGTGATGGATCTGTTGATATTCCACATGCTGAAAAGTGCGGCTACATTGAAAAGCTTACTAAATATGGAACAGTGCTTAGTGAAGTGGGTAGTAAAGATGCCGCACATATTATTCCTCCTTATAAGTGGATTGAATTGATGAAGGCAGAATTAGAAGCCGGATCTTCCTACGTAATTGCTGAGGCTCGTGAAACAGGAAATGTGGGAATATATCGTGGTACCGGTGAAGTAAGGGAAGGTCTTGTTCAGGAAATACTTACACAAATTCCTCATCAGCAAATTATTTGGGAAGCGCCACAAAAAGCCCAACAACTTTATTTCCTGGAACTTATTGATTGCAATGTGAATCTTGGAAATATTGCCCCATCTGAAGTAATTCCTTTGGAAGCAATGCGCATTGGATTAAGAGGCGATACTTTTCATTTATATCTTAATAAAGAAAAGGCATAATGAAAATTTATGGATTGATTGGAAACCCACTGACCCACTCATTCTCCCAAAAATATTTTTCTGAAAAATTCAGGAAAGAAAATATTGAAAATTGCAGCTATCTTAATTTCGAAATAAAGGATTTTGACAAAGAAATCGATGAAATTAAAAATAATCCACTGCTTTGCGGGTTAAATATTACTATTCCGTATAAATCAGAAATCATTAAATTCCTGGATAACATTTCTAAAGAGTGTGATAAAATAAATGCCTGTAATTGTATTAAAATAAATAATGGAAAATGGCATGGATTTAATACAGATATAACTGGTTTTGAAAAATCTTTTACACCTAATTTACAGCCACAAAATACAAAAGCCTTAATACTGGGAACAGGCGGTTCTTCAAAAGCTGTGGCGTATGTTCTTGAAAGATTAAGTATTGATTTTTTATTTGTAAGCAGGGAAAAAGAAAATGTAAATAATGCAATTTCTTACGATTCTATATCTGCATTATTGCTGCAGGAATTTACTGTTATAATTAATACAACACCGGCTGGAATGTTTCCTAACGTAGAAGGTTATCCGCAATTGCCTTATGAATATGTTACTGAAAAGCATTACTTTTTTGATTTGATTTATAATCCTTCTAAAACTTTATTTCTTGCGAAAGCAGAAGAAAAAGGAGCCACTATTAAAAATGGTGAAGACATGCTACAAATACAGGCAGAGGAAAGCTGGAAAATTTGGAACGATATTAGGCAGTAAGAATTTTCTTTAGTTCTCCAGGAATTGCTTCAACTTTTTTTTCTTTATAATTAAAACATACCATTCCTGTTTTAGCATTCGCTACAATAATTTCATTATTATTTCTTAAAGTTGAAACTGAATAAAAAAGCTCGAAGCTCACCCGCGAAATTTCACCCGCAAATATTTTTACTTCTAGTAAATCTTTGTAAAAAGATTCATTTTTAAATTCAATGGCAAGTTCATTCATTATAAGTGAAGAACCTGCTATGTTAAGTTCAGTAAAACCATTTTGTACAAGAAATTGCATTCGTGCTTCATGAATTATTTCTACAAGAGAATTATTGCCTATATGATTGCCATAATTAATATCAGTTATCCTTACTGGAACTGTAAATATTCCAATACATTTTTCAGGTAGATTAATTTTTATTCTCGGCATACAAAATAAAAAGTGTTATTAATTATCAGCAGTAAGTTGAGTAATATCAAGAAGGTTAGTTGAAGTTGGGGAGAGTGTGCTGCTGAGCATTACCTGCTTCCACTTATCAATTTTTTTCTTCCACACAGCTTTAGGAGGATATTCATTATCAGCAGACTCAATAAGGGTGGCTACTTTAGGAGAAATCTTTACAGGCTGGCCTTCTGGCCCTGCAATCGTTAAATATTTTTTTGTTTTTGCAGAAGAATTATTATAATTCGAGGCAAGTAAATTGGTATCTTTTGAAGATTTAATAATTGCTTCTAAAATTTTATTATTAAGGATTAAAGAATCTTTAATTTTTTGAGAGGTAATGTTTTCTAATCCTGAAGCCGTTTGTTTTGATTCAGAATTTTCCCCTGTCTTATTAAAAAATATTGAACTGATAAAAATTATAAGAAGAGATGCAGCCGCAGTTAAACCATAAAAAATAAATTTAGATCTTTTTCTGTATGATGTTATTGGTAAAACTTTTCGCTCTTTGCTATCAAGTTCTGTTGTAATATTATCCCATATTTCAGCAGGTGGCTTCGCTTCGTAATTATATAATTTGTTTTTGAAATCCTGCATCCTAATTAATTATTTAATAATATCAGTATTTGTTTTGTTTATCTTTTTTTTTTCTAAAGATTTTTTTAGAACTCCTTTTGCTCTTGCCAATTGCGATTTGCTGGTACCTTCAGTTATGCCAAGTATGCCTGCAATTTCTTTATGTGAATATCCTTCAATAACATGCATATTAAATACTGTTTTGTAGCCGGGCGATAATTCATTTACTAAAATTATAATATCCTTTTCAGCCAATGTATCAAGTATATTCAGGTCAGTATCTTCAATAGTGTTTTCCTGAACTTCTGAAACATTGTAGAGCTTAACTTTCTTTCTGAAATGCTCAATAGAGGTATTTACAAAAATCCTTCTTATCCATCCTTCAAATGAACCTTCGCTTCTGAACTTTTCAAGGTTTTTAAAAACTTTTATAAATCCTTCTTGTAATAAGTCATTTGCATCCTCAATGTTTCCTGAATATCGCAGGCATACTCCATACATTTTTGCAGAAAATCTTTGGTAAAGAATTTCCTGCGTTTGCCTGTTTCCTTCAATACATCCTTGTATTAAGTCGCTTTCAGATAGGGTATGGTTGCTTTGTTCGCTCAATTTTTTTAATAGTGTTTAATCATAGAATATTTGCCGCTTCTTTCAAATAAAATATTAATTTTTCTATCGCTTTTTTCCTGTGACTGAAATTATTTTTTTCCTGAAGATGCATTTCTGCAAATGTTTTATATGTACCGTTAGGAATAAAAACAGAATCATAACCAAAGCCAAGAAGCCCCTTTCTTTCTGCAATAATAGTGCCCTTGCAGGTACCTTCAAAAATATGATGTTTTCCGTTAAGTATTAAACAAATGACCGTTTTGAACCAGGCATCTTTATTTTTTACAGTTTTCAATTTATCAAGTAATTTGTCAATATTTTTTTCAAATGATTTTTCATCTCCGGCATAACGAGCACTTTTTACTCCAGGCTCACCATTTAACGCTGCAACTTCTAAACCCGTATCTTCTGAAAAACAATTAACTCCTTTAAGCTTATATATCGTTTCAGCTTTTTCAATTGCATTCTCTTCCAGTGTGTCAAAAGGCTCGGGTATATCAATATGAATACCGGCTTCTGAAAGAGACAATATATTAAAATTATCTTTTAAAAGGCTTCTTACTTCTATTACTTTATTAAAATTATTAGTTGCAAATATTAGGGTCTTCATTTTTGATTTTGGATCTTAAAAATTTTCTGAAGGCTTTCCCATAATTGTTTTTTTAGTTCCTTAGTTCCCTGGAGTACTTCAAGCGAAGGGCTTAACAAATAAGATTGTTCGTGGAAATTTTGAACCTGGAAAAAAGGAATGGTAAATGGAAGATCGAGGCTGGCAGCAGGTATTCCGAATATCAATATTTTTTTAGCATGTAACTTATCAGTTAATTCATGATAATTAATTGTATTGTTTTGAAAAAAATTCACGAGTGCAATATCAGCCATAGTTAACTGGCAGGCAGCTAACAGACCTGATAAAAATTTCAATTCTTTATCAGCTAAAAATTTGCTTTGATTATTATTAACTAAGAAGACAATATTTCTTTCATTCCCTCCTAAAAAATCTATTTCAGAAATTTTCGGCAAATCTTTTACTGTACTTAAATCCACAAGATTTTTTTTGTACATTGATTGATATAAAAAGCCCGGTAATTGTAAGTTGTCTATACTCATTAGCGTTTTTACCCCCTTTTTTTTCGTTCCTTTGCTGCAAATTTAATGATATGATTGCAGCTGCAGACTTTAATATTACAAGAGTAGAGAGGAGCAAATTACATTCAATAACATTGGAAAATATTCCTTTTGGAAAATATTTTACTGATCACATGCTGGAAGTTGACTATAAAGATGGCGAATGGAAAACGGTTGAAATAAAACCTTACCAACCTTTATTGCTTTCTCCATCTCTTGCTGCATTGCATTACGGGCAGGCAATTTTTGAAGGGATAAAGGCTTATAAAAATCAGCAGGGAGAAGCCCGGATATTTCGTCCTTATGAAAATTTTAAACGGTTTAATATTTCTGCAGAAAGAATGGAAATGCCTAAAGTTCCTGAAGAAATATTTATGGAAGGGATGAAGCAACTTGTAAAGCTTGATGAAACCTGGATTCCAAACAAGAAGGATCATGCAATGTATATAAGGCCCTTTATGTTTAGCAGCGATGAAATGATAGGAGTGAGGGCAAGTGAAAAATATAAATTCATGATTGTTATGAGCCCTACCGGCCCATATTACAGCAATCCTATGCGCATTTATGTTGAGGAAATATATGCTCGGGCAGCACCCGGTGGTGTTGGGTATGTGAAAACTGCTGGAAATTATGGAGCGTCAATGTTTCCTACTGCTGAAGCAAAAAGAAAGGGATATGACCAGGTGCTATGGATGGACGCATTTGAGCATAAATATGTTCAGGAGTGTGGTACAATGAACATATTTTTTATTATTGGTAATAAAGTGATAACTCCCGATTTAAGTAACGGAACTATTTTAGCAGGAGTTACAAGAGAAAGTGTGATGCAGCTTTTGCAGGAAATGGGTTATACAATTGAAGAAAGAAATTTGAGCATTGATGAAATCGTTGCTGCTTATAAAGAAGGAAATAAGTTTGAAGTATTTGGAACCGGCACTGCTGCAACCATTTCTTTGATTAAAGAACTTCGCTATAAAGATTTTGTTATGAATTTTGATGTTGGCAAATGGACAATTGCTCCCGAAATAAAAAACCGCATGAGCTCTATTAAAGAGGGGCGGGCAGAAGATAAATATAATTGGATGCTTAAATTATGATCTGAAGTAAACTAATAGATTATAGATTTCCTGAACTAAAACAAATTTTACAAATTCCGCAATTGACCATTCACTATTGCCCATTACGATTTTTTATCGCCTTCAAATAGTTTTGGTATTTCACAAACCTACGCTTACCTTTGCCGTCCAAAAAAAATAGGGTAAAAAGTAATGCCTACAATACAACAATTAGTAAGAAAAGGAAGAACTATTATTAGGGCGAAAAGTAAATCAAGAGCGCTTGATAGCTGCCCTCAGCGTCGTGGTGTATGTACAAGAGTATATACTACAACCCCTAAGAAACCTAATTCTGCATTAAGAAAAGTGGCTAAGGTAAGGCTTACTAATAAAATTGAGGTTATTGCTTATATACCTGGCGAAGGTCATAATCTACAGGAACATTCCATTGTACTTATTCGTGGTGGAAGGGTAAAAGATTTACCTGGAGTACGCTATCATATTGTACGCGGAAGCCTTGATACAGCAGGTGTAAAAGACCGTAAGCAGAGCCGTTCTAAGTACGGAACTAAGAAAGAAAAAGCAAAAAAATAATCATTATTAGTTAATTGAAATTAACTAATAAACTAATAAATTAATAAAAAGAAATGCGTAAAGCACAAGCAAAAAAACTTCCTCTCGCCCCTGATCCTAAATTTCAGGATAAGCTGGTTACCCGGTTTGTAAATAACTTAATGTGGCAAGGCAAAAAAAGCGGGGCATACAGTATTTTTTATGATGCTCTTGAAAAAGTTACTAAAATCTCCGGTGAAGATGGATACGAAGTTTGGAAAAGAGCTTTGGCAAATGTAACGCCGGGTGTAGAAGTAAAGAGCCGACGTATAGGTGGAGCAACATTCCAGATTCCTGCTGAAGTACGTACAGACAGGAAAACTTCTTTAAGTATAAAATGGCTTATAAAATATAGTCGTGACAGAAATGGCCGCAGCATGTCTGAAAAACTGGCCAATGAAATAGTTGCAGCAAGTAAAGGTGAAGGCGCTGCATTTAAAAAGAAAGAAGATACACATCGTATGGCAGATGCTAACAAAGCATTCGCACACTTCAGAATTTAACTGATACAAATACTAAAATGGATTGCAAACCCTTCTTAATCTGGAGGGTTTTTTTGTGGATTTCATTGTTAAATATATCAATCCCACTGCTTATTGTAAACATAATATTTGTAACTTTGCGCCTCCAAAAAGTATTTAAAAAAATTAAATAACAACAAAATAAAACAAGGCAATGGCCGATTTAAGATTTCAACGAAACTTTGGTATTGCTGCTCATATTGATGCAGGCAAAACCACTACTACAGAGCGTATTCTGTATTATACTGGTGTTAACCATAAAATTGGTGAAGTGCATGATGGTGCCGCTACTATGGACTGGATGGCTCAAGAGCAGGAAAGAGGTATCACTATTACTTCTGCTGCCACTACCTGTTTTTGGAATTTCCCAACAGTGCAGGGTGTAAAAACTTCTGATACCAAGCTTTACAAATTCAACATTATTGATACGCCCGGCCACGTTGATTTTACAGTTGAAGTGGAACGTTCATTACGTGTTCTTGATGGCTTGCTTGCATTGTTTTGTGCAGTGAGCGGTGTAGAACCTCAAAGCGAAACTGTATGGCGGCAGGCCAACCGTTATAAAGTACCCCGCATAGGTTTTGTAAATAAAATGGACCGTGCCGGCGCAGATTTTTTAAATGTTGTAAAGCAGGTTAAAGAAATGTTGGGCGCTAAAGCAGTGCCTTTACAATTACCTATTGGAGCCGAAGATAATTTCACCGGTGTAGTTGATCTTATTACTATGAAAGGCATGGTATGGGATGATGCTACTCAAGGAATGACCTACAAAGAAGTGCCTATTCCTGAAGATATGATTGAAGAGGTAAATGAATGGAGGCAACATTTGATTGAAGCAGTCGCAGATTATGACCATGCACTTTTAGAGAAATTTTTTGATGATCCTGATACTATTACTGAAGATGAAATACATGCAGCTATTCGTAAAGCAACAATTGATATTTCTATCATTCCAATGATGTGCGGTTCATCTTTTAAAAACAAAGGTGTACAAACCGCGCTGGATGCTATTGTAAGATACCTTCCGGGTCCTATGGATTTGGAAGCAGTGAAAGGTATTAACCCCGATACAGGCGAAGAAATTGATCGTAAGCCTGATCCAAAAGCGCCTTTTGCAGCATTGGCATTTAAGATAATGACCGATCCTTTCGTAGGCCGTCTTGCATTCTTCAGGGCATATTCAGGTCATCTTGATTCCGGTTCTTATGTGTTGAATACAAGAACAGGAAAGAAAGAAAGAATTTCAAGAATAATGCAGATGCATGCCAATAAGCAAAACCCGGTTGATTTTATTGAAGCGGGCGATATTGGGGCAGCAGTCGGATTTAAAGATATTAAAACCGGGGATACACTTTGTACTGAAGATTATCCTATTGTATTGGAAGCAATGACTTTTCCAGAGCCGGTAATTTCTGTAGCAGTAGAGCCTAAAACCCAGGCTGATGTTGATAAGATGGGTATGGCTATAGCAAAGCTGGTAGAAGAAGATCCTACTTTAAGAGTTAAGACTGATGAAGAAACAGGACAGACTATTTTGAGTGGAATGGGAGAGCTTCACCTGGAAATTATTGTGGATAGAATGAAGCGTGAATTTAAAGTTGAAATAAACCAGGGTGCTCCGCAGGTAGCATACAAGGAAGCATTTAAGCAAACCATTGAACATCGTGAAGTACTCAAAAAACAAACGGGTGGACGTGGTAAATTTGCTGATATTGTTTTTGAAATAGGCCCTGCTGATGAAGAATTTTTGAAAGAAGGAAAAGGAAATTTCCAGTTTATAAATGGATTGTTTGGTGGCTCTATTCCAAAAGAATTTGTACCGGCCATACAGAAAGGTTTTGAAACCGCAATGACAACAGGTGTATTAGCAGGTTACCCGATGGAGAGCATGAAAGTAAGAGTGTTCGACGGTTCCTTTCACCAGGTCGATTCCGATGCTATGTCATTTGAGCTTTGTGCCAAACAGGGTTATCGTGAATCAGGGCGTAAAGCAAAACCTGTATTGCTGGAGCCTATTATGAAAATAGAGGTCTTAACTCCTGATCAATATATGGGTGATGTAACAGGTGATCTTAACCGTCGCCGTGGAATGCTCGAAGGAATGGACAGCAAGCATGGTGTTCAGGTAATAAAAGCAAAAGTGCCCTTGAGTGAAATGTTTGGATATGTAACACAATTGCGTTCGCTATCAAGTGGCCGGGCAACTTCTACAATGGAGTTCAGCCATTATGCACCAGCGCCTAATAACATTGCCGAAGAAGTAATGGCCAAACAAAAAGGTAAAGTGAAAGTGGAAGACTAATAAATATTCTGAAATAATAGGCGCCGCCTCACATAATAAATGAGGCGGTTTTTATTGTTATAAGCCGAAACTATTAGGTACAAAAAGACAACTCAGAAGTATTACCCCTGCTTTAAAAAAGAAAAAATAATGAAATTTAATCTAATTCAGTTACTTTCTTGTAGGTTCTACTTACTTTTAAAATCACCACGTTTCCACGCTTTTATAAATTCTGCCCAGGCGAGAGGATTAAAAATATTTTGAGGGGGAAGCTGCCCGGCTGAATAATATTTTTGAGCATTTTGTTTCAGGTAATAATTGCTAGCTTCACGCCCATCCCGGGGATATACCGCCAATAAGGCTCTTCGGTTACTTTCTGAAAGATTTTGGCGGGCAATTTCCTGCTGATCGTCAGGTATTTTTGCGGTTACAAATTCACGTTCAAACTCTTCACGTGATGGCCTTTTTTTAATGATGGTTGCAGGAAGGTAAACAGTATCTTCTACCATTAACTGTATCATGCTTTGCTGATTGCTAACAAGATTTTTTGGAATGGTTACAAGCTTTGGCTTGTAACCTACACTGGTAAATTCTATTTGATCGCCTCTTAAAATAGGAATTGAAAATACACCCTGTTCGCTGGATAAAGTTCCCTGGTTACGTCCTTTCACTATAATACTTACAGAAGGTAATGCCCTAAGACTATCAGCAGACATAACAACACCATATAATTGTACAACTGAATCTCTGTAATCTTCAAATTGTGCTTTAGCAGCAATTGGAATGAGAAATAATAATAATAAAATATATTGTAAAAATTTTTTCATAATCCCAATTCTCTCCCCTTCAGGGGCAGCCGTTTTATTTAAACAAAGTAAGGGTATCAATGTTTAAATTTGCAGATGCAAATTCTTTTTAACAAAAAATTGAACCATGACGCAGGACGATATTTTAAGAGCTTTAAGTAATGTGCAGGAGCCGGATCTCGGGAAAGACCTGGTAACACTGAATATGGTGAAGGATATTAAAATAGAAAATAATAATGTTTCATTCACAGTAGTGCTTACAACCCCCGCATGCCCATTAAAAGATTTAATTAAGAATGCCTGTATAAATGCCATACAATTATTGGTAAAAAAAGAAGCTATTGTAACTGTAAATTTTACAAGCAATACTACTTCATTGCGTAGCGATAATAAAAATGTATTGAGCGGCGTAAAAAATATTATTGCTGTTGTAAGTGGAAAAGGCGGCGTAGGCAAAAGTACTGTTGCAAGTAATCTTGCATTAGCAATTGCCGGAGGCGGCGCCAAAGTAGGTTTAATGGATGCTGATATTTATGGGCCAAGCGTTCATATTATGTTTGGTGTGCGTGGAGAAAGGCCAATGATGAAAGAGGTGGATGGCAAAGGAAAGATTGTACCGCTTGAACGGTATGGAATAAAATTAATGAGCATTGGTTTGATGGTAGATGAAAAGCAGGCTGTGGTTTGGCGGGGTCCTATGGTGAGCAGCGCCATTCGCCAGTTTGTTACTGATGTAGATTGGGGCGAGCTTGATTATTTAATTATTGATATGCCACCCGGCACCGGCGATATTCATTTAACGATTGTACAAACAGTTCCTGTAACAGGTGTTATAGTTGTAACCACTCCGCAACTCGTAGCGTTGGCAGATGCAAAAAAAGGAATTGCCATGTTTAACCAGGCAGGCTTGAAAGTGCCTGTAATTGGGCTTGTAGAGAACATGAGCTATTTTACTCCTAACGAATTGCCCGATAATAAATATTATATTTTTGGTAAAGAAGGTGGAAAAAATCTTGCAGAAGAATTTGATATTCCATTTCTTGGAGAAATTCCATTAATACAATCAATTCGTGAAGGAGGCGATTTAGGAATTCCTGTTATGATAAGTGATGATGCGATTTCAAAAAAAGCATTTATCGAATTTAGTGAAAACGCTATAAGAGGTATTGCTATGAGAAATGCACAATTGCCTGCAACTGAAGTAAGCGAAGTGCTTGCTGAAATATAAAAATCAAAAATGAAGATATAAATTATAAATCAGTGTGTATTGGTTTGTAATAATTGACCTTATCGCTAAAATATTTCTCTTGCTTTTGTAACACAAAATTTTTCATTTCAGGCGCAGCAATTCCATTTTCAATAATCATTTCAGTATTTGTAATTACTCTCGCTTCATCCCATGAACCTGTATCAATAAAAGATTGTAAGGTTTTTATTCCACCTTCCACTAATACACTTTGAATATTCATTTCAAATAATGAATGTATAAGTTCTTCAAGAAAATTTTCTTTTTGAAGCCTGATGTAAAATAAATTTTGATCGGTATCATTTTTTACTGTGTTATAAATAATCGTCTTTGCTTCTCCATTGAAAATTTTTAATGAAGGTAATTTCAAATCTTTGTCAATAATAATTCTTACCGGATTTTTCCCTTGCCACAATCTTGTTGTTAAGGAAGGATCATCTATACGTGCTGTATTTGTACCCACTAAAATCGAAGCTTCTTCGCTTCTCCATTTATGCACGAGCCTGTTGGTGTAGTCATTGCTGACGAATATTCTTTTATTAGATGAAGCAATTTTTCCATTAACACTTTGCGCCCATTTTAAAATTATATATGGCCTAAATTTATTATGAAAAGTAAAAAATCGTTTATTACAATCTATACATTCATTTTCTAAAATTCCCAGAATGACTTCAATGCCTGCATCTTGTAATTTTTTTATTCCTCTTCCTGCAACTTCTTTAAAAACATCTTTACAACCAATTACAACTTTTGTAATTTTATTTTCAATAATCAGGTCAACGCATGGCGGCGTTTTTCCAAAATGAGAGCAAGGTTCAAGAGAAACATATAATGTGCTTTTTGCAATAAAAGATTTGTCTTCATCTTTAACACTGTTTACACAATTCACTTCTGCATGTACTTCACCATATTTTTTATGATAGCCTTCGCCAATTATTTTATTGTCATGTACTAAAACAGTGCCCACCATAGGATTGGGAGCAACATTACCTTCTCCAAGCTTTGCAAGTTGAAGGCACCGCGCCATATATTGTTCATCTGTTGTCAATGAATTTTATTTATTGCTTCACAAAATAATTAAGTTTGCTTTAATGACCATCGAACAGGCACATAATGATTTTTTGAACAATCTTAAAAGTATCTATGAAAATAGAGAAGCTACAAACGTAACGGACTGGATATTCGAAAATGTAACCGGTTTAAAAAGATTAGAAAGAAATGCCAATAAAAATATTGCAATGAAATTTTCGCAGGAAAAGAAACTAAAAAAATATTTGGAAGAACTAATTCTGCATAAACCCGTACAATATGTTTTGAATGAAGCATGGTTTTACAAAATTAAATTTTTTGTAAATGAGCATGTACTTATTCCAAGGCCGGAGACGGAAGAATTGGTGGATTGGATAGTTGATAATGTACGATGTACGATGTACGATGTACGATGTAAAGAAAGTCTCCACCTTTTAGATATAGGAACTGGAAGCGGATGTATGGCTATTTCATTAAAAAAAAATTTAGAAGATGTAAGTGTATTTGCGATTGATGTAAGTGATGATGCATTGCTTGTTGCTAAAAAAAATGCAAATGATCTTAATACACAAATCAATTTTTTTAAAATTAATTTTTTAGAAGAGAAGCAATGGGATTCTCTCAGCATGTTTGATGTAATAGTCAGCAACCCGCCTTATATACCTGAAACTGAAAAAGAAAAATTAGCAAAAAATGTAACGGATTTTGAACCTGGCATCTCATTATTTGTTCCTGATAATGATCCATTTATTTTTTATAAAAAAACTTCCGCATTTGCCCAATCACATTTAAAACCTGGTGGTAAAATTTATGTGGAAGTACACGAAGATTATGCAAATGAAGTACAGAAAATTTTTACGGAGCATAATTTTAAAACTGAAATTAAAAGAGATATTTATGGAAAAGAAAGAATGGTAAAAGCAATGTAACAGCAAATTTTAAAAATAATCCCATTAATCTCATAAATCCTGGTTCTCCATAGGAGTCCCTTGGACAGATAAGGGTTTTCACTTAGCATTCCTTACCGAAGCAGATGTAGTGGCACCAAGCTTCTTCGCAACCTGCATTACTCTTACAATATCGCCCCAGCTTACCATGGAATCTGCATTAATAACCACAGCAGGTTTTGTACTATCGCCAATGCGTAGCCGCATTTTTAAAGAAGACTCAAGTGAATCAAAAATTATTTTTTGCTGGCCAAGATAAATATCCCGGTTCTTATTGATGCTTACGATTACGCTTTGCTTTGCCTTTGTGTCACTGGTTGCACGCGGATTGTTCATTTTAATAACATTAGGATTTGCCAATGTTGAAATAATAAGAAAGAAAAACATCAGAATAAATAAAATATCATTTAAAGGGCCTGTGTCCACTTCGGTATTTTCCTTTGTATATTTTTTTCTTATACTCATTATTAATTCTTAAATCCTAATTCCTGATTCCTAATTCGTCACCTCGTAGGTTCTTGCAAAATATCAGCAAATTCTGCACTGGCAATTTCCATTTTATTTTCTATCCTGTTAATTTGTGCTGTAAGGTAACTGTGACCGATATACGCTAATATGCCAATGATTAATCCCGTAGCTGAAGTAATCATTTTAATGTAAATACCATCAGCAATTGTATTGGGAGTATATTCGGTACTGGCAGCTATTCCTTTGAATAATGCAAGCATTCCTATAATAGTTCCAAGAAAGCCAAACAAAGGCGCAATACGGGCTACAATAGAAATTATTGAAAGATTTTTTTCCAGCTTATACAATTCAAGAACACCAACATTTTCCATGCTTTTTTCAATAGCATCAATTGGCTTGCCTATTCGCTGAACACCTTTATCAATAATGCGGGCAACCGGTGTATCATTATTTTTTGAAAAGCTTCTTGCCGCCGCAACATTGCCACTGATGATATGATCACGAATAATACGCATGAAATTATCATCGGTCTTAGCAGCCTTGTTTATAGCGATGAGTCTTTCAAAAAAGAAATACACCGCAGCAATAAATAAAATACCAAGCGGAATCATAATTACACCGCCACTTACTAATACTTCCCATAAATTTTGAACTTTAGGTACAGCCTTAGTTACGGCGCTTGTATCGGCCTGCAAAAAAAATAGATCCATTTAATTAGGTTTGAACAAATGTAAATAGTTATTTGATAAATGATAACCAAGATAAAATTGAGATGAAAATTTTAACTTATATATTAGATATAGCTTTTACTTAAATTCATTATTCATTTATAGAGTATGCTATATTTTTTTATCGCCATTTAATTGTTGCATGGCCATAATCTGTCGCATTGTTTTTTCCATACCATCGCTGCTGCCATCAAGAAAGATAACATTGCCTTTGCCAAACTCTGCAAAATTTTTAATCGCCTCAACCCACATGCTGAATAAAATTACATTGGTATCAAGATTAGCCTGCTTCATTTCAGAAGCGGCCTGGCTCATGCCTTTAGCAACTTCTTCACGAAAAAGCGCAACACCTTGTCCGCGTAATTGAGCAGCAAGCCGCTCTGCTTCTGCAGCAATTTTTATTGCATTGCCTTCCGCTTCTGCTGCTTTTGTTTTAGTAATCAATAAAGCCTGGCCTTCATTTTCAGCGGCGGCTTTTAAATTATTACTTGCAACTACTTTACTCATGCTCGTCATAATTGCCTCATCAAATGTTATATCATTTATTTGTAAATCCTGCAAATGATAACCCCAGCCTTCCAGCGTGAGATCAACCTGGCCTTTTACATTTTCGACAATGTCACGTCGTACTATTAATATTTCCGCTTGTTTTTTCGTGGCAACAAAAGCGCGAATAGAGCCTTCCACTGTTCTTATAAGTGCCTGCATCAAATCTTTTTCGCTGATGAATTTGAATGCTACATTCTTGATGGTATTTTCATCAATGTTTAAAACAGAAAATAACAGCATTGATTTAAAGTAAACATTAGCCTGGTCAATGGTTACGGCCTGGAAAGACAATTCAACAGAACGGTTTTGAATGCTGATTTTTTTATAAATCTGTTCAACAAAAGGAATCTTGAAATTCAAGCCCGGCCTTAGCACCCTGCGATATTTTCCAAACATGGTAACCACGCCAATCATTCCCTGCTGAACAGTAACAAAGCATCCGAAAAAAGCAAGTACCAATAAAATAACCCACCAATAATCTTTAAGTAATTCCATATAAATAAATTTGATTGAAGATAGGATATGATTTTAGATTCAGAAGTTTAAATTAGAAACTGGTTGATATATTGTAGAGGATGGTAAACAGGAATAATCGAATATTCAAAATCAAAATAATTATTGGTAATAATTATATCCATTCCGGAATCTTCCGCAGAAAAATATTGCAATGCATCTTCCAAATCTCTAAACTTAGATTTTTTTACCTTCTCCATTATTAAATCGTCTTCTCTGGTAAAATAAAATTCTGAGAAAAAATTCCTGGTATGTTCATTTAGCAATTGCCTGTTTTTTATTTCTTTACCAAGAAAAAAATAGGTAATTGCAAAAGATGTAGGTGAGCAATAAAGGTTGTCTTTATTTTTTCTAACACGGTTAAACAAAAAAGTAATTTGTTTATTTAATTCATCACTATCATTCCCTCCTTCTCTTCCCAAATCATGCATAGATGAACAATAGTTTCAGCAGCCTTTGCCATATCTTTCACACCTATCCATTCCAACCTTGAATGAATCGCCTGCATGCCTGTAAAAATATTCGGACATGGTAAACCCATAAAACTGAGCTTGCTTCCATCTGTTCCGCCGCGGATACTTTCTGTACTAACGTCAAGGCCTGCACGATTAATTGCTTCTGCCGCATAAGCTGTTACCTGTGGATTTTCATCAAGAATTTCTTTCATGTTTCTATATTGTTCTTTCACCGTGAACTCAACAGAAGCGCCTAAATAATGACTTGCTACATCTTCAGCTATTTCACGTAATCTTTCTCCATGCTCTTTTAATTTTCCATTGTCAAAATCTCTTACAATAAATTCAATGGTTGCTTTTTCTGCGATTGCTTCCAATCGAACCGGGTGAACAAAACCTTCTTTCTTTTCTGTTGCTTCAGGCGTCCATTCATTGGTTGGAAGTGCATGAAGAATTTCTGCTGCAACTTTTAATGCGTTTACTAATTTATTTTTTCCATAACCGGGATGAGCAATTACTCCATGAACAATAATGGTTGCACCATCAGCGCTAAAAGTTTCATCTTCAAGAGAGCCTGCTTCACCGCCGTCCATTGTGTAACCATATTGTGCGCCCAGTTTTTTTATGTCAAGATTTGCAGTCCCTTTACCTACTTCTTCATCAGGCGTAAATAAAATTTTTATTTCTCCATGCGGTAACGAAGAATTGTTCATGATAAATTGCGCAGCCTGCATAATAGCAGCAACGCCGCTTTTATCGTCAGCACCTAAAAGAGTTTTGCCACTTGCAGTTATAATATCTTCGTCTATGTGTTCCCGTAAGTAGGGGTGCGATACTGCTGATAAAACCTGTGACGAATCATCTGGTAACGTAATATCTTCTCCGTCATAATTTTTATGCAGGATAGGTTTTACATTAGTTCCACTGCAATCAGGAGCTGTATCCACATGACTGCAAAAACAAATAACCGGAACATTATTTTTTTCAGAATTGGAAGGGATAGTAGCATACACATATCCAAATTCATCCATTGCTGCATCTTTAATTTTCATTTGTTGTAATTCTTCAACAAGAAGGCTGCTTAAATTTTTTTGCTTTTCTGTTGAAGGATAATTATTGCTTTGAGGATCGCTCTGCGTATCAATTTGCACATAGCGCATGAAGCGCTCTGCTATTTCATTTTTATTAATTTCTATCATAAAGAATGGCTGAAAATTTTTATCGATTTATTTTTACAAAGGAACAAAGAAAAACAGATTATATTATCCCATTAATCCCAAAAATCATGGTTTTCCATAAGAGTCCTTTGGACAGACAAGTTTCTCCAACACATAATAAACTATCGGGCAAAAAGTAGAATTTTTTAAAGTGAGTTGCGGCCTTTTTAAAAAAACATCTTCATCAGTGTAGGGAAAGCGATGGCAATCTCCCGGGCGGTTTTCATAAATGTTGCAATAATTATCTTTTCCCAAAAAAGGACACGGAGCCTTCTTTGCTACATAATCTCCATCTTCATCAAGGCGTAAATACGTTTCAATAAAATCCCCTTCCTTCATTTTTAAATGTTTTGAAATGCGTTTGATATCAGGTGTTTTAAAACGTGGCGAATAATTTCTGCAGCAGTTAGCACATTTAAGGCAATCAATTTTTTCAAATGCTTCCTCATGCAAAACCGGTAACGCTTTCAGCACTTTATTTTTATCAGCCCTTCTTAAAAAATCTTTGTATTTCTTTTGATTTTGAGCTGATTTCTTTTCCCAGTTATGCAATACATCCTCTTTCATTTTGTAAATATACAAACCATGTTATCTTCTTATTTCAATAAAATTTTTCTTTCTCTTTTCAACGTAACTTTGCGCCTTCATTTTGAATAAAAAATAATAAGAAATATGAATCTTTTTGAAAAGCAAGCCGGGGAATTTACTGCAAGGCATATAGGGCCAAATGAAAATGAAACGCAGCAAATGCTGGCAGAAATTGGTGTTGGTTCTATGGAAGAGCTTATTGATAAAACAGTTCCGCGTGATATAAGATTATCCGGGGAATTAAATGTGCCACAGCCGGTAAGCGAGTTTGAATATTTGAATGAATTAAAAACAATTGCCAATAAAAATAAAGTCTATAAAACTTATATCGGGCAGGGATATTATGATACCATTATTCCCAGTGTTATTTTGCGCAATCTTTTTGAAAACCCGGGATGGTATACACAATACACGCCTTATCAGGCTGAGATTGCCCAGGGAAGATTGGAAAGCCTTTTGAATTTTCAAACGATGGTAAGCGATCTTACTGCTTTACCTATCGCTAATGCAAGTCTTCTCGATGAAGGAACCGCTGCAGCCGAAGCAATGGCTATGCTTTTCAATCATAAGAATAAAGATCATGATCATATAACTGCTCCTAAATTTTTTATTGATGATAAAATATTTGAACAAACAAAAAATATTTTAATAACTAGAGCAAAGCCTGTTGGGATAGAAATTGTTTTTGGAAATTATAATTCTCTAAATGTTACAAGGAACTCCTTTGGAGAGTCCATTCGGACAATTCAACTTGATGAATCTTTTTTTGGAGCTATAGTTCAATATCCAAACTGTGAAGGAAGCATTGAAGATTACCGCAGCTTCATTAATGAAGTTCATAACGTGAACGCACAAGCGATAATGGCTACCGATTTACTTGCGCTTACATTACTAACTCCGCCCGGCGAACTCGGCGCTGATGTTGCTATTGGTTCTTCACAACGTTTTGGTGTGCCAATGGGTTTTGGCGGTCCACATGCCGCTTTTTTTGCGACTAAAGATGAATTTAAAAGAAATATTCCCGGAAGAATAATTGGTGTGAGTGTGGATGCACAAGGCAATCGCTGCCTGCGTATGGCGCTGCAAACAAGAGAGCAGCACATACGTCGCGAAAAAGCCACTTCAAACATTTGTACGGCACAGGCGCTGCTTGCAAATATGGCAGCAATGTATGCAGTATATCATGGCGGTGAAGGACTAACGGACATTGCTAAACGAATTTCATTATTAACCCAAACGCTTGCAACAGAATTACAGGATGAAGGTTTTGAATTACAGAATCAAAATTATTTTGATACCGTTACTTTCAAAATAAAAAATGCTTCTGACATCAGGAAAATTACTGAATTACATGAAATGAATTTTCATTATCCTGCAGAAGATCGTGTTACTATTTCTCTTGATGAAACCACTACTAAAAATGATGTAATTGATATTATAAATGTCTTTACTTCCGCATCCGGTATAGATACTTCTGTTGCTACATTTGATAATGAAGGCTCTTTGGAAAATATTCCAACTTCACTTACAAGAACTTCTGAATTTTTATTGCATCCCGTTTTCAATACGTATCACAGTGAAACTGAAATGATGCGCTATTTAAAAATGCTGGAGAACAAAGATTTGTCGCTTACTCATTCAATGATTGCATTAGGCTCCTGTACGATGAAGCTAAATGCAGCAACAGAATTGATTCCGGTAAGCTGGGCACATTTTAGCAGGATACATCCTTTTGCGCCAGCTAATCAAACTAACGGTTACGCATATATAATAAATGACCTTGAAAAATTATTATGTGCTATAACCGGTTTTAGCGCCTGCAGCCTGCAGCCCAATAGCGGTGCCCAGAGCGAATTTGCAGGGTTGCTTTCTATTAGCGGTTATCATGAAAGCAGGAATGATACACATCGAAATGTGATATTGATTCCCATTTCTGCACATGGTACCAATCCTGCTTCGGCAGTGATGGCCGGCTGTAAAGTAGTAGTAACAAAATGTGATGAAGAAGGAAATATTGATGTAAATGATTTAAAAGCACAGGCAGAAAAACATAAAGATTCTCTTGCCGGCTTAATGGTTACTTATCCTTCAACTCATGGTGTATTTGAAGAAAGCATAAAAGAGATCTGCCAGCTCATTCATGATAACGGCGGGCTTGTTTACATGGACGGAGCCAACATGAATGCGCAGGTTGGGCTTACATCTCCCGGTATAATTGGCGCAGATGTTTGTCATTTGAATTTGCATAAAACATTTGCAATACCGCATGGCGGCGGCGGCCCGGGCATGGGGCCTATTTGTGTAAATGAAAAATTAGCGCCTTTCCTGCCGGGAAAAAATGGTAAAAATTATGTGAGTGCAGCGCAATTTGGCTCGGCAAGTATTTTATTGATAAGCTATGCTTATATAAAATTGTTGGGTGAGCCGGGTATTCGTAGAGCAAGTGAATATGCCATACTCAATGCTAATTACATGAAGGCAAGATTGAAAAAATATTATTCAATTTTATACACAGGAAAGAGCGGCACCTGTGCACATGAATTTATTGTTGACTTGCGGCCGTTTAAAAATACAGCGGGTATTGAAGCAGAAGATGTTGCCAAAAGGCTTATGGATTATGGCTTTCATGCGCCAACGCTTAGTTTCCCAGTTGCAGGAACTATAATGATTGAACCAACAGAAAGTGAAAACAAAGCTGAGCTTGACAGGTTTTGTGATGCGCTTATAAATATTTATGATGAAATAAGAAGTATAGAAAACGGCGAAGCAGATAAGAAAGATAATGTAATGAAAAATGCGCCGCATACTTTAGCTGTAATTACTGCAGATGATTGGCAACATCCATATCCGCGTAGCGTGGCTGCATTCCCGTTAGATTACTTAAAACAAAATAAATTCTGGCCGAGTGTAAGCAGGGTTAATAATACCTACGGCGATAGAAATTTAATTTGTACCTGTGAACCTGTTGAGAGTTATGTAGAAATGAATGCTTAGGGGGTAATGAGAAGATGAATGGAATGGATTCTACTAATAACAATACAAAATGTATAACACTAAGTAAGTGATTATCAGGCGCTGAATTTTTTTAAGGTAGCATATAACAATATAAAAATGGAAATACAATTAGAACAAATCCGCGAACAGCAAAAAGAAAGTTGGAATAAATTTTCTCCCGGTTGGAAAAAATGGGATGAACTTACTATGGACTTCTTAAAACCAATGGGTGATGAAATCATCCGTTTGCTGAACCTAAAACATGATGATGTGGTGCTTGATGTTGCAGCGGGAACAGGAGAACCCGGGCTTACAATTGCAACGATGTTGCAAAACGGAAAAGTAATCAGCACTGACCTAGCCGAAGGAATGTTAGAAGTAGCCCGTGAAAATGCTGCGAAGCGTGGAATACATAATTTTGAAACCAAAGCATGTGATGTTTGTGAACTTCCATTTGCTGACAACACATTTGATGCAATAAGTTGTCGTTTTGGTTTTATGTTTTTCCCCGATATGCTGCTTGCAGCAAAAGAAATGATGCGTGTGCTGAAACCCGGAGGAAGAATTGTGACATCTGTTTGGAATGTGCCTGAAAAAAATTTCTGGGTTACAGCTATTATGAGCACCATCAATAAAAATATGCAATTGCCGCAACCACCACTCGGAGCACCTGGTATGTTTCGTTGTGCAAAGAGTGGCTTAATTGCTGATGTATTTAGACAAGCAGGTTTTAAAAATATTTCTGAAGCAGAAATAGAGGGAAAACTTAACAGTGGAACCACTGATGTTTATTGGAATATGATGACTGAAGTAGGTGCACCTATTGTTGCAGCTCTTAGTAAAGCAGACGATGAAATGAAAGCGAAAATAAAAAATGAAGTGTATGAATTAATTAATCAAAAATACCCTAAAGGCAAAGTAGTGATTGATTCAAATGCTCTTGTAATTTACGGAGAGAAATAATTTTAACTAAAGTCGAAGCCTTCTTTTTTGTTTTGCATAAAATTAAACTGAGTTTTAAAGTTCAGAAACACGCAACCTTTAGATTTGTATTCAATAATTTTATTTAAAATTATTACTACTATTACTCTTTCTTTTTTTGGTTCTTTTTTTCTTTGTTAATAACTCAATTTTGTGAATAAAAAACAATCATTAAGCGCCTGTGAACTATAACAC
>JBBRTG010000031.1:0-30194 GCA_038244655.1 Chitinophagales bacterium
CGTTATGCATCTTGCAATATGATTGGATGCATTATCTATGGTATCATAATAGCTGCTGATGAGTTCTGTTTTTAAAATACCATTTACTCTTTCTGCAATGGCATTTTCATAAGGGTCACCATTTTCAGTCATGCTGATATGGGCATGATGCTCGTGTAATAATTGTACATAAGCATTACTGCAATACTGTATGCCCCAGTCATTGTGATGGATTACAATGGTTTCCAGCATTCGTCAGCCTGATTTTGCAAGTCTTTCAATTGTCAAACCCTGTATCAAAATACTAAACAGTACACAAAAATATGTTGCTATTAAAAGAATGTTTTTTGTCTCACTGTCTGGTAATGATAAAACCAATGCTAAAGAAAGTCCGCCACGCAAACCACCCCACGTAATAAGCTCTGCTTCTTTGCTGTCAAGTTTTAAAAATTTTGGAAATAGTAAATGTGGGAAATAGACAATAATAGTTCTTGACAGTAAAACAATAAAAATAGATATTAAACCTAAGATGATATAGTGAGTTTTAAAGTCAATTACTATCAAGACAAATGCAATTATGATAAAGAGAATAGCATTTAAAATAACGTCAACCAGCTTCCAAAACTTGTGTACATACTCCTGTGTTGTGTTGCTCATGGTAATATCTTTTTTGAAATTGCCAACCATAAGCCCCATAACAACCATTGCTAACGGACCTGAAATATGAATGTAATTACAAAGGGCATAACCACCCATTACGAATGCAAGTGTCAATAATACTTCTGTTTCATAATGGTCTATTGACTTCAAAAATAAATGCAAACAATAGCCCAATAGTAAGCCCATTACAATTCCGCCACCTGCTTCCTGAAGAAATAGAAGCCCGAAATATGAAAAACTAAAATTGCCTGAATTTAAAGTGTCTAATAGGGCAATAAATACTACAACACCCACACCATCATTAAACAAACTTTCGCCTACAATAGTTTCTTCTATTTTCTTTGGCACATTTGCTTTGGTTAATATACCCAATACTGCAATAGGGTCAGTTGGAGAAATTAATGCTCCAAACAGTAAGCAGTAAATGAAGTCTATTTGCAATTGCAATAGTTGTGATATGCCGAAAAATAGGCTTGCAATTATTATAGTTGAAAGCAAAACACCACCCAATGCAAATACAGCTATTGGTTTTATTTGTTTTTTTATGCCTTTCCAATTTGTGTGCATAGCACCTGCAAAAAGTAAGAAGCCTAATAAAATATCTAAAATTATTTTATCAATTTTCGCATTCGCAATTGCTCGCCTGATGTCATCATATGGCAAATTCAGCCAAACCCCCGAACTGAAAATAATAAGAGATAGAATGTTGGAAAGCAGGAACAAGCCAATAACAAAAGGAAGTTTTAAAAACTTTTGATTTATATAAGCAAATCCTGCGGAAAGGCAAATGAGAGCAACTAATGCGAAGTAAATATTCATTTTTTTTCTGTTGCTAATATTTCAAGTGTATCAATATTTAATTTTTTAAGCATCCAGTTTTTAAGTTTGTCTTTCTCTTTATTGCTAAGCTTTTCAGTTGCATTGTAAATAAAAACAGTTGCGGCACCTGTAGTGTCAAGTGAGGCAAAATTTTGCCGGGCAACAGAAACGGAGTAAATAGCAGGGAACAATATATGTATTTCAGACAGCAATTCTTTATTATCAAAAGTATTTTCAATAAGGTGTTGTTGCAGCACAGCAATTTGCTGGTCTTTTTTACTTAATTCATTATCTTTTTTATCTACTTCATTAAGTATATCAGTTTTTAAGGTTAATAAATTGTCTGAAGAATTTTGCCGGATGATAAGCCTGGTATTTTCCAAGCCGTAAGTTTTAAGTGTATCATTTAGCATTTTTTGTTCGCTAGTCGAATAATATTTTTTGAGAAATGCTAATTCAATGGTACTGGAAGCGGATGAGTAATTGATTTTTTTATAAACCAAAGTATTGCCCTTATCTGTAAACTCTTTTTCAATGAAAGAATTGGCTAATTGCGTAAACCGCTGCTCTTTATATAAGTTGAAAGCAAAAAAAGCGCTTGGCAGAAGCATTAAAAAAACAATTGCTGTTACGCCATATTTTACTTGCTTTTGATGCTTTATATCTATTTGTTTTGAAGCCGGATATTTTAAATACTTAACAATGCTATAAGTTGCGATGCAAATAAAAACGCAGTTAATACTATATAAAAACAAAGCACCCAAAAAGAATTTCCAATTTGCAGTTGCAAGTCCGTAACCTGCTGTGCAAAGTGGCGGCATTAGGGCTGTTGCAATTGCTACTCCTGGAATAGGGTTTCCTTTCTCAACTCTTGTTATGGCTATTACACCTGCTAAGCCACCAAAGAAAGCAATAAGAACATCATAAATATTAGGTGAAGTCCGTGACAATAATTCTGATTGGACTTCTTTAAACGGACTTAAATAAAAATAAAGTGTCGCAACAATTAAGCTTACGACTGTTGCAATTAAGAGATTAATCAATGATTTTCTCAAAAGGCTGAAGTCGTATACACCCAACGCAAAACCTGCTCCAACGATAGGTCCCATTAACGGTGAAATAAGCATTGCCCCAATAACTACTGCTGTTGAATTTACGTTAAGTCCGACCGAAGCGACCATAATTGCACAAGCCAAAATCCAAAGGTTAGCCCCTGTAAAAGAAATATTGCCTTTTACATTGTCTAAGGTCTTTTGTTTGCCTTCTTCGCCTTTATGCAGGTTAAATAAGTTTGTAAAAAAATTTGTCATATGGTGATCTGTTCAAGTTTGTAGGTGTCCGATATGCTTGCCTATAACGGTAAGTATTTGGATGGCAGGGCATTTGAAAAAAAGTCCTGCCCCGCTTGCACAAAACCGCCTGTTGGTGGCTGGGCTTCTTTGTTAGTTGTTGTTAAACTTTTCAAATAATTGCCAATATTTGTCTTTATAAGTGTCATATTCAATTTCAAAACTCCCTGAATAAGTTTGTTGAATTTTAAAAAATACTTTTGAAGGTTTGCGGAAGTCTTTACAAGCAAAGTAAATTTCTCTTTCTCCCTTTGCTGTTTGTCTTCCAATATTTAAGTAGCCATCAATATCTTTGAGTTCTTGCATTATTTCTTCTTCAATTTTGTCTAACACTTTATAATCAGCATCATTTGGCATTCCATTGGTATTACTACATCATATTTTAGTGTGAATACAGAAATCCAAGGGTGCGATGCTTTGCTCTCCCAATTTAATAATTCAGTATTGACTACCGCTAACAATGTATTTCCACTTTCAAGTTCTGCTTCAAGATTTGATTAACGTCATTTTCTGTGTCATAACGAACACCTTCATACTTTTCAATAAATTCTTTTTGTCGCCATGTTAGAAAGTCTTTGAGTTTTGCAATTGGAATTAGTTCCTTTTGTGCTTCTTGTTGCTAATTGTTGTTAGATTATCAATGTTATTTAAAAAGTCAAGTTCTCCTAAATAATTGTCTAAAAAAATGTAAGTACCATTTGTATTTTTTTTTTTATTTTCTTCTGTCAAATCATTGTGAACTATTGCAATATCAATTTCATTTGGATATTCTGAAAATTCATTAGCGTAAAAGCTAATGTTCTTATCATTAAATTTATACCCTGCCATTTCAATACTAACATCTTGAATATTTAATGCTGGTTTTAGTGCTGTAAATTTCCAACCATCAACGCACGGGGTTTTAAACCACCAATGGTTACAACGGTCTTGCAAAGAGCATTTTGATAAATTTAAGAATTTTACGTCCGTTAGCCAAAGAATTTAATTCTGCTAAGCCAGTTCGTAAGACCGGCTTTTTTGTTGCGTCATTCTTTATTTTATTCTATGTCACCGGTTGGTGGAGACACCAACCGGGGCAGTCCGCCGTGAGCGGTGTCTCCACCGCCCACTATTGGCTGGCGATGCGACAATTTGCAATGAACCCATTCGTGTCATCGTTTTATTCTTTCGTGATCCTGTAAGATTCATTAACGCCGTCAAGGCTGAAATACATGGTATATATTCCCGCAGAAAGATCACCCAAATGTATATGCCCGTTATTAATTCCTTCCACAGCCGAAAGATGGGTTTGTAAAACAATACGCCCCTGCATGTCAGCTATTTTTACATTCATAGTTCCGGGCTTATCTGTATTAAACTGTAACATTAAATGTCCCATTGCGCTAATAGGGTTTGGCGATATAGAAGTAATAAGCTTTGCAGAAGCTGTTTTATTTTTATAAATTTTAATGGGAGACAATTGTGTTTTTCCATCTTTATCAACAATCGCCAAAGCATAATACACATATTTTATTGATGCTGGAATTTTTTCATCTGTAAAAAAATAATTTTTTTTAACAGAAGAATTTCCTGCTGCAAAAACCTTTGCAATCTCTATAAAATCTCTTCCATTAATACTTTTGCGTATGGCAAAATGATCAGAATTAATTTCAGTTAATGTTGTCCATTTTAGCTCAGGCTTTCCATCCATACTTGCAATATCAAAAGCAGAAAGTGTAACAGGCAGAGCAGATGAAGCAGTAAAAGAACCCATCATAAGAGTTGGATGAATATTGCATTGATATGAATATACACCTGGTACAGCAACCATATAATCAAAAGAAAGATTAAGGCTGTTTAATGGCGAGCTCCATGAAGAAGCCCCTGCCGGAACAATTAATGATGAAGTGGTATGGACACCCATTACCCATACCCAATGAATAACATCGCCCACTACTACATTAAGTGTTGATGGTGTAAATTGAAAATCCTGAACTGTTACAGTCCATGTTGTTGCTTTAGATTCGATACATAAAAAGCAGAGAATGGGAAATAATATTTTTTTCATAAACAAAGTTTTAATAAGGTAATCTTCCTGGCATAGAGGAATGTTGATCATAATATTTTTTTGATAACGTGAATTAATAAATTATGGTTGCTTACATTTTATTAGTTGTTTCCCCGCAAAGAAAATTGTGGGTGAAAAATTCCACAAATATTTTTATGGCAATCATTTAAAAATAATCGGCACAGTTTTTATAATAATTAAATTGGTTTTTCATAGGATATTGGATTAAAAAAACAAGGCCGGATTTCTATCTGGCTTTCTTTTTTCTATATTCTTTTTTGCAGTCTTTCTTTCCTTATTAATTTTCTCTATTGTATTTTCTCTATTGTATTTTAATACTTAAAGGCAACCATTTTAAAAAAGATGTCGATTTACAAAATGAGGAATTATTTAATTAAAAATTTTAAATCAAAAAAAATGAGAAAGATTACTCCTGGAGTTTTCACTCCGCCTTTAAAAGGCTTGTTTATTTTATTCATGTTTTTTTTAGCAGGTGCCGGTTGCAAAAAACATGATGAGCAAAGGTTTCTAAATGGTTACCAGCAAACGAATCTTGTTGCAGATGTGGATGGTTATGGCGCAGCTATTATTGATCCCAATCTTGTAAATGCCTGGGGAATAGCCATAGCACCATCAGGCCCCCTTTGGATTTCTGCAAACCATACCGGTAGTAGCGTTATTTATAACAGAAGTGGTATGACACTAAGGCCGCCGGTAACTATTTTAAACGGTGAGGGCGCTCCAACAGGGCAGGTATTTAATCCCACTACAGACTTTGTAATTACTGATAATGGAAAGCCGGCTAAATTTATTTTTACGGGTGAAGATGGCACCATCACTGCATGGAATGGCGGCAATAATGCAGGTAAAGTTGCAGACAGATCTGCATGGGAAGCAGTTTATAAAGGGCTGGCTATGGGTAATGATGGTAATGGAAATTTTTTGTATGCCGCTAATTTCAAAGGGCAAAAAATTGATGTTTTTGATAACGCATATAATTATGTTACTGATAAACCGTTTGAAGATCATTCTATTCCGTCAGATTATGGCCCGTTTAATATCCGTAACATTAATGGCAAGTTGTATGTAACCTATGCAAAACTGAAAGCGCCTGATAACATGGATGATGAAAAAGGTCCCGGTAATGGTTATGTTGATGTTTTTAGTATGAAAGGAAAATTATTAAGACGTTTCGCTTCAAGAGGCCCTCTTAATTCTCCATGGGGAATTGTTCAGGCAACCACAGGAATTATGAATGTTCCTAATGCCATACTGATTGGAAACTTTGGAGATGGCCGCATTAATGTGTATGAAGCAGAAGGTGAATTTATTGGCCCGCTCCGCGATGATAAAAATCATCCTATTGTAATTGATGGGTTATGGGCATTAGAAAATAATGTTCCCGGTGGCGATGCGAACCAACTGTTTTTTACAGCTGGCCCTGCAGAGGAAGAACATGGCCTTTTCGGTTACCTCAGCAGAAAATAAATTAAATTCTTAAAGTTAAATGCTCCTCTGCTTTTTTAAAGATTGCTTAATTCCTCTCATAACCGCTTGTCAGATGCTAAAGTTTCAAACTTTGGTATAATATTCGTTTAGCCTTATGAGTTAGTTATAAAATAAAAGGGTCTTTATGAAGGCCCTTTTATTATGAATTTATTTAAATTCTATTTGGAATCACTTGTCTTTTTCTCATCCTTCATTTTTTGCAATGCATTTATAGAACTATTTGTGAAAGGATATTTTTCCAACGCCATTTTATAATATTTTTCAGAATTTGCATAATCTCCTGTGTCAAGATAAAATTCTCCCATTGAATCGTAAGGGTTAGCACCATTAGGATACATGGCAATATATTTTTCAAAATATTGCTTCGCCATTGCAGTATCTTTTTTGTTTTGCAAATAAAAATAGGCTAAATTATTATACATACCAGGCTGGTCAGGAAATTTTTTTATATAATCTTGTGCCGCAGCAAAACTTTCTTCAGGTGTCCGCGTAATTACATAAAAATGCCCAATCATAGCGCCATCCGGAAACATAGTATGAAGCTTTGCCCAGGTTTCACGCCTGCTTTCCTGTGTAGCTTTTTCGTCTGCAAGAGAGGCAAATAATTTTTCTCCTGCCGTTTTGTTGGCAGCGCTTTTAAGAGTTCTTTGCGCATAATCTTTTCTTGTTTGCCCTACCGTAAGATTAGTCATAAAAGCAAGTGCAACGGTAAAATCAGGATCAAGCTTCACCGCTTCAGAAAGATCTTGATACGCCTGTTCAAATTCAGCGTTCATCAGGTGGTCAACCCCTTTAGACGCCAAGTCTTTTGCTGCTTTCGATTTGGTAGTCCACGTCATCTTTTGTGAAATAGCCGTAGCTGTAAATAATAATAAGACAAGCAAAAAAATGCTTACATTAAATTTTCTCATGATAAAAATTTTAGTTAATGAATAATAAAATACAATGCACAAAAGGTGATAAACGAAAGCTTAGCGTGGTGTGGAATAAGAGGAGAGCAAAAGATACATATAATAATTCATACCATACTATTTGTATAGAAAAAATTATTATAAAAGTAGTTTAATAAAATATCAACTTGCGAAACAGTATGCACAACCATGTTCCTGTGCCCTGCCTACAGCCCAAACCCCGGAGGGCACAATTTGTATGCCCGGCAAAAGACCGGATTTCCAATCATTATATACTGTCGTAGGATCCATTTTCATATTTTCTGCAGTCACAGCGCTTAACACTGTAAGAGCCATATTACATACACAAAACATTATACCATGATCCTGCAATTGATTAATGCCGATTTCTACTTCCCCAACTCCCGGTACTTTAAAATCGCCGGGTTTTGGCTGCCAGAACATATTTCGAACAGAGGGCGCTTTTGAAACGGCATCATCAACTTTGAAAAATTCTCCAAATTTATATTTTCCCCAAAGGCGGTTCTCCATAGCAAAGGGAATAGCATCATGCCTTAATACCACCACTACTCCCATATCTTTTTCCTGTGTGCCAGTTGCAACATTGGTTAGCTGATATATTTTTGGCCACGCGAATGGCAATATATCGTTTGGCTTAATTACATCAAACACGATACGGTGTTTTCCTTTTTTATCTAATTGATTAAACCATGTATCCGCATCTGAATCATCTTTTGTTTTTGAAAAAGGTGTAGCAGATAATGGAATAGGCGGCGTTAACATTGTTAAGCCTAATGCTGCAGCGCCGGTAGCTACATGTTTTAAAAAAACGCGGCGTTCATTTGTTGAAGTTGAAGTATTCTTTTTCATAACATGAAATTTTAGGATGAATAATTAGTGGCTTCAGTAATGAAAAATTACATTTTTTTTATTTATTTATATAATTTTGGGGAAAGATTTTTAGAAAAATTTAATAATTAGAAAATATTTTCTAATAAGGAAGTGTATTCCTGATGAATCTCTATGAATTGCTTTAAACCATTTCTACAAATACATATTAAAATAAAAAAGGTTGTCCAATTCAGACGATCTTTTTTTCGAGTATGCCTTTCCGTTATATCTTTAATTTCCGCCTGTCTTCACCCTGCCCTGTTCATCTGATGCACCACCGGTTTTTCTGCGTTGCTGGTTTTGCAAAGGTTTTCCAAAGCGGTAAGTAAAAGTGAGAGATGCGGTTCTGTTATCGTGCCTGCTGTTCACATACACATCAATATCCTTGTAATTTACTGTACCTATAAAATTCTGGGATTTAAAAATATCCCTTACGCTTAATTTAAGTGTGCCTTTATTTTTCAGCACTTGTTTTTGAAAGCCTGCATCGAGCCGCCACATAGGGTTTACAATTATCTGACCTTCTATGCCTTTGGTTCTGTAAAAGCCGCTTAGTTCTGCACTCCATCCCTTTTTAAATTTGAACTGGTTGTTCATATTTGCAAAAAAAGTAACATTATTTACATTTAAATATCCTCCGTCAAGTTCGCCTTTATATTTATCATAAATAGCATTGGTGTAAATATTTGAAGTCAAAAATTTAGTTATCGGGAAATTAGCGCTTACGGCAAGTCCTGCATCAGTTCTTGATGCAATATTTTCTTTTGTTTGAAATGTTTTTCTTTCACTGGTAATTTGTTTAAGCACATTAGTAAATACATTTTTTGTTTTACTGTAGTTAACTGTTGTGGTTAAGAAGCCATTGTATGTATGAGAGAGTTCAATGTTATCAGTAAACTGCGGCTGAAGTAAAGTGTTACCCACTTCATAAGTATATTCATCAAGAAAATAATAAAATGGATTTAAGTCCTGGTAATCTGGCCGGTCAATTCTTCTTCCATAATTAATTGAAAAAGTATTTTTCTTATTCACTTCGTAGCTTAAATATATTGTTGGAAAAAGATTTATATAATTTTTTGTAAATGATGAATCAAGCCTTGTTGAATTACCCACCTGGTGTCCTTGTGCATTGGTATTTTCTGCACGTAAGCCCGCCTGCATGCCCCATTTTTTTATTTGCCTGCTGTAATTAATATACGCTGCGTTTATATTTTCTTTATAAATAAAATGATTGGTTTTTCCCTCATCTGTTACATAACCTGAAGAAGTATTATTTTGATACAAAGCATCATTATCAGTTGTTACATAACTGCTTTTTAAACCGGCCTCAAGCTTTGCATCTTTTTTTAATGGAAATGTAAAATCAGTTTTTGCTGAATAAATATTAACGGTTGCAGGCAAAGTGCCTTTTAATTGTGTGGAGGGTTTTCTTATTGAATAATCAGGATTATAAAAATTATTTTCAAAAAACTGTCCTGATGTTTGATAGTAAGTAAGATAATCCAAATCAACTGTGAATTCTTTACCTGTAGAATCGAATGCATGACGAAGATTAAAATTAGCAGAAAAATTATTTGACTTTCCTTTTTGCGAGCTTTCTGCAACTACAATGGAATCAGTTTTGTGATAAGAATTTTTTAATAAGGTGGTATTAGTGCCTGAATTGTGCGAAGGATTGATAAACCCTGAAAACACAACGCCTGCAGTGGTTTTTTTAGTTGCATAAAAATCCATTCCAATTTTCAAATTATTTTCCCGGGATGCATGCACCATATTTGTTTGTTGGTCAAATATGGTTTCTAATTGTTTAGTAACTGTATTTCTGAAATTTCTAAGAATGTATAAATCCTCATATCCTTTCCATGAAGAATAACTGTAATTACCAAATAGATTTACTTTGCCTTTTTTATAATTTAGGTTAAGGCTATTATTGGTTTTTGTGTACCTGCCTTGAATTATACTTGTGCTTAGATTGCCGTTTAATCCTTTTAATTTATTCTTTTTGGTTTTAATATTTATAATGCCTGAATTACCTGCAGCATCATATTTAGCAGATGGATTAGTCATAATTTCAATTTGATCAATAGCCGATGATGGCATATTTTTTAAAACATTTGCCAATTCCTGCCCGCTTAGGTAAGAAGGTCGTCCATCCATCATAATCATAACACTTTGTTTTCCTTTCAGGCTAATATTTCCATCTTTATCAACTGAAACACCCGGTGATTTTTCAAGCACTTCCATCGCGGTGGTTCCGGCATTGGTTATGGCAGCATCTACATTAATTATTGTACGGTCTATTTTTCTTTCTATAAATGGCTTCTTCGCCGCAACCGTAACTTCTTTCAATGTTTTCACATTGGTTGTTAACTGTAATGTGCCTGTAGAAAATATCGAGCTATTATTTACTTCTAAAAGTTTACTATAAGATTGTAAATGGCCTGTTGATGTTGCCAATAAATAATATTTTCCATAAGCTACCTTATCGAATGAAAAATTGCCCTCTTTGTCAGTAAGCGTAATCTTCACCAGCGATGAATCTTTTGATTTTAGCAAAGAAACAGTGGCTGCATCTATAATTTTTTGATCTCCCCCATCTGCGACTTTTCCTTTAATAGTTCCTTCTGCTGATTGAGCGGCGAGGAATTTAGTAAGAATAAAAAAAAATACGGTTAAAAGAGTTAATCTGGTCATTTTTTGATTATTTACTTGTTTTAATATATATATCAAAACTAAAGTACTATGCAAAACAAAGTACATTATAATACATGGAAGGTTATTATTCTTTATGATTGGTTAAGTACTTATGTGACGATGTAAATAAAAAAATAGTTACAGGAAAGAAAAATTAGAGGGGTTTATAGATTTATTAAGTTTAAAAAAATGGGAATTTTAATTCGAGATAAAATGTTTCTTATTAAACATTAAAACACCTAATAAGCCAGTAATCACAAGGGCTGCGGAGATGAGTTCGGCCTGTGTTGGATGCAAACCAAAAATTGAATATGTTGAATTAACACGGATTGTTTCTACAAAAAAACGCTCAATACCATTTAATACAAGATAGAGAGAAAAAATTATTCCGGGGGGTTTTATTTTTCTTCTTACAAACCAAAGAATGAGAAATAAAATACCACAAACAATAGTTTCATAAAAAGGTGTTGGGAAAACTGGCTGTGGCAAAGCCCTGCAATATTTACCTTCACAATTTGGTAATAAAATTCCATCTTCATTTACGTTATGAGGATATGTATAAGCAAACATCCAGACCGGTAAAAAAGAAGGGCCTTTAAAACTTTTATGAGGAACTTTCTCCAGTGATTCTGAATGACGATCTGTAACATTTACAATATTACCTCCGGAATCGATTACAGAACCATTTAAAAAATAAGTAGCATTTTGTTGCAGCTTACTTTGAAACTGTTGATACGTTGCGGCTACAACATGCCCGGGAGCATCACTTATATAAGCGCTGTTATATATTCCCCAATCTCCATCGCCCGCTACCTGGCAACCAATGCGGCCAATAGCATAGGCAATCATTAATGCAGGAGCTGCGGCATCAGTAAGATGAAGAAGATTTATTCCTTTTTTGCTGGCATATATACAAATAGCAATAGCTGCACAAATAAGGCCTCCATAAAAAGTAAGCCCGCTTGGTGAAAGTAAATTACCTAAAGGATTTTGTATAAAACGATCCCAGTTTTCAAGATTATCAAAAAGCTTGGCTCCCAGAATACCAAATACAAGTGCAAAAATAATAATGTCTCCTACCCTATCGTGTGGCCATACTCTTATAATTCTTTTTTCAGGCTTAGAAAGCTTTTGCTTATTTTTTTCACTGTATTTAAAAAAGATGAGGACGGAGCCAAGTAATATTCCTCCTGCCCAGCTTCCTGAAGAAGAAAATATATATTCCTGCAGATCTAAACCAGGTGAACGGCTGGCAATAAAAACGCCAATGAGTTTATATCCAAAAATAAATCCAACGATTCCATTAATTAAAAGATCCAAAAAAGTAGCAGGTTTTCCTGCGGTAATGCTTTCTTCTCTCGGTTGCAAAAGCCCTTGCTTTTCTTTACGTTTTAGTTCTTGTGTTAAGAAATAAGCAGCTACTATAAAAGCGATAGCCACAAAAATTCCGAAAGTATAAAAGATTTTAAAAGCATTGATTTTCCATCCAAACCAATCATTAATTGCATAATACAAATTGGGATACATAGCAGCCGTTTAATTTTGCAAATAAACAATTTAATATTTATTATGCAGTATATTAATCAAAGGAAACAAACAAAAAATCCTTCTATACTATGAAGGATTTAAGTAGCAAATTTTTATGTTCAGCAATATTCTTCAAAAGCAGCAGTAAGATTATTTGCAATCATTTGCGCAGATCTACCTTCAATACTATGCCGTTCAATAAAATGAACAAGCTTGCCATTTTTGAATAAAGCAATTGATGGTGATGAAGGCGGGTATGGCAACAAATGCTCACGAATTTTATTTACGGCATCTATATCGAAACCCGCAAAGCTGGTAGTTAAACGATCTGGTTTTTTGGTGCTGCTTTCAATAGCTAATAACACTCCGGGACGGGCAGTTCCTGCAGAGCAACCACATACTGAGTTAATAACTACTAAAGAAGTTCCATCTTCAGAGAGCACTTTATCAACTTGCTCATCAGTCACTAAATCTTCAAACCCATTTTCAGTTAATTCCTCTTTCATAGGAATTACAATTTGTTCTGGATACATTTTTTTTCAAAATTTTAGAATGCAAATTTACAGTACATAACTGTTATAAAAACATTGTTTTTTAAAACGCTTTAGAAATTATGTCATAAAAAAAATATTGTATGAGACATATTGTCTAAATATTTTGAATAAATCAGCCAAAATTTATCCTGGTATCTATTTTGAAAAGAGTAAACATAAATAAAAAATAAAGTTATGACATACGTAAAATTTAACCAACCAACTCTGAAAACTTTGGATAGTTTTCTTGACAGTTTTCTAAATGAAATGCCTGCTGGAGCGGGTAGTAAAATTAATTTTCCACCTGTAAATATTTCTGAAACAAAAAATATTTATGAATTGGAATTTAATGTTCCCGGAAGAAACAAAGAAGATTTTAAAATAACAGTTGACAAAAATATTCTTACCGTTTCTTTTGAAAAGAAGGAAGAAAAAAATGATGAAGATAAAAAACAAATTAAAAATGAATTTACGCTGCAATCATTTAAACGTTCGTTCACTTTAGATGAAAAAGTTATTGCTGAAAACATTGCAGCAAAATATGAAAATGGAGTGCTTATTTTAAGTCTTCCTAAAAAAGAGGAAGTAAAAGCGGAAGCAAAACAAATTTCTGTGAATTAAAGATTTAAAGAAATATTATTTGATTTAAAGCGTTTCATTATTGAAGCGCTTTTTTATTAAACTATTTGTTAATGGACTGGTAATAAAGTTTGGTTACTATTTTATGGTTCATAAATTGAAATAATACTAATAAAATAATAGTTATGAAAAATAAACTACTTTTTAGAATATCGTTTTCAGCATTGATTCTTTTATTTTCAGGATTATTTACTGAATCAAAAGCTCAAAAATCAAATCCGGATATTTTCTTTCCTAACCGGAAAAAAACTTCTCCTGTAACAAGGAGAAATACTGACCCTGTTGTTGTAAAAGATGATAGGAAATCAAACCCGAATATTTTTTTCCCTAACAGAAAAAGAACTTCTCCTGTAACAAGGAAAAGAACTTACCCTGTATATTCAGGAAACCGCCATAATTTACCTCCCGGCCAGGCAAAGAAAATTTATGGAGATAGAAGTGCAAGGGATTATTCTCCCGGGCATCAAAAGAAAAACAAGAATTTTATTAACAGGAATAAGGAAAATGAACAAGGTGATAATGATGACCATGGCAATAATGGTAATAAGAAACATCACGGTAAAGGCCATGATGATTAGATAATTTTTGTATTAAAACTACCACAACCTCTTTAAAAATTTAAAGAGGTTTTTTTATTTATATCCTAAAATTTTAAGCATGCTTTGAGCGCTTTGTTCTTTTGCATACACCCAGTCAACCAACTTTCCATTTTTATCATAATCAATAATGATATGCTTGGGTGAAGGAATAAGACAATGCTTAATTCCGCCATAACCGCTTATCTGATCCTGGTAAGCACCGGTGTGAAAAAAACCAACATACAATGGCTCCTCTCCCTTTATAACTTTAGGTAAAAAAACTTCGTTTATGTGTTCTTCCGAATCATAATAATCATGACTATCGCAAGTGATACCGCCAAGTGTTACACGCTGGTATTCTTCATTCCATTTATTAATCGGGAGCATTAAAAATTTCTCTCCAATTCCCCATGTATCGGGCAGCGTAGTAATAAAAGATGAATCAATCATGTACCATGTTTCTCTATCATTCTGCTTTTTTTCACCAATCACACTATAAATATGTGCCATGCTTTCGCCTACAGTATAACTTCCAAATTCAGTAAAAATATTGGGCATAGGAACCTTGCTTCGCTTACAGGCTACTTTAATATTTCTTACAATTTCATTTATCATAAACTGGTAGTCGTACTCAAAACCAAGTGAATGTTTTATTGGAAAACCGCCGCCAATATTTATAGAATCAAGCTCGGGACAAATTTTTCTAAGCTGGCAATAAAGGTTAATAATTTTGTTAAGCTCGCTCCAGTAATAAATATCATCTTTAATGCCTTTATTCAAAAATATGTGCAACATTTTTAATTGGAACCTGTGTTCGTTTCCCTCAATTTCATCAACATAAAATTCAAGAATATCTTTTGCACGTATGCCTAACCGTGAGGTATAAAAGGGGAAGGTCGGTTCTTCTTCGGCTGCCACTCTTATCCCAATATTAAAAGGAACTCTCACCGATTTACGATAAGCAGCTAATTCATCTTTATTATCAAGCACAGGTATTACATTTTTAAATCCTGTATTTAATAATCTTGCAATCCTGGTTATATAAGGCTTTTGCTTAAATCCATTGCAGATGATGAAGATGTCCTTATTTATTTTTTTTCTTTCGCAGAGTGTATTAATTATATCAATGTCATAAGCATAGGAAGTTTCAAGGTGTATTTTGCTTTCTAAAGCCTCTTCAACAATAATAGAAAAATGTGAGCTTTTGGTGCAATAGCAATAATAATATTCGCCTTCGTATTTATGTTTTTTAATAGCATTTGCAAACATTTTTTTTGCTTTAGCTATTTGCATTCCTATTTTTGGCAAAAAAGAAAATTTTAATGGAGTGCCATATTTATCAATTAATGCTTTTACATCTACTCCATTATATTGCAGGTAATCATCTTTAAGGTCATAATCTTCTTGTGGAAAATTAAACGTTTGATGAACGAGATCTTTATAAGTATTATTCATTGAATGGGTTAAAAATCTTTAAAAAAATTTTTACAAATGTAACTGAATGATGTATTCATGCAAATAAAAAAGCCATTCCAGTTTTTTAGGGATGGCTTTATAAAAAATATTTACAGTTTTTATTTTACTGATTGTACCAGGCTTTTAAAACTTTCAGGTTCATTCATTGCCATATCTGCAAGAATTTTCCTGTTGAGATCAATATTTTTTTTTGCAAGCTTATGAATGAATTGACTATAAGTCATTCCTTCAGCCCTTACTGCTGCGTTTATACGTGCAATCCACAAGGCACGGTACTCACGCTTCTTTAGCTTACGACCCACATAACTGTAAGTCATACCTTTTTCCATTACATTTTTAGCAACGGTGTAAACATTTTTTCTTTTGCCATAATAACCTTTGGCTGCTTTAAGAATTCTTTTTCTTCTTGCCCTTGATGCTACTGCATTTGATGAACGTGGCATAATTTAATATTTTAGATTTACGATTTTAGATTTCAGATTTTAGAATAACTAAAATTGAAATGATTTATTTTTTCCCTTTAGGGGTCAGGGTTGCTTTATTTCATCCTTAACAAGCGCATAACAAATGGCCTGTTAGCAGAACTAACAATCCCTGCTTTGCGTAAACTGCGTTTACGCTTCGTTGATTTTTTTGTCAGGATATGACGTTTATAAGCTTTTTGGAAAGTAATTTCACCGGTCCCGGTTACTTTAAAGCGCTTCTTGGCGCTGGAGTTGGTTTTAACCTTTGGCATTATTTATGTTTTACTTTTACACCCTGCCGGCGCCCCGAACAGACGGGAACTTATGGAGCCATGTGGGCAATATGTTTTCATTGAAATCATGTTAGCCAAAACACAAAATGCTAAACGGGGTGCAAATGTAAGGAAAAGTTTTGGAAAAAGTAATCAGCCATGAGTAATCAGATACGAGATAATCAGATGAGCTAATTAATTAACTAATTAACTTCTGTTACCAAACACTTTTTTCAAAATATCGGTAACTCTCGCAACAGGATTTTTTCTTATTTCCTGTTCGCGCAAACCAATATGATAAAATAATCCATCCAGCGTTTTTTGCGTTACATAATCCGTAAGATCCGTATTTACAGGGTTACTGCTAAAACGATTGTAAGCTGTGAAAACATCTTTCCAATATTTTGTTGCATTTACATAGTCAAGAGAATGAGAAATGACCGGCTTAAATGCAGTCGTAAGTTGAGCTGAGGTAGTTCGTTTAAGATAATCTGTTGCAGCAAAATCATCCCCTTTTAAAATTCCTAAAGCATCCCGGATGGTCATTTGTTTTATAGAATTCAGAAAAATATCTCCTACATATTTTGTAGCATCTTCTGCTGCCCTGTTCATAGATAAAATTGCTTTATCAACCGTTTTACCAAGTCCAACATCACGCAATGTCTTCTCAACTTTTTTAGCTTCAGTTGGCATTACAATCCGAATCATATCATCTCCATAAAATCCATTTAACAATGCAAGATGGAAAGTTGCAGAATCTGTACCCACACGTAATGCTTCTTTTAATCCTTGCACAACTTCCCCATTGCTAAGATTTCCGGAACTAGTCGAATTTAAAATACTTCGGGCAGTATCACAACCAAGAAACGGAAAAAGGAACAGGCAATTAATAAGGATTAGTTTTTTCATGATAAAGATTTTATTTAGTATTTCAACTACGATGCCAAAAAATAATTTTTATTATTGAACAATTGTTTTGTCAGTTAGTATTTCATCTTCATGATGCAGATCATGTATGCATTGAACTTTTAAATGATCATACAAAGAGTGCTTATCAATCAACAGGGAAAAAAGATTTGCGATGAGTCCGGCAATCATTAAATGAAAAATTACACTATGTCTGTCGGTCATTTCAAGAACAAGAATAGCTGACGTAAAAGGTGTGCGTGTTACACCTGTTAAAAACCCAACCATGCCACAAAGAATAAGAAGGTTTGCATTTGTTGATGACACTTCCATCCATCCCGCAATAAGCGATCCTATACCTGCGCCGGCGCCAAGTGAAGGTGCGAATATTCCGCCTGAAGCACCTACAGTGAAGCTCATAACGGTGCCCATTACACGAAAAATTGCTGTGTACCAATGAACATCTTTTTCAGTGGTGAATAGTGTTGTGGTCATTATTTCTTTTCCGGAACCTAATATACGCGAATCAAAAAAAAACGCAATTGATGCAATAATAAGAGCGCAGGATAGCACATAGAAAATATGCTGATAACGAAATTTAAAATTACTTTTCCAGCGAAATATAATTAAAATAATTTTTGACATTATGCCGCCGAATAATCCTGAAATAATTGCTACAATTATTATTGCAAAAAATATTGAACCTGAAAGATTGGAAACATCAGGATAACCAAGATATAAATAAGGGCCTAACAAACCCTGCGCTGTTAACCCTGCAATAATTACTGCAGTAAATAATGCTGTTTTAAAATAACTAATGTGTGTTTTCGTTAATTCTTCTACGGCGAATACAATACCGCCTAAAGGTGTGTTGAAAGCAGCAGCAAGCCCGGCCGCCGCACCAGTCATGATCATATTGCGTTTAGATATTTTAGGCCACCACTCAGGTAGCCATTCATTAATTTTCCTGAATATTGTACCGGCCATTTGAATCGTTGGGCCTTCTTTTCCAATAGCTCCGCCACCGAGTATCATTAATAAGCTCGAAAAAACTTTTACTATAAATATTTTTATACTCAGTAATTTTTGAATCTTTTTATCGTAACGCGGATTCGCCAATTCAATTGCAGCCATTACCTGCGGAATACCACTGGTGCGGGCATAAGGAGCAAATTTTACAACAAGCCACCATGCAATCAAAAAGCAAACAGGAGTTAAAATAAAGATTCCCCAACCATGATGATGAAATAAAAAAAAAGTTCTTGATTCCAGATATGCAAATGCTCTTGAATAAAAAACTGCAATTAATCCTGTAATAAGAGATGCAATCCAAAAAGGTATTGCCTGTAAAAGATTTTGTTTTAATTTTTCATTTCTTATCCTGTCAAATGCCTGCTTTAAATACCTGCGGATCTGGTAGCCTGTCATTACGCTTTTTTAATCTGTAGAAATCAAAAGTTGAGTTATAATTTCTGCAAATATACTTTATGATATAAGTGAATAAAAAATAAAAATTATCAGAGAAGAAATTTATTTTATCAGAATGCTATTATTTTAAAATAAAATTCATTTGACAAAAAAATGATCATATTTGAAACTTAAAAACTGATCTTTATTTTACAATCTTCTTTTAATTTTACTATAATGAAGGAAAGTGGCATAAAACTTTTCAAAGGTTTTTTTGTAATCATCAACGTTTGTGTTATTGTGATTTATTTAATGGTATGCCTCGTGCCATACATTAATACCGGGCAATATTGGCTTTTTGCATTACCAGGATTGATTTTTCCCTTACTCTTTCTTGTACTCCTTCTTTTTATTATAGCATGGGCTTTTTCTAAGTCAAGATGGTGCTGGATTTTTACTATTGCTTTACTAATCGGCATACAACAAATTATGGCTGTATTCGCATTTAATGTTCCTAAAGAATTCATTGTTGAGAAACAAAACAATACATTAAGAATTTTACAATGGAATGTAAGTGGCTGGGATGAGGAAGATAAAACTGCCGGAGTAACTTATCGCCTGGCAATGCTTGACCTTATTGAAAGACAAAATGCAGATGTACTTTGCTTCCAGGAATTTTTTGAACCTTTTGATGAGAAACAAAATGATGCTACCATCCCTGCAATTGAAAAAATGGGTTATCCCTTTCACTATTTTGTAAGATCTACTAACGAGGGATACGGACCTCAATCAGGCGTCGCCATTTTTTCAAAATATCCTGTTGCAGATTCTGCACAATTTAGTTATGGGGAAAATTCTTATGCAGAACATTTAATTTATGTTGATATAAAAGTAAAAGATAAAATTTTCAGAATTTTTACAACTCATTTGCAATCAGTAAAGTTCGATGGAGGAGATTTACAAAGCATTAGCGATATAAAACATAGCAGGGAAGCCGGTTTAAGAGATTCACGGACAATTGTGTCAAAATTAAAACGAGGCTATGTTCATCGTTATAGCCAGGCAGATTTTGTAAAACAGCAAATTAATAAAAGTCCCTACCCGGCAATAATCTGCGGAGATTTTAATGATGTGCCTAATTCAAGCACTTACTTTAAAATACGTGGAAATCTTCGTGATGCTTTTCTTGAAAAAGGTTTCTGGCTTGGCCGCACCTATCGTTTTATTTCTCCCACGTTACGTATTGATTATATTTTAGCTGATAAAAAATTTTCAGTTAATCAATTTCAAATCATACATGTTTCTTATTCGGATCATTATCCCGTTGAAGCTGATCTTGAATATTGAAATTTTTTAAACATTTTGGGCGAACAAAAACTTATTTTATTTTTATTTGCCATTCATCATAAAAAAATTGAAACCTTATTTTCTGAATATTAGTTTTATTCTCTAAAAAATCTATTTATGAAAGACAAAATTTATTTATCATTTTTATTTTTCTGTTTTTTTCTTACAGCAACTGCTCAAAACCTTACCATGCCACCGGATGGTGGAAATAAAAAAGCTTCAGTAAGCGAGCGAATAGGTATAACAGATGTAACCATACATTATGATAGACCTCATGTAAAAGGCCGCGAAGGAAAAATATGGAATAACCTTGTGCAGACAGGATTTACCGATTTAGGTTTTGGCACAAGTAAAGCTGCACCATGGCGTGCGGGTGCAAATGAGAACACTACCATAACATTTAGTACAGATGTAATGGTAGAAGGAAAACCTTTGCAAGCAGGCACTTATGGATTTTTTGCGGCTATGGGTAACGGTGATGCCACTTTAATATTCAGTAAAAATTCTACATCGTGGGGATCCTTTTTTTATGATCAAAACGAAGATGCATTAAGAGTAACTGTAAAAACTATTCCCTTAAATGAAAATGTTGAATGGCTTAAATATGAATTTATAAATGAAACTGAAAATAGCGCCGTTATTGCATTGATGTGGGAAAAATTAGAAATTCCTTTTAAGGTTGAAGTTGATTATGTAAAAACACAATTGGCCATGTTTAAAAATGAATTAAAATCTGACAAAGGTTTTACACCTGATACATGGGTGCAGGCTGCACAATTTGCTGCTGCCAATAATGATCTTGAAGATGCTTTACAATGGAGCGATTATTCTATAAAGGGAAGATTTATAGGACAAAAGAATTTCAAAACACTTAGTACAAAAGCAATGATTTTGCAAAAACAGGGAAAATCTGCAGAGGCAGATGCACAAATGAAAGAAGCATTACCGTTAGGAACTATGCAGGAACTTCATCAATATGGAAAAGATTTAATAACTGAGAAAAAACCAAAAGAAGCTTTAGAAGTTTTTAAAATGAATGCTCAAAAAAATCCGGGAGTATTTACAACCTATATGGGAATGGTTCGTGGGTACTCTGCAAATGGAGATTATAAAAATGCTTTAAAATATGCAAAGCTTGCACAAGCTTTGGCCCCTAATAAACAAAACAAAGATGCTGTTGAAAAAATGATTCAAACGCTGAATGAAGGGAAAGATATAAATTAATAACGAATTAAAAATATGGGCTGAGAAAAATCTCAGCCCATATTTCGTAAGTCCAATTATAAATTATTTTAGATAACTTTTATTTGCAAGAAAGATGAAGCTAATACAATAAAATATTTAATTTTTATAATCTTCAATCCCTTTATTGGCTCAGAGATGTTTTGCAACGCAACTTAATCGCATTGGAGATGAACTGCCCACTGAATATGGAAAAGCCGGTGATTTAAACAAAGAAATTCAACGACAACTTCGTTTGGCAGAAGATATTATTTCCTTTGGATTGGAGAATAAACTTGGGAATCCAGTTGCGTTTGTGCGTGAAAAATTTAAGCCTAAATTTGAACTACCTAACCTGAAAAACGAAACCATATGTATAGAACAAAATAAGCTTAAAAAAAATTCGTGTTAACCAGCCTAACGGTAGGTAGGTTGGTGTAACCTGGCTGCCTTCCGGCAGGTTCGTGGCATTATTCTTACTTTACTCAAAAAAATTAAATGAAAATAATCCATTCAATTTTTGACACTTATGGTTCGGTTCTACTCTTCACCATTTTCATCCTTCTTTTTTTTATAGAAACAAAATTCCAGTTGCGTAAAAGAGTGCAAAGCCGTTGGAAAAGAATCATCATTAATTTTTCAATTTCCATTCCATCCTTTGCGTTGCTTCGCCTTTTATTTATTCCCCTGATGGTGTGGCTGGCTTACAAGGATGAACAATGGCAATTAGGTTTGAATTATTTATATGCGGCGCCTGCCTGGTTAGAAGCCGCTTTTGCATTTCTGTTGCTGGATTACAGCAATTATCTGTGGCATATCGTACTTCATAAACTTCCTTTGATGTGGAGATTTCATTTAGTACATCATACCGATCTTGACCTGGATATTACTACCTCTTTTCGTTTTCATTTTGGAGAATTAATTGGTTCTGTTTTCTTCCGCGGCGCCGCCGTTATTTTAATTGGGATTTCCCCTTTGATGGTGCTTATTTATGAAATTGCTTTTGACGCGGCTAATCAATTTCAACACAGCAACATAAAACTTCCCTATCGTTTTGAAAAAGCATTGAATAAAATTTTGGTAACTCCCAGGATGCATGGCATTCATCATAGCATGAAAAAAAGAGAAACGGATAGTAATTTCTCCATCATCTTTTCTTTTTGGGATAGACTGCACGGCACCATAAGGTTAAATGTGAGACAGGATGAAATTGTAACAGGCGTGCCGGTCTACCCCGATGAAAAAGAACTAACAACCGGAAAACTTTTGCTAATACCTTTTACCAAAATCCGTAAGTGGATTGAAAATGCAAAATCAGAAGATGGAAATAAAAGTGAATTAAAAGAGTAAAATTATACAACAGAGAATTTTCAAACTTAATAGCTCAGGTTTAATAATATATTCACGTTCTGCTCCGGCCATTTTTGAAAATATCATTTTCCAATTTTTTGTCTTTCTTTCTAGTTCGGGCAAATCACTAATATTATTTTTTTTGTTTTCAAAAAAAGGCAGCGCCACCGCATCTCTCCCATCTGTGAACTCAAATTGTAAATGCATAGTTTTAAGAAATTCTTCTAATTTTTTTTCTCAGGGCATTTGGTTCTATACTATCATAAACCGTTTTCACCGATACTGATTTTACTTTGTCCAACTCGATTATGTAAGAGGAATTTGAACCGTTTTTTTCTTCTACCACCAATACTTTTCGTTTAATTCCATCAACGCATTGTTGAGAAGAATATCGGGAAAAAGAGAATTTGAAAAAGTATTTGATACCCATGATGCAATTTCGTCCTGTTTTGTAATGTCCATTACAACAGGAATAAAATTTTCTCCAAGTTTATTTTCAATATCATGGAGCTTTTCTTCGTTGCGGGCAAGTCCATAAACCACTGCACCTGCAGCAACCAACGCGCCCGCAAGGGCAGCTCCTAATCCGCTGCTGGCACCGGTTATCACGGCTATCTTTCCATTAACATTCATTCTTTCAACTTTAAATTTTCATGCAATGTTATTGCGGGTTATAGCTTCCAGGAACTGTTCGAAAACCAATTGCCAAACGGTTCCATCCGTTTATCGCAACTATCGCCATAGTTAAAGCGACCATTTCCTTTTCATCAAAATGTTTACGAACTGAATCATATAAAGAATCAGGCAGATCATTTTCAGAAATAACAGTAAGCACTTCTGTCCATTCTAATGCTGCACGTTCACGTTCCGTAAAAAATGGAGTTTCACGCCAGGCGCTCAAAGCATACAAACGTTGTTCTGTTTCACCCGCTTTACGGGCATCTTTGGTGTGCATATCCAGGCAATAGGCACAACCATTTATTTGTGAAGCCCTTGTTTTTACAAGTTCATACAACGGATGATCAAGTGCCGAAGCTGCAACATATTTTTCAATTTCCAGCATGGCTTTTAAGGCGTCTGGTGCAACTTTTGCGTAGTTTAATCTTTCTTTCATCGTCTTAATTTATCATTATTTAGGATTTTTTAATGTTTTTCCATTTCATCCATCGCAATGGTTGCGTGAGCATAAGCAGCACCGGCACGCATTTCAGCGGCTACCCAAATTGCTTCCATAATTTCCTCTTTACTTGCTCCTTTTCGCATAGCCGTTTTTGTATGTGACCGGATGCAATATGGGCATTGCGTAACATGAGCGACCGCCACGGCAATCAATTGTTTTGTTTTTTCCGGAAGTGCGCCAGCCTCAAATACCGTCTTACTAAAATTTCGCCAGGCCTCTAAATTTTTAGGCGCTAATGCAGCTTTTTTATCAGCCAGTTCTTTTGTTGTTATTGGATATAAATTTTCATTCTCCATGATTTTTTTTTATGTTGTTTTTATTAATTATTTCTTTCTAAAAAATGTCTTAGCACATACTGCAAAATTCCTCCGTGCCTGTAGTATTCAATTTCAATATTTGAATCCATGCGGGCAATTGCATCAAATTTAATTTCTGTTCCATCTTCTTTTTTGGCAATTACCTGTACTTTTTTTAAAGGCTTTATATCTTGTTCAATTCCTGTTATAGAGAAAATTTCTTTTCCAGTTAATCCTAATTTTTCAGCAGTATCGCCATTTAAATATTGAAGTGGTAATACGCCCATTCCCACCAGGTTACTTCTGTGTATGCGTTCATAGCTTTCTGCAAGTATCGCTTTAATACCCAGCAGGAATGCGCCTTTAGCCGCCCAATCCCTTGATGAGCCGCTGCCATATTCTTTTCCTGCCAATACTACTAATGGTGTTTGGGTATCCTTGTATTTAACCGATGCGTCATACACTGACATCTCTTCGCCGGTCGGTAAATATTTTGTATAGCCGCCTTCTTTTTGCGCCAGCTTATTTTTAATACGCACATTGGCGAAAGTGCCGCGAACCATCACTTCGTCATTCCCCCTTCTTGAACCATACGAATTGAAATTTTCTTTTTTTACACCTCGACTTATTAAATATTTTCCTGCCGCGGAAACTTCATTGAACTGTCCGGCGGGGGAAATGTGATCTGTCGTAATGCTATCGCCCAATACCAATAAAGTCCTTGCATCAGCGATGTCTTTTAGCGGTTCCGCTTGGTGAGAAATGTTATAAAAGAATGGCGCTTCTTTAATGTAAGTTGAGCTATCATCCCATGCATATAATTTATCATCGGGAATGATAAGGTTTCTCCAAATTTCATTGCCTTCAAATATTTCTGCATAATTTTTAGCGAAGTCTTTTGGTGAAAGCACTTTGCTCATTACATCATTAATTTCATCATCACTGGGCCAGATGTCTTTTAAATAAACGGGTTGTTGATTGGGGTCAAAACTTATGGGTTCATTGATCAAGTCTATATCAATTCTGCCAGCAATGGCATACGCAACTACCAACATCGGCGACATCAAAAAATTCATTCTAACCTGCGGATGAATTCTTGCTTCAAAATTTCGATTACCTGAAAGAACAGAAGCCACCACCAAATCATATTCATCAACTGCCTTTGCAACAAAAGTTGGCAACGGACCAGAGTTGCCAATGCAGGAAGTACAGCCATAACCCACTGTATGAAATTGCATCGCTTCAAGATCATTTAACAGGTCTGCTTTTTCAAGATAATCCGTAACCACTTTTGAACCCGGCGCTAATGAAGTTTTTACCCAGGGCTTTGTTTTCAATCCATGTTCTCTTGCTTTGCGTGCCACCAAACCTGCACCCACCATTACAAAAGGATTGGACGTGTTGGTACATGAAGTAATGGCTGCAATAGCAACAGCGCCATCAGCCAGCATAAAACTTTCTTCTCCAATAGTTACCCAGACATTTTTCATTCCATTTACAACTGTTTCTTCAATTTCCGGTTCGGGTGTTTGTTCACTTACAGGTTGTACTGCAGGCTGGCTGCCACCTTCAGCAAACCATCGGCTTAATTGTTTTTCTTCTGTGTATTTGCGCCCAAACGTTTCATCTAAAAGTGTTATAAATTTTGATTTGAAATTCTTTAATAAAATTTTATCCTGCGGTCGTTTTGGTCCTGCTACCGTAGGTTCTATTGACGAAATATCCAGTTCTATAATATCAGTATAATTAATATTTTCATTACCGGTTCTCCAAAGCATATTGGCTTTGCAATAATCTTCCACTAATTGTATTTGCTCTTCGCTGCGGTTGCTCTTACGCATATACTCCAGCGTCTTGTTATCAATAGGAAAATAAGTGATGGTGCAGCCAAATTCAGGAGACATATTTCCGATGGTAGCACGGTCGGGCACAGAAAGATTATCGAGCCCCGGACCAAACACTTCAACAAACTTTCCAACAACTCCATATTTTCTCAATAGCTCGGCAATGGTCAATACGAGATCAGTAGCGGTAGAACCTAATGGGAGTTTACCTGTAAGTTTTAAACCAATTACTTCAGGCATAATAAAATAAATGGGTTGTCCAAGCAAAGCAGCTTCGGCTTCAATACCACCAACGCCCCAGGCTACCACACCAATTCCATTTACCATCGGTGTGTGGCTGTCTGTTCCCACCAATGTATCAGGAAAAATTTCTCCGTTTCTTTCTATTACGCCTTTCGATAAATATTCCAGGTTCACCTGGTGGCAAATGCCCATGCCGGGAGGAACCACGCTGAAATTATTAAATGATTTTTGAGCCCATTTTAAAAATTGATAGCGCTCTTTATTGCGTTTATATTCTTCATCCATATTGCGGGCATAAGAATATTCTGTTCCAAAATAATCAACCTGCACAGAGTGATCAATGATAAGATCAACAGGTATTAACGGATTTATTTCATCAGGGTTTTTTCCCTTCCTTGCTATTTCAGCACGCAATGATGCAATGTCCACCACGGCCGGAACGCCGGTAAAATCCTGCATCAATACACGGGCAGGTTTAAATGGAATGTCTTTATCAGAGCCTTCAGGTTTCCAGTTAAGAATGGTTTCAATATTTTCTTTTGTGATAGCAAAATCATCAAAATTGCGCAATGCATTCTCTAATAAAATACGAATTGAAAAAGGCAACTTGCTAATATTATGTCCTTGTTTTTCAAGTTCGGTTAAACTATAATAAGTGCAGACACCATTTTTAGTGGTTAATAATTTTTTTACCTTGTAAGGGTCTTTAGACATGTTTGTAAATTTTTAATCTTTGATTTATGAAGAACGATCGCAGAACATAATAAACAGGCAAAGGTAGCTTCTCTACGTTACGTCTTTGCGAGCTGCTCTATTGTCTATTAAATTTTTACCCAATAATTTTTCGAAGCGCTTTTATCGGCCATGATACTACAATCATCAACGCTAAAATTGTTCTATTACAACCTTGTCGTTATCTGCTCCTAAATTCAGAAGTTGCTCTTTAATACTTTCTATCATGGCATCGGGACCGCAGATGTAGAAGTACTGAGAAAAATCTTTTATTTTTTCTTTGAGATAGCTTTCGTCAATTTTTCTGTTATCATATTTTTCTGTTTTCTCACCGGTAAGTGTATTGATAAAATTTTGACCCAGCATTTTTTCAAACTCATTTTTCAGAATAATATCATTTGACGTTCGGTTGGAAAAAATCAGTTTATTACTGCCAAGCTTTCCATCTTTTTGCAATTGCCTGAAGATAGCAATGAATGGCGTAACGCCAGCGCCACCTGCAATAAAGATGCCTTCGCCTTTATAATTGATGGCACCCCATATATCGTGCAATATCAATTCGTCGCCTGCGTGCAACGTTCCTAATTTATTGGTAACACCACTATGATCATCATAAATTTTAATAGTAAACTCAAGATGGTCCCATTCGTTGAGGCTGGTAAAAGTAAAAGGCCTTCGTTCTCCTTTCCATTCCGGAAGATTGATGACAACATCTGTAGCCTGACCCGGTTTATATTTATAAGAATCGGGTTTACTTACCTTGAACCGCTTTACATTGTGTGTTACATATTCCGTTTCCAGGATTTTTACAATGTGCTCTTCATTTGGATATTCTTCCATAAAAAAAGTTTTAAAGTTTAATTATTGTTTCTTTAACCCAATTATCTAGTTATTCTTTCGCAATTTATCTCTATTCACTTTGATTGAAGCCAAAGCTATTTTTCTTAAGGGATTTTACCGGAATAATAAATAACGGTATTGTGGTATGATGCAAAACATTTTCGGCTACACTTCCCAGTAATACCTTGTCAAGCCCCTTGCGGCTGTGAGTTCCCATTACTATTAAATCTGCATTCATTTCATTTGCTGTTTGCAAAATAGTTTCTGCATTGTCTCCCTCTTTTACAACTGTTTCAATTGCTTCATCACCCAGGCCAAGTTTTACATTATCCAGGTAATCCTCCGCTGTTCTTTTTAATTTCTGTACAGTGTCTGTTTGAACTACATCCAAGTTACTAAAGCTATCAAAACCCAATATTGGCGAATAATTGAGAGAAGAATAGTAGGTTGAATCAGATCTTACATGCAATAAAATAGTCTCTGCATGTATAGCTTGCGATAGCTCATACCCGGCTTCTGCAATTTTTTGAGCGCCGGCATTATTGTCGAGTGCGATTAATATTCTTTTCATTTTGTACGATTTAAGTTTTATTGTAACGCCCCTTTTGTGATTCAGATTTAACCGTTAAGCAATTCTTCAAGAACCTTGGCTTCATTGTTTTTTTCATCTTTTGCTCCATAGACTAACGTTACTGCGCCCTTCTTTAAATACTCTTTTAAAACGGAAATCTGCTCTTTATTTTCTTTAAGTTCCTGCAAATACTTTTTTCTGAATTCCGTCCATTTTTTTGGCTCGTGACTGAACCATTTTCTAAGCTCTGTGCTTGGCGCAATCTCCTTTAACCATAGATCGACCTTTGCCTTTTGTTTCGTCAGTCCTCTTGGCCAGAGCCTGTCCACAAGAATACGCATGCCGTCTTCTTTAGCCGGTTTATCATAAACTCTTTTGATTTTAACTTTCATGATAAACTATATTCTAATTTTCTTTCAATAACTTTTAAAATCTTATCGTAAGCTTTATTGAATTTTTCAATACCCTCAACTTCCAGCTTTTTGGTGATGGCATTAATATCAATTTCATTTTTTATTAACTGATCAAGAACATAGGATGCTTTAGCCGGGTCGTTCTCCAAAAGGCTTTCTGCGTTCCCGTGATCATTAAATGCATCGAGTGTTTCTAATGGGATGGTATTAATTGTTTCGATGCCTATTAACGCCTCCACATACTTCACGTCACTAAATGAAGGATCTTTACTGCTTGTGCTGGCCCACAATACTTTTTGCTGCTTCGCACCTAAGGCCTGCAGCCTTCTAAAACGTTCACTGAAAAAAACATCCTTATAAATCTGGTATGCTTTTTTCGCTGATGCGATTGCCACTTCTCCTTTTAAAGCACTCATTCTCTTACTTTCCAGCATCGGGTCAACCACAACATCAATACGGCTGAGGAAAAAACTGGCTACAGATGAAACTTGTGAAATGGGTTGATTGGCATTAAACCTGTCTTCAAGCCCTGAAATATAAGCATCAGCAACTTCCCTATACCTGGGCAAACCGAAGAGCAGCGTAATATTAATATTTATTCCTTCGCTAATACATTTTCTGATGGCAGGCAATCCTTCTTTTGTAGCAGGAATTTTGATCATTACGTTCCTGCTGTCAACAGCTTTCCATAATTCTTTCGCCTGCTTTATAGTTCCTTCCGTATCATAGGCAAGAAGCGGTGAAACCTCAAGACTTACAAAACCATCTTCGCCATTACTTTTTTCATATACATTTTTGAAAAAATCAGCGGCACGTTGTATATCTTTTATTGCAAGACTAAAAAAAATATCATCGCGATCTTTTTTTGTTTGAGAAAGAATATTAATATCTTCATCATAATCCGATCCAGAATTAATTGCTTTTTCAAAGATCGAAGGATTGGAGGTAACGCCGCTAATGCCATCTTCTTCAATCAGGTTTTTTAATTTCCCTGAATCCATAATTTCCCTGTCAAAAAAATCAAGCCATATACTTTGGCCAAGATCTTTTATTTTCATTATTTTATTTTGTTTCATAATATGATTATTTCAATGTCATCATTTCTTATTTAAATTTCCCGGGGATGTTTATCATTCCCAGCAAGGCTTATATACATTCTATATTTCCTGAATCTGCCGAATCATTTGATTGGTAAATCCCCATTCATTATCGTACCAGGCCAGGATTTTTACAAGATCACCATCAACAACTCTCGTCATTTCTAAATCAACAATAGCTGCAAAGGAACTTTGGACAATATCTGAAGAAACCAATGGTTCATTTGAAACAGATAAGATGAACTTATACCTGCTGGTTTTTGATTCCTCTGTAAGAATATTATTAATTTCTTCTGCGGAGGTATTTCTTGAGGCAATAAAAGTTATGTCTGAAATAGAACCAACGGTTACGGGTGTACGAATTGCGATTCCATCGAATTTTCCTTCAAATTTTGGAAG
>JBBRTG010000032.1:0-27919 GCA_038244655.1 Chitinophagales bacterium
AAGCATCTCATATCAAAAAGCACCTGTCTGCATCAACGGATGTACCTTACTGTACTTTTGGTGTTATAGTTCACAGGCGCTTAATGATTGTTTTTTATTCACAAAATTGAGTTATTAACAAAGAAAAAAAGAACCAAAAAATGAAAGAGTAATAGTAGTAATAATTTTAAATAAAATTATTGAATACAAATCTAAAGGATTGGTGTTCGTGCTGATGGTTTTGTAGTTTAGCAATCACCAATGCCAAAGCCATCCCTTTGGGACAACCAGCATAACGTTATGAAATGAAAATAAGTAAAGCATACAATAATTTAGATTCAGAATATTATTTCATCAACTCCCACACCACTTCCCTTAGCATCAATTGAAAAATCATTTAGCGGAGCTATTTTATGCCATTGCAGTGTTCCAAAAAAAGTTTCCACCAGTATAAGTCCATGCACCGCCGTTGTCTGGTGTTCATGCTGATGGTTTTGTAGTTTAGCAATCACCAACAACCAGCATAGCGTTATGAAATGGAAATAAGTAAAGACATACAATAATTTAGATTCAAAATATTATTTCAACAACTCCCACACCCCACTTCCCTTAGCCTCAACTGAAAAATCTTTTAGCGGAGCTATTTCATTGGTGAAAATGTTTTTCATTTTAGTAAAGCCATTGGTGCGTTCAGCATAATTTTGAATGAAAATATTTTTTGTTTTTTTAGCAGTATTTAAAACGGTCATGATTGTTTGCGAATCATCATAACGAAAGAAAACATACTCGCCTTCTTTTGGTGCAAACTGCATCATCTTTCCTGTACGCAATGCAGAAGAGGTTTTTCTGAAATTAGCAAGCTTCGCAATATATCTCCATATATCTTCTTCCTGTGCACTTCGTCCTGCTATTGAAAATTTATTTACAGCATCAGAAGGCCAACCGCCAATAAAATCTTTTCGGACTAAGCCATCATTCGGAAAAGTAAAACCAGTCATGCCAATTTCATCGCCATAATATAATTGTGGGATACCCCTGCACGTTAGTAACCATGCAAGCGCTGCTTTATATTTCATCACATCTTCCCCCACCACTGAAAAAAAACGGGAGAGATCATGGTTGTCTAAAAAAATTACATTGCGTGTAGGATCTTTATAAACAAAATCCTGCGCAAGCGTTGTATATAATTCATTCACACCATCAGTCCATCCAAAATCTTTTGTCATTGCATCTGTAATTGCCCAAAGTGTTTGAAAATCGGTAGGTGCCTGCAGGTTACTTTTAAAAGGAATATTATAATTATTCTGAACAAAATAAGATTGATTGGGAACTCCATGCACCCACGTTTCACCAAACATGGTTATATGCGGGTATTCATCCATTAATGCTTTATTACAGCGATTCATAAAATCCAAATCATTATACGCATACGTATCAATGCGCCATCCGTCTATTCCGAATTCTTCTACCGTCCATAAAGCATGTTGAATTAAAAAGTTAGCAACGTAAGGATTTTTTTGATTGAGATCGGGCATTTGATGAGTGAACCAACCATCGCTCATTTTCTTTTTTTCAGCAGCGCTTGCATACGGATCAAAAAGCACCTGGTCTTTAAAAGTAGTATTTGTATAGGTTGGCCATTGGTTAAGCCAGTCTTTCATTGGAGGATCAACCACGGTAAAGTGTTCAATACCCACATGATTGTAAACAGCATCCTGAATAATTTTCATGTTTTTAGAATGAACTGCATCAATCAATTGTTGATATGCTTTTTCTCCACCAATGCGCGGATCTATTTTATAATGATTGGTAAATGCATAGCCATGTTCGGTGCGGTTAGGCATATCATTTTCAATAACGGGATTAAGCCAAAGCGTGGTTACACCCAATGATTGCAAATAATCTAAATGATTTTGTATCCCCTGCAAGTCGCCACCATGGCGGCTGTAAACAGAATCACGATTGAGGCTTTGATCCTTCATTCCGGCAATACGATCATTGGAAGTATCTCCATTGTTAAAACGATCAGGCATTATGAGATAAATAAAATCTTTGGAAGTAACTCCCTGCGCAAAGGTTGTCCCATTGCCTGCGCGCCGTTGCTTTAATTCAAAATCAATGGTAATAGAATTATTCCCGTTACTTTTTATTTTTACAATGCCGGGTTTTGCTGAAGGAGAAATAATTACATCAATAAAAACATAATTTTTATTTTCAACTTTATTTATTTTTTTTAAAGTAACACCGGGATAAATTATCGTGTAGCCGTTAGCGTTACCAACATCATTTCCATGAATCATTAATTCTATTTTATTCCACTTCATACCTGGCCACCAGTTGGTTGGGTAACAATTGATATTTTTTGTTTGAGAAAAAAGCGGGATTAAAAAGGAAAAATTTAATACTAAAAAGAAGATAATTTTTTTCATCAAATATATTTTAGCAGCCGGAAAAATAAAGAATTAAGACGGGTTTAAAAAAATCCTGGGTAGTTATGATTCGAAATTGTTGCGAGGAATTTGTGATTGACGAATTATAGATTATAAAGATTACCCAACTGCAATTTGCATATTCGTTATAAAAAAATCGTTCCTAAGCCTTGAGGTTATTTCATCTTTTGAAGCGTGCTCAAAAAATAATTCAACGCTTCCTGCAGGTTATTCCTGTCTTCTTCAACAGTATTTCCCTGGCTTGCCAAATCGAGTTGGGGGCATAACGAAACATAGCCATCATCTTCTTTTTCTATAATTGCCGTAAAGTTTCGAATGTTTTTCATTAAACTTATTTTAATAAAATTAATTAAAAATAAGCATTAAGCTCTACTGGATAACTATTACACAAAACAGTTTTTAAGATAGTTTTCCCTCTCCTTTGTCCGAAGGACTCCTTTGGAGGAGAGGGGTTGTCCAAAGGACTTCCTTGGAGGGGTGAGGCTTCTCAACCTTCTACCATTTCATACTTCATCACCTCAGGCGTAGGTACATCTTTATCTTTTACAATAAAATTTAGAATGCCCGCAATAATCATAGATATTCCGCCTATTACCAATGCATAAATTCCCTGTTCATTAAAAAAATGTTTTACAAAAAAACCAAGTATAGCAGCAGCAACTATTTGTGGTATTACAATAAAGAAATTAAATACACCCATGTAGAAGCCCATTTTATTTGGTGGTAATGCCCCGGCAAGTATTGCATAAGGTATGGTTAAGGTTGAAGACCATGCAAGCCCCACTCCTATCATTGGCAACAGCAGCATGTATTGCGATTTGATAAAGAACATGGATATTAACCCGATGCCTCCAATAATTAAGCAGATCATGTGCGTATATTTCCTTCCTATTTTATTAGCTAACGCCGGAAGCATAAATGCAGTTATGGCCGATACCCCGTTATACACCATAAACATTACGCCCACCCAATCTCCTGCATCCTGGAAAGTTTTGGAAGTGGTATCAGTTGTACCAAAAGTGTTTTGTGCAATTCCTGATGTTGTATAAATCCACATGGCAAAAAATGCAAGCCACGTAAAAAATTGTACAACGGCAAGTTGAAGCATGGTAGGTGGCATCGTAAAAATTCCTTTTGTAATTTCGGCAATGCCATGAAATATTCCTTTCGTTCTTAATTTTTCTTCTTCCCAGGTTTCAATATTTTCAGGTGGAAATTCATTAGTAGTAAGAACGGTCCATAATACCGATAAAAGAAATACAATAGCACCAATATAAAATGAATACTTTACAGAATCGCCTACAACACCCGGTGCCGCTGTATTGCTTATGTGAAAAAAATTGGTAAAAATATAAGGAAGCAGTGAAGCAATAACTGCACCTAAACCAATAAAAAAAGTTTGCGTGGCAAAACCTGTTGTTCTTTGTGATGATGGTAATTTATCTCCAACAAATGCACGAAAAGGTTCCATAGAAATATTGATAGATGCATCGAGCACCCACAATAAAGTTGCAGCCATCCAAAGAACAGTTGATTGCGGCATTAAAAAAAGTGCAATAGAAGAAAGCACTGCGCCCACAAAAAAGAAAGGTCTTCTGCGGCCCCATCGAGGATGCCATGTGCGGTCACTTAAATAACCAATGATGGGTTGCACCAGCAAACCCGTAATAGGAGCGGCAATCCACAAAATTCCTATCTTATCAATTTCTGCGCCCAGGGTTTGAAAGATTCGTGATACATTAGCATTTTGCAAAGCAAAGCCAAACTGTATTCCGAAAAAACCAAAGCTCATATTTAAAATCTGGCGAAAAGTAAGCCGCTCACGTTGAACAGCAATGGATGATGACATAGCAATTGTTTAGTATATAATTTTTGATTCTTAAATCTTAAATCCTAATTCCTAATTCCTTCCTAATTCCTAATTCCTTATTTCACCCATATCATTCCAAAACAAATCCATCGGGAACAACACTTCCTTTTTTTACTACAACAATTCCATCTTTTACTGTATATAAAGAATGGTCGTGATCAGTAAGATGCTTTCCGCCATTGATTCTAACGTTGTTGCCTATACGACAATTTTTATCAATGATAGCATTATTAATATAACAGTTATCTCCAATGCCAAGCCGCGGTAAATCACGTCCGGCGGCATAACTCATCTCCTCTATAGTTTCATAATAGTCGGTTCCCATTAAATAGCATCTAAAAATTTTAGCACCATGACCTATTCTTGTTCTGATGCCTACTACACAATCTTCAAGTCGTTCTGCATGAATAATACAGCCATCGCCTGCAATAGTATTTATTAATGTAGTTCCACTGATTTTTGCAGGAGGCAACATCCTTGGGCGGCTATAAATTTTATTTTCATTGTCAAACATATTAAACTGCGGAAGTTCTTGTGTTAAGCCAAGATTGGCTTCAAAAAAAGAAGCGATATTTCCAATGTCGGTCCAATAGCCTCCGTATTGGTAACTGCAAACATTAAAATCCTTAATAGCAAAAGGAATAATTTCTTTTCCAAAATCAGTGGCATCTTTTTTATGGGTTTCTAAAAGATCTAAAAGAATATTTTTCTTAAAAAGATAAATACCCATAGAAGCAAGATAATTTCTTCCCAGGCTTTGCATATCACTGTTGGTATCGCTTATCCAATCGGGCAAAAGATCGTAACCCGGTTTCTCAATAAATGAAATGATTCGATTTTGATCATCCGATTTTAAAATCCCAAATTCTGTAGCTTCTTTTTCTGTTACCGGAATGGTAGCAATGGTAATATCGGCGCCCTCTTTTTCATGGGTACGAAACATGTTTCCAAAATCCATTTGATACAATTGATCGCCGGAAAGAATGAGAACATGATCAAATTCAAAATTATCTAAATGGCGTAACGATTGACGTACAGCATCTGCAGTTCCCTGGAACCATGCTGTATTATCAGGAGTTTGTTCGGCAGCAAGAATATCAACAAAGCCGCTGCTGAAAGCGCTGAACTGGTAAGTATTTTTAATATGCTTATTCAGCGATGCAGAGTTATATTGCGTGAGCACAAAAATTCTATTGACATTAGAATTGATGCAATTGGAAATTGGTATATCTACCAACCGGTATTTTCCTGCAATGGGAACAGCAGGTTTGCTTCTGTTGGCTGTAAGCGGATACAGGCGTGAACCTGCACCACCACCGAGTATTACAGCAACTATTGATTTGCTTATCCACATATATTTTAATTTAGAGTTTATAGTTAGAGTAGATCATAATTCAATTTATTAATTTTTTACTGAAAGAAAAGATTTATTTATTTTAAAAACTTTTTTTGAAATCTTTTTTAAAACTATCCTTCTATAAAAACACTTTTATCTTCCACAAGTTTCTCGCATTCTAAAAACATTCAATCTCTTCAAACCCTCAACTTCTAAACTCCGTAAATTATCAATTACGAATTATAAAGATTGATATAAATTTCTGCGCTTCTTTCCCAACTGTTATCAATCTGCATAATGTGCCGCCTTATTTCGTTTACCCGTTTCCGTTGTTCATATAATTGTACAGCCCGGTGAACAGAATAAGTAATATCCCAAACTGTGGCATTATCGAAACAAATACCATAGCCGCCTTCATCACCAAAATCTTTTACAGTATCTCTTAAGCCTCCGGTATTGCGAACAATAGGAATTGTACCATATCGCAAAGCATACATTTGGTTAAGGCCGCAAGGTTCTACCCTGCTGGGCATTAATAAAAAATCTGCACCGGCATACATCTGGTGACTCAGCTTTTCATTATATCCAATCTGTGAATTATAATAACCCATTAAATGGCTTCTTAAATTTTGCAGTTGTTGTTCAATCGCGGGTTCACCGCTTCCTAAAACCAAAAAATTCATTTTGCCTTCCATATTATAAATAGAATCCGTAATAACAGATGGCAAAAGGTCTGCAGCTTTTTCTCCAACCAATCTTCCGATAAAAATAATGAGCGGCTTTGTTTCATCAAGGTTAAACTGGTCGCACAATGCTTTTTTATTGGTGGCTTTTTTACTTTCAAAATTTTCTACATTATAAGTTTGTTCAATATAAGTATCATGCTCAGGGTTCCAATAATCATCATCAATGCCATTTAAAATTCCATAGCATTTACCTCTTTCATATTCGAATAATCTTTCAAGGCCGTTGGCTTCATGCCTCAATTCATCTAAATATCCGGGACTAACGGTAGAAACTTTTGAAGCGCATTTTATTCCGGATGCCAGTGGGTTTATAGTTTTTTCCCATTCAAGCAATCCCCATTTATATTTATCCCAGTCAGGAATATAATTTGATTTGCCCCAATCCATCCAACCCTGGTATTGAGCATTATGAATAGTAAGGATTGTTTTTACATAAGATAAATGACGATAAGCATAACAATGCTGCATCATAAAAGGTATAAGCGCAGCCTGGTGATCATGCACATGCACAATATCAGGCCGATGATTCCATTTGCTTATCCAGTCAACCACGGCAATCTGGAAAGCAGTAAACCTCATACTATCATCATCATAACCATAAATTTTTTCGCGGTCGAGCAAACCATAAATATCTACGAGGTATAAATCGAAACCTGTAATGTTGTTTACTTCTTTAATTATTGTGTAATCAAACCAATAATTGGCAAGCCCGAATGCGCCCTTATGCACCACTTCAAAATTATTTTCATATAAAAATCTCGTACGGTACATAGGCATTACAACTTTTGCAATGTGCCCAAGCTTGTTTTGATATTTGGGCAAAGCACCCACGACATCACCAAGGCCGCCTGCCTTGGCAACAGGGTAACATTCTGCACTTACATGTATAATTTCCATACATTAAAAATAATTTATTTAAAGTAAGAATGTTTTCTTATAAAAAAATTTATTAATGAAAATCTGTATCTTGAAAAAATTCTGTTACTTTCAATTTTAAATCAAATTTATTATGGCAGGACCATCCATTACGATTGCAAAACAAAATATAGCATCCCAGGGGCAACCTACAAATTACGGCGCATTAAGTACATTAATTGTAGTATTTTTTTTCTGGGGATTTATTGCTGCAGGTAATAGTGTATTTATCCCTTTTTGCAAACATTATTTTCATCTTGACCAGTTTCAAAGCCAGCTTGTTGACTTTGCCTTTTATCTTGCTTATTATCTTGGCGCGCTTGCACTCTTTGCTTATGGAGCTTTTGGCGGTAAAGACCTTGTAGCAAAATGGGGTTATAAAAAAAGCATTGTTTATGGTTTACTCTTTTCTGCGTTGGGAGCTGTAGCTATGATCATCGCTGTAAATGCAAACACTTTTACAGGAATGCTCGTTGGCCTTTTTATTGTTGCCTTAGGATTTTCTCTGCAACAAACTGCAGCGCAACCATTCGCTATTTCATTAGGTGATCCATCAACGGGAACAAGCCGTGTAAATCTTGGCGGAGGTATTAATTCTTTTGGTACAATGATAGGTCCTTTATTAGTTGCATTTGCATTATTTGGTACTACCGCATTTGTACCCGATGAAAAGATTGCAGGATTAGGCCTTAGTAAAGTTATTGTTCTTTATACAGGGGTAGGTATTCTGTTTATAGCAGCAGCAGCTTTATTTTATTTTTCAAAAAAAGTGCCTGCGGGAATTTCAACTGAAAAAACAGAGAAGGCAAATAAAGTTTTGTATTCATTATTAATAATGACGGGGCTTCTTATTATAATGTTTGTTCCGGTATTTAATAGTTATAAAACAAATCCGGCCTTATTATCAGATATTGAAAAACATGATTTGGAAACCTATCGCATGAAGTGGTTATTTGGCGCTCTTGCTGTAGTTGTTTTAAGTTTGCTGGTTTCAAATATGAGAGCAAGAAAAAATCCTGACGGATGGGGAGCAATGAAATATCCTCAATTGGTTTTAGGAATGCTTGCTCTTTTTGTTTATGTAGGTACTGAAGTAACGATTGTAAGCAACCTGAGTGAATTATTAAAACAGCCTGATTTCGGTGGCTTTCAATCTTCTGAAGCTGCCATGTTTGTTTCAATGTATTGGGGAAGTTTAATGATTGGCAGATGGGTTGGCTCTATTGCTGCTTTTGAACTAAAACCCGCTACCAAAAAACTTCTCACATTTATTGTTCCTTTAATTGCTTTCGCCATTGTTTTGGCCGTTAATGCAATTTCAAAACATGATATAACTATTTTATACTATTATATTATATGTGTTCTTATTCAGATTGGAGCGTTTTATGTTAGCAATAATAAGCCTGCACGTACCCTTTTAATTTTTGGATTGCTTGGAATGATTTCAATGCTTATAGGATTATTTTCAACAGGTACGGTTGCGATTTACGCATTCTTAAGCGGCGGATTATTTTGTTCTATTATGTGGCCATGTATTTTTGCATTATCAATAGCTGGGTTAGGAAAATATACAACACAGGGAGCTGCCTTTTTAATTATGATGATTTTAGGAGGTGGTATAATTCCGCCGATTCAAGGCAAGCTGGCAGATTATCTTCAATCTAAAAGTGGCGGGGTTATAGGTTATGGAATACACTATTCGTACTGGGTGCCTGTAGTTTGCTTTGCTTATATCGCTTTATTCGCATTTATTGTAAAAGGAATTTTAAAAAGACAAGGAATTGATTATGAGCAGCCAATTGATAACGAAGCAGAATTATCGCCTGAAGGAGCGCTTGAAGCATAGGTTTAGAATGATTTAAAAAATGTATCATCGGACTTGCAGATTAAAACACAGGCCGGAATAATAACGGCTTAATTTTCAATTGCGATTTTTTGAATTGAATTTTTATTTTTAATAACTTCTTAAAATTATTTTTTCATTGGATAATAATTTAATTGCTGATTTAGAACCTCCATTAGAATATGCCATAGGCATAGATGTGGGAGGAACAACTACAAAATTTGGAATTGTAAATCATCGTGGTGAAATTTCAAACAGGGGCGATATCTCTTCTAATAAACGCACAACCATTGAAAAGTTTATTGATGAATTGTATGAGGAGCTTGCTCCTGCTATTAAAGAAATTGGCGGCGAGCAACTGATAAAAGGAATTGGTGTAGGTGCGCCCAATGGTAATTATTACACAGGTACTATTGAATACGCTCCTAATTTGCAATGGAAAGGAATTATTCCACTTGCAAGTCTCATTAGCAAAAAATTTAAAAAACCTTGTTCGCTTACTAATGATGCCAATGCGGCTGCAGTGGGCGAAATGATGTATGGTGCAGCCCGTGGGATGAAAGATTTTATAATGATTACATTAGGCACAGGTGTTGGCAGCGGCATTGTAGCTAACGGACATTTAATTTATGGACATGATGGATTTGCAGGCGAGCTGGGTCATACTATTATAAGGCCGGGTGGCCGTCTTCATTGGGGTACAGGCATGAAAGGAAGCCTTGAAACGTATGCCTCTGCTACCGGAATTGCCATCACGGCAAAAGAATTGCTTGATGAAAGAATTAATGTTGAAAGTTCTTTACGGAAAATTCCTCATAATAAAATTGATGCAAAAGCAGTTTTTGATGCTGCAATGGCCGGTGATAAAATTGCAAAAGAAGTTTTCAAATTCACCGGGCAAATTCTTGGTGAGGCGCTTGCTAATTTTGTAATGTTCTCATCACCGGAAGCAATTATTTTATTTGGTGGTGTTATTAAAGCGGGTAAATTATTAATGGACCCGGTTAAAAAAAATATGGAAAAAAATCTCCTTCCTATTTTTCAAAATAAAGTGAAATTGTTATTCAGCGAATTAAAAGAATCTGATGCAGCTATTTTAGGCGCAAGCGCTTTGGTATGGGAAATATAAAATTGTTTTACTTTAGCTGTACCAAATTTTTATTTTGAAAAAAATTACTGCCATATTTTTGTTTTTTATTATGATGCTGTGCAGCAGCGGCTTCTATATAGCTTTTTACATCAGCCTGCAATCTATAAAACATACACAACAGCAAATAATTTTATCATCCGATCTAAAAAATAAATTCTTTTTTGAATTTTCGTTTTCAAAAAATGATCTTAAAAATAATTCTCAAGGTTTTTCATTTGAAGAAAAAAATGAAATTAATTACAAAGGAAAAATGTATGATATAATTAGTCAACATGCTAAAGGTGATAGCTTCTTGATTAAATGTATAGCAGATGAAAATGAGGATTACACTTTAGCCCTTGCTCAAAATCAAAATGTAAAAGCACAAAGTGAAAAAAATTCAAAAGAACTTTCCATTATACAATTTCGTTTAGGTACTTACACCTTTAATGTTGATAATAATTTTTCAAAAATTGATGATATAATTTCTCTTCAATTATTTGCCCGTTTTAATCCGGGAAACCTTTTATCTCCGTACTTAAATATTCCTTCTCCTCCCCCATGGCTTCTTGTATAATGCTCAATAAATAAATGCCTATTCCTTTTGGAATAAAAATTTTTATTAGCATAATTGAGATAACGATTAGTATAAAATGTTTTTTGAAAACATTTTCATTGATATGAATTATCTCTTATGGTTCTGAAGGAAATATTAAATCCTAACCTTCAATTTTTTTAAATATGAAAATATTAATCACAATATTATGGCTGTTTATTTCATTTGGTGCTTTTTCACAAAATGAAATAAGCGGTAAAATAATAGATGCAAAAACACATGCACCTTTGCAAAGCGTTTCAGTGTACTTGCCTGAATTAAGGTCTGGAGCTATATCTGACAAGAATGGTGCTTATTCTATAAAAAATGTTTCATCCGGAAATTATCTTATAGAAGCAAGTCTTATTGGTTTTACAACACAAGCACAGAATATTAATTTGAATGGAAATACAAACCTAAATTTTAACCTCAATTCATTTACTGAAGTATTGCCTGTAGTTGTACAAACAGGAACACTTGAGGCTGTTGAATTACAAAAAACTTCTTTGCAAATAGGTTACATTTCCAAAACACAATTATTGCAAAATAGTTATACAAACATTACAGATGCAATTGCAAGCATTCCCGGTGTTTCACAAACAACCCTTGGTCAATCAATATCAAAACCATTTATAAGAGGACTTGGTTATAACCGTGTGGTCGTAATGAACGATGGTGTAAGGCAGGAAGGGCAGCAATGGTTTGATGAATTTGGAATTGAGATTGATGAAAATACAATTGAGAGTGCAGAAATTTTAAAAGGCCCCGGCAGCCTGCGTTATGGCTCAGATGCGATTGCAGGTGTTATTAATTTTATTGGCCCTAAAACTTTACCGGAAGGAAAAATACAAGCCAACGTTCTAAGCGAGTATCAAACTAATAACGGCTTATATAATAATTCAATCAATTTTGGAGGAAATCAAAAAGGATTTATTTGGGATTTGCGATATTCTAATATAGAAGCGCACGATTATAAAAATAAATATGATGGTTATGTATGGAATTCCGGAATGGCACAAAAAGCTTTTAAAGGAATTATCGGCCTCAATAAAAAATGGGGTTATTCTCATCTTACCATAAGCTTGTTTGATTATAAGCTTGGTATTATTGAAGGCGCAAGAGACAGCGCTACCGCGCTTTTCACAACTCATTACCTTGATACTAACGGTGAAGACAGCATGGCAATTGCGCCATCTTCCGGTTACAGGAAATATAATTATTTCCCCATTATTCACCAGCACATTCGTCATTACAAAGCAGTGCTTGATAATAATTTCTTAATCGGGAAAAGCCAGTTACAACTTACATTAGGTTTACAACAAAATTATCGCCGGGAAGCAAATGATATTACTGTTGGTGATATTTATAACAATTATTTTTTCTCACAAACCTTTACTTATGATGCGCAGTTGGTGTTGCCTCAAAAAAATAACTGGCAAATTTCTGCGGGTGTAAATGGAATGGATAGGTATTCACAAGATCGCGGGCTTGTGTTCCTTATACCTGAATACAATGCTTTTGATTTCGGAGTTTTCTCTCTTGTAAATAAGACCATTCATAAACTTACCATAAGCGGTGGCTTACGTTATGATGTTCGTCATTTACAAACAAAAGATTTATTTGTAAACGCTGATGGCGAAAGAGTTTCAAAAACTAACTCCGATGCAGAAGCGCAATTCAGTGCATTCACTTCCAACTTCTCAGGTTTTTCAGGAAGCATTGGCGCAGTATATGATTTTACAAAAAATATCTATGGCAAAATAAATTTTTCAAGAGGTTATCGGGCACCAGCCATTAATGAAAGTGGCGCAAATGGTGTTCATGATGGAACTCCTTTTTTTGAAATTGGTGATCCTAAATTAAAAGCTGAAAATAGTTTCCAAGCAGATGCAACTTTTGGAGTAAACACAAAAGTTGTTACTGCTGAAATAGATGTTTACAGGAACCAGATCAATAATTTTATTTTCCCTGAAAAATTAGAAAGCGTTTTTGGCGGCGATTCTTTACGAACTGATGTGGCAACACATCTTGAAGGTCCTGCATTCCATTATATTGCAGGCGATGCTGTAATTTCAGGTGCTGAAATTATTTTGAATATTCATCCGGATGTATTGCCATGGCTTCATTTTGAAAACTCACTTTCTGTAATCAGGGCTATACAAAAACATCAGCCGGATTCAACGAAATATTTACCTTATACACCCCCAGGCCAAATTCAATCAAGACTAAGATTTGTAATTGACAAATCATCATCAGCATTTCACAATACTTATTTTTTTATTGGAATAAATAATGTTTTTAAGCAAGATAAAATTTATTATAAATACGGCGATGAAACAGTAACGCCGGGTTATACATTATTAAATGCAGGATTAGGAAGTGATATTTTTAGAAAAAATGGAAAATTGTTTTCACTCTATATTTCCGGAAATAATCTTACCGATAAAGCGTATCAATCTAATTTAAGTTTATTAAAATACGGAGATCCTAATAATACAACAAGAAGAATTGGTGTATACAACATGGGAAGGAATTTCACTTTTAAAGTTTTAGTTCCTATCAATATAAAAAAATAAATTGAAAAAAGCTGGTAGAATTTTTTGTGATTCCCTATAGGATAATATTTTTAAAAAAGGTTAGTGAAACAAAATTTCACTGACTTTTTTTTATATTTTTAGAATTTGATATTATCCGAATATTTAATTCTCTATTAATGTTTACCAGAAAATAATTTAACCATTCATTTCCCAGTTTCTCCTCCCCCACCCTTGAATTACATGTTTTTCTGAATGGTAAGACGAACGAACCAACGGGCCGCTTTCAACATAATCAAAGCCAAGCTCATAGCCTATTTGACGGAACTCTTTAAATTCATCAGGATGTACAAAACGATGAACGGGTAAATGCTTTTTTGTTGGCTGAAGATATTGCCCGATTGTAATAACGTCAACATTGCTTTCTTTAAGATCATGCATGGTTTGTACTACTTCTTCTTTCACTTCACCAAGGCCAAGCATGATGCCACTTTTTGTACGCATACCACCTTTCTTTAAAATTCGTAACGTTTCCATGCTGCGCCAGTACTTCGCCTGTATTCTAACGGTGCGGGTTAGCCGCTCAACTGTTTCAATGTTATGACTTACTACATTTGGAGCAGCATCAATAATTCTTTGGATATTTTCTTTTTCAGCTTTGAAATCGGGAATAAGTGTTTCAAGTGTAGTTTCAGGATTTAATGCCTGCACAGCTTTTATAGTATTGTACCAAATGACGGAACCACCATCCTTAATTTCATCACGATCAACAGAAGTGATAACCGCATGTTTTACTTTCATTAAATGAATTGCTTCTGCTACACGCTGCGGCTCGTCCCAATCTATATCAAGTGGCCTTCCTGTTGCTACCGCACAAAAGCCACAACTTCTTGTACATATATTTCCAAGAATCATAAATGTTGCAGTACCTGCACCCCAGCATTCGCCCATGTTTGGGCAATTACCACTTTCGCAAATTGTATGCAGCTTGTGCGTATCAACTAAATTTCTTAGGTGCTTATATTCTTCGCCAATAGGCAATTTTACACGGAGCCAATCGGGTTTTTTTGGCTTTGCTAATTCAGCTATAATTTCTTCACTCATTAATAAATATTGTATTGCCTCAAAAATTAAATTAATAAACAGTTATTTTCTTTTGCCAAATATAATAGCAACAAATCCACTAAAGAAAAACTGCCTTTGGGTATTTTGGAGAAGTATCGGAATTTTTTTTGTATAATAATCTCCGCTTATTCCCACCTCGATAGCAGAAATCATTTCATTATAACTTCCATAATCAAAACGTAAAGAAGTTTTTGCATATAAGCCCGGTGTTACAGTTATATCGCTCCAGCCTTTACTAAAAGTAGGACCGCCAACAATAGGGCCATTTAGAAAAAGAGAACTATCGGGGGAATTGTATTTTACATATTCAAAATCATTTCCTTTTTGCACTTGTAAATAATAAGGCCTCAGCAAACCTAATGACAAACCTCCACCATAATTTGCAGTGATACTTACCCCGTTTTTATTAGATTTATTACCCAAAAGTATTTGTTGCTGTAGGCCTAACTTTACAGGATAAAAAAAATTTTCTTTGCCATAAATAAAAGGCACTGAATTAATAAAAGGATTGCTTTGCTTCTCTTCTTTTACATGCTTGCGTTCACTTATTTCAAGCTGGTATAAAATTGATTTTGTAACAGAGCTTGCACGTCCCAGTTCAAAGAATATTCCATAGCCATCGCTTATAAGTTTTGCCCCAAAAGCAAAACTTTTCTTATACGCAATAACACCTTCTTCTTCTTCTTTAATAAGATTGCTGATATGGGCACGTTTTTCTGACTGGCGTTGTTTTTTTGATTTCTGTGCTGAAGCGGCGAACGATACGGATATAATAAAAATTAAGAGAATTATTTTTCGCATGAAATTTTTTATGTTTACTGGTGTAAATTTATGCAAAAATACATAATGACTGCTTCATTAATATATACTGGAAATTTGCGTTGTTCTGTTGAGCATGTTCAAAGTGGAACCACCGTTGAAACAGACGCCCCTACCGATAATAAAGGTAAGGGAGAAAAATTTTCTCCTACTGATTTATTATGTGTATCCTTAGGAACCTGCATGTTAACTACTATGGCAATTAAAGCTGCTGAATTACAAGTCGAACTAAAAGGAGCAAAGGCAGAAATAACCAAACACATGCTTAGTGATCCGCGCAGGGTAGGTAAAATTGATGTGGTGGTACTCCTTCCGCTAAATGATGACGAGAAAAATAAAAAAATTCTGGAAAAGACCGGCGACAATTGCCCGGTAATAAAAAGTATTCATCCTGATATTGAATTAAAAATAAGTTATAATTGGGGATAGCTTTTAGTTTATAGTTCATAGTTCGTAATCGCTTCTTTGCATGAAAAATTATTCAACAATTATCACATCATCACATTAGCCAATTAGCACATTAGTTTTCAGCAACGTATTTCCTATTGCACATTGCAAACAAAGTTTTTTATTACAATATTCATTTTTAAGCTGAATTAAAGCCTGTGAATCAAAAGCGTTTTTGTTTAAAAAATTAAGATTCTCAAATCCCTTTGTAATAGTATTTTTTTCTGCAGAAATTTCTTCAAGCCATTTTATTGCTTTGTCTTTATATTCGTGCTCATTATGATGCATGCCATAAGCAAATAAAACCGGAGCAATAGTATTGATGATAATATTATTAATCATCTGCCTGCCCAAAGCTTTTTCTTTGTAATGAGCTTCTTCATCAAAAAGATAATGATAATGCCAGTAATCATTTGCCTTTACTTCAAGCATTGTAATTACTATTTTTAACGATGATGCATTTTTAATTTTTGAAAAAAGATGTTCACTTTCATGTATAAGCATGGCAAGCTGTGCCAGCCTTATCGTTGGGAAATTTGCGGGCCGCATTCTTAAAAAAAATAATTCGCCATCAACAGGTTTTAAATTATATTTTTTTTGATAAAATCTATATTCCTTTTGAAGCATGGCAGGATACTTTTCACGAAATTCTGATTCAAGTAAACCCGCTTGCCCAAATAATAATGCTTCCACCTGTTGAATACGGTTTTTATGTTTTGCCAGTATTACAACCGGCAACGATCGGGCAATATTTTTAAAAAATTCACTGTTTATTGTAAGGCCAAAATTTGTTGCAATAAGCCACCAAAAGGTTTCTTCCCAGTGAAATTTTGTTTCTTTTAAGACAGTAAGAATTTTATCTGATTTTGCAATGAGTCTTTCTGCAACGAGTCGTTGTTTCCAACTGGAAAGTGTAAGTTCATTCACTTGCATCACCTGGTTTTCACAAGGAATAAACATGGATGATTCCATTAGCTCACTATATTTTTTCAATAATAATTTTGAAACTCTTGTTTTTAATTCAAGTGTAGGCAAATCATTTCCATTAAAATCTTTTATTTCTTTATCATGGTTCCAAACTACATGAAGGATAATGTTATTATAATTGTTATCATTAGAATGATTATGTAAATTCCAATGCGATGAATTAATGTGAAGCTCTGCATTTCCGGCCCAAAGCGTTGTATTGATTTTTATTTTTGCTTCCGTAAAGTCGGGTCCCTGGTTGCTGTTATGATTACCGGGATGAATTATTTGAATTGCTTCTCCTGAAGTAGTCTGCAATTGAGAACTATTAAAATATTGAAACTGCCAAATGTATTGTAAAAGATCTTCCTTCATAAGCAAATTAGTTAATTGGTTAATTGGTAATAAGTGAAGAAAATTAAAAAGAAAATTTTGTTTATCCTAATAGTCTAAACTCTAAACTTCTAAGCCAATTAACTAATTAACCAATAAACTTTCCAATTCTTTAATCACACGGCTTACAGGTAATCCCATTACATTATAAAAATCTCCATTAATAGAACGAATTCCCGTAACGCCTATCCATTCCTGTATTGCGTAAGCGCCGGCTTTATCATAAGGCTTGTACTTATCCACATAATATTCAATTTGTTCCTGCGAAAGTTCGTTAAATTCAACTTTAGTTTCATCAGCAAATGCAATTTTTTTTTCTCCTGATAAAATACACACGCCGGTTATGACTGTATGTGTTGTTGCAGATAAAGCTGACAATGTTTTAATGGCTTCTTCACGTCCGGTTGGTTTTACAATAATTTTATTTTCAAGAACAACAATTGTATCTGCAGCAAGTATCGTGTGTGCATTTCCGTTAGTATGTAAATTTTCTATGTTTTTTTTTATAGCCATTGCTTTATTAGTGGCAATATGTATGGCAACTTCAGCCGGTAATAAATGTTCCGGGAAATTTTCATCTGTTTCAGATACGATTACTTCAAAAGGAATTTCTGCCCATTCAAGCAATTGCCTGCGGCGGGGAGACTTCGATGCTAAAATGATTTTTTGTGTTATCATTTATAAAAATCTTAAAAGAAAATCATAGATAAAATACCGGTAAGCATTACAAGTTTAATTACAGTACTTAATTTATGAAACTGTTTAGGGGTATTTGCAAAATATAATTTCCGGAGAACCCACATCAAAGGAATAATTATAGCAATTAAAGAATACAATGCTGACAACCACCAGCCTAAATGGATTACATAAAATTGTATAATGGCCACTGTAATTGTAAGCACTATAAGCCATACTGCAACAAATACTTTTGACACTTGCAAACCCCACACAACAGGCATGGTGGTGCAACCATATTTTACATCACCGTTCATATCTTCCATGTCTTTAATTCCTTCCCGCACCAGAGAAATAATAAATGCAAACCCAGCATAAATAAAAGAAACTTTAAGAAGCCTTTGCCAATGTAAATCATCGGGAATTAGCCGGAATCTATATTCGCTTAAAGTAAGCACGAGAATCACCCAAGTTGTCAACAGGGATATTAAAACGTTGCCTATCAATAATTTTTTTTTGAAAGTGGTTGAATAAAACCAAAGAGCAACAATTGCGAGCAGGTTAAAAAAAGGAATATAAAAATTACGAAGTTTATAGCCGACATAACAACTCAGCGAAAAACCTATAAAAGAAAAAACGATATGAAGAACTATTGCCCATCGTCTTTTGATATATCGATCTAAAATAAGCCTCGAAGGCTTGTTTATAAGATCAATGTTCACATCAAAATAATCATTGATGATGTAACCCGCCGCTGCAATGCAAATGGATGCAAATACCAACACGAAAAATAATGGTGTTGAAAGTTTTATGTTTTCAAAACCCATGTAAACAAAGCGCAAAATAAAAAACCTGAAAAGTATTTGTGTAAGTGCTATAAAGAGAAGGTTTGGCCACCTTACCAGTTTTAAAAATGCTGACAAAATATTCATTTAGAAAATTTTATTAGAAGCTTTTTTCAGGTTGAAGGTACAGAAGTTTCGAGCGGCCAATGGTTATTCAATTTTAGTACTTTTTCTATTACGTCTCTTACGCAGCCATAACCGCCACGCATAGACGAAATATAAGAAGATATTTGCTTTATTTCAACAGCCGCATCTGAAGGACAGCAGGTAAAACCTGCAATCATCATACAATTATAATCGGGAATATCATCACCCATAAATAAAACTTCAACGGTTGCAAGGCCATTGTCAATAATATAATTTTTAAATAAGCTTTCTTTGTCAGACACTTTCATAAACACGTCTGTAATCCCAAGCTTCTCAAGTCTTTCAGCAACAGGCAGCGCTTCACTACCTGAAATAACTGCGACCCTATACCCTTTTTTTATTGCTAACTGTAACGCATAGCCGTCCTTTATATTCATACGGCGAAGCCATTGCCCATCCTGATCAATAACTAAGCTGCCATCAGTAAGTACACCATCCATATCAAACACAAAAGTTTTTACAAGTTGAAGGCGGGTGAGAATATTCATTGGCAGAAAGTTTCGATGCTAAAAAACAGGAAGAATGAAATTATTTTTTTTGATGATCTCTCCATTCATACACCCATCCGCTTTGAATCATTTCAAGATGCCCTTCATTGCTTTCTTCTGGCTTTCCGGCAAAATTTGGAATTTCTAAAACCCATTTATGCAAATCAGTAAAGCGAAGCCTGTATATCTGGCTTTCACCAAAATCGTTTCCAAATTTTTCATACAGCTTCATGGCAATATCTTCATAATCGTTCCAGTGAATAGGAGGTTCAAAAATCATTACAGTTGTTTAATTTTTTTATTAAATATTATTCACCTAAAAATTGTGTTTGATCTGGCAACGTCACTGTAATATCTCCATCACCATCCCCAAATATGCATTGACAGCTTAGCCTCGAATTCAGGCGTGGATTTATAGCCCTGTCAATAAAATCTTCTTCTTTGTCAGTAAGTTCCGGCAAATAATCTTCACCGTTTTCTACATACACATGGCATGTACTGCAAGCGCATACTCCGCCACAATTGTGATGAAGATCTATATCATTCTTCAGCGCAACTTCTAAAATAGACTGATCGGGTTCAACATTTTTTATGGTAACTGGCTCAAGACCTTTCTTTTCAAACTTAAACGTAACATTATACATCATCTTTTCTTTTCGGCTGCGAAATTACGCCATACATTACGAAAGTCTTTACGAATTTCGTAAACCTTTATTTATAATACTACCGCTTTTTTTCATGAAACTTTAAAATGCTTTCTGAAAGTTTAAGATAAATGTATTTAAGGTCAGGATGGGAAGACAGGGATTGTAAATGCTGGTTAATCGTAAAAATATCTTCCCGAATAGCAGGGCCAGTTTGCACATCATGTGGAGAATAATTATTTATGCGGGAAGTAACTTCGTTAATAAGTGGTAACAAAGTCTTAAAATTAATTTTTTCTTTTTCACAAAATTTTTCAGTAATTGCATAAAGATGATTAGTAAAATTGCCAACAAATACGCCGGCAATATGATAATGCAATCTTTCAGCATCAGTCACCGGTATGACTTCGTCAGATAATGTTCGGGCAAACTCCATTATTCTGTGCAAATTTTCCTTACTATTTCCTTCCACCAAAAATGGAATTTTAGGAATGTAGTCAATTACTTTGGAAAGTGTTTGTAATGGGTAAAGTACTCCGTAAGTTGAGGTGCAATCTTTTAAAACATCTGCTGGCATTGAGCCTGCTGTATGAACTACCAGTTTATTTTTAAAGCCCGTAATTTTATCAATAGAATCGAGTGCTGCATCTGTTAAGGATACAATATATATATCAGCCGGTGCAAATTCAGGCTCATGCAAAGTTGCTGCTTCTGCATTATATTTTGAAGCAAGTATTTTTGCATGATCTATATTGCGGCTTACAACCTGTACAATATCGTGTCCTGCATTTTTAATTATTACGCTTAATACAGAAGCAACATTTCCAGAACCTATAATTACAACCTTCATTTAATTTGTTTAGTACTTAGCAGAGTTCAATATACGGGTAATTTTTTTATTCAGTTTCCATTCTAACTTATAAGATTATTTTAAAGCAATTAGTAGTTATAAAAACCGGATAAAGTTCTTCTCATTCAGAAAATTTTAAGCAGCTTCCCTGCCAAGATAATAAGGCGTAACTAAATTATCTATTCAGCTTTTAAGATTCCATTTTTAATTTTTAAACTAATATTGCAACAAACGACAATAATTTGTTTTTTATTGCATTTAATACTAAGTCAACTTGAAAAGAACCGTTTTGGTTTCTTTTCAAGTAAGAATTAGTAATACCGACAGAAAAATACTAAGTAGTTTTTAATTCTCAACGGTATAATATTTGAAAACGTGCGAAACAGGATAATAATAAATAAGTATGGCAAAAAATTTATTAATAGTAGAGTCACCTGCGAAAGCTAAAACAATTGAAAAAATTCTGGGAAGCGATTTCGAGGTTAAAAGCTGCTATGGCCATATTCGTGATCTTGAGAAAGATGACATGGGTATTGATGTTAAGAATGATTTTGCTCCGCGCTATAAAGTTCCCGACGAAAAAGCTAAAGTAGTAAAGGAACTTAAGCAATTTGCAAAAAAATCTGATGAAGTATGGCTTGCATCGGATGAGGATCGCGAAGGAGAAAGTATAAGCTGGCATCTTGCAGAAGTGCTTGGGCTTGATATAAAAACTACCAAGCGTATCGTTTTTCATGAAATTACAAAGGCAGCTATCCAGCAGGCAGTACAAAATCCCAGGCTTATTAATATGAACCTGGTAAACTCACAACAGGCACGCAGAGTGCTCGACAGGCTTGTAGGCTTTGAACTTTCACCGGTATTGTGGAGAAAAATAGGGATGAAAGGTGGCTTAAGCGCCGGCAGGGTACAAAGTGTTGCAGTAAGATTAATAGTTGAAAAGGAAAGAGAAATAAACCAGTTCGAAACAACCGGGAGTTTTAAAATTGAAGTAACGCTTGCCGCTACTAACGGCAATGGTAAAACGATTTCTTTTAAAGCCGAAGATGGAAAACAACGTTCCATTGAAGATGCAGAAGAATTTTTAGAGAAATGCAGGAAAGCATCTTATTCAGTAAAAGATATTATTGTAAAACCTGGTAAACGCACACCTGCAGCGCCATTCACCACATCAACGTTGCAGCAGGAAGCCAGCAGGAAACTGGGTTATGGTGTTAGCAAAACAATGCTGATAGCTCAGAAGTTGTACGAAAGCGGAAAGATTACTTATATGCGTACAGATAGTGTAAGCCTGAGCGAAACTGCTAAAAGTCAAATACAGGAAGAGATTATAAAAAATTATAGTGATAAATATCTTCATCTTAGATTTTATAAAAATAAAAATGAAAGTGCGCAGGAAGCCCATGAAGCCATTCGTCCGACTGAAATGAAAGAGAGTTCAATACATGACGAAGATACTAAGCGTTTATATGATCTGATTTGGAAACGTACTATTGCAAGCCAGATGAGTGATGCAGTACTTGAAAAAACAACAGCTAAAATAAAAATAAGTACCATAGAAGATGAACTTTCTGCAAGCGGTGAGGTTTTAAAATTCGATGGCTTTCTGAAAGTATATTACGAAGGAAATGATGATGATGAAAATGATGGGCAATTTATGGGAAGTGAAAGCAGGCTTCCTTCTCTTACTGTAAATCAACAATTGCAATTTGAACAAATGACCGCTACAGAAAGATTCACCAGACCGCCTGCAAGATTCACTGAAGCATCTCTTGTAAAAAAATTGGAGGAGCTTGGCATAGGAAGACCAAGCACCTACGCTCCAACTATCAGTACAATAGTAAAAAGAAATTATGTTGAAAAAAGAGATAAGGAAGGCATTAAAAGGAACATAAGAATTGTAACCCTTAAAAATAATACCATTGAAAAGATAACCTCGCAGGAAAATACAGGCGCAGAAAAAGCAAAATTATTTCCTACAGATCTTGGCTTGGTTGTTACAGATTTTTTAAAGCTGCATTTTGATGAAGTAATGGATTATTCTTTTACCGCTAACATTGAAGAAGAGTTTGATAAAATAGCAGAAGGAAAACAAGTATGGAGTAAAATGGTTGGCGATTTTTATAAACCATTTCATGAAGATGTTGAGCACACGCTTGAAAATGCAGAACGTGCAAAAGGCGAGCGTGAATTAGGTACTGATCCAGCGAGCGGAAAACCGGTAATTGCAAGAATGGGCAGGTACGGGCCAATGGTACAAATAGGTGTGCCCGATGAGGAAGATAAGCCACGATTCGCAAAATTAAATGCTACACAAAGTATTGAAACTATTACATTGGAACAAGCGCTTGAATTGTTTAAATTGCCATTAACATTGGGTGAACATGAAGGGCAGGAAGTTTCTGTTAATGTTGGAAGGTTTGGCCCTTATGTAAAATTGGGTGAGCAGTTTATTTCTATTCCTAAAGGCGAAGATCTATCTGAAATAGATTTAAAAAGAGCTCTAGAAATTATTAATGCAAAGCAAGTAGAAGATGCGCCTATTGGTTATTATAAAGAAAAACCAATAACAAAAGGCAAAGGCCGCTTTGGTCCCTTTATTAAATGGAATGATCTTTTTATAAATGTACCACGAGCTTATAATTTTGATACGCTCACACAAAAAGATTGTAATGAATTGATTGAAAAAAAGATTGTAAAAGAAGCTAACCGTTATATAAAGGAATGGCCTGAAGAAAAGATTGCGATTGAAAATGGCCGTTGGGGACCATTTATACGCTTTGGTAAAAAAATGTTGAAGCTAAAGGGAAATGGTGCTAACGGAAAATATACTGCTGAAGAATTAGCCACTATAGACCTTGAAGAAGTAAAGAAAATGATTGTTGCCCAGGATCCCAAAGCATTCGATAAAAAAAAGGCAGCTAAGAAAAAAGCAGCTAAGAAGAAGTAATTCAAATCGGGCATAAAATAATTTTACTCAAAAATTCAACAATTTTATGTGGGTAAATATTGATGAGATAATTACCTCTTTTACTATACTTTTCTATCTTTACATCATAGAAAACATCTTTTCAAAAAAAGTTTTGTAATGCAGGAAAATAAAGAAATATCTGCCCTGTTTCATCTTATTGATGATCCCGATGAAGAAGTATTCAGTTCGGTGAGTGAGCGCATTGTTTCTTTGGGCCGTGCCATTATTCCTAACCTCGAAAATTTATGGGAAAATACACCCAATGCGGATATTCAGGAAAGAATTGAGATGCTTATACACAAGCTTCATTTCAGAGATTTGGTAAATGATTTTACCCATTGGAAAAATGGATCGTGCGAACTTTTGCAGGGCGCATTGCTTGCCGCCCGTTACAGGTATCCTGAAATGATTGCCACCACTACCTTACAGGAGATGGAAAAAATAAGAAGAAATATCTGGCTTGAGCTTAATAGTTACCTCACTCCTCTAGAACAGGTAAATGTAATTACGGGTATCCTGTACAGTTATTATAAATTGAAAGGAAATGAAGTTACTTATGATATTCCTGAAGATTTTCTTATAAATAAAGTAATAGAACAAAAAAAAGGCAATGCAATTACTAACGGTATACTGTACCTGATAATATGCGAGCTATTGGATATTCCTATAAAGGCTATCAATATTCCAAAACAATTTATATTGGGTTATTTTGATATTGATTATAATTTCCCCAACCCGATAAAACAAAAAAGTGAAAAAATAAATTTTTATATTGATCCGCTTAATGGACAGATTTATTCACATAAAGATGTAGAAAATTATTTCAAAAGAATTTCTGTTCCGCCTACACCTTCTTATTTCAGGCAAATTACTAACAAAAGAATTATTCAACACCTGCTTGAAGAGTTTAGCAAATGCTTTACAGATAATGCAAATCTTTATAAAAAAAATGATTTAATTTTTTTGGTTAAACTGTTAGAAGAATAAATAAGTCCCCAATGTTTTATGACTCTCCTCTTGGAAAAATTAAAATAATAGTTTCACATGGTTTTGTAAATGAAATAATATTTATAAAAACGGAAGAAGAAATAAATACTGCGGGCGATTTCCTGTCTGCTAAAGATGAAAAAGTATTTAAAAAATGCGCTAAACAGCTTGATGAATATTTTAAGGGTAGAAGAAAAATTTTTAAACTTCCTTTTCGGCAACATGGTACGGCATTTCAACAAAAAGTATGGAATCAATTGATACAAATCCCTTATGGCAAAACTATAAGTTACCTAAAGCTTGCACAGGATTTAGGTGATGTAAAAGCTATAAGAGCAGCGGCTTCAGCAAATGGAAAAAATAATTTATCTATTGTAGTTCCTTGCCATCGTGTTATTGGAAAAGATGGAAGCCTTACGGGTTATGGTGGAGGCTTACCCAGGAAAAAATGGCTGCTGGAACATGAAAATAAATTTGCAAATGGAGTTTCTCTTTTATTTTAAACAAATCTCACAGGTTTAAAAACCAGTGAGGGTTATACTTCTAAAAGTTTTCTTCTTAAATTCTTACCTTCAATAAGTTTTATTTTACTATATAATTGATGCAAAGTTTTAGCCTCCATAATTTTAATTCATTTAAAAATTGCTGTTATGATATTTTCTGTTTCATCATTGAGAACACTCATCATTTTTATTTTGGTTTTAACAAGTGTGGCACAAATAAGCGGTTGTAAAAGCAATAACTCTTCAACCGCCAAAAAAGAACCGGTCGCCGTTTCGCAAAATGATGATGAGCTTTTCAAAAAATATAATCTTGATAAAATTAAGCTGCCCGCAGGTTTTAAAATCAATGTGTATGCAGAAGCGGACAATGCAAGAAGTTTGTGTGTTTCTCCTAACGGTATTGTACTTGTTGGCACAAGAGAAAATAAAGTGTATGCAATAACCGATGCAAATCATGATGGCAAAGCTGATAAGGTTTATGTTATTGCAAGCGGATTAAATGTTCCTAATGGAGTTGCATTTAAAGATGGCAGTCTTTACATTGGAACCATTTCAACCATTTACCGCCTTGATAATATTGAATCAAAACTTGACAATCCCCCGGCACCTGTTGTTGTTTATGATAAATATCCTACAGACGAACATCATGGCCCAAAATTTATTGCCTTTGGCCCTGATGGAAAATTATATGTTCCCGTAGGAGCGCCATGTAATATTTGTGAACCTGCCAAACCGTATGCGTCTATAACCCGCATCAATCCTGATGGTACAGGCTTTGAGATTGTTGAAACAGGAATTAGAAATTCAGTTGGCTTTGCATGGCACCCGGTAACGAAAGAACTTTGGTTTACTGATAATGGCCGCGATATGTTGGGCGATGATATACCCAGTGATGAATTGAATAATGCACCACAGGCAGGAATGAATTTCGGTTATCCCTATTGTCACGAAGGTGATATACTTGATCCCGAATTTGGCAAAGGAAAAAGTTGTAATGACTTTACACCACCTGTAAAAAAATTAGGCGCTCATGTTGCTTCATTAGGAATGCGTTTTTATACCGGCAATATGTTTCCATCAGAATATAAAAATGCAATATTTATTGCCGAGCATGGAAGCTGGAACAGAAGCACTCCGATTGGCTACAGGGTTGTAGTTGCCAAGATGAATACTGATGGAACATTAAGTGATCCAATACCTTTTGCACAAGGCTGGTTGCAGAATGTAAGCAATGTAAATGGCCGGCCAGTAGATGTGGATTTTTTGCAGGATGGTTCTATGTTAGTGAGTGATGATTATAAAGGAGTAATTTATAGAATAAGTTATACCGCCCCCGGCTCCGAAGGGGAGAAGAAAAAAACCACATGATTCTTAAAAGAGAAAATTAATTAATTTTTTAACTTATTAATAATAAACCAATCGATGTCCGATTATCATCTTCATCATCACACAGAGGAACATTTACAAAGCTCAGACCTTTTAAGAGATGTTGTAATTGGCATGAGCGATGGGCTTACCGTGCCTTTTGCATTGGCTGCAGGACTTAGTGGTGCTGTATCAACAAGTGGAATTATTGTTATAGCGGGCATTGCAGAAATTGCCGCAGGTGGTATTGCTATGGGCCTTGGTGGCTACCTCGCAGGCAAAACAGAACAGGATCATTATGACAGCGAATTAAAAAGAGAATATGCGGAAGTAGAACGTATTCCTGATATGGAAAAACTGGAAGTAAAAGAATTTTTTCAACGCATAGGCTTAAGTGAAGAACTGCAAAACGAAGCAACAGAAGAAATTTCAAAAGATAAAAAACAATGGGTTGACTTCATGATGAAATTTGAGCTGGGCCTTGATGAGCCTAATCCTAAAAGAGCAAGAAACAGCGCACTCAATATTGGTGTTTCTTATATCCTTGGAGGCATCATTCCTTTAAGCCCTTACTTTTTCATTAATGATTCTAAAGAAGCACTGAAATTTTCAGTGGTTGCTACTTTAATTTGCCTTTTTGTTTTTGGTTATTTCAAAAGTAAAATTACAGGTGTGCCAGTTTTGTCCGGTGCAATAAAAGTTATGCTCATTGGAGCGCTTGCAGCAGGCGCCGCTTATGGAGTTGCTTCATTATTTAAATAAACTCTTATAGTAAAACTCCTGCGAATTTTACTTTTTATAAAGTAACTGTACTCAATTTTTTAAGCAAATAAAATATCAATAAATTATCTGCGTTTATTAACTGGAACGTGTTGCTAACCTTAACCTTCACTCCACGCACCTAATCTACATTATAATTTGATTTCAATCTAATTGCATTTGCATTCTATGTTTATACAATAAGAAGCATAAACCCTTAATTATGTTATTGAATAATGAGAGTATTTTTTCAAAAAAAAGTATAGTAATAAACAATTCTTAGTAATTGATATAAACAGAAAATCTTAATGGATAATCAGTTTTTGAATTTTGGAAATCCCTTCATTTCTATGAAGGGATTGTTTTTTTTTGCAGTAAAATCAACTCTGCCTCAACTAACAATTTTATGTTTCGAATCCTTAGAAATATTCTCAATAGTCCATTCTATCTTTTTTTCAAAATCATGTTTTCGCACAAGGCAATTTTGTTTGAAACAAATAGGGCATGAAAATTCCTTGCATCCATCTGAATGAACAAA
>JBBRTG010000033.1:0-27097 GCA_038244655.1 Chitinophagales bacterium
AAATCTACTTGTGTTTTGTTTTGCCAAATACATAGCCAATCTTTACACCAAAATACCGGTTCTTAATTGTGCCACCCATATCACCGGCTGAAGGGTTGTTAATTTTGCTTAACCCTAAAGTATAATTGCCGGAAACCATAAAGCCGCCTTTAAATTTGTAACCCGCTAGTGCATTTGCTCCAAAGTCAAAAGGTTTTACTTCGCTTTCACCTGAGCCAAATTTGACCTTTTGGTTATCATCCGGCATTCCGGCACCGTATTTAGTTTTGTCTTCGCCAGATATGCCATACGCAATTGAAGGCCCTGCTCCGACAAAAAAACCTTCATTTTTTTTGATGCTATAAATAAAGTTTAAAGGAACTTCGATATAGTTAAAACTTACCTTTTCAGTAGTGCTACTCATTTCATCTTTAATGGTGTAGCCTTTTTGTACAAAATTTAATGCCGGTTGAAAGCTAAAGCCTAAACTTAAAGGAGCATCAACAAATAAGCCCGCAGTAAAGCCAGTCCTGGATTTAGGAGATGCTGAAATTCCGCCTTGCGATACTTTTACATTGGCAAAAGTTGCGCCGCCTGTTAGTCCTATTGTTGTTTGGGCTGATAGAAATTGTGATATTAAGAGAATCATTAACATCAACATAATTGAAGTAGATTTCATTTTTGTTTTTGTTTTTGGTTTTGTTTTTGATGAAAATAGTTGTTTTAGAAAACGGGGTTTATTTATTAATTTTTAAAAAGTTTGAATTGTATTAATACACACTTATTGTAAAGTCAGGTTTAATAATTCTTCCTGGAAATCATAAAATACCTGCCTCAAATTGCTCTTTGAATCGGTTCCGTAATTCACTAAAAATGCATGTGTAACACCTTTGTTTGGAAAGTAAAATACATTGGCTGTGTATCCTAAATCTCTTCCTGAATGCCCGTAACCGGCATTAATACCGCGGCTGATAAATTTTTTCATCAATCCATATCCATATTGATTTGGATCATCGGGTTTGCCATAAGTCTGCATAATATTTAGCGACTTTGAATTGAGTAAAGTTTTCTTAATTAATAAGGCGTCAATAAATTTATACAGGTCAAAAATATTTGAGTAAACACCTCCATAACCGTTACCACTACCCGTAACAAGGTTCGATACATTTACAATCGTATTATTATTGTATAGGTCAAAATATCCTTGTGCTACAGTGTTTGGCAATACATCATGTGGCTGATAAAATGTATTAGAGAGTTGTAATGGATTAAGAACATATTGTTTTAATAAATCACTGTGCCTTTTACCGGTTGCCGCTTCAATAACGATAATTATTAAAGTGAAATTTGTATTAGAGTAAATGGCGGTATCTCCGGGATGAAAAACAGGCGGTTTATTATAAATAAATTCAAGCAACTCTTCCGGCTTCCATATTTTGTTTGGATTATTTAATACAGCAAGATAGAATGCGTCCTGCTCTATAACATCAGGAACACCTGTTTCATGTTTCATGCATTGGCCTAATGTTATTTCATTTCCGTTAGGAAGCTTATTTGTTATTGATGATGGCAGCCAGTTATTAATTTTTGTATTAAGTGCTGTGTACCCAAGGCCTGTATTTGCTGAGTCTTCCATTAACTTAAACACAAGTGCCCCTACAAAAAGTTTAGTAATGCTCGCTACTTTTGAAACCTGTCCAACTTCGAAAGGAATATTTTTTTCTATGTCAGCTTTTCCTGTTGAACCCACCCATGTTCCATTGGCATCATTTACCAGAAGTGAAATTCCGGGCAATCCTTTCTTCCGGTATTTTTCCAACAGAGCTTTAAATGCAGCATCCTTGGGATGATGGCTGCTTGAGTCTGCCCACGGGATTTTGATTGTTGACAAATGTGATGATACAATTTGCGCCTTCCTGCAGGAAAATAATAAAGCAGTAAAAAAAAATATATACAATGCATGCTTCATAATAATAGTTTCTTTTTGAATCATGATTTATTTTTTTGTTGTAAAGGCATACTTATGCCAACTAATAAACTATTATAAGGAAGCAGCGGTACATAAGCTTTTACAAACGGCATTTGAATCATCTGCTGATAAGTTGTAAATATTTTTACAGGCTTTTTTGCAGAAGGATTAATACAATATGCCAGGCCAGTATTAACAGCTACCATAGTTTGTGATCTTCCAATATCTTTATCATTTTTATATTCTCCATCACTTCCTAATTTCAATTTTGCCGTTGCCGGAATGGAATGCAGGTAACCTGCGCCCAATGCAAATTGTGCAGTTATTTTTTTAGAAAATTTATACCTGTACCCGAAATCAGTGTATGCCGGAATTGCTTGTTGCACAAACCGGTGATAGAAATAGGCAAGCTTAATTTCCTGGTACCAATCATGTTTCTTTTTTGTTTTCCAATTGAATCCATAACCTGCTTCAATTCCCGGATGAACTACTCCTGTAACCAGGCTCCCAAATTTGCTAAAAGGCATTGCTGAATTTGTATTCATAACAGCAAAAGAAATTTGTTTATTTTTTTGTGCTGATACATGGTGTACAATTAAGAAAAGCACCACCATCCATTTTGTAATTTTCATTGTTGATAGGTTTGTTAGTTAATAAAAATATCAGTTGACAATTTTTTTTGCAGAACAAACCGATGGTAAACCAATGAACAATTTTTAAGATCTTCATGAATTTTAGATCCTTTTACTCCTGCAAATTCTCTGAATGTTTTTGTAAACCATTTAGGTATATTTTCTGAAATGCGTTGTTGCTTTATGGGTTCTTCAAGCTCAATAGCCTTTATAACATTTTCAGTTATATCATCTTGTATAGATAAATACATCCCTGTGCCAAGCAAATTTCTTTTTAATGTTTGCATACCATTTGGGCAACGCATATCAGTGCATAAAAAATAGCCACCGGGCCTTAAAACTCTTTTTACTTCTTTTAAAAATGCAGGAACAGATCCATAAGCATGACATGATTCTACATTCATTACTACATCAAAACTTTCATCATCAAAAGGAAGATTTTCAGCATTACCCTGCACAAATTGCAAACCTTCTGAAGAATGATTTTTATTGGCCAGCCTTACTGCATTGTGTGCGATATCTAATCCTGTAATTTTTTTTGGCCCCAGATATTCATTTATATATTTTGCCCCGCCACCTCTGCCGCTTCCCACTTCTAACATTTCTGCACCGGTAACATCGAGTATAGAAACTAAGTAATGATACAATTGCAAAGAGTACCGGTTTATTTCATCTTTACTTTTTAATTGAAGAGGCTTTTCAGATTGTAAAGGCACATAACCATAATTCATAAAATGCCAGTCCGGAACTTTAATTTTTTTTGCAAGTGTTTCGTAAATAGGTTTCCATATTATACGGCGAAATGCAGAATAATCTGTAAGTTTTAAAAATGATTGAGCTATCATATTTGTTTATTTTTTGTAATGGAATTTCACAAAATTTTATCCTACCTTTTTAGAGATATAGTTACTTCATCATATTCATCAGATGAAAAAATTTCTTTATTATAAATAATAAATGAGTTTGAAGTGAGTGTTTTAATGTCAAATATTTCAGTGCCATCAAGAACAATCTTCGTATCTCCTGATAGGATGTACCCTGATGTATCTTTAGTTCCAAACACATCAGAATAAACTTTTCCGTCGGTTCTAAAATCTACCACATCACTAATTCCTCCCGGAGAATTGGTAATATTATCCTGGCCTCCCGTATGAACGTTGTCTGTTTCGTTTTCCAGGTTCCATTTACCTTGAATTTTCTCTATTGTTGTTTGCGGTTGCTTATCCTTTTTTTTGCAGGCACTTAAATAAAATGCGAACACAATTGTGAGCGACATTAAAGCGATGATCTTTTTCATGTTTTTTTTTTAGATGATTAAATTTTTTATTGAATGGCAAAACGAAAATAGAAAGTCAATACGCTTATTGCTAATCGAAAAAAACCGGTAAGCATTTTTTTGTAGCGGGTTGCCTTATTAATATGAATGGAAAGAGATAAAAGAATTATTTGTCCTTAATAAGAAAGATATTTTCTAAAGCATAAATAGTTTTCCGTAAAAAAGGTTGGAGGCATTACGGGAAATCCTTAAATTTATTTATGGCTGAAACTGATTTGCAAAAGGAATTTTTTGTTTTTATTAAAAACACACTCCCTGCTCATATTTCATTAGTTGACGCAATCGCTGATTTACTAAATATCAGTTATGATAGTGTATATAGGCGTGTACGCGGTGAAAAGCCTATCACATTAAATGAACTCAAAGTTTTATGTGAGCATTTTCATATATCGCTCGACCAGGTGTTACAATTTAAAAATGATACAGTCATCTTTAATGCTCCTGAAATAAATAGTTCAATCAATAATTTTAGTGAATATCTTAATGGACTTCTTTCGCAAATGAAATATTTTAATTCCTTTGCAAAAAGAGAAATGTTTTATCAATGCAAGGATGCGCCTATGTTTTATTTTTACATGTTTCCTGAAATTGCTGCTTTTAAAACTTTCTGCTGGAACAAAACAATTTTGAATGCTCCCGTGCTTAAAGACAAAATATTTTCACTAAGCGAATTTCCCTTTGAAGAATGTTATCAGCTTGGCCAGCAGATTTTAAAAGAAAATACCATTCTTCCTTCTGCAGAACTTTGGAACTCTGAAAGCTTTAACAGCACCATTAATCAACTGGAATATTATCGCGATGCAGGCTTGTTTAAAAGTGAATCTGATTTTTTGGAAGTATTAAATTCTTTCGAAAAATTATTGAACCATTTGCAGGAACAGGCGAGGCTTGAATGTAAGTTTATGCCCACCTCATCTTATGTTCACAATACAACCCCTTTCAGGTTTTATGTAAACCAGGTAATACTTGGCAACAATAGTGTAGTGATAGAGTTAGATGAGCAACGCATGTCACTTATTACCTATAACGTGTTATACTACCTGCTTACCAAAGACGCAAGGTTTAGCGAAAAATTATATAACGGGTTTAATACGCTACTTGCAAGCTCGACCTTAATTAGTGGCACTGGCGAGAAGGAAAGAAATAAATTTTTTAAACTTCAACGTGAAAAGGTTCTGCAGTTGAAAAAATAAAATTATTTTCGTAACTTTTTTATTAAAGGGATGCAGGCAGGCATCTTTTGTACCAAACACTTCAGAATAAACCTTTCCATCGTGCCTATGTACTAAAAAATATCTCATTCTGAAGAAAATTTATAAACAACTAAAAATCTTTTATGCTGACGATAACTGCAAACAAAGCCGCAATGGCAAGCTGATAAGACTGATCAATGTCGTTGCGTATCCATATATCGGGATGTTTCTGCTTAAAAGCAAGCGCAGCAAGATGTTCGCCTTTTTGGTTTACAAGTACAATATCTGCTGATAAGGAGGAATATATTTGCATATCAAGTGAATCTTGCACATTCTTAAGATATCCATCTGATAAAGAAGCAAAAGGAGAAAGATGTGATGCTGTCTGCCTTCCGCCACTAACGAAGTTATGAATGAAAAATTTCCATTGCGAGGAATCAATGCCGGTTGTAATTATTCCCTGAACATCCCTGTTGTAATCGAGAACCTCATCTTTCCCTTCATCATTTTTGCTTAGCATCTTGCTCAAAAAGGTTTGTCTCTTTTCATGTGAAACAGATGAAATAGTGAATACGGCTTCAGTTGTATTAGATGCCGTACCCAGCGACAACTTATAAATCTTTGATTTTTCAATTGTGAGGAATTTGCTAAAATCCATGTCTGTTCCTTCACGTGAAATTTCTGCACCGGCATATGAACTGTCTTTGGTTTTCTTTTTTATAACAGGTGAATTTATCTTAACAACCTCAAGTGTATTGTAAGGCCCGAAATCGGGTTTAGCTAATCCGAACAATCCTTTATTTGATTTTACTTTCCATTTATCGCTATGAGCCAGCATAAGGGAGTCCTGGTTTACCTGAGAAAATAATGATGTGCTTATAATACAAAATATTATAGAACATGTATAGATTAAATGATTGATCCTTTGCATAAAACTGTTTCAACTAATTTATACCATTTAAAACAATGATACAACACTCTATTGACAGCTATTACTCTTGAATGAATAAAAGAATTGGTTCTGATTGATATCTGGCATCTCATGCTTTTTATGTATGCAACTGTTTTTGTTGCTTTTGGGTTTGTAAACTATAATCTTAACAGAGCTATAGGTATTGCACCTTTTAATTTCATTTTAAATAAAAACCTGGAAATACAAAGATATGGATGGATAGCGAAGGCGCTTTGTTTGTTGCAACTAATACCGATACGCTTTTCAGCATAGCAAATGTAAATAAAATGTACCATTACAATACTGAAGATAGTATTTATCGTTACATTCCAGGATTGGATAGGGATAGTAATTTTAGTGTGACAATAAGAACTCGTCTTATAAAAAAATTCAGTCTTGGCAAAGGAATAATTCCATGGTCATTTCTCAATGATCCTGGTAATAAAAGAATATTACTAATTGGCACTAATAACGGTTTGTACTCATACGATAAGCAAACAGGATAAAGCACCAGTTATTTTAACCGGATAAGCCAGGCGCACTTACCATCACTAACATGCAGGAAGATAAATTTGGCGCGAGCTTATGGTTTAGTACCTTGGAAAAAGGAATGGGAAGATTCAATGCATTACCAACAGCCTTCAATATTTTGCATATCTTAAAACTAAGAATGATAACAACACAACTTACCCAATAAATAATTTTTCACAACAATCTGATAAAAATTTCTTTGCCGCTATTGTTAATTCGCTTTCTCCCTAAGTACAAATTGCACAGAAAAAAAAGCTCGTTCAATAACAACTTTGCTGCATACACCATTTTTATATGTATAGTAATTATAATTTCCATCCGGAAGCGTAAGCCTGTATTTGTTTTCTTCAATTTTTTTAATGTATAGCAGTTTTTGGAAATTGTCAGAGTAAACTTGATTAATGGTTTCGGGAATATTGGTATATAAGAGAAGCATATTATATCGAATAGGATTGCAGATTATTAATTTTGAAACACCATCATCTATAAGTTTGTAAAATTGGCCTGATGCTATCGTCATTTTTTTAGCTTTATCAGAACCATTTTGTCTTTGATAGAAAGATGAAAATACCATTATCCCATTTTCAAATGATGCGGTTTCTGCAGCATAATCCGTGAAAGAAAAAATGAATCTTGTTTTTACATCAGAAGTTAAGCTCAGCATTTTTTTTTGATCTCTAATCAATTCAAGAAAAACTATCTCACCAATAACATTCCCGCTTTTTATTACATCATAAACTAACTTTCTTTCCTGCGCATCAGCGGAAGCATGAAACATGTTATTTGTAAAAAATAATAATAATATACACTTTACAGTAATATTAATTTTTTTAGAAAACCATGAATTCTTTTTCATAATTCTTTTTTTTAAATTTTAAATTATGTTACTATAAGAAGTATGTGCAACATTGCTTTTACGGATTTTTAATTTTGATTGTAATTGCTTTGTGGTTTTAATAGTGCTATCATGACTCCATCCCGGCGAATTAAAAAAATAGTGAACACGATCTTTCCTTTTTTTGGTTTTTCTAAAGTCACTGAACAATTTTTTCCATTCATGAAATACAATTATAAACGGGTTAAAGGATTTTATATTTTCTATTAAACCATATTTCGGTTTGAATATTTCTTCCTGGTATGTCCCAAATAATTTATCCCAGATAATAAGGGTGCCTGCATGGTTTTTATCCAAATATTCCAGGTTACTCGAGTGGTGCACCCTATGATGTGAAGGCGTATTAAAAACAGTTTCAAACCAGGGGGGTAATTTCTTAATAGTTTCTGTATGCATCCAGAATTGATAAATAACACTTGCTGATTTCATAAATATTATCATATACGGCTGTATGCCAATAAAAGGCATCCAGGCCCAGAATAAAAAAGTACCCGTAATGTTACTTGTCCAGGGAACCCGTAATGCAGAGGAAAGGGTAAATGTTTCTGAAGAATGATGCACCATGTGAGATGCCCATAAAAATCTTACCTGGTGACTAAAGCGATGATACCAGTAGTAAGAAAAATCATCACCAAAAAAGCATATTGCCCATGCCCACCAGCAATTGGAGGGTATATTAAAAATGTGAAAGTGATATATAAGGCTGTACACATAAATAATAATACCTGTGGTAACAAAAGAAACGGGTAAGGTTCCCAGGAACAATCCAAAACTTGTAAGCATATCTTTTTTATTATGGCGATGTTCCCTCGTTAAATAGATGGCTTCTACAATCACTAATATACCAAGGGCAGGTAAAGAATGTAAGAGAGGGTTATTACTGAAATGCATAATAAAATTTTTAAATTGTAATTATTACTATTCAAAACTATTAAGAGCTTTCAGCGTATCATAATTGGTTTATAGAGCTGGTTTTGAATATTTGGCAAGACGGCATATAAAAAAAATAAATCGAAGAAGATATATTTTGTGATTCAATAAAAAAATTGCTTTCTTATATATTTTTTGCATATTTTACTAAAAAACTTTTTGACACTTACTACCTTTTACTAAAACTCATGTATGGAATCAACAGGCGCCCAGCAGGTTTTTTTCAATCATATTAAAGAACTACTTCCTCCGCATATTTCAATGGTGGATGAAGTAGCAGCCGTTTTAAATATCAGTAATGATAGCGCCTATCGCAGAATTCGCGGGGAAAAGCCAATTGCTTTGGAAGAAATAAAAAAGCTTTGCATCAGGTTTAAAATTTCGCTTGATCAACTATTACACCTCAATTCAGATTCCTTTATTTTTAACGGCCGCATCACAAATAACACAGATTATAATTTTGAAAACTGGCTTCAGTCAGTTATTCAGGTTTTGCAAATGATCAAGAGCTATCAGCCAAACCACATGTTGTACCTGGCTAAGGAAATTCCCTTTTTTTATTATTTTCTTATACCCGAGATAGCAGCTTTCAAATCTTTCTTTTTTATGAAATCTATTTTATTTTATGAAGATTGGAAGAGCGCAAAATTTTCGGTAAAGGATGATTATAGTAAATACCATGAAACCTGGAAAACAATAAGCAATACGTTTGCTACTATTCCGGGAACAGAAATTTGGAGCATTGAAAATATTACAAGCACTATTCATCAAATTGAATTTTACAGGCAAACCGGTGCATTAAAATCTGATGATGATGCTATTTGCCTTCTTGAAAAATTGCAGGAACTGATTAACCATATCGAGCGCCAGGCGGAATATGGTGTCAAGCTTTATTATGGACAAAAGCCAGGTTCAGGTAATGCTTCTTATAAAATGTTTTTTAATGAATTAATTATGGGTGATAATATGCAGCTTGTTCAACTTGGCAATAAACAACTAACATACATAAATCATAGCGTAATTAATTTTATAATGACTGCAGACGAAGCATTTAATATTTACATGAAAAAAACAGTTGATGTAATAGCGCAAAAATCAACCCCCATTAGTGAGGTAAATGAAAAAGAGCGCTTAATTTTCTTTAATAAGCTAAGAGCCAAAGTTAAAACTGCCATGCAACAACTAAGCGTTTACTAATTCAAATTAAGAGTATGGTAATTTTCATTTTTTTTATAATCCATTGGTATGCTTCCTTCTTTTTCCAATCTTTTTTTCATCATCGTTATGCTGCACACCGGCATTTCAATATGTCAGCCAACTTCGAAAAATTTTTTTATTTCTGTTGTTTTATAATACATGGATCTTCTTATATAAGCCCTTATGCTTATGGCATCATGCATCGGCTTCATCATGTGCATACAGATACTGAAGATGATCCGCATTCACCTTCTTATCACCCGGGTTTTTTTGGTATCATGCTGCAAACGAGAAACAGTTACCACAATATTTATATAGGTAAAACAATCATTGATGCTAAATTTAAAAAAGACTTACCGCAATGGAGTGCTTTCGATAAAATTGCCCACAACTGGATTACAAGGGTTGCCTGGATACTTATTTATACAGCGTTCTATATTGCTTTTGCCACAACATGGTGGATGTATTTGTTTTTTCCATTAACAATTACTATGGCTACTTTTCAAGGTACCATTATCAACTGGTGGGCACATAAATTCGGGTATGTAAATTATCCTATGCAAAACACTTCTAAAAATATGTTCCCAGTTGATATTCTTTTTTGTGGCGATGCGTATCATAATAATCATCACAAATTTCCGGGCAGAGTAAAAAACTCACATCGCTGGTTCGAGATAGATCCTACCTATTATATTACTTGCCTGCTGCAAAAGGCAAGAATTGTTCAATGGAGAAATTGATATAAATTGTTTACTTGTTGCATTTTATTGATGTTATTTGAATTAATAATTAACAGTGATAATTTATATAGTTAAAATTAAATAATGTTACAACAAATCAAACTAATTGAATGCCCCCGCGATGCTATGCAGGGTTGGAAAAATTTTATACCTACTGAAAAAAAGATTGCATACATCAACCAATTGTTACAAGTTGGTTTTGATACAATAGATTTTGGAAGTTTTGTTTCCGCCAAAGCTATTCCGCAGATGGCAGATACAAAAGATGTCATTGGTCAATTGTCTCGAAACGAGTCCTTATGGACATTAGTCAATACAAAAACAAAATTATTGGCCATCATTGCTAACTTTCGTGGAGCAATGGAAGCTTCTGTATATGATGCAATCACTTACCTCGGTTTTCCTTTTTCTATTTCTCCAACTTTTCAAATGCGTAATACTAACAGCACAATAAAAGCTTCTTTAGAAACCGTAAAAGAAATAAAAAATATTTGTGATAAAAATAAAAAGGAACCGGTCGTTTATATTTCAATGGCATTTGGAAATCCTTATGGGGATGTGTATAATGAAGACATTGTTTTGGAATGGATTGAAAAATTGGTGGGGGAGGGAATTAAAATTATTTCATTGGCAGATACAGTAGGCATTGCAGAACCTTTACAAGTATCCTCGATCGTTAGTAAAGTAATTTCTGCTTTTCCAAATATTGAAACAGGCGTTCATCTGCATTCAACAAATGTTAACTGGAAAGAAAAAATTGATGCTGCACTAGAACAAGGATGTATGCGATTTGACGGAGCCTTAAAAGGAATTGGTGGTTGCCCGATGGCTAATGATGAATTAGTTGGAAATATGAATTCAGAACTGATGATTCCTTACTTTAGGGAACTTGGTTATCTTAAAGAAATAAACATGGATGCACTTGCGTTAAGCTGCAAAATGGCTGAAGAAATTTTTGTTTAAAATTTTAATTTTTACAATGCAATTGCAATTACCTTTTAAAGTTCAGCCTTCTTTATTTAAAATTTCTTGCAAAGATAAAATCATTTTTATCGGCTCATGCTTTAGTGAAGAGGTTGGTAATAAAATGAAAGATCTGAAATTTGATGTATTGCAAAATCCAAATGGAATTTTATATGATCCTGTAAGCATTAGCTTTTCATTGATTTCTTACATTGAAAATAAAAAATATATTGAAGATGATCTTTTCCTTGCGAATGAATTGTGGAATAGCTGGCAGCATCATTCTGTTTTTTCTGGAATGGATAAAGAAAACGTTTTGCAAAATATTAATAACTCTCAGCAGGAAGCGAATACATTTTTGAAAGAAGCGTCATGGGTTGTTATTACGCCAGGGACAGCTTACAATTATATACTTAAAAAAACCGGCAAAGCAGTTGCTAATTGTCACAAAGCGCCGTCTCAATTTTTTGAAAAAAAATTATTGCCAATTGAAGAAATAATTTTCAACCTTACCAATGCTATAATCAAACTGCAATCTTTTAATCCAAAACTTAAAATTATTTTTACCATAAGTCCTGTAAGGCATGTAAGAGATGGCTTGATTGAAAATAACAGGAGCAAGGCCAGGCTCATTGAAGCAATTCATTCGGTGATTGACAAAATGCAGAACATCTTTTATTTTCCTGCTTATGAATTAGTGATTGATGTATTGCGTGATTATCGTTTTTATAAAAATGATTTTGTTCATGCAAATGATTCAGCAGTTGAGTTTGTGTTTGAAAATTTTTGCAATGCTTATGTTGATGAAAACGGAAAAAAAATAATGGCAGCAGTAAAAGAAATTCTTGCAGCAATGAATCACAAGCCTTTTCATAAGGGAAGCATAGCACATGGCAAATTCAGGAACACACAACTTGAAAAAATAAAAATGATTGCAGAAAAATTTCCTTTTATAAATTTTTCAAGAGAAGAAAAATATTTTGCAGAATAAGGCGTCTATATTACATAGAGATTGTATCGGCGCACAAAATTATTTTTTTCAGTTAGTTTTTGAAGTACAAATGACATTGATTCAGTGAATAAGGTTATCCCGGTAATAGCCATTCTTAATTCTTAATTTTTAATTCCTCCTTTCATTCTAATATTGGTACAATGTTTGAAACCATAGTTTCACACCAAAAAAATTATTATGAAATCTTTTAAAAACATATTTTTTATTTTACCGGTTTTTGCGATGATTGTTATAGGTTGTAATGCGACGAAATCACAAAAAGGTGCGGTTATTGGCGGAACAGCAGGTGCAGTAGGAGGAGCTATTATTGGTAAAGCAGCGGGAAATAAAACGCTCGGAACTATTTTGGGAGCCGTAATTGGCGGTAGCGCCGGGGCAATTATTGGCCGTGATATGGATAAGCAGGCAGAGGAAATCAAGAATGATATTCCCGGTGCAAAAGTGGAAAGAGTAGAAGAGGGGATTAAAGTGGAGTTTAATGAGAAAATCCTTTTTGCATTTTCCAAATCTGACTTAAGCGATTCTGCAAAATTGAATCTTAATAAATTAGTAGCAGTGCTCAATAAATATCCCAATACCAATATTGAAATTCAGGGACATACAGATAGCAGGGGAACTGATGAATATAATATGGGATTGTCTGAAAGGCGTGCCGGTACTGTTTCTTCTTATCTACAATCGCAAGGAATTGTATCAGGCCGCATAACAACAAAAGGATTTGGCGAATCTGCTCCGGCATATACCAATGATACTCCTGAAGGTATGGCGCAAAACCGCAGGGTTGAATTTCTTATTACGGCAAATGATCAGATGAAAGCTGATGCGCAAAAACAAGCGAATCAATAAGCCACTTAAACCTCATAAGATTTAAAAACCTGTGAGGTTTTTTTTGAAGTTTATTTCTTCATTAAATTTTATTTCGTATTTCTCCAGTTCAGTTATTACAGGCTCATAAATTTCAGGTAAAACCGGTATATGCAAGCCCGTTAGTTTTATTTTGTTCTGCAAAATTAATTTAGCGGCTATGCCTAACGGTAAGCCTACTGTTTTTGCCATAGCAGTTCTTTTTTGATCTTCACCTTTTACAATAAGGCTGCTTCTTATTTCTTTGAATTCACTATTTATTTCATATTTTATTTCATGAAGCATTACAATCATGTCTTTATCTTTCGGAAGCATTGCAAGTTTTTTTTCCAATAAATTTTGAAGTAAAGAAGCTGAATTTGTAATTTCGGTTTCAATAGAATTTTTGCTTTCCAAATTGAGGTAATCAATTTGCTCTTTGAATTCTTTTTTATAAATATCATCCTGAGAACTATGGTTATATTTCCCATTTTTTTTATTATACCATTCATCGTAGGTTTTACAATTTTCTATTTCCTCATGATCATTCAAATCAGTAAGACCCAAGTTTACAATTTTATTCCAGCCACGGCAAAAAGCAGGATGTCTTAAGGTGGTTCGAATAAAAGTGTTTACATTATCAAGCCCGTAAGTTTTTGTATAGCTAAGTGAATCACGGTTTGCATACCATGCTAAAGGAAAAAGATGTGGAACGTCAACAATTTTACAATCATCAAAAACTTTGTCATAAGGGATTTCAATTGTCTCGCCATCGCTTTTATAAACAGCGCCTGAAGACCCTGCCATTACTATATTTGCAGGATTCCACGTAATTTTATAATGCCATGGATTATCATCACTTTCTGGGGATAATAAACCACCGCAATGAGATTTAAAAGAAGTAATTTTTCCACCTTCTTTTTTTACATGATTAATTATTTTCATTGCACTCATGTGATCAATGCCTGGGTCGAGTCCCATTTCACATAAAAAAATTAATCCTTTTTCTTCGATTTCTTTGCTAAGAGTTTTAATTTTTTCATCAACATAAGAAGCTGTTAAAAGATGTTTTGAAAAATGAAGACAATCAATAGCAACTAAAAAATGCAGGTGTGGTGGCAACATAGAAATTACAAGATTTGCTTCCTTTATTAAATCTCTTCTTTCCCTTTCATTTGCTGCATCAATTGAAATGGCGATAGCATTTTTGCAAAGATTAATTTTTGATTGTGCCAATAGAAGATCTGCATCACAAACCACCAGCTTCCAGTTATTTTCGTTACAGGCATTGCATAAATATTCTATAAGGCAAGTGGCAGATTTTCCGGCGCCAAAAACTAATATTGATTTCATATTGGTCTCTAAATTTATTTTCAAAATGGAAATATAAAATTGAATAATAGTTGCAACCCATTAAACATTTTCGCCATCATTGTATTGAAAATTTACGTTTCATGGGAATTTTTATTATGGACAAAGGAAAGAAAAAAATTGCGGCTAAATTATTACTATTTCATGCGAATTTTCTTTTCCACAATTGCATATAAAAATGGTGAAAAAAAAGACAGTTTTTTGTAATTTTTCTTAAGGAAAAACGCCCTTTAAAAAGTATATTTGCCGATAGTAAAAAATTATGGATACAACTGAAGATCAATTGCCTGAAAATGGCCCAGAAAGAGGAAGAATTATTCCTGTGAATATTGAAGAACAAATGAAATCAGCCTACATTGATTATTCAATGAGCGTGATTGTTGGCCGTGCTTTGCCTGATGCACGCGATGGCTTAAAACCCGTTCACCGGCGCATCCTGTATGGCATGCATGAGATGGCCAATTTTTATAATCGTCCCTACAAAAAATCTGCCCGTATTGTCGGTGATGTAATGGGTAAATATCATCCGCATGGTGATAAGGCTATTTATGATACGATGGTTCGTATGGCGCAGGACTGGAGCATGCGCTATACTTTAATAGATGGCCAGGGTAATTTCGGAAGCCAGGATGGTGACAGCCCGGCAGCTATGCGTTATACTGAAGTAAGGTTGCAGCGTATTGCAGAAACAATGCTTGACGATATTGAAAAAGATACCATTGATTTCAATCTCAATTATGATGATACTACCAAAGAACCTTCCGTGCTGCCTACAAGAATACCGCAGTTATTGGTAAATGGCTCAAGCGGCATAGCTGTAGGCATGGCTACCAATATGCTTCCGCATAATCTAACGGAGGTCATAGACGCTTGCACTGCGTATATAGATAATAAAGAAATAACTATTGATGAACTCATAAAAATTGTGAAAGCTCCCGATTTTCCTACCGGCGGAATTATTTATGGTTATGAAGGCGTAAAAGCGGCTATGCATACGGGCAGGGGAAGGGTAGTGTTGAGAGGCAGAGTAACAGTTGAAACTTCAAAGAATGGTAAGGAAAAAATTGTTATAACAGAAGTGCCTTACCAGGTTAACAGGGATGTGCTTACTGAGAAAATCGGGCATCTTATAAATGATAAAGTGATTGAAGGCGTTTCTGATGTAAATAATGAAAGTAACAACAAAGAAGGAACACGCATAGTTGTTGAGCTAAAAAAAGATGCAATTGCCCAGGTTGTCATTAATCAATTGTATAAGCATAGCGAACTGCAAACATCTTTTGGAATAAACAATGTGGCGCTTATAAAAGGAAGGCCAAAAGTTCTTAATATAAAAGATCTCATTAAAGAGTTTATTGATTTTCGCCATGAAGTAATTGTTAGAAGAACAAAATTTGAATTAAGGAAAGCTGAAGAAAGAGCTCACATACTTGAAGGATATCTTATTGCATTGGATCATCTTGATGAAGTAATCACACTCATAAGAAATTCTTCTACGCCTGATGTTGCGAAAGATGGGTTGATGGCCAGTTTCCAGATGAGTGAAATACAGGCCAAAGCAGTGTTGGAACTCAGGCTGCAAAGGCTTACCGGCATGGAGCGTGATAAAATAAAAGATGAGCATGCAGAAATAATGGCATTAATAGGAAGGCTCAAAGAAATTCTTGCAAATGAAGGCCTTCGTTTCCAGATAATAAAAGATGAGCTTGAAGAAATAAAACAAAAATTTGGTGATGTCCGCAAAACAGAAATCACTTACCTCGCAGATGAAATGCGTATTGAAGATTTGATTGAAGAAGAAGATGTAGTAGTAACTATTTCTCATTTAGGTTATATAAAAAGAACATCGGCTACAGAATACAGGCAACAACGCAGGGGTGGAAGAGGTGCAAGAGGAAGCAGCACCCGCCAGGAAGATTATATTGAGCATCTTTTTGTAGCGTCTACGCATCATACGTTATTATTTTTTACTGAAAATGGAAGATGCTTCTGGCTGAAAGTTTATGAAATTACTGAAGGCGATAAACAGAGCAAAGGCAGGGCCTTGCAGAATCTTATGCAAATTCCGGCAGATGATAAAGTGAGGGCAATTATTGATATTAAAGATTTGGAGGATGAAGAATACATCAATAATAATTATATTGTGTTGTGTACAAGAAAAGGAATTATAAAAAAAACCAGGGTAGCAGATTTTTCAAGGCCAAGGCAAAATGGCGTAAACGCAATTAGTATTAATGAAGCCGATCAATTATTGGATGCTTGCCTTACTGATGGAAAAAAAGAAATTATGATGGCGCTTAAAACCGGGCGGGCCATTAGATTTCCTGAAGAAAAAGTGCGGCCGACGGGCAGGGGAGCAATAGGAGTTTTTGGTATTTCTGTAAATAAGCAAGATGATGAAGTGGTTGGTATGATTTGTGTAAATAGTCAGGATCCGGATGTAAGCGTATTAGTTGTAAGTGCAAAAGGTTTTGGTAAAAGAACAGCGATTGAAGAATACAGAATAACTAATCGTGGCGGCAAAGGAGTTAAGACCATAAATGTTACTGATAAAACCGGTTCACTTATCGGACTTTTAAATGTAAATGAAAAAGAAGACCTGATGATAACCTGTAAGTCAGGGGTAACCATTCGTACTTCGATTGCTATGATTCGTGAAGCGGGCAGGGCCACACAGGGAGTGAGATTAATCAGGTTGGATGATGGAGATGAAATAGCTGCGATTACAAAATTAAGTGAGCATGAAGAAGAGGAAGAAACAGACGAAAATGCAATAATAAGCGAACCTGTTATTGAAAATATTGATGACAATTTTAACTCTGATAAAACTACAGGTGAAGCAACAAATGAAATTGAAAATCAATAAATAAAAAACAATGAAAAAATTCATTCTTATTCTACTATGTAATTTTATTGCCGCTTTTAGTTTTGCCCAGGATCTTAAAACAGCAAAATCTGATTTAGATAAAAAGCAGCTTGATAAAGCAAAGACTGAAATAGATGCTTACGTGGCAAAAAATCCCAACGATGCGGAAGGCAATTATGTGAAGGGTCAAATTTATGCGCAAATTGCAGCGACTGATCAATTCAAAAGCCTGGTTACGGGAGATGCCCGGCAGGAAGCATTTGATGCTTTTAAAAAAGCAATGGCAGATTCAAATGACAAGAAGATGATGTTGATTGCCATTAAAGATCAGTACAAGCCAATATTTGATTTATATACCGGTTACTACCAGGCAGGCGCAGACGCTTTTAATAAAGCAGCTCCTGCAAGTGATAAAGCTGGTTTTGAAGATGCTATGAATAAGTTTATAAAGGCAGATAATGTAGGTCATTACGTTGCTGCAAATAAATGGGCAAAGATTGCAGATGTAGATACCACGTTGGTTTTAAACATTGGGAAAGCAGCGCTGAATGCCGGTAAAACTGATATGGCAATGACTTACTTCACAAGGCTTGCCGATGCAAAAATTACAGGAACAAAAGAAGGTGACAACGCAGCATTTGAACTTCCTTACCAATGGCTCACTTTGCATTACAAAGATGCAAAGGACGAAACCAACATGATGAAATATGCCAACCTCGGGAAACAGCTTTTTCCAAATGATGATTATTTTGATTTGGTATTGCAGGATTATTACCGCGATAAAAAAGATCATGCCGCTCTATTTAAAAATTATGAAGGATTGGTAACAAAGCATCCTGATAGCCTGATGTATCATTTTAATTATGCCAACGATATTTTTGGCTACCTGTATAATGGAGATGAAGGTGTGGTGGTTACCAATAAACAGGAGTTATTGAAAACCCTGGGTGAACAGGTAGAGAAAGCAAATAAAATTAATCCAAATGATGTGCTTAATAACTGGCTGTATGCACAATATTATTATAACCGGGGTATTGATATACGTGATTCAGCATCGAAGATAAAAAGCCCTAAACCTGATGATGTAAAAAGGAAAACTGCATTGATTGCAGAATCAAAAGATAATTTTAATAAAGCAATACCTTACGCTGATAAAGCCTTAACTACTTTAGAAGCAGCTTATAAAAAATCTGAGAAATCGCATTACAAATCAATTGTTGACCTTATGCAAAAAATTTATGAAAGCCTAAACCAAAATGATAAAGTGAAATTGTACCAGACTAAATATGATGCAGCAGATGCAAAGTTTGTAAATTGATTCAATAATTAAATACAAAGAGAGAAGGCCCGGAGAATTATTCCCCGGGTTTTTATTTTAGAAAGGATAGCCTTAAAATTTTTTCTATAAAATATAATAAACTTTACTTCCTTAACGTTTTTTAATTGTTGCTTGCTTTATGAACAAGCGCCTAACTCTAAGCCTCCAAATAAAACAGGGGGCTTTTTTTATTTGCGGGATATAATCCTCAAAAAAAATCTTATCAGCCATACCATTAGGATAAATAAGTTTAGGAATAATATGTAGTGAATGTCTATTTCTTCCGAAAAATTGGAAGCGAAATTAGAGAATCTATTTTCTCATTTGCCTTATCCAATTGCTGATGTAGTTCCTTATATTCTCGGGCTTTTTCTCGGTTCTGTATTAACCATAGGGATATTCCTACTAATAATGCAAATCCTGCCGTAATTGCGCCGTTTCTTATCTGAGCTAAATTATAATTTTCTTCATGCCATTTTGGTTTTTTATAATCAGGATTTTTTAAGAAATTATAATTCCCATCAATTTCTTTAATTCCTATATATTCTCCACTTTGAACAATTGCTCCATAAACTTTTGCGATTTCTGAAGGAGTGGGTAATAGGTTAGTAACTTCAACTATTGCCCATCTTGTTCCTGCACTATGTACTCTATTAACTTCTGCAATTATCATATTTATGACGGTTAATCTTTGTTCATCTGTCATATCGCAATCTATTGCATAATAAACAGAGATTGGAATCAAAAACAGAAGCCCCGGCTTTTGTTATTTTTCTTTCAAAGCATAGCTGTGTAGCCTATATTTAACATAATATAAATTATAGGACTTTTTATTCTATTTATGTTTAAGCATAAGTCACAAAAACGTAAAAGAAAAATAATTGAAGACAATAATAAACTTTTGGGATTTGTCTTATTATAACTTCGCTACAAAAAAATAAAACAAATAAAATGAGAAGAATAGTTGATTACGTAATCATCACCAGCTCAAAAGGAATTGAAAATCTTGAAATTCTTATTAAGCAAAATATTGATTTAGGTTGGCAGCCTTTAGGCGGCGTAACCACCATGAATACAAAATCCGGTACAGATAATTCAGTCAATACAGAATCATTAATCCAGGCTATGGTTAAATATGATGACTAACTTTTATTTTTAAAGGTTTAAATTTTTTCAATTTTCTTCTTATGATTATCATCATTAAAGGCAAAGCATAAATACCATAAATTATATAAAAAGGATTTTCAGGAAAAATTTTATAAACAACAACCATGATGAGTACGACTATAATAAAAGCAACAGCAGTCCACACACTTTCCAATAACAGGTATTTTTTTTCTGTTGCAAAACCCGGTACGGTGTATGACGAATCTTTTCTAAAGAGGTAATAACAAAGTACAGCCTTAGCTATTGAAACGAAAGCAATGTTGCAAACGTAAAGAAATAAAGGCAATGAAATATGTGTATGTGTATTTTCTGAAAATCCTGAAACAGTAAAAGGAAAGCAAACAATAAAGAAAAGAAAAATAAGGTTAAGGGCAATGATAGTGCTATTATAACTCCTAAGATATTTAAAAACTTTTAAATGCTTTGCCCACATTATTCCTATAAAAAAGAAACTTATAACAAAAGCTAAGACTCTTATGATAACAGGCTTAAAGAGGTGTTGCAATTCTGATGTAGAAGCATCATCCGGCAGTTTTGGAAATTTTACTTCAAGAACAAGCAGTGTAATTGCTATGGCAAATACAGCATCGCTGAATAAGATCATTCTTTCCAATTCAAATTCTTTCTGTAGTTCATTTTGTAATTCCGGCATATATATTTATTTGCTTTTTACAGTTGCTTTTTAAATGAATCAATAAATTGAAGCACATCGTTTTCAAATTTACTTTCTTCCCCAAATAAAAAAGTATGCTTCATAGGCAATACATAAATGAGAAGATTTTTTAATTCGCTTTCAAATTTCGCAAGCCGCACGCCATCCTTTTCTGTAGTGAGAATTATTTTATTAGGAGTTTCTATTTTTGAAAAATGATTTTTTATTTCTTTAAGATCATCTATGTTGAATATATGATGATCCTTATAAGCAAGCATTTCATAAGTGGAACCATAATTAGTTAATGCATTTTCCAACGGCTTTGGATTTGCGATGCCACATATCAGCAAAATATTACAATCTTTTTCCAGCAATTTTTTTTCTTTTGTAAAAAGATGATATGGACTGTCGTAATCAATTGTAGTGAAGTAAATTTTTTGGCGAGCTAAAGGATTTATTTCATTAATTATATCTTTTTTTTCTTCTTCCTTTAAATGTGAATCGCATTTTGTAACCACGATAATGTCAGCCCTTTTACTACTGCTTTTTACATCTCTCAGGTCACCGGCAGGTAACATAAAATCATTCGTGTAAAGGTTTTTGCATTCAGTAAGAAGTATATTCAACCCCGCTTTTACTTCCCTGTGCTGAAAAGCATCATCAAGAATAATTACTTCTGTGCCGGGTTTTTCATGCAGCAATTGTGGAATACCAACTACTCTTTCTTCTGCAACCGCTACCGTTATTTCCGGAAATTTTTTATGCAACTGCATCGGCTCATCTCCTATATCAATTGCTGTTGTTGTATCATCTGCAATAGCAAAGCCTTTTGTTTTTCTTTTATAACCGCGGCTTAAAGTGGCGAGTGTATATTTTTTTTCGAGCAGCCGTATAAGATATTCCGTCATGGGTGTTTTACCTGTGCCGCCAACAGCAAGATTTCCTATGCAAATAACGGGGAAATTAAAAGAGGCAGATCGCAAAATATTTTTATCGAACAATTTATTACGAAGCCTGATTATAAAACCATACCCAATTGAAAGAGGAAATAATATATAGCTAAATCGTCTAAGCATAACGGTTATTAAAATTCAAATATCTTCTCTTGTGTAACGCAATAATTTAAAGATATATCAAATTGATTGATGTCATCTATCTGCGCCTCGGGTTCAAAAAAGCTTAATCCGATTTTTATTACATCTTGCCTGCATTCAGAAAGAAACCTGTCGTAATAACCTTTGCCATAACCAACTCTGAATCCTTGCTGATCAAAAGCCAGCAAAGGAACCAATACCAAATCAACTTCTTCGGGTGAAAAAATTTTTCCTGACGATGGTTCAGAAATTCCAAACGCATTGTCTTCAAATTCAACATCATCTTCAAAATGAAAATGCTGCATGTTGCCCGCGGCAATATCAATTTTGGGAACAAGGATTTTAATCCCCGGATTTTTAAATTGCAGGTATCGTGTAATTGCCGAAGTATCTATTTCACCAAGTTTTTCAGATGCTATGTAAGTATGCACACACGAAACAAAGGGGAATTTTATTTTTTGAAAATTGATAAGAATACAATCTTTAAATTTTTCCACTTCTTTATCAGAAAGCTTTTTTCTTTTTTCTTTATAGAGTTTTCTAAGTTCCGATTTTGTCATAAAAATTTTTGCAGGCTATGTTGTATTCTTTGCGCCTCTGCTTTAATAGTTTCTTTATTAATAACCGGTAGATGCTTTACAGATGCTATAATGGGAAAGCCGCTCCAGTTTTCAATTTCTTCTTCATAATTAAGATATTCATCTGTAAATATCCAGCCAGTAACATCAATCTTTTCTTTCTTTAAAACTACAGCAGTAAGTAAAGAATGATTAATGCTGCCCAATTCATTTTTACTTACAATAATAACTCTTGCTTTTAATTTTTTTATAAGGTCGCAAACAAATTTCTTTTTATTCAGAGGAACCATTAATCCACCGGCGCCTTCAATAATTAATTGATTTTTTGTTTTGGGCAAATGATTGGCAATATCTTTTAAGGTAATTTTTTTTTGTTCTGCTTTCGCTGCAATATGTGGCGATGCAGCCATTTTTAATTTATACAATTCAGGATGAATAATTGTTTTTTTATTCGATAGCATTTCTGCAACCCACAATGAATCGGTTCCTTCGTTATAGCCTGCCTGAACTGGTTTCCAGTAATCTGCCTGCAGCGCTTCTGTAACAATTGCAGCTACCAGGGTTTTGCCAACTGCTGTTCCTGTGCCTGTAATAAAAATTGGTTTCATAATAAATAGTCAATAAGTCAATGGTCAATAGTCATTCTCTTTTACATCGCACATCTCACATCGTACATCGTACATCGTCAACCTTCAACCATTTATAAAAATAGAAAAAACCGTTGTTCCATAATTTCGTGATGATTTGAATAAAGGCATTTTTTCATAATTATTTGCAGGTGTATGTTCAAGAATAAACCAACCGTTTTTATTAAGCATTTTTTTTTCTTTTATAATCACGGGCAACTCATCAATATTTTTTAATGAGTATGGCGGACCGGCAAAAATTAAATCGTAAGTATCAGAACAATTTTCTAAAAAACGAAACACATCATTTTTTACAACAGCACAATTATCAATTTTCAATTCAGCAATTTTATTTTTTATAAATTCATACATCTTTGGATCTTTTTCTATAATTGTTAGATCGGAAGCGCCTCTTGAAGCCAGTTCATAACTTATGCTTCCTGTTCCTCCGAAAATGTCAAGCGTTTTTAAACCTTCGATTGAAATATTATTTTCAATTATATTGAATAATCCTTCTTTTGCAATATCAGTTGTGGGCCGTGTATGCGGCATTTTAGAAGGCGGATTAATTTTTCGGCCTCCATATTTTCCCGTTATTATACGCATGAATCAACTGCAAAAATATGGCTAAAATAATGAGAAGGATGCCTGGTAATTTCATTTGAATAATTACATGTTTCGGGAAGCGCAGTACAACGTACCATGCTGAAATATTTATAAATTTCTTTGTATAATGGTGAATTCTTTTCTATTAACCCGCTTACTTCAACCGGAATATTTTTTACATCAAATTGGGCACATGCATTTAATAAAATATAAGATACATCTTCTGCAGTACGGTAATAAAAACTATTTATGAATTGGAGCTTTCGGTTTTTGGTAAGCACCATAATAATTTTTTGGGGATAGAAAATAACCGACATCTTATCGCCTTTTAAAGGTAATTGTCTTAATAAAACAGAATACTGGTGCCTGTGTGTGGCATGAGGAAATTTCGATTTGATTATACTTACAATTTCAGTTGGAATACGATAACAATTATAAATTCCTTTTTCAGCGATAAGGTCGGTAAGTATGGAAACATTTTTGTGAAGATCGCCATAAATGCAATTAAGCACATTGGTATTTTCATTCGAGCTATACAAAGAAAATGGTATTAATACACTTTCAGAAAAAGAATAAATAATATATACTTTTTTAAAATTTTCAGAGAATAATGATTGTTGCTTAATTACATTCTCCATAACAGAAGCATAATTGACGGCAAGAGTATCTTTATCAAAATGATAAACAGCAACACCTACATAATTATTTTCTTCATCGTCTTTTATGGCATACGAAAAACCTTCATTGCTTATTTCACATACAAGTATGCATTTGCCTGCGTCAACAGTATCAGGTAATATTTTAAAGGTTGATTTCAATTATTTCTATTGACGCAATAATAGAAAATTTTTTTGATTGTTGCTTTGCAAAAAAATTAACAGGGATAAAGTCTGCATAACAAAATTCTTTGCTCATTTTCATTAGCTTTGCGTCCCAAAAAACCAAATGATGACTAACAGAACATTTACAATGATTAAGCCCGATGCAACTGAGAAAGGCCATACAGGAGCTATTTTGCAAAAGATTAATGAAGCAGGATTCCGCATTATTGCTATGAAGATGACGCATCTTTCCACAAAAAAAGCGGGAGAATTTTATGAAGTTCACAAGGAACGCCCTTTTTATGGTGAACTTGTAGAGTTTATGAGCCGTGGGCCTATTACTGCTGCCATACTCGAAAAAGAAAATGCTGTTGAAGAATTCAGGAAATTAATAGGCGCTACCAATCCTGCACAGGCAGATGAAGGAACCATAAGAAAATTATATGCAGCATCAATTGGCGAAAATGCTATACATGGAAGCGACAGTGATGATAATGCAAAAATTGAAGGAGATTTCTTGTTTAGTAAGCTGGAGCAATTTTAAAGAAATTTGATGATGTGCTAATATGCCAATTAGCTATTCAATAATACCTGTGAAATTTTAAAAACTCATATCATTTTTACATTGCACAAAGGCATCTGCCGAAACAGTAGCTGACGATTTTATAAAACAACAGCACTATAAATTATCTCTTTATAAAAAAGATATAGTGAAACAAACAATGAGTTTAGGATTGAATATGTTTTAAAAGATTCATTGACACTTGGTGGGAGAGCATTTTTAAGAATATCAAAAAATGATTGTAAGATTGTAGAAAAAAAATTATTTCAATAGTAAGATAACGTTGCGTCTTTTAAAAAAATTGAAGTGATATAACCTCATACATCAAACTTCGTACATCGAACATGGAAGCTATTTAACATTTTCAAGCGCCTCTACTTTGTAACCTTCTTTTCTCAATAGACTAATGAGCCCATATTCTCCTGTAAGATGCCCCGCTCCTACTGCAACAAACACACTTTCGTTCTTCATGATTTCATTTAATTTTATTATCCATTTTTTATTCCTGTTGTTAAGCAAAAGATCATCATACTTATCAGTGCCAAAATCACTTTCCGCAAGCAGGCTTTGCATTGAATCAAGTTGCTGGGTTTTATAAAAGTTCATCAGGTCAGCAAATTCTTTTTTATAAACAGAAAAGCTATCAATGTTTTTCAACAATTCCTTTGCCTGCACATCATAAGGAATGCTGTCAAATACCGATGCCTGAAATTGAATTGTCTCTAATCCCTTAATTTCTTTTTTATCTTCCTTTGCAATTTTTATAAGTTCTTCCTCAACACCGGCAGGCGAATTGCAATTCATCATTTTAGGATAAAGCAATGCCACAAGAAAATACGGCTTTGCTCTTTGCAGCAGCATCATAGGCGTTTGCAGCGAATCAGTAAAATAATTTTCCAATCTTTTATATTCCTGCAGTGTATATAAATCCTGTAGCTTTTTACCATCTTTCATATTCAGATAAAGCATGCCTCCCAACAAAGTTGACGGATCATCCATATCGAGTTCCATATAAATTTCATTGCTCGATTTTACTGCATCTTTTAACTGCGTACTGAAATGAATATCTTCTTCACACAATAAATGAAAAGTTCCGAAAAGAAAACTTGGATCTTTTAAACCGTTGCCGCTTATCTCCCATAAAAGCGTATTATTATTTTCTTGCTTTACAAATGAATGCTGAGTTTGAGCATTACATCCAATAAAGAAAATGGATAATAAGCTATAAAATAATAAACGCTTCATTCTTTTAATTTTTGTAAAAGTAAGGGTAAAGTAGATTTTGTGTTACGCAGTCAAAGCTTTAAGATGTTTTTCATTCCTGCGCCACAATTAAATTTGAAAACTATTTCACTCATATTTCGTACTCTTGAAAAAAGGTATTATTTTAGCCTCGCAATTTTAATATAATCGGCTTCTCTGCTGGTTCCAGGCAACCTCTCCCAATCCTTTTAAAGCCATTTTGAAATACTAACAAGATAAATGATGAAGAGATTATTGCTTATACTCATTCTGCAAAACTTTGCAACAGGCAAAGCACACAGCCAGTCATTTAATGTTGATGACCTCGTTACTTTATCTTCTATGCAATCAAAAAACATTGATCACTTTATGAAGAAAAAAGGATTTGCTTTATACAGTAACAAATTAACAAGTGATACAATGCAAGCGATTTTCAGCGTAAAAGTTAAGGGCAAAAATAAATATACAGGGCCAAAAAGAACTATTGATATAGATTTCAAAGACGATTCCAAATATTTTACTTTACATACTTCAGCATTGAATGAATACCAGGATGGGAAGCGAAGTTTAATAAAATCAGGCTTTTTTTATGACGACAAAAAAGATGTAAATAAAGAACCTTCAATACTTTTTCAAAGAGGGAATGTTACCATCCAGGCAATATCGGAAGTGGAAGATAGTCTTCCGCAATACAATTTTAAATTACAGGTAAAAAAAATTCCATCTAAAATAAAGTATGCAGAAGAGTTGCTGCAATTTGATTCTCACGAATTTCTTGTCAGCTTTTTTGGTGTGCAGAATGTAAAAAAAGATATGTATTTTTTTTCAGAAAAAGAATTAAAAAAGTGTTCGGTTTTATTTAGTGGCAGCCGCTACCAGGTTGTTTTTGTTTGGGGAGATGAGAATAATCTTAATAATCTTTTATATATCCTGATACCGCATAGACTGCCTACAGCAGGCGCAGAAAAGAACGATGCTATTACCGGAAATAATGAGTGGCAATTTAAAAACGGTATTTATCC
>JBBRTG010000034.1:0-25242 GCA_038244655.1 Chitinophagales bacterium
ACGGAAAAAGCAAACTTAGTGTACTCAATGCCGTTAAAAATAAATTGTTAGCAAGGGTAATAGCTGTTGTGAATAAACAGGAATTATATGTGAAAAAAGCAGCCTAAAATTGATTTGTTTTTGTCATAGAAATCATCGGCAGCGTATGGGCTTATGCTGGTGGGAACTTTTTTTTGGAACACCTGCAAAGGCTTAATATAAATAAAAGTGATTGCTTCATTAGAGTGTGTCATGCCATTGCAGGCAACGGAAAAGTATTGCCGAAGTGCAGGAAATAGAATTCCGCCAAGCCAGGCAACTGAAGCCAAATTTATTTAAAAGTTGATGATTTGCACTTAGCTAAATTTATAATGTCGAGCTGGAACTGCAGCTTAATTGAAAAACAAAAGTTGAAAGACACGTTACGTCAGCCTGCATTTTGGCAATACACTTGCTGTAGGTAGTGCTTTTCCTTCTTGCAAAAAATTATCTACAATAAATGAGAATGATTTTATTTAATAAAAGTTCTCATTTACCGGTTTTCGCAAACTCAATCGCCCGTTCAAGAACTTCATCTTTACCTTCCTTAATTCCTTTAATGGTTGGAGAAATTTTTATGTTAGGAACAATTCCTATTCCTTGTGTTGCCCTGCCATCGGGATAATGAATACCGTGGCCGGAAAAAGCTGTTGTAATACCGCCGGGTATTTTTATTCCGGTTACATCACCATCAGCACCTGCAGTTTGGCTTCCAACAATTGTAACTTTTTTATACGCAGCCTGTAACACCATGCAACTATATTCGGCCTGGCTTTGCGTAGTTTCATTTACAAGAATTATAATTCTTCCTGTATATTTAAGCGGCTGCGGTGTTACAGGTATTTGCCATAATTGATCCTGCATGGTTATAGTTGCAGTGTCAGGCGAATCTGCAATCATTGTTGTGCCTTTTGCAATGGTTACAGTTTTATCAGTTAAATAATTAACAAGTGTCCACACAGTTCCGTTTGGATAACTTCTGTCATCCAAAATAATTGCATTTGTTTTTTTAAGTTCATTAAACATGCTGTCAATTTGAGTTACCTGCAACCTTCCAAAATCAACATAACCAATTTTATCATTTATTTTTTTAAAAACTGTGCCTTCTTTTAACTTGTATAAATCATAAGCTCTGTCTTTTCTTGGTAAAGTAAGAGTTGTATGGTTGCCGTTGTGTATAAAGTTTATTTTAACTGAGGTATTGAGCTTTCCTGAAAGCACCCGTTCTGATATATCTCTTTGTAAAGATGCATTGGTAGAGGCGCCAATATATTGTGCAATGCTTTCGCGCAATTGTTTTATAGGGATGCCATCAACCGCGATAATTTCATCTCCAATGGAAATATTTCTTCTTAATGAATCATTATATATTTTATAAAGAATCGTTTTGTGCTCAACATATTTTAATTGAACTTCCGGTGTTTTTGCAATCAACCTTCTAAAAACCGCACTCCCAAAAAACCCGTGTGTATCATTTATTTCCTTAATTAACCTGGCAACAATAAAATTATAATCAAGAGAATCTTTCGCATTTAAAAGCTTCGGCACATATTCATATAAAACGCTGTCCCAATTTTTTGTAATGCGGTCTTTGTTTGGACAAAAATATTCAATCGCACTCCAGTATCTTAATAAACCTAACAATCTGAGCGCTGCTGGCGGATAAGCCAAACTATCATAACCTTCTACTTTAGGTGTTGCAAATATGTTTTGCAATGTTTGTGCAGCGGAAACTTTTTCCTTCCAATTATTTTTCAGAAAATGAATTGCAGTAGAAATAATCGCACCTTCAGTTTTAGAACTGGTATGATAAATAATTGTATCAGGCGAAAAGTTTTTATTGCCATTCGCATAAATTGCTTTACTTAAACGAACGTTTACCTTTAAACTATCTGCCAAAATCATCGGATAAGTAGCTGCTGGTTCAAAGTTGCGCAGGCTGTCATCGGCAATAACTTTTGCAATACCATTTTGTTGCAATGTAGCTATAGCATCGCTTATATTATTATTGAAACGGTTTATAAGAAGGCAAATGGGTTTGTGAATTGATTTTTGTTTTTTATAGACAACAAGACCGTTTTGTAAAAACCATCCCTGATAATAAAAGGATGATATATCGAGGGATTCTGATTCATGACCATAATGAATTCTTGAACGGAAAGAAGGATAACTAATATTTTGAAAAGTTATATAACCAATAAATTGTTTCATAAAATCAGAAGAATAATAATCGCCTTCATTCAGGCTTGTTTTGCGCAAGTCTAAGATAATACCGGTTGCATGTTTTAATGTATCAATTAATGATAACAAAGTAGGATTATAAAAAGGGTTTGTATTTTCTCTCATAAATTCATCATCAAAATACACAAGCGCAACGCTATCATCAAGCCATTTTAATAACGAGCGTTTTGGAAGTTGGACTGAATCTGTTGCATTCTTTTTTTCCTGAATAGTTGTATAAGGATCGTGCAATTCGTTAATCATATTTTGCACTGATTTTTTAAAATTTTCTGCTGATGGTTCATTAAGCAAGTCGCCGATATTATTTGTAAATAAACTATCTGCGTTTATTTTACCATAAGCCATTTCAGGATGAAATAAATTTAGTACGTACCAAAGTTTTCCATAATCGCCGATGCGATGTATTTGTTCACTCGTAAGCGTTTTAGGAGACTGTAGAGAATTGCTAAAATTAGCATTTGATGTTAAACTATGCTGGGCATCAGCAAAATTTTTGACAACAAAAATCAGTGTAAATAGCAGAAATATTTTTTTCATCTTCAAAATTGTAATAAACGATTTTTTTTATTTAAATACTACTCTCATACAAACAACTGCTCCTTAAATTTTTGCCACTCATTAAAACTATTTGTGAATCTAATATATCCGCATGTCTGTGAGCATTACCTACAACGGTACAGCTTTGCGCAGGCGGGATAATAGTATTCCGTCTGCCGGAACTGTTGCCAAATTTATAAATAAAAGTTCATTGTTATTACTATTGCTCAACAGAATTCCGTCGGCTGGTACTACGGCTGAAACATGCACTAATGCTGATTGTTAGCAGGTCAGCCCCGCTTGCGCAAAACTGCTTGTTGCCTGCTGTATTTATTTTGTCCACCAAGGAATGTATTTGTTACTTGTAGTTCCGTCCTTGTTTGTTTTTTTCTTATTACACTTTTCGCAAGTCAATTGGATATTACAAGGGTCATTGGTTCCGAACAAGTCTAAAGGAATAATGTGGTCATAATTTAAACTTGTTAGAGTGTTAATTAATCCTGTCAAGTCTGTAAAACAGAATACACATCTTCCTTTGTCTCTATGAAAAACAGCAGTCTGAACCCACTTTGGTATTGATACTCTTTTAATTGTTCCCTTTGTCGTCAAGCAGTTTAATGGAAATATAGTTTCCGTTACTGTTTTCGTTGTCAAATTATTAAAGTCGAGCAGAAACTGTCGATTACTGAAAAGAATATAAAATACTTCGTCAGCCATTTTAGTAAATAACTCTTCAAATATTGCGATATTTTTTTCAAACCAATTATCTATTTCAATTTTACCATTGAAATTAAATTTCTTGATTTTGACTTGATAACTGTCAAACAGAATATACCATTTTTCCATGCTTTCTTCATCTTCATCATATCCGTTTTTGCGGAAGTCTCTACGATAAAAATTTAAAGCTGTCGTTACAATATATAAATGTAACAATGTGTCTTTGGAAAACTTGATTGCACTATTTAAAAAGTATTCATCATTGTAGTTCCAAAATTCGACGTCCGCTTTAACATGCCCGTCTATTAAGTCAGTCAACTCGTAAATATTTTTGAACTTAAATTCTTGTAAAGTGTCCATACGTTTGAGGTGTCGTAATATAGCAGGCAACACATAAATATATGACACTCCAATTATATCGCAAATAAAAGCGATGATTGATACTCAATATTTTAATCTTCGCCTTTTTGTATTGTAGTTGCGCCAATACAAATTTTTTCCTGGTTCGCCTTTTTGTATTGTTGCAAATTACCAGTCTATATTTCCTTTATTAAATAAATCATCTAACGGGCTTACAATATTTACTAATGATTGTTTGCTTACATGTAAATATCGCTCTGTAGTTTTTATATTAAAATGGCCCAGCAAATCTTTCCTTGTGCCCGGTACTAAATAATATTGCCGCCTGGCTGTAGTAGGCAGAAGAGAGCAACTTGTATATAGCGACGTTGTAAGCCGTATAGCTGCTTAGTTTGTTTAATTATTTTGTTTATGAAAGACTACCAGAGGGGTGGTCTTTTTTTTTGTGGAGAAGGAATACAACATGAGGCATCTATTTTTTATCTCTGTTTAAATTTTTATCTTAGAGGCTGTCTAAAAATAATTTTAGAATTTCTTATAATAGCAAAAGTGGCCGGTGAGGACACCAGCCAAGGCTGAACGTCGCGGTTGGTGTCCCCACCAACTGCAATATGATGAACGAAAATTTCATTTTTAGACAGCTTCTTATAAATAATTAATTAAGTATGAAAAAAGTATTTCTTGGCGGAACCTGCAATGGTTCTTTGTGGAGAGATGGATTCATTAAAGATTTAAAAATAAATTATTTTCAACCTGTTCTAAATGGTGAATGGACGAAGGCTATGATGGAAGAAGAAATAAAGCAAAGAGAACTGTGTGATTTTTGCCTGTATGTAATTACGCCAAAAATGACGGGTGTATATTCAATTGCAGAAGTAGTGGATGATAGCAATAAACAACCGGCAAAAACAATATTCTGTTACCTTACCAAAGATGAAAATAAAACCTTCAACAAAGCACAAATAAAATCGTTGGAACAAACTGCTAAGATGGTTATGAAAAACGGTGCACAATTTTTTAAATCACTTCCTGAAGCTTCTGATTATTTAAATAACCATTAATTACATTTATGTCAGCATTGCTTGAGAGGTTTAACTCACCAACTCCCAAAAAAATTTTATCGCTTGATGGCGGCGGAATAAGAGGTGCGCTTACATTGGGTTATTTAAAAAAATTAGAAGATATACTTAAAGCAAAATATGCTGACAAATCAGATTTTCGTTTATGCGATTACTTTGATTTAATTGGCGGCACTTCTACAGGATCTATCATTGCGGCATCGCTGGCTATCGGTAAAACTGTAGATGAAATTACCAAACTGTATATGGATCTTGGAGGTAAAATTTTTGGTGAAAAAAGAAATTGGTGGAACCCGATGGAAACCATGAAATGGCTAAAGGCAAATTATAATTATAAGGCAATGGAAGATGGATTAAAGTTTGCTTATGGCGATTTAACGCTGGGAAGCAAAGAATTAAAAACAGGATTATGCATCGTGGCTAAAAGGGCAGACACCAACAGCATCTGGCCATTAATCAATCATCCTAACGGAAAATTTTTTGATTCAGACTTTGGCAAAAATAAAGATATTCCGTTATGGCAGGCAGTGCGTGCAAGCTCAGCAGCGCCAACTTATTTTGCGCCACAAATGATTTCAGTAATGAAGGATCAGCAGGCAGCTTTTATTGATGGCGGATTAAGCATGGCGAATAATCCATCATTAACTTTATTAATGATTGCAACACTTAAAGGTTTTCCTTTTCATTGGAAAATGAGTGAAGACAAATTGTTACTCGTATCTATAGGAACCGGTTTCAGCGTCTTTAAAAAATATGTAAAAGAGATTGACGATTCCACCATGCTTTCATGGGCGGCAAATATTCCAGATATGCTTATGCAGGATGCAAGCTGGCAAAACCGTGTAATGCTGCAATGGCTTTCGAGGTCGCCCACTGCCGATATTATGGATATGGAGATTGAAGATATGAAAGAAGATTTTCTTGGAGATAAACCATTGATATCTTACCTGCGGTATAATTTCTGCATTACAACGGATGATCTTAATAAATTAGGATTTAAAAAAACATTTACTGAGCTTGATGTAAAAAGTATAACTGATATGAGTAATTCAAATAACAGGGAATTGCTTTACCAGATAGGATGGAAGGCTTCTTATATTATAAAGCCTGAACATTTTGAAAGATTTTAATAGTTGAGTTACTTTCTTAGCGCTTCAGAAATATCCATTTTAATTGTTTCAGTACCTGTTTTTTTGGTCATTTCTTTGTATGGCCCATAATAAGAGCAAACTTTTATAAAATAATCTCCGGGGGCAACATCAGGAAATGAATATACATTATTGATGAAGATTGCAATCTTTACATCCTGGGCTTTTTTAATATTTGCATCATCGCAATGTTTTTCATAAGTCTTTGAATCTCTTATTATTTTTTTATTGGCGCCTACATCAGGAATAAGGTATATGGTTACATTATTGGGTATATCCTCATTTTTTGAAGAATATAAATTTACTTTCAAACTATTATTATCAGCTGGTGCAGAAGGTTGTTGTTCATCAGGCGCAGGTAAAGGTTTGCTTGATTTTAATTCATTATAATTTCTTTTTAAAAGATCATAATCACTTTTTAAATTATCGTAAGTATTTTTTAAAGTTGTATTATTATTTATTAAAGTTGTGTAATCATTTTTTGAATTGCCTAAATCATTATTTAACCGGGCATTTTCATTTTTTAAAGAAGTAACATTTTTATTTAATGAGTCATAACTATTATTTAACTGTGTATGATTTATAGATAAGATGCTATCATCATGTTTCAATTTCAATAATGAGGCTTCCGTGTTTTGAAGCAATTCATTATTTGTGGAATCTGAATAATTTTTATTATCTGTAAGTTCTTTTACTTTTTGATTTAGCATTTTTATTGTACTGTCATATTCTATATTTTTCTTTTGTAAAGCCAATATCTTATTAGTATCATTTTTATCTACGTCTAATTCATTTATGCGTTTTTTAATACTATCTAATTTTATATTATTACTTACAATTGATTGTTTTAAATGTACGGTTTCTTCCTTAGCTGCCTCTCTATCTTTCCTGGCTTTTTTTGTGGTGAAAAACCAGATTGCTCCGGCTATCAATACTGAAAAAAGTAATGAACCAATAATTATTTGTGTAGCTCTTTTCCTGGCTTTTTGTTTTGCAACTACCAAAGCAATCTCTTTTCTTCTTTCTTCCCGATCTTCTTTTATTAATGGCGCTAACACATCATGCGTAAGCTCTACAGATTTACCATCATCACGCAAAAAATATTTTCGTTTTAATACATCAATTGCCGGAAACAGCATCACATCATTTTCATTCAATACATATTTTGTACGGTAGCCTTCATCTGTAATTAATTTATCTTCCACAAAAACTTTAGCGGGATTTGCGGAAGCATTTAAATTGCCGTTTTCATTTACAATGGCATCATTGCTTTCAGCAAGCACTTCATTATAAATAGAACGAAGAATAATTTCTTTAGGATATTTTTTAAGAAATTCAGAAGAAATTTTTTGCCTTCCATCTTTCAATCTTTCTTTATCAATATAAGAACACACCTGGCTTAAAAGTGATGGTTCTATTGTAACCAAATCATAACTTGTTTTTTCAGGTTCATTGGTAAGAAAGGTTACTATTTCATTTGCCTGCGCAGGATCAATATTATCTTTCCATGTTTTAGTAATTACTTCATAAGCCTGGTTGCCATTCATAGGCATTAACCTGAAACGGGAATATTTTATAGATGGAATTTTTGAAGTGATACTTTCAAATTCAGGAAGAAATTCTTCCCGAAAGGAAAACAGGATTTTTATTTTTTGATTTTTATAATCGTATTCAATTTGTTCTTTATGATTAAGAAATTTTTCTTTTAGTTTTTCAGGAATGGAATTTTCTATTAAATCTGACAGCTCTTCCCAAAAAGCATTCAATTCATTATTGCCAAAACGATTACTTTTTTTTGCCAGCGTAAATATTTCTTCAAACTGATCGAAAATTAATATTGGCGTAATGCTCTTCCACAAAGGTTCGCTGTGAAAATATTCCCACAACGTTTCTGATGATGGATAGGATTCTACTTTAAATCCATACTTATCTATTTCTGTTTTTAAAACATTTTTTATTTGTGTTATTAAATCAGGACTGCCCTCCTGGAATTCTAATCGTATGCGAAAAGGCAAACAATAATCTTTTCTCAGTTTTGGAAATACCCCTGCATTTAATAAAGAAGTTTTTCCTGTTCCTGATTTACCAAAAACTATAGTGAGTATATTTGATTGTGCAAGCTTGGTTAAGCGATCTATTTCTTCATCTCTTCCAAAAAAAATATCTGCCTGCGCTTCTGTGTAAGATTGTAATCCGATAAAAGATGATGCTCCTGTATTTTGTAAAGACTCGTTAGTTGTTGATAACATAAACAATTAAATTAAATTGAGCGTTTCTCTTACCTGCTTAATAAATTCCTCATTTGGGTTGCCCATAGGAACTTTTCCAATACTTAATTCTGAAAAATATTTTGGCACATTATTATCATAAGGATTGGTGTCATCAATTACAACAGGCATCAGGTATTTATCTTTATTGCCGTCAATCTTTCTAAATGTATTTACATTATCGGCAGTGAACCATTCTATTTGTACATAACCATCTTTATGGTTCAAACTGTTGCCTGATATAAGAGGAATAAATAAATCTGCAGATTTAATATTTTTTGCAATTTCTGTTTTAAAATTATCTCCGGCAACAATTTCGCGGTTATCGTACCAGCAGGTTACATTATTAATAGTTTCAATTGATTTTTTTAAATTTTCAACAGCTTCTTTATCTTTTATGGTATAGCTTAAAAAAACCATTTTAGATTTTATTGATTCTGGATTTCTTTGCTTCCACCGGCTGGAAAGCTCATGAACAAAGGCATTCGTATCACCTTCATAAGTAACTACATCATAATTTTTCAAAAATTCGTATTGCTTTTCACGAGCTTCTGTTTTATCATTTATAATTAAGATTGTTCTTTTGGTTCCCCAGTCGTGCATAGGCTCGTGAGATAAAAGGCGCAGAACAAACCGTATCATCCAATCGGGAAATGCACATCCTAAAAAAAGTAAATTTTTATTTTTAAGCGCATTAATAATATTAGTTGCATTACTAATTTTTTCTTTAAAAAATCCTGTGTACTCAAGCAAATCTTCTTCACTTAAAGCAGGATCAACCGTGTTGAGCAAAGAACCAAAAACATTAAAAACAAAAGGCTGTTGTAATCTTTCAAGATCATCACAATCTGAAAAAGGTTCATTAATAGAAAAATTTATAGAGGTTGCATTTTGCTTTCTTACTTCACTTATTTTATTTTCCAATACATTATTATACACGGCCGTGTTTATATAATAATTTAAACCGTTAATGCTTAAAAATTCTGAAATCAATGGAAAATCAAAATCTATTTCTTTTACCAGAGATTTTAATTTCCTGATAATGTCCATAGTTTTTACTCTCTTCTCGTTCACGAGAAAATTAACTGCTTCTGTAAGCGTTAAAGGAGGTTGATCGGTTACTTTATTTAATTCAAGTAATTGCTGCGATAAATAATTATCAATGGGAGTAAGTGTATCATCTTTCCTGAACTTATACATTTCTTTTCCGATTACAGGAGTTAACTGCCTGTCTGAAATGAAATCTAATAGCTCGTCCCAATCACTTTGTTCCGCCAATATCTTATTCATATACTTTTATGTTTTTAAGTATTAAAGGAGGATGTAAATTCAAGGCGGCCAACAACTTAATCAGTTATGTAAGATAGTAAAATTTAGGAATCTTTATATAACCAATACGATGACAGAAATATCGTTCTGGCCAAACCCTAATGTTATTTCGTTAAGCTCCGTTAGGAGCCTCGTGTTTATAGAAACGTTTGGATCAAGTTGGTGTAGGCTCCATCGTCCAAAGGACTCCTTTGGAGGAGCCACGTTTTACACAGCTCCTGGCGGAGCTGAAAAATATTTTGTTTATTGTACTATAAACACGTAGCCCTTCCATGTCAAAATCCTTAACTAAATAACATTAGGCTAAACCCATCAATTGAAAGAATCATTGATTGTGAACATTCAACCTAATCTTGAAAATTTTTTTTCAAAAAAGATTATGCTTATCTTTTATTTTATTTACAATCTTATTGCTTACTTGTGGAACCGCCTTCTTTAAAAATAAAGCAATGAGCAAAAAAAATTCTGTTGATAAAATTTTACTTCCCGGTAAGGAATATCCTGAAAAGAATGAAGAGAAAATTGCCGAAAAAGTAATAAAGCTTTTACAGGACCAGATGCTTCGGATGTATGCAAATAAAAAAAAACAATTCAGGCAGATTCATCCTAAAATGAATGGCTGTGTAAAAGCTGAATTTATAGTTGAAAATAATCTTCCGGAAGAATTAAGAGTCGGATTATTTCATGAACACAAATCCTTTCCTTCATGGATAAGGTTTTCAAATGGCAATACCAAACCGTTACCCGATTGGAAAAAGGACATCAGGGGTTTTGCAATTAAAATAATGAATGTTCCCGGGAAAAAAATTGTTGAATCAAAAAAAAGCGGAGGCAATCACGATTTTATATTAATGAACACTAAAAATTTTGTATCTAAAAAAGTCAGGCATTTTTACAGAATATTAAAAGTGGTAACTGTTCCTTATAAGCCCGGTACTTTTTTCCCAAAATTATTTTCAATTATAGAAAGCTTGCCCATTTTGGTAAGAGCAGCAAAAGCAAAAATAAAATGCAATCATCCATTTGAAATTTTTTATTTCAGCACGGTTCCCTATCGCTTTGGAGATGAAACAAAAGCTGTGAAATATGCAATAATTCCTTCTGATAAAAACAAGCTGGAATATACAAATAAAAAGAGCAAAGATTTTTTGCGGGCTAATATGGTTGCTACTTTATTAAAGCATGATATTGTCTATGATTTTTTTATACAGTTCCAGACTGATCCTGAAAAAATGCCCATTGAAGATCCTACCGTTGTATGGGATTCACCGCTTATAAAAATGGCAACCATACATATTCCCAAACAAGTGTTTGATACACTGGAACAAAATGAATTTGGAGATAACCTTTCTTTCAACTCATGGCATGCACTTCCGGAACACAGGCCAATAGGCAACTTCAACAGGGTAAGAAAAAAAATTTATGAAGAAATGTATGCATTCAGGCACGATCATAATCATATAAAAGATGTAGAGCCTGAAGCAAATGATAATTTTTTTAAAGACAAAATATAGAGCATGGATAATGTAAGTAACCAACAAATTGTTGAACAGTTATATAAATTTTTTGAAGAAAACAATATGCAAGCTGCATTAAATTTATTTGATAATGATATTACATGGGTAAGGCCGGGTGAACCGGAGATTCCTTTTGCAGGTACATTTAAAGGCAGAGAAGGGCTCGCTGAAATGTTAGCCATACAATCGGCTACAATAAAAATAAAAACATTTTTGCCAAAAAAAATATGTGTTAACGATGATACAGTTGTTGCATTAGGTATTGATACAGTTGTTGTAATTCACACCGGCAAAACCTATACATCTGAATGGGTGCATGCATTCACTTTTAAGAATAGTAAAATTATTCATGTACAGGTTTACATGGATACAAAAACTATCGCTGATGCATTTATGCCTTAAGTAACAGCAAGACTAAACAAAAATTGAATTATATCTTTGTGAAATGTCACATAAACCTAAGCCAATATTTAATAAACGGATTTTTTGGGATGTAGTATTTGAAAATATCAATTACGACACCAAAGCCAATTTTGTTATAGAACGTGTATTTGAGCGTGGCGATGTTGATGACATACGAAATTGCCGCCGTTATTATGGCGATGAGAAAGTAACGGAAGCTTTGCTGAATGCTAAATTTTTGCCGGAAATCACTATGTACCTGGCAAGCGCTGTAATTAAAAAACCACTTAAAGAATTCAGATGCTATTCTCTAAGACAGTCGAACCCAATGCTTTTTCCATATTAAAAAAGTTAATGGAAATTCCTGAATTAAAAGATTTTTCGTTGGTTGGTGGAATTGCTTTATCTCTTTTATATGGCCACCGCAAATCTGATGATTTAGATTTGTTTTCAAATAAAATTTTTGAGAATACAGAAATAATTGATGCGCTTGAAAAAACATTTAAAGCATCATTTAATAACAGATCAACAAATCCCCGCTTCGGAATTTTTTGTTTTGTTGACGACATAAAAATTGATATTATTCGTCATCCGCATCCCTTGATCAGGCCTAAGTGCAGGCAATATTAGGCCGTGGTAAGAAAAAAGATTTTTGGGATATAGCAGAACTTTTAAAACATTTTTCAGTTGCTGATTTTATAAAATTTCATAGAGAAAAATACGCTACGCAAAATTTGATTATTACAGTACCGCAGGCTATCACTTATTTTGCAGATGCTGAAGAGAGTGAAAATCCTATCAGCCTCAAAAAACAAACATGGAAAAATGTTCAGAATTTTATTAATGCAAAAGTGAGAGAGTATTTAGCATAAAATAATTGTATAAAATTTTTAAACAACCCAAATTCTTTATATAAATTAAATAATACTTCTCATGCAACACCGGATTCTAAAATCATTCATCTGCTGAAATGAAAAAAAATAAATACTAATAATCAAATTTCAATGTTACAAAACCGTGTTGATCCATTTGGTAATTTAATAATGACAAAAGCCCGTGGCTCGTGGATGGGCAACCGCGGAATTCTTCACAATGAAAATCAAGAAGTACAGCGGCTTTTCAAACTAAAAGCATGGATAACCTGCAAGCTTGAATTTAAAAAAAGAAAAAGAAAAGTAATGTCGCCTAACAGGTACACCGAACTTTTTTTTCTGGATGAAGCTACTTCCTTTGCAGCCGGCCACAGGCCATGTTTTGAATGCCGCAGAAGTGATTATAATAAATTCAAAACGCTGTGGCTTAAAGGCAATCCTGAATATAATTTTGATGAAAATACAAGCATCAAATTAATAGATGAAATTCTACATAAAGAAAGAATGACCCGCGATAAATTGAAAGTAACCTTTGAAGAAAATATTGATAATATTCCAAACGGTTCTTTTGTTTTAATTGATAAAAAACCTTACGTAGTTTCCGATGGAAAAATGTTTTTATGGTCTCCATTAGGTTATGAAAACAGAAGTGCTTTACCTGATACAAGTAAATTAGTTGTTCTCACTCCAAAGTCTGTCGTGAATACTTTTCGTGCTGGTTATATGCCTCAGGTTGCTTTATCTTAAAGTTTACTCGCTTGTTCTAAAAGCGCTATCTTCAGAAGCTGCATAAACAATGTTTACAATAAACCATTTGCTTAATCTAAATCGTACTCAAATATTTCACAACCGTTATTGAAGGAAAGAAAAAATAGCCCCCTCCTCTTACGGTTACAAAACTTTTTAAACCGGTTATATATTTATTAGCGGTTTGTTGCGGAATGGTAAAATTTTGCACGGTGCCCGGCTCAGGATTTTCTCTCACACCGATAAAAGGATCCGGGTCTGCATACAGTTGTTTAAACTTTGGATAATTGGCCCATGTATATTGAATAAATTCAAACTGCCGCGAAATATCTGCATTGAAACAGCCAAACAATAAACCAACCTCACCGTTAGGTTCGTTATGAGTTGGAGAACCAACATAAGGTTCACCATACGATCGTACGCGCCTCATAATCCTGTGCTTTCTTGTAAGCTGCAAAGATTCGCCAGGGCCAGTTTCTTCAAAATTATCTCTTGGATTCACTCTTCGCGTATGCGCGCCAAAAGGGCATTTCAAACCATATTTATCTGTATCCATATAATTAAAATCATTGTCATCACTTATTATCTTAGGATCTTTATCAGGAAATTTTACTAACGGTGCACCATCAGGCCAGCGCCCCATCATCTTTGCTGCAAGCCTTATGCTCTCTTCTTCGTTTATGCTTCCATCTTCATTTTTACTTTTTTCATTTAAAAAATCCCAAAAGCCTTTTACATCTTCTTTTAACTGACGAAGCACGAAAAAAGTTCCATTGCGCCCCAAATCTTTATAACCGGAACCATTGGCATCAAGAGGTAACAGATTTACATCGCCCTGGTTTTCTTTAAGCAAAGGTGTATCAGGATAAACATCATATTCATTTTTATATCCTAATAAAAATTCTCCTGGCTTAATGTTATTATTTGCAATTCCTTTTAAGCCACTTCCGATAATTACTGGTTGCGACATTCCATCTCTGAATCCAAAATTTTCTTTACACCCAGGTAAAATTTGTCCATCTAAATGAAAGGATTCTTTCAAACCATATTGCCCAAGTTTTTCCTGCAAATTTTTATTGTATACATCTATTGTTTCTTTATTAGCTCCAAAAACCATTAATATAAAATCTACTTCTTCATTTGCAGGGCCGCCCCAATTCCATTTTCCCGGATCACTGCTGTCAAAATCGCCTAATAATCTTTGGCGATGCGGTGTTACCATGCCTTCCCTGAATTCACGTATAAAAGATCTGAGATTATTTTCACTCATTCCTAACCTTTGCAAACCTTTACTTGTAAAGCCGATATTTAAATAAAATTCTTTTGTTTTATCTGCCACAGTTGTAATGCTTCCTGCAATTTCTGCAATAAAAATTTTCGTATACGTTGCATCAGTAATTTGCAAAAGAAAATATTTCGAGCATGCCATCTCTTTATATTCGTTCAGCAGCAAGCCTTGAATTTCCTGAAGTTCCAATTGTTCCATTAGTAACTAATTTAAAATCTTTTTAAAAATAATTGCGCCTGTTGCTCATTTAAATTTTTATGCAATTCATTTCTTATTAAAGTATTATTATTAATATTTTTTATTGAAAGATGATGATAAGCGCTGTACCAAACCTGTGTAAGAATTTGTGTGCTGCGGCTCCATGCAAGAAAATGTTCTTCATCATAAGCGCCTCCCCAGAAAAGAAATCTCGTTTTTGGAAAATCAACTGTGTTGCTGAATATACCCGTTAAGCCCCACCCTGACTTATCAATAAAATCACCGAGATATTGTTGCCAGCTTCCATCAAAATTACTGAAGAACATTACATGCTTATTATTATCAATTATTACCCATCGTGCAAAATGAATGGTGGGAATTCCCATGAGTTTTCCTTTTACAAAAAAGAATTTAATTAATGTTCTTGCAAATAACATTTGTAAATGCATGGTAATGCTACGGACCTTACCGGGCTTCATCACCAACACTTGCGTAAATTGATTTTGGTTAAATAAATCTTCACACTCTTCAAGCTTTTTTACATTACTATCATTTAACTGGCTTCTTGTAAGCACACAATTTTTATCTCTTCTTTCATAAAAGAAATGTAGTACCAGCAACCAGATTAATATGAATGGTAAAAGAATTAAAATAACCAGGCCCATAATTATTAATCCAACCCAATTGGTTGATAGAATTTTTATTTTTTCTTTTGTCCATTCAAATTCAGGTTTTGAATCTATCTCCTGCTGAATTGCTTTTTGTATTTCTATAGCAGGCTTGCCATTCCAATTATTTTTATTTACAAAATTTACTATGTGATTTTTCAATGAATCTTCCTGCAGAATTTGTTTCAGGCTTCTTCCGGGAGCGCCTACATAAAATGCATTTGTATTAACCTGCCATTTGTCTAAATAATTTTTTCTGCTCTCTGTATTTCTTGCAGAAGGTTCAGGATATCCTTCGCAGCATTCATACAATTCATCAAAATATTCAGGAAAAACAGTTACTAATCCTTTTACATGCTCTTCCCTATCACCGTCAAAATTTGAAGAAAAAACTAAGCGATACGGCACAGGTAAATCGGGTTTATCCCTGAAAGATTCTTCATTAAGAACAAACCAGCGTGCATAATGCAGCGTTCCCAGTTTATTAAATCTTTCATTCAATCCTGCATTAAGGCCTACTTTAAATCTCTCGAGAATTTCAATAAGCTTTTGATGACTATCTTCTTTTACAGTAGAAAGTAATGTAAGGGCGTTTTGGTTAATCATGTCAGTCGTTTTAATTACCGTTGCTTTTAATATTTTTTTGACCTTGAGTTGCTTTTTTAGTTAAGCCCCATGAGCGCTTCCTGATTGTAGAAAATAAATTAATAGTTGATCATGTGCCATGTAGTCCAAAGGACTCCTTTGGAGTGGTTACACTTTGTAGCGCCTATGGCGCAATAATTATCATCGCTATTTCTTTCTTTCTACAAACAGGTAGCGCCTACGGCGCTCATTTTTCCCCCTTAACTCAATGAGATAATTCATACATAGTGGAAATGCAGGATAAATTTACAAAGGTTACCAACGTTAGCAAATAGTTGTATTCAATAAAGTTAATTTAACTTTATAAATATTAAAATACAAATAATAATTGCAAACCTATTTAAAACCCTATTGATCCCAAAATGCCTTAACTTAAAGAGATTATTTCAAACCATACTGTAATGATAAAGAATATTGATCATGCAAATGTTATTCACTATGGTTCTGATTCATTAATAATAAAGGCGCCTGCCAACGGGATAAGTAAGCCTTTATGCATTAAGATCCTTACAGAAGAATTTCCTTCTGAGACAATGCATGCGCAGCTTGAAAATGAATTTGAAATTTGTTCCAAAACAAGTTGCAAAAGTATTCGTAAAGCTTATAAAAAAGAAAATCGTGAAGATCATGAATCCATCGTTCTTGAATATATTGAGGGCAAAGACCTGAACAAATTTCTTTCTACAGAAACCGAAGACTTTGCTCAGCAATTACACCTTGCTACCAATATTATCACTGCTCTTGCGGATTTGCAAAAGGAAAATATTTTTCACAGGCGCATTCATCCTTCCAATATTTTAATTGAAAATAATACTGGTAAAGTTTTTTTTATTGACTTTGGTATAGCTACTAGCGAAAATGTTTTTGATAATAATCTTAGATCTGTTGCAGATAAAGAGATAGATATTTTAAAATACATTGCTCCGGAACAAACAGGCCGTGTTAACAGAACAATAGATAACCGGGCTGATATATATTCATTAGGCGTAATTCTCTATCGTCTTTTTACTGGAGTAGTGCCCTTTGAAAGCAAGGAAGGATTGGAATTAATGTATGCACATGTTGCCAGGATACCTGTAGAACCTTGCAAGCTAAATGATGATTTACCAAAAGTTCTTTCCGATATTATTATGAAGCTTTTATCGAAGAACGCTGAAGATCGTTACCAATCTGCATTCGGTGTAAAATGTGATCTTGAAAATTGTCTGGATCAACTTATTGCTAATGGAAAAATTGAAAATTTCCTTATAGCAAAATTTGATTTTTCAGGCAAACTTTATATTCCAGATAAACTATATGGCAGAGAAAAAGAAATAAAATATTTATGCGACCTCTTTGAAAAATGTACTAACGGGAATAAGTACACGCTCTTTGTTTCCGGTTATTCAGGAAGCGGGAAAACAGCGCTCATTGAAGAGCTTCAAAAGCCTGTATTTACCAAACGAGGATTTTTTATAAGAGGAAAATTTGACCAGATAAGCACCGATACCCCCTACTCTACTTTTGTGCAGGCGTTTGGAGAATTGTTTCAGTTGATACTTGCCGGTGATGAATCTTACCAGTTGAAATGGAAGAAAAGAATTACAGAAGCATTGGGTAGTTCGGGAAAAATTCTAACAGAATTTATTCCCGGTATTGAAAGTTTTATTGGAAAACAACCGGCTCTCTCAGAGCTTAAAGGCATTGAAGCACAAAACAGGTTTAATTATGAATTGATACAATTTATAAAAGCTATTGCGGGTAAAGATCATCCGTTAGTAATCTTTGTTGATGATATGCAATGGGCAGATGCATCTTCTTTAAATCTTATAAAAATAATTGCTGAAAACAGGGATATAGAAAACTTTATGCTCATAGGAAGTTATCGAAGCAATGAAGTAAATGAAACGCATCCGCTCACAAAAAGACTGAACAAGCTAAAAGCAGAAAATGTTCCTTTTGAAGAAATAGAATTGAAAGATCTTTTGTATGAAGATGTATATAAATTAGTTTCTGAAGCGCTCTCTGCCGGGCAGGAAAATATTTCTTTTCTATCAGATATTATTTATACTAAAACAAAAGGAAACGCTTTTTATGTATGGCAGTTTTTAAAATCAATTTATGATGAAAAGTTTCTGCGGTTTGATTTTGATTTGCAGCAATGGCAATGGCATGCTGATCTTATTTTGCAAATGAATGTATCAGGTAATGTAGTTGAACTGATGACTTCATTTGTTCAAAAACTTCCTGAAGAAACACTCGGCTTATTAAAAATAGCATCCAGCCTGGGCAACAGGTTCGATAAGCAAAGTCTTTCTGTAATAAAACAAGTGAATGAAAAAAAAATAGAAAGCTTATTAAATCTTTCACTTACAGAAGGATTAATTATTTCATCCGGAACAGAATATAAATTTTCGCACGACAGAATTCAGCAGGCTATTTATTCATTAATACCCGATGATGAAAAAACATCTTTACATCTTTTAAACGGGCAAAGATTAACCAGTCATTTTAATCAAATAGATCTGGAGAATAAAATATTTGATTTGGTTAATCAATGGAATCTTGGCGCTGAAAAAATTACAGATAAAAAAGAAAAAACTTATCTCGCCAACCTGAACCTTATGGCAGGCCACAAAGCTATGGCATCAACCGCTTACCCACAGGCATTGCAATATTTTGAGAAAGGATCAAATATATTGGAAGAAGCAGATTGGAAAAGCCAATACAACCTTATGTTACAACTAACCACCGATGCCGCGGAAGCCGCTTACTTATCAGGTAAATATGAAAAAGTTGATAAGCTCGTTAATGATATTCAGCAGCACAGCACTTCTTTAATTGATTCTATAAAAGGTTATGAAATTGATATAAAAAAACTGATTGCACAAAATAAACCATTAGAAGCTGTGCAGCTCGGTCTTCATATTCTTAAAAAATTAGGAATCAGCCTTCCATCGAAACCAGGTAAAATTGCAGTAATGAAAGACCTGTTACAAACAAAATATTTATTGCGAAACAAGTCAATGGATTATTTCAACAACTTACCAAAGATGGAAGATCAGGAAAAAAATATCGCTATGCGAATTTTATCCGACATTACTTCTGCTTCTTATTTTGCAGTACCAGACCTCGTTCCATTATTGGTTTTTAAAATGGTGAGCCTAACGGTGAAGCATGGATTGTCACGCAAGTCTCCATTTAGCTTTGCTGCGTATGGTTACATTTTAAGCGTTTATTTAAATGAAATAGATAGAGGCATCAACTTTGGCGAAATTGCTTTGCATCTTGCCAAAAAAATAAATGCAGAAGAATTAATTGGTTCCATACTCGTTACCAGCAATATTTTTCTTGAACATTGGAAAAAACCTTTTCATGAAATGATTCCTAATCTTGAAAAGGCTTTTAAAAGTTCTCGTGAATCGGGCGATAATGAATATGCATCTTATGCAGCGCATAATATGGTGTACCAGTTGTTCATAATGGGTAATCCTTTAAAGGAACTTTCAAAAAAAGCAGATACGCTTGATTTGCAGATAGAAAAATTTAAACAAGATCTTACATTAAAACGGTTGCGGTTGTTTCGCCAGTCAATTTTAAATCTTACAGATGAAACAGAAAATCCTGATGTGCTTAAAGGCGCAATCTTTGATGAGTCAGAAATGGATATAGAAGATGTTACAAAGAGTAATGAAATTTATTTTCAGAATTTATATCTTTTAAAATTATACCTCGCTTTACTTTTTAATTTGAATGATCATGCAAAGAAATATGTTGACTTTGCGCAACGTTTCCAGGAAAGTGTAAAGGGAACTTCTTTATATCCATTATTTTATTTCTATCGTTCTCTCGCCATTGCTGATGGTGCGGTAAATACACCCGTGAAAAAAACAGTGTTAAGACAAGTTAAAAAAGATATTTCCTTTTTAAAAAAATATGAAAAATTATGTCCGCAAAATTACTCGCATAAAAGATTATTGCTCGAAGCAGAATATAATTATTTGAATGACGATATGGAAGATGCAAAAATATTTTATGATAAAGCGCTTAAATCTGCTTCAGAAAATAATATGATGAGCGACCTTGCTTTTTGCTGGGAAAGAGCAGGCCGGTTTTTTTTAAATACTAAACAGGATGTGCTAGCTAATTTTTATTTGCAAAATGCTTTCAGGGTTTATAAACGCTGGGGCGCAGAAGCAAAATTAAAACAAATGGAAAGCCGTTATGGCCAGCTTGATGATGGCCGCGATCCTGAATGGCAGAAAGAAATCTTAAATAACCCGCTACAGCAACATGCCGGAAACCTTGATCTGGAAACAGTTTTAAAAGCATCTGCTGCGCTATCTGGAGAAATAGTTTTGCCAAGATTGTTGAAAAAAATGATGCAGATAATATTGGAGAATGCAGGCGCTCAAACCGGTTTTCTCATCATGGACAAAAAAGGGGAGCGTGTTATTGAAGCAGAAATAAAAGCCGATACTGAAGAAATAAAAACATTACAATCTATACCTGTAAGACAAAGTGGATTGCTGGCAGAGTCTGTTATAAATTATGTTTATTTAACGCAGGAAACTGTACTGCTTGATGATGCATGCAAGAGCCAGCTTTTTGCAAATGATGAATACATACAAACCCATCAATGCAAATCTGTTCTTTGTGTGCCGCTGATAAATATGGGAAAATTATTAGCGATTATTTACCTCGCCAATGATTTGACATTTGGAGCATTTACAGAAAAAAGAGTTGCGCTATTGAAATTGCTTGCAGGGCAAATGGCCATATCAATTGAAAATGCCTTGTTCTATAAAGAGCTTGAAAATAAAGTGGAAGAAAGAACCAATGAGCTTTCTATCGAGAAGAAAAAATCTGATGATTTGTTGTTGAATATTTTACCCGAAGGTATTGCCGATGAATTAAAACAAACTGGGCGTACTATACCCCGCAGCTATGAAGTGGCCACCGTTATGTTTACTGATTTTGAAAACTTCACCAGCAAAAGTGAAAAGCTTTCTCCTGAAGAATTAGTAACGCTTTTGGATACATGCTTTAAAAAATTTGATGAAATAATTTCAAAATATAATATTGAAAAAATAAAAACCATTGGCGATGCTTATTTATGTGTAAGCGGTTTGCCAGATGCAAAAGATCATAGTGCATCAAATGTTGTTGCCGCTGCTGTTGAAATAATAGAAACTATTAACGCTCTTAAGCAAAATGCAAATGATAATGTTTATTTTGATGTAAGGATTGGCATTCATACCGGCCCGCTCGTGGCAGGCGTTGTAGGCGACAAAAAATTTGCTTACGATATTTGGGGCGACACCGTAAACACTGCTGCCCGCATGGAGCAAAACAGCGAGCCCAATAAAATAAATATTTCACAAAGCACTTACGATTTGGTAAAAGAAAAATACCAATGCAATTTTCGTGGAAAGCGGGCGGCAAAAAATAAAGGAATGATCGAGATGTATTTTGTAGAGAATGTGAATGCGATGGTGTGATTTTTTACAAACCATTATATGAATGGCATACAATTAAAAAATGGAGACGGTTACACTTAAAGCATTGCATCACCGCGGGCAGGAGTGCATAGGTATCTGTTGCTTACAGAACGCTACACACTCAATCATTATTTGCAAAAAAAGCTAATGCCAAATGGAGCCGTACTAATAAATGCCGGTACGTGCGATATTAAAACCACACTTAAATACCTGCATGTAACCAATAAAGATTTAGTGCATATTTTAAGCCCTTTGGAAGATATTGAGGCATTATTAAAAAAATAGATAGCTGGCTTTGCGAATACTATGTTTTATTAAAAGTGCTTCGCAAAAATGATTTAATACGTTACAAATCAACGAAGATATTTTTGTGGTTTATATTTAAGAGATGTTAAAACATTCTCCTATATTTGAGTAAGCCGCCATATTTTACGACCTCTACCATGACTCGACAAAGAATAAAAACAAATTACTTACAGACGATTGATTGGTTGGGCGGAGACATTATTGATTGGGTTTCTGCGGGACAATTATATTCTTTGGACGGACAACAAAGACAAATTGCAAAATACCATTACGCTTTCAGTTTTGACAGTTCGATAACATCTCAAAATGGACAATACGCCTTCATTTACACGCGTCTTGGAACTAAGGGCATTTAATTAAAGAATGGAGAAATGATTAGAGAAATTAACCGTACTTATTACTGTGCCCAAACTTATGAATTTCCCGCAGCCTTTGTGACCTTTGACAATGAAACATACTTAGTTCATTGCCCAATTAATTATTGCCAACTTGATTTTGAAAATGTCGAAACAGGCAAAATCATTTCTAATATTGAAGGCAGAAATCCGTCTGACATTTTTCATTCAAGACTTTCAATTAGCCCGGACAATAAATATTTAATGGTTTGTGGTTGGGCATGGCATCCTATAGACACAGTTGAATTGTTTGACATAGCAGAATGTTTCAATAATCCTCTATTATTGGACAAGTGTACTTTATATCCAAACTTTGGAGCCTTCATTAATTCGGCATGCTTTATTGATAGTAACAGAATTCTTATCGCTGCATCTGATGAAGAACCTTTTGATGATGAAGTCCTACCTCTTTTGCCACAAAAGCACATTACTATTTGGAATTTCAAAACAAATGAAATTTCACCGCCAGCGAAAGTTGACGGAGAATTCGGAAATTTATTTGCGATAAATGATAAGAAGGCGTGGGACATGTTCAAGTTTCCAAAATTATAGACATTCATTCCGGAACCATAGAAAATAAATTGGAAGATATTAATTCAGGAGAGCAAATTTCATCCATCTTATATAGTGACATCAAGAAGTATCCACAAATTTGCTTTAACAGACAAACATCTCAAATTGCAATTAGATTAGATGATACAACTATTGAAGTGCTAACACCGACATAATACGGCGGCTTACATGGGGTTTTGCAATATACTGGCAGACGTGGTAACAATGGGCTACAGTTCGCTATCAGCAACAGTTCCAGCGTAGCGGAAGTAAATCAGCTTTTGTTGTTATCTTCATCTTTTATTTATAAATCAGCGATAGTCCCGGCAGACGTTTTTCAAATGCCATTACATCGCAAAGCCCTGTCCGTAAGCTACTACTTGACATGACAGAATCTATAATTTCAGCAGGTGAGTTTGAGTCTCTAGTCGGCATAGATTGGTTTGACAGAATGTGCGGCATTCTTGTGAAAGATAAATGCCCAACTACTAATCAGTTGACTAAATTTATAGGAATAGAAGATTCAAGATTTAGTAAAGAAAACCGTGGTTCGAAATTTCTTGTACCTTTTGACAAGAGATTCAAAACTGCTTGTACAAATCCTGACATATCAAACAATGACGTTGACAAGCCAGTTGATTATCTCTCTTTCGGGGGAATAGACTTTAATTTGAAAATGGCTGACATTATAGAACGTTTTCCTGATTACAAAACACAACGAAATATATATGATGGCGGGACGCAAATATTTTTCTATCCAATAGCAAAAAGATTTGAATTTTCGGCATTATCATTTGAAGTTGAAGAAGAACCAGAAGACATTGGCGACTTGAATTCGCTGACCTTTCATCATGTGTCATTTCATTTCGGCGACAATGTAATACTTGGACGTGACGGTTATCATGTACGAAGATAAGCAGCAGCTTACATGCAGTTTTGCACAAGCGGGGCAGACCTGCTAACAATCAGCATTGGTGCATATTTCAGCAATAGTTTCATCTGACATAACTCTGTTGAGCAATTGTAATAACAATGAACTTTTATTTATAAATTTGGCTACAGTTACGAGCAGAAGGAATTCTATTATCCCGCCTGCGCAAAGCTGTAACGTTGTACGTCATTCCTCCTATCCCGGCAACCAGAATTAAATTCTTTGGCTAACGGAATGCGAAAATGAAAGGTTCTATTTGGAAAATATAAACCATTCATTTTCAGAACGTAAAAAACGTTAGTCAGAAGTAAAACTCTAAGCAAACCTCACCGTACTGCCACCAACAAGCAGTTTTGCACAAGCGGGGCAGACCTGCTAACAATCAGCATTGGTGCATATTTCAGCAATAGTTTCATCTGACATAACTCTGTTGAGCAATTGTAATAACAATGAACTTTTATTTATAAATTTGGCTACAGTTTCAGCAGACGGAATTCTATTATCCCGCCTGCGCAAAGCTGTACCGTTGGCGGAAATGTTTATGGAGCTTTCGTCTTCTAAGAAAAAATAAGTAGCTTTGGTTAAAAGGGTTATATATGACTTATACTGACAGACATATCGTTGAGACTTATTCTGGTCTTTTTGAAGGGCTTAGCTCAATAAGTAAAATCGAACTAATTGAAAACCTTTCAAAATCTCTAAAAGCTGATAAAAAAATTAGGTTGTCTAAATTCTATAAATCCTTTGGTGCATTTGCTTCAACTAAGTCAGCAGAAGAAATAATTTCTGATATTAAATTAAACCGGAAATTCAGGAAAAAAGAAATCAAATTCTAATGCCATATCTGCTCGACACTAATACTTGTGTTTTCTATCTCAGAGGCAAACTGAATTTAGATGAAATAATCAAGGATAAAGGAATAGACAATTTTTATATTTCAGAAATCACAGTTGTAGAATTACGCTTCGGAGCTGAGAATAGTGATAACCCTTCAAAATCTCATAAAGCCGTTGATGCATTCTTAAATGGTTTATCTATTGTTCCAATCTTTGGTTGTATCAAACGTTACGCAAAAGAAAAAGTTCGACTCAGAAAACTTGGCAAACCAATGAACGACGAATTTGATTTGCTTATAGGTGTAACTTCTGTTGAAAACAAACTTACCCTGGTTACCGACAACACAAAACATTTTGAGAACATCTCTGGAATTAAACTTGAAAATTGGTTTAATCGTAAATAACACTTCCGCCAACATTGGGTTTTGCACAAGTTTTCTATGACATAAAAAACATTTTCTATAGTTTTCTTTTAAGACTTATGCACACTTTCTTATATAATTATTCTCAAACATTCTCTGACCTCTTATCACAGCAAATACCCGGTGAACAAGTTTGTTTCTAACGGCATTGATGATGCTCATTTTGTTTTTTCCTTCCAACACCTTTCGTTCAAAATAAGCCTTCATTTCTGTGTCATTTTGTATAGCTGATAATGCACAGAGGTGCAATAATTTTTTGAGTTTTTTATTGGCAAACGGGCTGACTG
>JBBRTG010000035.1:0-24510 GCA_038244655.1 Chitinophagales bacterium
ATATTAAAATCTTCCGGCGACGAAGCAATCTCATAAAAGGTTTCCACATGAGATTGCCACAAAGTTTCGGCAAAAATCCCCGAAAACTTTTCGCAATGACGTATACTTGTTCGATTCATCATTTCGCTTTCAATTTTGTTTTGCGCTCATTCTACCTAATCCTATAAATTTGTTTTATGTCAGTATGTAATTTCTCTATTCCATTTTCCGGCGAAGCCGAAACAATATTAGCAAAAGCAAAAGATGCTATAGAAACCCAAAACGGCATATTTACAGGTAATGATTCTTCAGGCAATTTTGAAATAACAGTATTGGCAAATACGATTAAAGGAAGCTTCAACATAACAGACCAGGTATTAAATCTTATGATAACGAACAAGCCATTCTTTGTGCCCTGCAGCACAATTGAAAGTTTTTTAAGATCTAAAATTTCATAAAAAAATTATACGGATTGTCCTTTCCTTGAAAGCATAAGGTGCACTTTTTTAATAAGATCACTTATTTCAAAAGGCTTTGCAATAAAATCATCTGCGCCATAATCATGAATGGCGGTTTCAGCAATTCTTGGGTAAGCAGAAAAAAGAAGTATAGGAATGTGCCTTGTAAAAGAAGAAGATTTTAATTTTTTACAAACGTCGAGCCCATCAATACCTGAAAGAAAAACGTCTAATAATATAAGTTGTGGTTCCAGTAATTTAATTGCCTTATTTGCAATTTCCCAATCAAAAAAAGTTGATACATCAAATCCTCTTTTAATCAATAGAGATTTCACTACTTTAAGCAGATCTCTATCGTCGTCTATTACAAACAATCGGGGCATACAATTGTAATATCAAAAAGCGTGCAAACATTTTAGATTAAAATAAGTAGATATTAAACATTGGTTAAATGAATTTTCTTTTTTTCTCTTAAATATTGTTCTTAACTAATCAGGTTTTAATTATTGAATATTTTTTAAAGAAGTTAGATTTATAGGATTAGGTAGAATGAGAATAAAGCAAAGACAGAACTATTTTAAAACTAAATAAATTAGTATATTTGTTCTAAAATATTTAGTTATGTTTAAAGGAATAAATGCCATTGAGTTTGGTAAGCGATTTCATGATAATGAAAGTTGCTATTTGTATTTAATAGAACAAAAGTGGGGTAAAGGATTTTTTTGCAGCAGATGCGGACATGAAAAATGTAGATGCCGATGAAACGATTGTAGGCGGTTATACCAACAATAACAAAGGAAGAAGTTTACAAAGCAAAGAAGCCCTGCTATTAGCTGCAGAAAAATTGTCGGATAGCAGAACAGGTAATATTCGTATGAAGCATATAGAGAATTTTGAAGCCTTAACATTAAAGTACGCTTTGAAAGATATGATAACTGATGAAGCCAGTATTACAACCGACCATCACAGGTCTTATCAATGTTTAAAAAAAGAGATGAACATACAAACAGTCTTATCCAATATGGGACAATCGCTGAAAGAACTTCATAAACAAATTATGCAGTTCAAAAATTGGTTAAGAGGCATCCATCATAAATGTTCTAAACATCATTTGTTTGCCTACGCTGATGAATACGTTTTTAGATTTAATCGAAGAAATAACAGGAAAGCCATTTTTCATAAAGTGGTGGATAGAATGATGAATCAAATTCCTCATCCGTATCCAATATTAAAAACACTTTATGCTTATTCTACCTAATCCTATAAAACTAATATGGACGCAAAAGTGTATGTTTGCAATGGTGATATAGATTTAAATAAAATCGTAAGTTTGGAAAAACAACTTCTTATAAAGGGGAGCTGCTAAATCAAATGCTTTTATAAGCCATAAAATTCTAAAAGATAAATTGCCTGAAAATATCACCTATAGTGAAATCAGGTGGGTAATGGCAGCGGAGCAAAAAAGCTATATTTTTATCATTACAACAAATTTATTATTGAAATTTCCTGCATATTTTATATTATAATTCGCGGATTGACTATTCTTGTATTTCCTTCAGAAAACATTCCGTGGACATTTTGTACTATTTTTAAATTTCCGTTGCCCCCCTATAATTTTATCTAATAAATTCCCAAATATTGAATTACCGGTTTCGCATTTAACAAGATTAAAGCTAAATTTTAGCAAGCCGGTATAATACCAATCATTTTGTTTTGGATTGCCTCTTTGTTTTCCGCTAAGTGGATATGTTCCAACCCCGGTAAGTTGGTTACCTCTATATGCTAATTCTACAGCTTTTGGTCCTTTTTCATTGAGTAATATGTTGTAATCTACATAAGTCAGGCTTACATCGTCAAGATAATCAGTAAATAATTTCCGCGTACATAATTCTAAAGAAAGTGTAGAATTGCAATTAATCTTATATGCAATTCCAGCCCCAATGGGGATAGCGGCCTGTGTTAACTTATATTTCTTTCTTTCGGGATATTCTGGGAGTCCTTCTCCCTCAGTACTTAAAGGATGTAAATATATTTTTGCTCCTGTATTATCAAAAGTATATGAATTAAAATGATAGCCTGCAACTCCCAAAAATATGTATGGTGAGAAGTTATTTTTTTGCAAACTAAAGGGATAGTATTCTAATACGCATTGAATTTCAGAGATTTTTGTTCGAAAATTTAAATTTCTTGATTGTAAATAATCACGGTTTTGTTTATCAGTAGCATATAAATTTCCAGAAGTTAAACCTGTTCTTAAAATAAAATTTCCAGCAATTTCATACTTAACAAATATACATGCTGCAGGTCGTGAAAGGTTTAATGTAAAGACTACTGGTTGAAGATCTCCCTGGTAGTTTATTACTCCGGAACCAATTTCCATTTTAAACTTTTGAGAAAAACAATTTAAAAAGAGCAGTATTATTAAAAGCGATAAAGAGTATCGGGCTAACATGGCTGTATAAGTAAAATTAAAATTATAGGATTAAGTAGAACGTATCCAATATTAAAAACACTTTATGCTTATTCTACCTAATCCTATAGTATATTTTATGCTACTATGGCATTTTTTATAGCAAACATTACAAGGCCGGCGGTATTACGCACACCTACTTTTTCAATGAGCCTTGTACGAATTCCTTCTACAGAACGCGGGCTTAAAAATATTTCCTTACCCATCTCAGTAGCAGTTTTTTCTTCACATATTAATTTCAAAACTTCCAGCTCGCGCTCGGTAAATTCTATATTCTGATTAAAAGATGGTTTAAAATCTCTTTTTAAAACCAGTTTTTTTAATAGCGCTTTATTTACAAGATCATTAAAGTAATACCCGTTTTCATGCACCGCATAAATTGATTTTCGAATCTCATCAGAATCTGCATTTTTAAGCAGATATCCGTTAGCTCCATTTTCCATCAGGTGAATAATAAATTTATCATCGTCGTACATGGTTATTACCAATATTTTTATGGAATCAGATTTTTTTCTTATTGCCTTTGTAGCTTCCATGCCATCCATAATCGGCATTTTTAAATCCATAAGAATCACATCCGGACTTGTTGATTCCAATCCCTTAATAAGATCTTCGCCATTATCAGCTTCCAGCACAACTTCTAAGTTATCATCATTAGCCAAACCAACTTTCAGCCCATCGCGATAAATTTTATGATCATCAGCAATGGCAATTTTTATTGTACTCATGCAATTGTTTTAACAGGTATGTGAATAATAATGCGGCTTCCATCTGCAGCACTAGAAAATATAATTTCTCCTCTAAGCAAAATTATGCGATTCATAATATTTTTTAATCCAAGCCCTTCTTTTTTGTAGCGGTATTCTTCAAACTGCTGTTGGGAAAGACCATTACCATCATGAAAAATAGTAATCAATAATTGGTTGTCAATATAAGATGAACTGATGGTAATTTCTTTTGCATGAGAATGTTTTAAAATATTATTCACCAGTTCCTGCACCATTCTATAAATGCTTATATCATTTTCAGGGTTTTGAGTTGTATAATTTTCATCAAGAGAGGTTGTAGCCTTAATTAATGTTCCTTGTGTTATTGTGGCCATAAAATGTTGTATGGCTTCGTTAAGGCCAAACTCTTTTAAAATATTTGAATGAAGGTTATGAGAAATGCCACGAACTTTTTGTATGCCTTCATCCAGCAATTCTTTTCCTTTTTCATGCAACAACTTATCACGTTCATCAAGACTTGCAGTTTTAATACCTTGCAAATGCAATTTTGAAGATGAAAGTATGGCCCCCACTTCATCATGTAGTGCCTCTGCAATTCTATGTCGCTCAATTTCCTCACTGCGAACTGCTGCTTCAATTAATTGATTTTGCTGGGTTTCACGAAGATCCTGCATTTCATGCTGGTACTTTAATTTTTTTCGTTGGGAGAAAGCAAATGCAAGAAGAAAACTCACAAAGAGTAATAACATTACTGCAATGCTAATAAGAATATAGAATTGTATTTCAGTCATGGCTTTGCTTCATAAAAGCATTCGCAATAAAAAGGCAAAATATTAAAAAGGCGGTCTTCTGAACTATCCAGATATTAATAATGAAATATTTACTTTGCTCAGCAGCAGCATCATAAAAAAGATAAATTGGAAAACCTGCTACAACAAAAATACTTAATCCTGTAACTATCCAAAAAGAAGGAAGCTTGGTAAAAAAGGGTTCTTCTTCCTTTAAAAGGTACAAATAATATTGCAAACAATAAAGTAACAGAAGGCCAGCTTCTATGGAAAGTAAGCGGCTACTTATAATTTTGAAATCAAAGAAATCCTGAAAAAAAATAAAATTGACAAAAATAAAAATCAGAAATAAAACAGGAATTATTTTTTTAAGAGTTGAAAGAAATGGTTGACCAAGCTTTATAAAAAACCAACTAAATAAAAAAAACCGGACAACTGAGTGTAGATTATAAAAGTAAGTGTTGGTTTGAAACCATACAGGAAAATTATAATGTGCTTTAAACTTCCAACTGATATTAGCAAGTAAATTTATAATGAGTGCAAGCCATAAATAAATTATAACAGGTTTCAGATAACCTGGCTGTTTCTTTTTTATTAATAAAACAACAAGAGGTATGAACAAAGCCCATACCTCTAACCAAGCTTTTATTTCAGTGAACATTTCTTTCATTTAACGGGCAGGCGCTGGTGGTGAAGGATCGGTAGAAAGTGACTGCCCAGCAACTTGATTACTCGGTTGCACGGTGACGTTATAATAAATGTGAGGATTATCATCATGAAACTTTGCAGTAAATAATAAATACTCATAAATTTCAGAATTAGGTTTATTTGAATCTTTAATAAGTTGTTTTAAATCCTCAATATCAAGTTCCTGATCGCCTAAAAATTGAGCCCGGCCTGTTAAAGGTTCGGAAGACTTATTGTGATAATTTAAAATTGGAGCAGTAAATTTACTTTTTGTATCCACACATTGGTTTTTACTTCGCATCGGATATACGCCAAGTGTTGGTGAGCCTTCTAAAGGTTCTTCAGGGTAAAAAAATTGAAAAACTAATTTATCATGTTTCTTATGTTTTTTAAATAAATTAAATAAATCGTTCACTGAATCTTTACTCAATTTAAGATTATAAAAAACGCCATGATTTTTTTTGTGAGATATAAGTGTATCACTTAAATTCTCTGTTCTTTTTTCTAAATTCTTTTCCATATAATTTATTTTAAGGTTATAAAGAGTGTATTACAGAGGGAAAAGGTTTTTCTAAGTTAATGCTGGTTTATTGGATTTAAAAGTTTTATAAAAAATTATTTATTTTGAATATTAAAGAGAATTGAAGCTGGTGCAGGTGGAGATGGATCAGTATGTTGTGGTGTGCTAACTCCTAAAATTTTCCGATCAGTTCTTTTTATTTCTTCAGTGTGTCCTTGTACGGAAAAAGAAATCGTCTGATTAGCAGAATTATATTCAGGAGTAAGTAATATATAAGAAAGGTTTTTATCTATAGTTCCAGATTGAGTATTTTCTGTTAGTATTTTATAAATTTTTGAAAAATGAAATTCTTGATTTCCAAAAATTATATTTGTTGCTTCAGGGAATTCAATTTCTCCCTCTTCGTTTAATGCAATAGGAGCCATAATTTCATCTGGTAGATTTTTGTGTGTTTTTATTCCATAAAGAATAAGATGGACATCTATTTTATTTTCGTTTGTCTTAGAAATTAAACACTCAAAAACAAATTTTCGAATGTTACTCTGGCCTTTCAATACATAATAATTTTTCAACGTATCCTTGCCAAATCTATAATTATGAAAATTTATTTTTGTCTGGGCTTGGGAAAAAATACTTATCATCAATACAACTAAAATTGCTGATAATTTCAACAAGTATTTAATAGAAAATCTGGTTCTTTTAAAAGAATTGCTTTGATTCATGATTATCATTATTGTAGAGGTTAAAAAATAAAGATTTCTATTGTTTCAAAGGGAAGGTTCACTAAAAATAATTCTTGATATTCATATTACATAGCTTCTTATCATTTTTCTTACGTATTTCTACGTAACCGCTTTCCTGCGCAGTTTTTCGCATAACAATGTGTTAACTGCAAGTACCAATACCTGATTTTATTTTCAGGTATTTCCTACCTTGTTTCAAGGGCATGTTCAGAGCAAAATTTGTGTACAAAAATTATCAATCATGTACACAAAAATCTTCCTTCTCGTTTTGATTCTTAACATGGTCCCTCAAAAAGTTTCAAACGGAATCAGCAGCCAAAAACAAAATATAAATGTTGAGCATTCACAAAATAATAGCGACGGAAGTTCAACATCTCGCCATACCAATGAAGAAAAAAAATCAAATCCCTTAGGTATAGATTTGTCTGATATGGGTCAGCATTCCTTTGGACATCAAAATTCTGATGACGATGGCAAATGTCATAACATTCATTTTGATCGTTACTTAAACCGCAGAAATAAATATCTCTATTGTTTATTAGGTAAGGTGATACTGCTTATAAGCTATCTCTGTTCATTAGCCCATCTATTGTTTTAGCGAATTAATCCTTATAATTTGTAATTTTTATTATAAAATATGATCACCACAAACACTATAAAAAATAGCCTCTGCTTAAAGCAGAGGCGCTTGTAGCTTTCAGCTTAGCAAGTCGCTGTCGCTATTTTTTTCACCTATTCCAAAACAATTTACAAAGCAATTATTTTTCCATAGGAGAAAAAAAATTCACTGACTATTCAGAACAATACAGATTCGCTACCATTCCATTCGCTTCGCCCTGGGCTCACATAGCGCTACAACACCCCCACTAAAATTTCGTCAAGGGCTTCCGCTTCTTCCATTATAGCTCAACTTAGTCCGTAACGAATAGAGCATTACCAATACAAAGCAATGGATGGCGTTATTCATTAATATCAAAATCATTTTAAAAACCCTTTGGGGAGGATTTCAAAAGGATTTGGATATTAAGACCCCGCTAAGCTATTTACCATTGGGCAACCGAGTAAGTGAATCATCAAGTTAGTGCATAACACTCATCCCGATTCCGAGAACAAAAATCCTAAAATGGTATGTGCTCGATTATATAAAATGGCTTCTTGATCAATTGCTTCTTAATCTCGTTATAACTTAACCTTTTTGAAGAACCGAGTATTCTATACAAAAGTCTACCCTTATAAACTTCAGGATATAATTTCAATAAGGTTGGCTTCAGGAGATAAACACATTTACAATCAAACATTCCTATATTTAGTAGAGAATTAAAATATCTAAAATGTATCTTTTGTTCCATAATAGCTGTAAATTAATATTTATTGGAACAAATAGGTGCGTATATTAACTAGTTAGCGGCAATAAATTTGGACAACAATTAATACTTAAAAGTGGATGAATATATTTAAGAAATTATTTCAATCCAATAAAGACAAAAGTCATTTAGAGATACAACATTCAAAGGAAGAAACCGAAACCATTAAACAAAATCCAGCATTTGAATATATTCAAGAGAAGTATGGTATTGATTGTGGCATTTACAGAAAATTATCATCAGTAATCCATATACATTCACATGCTGCGGCAAATGAATTTGCAGAAGAAATTAAAGGTGAATTTGATGAAAATTTAGTACACTTTTTCTTTGACTATTTCCTATCAGTATATGCAAAAGTCAAGGCAACTAATCTTCATTATGACAATCCGGATGTTTATTCTGCATTAATTGACGGAATCCATATTGAATTTTATGGCAATGTTTCAAATGAGGTAATTGAAAGTACATTGCAACTTTGGACAACCGAAAACAAGTGCTTTATTAAGACAATAATTGCAGCACTCAAAACTAAAGAAGAGGGTGAGAGAATGAGATTATTAATAAGCATTGCATCTCACTGCGCTGACAAAAATAATATTGGTGCGACTGAAGTATTGAGTTTGGTTGAACCATTTAAGCAGATACAAAATTCAAAATTAAGTAGCATTGACACATTCTTTAATATTTTCAAATCTCACTAAACTACATTGTACGACTTTTACTGCCGCTAACATTTGACAATGAGCAGGGGTGATGTTCATTTCATCAACCTTTTGTTCGCTACTGGGCGCAGTTCCGGGCTGAAAATTCTTTATTGAGCTATGAATCTTAATCTCAACTATTTGTTCGTTTACTGTACTTTTGTTCCGGCTGTAAATTCATTGAATGCCCAGCCATCGCCAATGCGTAAACGTTAGTTATAATATTTCAAGAAGCGAGTTCCTAAATAAAACTTTAAGCAATGGGATGGTTCACAAGCAAACCGACACAACAACAGTATCTAAACAAGTGTTATTAAGGTCGCTACAAATCTTTACTTAAACACAATTAAAGGCGAAAATGGCGTTTCGACAAATTTTCAATTTGAACTCGTCGATTCAAGATATAGATATTTAGTTTTTTGTTGTAGTGCTGTTTTCACGACCATTTTAGCTTATGATGAGAAAAAAAACATTCAGCCTGAAATACTTTTCAACGGGTGTATCCAATTTTTAAAATGGGCTGGAAATGAATATCCAAGCGACTACTTTGAGACAGATAGATACGGAGAATATGTTGAAAACGTTGAACATGTTTTTCAAGATTTTCTTAAACCTTGGGCAAAATGGCTTTCACTTGAGCAACAAGGTAAAAATTCAGAAATTGTTGACTTGATTTGTGCAATGATTCGTTCTACCGAGTCGAAAAAAGAAACCGAAAAGGAGGACATAAATCGTCTTGGAGAACTCGCTTTAGAGATTGACAGTAGACTTGCGACGATAAATTCAGCCGTTTTGGAGTTGGCAAAAAAAAACAATAAATATTAATATTACCGCTAACAATCGCATTAGCTGGGGCTCACGTGCATTTCATCAACTTTTTTTTTCGCTATTGGGCTGTAGTTCCGGGCTGAAAATTCTCTATTGAGCTATGAATCATAATCTCAACTATTTGTTCGTTTATTGTACTTTTGTTCTGGCTGAAAATTCATTGAATGCCCAGCCATCGCCAAGCCTTGAACTTTAGCGTCAATTTTTAAGAGTGACAAATTATGTTTTGAGTACTAAATCTGTTTGAGCTTCTTTATCAAGTGTGAACGTAAGAAGTCCTTCTAGGCTGGGGAATGTAAAATCTGAGCATGGAAATATAGATAGGCTTCTTTTGTCTTTATCATTTCTTCTTAACCGATGTAATATAGCGCAATAAAATCCAAGGATGCCATCATCAATCATTGACTTCCTTAATGCGACATTTATTCCTGAACCATCAGTATTAGCAGAAGGGTAAGCCAAACCATCAAAATTAAAAGGAAGTTTCATTACGTAATTAAAGTAGGCAGCAGAAATTTTATAGTATATTTTTTTCTTTCTTCTTTTACAGAAAACTTCACTCATGTATGTATGTGCGGCTAAGATTTCTTTTCTATTTTCGTGATTCTTTAAGTTTTCCCTAGTTGAAACACTCATAATTTTAAAATCGGCGTTTTTCTTGTGACTTAGTTTTGAAAAGGGAAGTATTGCTAACCTAAGACAACGCTTTAAATTCCAACGGCTCAACGTATAATACGCTTTAGCTATTTTGTAATCTTTTACTTGTTCTAGCGAAGTTTCCAAAATACAAGTGATTGAAGTACTAGATTCGTATGTTTGCGTGAACATTGAACAATAAAAAACTTGTTGTTCTGGATAATTACATCTCTGAAGTGGAATATCAGATACTATTGGGTTGTATAAACAACGGAAAACATCTTTAAAGATTTCATGGTTACCGTTTTTACTAGCTCTAACAACATACATGTTGTTTGACTCATGTTCCATGATGACCCCGAGGTTGTTAAAGTATTGAGAGATTAACTGCTCGATATCCACCAAATTACTTCTTGAACTATTAGCTAAAGATTCAATTTCTTGCTTAAACTTTTGAAAATTCATTTTGCAAAGTAAACAAATAATAAACTAGACTGCCGCTAACATCGCATTGGCGTTAGCTGGGCTGAAGTGCAAGCCATCAGCTTTTTGTTCTCTATTGGGCTACAGTTCCGGGCTGAAAATTCTCTATTGAGCTATGAATCTTAATCTCAACTATTTGTTCGTTTACTGTACTTTTGTTCCGGCTGAAAATTCATTGAATGTCCAGCCATCGCCAATGCGTAAACGTTATGGGTTATTAAATAGTAATATGCACAATTTTGACGACTTAATTTACAGGGGCACAGCATTTACATTGAATGCATTGGAAGAAGTGAATTCTAAAGTAATAGAATCACTCAAAACAAGCGCATCAACTATTGATGTTAAGAATCTTCAAATGCTTCAATTACAAAAAGCAATCTTAGCTACTGGAATGTTTTCATTGTTCGATTCAATATTGCAAGAAGGATTGTCATGTCGTAATGGATTCGAAGAGGTAAAAAAAGTACTCATTCAAAAAGAAAAAATTGAACTCCATGATCGATTCGATGATTTCGTTTGTGCTATCAATGTACTTAAACATGGACGAGGTAAGAGTTATGATGCGCTGGTTGCAAAATCTGGATCTTTAACCTTTAGGATAAAATTGCCAGGAGAGAATTTCTTTTATGAAGGTGATGTTTCAGAAGTCTCTACATTAATAGAAGTAGATGATAAATTTGTTTTAAACTGCGCTGAATTGATTGAGCAGGTTTCTAAAGAGATGAGGAACGAATTTCCAAATTATTGTTTGTAGACTTAAGTTTAAAGAATTTCATAAAAATCATAGTATCCGATTCTAGTCCCAATTGTTCTTTCGGTATATGTATCAAATGATAAGCTATTCCTATCGAAGAGGCACTGACAAGGTAATTCTTATCTATCCAAACACGTTAGAGAAATTAGCAGTCGATTATGTTTTTAGGGTTCAGAAATCAAATCAAAATGAAGAAATTAAAGTTAAAATAGTTGAGGTTCCTTTTTGGTCTTCATTTGACCATAATCAAGTTTTTGAACCAAATTTATTAATCAAGCTATCTAATATATTACGAAACGATTTTTGAATAAGCAAAACTAAAGGACAGTCGCCTAATAAATGTTTGGTAAAAGCTACTGACGAGTTTGTGTGATACTGAGTGACTTTTATAAATATTTTGCATACGATCACAATATTTCAAGAGCCCAATTTGGAAGATATGAGAAAGGACAGGATTTAAGAATTAGTAGCTTAATTAAAATAGTTAATGCATTAGAGATTACACTATCTGAATTTTTTAGCGAAGGGTTTGATTAAGCTATTATTACTACCACTTGAAAGAGATGTATAATTTGGGAACTATCTTATTTGAGAGCTCGAATAAAAGGTTGCTAGACCATTTTACAGAAAGTTATACACATTAAATTTCACATTCATTAGTTCATATTCTGCCACCAATATTGCCACCAAAAATTAAAAAAGCCTTGCAAACGTAGTGTAAGCAAGGCTTTCATATTTGACTAGTGATTCGGCTGGGACTCGAACCCAGGACCCATACATTAAAAGTGTATTGCTCTACCAACTGAGCTACCGAATCTTATATTTTATTTCCCAAACCCTACCGATAAAAATCGGGATGCTCTACCAATTGTCCAAAGGACTCCTTCGGAGAGCTACCGAATCTTTTATTTTCCTTCAGTTTTTCATAAAGGAGTGCAAAAATAGGTTAAAAAGATTTTGTCGCAAATTTTTTGAGTAAGTTATTGCCTCAAATTTATAACGGAATTAAATTTTCTTTTTCTTAAAGACGCATCTCTCCTATTTTTGTTCATAATAATTTAAGTAATGTTTGAAAATAAAGTATTTGTTGTAACAGGCGGAAGCGATGGAATTGGAAAAGCATTAACTGAATCTCTTCTAAAAATGGGTGCTAAAGTAGCCACGTGCGGCCGCAATGAACAAAAGCTTAATACTCTTGAAACTAAAAATAAAAGCCTTTCTTTATTTACTATGATTGCAGATGTAAGCAAAGAAGAAGATTGCAAAAAATTTGTTAATGCCGCTATTGAAAAATTTAATGGCATTGATGTTTTAATAAATAATGCGGGAATTTCTATGCGTGCTCTTTTTAAGGATACCGATCTTGCTACATTAAAAAATGTAATGGATATTAATTTTTGGGGAACGGTGTATTGTACCAAATATGCATTGCCTTCCATTATTGAAAGAAAAGGAACTATTGTGGGCATGTCATCTATAGCCGGTTATCGCGGCTTACCAGGAAGAACAGCATACTGTGCGAGCAAGCATGCTATAAACGGTTTTTTTGAAGCCTTACGAACTGAGCTTCTTGAAAGTGGTGCAAATGTTATGTGGGTTTGCCCCGGCTTTACTGCATCCAACATAAGAAATGCTGCTTTAAATAAAGACGCTAAACCACAAGGTGAATCGCCAATGGACGAAGGAAAAATGATGAGTGCTGAAGAATGTGCGAAACATATTTTGAATGCAATTGAAAAAAGAAAACGTATCCTGATTTTAACTTCTAACGGGAAGCGTACTGTATTTATGAATAAATTTTTTCCTGCCCTGGCAGACAAATTTGTAAGAAAATTCTTTTTTAAGAATGGAGAATTGGTAAGATAAAATGTATTCCCATTTATTTCTTTTTTATTATCTTTTAACTTTTAAGAATTGCGTAAAAATATTGAATGCCTTTAATTACTCTCACATCTGATATTGGACGACAGGATTTTTTGACGGGAGCTGTTAAAGGACAGTTGCTTCATACTAACAGCAGCTTTAATATTATTGATATTTCTCACGAGCTTTCACCTTTTAATTATCCGCAGGCAGCTTATGTTTGCCGTAATGCAATAAAAAATTTTCCGCCTCAAACTTTTCATATTGTTTTAGTAAACCTTTTTGATAAGAAACCAGACCATTTACTCTTTGTGCAACATAACAATCAATATATAGGATGCGCTGATAACGGATTAATTACAATGATACTCGAAGAAGCTCCTGAAAAAATTGTTGCACTTCCATTAAAACAGTCTGAACAAAAAAATACTTTATACTGTGCATCGGTTTTTGCAAAAGCTTACCAGCAAATTCTTGATGGAAAAACCATGGAAGAAATTGGAGACCCAGATGTTTCAATAGAAATTAAAAATCCACTAAGGCCATTACTGGGTCCAACCTACATCGAAGGACAGATTATATTCATTGACAACTTTGAAAATGTAATTATCAACATAACCAAAGAAGAATTTGAAGAGCAGCGCCGCGGAAGAAGCTTTAAAATTGTTTTTAAAAGAGATGAAGTAATTGATAAGATAAGTGAAAGTTATGCGGATGTAAGCGACAGCGAAAAACTTGCATTATTCAATTCAGCAAATTATCTTGAAATAGCCGTGAACAAAGGAAATGCAGCGGGTCTTTTTGGCTTGGAAGGTTATTCAGAAAAATTAAATACGCAAACGCAATACATGCAAAACAGATTGCTGTATCAAACAGTGAAAGTTTATTTTGAATAAAGTTTTAAATGCATAGAAGACATTTCATAAAAGTTTCCGGCCTTTCTCTTTCTGCATTATTAATTGCAGGCTATATAAAAGCAGGCGGAAAAAAAACTTACATTCTTCAAATGCCTTATACAGTTGAAATTCTTTCTGATGATAAATACATTTCATTACAATCTTCTGATAAGCAAAAATGGATTTACAAAGATGTTATTGTTGAACTAAAAAAGTTGGCTGATAAAATTGAGGTATATGTTCAATCACCAACTATTCCTTTAAAAGAAGTAAAAATTTCATGGAAATACAATTTTACTAATAATGATATTCTTGGTGACGCATGGGAACGCACGTATGGTGATATAAGCTGGCAAAAAATAAGAGAGACTCCGAAGGAGTCCTCATGGACAAAAAAACTACCGTGGTATTGTGTTTCATACAATAACAAGAACACAACATGCTTTGGTGTAAAAACGGGATGTAATACAATTTGCTCCTGGCAAATTACAAATGACAAATTGCAACTGACAATGGATACAAGAACCGGTGGCAATGGAGTGCAATTAAAAAGCAGGACATTACATGCAGCAGATATTATAACCACGCAAAATGAAAACAATGAGAATGTGTTTGCAACCGTAAGAAGGTTTTGTTCTCAAATGTGTGATAATCCACGATTAACCGAAAAGCCTGTATATGGTATCAATGATTGGTATTTTGCTTATGGAAATAATTCAGCGCAACTTATTCTTGAAACAACTTCCTTAATGGCAGCATTGGCAAGAAATTCAGACAATCCACCTTTCTCCGTTATTGACGCTGGATGGGCAATAAAATCTCCAGCATTGCCTGATGATTGTTGCTGGGGAGATGATTTTTCAGTCTCCAACAGCAAGTTTGGTGACATGAAAAAGCTTGCAGATGAAATTAAAAAATTGGGTATGCGCCCGGGTTTATGGACAAGGCCTTTGACTGCAAAACACAATGATAAAAAGAATTTATTAATGGCGTCTATCCCAGGCCGTGATGATGTGAAAGCTCCACTGCTCGATCCAACGATACAAGAAAACATTGAGCGCATAAAAAATCTTTGGAATACATATCACCAGTGGGGATTTGAAATGGTAAAGCATGATTATACAACTTATGATATTTTTGGCCGGTGGGGATTTGAAATGCAGGATGGGCTTACTACATCCGGCTGGCAATTTAACGACAACACAAAAACAAATGCTGAAATCATTTTGAATTTATACAATAATATTCGCGAAGCCGCTGGCAGCATGTATTTGATTGGTTGCAATACCATGAGTCATTTATCTGCAGGAATATTTGAACTCAATCGAATTGGCGATGATACAAGTGGAAAAGATTGGGAACGAACACGCAAGATGGGTGTAAATACACTTGCCTTCAGAATGGTGCAGCATGAAACTTTTTATGAAGCCGATGGAGATTGTGTGGGCCTCACTACTGATATTCCGTGGAGTAAAAACAAGCAATGGATGGAATTGCTTGCAAAAAGCAGCGCACCTTTATTTATTTCTGCACAGCCAGATGCTATCGGTGAAGAACAAACGAAGTTTATAAAAGAATGCTTTACAAACGCCGCAAGGCCACAACCAATCGCAGAACCCGTAGATTGGTTAACCAATCCGTTCCCTTCCAAATGGCTATTAGACAGACAGCCGGTAGAGTTTGATTGGAGTTAAATTGGCATTATCATCTTCTCTGGCTAAATAAATGCGATAACAAAAGAAGCTTTATATTTAATTTATAAAACTAATAATCATGAAGAAAATTATTGTCTTCTGCCTGAGTGCAGTTATTCTGCAATTCACTTTAGCACAACAAAAAAAATTACCAACAACCAACACCGCACCAGTTTTTGTTACATCAGTAGAAGGTGTTAAAGAATATCATCTTGCAAATGGGCTCCAGGTATTGTTGATACCAGATCCTGCGCAAACTAATGTGATTGTAAATGTAGTGTATCATGTAGGCTCACGGCTTGAAGGCTATGGCGAAACAGGAATGGCGCACCTGCTGGAACACATGATGTTTAAAGGATCTAAAAAATTCTCGAGTATAAAACAGACTATCTCCGATAAAGGAACTTTCGCAGATGGAACCACCTGGTACGACAGAACGGATTATTTTGAAATTCTTCCCGCAACTGACAGCAACCTTACATGGGCGCTTGATATGGAAGCGGACAGAATGGTAAACTCATTAATGAAAAATGAAGATCTTCAAAAAGAATTTTCTGTTGTACGCAATGAATTTGAATCAGGTGAAAATTATCCTGATAACATTTTACAGGAAAGAATTATTTCAACAATGTATCTATGGCATAATTACGGCAAATCAACAATAGGTAGTAAAGAAGATATTGAAAGAGTACCTATTGGAAATCTAAAAGCATTTTATCAAAAATATTATCAGCCTGATAATGCAACACTTATTGTTGGAGGTAAATTTGATGAAAAGAAAACGCTTGCTCTAATCACAAACTATTTCTCTAAAATACCCAAGCCTTCACGCGTGATAACGCAGCCATACACCGTTGAGCCACCACAGGATGGAGAGCGATATGTTGAATTAAAACGGAATGGAGATATTCCCTATATTGGAATGGCATTTCATACTCCTGCATACTCTGATAAAGATTTTGCCGCAAACCAGGCAGTTATTCAAATCTTAACTAACGACCCATCCGGTATTTTATATAAGGCACTTGTAGAAACAAAGCTGGCAACAAAGGTTTCAGGATATGCTAACATTTTATATGATCCGGGATTTACTTATTTAAGTTGTGCGGTACCCGCAGATAAAAATTTAGATAGTGCAAAAAATGCCTTTATTGCTGCTGCAAATAATTTATCATCTGTTACAATAACACAGGAAGATGTAGACAGGGCAAAAAATACTATTCTAAAATCTACTACTAACACGCAAGATAACATACTTAACTTTTGCATCAGTCTTGCCGAACAGATTGGTGCCGGAGATTGGCGGCTATTCTATATTTTCCGCGACCGGGTTGAAAAATTAACTGTTGCTGAAGTGCAGGCTGCATTAAAAAAATATTATTTACCAAGCAATCGTACGTGGGGCGTTTTCATTCCGGATAAAAACGCACAAAGGGTTTCCGTACCTGACAGGCCTGATGTAATGGCTTTGGTAAAAGACTATAAAGGCAAAGCTACCCAGGCACAAACAGAAACTTTTGAAGCAAGCATTGCAAACATTAAAAAAAATACAGAGTTCGGTAAACTTTCAAATGGTCTTAAATATGCTTTATTAAAAAAACCAGCCAAAGGAGATAAAATTTATGCAAATATTATTTTAAAAATTGGTGATGAAAATTCTCTTACAGGAAAGAACATTATACCCCAGTTAACGGCACGGATGCTTAAAAACGGAACCGCTACAAAAAGTAAGAAAGATATCAATGACTTGCTGGACAAAATAAAAACATCAATTAATATTAGTGGCTATGCAAACACAATTAATATAAGTGTAAATACTGATAAGAATAATGTAAACGCTGCTTTAGACTTACTTGCCGATATTCTTTTACATCCTTCTTTCGATAAAACTGAATATGACAAAATGTTACTTGACATGAAAGGTGAGTTTGAAGCTAACCGAAGCGATCCGCAATCTGTTGCTTCATTAGCACTAAGTAAGAAAACATCTCTATATCCAAAAGGCCATCCGTATTATACGGAAAGTATTGATGAAAATCTTGAGGATTTACAAAAAGCCTCCGTGGATGATTTGAAAAAGTTTTATGAAGATTTTTATGGAGCAAGTAATGGTTCTGTTGCTTTCGATGGTAATATTGATCCGCAGGCTATTAAATCTTTTCTTGAAAAAAGCCTGAGCGGTTTTACAAGTAAACAAACTTATACAGACATTGAAGATAAATATTTTGATGTGAAAGGAAGTCTTGAAAACATAGCTATTCCTGATAAGAAAAACGCAGCATGTTTTGGTACAATCAATATCCCTTTAAAGGAAACGGATGCTGATTATGTTGCACTGGATATGGCAAATGAAATGCTTGGTGGCGGTACATTTTTATCTTCCCGAATACCAATGCGCCTTCGTGAATCTGAAGGCATGAGCTATGGCGCCGGCTCTTATATAAGTGGAGATTATAAATATGCAGCTTCATCATGGGGATTGTATGCAATTTTTAACCCGCTTTATAAAAACAGGTTAGACAGTGCTTTGAAAGATGAGATAAACAAAGCAGTACAAAGCGGCTTTAAGGAAGAAGAGTTAAAAAAATCAGTTACTAGCTGGTTGCAACAGCGAAAAACTTTGTTGGGTGTTGATCAATATATTGCATACCAATTAGCGTCGTATCTTGACCAGGGAAAAGATTTAAGCTTTTATACTGAGTATGAAAACAAAGTAAAAAATCTTACGCTTGAACAGGTAAATGCTGCATTGAAAAAATATATAAGCTCTGATAAATTAACGCTTATCTATGCAGGAGATTTTAGTAAGAAATAATAACTATATTATAAACCCAATTCAGTACAATGCTGGACTGGGTTTTATATTTACTTTGCTAATGAATTACTTGTTGTTTTTATAAACACCTGCAAAATATATCCGATAATAATTACTAAAAAAGCTCCGATAACATTTAGCCATAGAAATGAAATCACATCTGCTTTATAAATTATTATTACAAATATTTCTGCAATTACCGATGCATAAAAAGTTGCATTGGCTTTTATTTGTTTGAACCAAAAAGCCACCAGAAAAATACCGAGTATTACACCATAAAATATTGAACCGAGAATATTTACCGTTTCAATAAGGCTATTACCAAGATTGCTGGCAAACTCTGCCACTGCAATTGAAAAAATTCCCCAGAAAAATGTGTACAATTTAGAAATACGATAATCCATTTTAGGTGTAAGATCTTTATTGAAAAATTTCTTGTGAATATCAACCACTGTGCAGGAAGCTAATGCGTTTAATGCCGCCGCAATGCTTCCCCATGCTGATAAAAAAATTACAGCAATTAATAAACCTATAAGTCCTTTGGGTAAATAATTAATTACAAACCTTAAAAAAATAAAATTGGTATCATTAATATCTTCACCAGGTAATGCTTTAGAAAGAACTTTTTTGTATGCTGCATTTATTATTTTCTTTTCAGAAGTGTTATCAGGAGCAATTTTTGCATAAACATTTTCAAGCGCAATCAAAGAATCTTTATATGGAGTTTCTTTTGCCCTGCTTATTTGTGTTTCATTAAAATATACAGGCGCTTTATGAAATTGGTAAAATGAAAATACCAGCACGCCCAGCATAAGAATTAAAAATTGCATAGGAACTTTCACAAGTCCATTAATTAATAATCCTAATTTACTTTGGCGATTATCCTGCGCCGTTAGGTAGCGGCCCACCTGGCTTTGGTCTGTTCCAAAATAAGACAATGCTAAAAAAAATCCACCGATAACACCACTCCATATATTGTATTTATCTTTCCAATCAAAGCCATTAACAGTTCTTCCGGAAGTAATAACATTCATTTTACCATTCCTGCCTCCTATGTGTAATGCATCTATAAAGCCGGTATGTTCAGGCATTAAATGCACAATTAAATATCCTGTAATCAGCATGCCTGTTATAACAATTATAAGCTGCAGCTTTTGTGTATGTGCCACTGCTTTCGCACCGCCGCTTACTGTATAAATAATCAACAATCCGCCCATAATAATATTGGTAGAGTAAATATTCCAACCGAGAATTGAACTAAGAATTAATGATGGTGCATAAATACTGATACCTGTGGAAAGCCCGCGTGATACCTGGAAAAGAAATGAAGTAAGAGTTCTTGTTTTTAAGTCAAACCGGTTTTCTAAAAATTCATAAGCAGTATAAACTTTAAGCTTGTTAAAAACAGGAACGAAAACGATGCATATAACGATCATGGCTAAGGGCAGTCCGAAATAATATTGAACAAAGCGCATTCCATCGGTATAAGCCTGGCCTGGCGCACTTAAAAAAGTAATGGCGCTTGCCTGGGTTCCCATTATACTAAGCAGTACAAGATACCATGGCATATCGCGGTTACTTAAAAAATATCCATCCAGGTTTTTTGTGGTACGGCTTTTATATACGCCATATATTATAATGACAGTGAGAGTTAGAATCAGTATTATCCAATCAATGTTGCTCATAAGCCCCAGCCCGCCAGTAGCGAGGTGATTAAATATTTTAGAAAATATAATTATGCATTACTTACTTAAAATATATTGTAATAAAATAATAGAAAATTATTTGCAGTATTAAAAATGCAAGCAATGTGATGTACCATTTATTCCAATATGATTTTTTGTTTTGCATTTATTATTTTATGAATTCTTTGGCAAGGCAATTAAATTAGCCATTAAACGATAAGCTCCCGGAACTCCGGCAGGTAACTCTCTAAAGAAAACAAGGCTTGCATAAACAAAATTTCCTTTACCATATTTTGCAATAGCAAGGCTCCCATTACTTTGTTGTTCTCCTGTATCATGCATTCTAAAAACTGTCTCGTAATGAGAGTCTAATTGAACAGCCTGGTAAGTACTTCTCTCCTGCACCCAACCTTCAAAATCTTTTTGTGTTATTTTGTTTGGATAATTTAATACTGAATGTTGAGGTAATAAAAAATCAACCTTCGCATCTTCTTCGGTAACTCTTGTGCCGGCATCAATTGTAAAAGGATAAGGGCCAACTTTAACTCTGTTGCCTCCCACCTGGTTGCTCTTTAAATATTGAACAATAAAATTGCCACCATTTTGAACATAGCGCATCAGCACATCATTTTTATCACTTAAGAATTCGTAAATATTATATGCTCTTATGCCGGTTATGATTGCATCAAACTGTTTTAAGTTTTCATCAGTAAGATCTGCTGCTGTTAAGGTTTTTACCTCATAACCCATTTGCTGTAATGCTTCCGGAACTTTATCTCCCGCGCCAACTATATAACCGATCTTCTTACCGATAATTTTTATATCGAGCTTTACAAGATTGGCTTTTGCTTTTGGAAAGTATGTGATTGTTGGAATATGATCGTAGGAAATTGTTTTTGTATAACTATCATATTTTCCGTCGTCGGTTTTCAACTTAATTTCTTCGGTAGTATTTAATTCTTTAGTAGTTGGTGTAAAAATTTGCATTACATAATGCTTTCCGGCAATTTCAGGATCATCCGAATTTTTTATACTCCATTTTTTAGAAACATCCTCAGTTACATTTACCTTTCCAACTTTGTCCGAATTATTTTTTGTCGCATATTCCACATTGACCGGAGCGTCATTTAAAGAAATAAAATTATCTTTTGTGTAATTCAATTCAATCTTCGGTAACACTGGTATTGGCTCAAACAACTCTCCTTTTACTGCATCAACAAATTTGTATTGCACAGGGCGATCAATAACAAAATCTTCTCCATCTATATTTACAGTAAATGATGTTTCAAAAGAAGGATCATTCTGTGCTTTTCCAATCATTGTTTGATCATCTACTTCAAAAGTTCCTCCTTTCAATGGATGCATAAGCCAATAAGGTTGCGATATTTTTTTATCATTGGCGACAGGCAAACTTTTATTCACAACAACATTTTGATTTGTGCCCAACGCAATTGAAAAAGATGAATCAAAATTTTCAACTTTAATATTTTTCAGCGTTGCATTAACATCCTGTCTTTTATTCAAGCCAAAATTTATTTTTAACACATCTCCCTGCACAACCTGCGACTGCGATGAAACCGCTTCTATATATAAGCCGGTGCATTCTTCCACTAACTGCTTCACTTCATTCAATTTTTTATTTCGCCAGTTGCTTTCTGGCAAAGCTTTTATTGCCTGGTATAATTTTACCAATGCAGGTACTGATAATTGCGGTTGATCTAAATTATAATTTGTACTGATTGTATTAATCATTGATTGAATAGCATCAGAGCCTTGTATTCTTTTCCAATCTGTAACAATTCCATCCATCAAATCATTTTTTGCCGGATCTCCGCCTGTTGTTACAAAATATTCATAGCTATCGCCTCTTCTTCTGGGCCTGCCTTCGCCCTGGCTTTTGTGCATTGTTCTTGCTTCGCCACCTAATTCACCATAACTTTTTCCAATTAAAGAATTATAACCACCGATATTAATTTTTAACTGGTCTTCACTCGTTGTATTATTGCCACCAAAATTATACGTGTTCCATAAAATTCTTTTTGCCTGCCATGGTTTTACTCCATAATTAAATTGCTCAGGAAATTTTTTTGGATCAGCAGCATCGTTAAAAGCTTCATCTGCTAAAATTGCTGAAGCAGCATGATGGCCATGACCCGCTCTTGCATCAGGCGGAAATCTTTTTATAATTACATCAGGCTGGTATTTGCGAATAACCCAAACTACATCGCTTAAAATTTTTTCTTTATCCCATGTACGCAATGCTTCATCTGCACTTTTACTAAAACCAAATTCATAAGCTCTTGTAAAATATTGCTCCGCGCCATCAACTCTTCTTGCAGCTAATAATTCCTGCGTGCGAATTAACCCAAGCTCAATGCCCTGCTCATCACCAATTAAATTTTGACCTCCATCACCACGTGTCAGGCTTAAATAAGCAGCACGGTATAATTTTTCTTTTGCAAAATATGGAAGCAATGCATTATTCTCATCATCAGGATGTGCGCCGACATACAACACAGAAGCCAATACATTCAGCTTTTTTATTTGCTGAAATATTTCTGAAGAAGTATATGTTTGAGGGGATTGAGAAAAAGTGAAAAGTGAAAAGTGAAAAATAAAAAATAGAGAAAAAATCTTACGCATATTGTGTAATTATTTTACGAAAATAAGGGAATGTATTTTTGTGGCTCCCCCGCTTAAATAAAAAAATGATAAAATTTCGGTAAACAAAAGTAAAGTAGCTACTTACATGCTAAGCCTGTTAAATGCAAAGAAGCTATTTTTGCTTCAAATATTAAAATTGATTAAAATATCGACATGAAATATCTGCAGCCGTTCAGCTTATTAATTTTCTTTTCAATCGCACAGGAGTTTTTGTTTGCGCAACAAAAAATAAATCCATATAAATACAAAACCAATAAAAATATTACCTGCAAAAACGGAGCGGTAGTTTCGGCCAGTGCGTTGGCAAGCCAGGTAGGTGTAAATATTCTGCAGCAAGGTGGAAACGCGGTTGATGCGGCGATCGCAACACAACTGGCTTTGGCTGTTGTTCATCCGAGTGCCGGAAATATCGGTGGCGGAGGTTTTTCAATAATACATCTTAAAAGCGGTAAAAATATTTCTATAGATTATCGCGAAATGGCTCCTGCAGCAGCTTCAAGAGACATGTATCTTGATGCTAACGGTAACGCACAAATGAACTTATCGCAGGATGGCCATCTTGCCGTGGGTGTACCCGGAAGTGTTGCAGGCTTATTTGCGTGCATGAAATATGCAAAGCTTCCGTTTAAAAAATTAATACAGCCTGCCATTGACCTTGCTGAAAAAGGATTTGTACTTTCTGAAGCAGAAGCGCAGGATCTTAATGAAACAAAAAGCGAATTCATAAAGTTAAATACTACTATTCCTGTTTTTGTAAAAGAGGCAGGCTGGAAAGCCGGAGATACATTAATACAAAAAGATCTTGCCAATACATTGAAGAGAATAAGAGACAATGGCATGAAAGGATTTTATGAAGGCGAAACTGCAAAGCTTATTGTTGAGGAAATGAAAAAAGGAAAAGGAATTATCACGCTTGAAGATTTAAAAAATTACGAGGCAAAGAATCGCACGCCAATTGCTTTCAACTATAAGGGAAATACAATTGTTACAATGCCATTACCCAGCAGCGGCGGTATTATTCTTGAGCAAATGCTCAAGATGGGTGAATATGAAAATCTTAGCGATATGAAATTTGACACACCCAAATCAGTTCAATTAATGACGGAGGTTGAAAGGCGCGCATTTGCTGACAGGGCAAAATTCCTGGGCGATATTGATTTTGTAAAAGTTCCTGTAAAAACTTTGGTAAGCGACGAATATCTTAAAAAAAGAATGAGTGATTATGTGCCAGGCAAAGCCGGTAACAGCAAAGACATTAAAAAGGGCGAGATAAATGTTGAGAGCGAAGAAACAACTCATTTCAGCGTACTCGATAAAGATGGTAATGCCGTATCGGTTACTACAACTTTGAATGGTGGCTATGGCAGCAGAACAGTTGTTGCGGGCGCAGGATTTTTACTCAACAATGAAATGGATGATTTTAGTGTAAAGCCCGGAGTGCCGAACATGTATGGAGCATTGGGTGCGGAAGCAAACGCAATTGCGCCAAATAAACGAATGCTTAGCAGCATGACACCAACAATAGTTTTAAAAAATAACAAACCATGGATCGTAGTGGGAACCCCGGGTGGAACGACGATACCGACAAGTGTTTACCAGACTTTGACAGATCTTATTGATTTTAAGATGACGCTTTCAGATGCAGTAAACAAGCCGAAGTTTCATCATCAATGGTTGCCTGATGAAATTTTTGTGGAAGAAAATTTTGACGAAAATGTTATAAAGCAACTTGAGCAAATGGGTTATAA
>JBBRTG010000036.1:0-24200 GCA_038244655.1 Chitinophagales bacterium
AAAGCTATAATTAAACAGTTTAATTCAAAGTGTTTTGCAATAGAACCTAATGTAAAACTCTTCAATAATATAAATACCCTTTATTTGACAAAGTTAAATTATGCTATTACAAAAGAAGATGGGCCAATTGATTTTTATTTAAGTGAAAACGATGAAGCTAGTAGTCTTATTAATAATTTTCAGCAGTTATGGAATGTTGCAGAAAAAAATATAGTGGAAGGTATTTCCTGGAATTCTTTAATAAAAAAATTGAAGCTTGATGATGCAAAAATCGATGTTTTAAAAATGGATATTGAAGGTGCAGAGTTAGATATAATTGAATCATTCAATGCCAAGAATCTTGATAATATAAAACAGATAACGGTTGAATTTCACCATAGATTGAATCCGGATTTACATGAAAAAACTGTGCAGGCAATAAAAAAACTTTTATCATTTGGTTTTATAGGTTATGCTAATACTATTTCACCTGTAGAAATTCTTTTTCTAAATAATAAATATTTCAAATTTAATTTCTTTCAAAAGTTATTATTAGGGGCTTATAACAAACTCAGTTTTAGCCCATATTAAAACAATAATTATAATTCCTGACATAATTCAATCTTAAAAATTCAATTTTATTTTCTTTTATAATGCCAGTTTATTACTATCTACCGGAAAATGACAGGCCAAGCTGGGGAGCAGGAATGATTTATTATCATGTTTGGCTATTAAAAAAGAATAAGATAGAAGCCTATGTTTTACATGATAAGCAGCCTTACAAATTGTCGTGGCTTAAAGTTGACATTACTTTTCGGTATATTGATGATAAGCATTTAAGAATCCATAAAGATGATACTCTTGTTATTCCTGAATTCTATGCTGATTTGTCGCAATTAAAAGTGATGAAATGTAGGAAAATAGTTTTTGTTCAAAATGCTTATTATATTTTTGACGGGTTGAAAAATGATTGCAGCTATGAAGACCTTGGTATTGAAAGTATATTTTACTATATGCCTCACCTTAAAAAAATATTGCAACAAATCACTTCACTGCCTATATATGAAATGCCTGCATTTATTGCTCCATATTATTTTTCCGAAATAAAACATGAGCGTAAGAAGAGGATTATTTTATATCCTAAGTTTGCGAATCGGGAATATGATATCCTTAAGAGAATGCTTGAAGATAAACTTAGGCTAGAATCTAAGCAAATATTAAAGAAAATATTTTCCAGAAAAGATGAATGGGAGATCGTTGAACTAAAAGATAAGAAACATCATGAGGTAGCAATAGAAATGCGCCAGGCAGCTTTCTTTATCTCTCTTAATATTACCGAAGCGTTTAATTCATCAGTACCTGAAGCTATGGCAACCGGTTGCATTAATATATGCTATGAAGGCGTGGGTCCCGCAGACTTTTTAGAAAATAATCTGAATGCATTTGTATTTTCCAATAATCATATTTTCCCACTCGCAGAAAAAGTAATAAGTCTGATTCAACAGTATGATAGCATTCAGGATGAACTCAAAATGATCAGAACAAATGCCTATCAAACTGCTGATAAATATAAGATTGAAAATCTTGAAAAAGCCCTGGTTCCATTTTTCAGGCAAATTTCACAAACTGCCGGAGGAATAAATGCATAATAAATCCTTTGAAAAGACATATAGAAAAAGTTGATTTTTTAAGAGGAATAGCTATACTGTTAGTTTTTGTTTATCATGCTAGCCTGGTCATTTTTGGCTTATACTATAAAAATTATAATTACTCAGGCTTTTGGCTTAATTACAAGTCAATTCCTAAGATTGATGTCATGCTGCTATTCACTCCTGCAGCGTTTGGCTGGAGCGGAGTATCGCTATTTCTTATTATCAGTGGTTTTCTTATTCATTATGGCACAATAAAAAAAGATAAATTTAAACCTGGATTATTTTTTAATAAACGATTCTGGAGAATTTGGCCCCCTTATTTTGTAGCCCTTACATTTTTTTTTATTTTCAAAGGACCACATGATTTATTAAATTTTTTCAGTCATTTATTTTTAATTCACAATTTGTTTGATACAACTGTTTATGGAATAAATCCTTCCTTTTGGTCATTGGCATTAGAGATGCAATTGTATCTTATTTATCCTTTGTATTTGTTTTTATATAAAAAACTTGGGAACAATAAATCATTATGCATAATTGCAGCTATTTCCATTGTATCCTACTATGTTGCGATCATATTTAAACTTAATTCAGCGGCATTAGATAAATCAATATTTAATTACTGGCTCATATGGGTTTTAGGCGCTTATCTTGCCCATGTATATCATAATAATAAGAGGATCATCAATATTAATGGATTACAATTGATATTATTTTTTGTAACAATAATTTTAATGCAGTTAACGGTGTTGTATTCCTATGTTTCACTTTATATTCTGGCTGTATTTTATACATTACTTATGGATTGGTTTCTCAATAGTAAAATTAAAATTTCAAGCAACGTTTGTAAGTTTATTATCAACGTAGGATTGTGCAGTTATAGTATCTATTTAATTCATCAGCCATACCTGTGGGAAATAATAAATGTTGTAAGATTTGGATTTTATTCCTTTATAATAATGGCACCGTTAGCTTTTCTATTTCTTTATTTTATTTCAAGAGTTACATATAAATATCTTGAACTCCCTTCCATTATGTTGGGAAATAAATTTTATTCTTTACATAAGCGGAAGAAATTAAGTTCAACAATTAATAAAGAAACTGCAAGCCCTGTTGCATAAAAATTACCGAAGAGCTTTTTGAAAGTTTACTGCATTATAGTGACTTATAATGGTTCAAAATGGTTTGAAAAATGTTTTACTTCATTATGTGATAGTTCTATTCCTGTAAAAGTTATCGCCATTGATAATGCATCATCTGATGAAACAGTTACTTTAATAAAACAAAAATTTCCATCAGTTGATGTTATTCAAACAGGCTCTAATCTGGGATTTGGGCAAGCAAATAATATTGGATTAAAAAAAGCTTTAAAAGAAAATGCCGATTATGTTTTTTTGCTTAACCAGGATGCATGGATAGAACCAGCTTCTATTGCGAAGCTTGTTGAAGTTCATCAATCAAATGAGGCTTTCGGTATTATTAGCCCAATGCATATAAGTGGAGATAATAAATCACTGGAATATAAATTCAAAGAATATATTCAGCCACCTTTCAGCGATGGAATGATGTCGGATCTGTTTATGAATACAGTGAAGCCTGTTTATGAAACAACATTTGTAAATGCAGCAGCATGGCTGATAAGTAAAGATTGTTTGCAAACTGTAGGAGGGTTCGATCCTTTGTTTCCACATTATGGTGAGGATGTAGATTATGTGCAAAGAGCGCAATATTTTAATTTCAAAGTTGGCATATGCCCATCTGCTAAAATATGGCATGATAGCAGGATGCTACAATGGAGCGAAATTCAATTGGATAAAAAAAGAATGATGACTATTTATATGTCGGAAGTAAAAAGTATTAATGGCTCTTTAAGAAGCAATACATTAGTATTTATTAAAAGGCGCTTTGATGAATTAACTTCAAAATTATTATTTAGAAAATTTAAAAAATTTGGTCATCACCTAGACTTAAGTTGGCAAACTATAAGAAAGCTTTCTAAAATTTCAAAAGCACGCCAAGCATCAAAAGTTAAAGGAGCTTTTTTAAGCTGACAATTATGAAAGTGCTTATATATACAAGCATATTTCCATATCCATTAAATGAAGGAGGAAAGGCGGCGCAATACAGTTTTATTGAAAGCCTGGTAAAAGAAGACGATGTATTGCTGGTATGCGAAAAATACAATGAGTGTGAAAAGGATGTATCTGTTTTAGAAAAAACTTTGCCTTCTCTAAAAATTAAATTACTAGAAGTAACACAGCATAAAAAAGAGAAAACATTTATCAACTTATTATTGAGCTTTACTGAAAAAGTACAGTGGCGCCTAAAAAAAAAATTACCAATTATAGATAATAAGGAGAACCAATTATTATCTAATCCATTTTTCATAAATCCTGTTCGCCCAAAAAAGCCTGAAATAATAGAGCAGTTATTAAAAACCATAAGTGAAGAACAGCCTGATATTATACAGGTAGATTTTATTGATAATGCAGACATTGGTATAGCGCTTCCCAAAAATATACCTTCAGTTTTAGTGTTGCATGATCTCAGGTTTTCAAGCATTGAGCAATCTGCTATGTTGGCAGGCCTTAATAATGAATATGCTATTTATTTAAAAGATTATGTAAGAGCACTCGAACTTGGTTTCATAAAAAATTTTAGTGCAGTAATTACTTTTAGTATTGAAGATAAAAATCTACTAAAAACAGTTGATGCTGAAATAAATGTTGTGACAATTCCCTTTGCTGTGTTGGACAAAAATATGGCTAATCCGGAAAATGAAAATACAATAGAAAAAATCGTTTTTATTGGGCCGGAACATCATGTGGCAAACTATGATGCCATTAAATGGTATGCAAATGAAATTGAATCAGAGGTATGGGGCAAGAATAAAATTAAGCTAAGTGTTATAGGAAAATGGTCAGAAAAAACTATTAAAGAATTTAGCAGAAATAGTGGTATTGAATTTTTAGGTTTTGTTGATGATCTTAAAGAAGTTTTTAAGTCTTCAGCTATGATTGTGCCTTTACGTATAGGAAGTGGGATACGATCAAAAATTTTAGACGCATTTGCTTTTGGAATACGAGTTATCTCTTCAACATTGGGTTGCGAAGGATTAGGTGTTGAAGATGGTAAAGAAATTTTAATTGCTGACTCTGCACAAGAATTCGCCAGGTCTATTATAAGATTAAGTAAAGATAAAGTTCTTGCAAAAAAGATTTCAACGAATGCAAATCAGTTGGTCACAACAAAATTTTCTCAAACTAAAATTTATTTACAAAGAATGGATTTATATAACAGATTACTCACTCAGCATTTAAATATTTCCATTTCTGCTTTGAATGATAATTGAAAATATATAAAGCTGCAATGAATTTGATAAGCATTATCATACCTGTAAAAAATGGCGAGGCCACTCTTGCAAAATGTCTTAATGCAATCAGTCAACAGGCAGTTGCAGAAAAGATTGAAATAATTATTCTTGATTCAATGTCAACAGATAACAGCAGGAATATTGCATTGTCGTATGGTGCTAAAATTATTGATATTCCTAATGGTACATTCAATCATGGTCTCACACGAAATAAAGGAGTTGAAGTATCAAATGGCGATCTAATTTATTTTACCGTTCAGGATGCTTATTTGGCTGAAGATGATCAATTAGAAAGAATGTCGGCTCATTTTAAAGATGAAGAAGTTCAATCAGTAACCGGGATACAGGGAATCCCAAGTGATAAAGATAAAAATCCTGCAATATGGTTTAAGCGTTTTTCAAAACCCATTCCTGAAGTAAGGCAATTTAAAGACGATAGTTTTCAAAATCTTTCAACAGAAGAAAAATTAGTGAACTCACGTTGGGATGATGTAAATGCGATGTACAGGAAAACCGCATTGCAACACCTTCCCTTTAAGGAAACTGATTTTGCGGAAGATGCCCTGTGGGCCATGAATGCGCTGGAATCAGGATGGAAAATCATAAGAGATTCTTCATTGGTTGTGTATCATTACCATCATAGAAATTACAGTTATTCTTATAAATTGACTTACACAGTAAATTATCATTTTTATAAGTACTTCGGGTGTGTACCCAAGTTTCCGTCGATAATATTACCTGTAACAAAAGCAACTTACCATCTGCTAAAAAATAAAAGACTCAATCTAAAAGAAAAATTTTATTGGATTACTTATAATTTTTTAGATCGGTTTGGAAATTTTGTTTCAGATATTGACTTCCTGTTAAGGTTAAACATTAAAGGAGTAAACGGGGTGACCAAAAAATATAATAAAGTTTGCAAAAATATCCCTCAGGGATTGCAACGGGAATGTTGTAATGAATAAGAAGAAACTTAAGATAGATTTTTGTGACTTCTGGGGTGATTTTGACAAACATCAAAATCTTTTCATTAATCTTTTACAGAAATATTATGACGTAACAATTTCGGAGGATCCGGATGTTCTAATTTATTCCTGCTACGGGTTTAACTACATAAAATATAATTGCTATAAAATATTCTATACGGCAGAAAATATAAGGCCTGATTTCTTTGAGTGTGATTTTGCTTTTTCTTTTGATTATCCAGAGTACGATAATCGAAATTTTCGTTTACCACTATACAGATGGAGGGGAGACCTCGAAAATCTTGTTTATGAAAAAAATGATGAACAAATTATTCTCGCTAAAAAAAAATTCTGTTGCATAGTAATTAGTAATCCAAAAGTGAAAGAAAGAAATTTATTTTTTGAAAAGTTGTCAGAATATAAAAAAGTTGATTCGGGAGGAAAGTATTTAAATAATATTGGTTATGTAATAAAAAATAAAATGGATTTTATAGCTGATTACAAGTTTACTATTTCTTTTGAAAATTCAAGTTATCCGGGATATACAACCGAAAAAATTGTTGAACCGATGCTTAAAGAGAGTATCCCGATTTATTGGGGCAACTACAAAATAAACGAGGATTTTAATCACAAGAGTTTTATTAATATTCATGATTACAATTCTTTCGATGAGGCTATTAAAGAAATAATCAGAATAGATAACAATAATGAATTATATAAAAAATATTTAAGACAGCCTTATTTCGTAAATAATAAATTTCCACTTACATTGGAATGGGATTTCATAGCCAAGAAATTATATGCTGTGATTGAGAGTTTTAATATGTTATCAAAAAAAGATTTCAGAAGAAAAACTTATAGTTATATAAGGAAATTTAAACGCAAACTATATTACAGACTATTGCATAAACATACGTGGTAACTTATAATTAAAAATGCTTTAATGTATCCTTTGGTAAGTGTATTAATGACTGCATATAATAGAGAAGAATTTATCTCAGAGGCTATAGAAAGTGTTCTTAGCTCCTCCTATCCAAACTTCGAATTAATAATTGTAGATGACGCATCAAAAGACAATACTGTGGCTATCGCAAAATCTTATGAAGAAAAAGATAAAAGAATAAAAGTATATCTTAATGATAAAAATCTCGGAGATTATCCGAACCGGAATAAAGCAATTACCTATGCAAAAGGTGAATTCATAATGTTTGTTGATTCCGATGATACTATTGTTGAAGATGGAATTGATTACTGTATAAAAAATCTTCTCAGATATCCGGAAGCCGGTTTAGGAATGTATTACCCATTTGAAGCAAAAGAAACATTTATACTCAAATCGTCAGAAGCTATAAAGAGTCATTTTTTTGTAAAACAATTTTTAATAATAGGGCCCGGTGGAACTATTCTTCGGAAAAAATTTCTGGAAGAAATTAATAAATATCCCATAAAATATGGACCAGCCAATGATATGTACTTTAATTTAAAAGCTTGCTCATATACAAATATATTGTTATTGCCTACCCTGTTTTTGAACTACAGAAAACATGATGGCCAGGAAATAAATAACCATTACAGCTATTTAATCAATAGTTATAGGTATTTACGGGATGCATTACTTGAATTACCGTTACACCTGACCCAGCAGGAAATTAAATGGTTATCTAAAAAAAATAAGCGCCGGTTTATCACAAATGTTTCTAGATATTTCATTAAAACATACAATATTACAAAAACATATAAAGCGATAAAGCTTGCAGATTTCTCAATAACTGATGCTTTAACTGGAATATTTCATTAGGCCACGCTAAATAGTGATTTTTTAATTATTTTATATTACCACCTTTTAAAATTAGAGTGACGTAATCCTCGGATGAAAAATCAAAAATCTCATGTTGGCAACAAAAATTCTTAAAAATTTAAATCAGTATATTAAAAAAAGTTTTATTTACTCTTTAAATAAATTCTCTTCTATTGCTTTTTTTAATGCATTTTTAAGAAATAATAAATCAAATAAAGGATTTATAATTGCTTTACATAGAGTTATTTCGCCATTAGATAACGAATCTGAATTCAATAATTTTATTGAAATATATTCTTCCAAGCTGGAAGAAATTATTATTAGCCTAAAAAAATTAGAGGCAAAATTCGTGTCTTTAAAAGAATTAAATAGTATACTTAACCAAAAAGTTAGTTTATCTTATCCGTTAGTTCACTTAAGTTTTGATGATGGTTATTTAGACAATTACAGTTGTGCATTTGAAATTTTAAAAAAGCATAATGTATGCTTTAGCATATTTATTGCAAGCGATTTTATTGATAAAAAAGTTCCCTTTGTTTGGTGGTATATTGCCGAATATATAATCAAAAATGAGATTCCCGTTGCCTTCGAAAAATATGATTTTTCAATTACTGAAGAATCATATAGAAGAGATTCGAAGCCTAAATATTTTGAATTGTTGCGTATTTTTCTATTTAATAATATTGATAGTGACCGAAAATATTTTGAAGAAAAATTATTGAATTATATTCCTGCTTACCAAAAGTGTACTGTCCCTGAAATGCTTGGTTGGGAACAAATTAATGAAATGATAGGCTCTGGATTGTGTGAACCGGGAGTGCATACTAAAAATCATCCCAGTTTTAAATACCTTACAAGTGAAGAAAAATGCAACCAAATTAAATATTGTCAAAATGAAATTTTCATCAATACCGGTATACATTCAAAATATTTTGCTTATCCATATGGAAGTAAAAATGATATTGGAAATACTATAGACCTTAAAGAAATTATGAGAAATTGCGAAATTGACCTTGCATTTACAACTATCCCAGGCGAATTAAATCATAATTCTTCAAAAGTGCTTCTGCCAAGAATCATATTAAATAACAAGGCTAGTATGTACACATTAAAATCAAGACTCAGTGGTTCTTATCAAAGAAGTATTAAGGATTAAACTCATCACATTTCATGGCACATTTAAACTCACATTTACTATGGCATAAATATGCTGAACTTTATTTTGCTGAAGGAAAAAAGATATTGGAAATAGGGCCGGCAGGTTATCCAACTTATTATGAAAATGTACTTAATGAAAACCAGGTTAATACAACCTATAAAGTATTAGATATTTCCAATGAATATATTTCCGGAGCGGAAAAAAATCCCCATTTCATAGCAGCCAAAGAAGAATTAAATTATCCTGTTGATAACGATTCGTTTGATATTGTTTTTTCAGACCAGGTATTAGCCCATGTAAAGTATTTTTGGCTGTGGTATGGCGAATTAATTCGTATCACTAAACCGGGAGGTCTTATTATCACTATTAATAGTTATAGTTATCCGCCATGCCCAAGCCCCATTGATGCCTGGAGAGTTCATAGCGATGGCATGCTGCAGTTAAATAAATATTATAATCTGGAAACTATTATAAGTAAAACAGAGTCGCTGGAATTAGAGCTTTATAAAGTTCCAAAAAAACCGGGGCATTATTTTCCGGGAGCTTCTATTAAAGACCCATATAACAGTAATTCTAATAAGAGCTTATTTTTAAACAAGGCAAAAAAATACTGGAATTTATCAATAGCCAAAATACCCAAAATCCGTGGGTTGTTATTGAACCCGGTAAACGTAGCATTTGATACAATAACCATTGCAAGGAAAGTTTCACAATAGTTATGCTGATCTATTTTTGATAAAACATTCGCTTTGAAAATTGCTTTTCTCCTTAATCATTTCTTACCTCACCAGGTTGCAGGAACTGAAGTGTATACTTGGGCTTTGGCAAAGTCTTTACAGCGGGAGGGGCATGAGGTTATTATTGTAATTCCTAAATATGATACTGATAAAAATGATGAGTATAGTTATGATGGGATACAGGTTGTAAGATATGCCGAAGCTAACAGAACGGATAGAAAATTAATATCCGGAAAAAGACCTCCGGATGGTATTAAAGCATTTGAAACACTTATCCGGAATGAAAACCCTGCTATTGTAAACATAGAGGAGCTTAATCAAAGCAGTGGTGTTGGAATGTATCATTTAAAGGTGCTGAATATTTTGCGTATTCCTGTAATAGTTACTTTGCACCTGGCAGGGTATAGCTGCTATTGCGGAACGCTGATGTATAAAGACAAGGAACCTTGTGACGGCCTTATCAGGATCGGTAAATGTTCCCGTTGTGCCTTAAACCGGTTGCCCATCAATCCGATTGCGCAGCAGCTTCTTTATATGAGTTCTATGCCCTTATTTAAATTAAATATTAATACTGCAAATTTAAACAGTAAAACAGGTACTGCATTTTCTTATCCTTTTATCATAAAAAATCTTAGCGAAAGATTATACCAGGTTGCCAGCTATAGTAACAGGATAATCGTGCTGACGGATTGGTTTAAAAAAGTTTTATTATTAAATAATATACCTGAAAATAAAATTCAACTGATCAGGCAGGGGCTTCCTTACGCAAATGAAATTGCTCTAAAAACAACATTGAAAACAGACAACACTTTACGCCTGATGTTTATGGGCAGAATGCATCCTGTAAAGGGTTTGGAGCTGCTGTTAGAAGTAATAGCAGGTTTAAATGAAAACAATATTGTATTAGACATTTTTGGAGAATACAATCAAAACGAATATTCTAAAAAGCTGCAACAAAAAACAATACATAAAAAAAATATACATTGGAAAGGGATTATTGAACAAAAACATGTAGTGAGTACAATGCAATTATATGACGCAATAATTATACCTTCTGTTGTATGCGAGATGGCTCCTTTATTGATCCAGGAAGCTTCTGCAGCAGGTGTTCCGGTTATCGGTTCTGATGTTAAAGGAATTGCAGAACAAATTTCTAATGGATACAATGGTTTATTATTTAAGATGGGTAGTGTAAACGGGTTAAAGCAGGTAATACAAAATATTTTGGCGGATAGATCCATATTAAAAAAACTATCAGAAAATATTCAACTTCCACGCAGCTTTATAGAGGTTAGTAAAGAGACACTGCTATTGTATAAATCTGTATTAGCAGAATCGAAGACGCATACGATTTAATTATGAAAATTTTACTTACCTGTGATCCTGAAATACCAGTGCCTCCAAAAGATTACGGCGGTATAGAGCGGATAGTGGATGGCCTGGCTAAAGGGTACGCTAATGATGGGAATGAAGTTTATTTGATTGGGCATCCGGCATCAGGCTGCACACATACTAAAAAAAATTTTGCATGGCCGGCTTTACATTCAGGAGGTTTTAAAAATATTTTCAAAAATGCTATATACCTTTCGAAAGTTGTAAAAAAAGTAAAGCCTGACGTCGTTCATAGTTTTTCAAGATTGCTTTATGGTTATCCTTTGTTTATAAAAAGAAGCGTGCCTTTCGTTCAAAGCTATCAAAGAAAAATCAGCTCTAAGTCTACTTCGTTTGCATTAAAGCTTGCAGGTAAAAAACTTCGGTTCACCGCATGTGCAGCCCACATGATCAAGGGCCTTCCAAATCAACAGGCTTTTACACCGGTCTTTAATTTTACCGACACAGATTATTTTACTTATGATGAAGCAATTGACAGAACACATGTAATGTTCCTGGGACGAATCGAAAATATTAAAGGAACTAAGGAAGCCATAGACGCCGCGATAAAAAGCAATAACAAAATAATAGTAGCAGGAAATATTATGCCGGGACATGGTGCCTACTTTGAAAATGAAATTAAACCATTACTTGCTCATCCATTAGTTGAGTATGTTGGCCCCTTAAGCGATGAAAAAAAAAAATATTATTTGCAAAGATCAAAGGCATTGCTATTTCCTGTAAAATGGGAAGAGCCATTTGGAATAGTAATGGCAGAAGCATTAGCCTGCGGAACGCCAGTGATAGGCTATAACATTGGCTCGGTACCAGAAGTGGTTAAAGATGGAATGAATGGATTTATTGTAAATAATCAATTCGAAATGGTTGCAGCCTTGAATAAATTTAATATTCTTAAAAATATGCAAATTAGAATTGACTGCATCGAAAGGTTTTCATTGAAAAATACTGCCAAAAAATATCTTGATATTATTAATCAAAAACTACTTTTAAAAATTGATTAGCTAATATTTATTTTGAAAATATAAATAAATGCCGAACATCATTAGGAATTTTAGTAAACAGATTTTTAATTATTTCCCTCCATCATGGAAAAGAGCATTTTATTGGCATAGAAACCGACTTAAACGAAGTGCTTTTATAAGTAAGTGGGAAAAACAAGGTAAGCCAGTACCTCCTCCTCACCATTACAAACAATTTATTGTAGAATATATTTCAAAAGAGAAAAATTTAAATATTTTAATTGAAACCGGAACTTTCAGGGGAGAAATGATTGAAGCGCAAAGAAAAAATTTTGGGCATTTATACAGTATTGAATATGATGAAGTACTATATAAAAAAGCAGTAAAATATTTTGATTCATTTAACCATATAACAATTTATCAGGGTGACAGTGCTATTATGTTACCTCAGGTTTTAAAAGATATAAATGAACCAGTTTTATTCTGGCTTGATGGACATTGGTGCGGTGAAGGAACAGGATTAAGTGAAATGGAGTGCCCCGTGTTGGAAGAGTTAAAATTTATTTTTAAACATTTTATTCCTGGAAGTTATATATTAATTGATGATGCCAGATGTTTTGTTGGAAAAAATGATTATCCGACTATTAAAGAATTAGCTGACTTTGTTTTTGCTTATAATCCTGTTTTAAAAGTTAATGTTTTAAATGATATTATTCACATTGCCAAAAAATAATTGAAAGAGGTTGGTTTATCTATACCCATACGGAGGATTATGTAATCGAATAAGAGTAATGGTTTCAGGAGTTGCCTTATCTAATGAGCTTAATAAAAAAATAACGATTTTTTGGAAAAAGGATACGACTTTGAATTGCGATTTTTATGAATTGTTTGAAAAAACAGATTTCCTGATTATAAAAAAATTTAATTGGCTTAATAGATTGTTGGAATTTGGTAAAACGAATAATAAAACAAAAAGGAAATTTTCTAAATTGATTTATCGGCTCTTTAGAATTGATTTTTTAATGTTTGATCACGAATTCAATAAATATGTTTGGAGTAATCCAGACTATAGGTTTCATATTGAAACTTTGCCTACCTCTGCAAAAAATATTTACATTTCTACATGCAATGAATTTTATTGGAAGGATGATTTTATTAATATTTTTCGGCCAAAAAAAGAAATACTAAAATCAATATTTAGCATCACTAATAAATTTTCAAAAAAAGTCATTGGAATACATATCAGGCGCACTGATCATCTTGTATCAATAAATGAAAGCCCCTTAGAAGAATTTATAAAGACGATTGAAAGAGAACTTATAGTTGAGCCTTCAATGACATTTTTTTTAGCAACAGATGAATTAAGTGTTCAGCATGAATTAAGTAAAAAATTTAGTTCTATAATTTTTTATCAAAAAAACAAAATATCCAGGGAAAATTGTCAGGGAATTAAAGATGCATTAATAGATTTATACTGCCTGGCTTCTACAAATAAAATCTACGGATCTTTTTATAGCTCATTTTCTGAAATTGCAGCAAGAATTGGCAAAATCCCTTTAATACCTGTGAGAAAAAATTAGGTTACTTTTTATTGAATCGGAATAAAAAAATAGTTCTCATTACGACAGGCCAGCCTTCAGTAAATCCCAGGATAGTTAAGGAAGCAAATGCATTAAGCGATGCAGGGCATGTTGTAACTCTTCTTTATTGCTATTGGATTAATTGGGCATTAAATACGGATGGTATTCTATTTAGAAATGTAAAATGGGATCACAAGTTAGTGGGCGGTAACCCGGTCAATCAAAAATGGAAGTATTTCTATACAAAGGCAAGAAATAAAATTAATCAACTTCTCAATAAAAACCTTGGTAACAGGTTTTTGTTTGCAGAACGATCACAAGCCCGGTGTTATGATGAGTTATTAAAAGCTGCTAAGTCTATAAAAGCAGATTGGTATGTAGGTCATAATTTGGGAGCATTGTCCATTGCAGTAAAGAGTGCCACTTTTCACCATGCAAAATGTGGATTTGATTTTGAAGATTACCATCGTGAAGAGAATTATAACATGCCTCTTTATCAAAAAAAACGAATAGCTTACCTGGAGGAAAAATATGTTAACTGCCTGCAATATTTTAGCACAGCAAGTCCAATGATAACTGCAAGAGTGCAGCAAAATTTTGTCTCATTTAAAGCCCCTGTTATTACTTTATTAAATTGTTTTCCCTTATCGCAGCAGTCTGCTTTCAGAGAAAAACTAAGTGAAGATAATACCTTGCAGCTTTTTTGGTTTAGCCAGACAATAGGAAAGAATAGGGGACTTGAAATTATAATAAAGGTATTAAATAAGCTTAATGACCATTCTATATTTTTAACTCTTGCCGGGAAAAGTAACGAAGATTTTAAAATGTTCATAGAACAAAATGCAATGAACATTAAAAATAATATTCACCTGGCAGGAATTATTCAACCGGAAGAATTACCGGCATTTGCATCACAGTTTGATGTTGGCCTGGCCATAGAGTTAAATAGTCCTGAGAACCGAAGCATTTGCTTAACCAATAAGATATTTATTTACCTGCTTGCAGGAAATGCCATAATATTCTCAAATACCATAATGCAGAAAAGTTTTAATGACGTGTATCACGCCGGAGAAATTTTTTCAAACGATAATGAAAAAGATTTTGAATCAAAAATCATTTTTTATAAGGATAGAAGAAATCTTAAAGCGCAACGATTACATAATTATAATCTTGCATCAAGCAAACTAAATTGGGAAAGTGAATCAAAAAAATTATTGAGCGTTATTTCTTGAAAAAAATTTTTAATTATCTCATTATTCATTAATTATAGATGAAAAATAAATTCAAACACATTTTTTATGAGATTTTTAAAGGTATTTCATTGCCATCAATAAGTAAACAATTAAAAGGAGTAAGGCTTTCTGTAGATCCTTTAATGCCTGCATTTCACTTTTGGAGAGATGTTGATCTTGAAAGTCATTTTGCGTACGATACTTTTATTAAAGAAGGAGATAAAATTTTTGATGTAGGAGGAAATGTAGGAACTCATAGTATTTATTTTGCAAAAAAATTTAAAAATGTTACTATTTATGCTTTTGAGCCCTTACCCGAAAATGCAAAATATTTTAGAAACATAATATCTATTAATCATTTCGGAAATATTCATCTTTTTGAAAAAGCTTTAGGTGCAGAAACCGGGAAAGTCTTTTTTGATAAGTCCAATAATAATCATCAGGGACATATTTCCCAAGAACAATCTGACTTGTTAGTGTCCATAATAACTCTCGACGATTTTATAACGGAAAATAAAGTTTATCCTAGTTTTATAAAGATAGATGTTGAAGGCTATGAAGCAGATGTATTATCAGGATTTCAGAAAATGATAGATCAAATTAATCCATGTATTCTAATAGAACTTCATAATCAACAACAAAGTAAAAAAGTTGCCGATTTTTTAAGATTGCGTAGCTATAGAATTTTTAGATTAGAAAATCATGCTAATTGGGGAAAAAATAAACCTTTCACAGAGATTGAAAATATTCCAAATCAAAGTGAACCACCTTATGGTTTTTGGGGAACTATTTTAATATTACCGCTAGCACGGTACAACGAAATTATACATTTAGTAAATAAAAAAGAATCTCAGAAAATCTTTGAATAAAGCAGCGGTTAAAATAAAAAAGCTTTTAATTATTTACCCAAATTGGATACCTTCAAATGCTGTAGGCGTTCAGCGGGTTCGCTTGATTGTGAATTTTTTAAAAGAATTTAATTGGGAACCAACAATCCTATCAGTTAACTCAGCTTTTTATGAAGAAGAAAAATCGGATGATCTTCTGCAATTAGTTAATAAGGATATTAGAATAAAATTTGTAAACGCAAGGAAGGCTAAAAAGATAAGGATATATGGCGATATTGCTTTAAGAGCTTTTGGTAATCTTAAAAGAAAAGCAATTGAGATTATTAAAAATGAGAAAATTGACTGTGTATGGGTACCTATCCCTCCTTTTTATACAGCTCTAATTGCCCGTAAAGTTTACGATGCAACATCTATTCCCTATGTCGTAGATTATATAGATCCGTGGGTACACGATTTCCCCGGAAGCCACAAATTCTTTAGCAGGGCTAAGTTTGCTTCAGTTGTCGCAAATTTTTTGGAACCGATTGCAGTAAAAAAAGCAGCTGGTTTTACGGGCGTTTCAGAAGCTTATTTTCTTCCTGTTTTGCAAAGAAACCCTCATTTGAAGGTTCCATATTGCAGAATGCCTTATGGTTTTGATGAAAAAGATTACAATGCCAAACCATCAAACAATAAATTGTTATGGGAAAACGAAAGCCATATAAAACCCTACATTTATGCAGGTGCGTTTTTACCAAATGCGCATTATTTTATCAACATCCTGTTTAAAATAATATCCAAAATGCGCACCGAAGAAACGCTTGACAAAAATGCTCGTTTTTATTTTACGGGAACGGGCAAAACCAATTTGGAAAGCATCGCTGATTATGCCCGGATGTATCATTTGGAGGATATTATTATTGAAAAGCAGGAACGGATTCCTTACCTCGAAGTGTTGCACAACCTGTCCAATGCAGCGGGAGTATTAGCAATAGGAAGCACAGAATTGCATTATACAGCAAGTAAAATCTTTCAGTCTATATTAAGCACTAAACCCATCTTTGGTATGTTTCATTACCTTAGTTCTGTAATTCATATACTTCGGGAAACGAATGCTCATACCTATTTGATAGAATACAACGAAAAGGAGCCGGGTCAGGATTTTGAAATGCGGGTTCGAAATATTTTTGAGGCATTCATGAACCAAAAGAATGGGTGGAATCCTGCCTACGATAAATTAGGTAAATATCGGGCCAGAAGTTCTGCCGCTGCTTTGGTTGGCCTATTAAATGCTATTGTAAAATGAATAGCAAAATAGTTTTTATTATTCCCTATTTTGGCCGGTTTCATCACTACTTTCAGTTATGGTTGCACTCCTGTAAGTTTAACCCAACAATTGACTGGCTTTTGATTACAGATGATAAAACTGCTTACAATTATCCACCAAATGTTCATATTATTTACACCACGTTTGAAGATGTAGTTAGGCAAATTCAGGAAAAATTTGACTTTCCAATTGCATTGCCCAATCCCTATCTCCTTTGTGAATTCAGAGTTGCGTATGGCGAAATATTTTCAGATTATATCAAAGACTATGATTTCTGGGGCTATTGTGATACAGATGTTATTTGGGGGAATTTAAGAGAACATCTGACTGAAAAAATTTTGATAAATTATACGAAAATTTCCTGGCGTGGTCATTTAACGTTATTTCGAAACAATGATATTATAAACGGTCTCTACAAAATGAAAATCGATGGTTTGTGGTTTTATAAAGACGCATTATCGAATCAAACAGGTTTTCCGACAGCAAGCGATGAAAGGCACATAAATTATATATTTGAGGCTGCGGGAGAAAAAATTTATAAAGAGTTATTATTTGCTGATCTTAAAATACAGTCATTCAATTTTTCTCTTTTACATTTCGATGCAGCTGTTGACTACAAAAATGAGCATCAGTTGTTTTTATGGGACAAAGGAAATTTATATAGACTATATTGTGAGAATGGTACTATTTATAAGGAAAACTTTGCTTATGTACATTTTTTAAAAAGGAGTATGGCCATAGATCGGCATTTTGTATTTGCAGACAGGTTTTTAATTATTCCGAATAAATTTGTCTCTTCATTTAAAGTTATCGATCATAAATTAGTTTTAGCTTATTCACGCCAAAGATTTTACTTTAGTTATTTATTCTCCCGGCTATCATTAAAATATGTTTTTTCAAAAATCAATTTTTATTACAGCTGGCATATATTTAAAAAAAAATATCCCTCTCTCCCCCTGAGAGGATACCATAATTTATTGCCAGATCAAATAAAGAAGGAAATATTTATCAGTAAGTCTCCCGCGAATTAGATCATAATAAATATAACCAACCAGTATTTTATCCATTCTCAAACCATCAATGCCTGATAATCTTAAAACAATTTTACGGTGCTAAATTTTTTTACTGAAACATATAGGAATACCGAGGAGACAAACAACCATATATTTCTCGAGTTCACGAAACTTACAGACACCATTGATTATTTAAAAGAACATAAAGATTATATCATGGAACATAATCTTGGTTTTGGCGACAGAGCTTTTGCTTACATGTGGTATCTGCTCTTAAAGCATCTAAAAGAAGACAGGCAGGTTATAAATGCTATGGAGATAGGCGTTTTTAAAGGACAGGTGATATCATTGTGGGCATTAATATCTAAGAAAGAGAATATTAATATAAATATAATTGCTATAAGCCCATTGGCTGGCAAACCCAGAAATAAAAATAAATTGGTAGTAATTTACAAATACATTACATCAAGGGCATATAGGCAGGATTTTAAAGCGGGTAATTTTTATGAAAACGCTGATTATTTAAATTGCATAAAAAATTTATTCTCCAGGTTCGCCTTAGATTTCTCTGGCATCAATCTGATAAAAGGGTTTTCAAATGATGCGAATGTCTTAGAGAAATTAAAAACTGCCAAACTTGACTTGGTATATATAGACGGCGATCACAGTTATCGGGGAACTCTTGCTGATATAAATAATTATTCCGATAAAATTAATAGGGGAGGCTTTTTAATTATTGACGATGGTTCCTGCAATATACCAGGAAATGTTTTTTGGAAAGGTCACCAATCCGTATCCGATGCCTGCGAATTAATAGATAAAAATACTTTTGTGAATATGCTAAATGTAGGACATAACAGAGTATATCAAAAAATCTAAATTGAAAAACTTCAAAATATTTAGGGCCATGCAGTTTGATCGACAGGTCCAATTTTTTGAACTCTTCATAATTATTTTATTTTTTGGCACAAAAATGTATAGCGCCGGGAATATAATGAAATGAAAAAGTTAGCAATAATAACCACCCATCCCATTCAATATTATGCTCCGCTCTTTAAGCTGTTGACCGAAAGAAAAAAAATTAGTATTAAGGTTTTTTATACATGGGGCGAAAAAGGAAATGAGAAACTTTTTGATCCTGGGTTTGGTAAAACAAGGGAATGGGATATTCCTTTACTTGATGGTTATGATTATGAATTTATTAATAATATATCATCTGATCCCGGCTCCCACAATTATTTTGGAATAAGCAATCCTGGCCTCAAGAAAATCTTATATGACTGGAAGCCGGATGCATTGCTGGTTTTTGGATGGAAATTTAAAACTCATTTAAAAATAATACGTCACTTTAAGGGAAAAATCCCTGTGTTGTTTCGTGGTGATTCTACATTACTTGACGAAAAAAAAGGCTTAAGTCTTAAAAAATACTTTAGACGATTCTCTTTAGAGAAGGTCTACCGGTATATTGATTTTGCTTTATATGTGGGTACTAATAATAAAGCCTATTTCTCAGCACATGGATTATCAAATAAACAATTGATATTTGCACCCCATGTAATAGATAATGAACGATTCAGCAGTAATGAAGAATACTATCAGTCAGAAGCGCTGAAGTGGAAACACGAATTACATATACCTCAAAACAAGCCCTGCATTTTATTTGCAGGAAAACTTGAATCAAAAAAAAATCCACTGTTTCTTGTTCAGGCTGCAATAGAATTTCCGGAAATCCATTTTATCATTGTTGGAAATGGACATCTTGAACGGATTATTAAACACCAGGCAAAAGGCTTGCACAACATGACACTTCTTCCATTTCAAAATCAATCAAAAATGCCGGTTGTATACAGGCTTGCCGATATATTTGTTCTTCCTTCAAAAGGTTCACGCGAAACATGGGGACTTGCAATAAACGAAGCAATGGCAAGTGGAAGAATGATAATAGCCAGTAATAAATGCGGAGGCGCTATTGACCTAATAAAAGAAGGAATAAATGGTTTTGTAATAAATCCTGAAAAGGAAGAATTTTTTAAAGTACTTAGATGGATCCAGAAGTCACCTAATGAAATAGAAAGTTTTAAAAATAGTTCTGGAAAAATTATAAAAGAATTCAGTCTTGAAAAATTATCTGCTTGTATAGAAGATTTGATAAATGCAAAAGTAAAATTAAAGCTGCTTTCCCGAAACTAAATGGTGAAGTACGATCACAAAGAAGAAACGCACAATTTAAGATCACCTGAAGTGATCGTACCTATGTTATATGAAATAATCCAACCTAAAAATGTGATTGATATCGGATGCGGGGTGGGTACTTTCTTATATGCCTTTAAAAAAATTGGAGTAAACGAAGTAATGGGGTTAGACGGAGATTGGGTAAATAAAAAATTATTGGCGAAATACCTTGAACCGGATGAATTCAAATCTATAAATTTATCTGAGTTCGTTGATGTTAAAAAGAAATATGATTTGGCTATTTGCCTGGAAGTAGCAGAGCATATTGCAGAAGAATATTCCGATAACCTTGTAAAAACCCTTGTAAACGCCAGTGATGTAATTATATTTTCTGCGGCTTCACCATATCAACAAGGCCAGCATCATATTAACGAACAATGGCCGGACTACTGGATAAATAAATTTTTAAAACATGATTTTCATTTTCTTGATATTTTACGGTCAGCATTCTGGAATAATTCTGAGGTAGATTTTTGGTATAAGCAAAATATGTTTTTAGTAATGCATAAAGATTATTTACTTGATGAGAAAAGGGTATGCGACTTGAAGAAAAATGATTTTAATAATATTATACATCCTGATGCTTTTATTAAACGATCAAAACTTCTTCTTAAAATAATTGATGGCAAAATGAGCACCTATTTTTATTTGAAACTTTTTATTAAAAAATTTCTAAGTATGATGGGTATGTATAAAAAATCTAACCATTATACATAAATAGGATTGGGTAGTAAGCACAATCTTTTATTAATGCTAAACGCCCGTCTTTGCGAGGAGCCGAACAAATTTTCTTTATATTAAAATCTTCCGGCGACGAAGCAATCTCATAAAAGGTTTTCACATGAGATTGCCACAAAGTTTCGGAAGATTGCTTCGTTCCTCGCAATGACGTCCCCGAAAACTTTTCGCAATGACGTACACTTGTTCGATTCATCATTTCACAATCTTTTATTAATGCTAAACGCCCGTCATTGTAAGGAGCCGAACAAATTTTCTTTATATTAAATCTTCCGGCGACGAAGCAATCTCATAAAAGGTTTTCACATGAGATTGCCACAAAGTTTCGGAAGATTGCTTCGTTCCTCGCAATGACGTCCCCTAAAACTTTTCGCAATGACGTACACTTGTTCGATTCATCATTTCGCTTTCAATTTTGTTTTGCGCTCATTCTACCTAATCCTATACATAAATAATAATTTTTCATGAAGGCTTTAAAAATACATGCTATCTGCATTGCTTTAAATGAAGAAGATTTCATTACGGAATTTTTAAAAAGCATGTATCCATTTTGTTCGGGAGTAAGCATTATTACCCAATATGACAGGGATTATTATGGTAAAAGAGTTATTCCTGATAACACAATTAAATATGCACTTGATTTCCCTGACCCTGAAGGTAAAATTAATATAGTGGTGCGAAAGTATAATGATGAAACGGCATCAAGAAATCATGAAATGATGAGCATACTTTCTGATGCATCAAAAGGCATACAACCACATGGCGTTTCAATAGAGGAAGTTAAAAAATTTTTTGAACCCCCCGATTATTTTTTAATAGCAGATGCAGATGAAATATATGATGTTGAGACTTTTCCTGCTATAACTGAATATCTTGCCTTTAAAAAACCAACGGCCATGCGGGTAAGCGCTTATGAATACGGCTATACCTGGAACATGAGGGTGCCACCTGATGTATGGATGCATCACCAGTTTGGCTTTGTAAAAGCAGGAGTAATGTTCCAGGAGAGAAGAGTAATTAGCTGGAATGAACACCGGTTAAAAAAAGTACTTTCATTATTAAAATTAGATCCGCAACTCTCCAATAAAATCCTGGGTTACATTGATTGCCCAAAAGAAACAGGCATGTTTCACCATGCTGCTTACATTAGGAAGAATAATGAAAAGATGATTGAAAAAATGAGCAAGCATTCCCACAGGGAAAATCATGATCCCCGATACCTGGAAAAGATATTACAACAACATTATGATCTTATACCAACTTCCTCACTTCCCATAAACATCAGGGAAGGAAGCTGGCCAGAGCAATTTTGGAATAATTCATTAAAAGCTCCATGAAAAATCTGCCCGTTTTAGTATTGGTGCTTTCTATTTTATTTATGTTTTCACCGGATAAGGAATTGTTTGGAATTGCATCAATAATACTGTTATTCTTTGCCCAATATGCATGGCGGGATAATGAGCCTAAAATAATATTCCTTGGAATGCTGTTTTACTGGCTTACGGTATGTGCTTTATTAGTATATGGGGCAATATTTAATAAGCCATTGATTGAGCAAACCCTTAGTCCTAAGACTTTTATTTACACCACTTACCTGGCAATGATAGCAACATTTGTCTATTGTTCGGGAATATTACTTGCAGTAAGAAAATTAAAAATTTCAAAGCTGAAAGTAATTTTTAATGAGCTTAAACAATATGATCCCGTAAAGCTGCTGTTATTTTATGCAGTCTACTCTTTTTCAACCACTTTATTGGGGGCAACCGTATTAAATTGGGGTGGCCTGAGCCAGGTGGGGGTGGGATTAATCTGGTTGAAATGGGCCTTCCTTACTATACTGATTATGCATACCTTATTATTCCCAACCAATCAAAAATATGTGTATATCGTTCTGGGTATTGAAGTAATGCTAAGCTTTACGGGCTTATTTTCAGCATTCAAAGATTATTTGTTAATTGCAGGAGCAGCCTTTTTAAGCTTTTCATTTGTAATGAATACCCGCAGAATGATCTTTGTTTTTTTCCTGGGAATTGCATCTTTTTTTTTAATGGTAATTTGGACAGTGGTAAAAGGAGATTTCAGAACATATTTAACTGGCGGTGAAAGAACTTTTGTAGTGGAGGAAGTGGATAAAACAAAAAATTTAAAGAAATTATCAACTTTAGTTGAGGAAAATTTTAATGCACAAAATATTGAAGATAATTTTGCCTATGGTGTTGAAGGTTTAGCTCATCGCATTAATTATACAGAATATTTTGCGATGAGTGTGGCACAGGTTCCTGCCTTCATTCCTTATGAACACGGCGCTTTGCTTATGGCAGGCTTTGAACATGTATTTAAGCCAAGGCTATTTTTCCCTGATAAAGAAACTATTGATGATTCACAATTAACCAGTAAATATACAGGCAGGGATTTTAGCGGTGAAGAACAAGGGGCCAGCTTTAGCCTGGGCTTGGTAGCAGAAAGATATATAGATTATGGCCCGTACCTTATGTTCTTCCCTATATTTGGATTTGGATTTTTGATAGGTTTTATTTACAAATATATTTACACGCATTGCCTAAACACTGTGTGGGGTTTAGCCTGTGTAGCGCCCTTGCTATTTCTAATACCCAGTTTGGGAGTAGCCACCACAAAATTTTTAGGTTGGGTTCTAACATACTTTATTGTTTGGATTTTGTTTAATAAGTTCTTCTTAAAAAGCCTGGATACTTATTTAAAATACAGTAAAGTAAGTAAAGTAAATGACCAAAGAAATTAAACCTTCATTGCTTATTGTGTATGATTATTTCTATCCGGGTTATAAAGCTGGCGGACCAATACAATCATTAGCGAATTTAATTATAACGCTACAATCCTGTTATAACATTTCAGTGCTCACTTCAGCGTATGATCTTCATTCAGATACCTGCTATGAAAACATCAAAATAAACTCATGGAATAACATTACACTGTATGGAAGCGTATTGCCTGTTTCTGTTTGGTATGCAGAAAAAAAAAATCCTGGTAAAAAACAAATCAAAGAAGTTCTGCAACAAATAAAACCGGATATTATTTATTTGAACGGCATGTTTTCATACCGCTTTTTTATGCTGCCTTTAATGGTTCTAAACAAATTAAGCAACCCTTCAAAAATAGTGATTTGTCCCCGTGGTATGTTACAGCAGGGAGCTCTTGATGGCAGACAATTTAAAAAGAAAATATACTTAACTGCTTTAAAAATTAGTCCTCTTTTAA
>JBBRTG010000037.1:0-21913 GCA_038244655.1 Chitinophagales bacterium
ACCAACAGCATTAAAATAAGGCATACACAAAACGCCAAAGAACGTTTGGAAGAAGCCCATAAAGTAATGGGAATATCTAACAAACTATCTGAAGAACTGGAAGGCATTTTCAACCAGTGGGCAAGAGTAACTATTACAGATGCAGAAGTAAAGAAATTAATACAACAGGCAATGGTGCCATCAAAAGAAGTATTGAGGAATTTACAGGCAGGGCAATTAGATGATTTATCTACCTGCTTTAAAAATATCTGTGATAATGTGTATGAATACGGCATGAGCAGCCCCAGCCAGCAAACAGCCACCACCAAAGGAACGGTGTTTGGTGCATATAATTCCATTACAGGGTATTTTCAAAATGTAAGAACTTATAAAAATGATGAAGCGAAATTGAAATCAATTATGAATGGTACAGGCTTGCAGCGTACACAAAGAGCATTCAATCTGTGTGAAGATTTTACAAAGTATGGTATGGATGTTTTTATGATGAATTGATTGAAAGAAAGGGGCTTTTTGCCCCTTTCTTTTTAAAGGTTTAAAGAGCCTGGAAAGCTGCCGCACTTGAGGTGTGGCAGCTTGATTTATTTTGAAAGAATGGTTGTTATGAAATGATATAATAATTGAAGAAGGCATTTTTTGACGGATGAGTCTTCAATAATTATTTATAAAAATCAATAAGAGATTGTTTTTTTTCTTCATTAATTCTACTACAAAGTTCGCATGTTGGCTCTGTAGCGGCAATGAACTGTCCGGCATAAACACATAGCCAGCGCACAAAGCCATCATTTATTCCGTTGCTTCATTGCCTTGGTCGCCAAAAGGCGGCGATGGTTCCATAATTAATTTTTAAACAATTAAAAGATTGAGTTATGGAACAGCTAATGAATTTAAACGTATTAAACACTGTGGCAGAAATTGAATTGGTTTACAAAAGCAAAGTAAAGCCATCTGAAAGGCCACGGATAACATCCACCAAAGAAGCATATCAAATACTGCTTCAAACCTGGGATGCAAACAAGATAGAATTTGTAGAACAGTTTAAAGTGGTTTTAATGAACAGGGCTCACAGAGTTTTAGGAATTTATGAGTTATCGAGCGGAGGCATTTCCGGAACCGTTGCAGATCCTAAATTGGTTTTTATGGCGGCTTTAAAAAGTAATGCCTGCTGCCTCATATTATCCCACAATCATCCATCTGGGAATCTTAAACCAAGCCATGCTGATGAAGCTTTGACAAGAAAGATTTCCGAGGCTGGAAAGTTTTTAGAAATACAAGTGATAGACCATGTAATTGTTACCAGTGAAGGCTATTATAGCTTTGCTGATGAGGGGCTTTTATAGTCCTTTTCTATTTAATTCTCAAATTGAAACATTTATTGTAGTCAAAAAAAACTATCGATAGTTCAGTGTCATTCAAAAAATATTTTTCAATTGATTCTTATGAATTTATGTAAAATAATGGAGATAATCTTTGTATTCAGAATGCTCTTGAAAATATTACTGTCGCCGAAGCGGAGGTGATAGCCATAAGATTTTTAGCCTTCATGAGCCGGATGTAAAATCTTATTCCATAGGAAAATAGCATAGAAAATTTGACACGATTGTTAGGCAAAAAGCTTCTATGGTTGTTGACGAGGCAAGGCATCGGCTGTATGAAACGCACTGAATTCTTTGATTAATCTTATCTGGGTTACCGGCATTTTGATACGAGTGCTAACACGAACGCATCTCGTGTGAAATTTGTCTGTCCTGTTGCCTTGGATAAGGAATCTTTTAGATATTGTTCAATTCTCATTTTGTAATTATTTTGCGAAATGATGAATGTAAGTTTTTTTCAATGGGAAGCGGAAAGATTGAAAGCTACCTTACTTTGTTCCCATGGGCAGTGGATTGAGCAACCGCAAAGCATTAAATATAGCCTGGTGTAATATGGTGGCATGATCCTCTTGGGGTAAATAGTCAAAGTACACGGTAAGATTTTTATTTTTGATATTCTTAATTTTTTCAGATAGTAAATTAGCATCTACTTCCATTACTCTTGGGATATCCGTTGGCGTTAGCCCTTCCTTACCCACACCGATATAGACTTTTATTTCACGGGATATAAAGTTTTGTAAAATTTCGGTCGGGTATTCTAATAATGAACCATTGTTCCACCAAAGGCTGGGACTGACGATAATATATTGGTTAAAAAGGGATGGCGTCTTCAATAATATTTCCGTTGCTAAAAGGCCGCCTAATGATTGTCCTATAATAGTTTTTGAAGAATTTGTGTGATATTTTTTTTGGATATACGGTTGTAATTCATTTGCGATAAAACGTATAAATTTATCTGAGTGCCCTGTCGTCGGATAACGTTCTTTATCAGCCTCTATGTTGGTTGGAAAAGTGCAATCCCGTCTTCTGTCAACGGTTGCAATCCCCACAATAATTGATTTTGGAACCCGGTTAATCCACTCAAAATTATTAAACTGGTAAAGCCCGACAATATGAATAAAATCTTCATCAGCCGAACCGTCGAGCAAATAAACTACAGGATAGGTTGCAGTATCTGCGACATTATATCCTTCGGGTAAATAAATATTTAATATTCTTTTCTCATTTAATTCTGCAGATTTTAATTCATCAATCACCCCAAGCACAAAAGGTTTCGTATTCTCAATTTTCGCATTAGCTTTTGTTTGGCCAAATGAAATTGTTGTGTAACTGAAAAAGATTATTGAAACTAATATTGCTTTCATTGCTTGGTTTAAAATTAAAATTTCGATCTAATATAAGGCGAAACACTTGTTGAGACATCTTTATAAATACCGCAACCACTTTTTCTCTCTATGGCTTTCTTTATACTTTCCATACCATATACAAAGTGGATACATTGCTGCGACAACACCTATCCAAATTAGATAAATTGCCCACAACTCAACGCCTCCGCCATTTTTGGGCCTTCCAAAATTAAACCCAAATAACAAATCAGAGCTTTTGAAACCTTGTAAGAAAATAATTAAAAACATTAACGGATGAATAATATACCAATGCACTAAAAAATAAAACAAAGGTACTTTGCCATAGACCGTTGCAATATCTGTGAGCTTATTTTTAGATGCTTCAACGGCAGAAAGAATTAAAAACATACATCCCAACATCAACAGGCAAAAAAGCAATGATGGGGGATATTTCGTGGCATTTATAAAAGAAAGAAAAGTATACAAGCCATTTTTCTGGCTTGCCCAGGGAGAAGAATCGCCATAAATATTGATGAGCCGCATAACTATAAAAAGTGTTATAGAAGCCAATCCAATTTTCAAAAAAATATTCTTCCTTTTAATTTCCGGAAGCTCAAATAATTTGCCGGAAGCAAAACCAACGAGTATAATTCCCAACCAGGGAATTGGTGGATAACCCATAATGAAAATAGAATCCTTACTCAACGGAAACGCACCGGGAGCAAAGAATGGCATGAGTATTCTTTTTGCAAGTGACGTTTCTGACAATGGTATCAATGGAACCAAATTGTGCAGAAAGATAATCGCTATACCAATCAATAAAATTGTTCTGGTAGATGCCTTCAATAAAAGACTTAAAACAATAAACCCGATACCAATCGCTGAAAGTACATCAAAAAGTAAAACCGCAAAGTGCACGTCAAACCATACTCCGAAATTTATAAGTGTTAAGTCTAATAATATTAACCATAGCCCTCTTGATCTTAAGAAGCGAGCGCTTGCTGAAATGTTAGCCTTGTTTTTAAAAGAAATATACGCCGATGTTCCGGAAAGGAAAACAAATGTTGGAGCGCACAAATGTGTAACCCATCTTGTAAAAAATAATGCAGGAGTTGTGGTTGCCAGATCTGTTGGTTGTTGGGTTATGGAAGTTACATGGATTAGATCGCGGGTATGATCCAATGCCATTATTATCATCACGATTCCTCTCATTACGTCTATACTATTTATTCTTTTCATATAATATTTAAAGGATTTAATTGATGATTTTTCTTATCGGCAATAACTAAGGCAACTCCGCAGAAAAGCAAAGCGTCAAATGCGCTTACAATTTCGTTCCCGTGAGCTGAATAAGGGTTTGCAATTGCATCCGGCGCATGAAGGAAAATAAACCAAAGCAACAGCATGATAGCTAATAGCATTGCAACCGGCTTTATCCATATTTTTAAAATAATTGCTATCCCTGAACCTATAAGTGCTACTCCGCCAAAGTAGGTCCAGAATAAGGGCATTCCAATCCATTTCGGAACCATCGGCGACACATAATCTGTATATACAAAATGACTGCATCCATACAATATCATGGTCGTGGAAAAAAATATTCTTCCAAATGGAATAAGTTTTTCTAATAATGATTGGAAATTATTTTTTCTATTCTTCGCAAAATTGTTTTCTGAAAATGAGCTGGCCATTACAAATGCACCACCGCAAAATGCTAATTCTTTTAAGGCTTCTGCCCAAACTCCTAAGTGCGAAGCCTTATTCGGACTGAAGACCAGGGTATATGGAAGATGGCAAGTCATGATGAGAACCAGAAAGTAAAATCCTAAATAAAGACATATATTTTCAACATGAACTCCTTTAATTTTAATCAACCCTGAAATTATAACCCCTGCAAATATTAATGCTATTGCAGTAATAAATGGAAAGAATATATTTTGATGTGCCCATGCAGGGAATGGCGGCAAAATTTCAGGACGAAAATCTTTAATGATAATTTGTTGTAACCCAAAAGCAATTATTCCAAAGCTATAAAATACCCTCCCAATTTTAATAAGAAAATTCATATAAATAGTTTTATAAAATATATTCCTTCATTATTAGATTTACTTTGTGCATGAAATTAGCAGGTCGAGCATTCGAAATCTTTTAATACTCTTTCTGTTGAGTAGAAGTTATTTAAAAAGCGCCTTAAAAGCGGTTAGTAAGACTGTTAAGTCTTCCTTCACATTTTCATCTTCTAATATGCCCTGGTCATTTATTTTACCCTTTATCCCTTGTATTAACAGAGTGGTCTCGTTGGTAAATTTTGACATTAGCGTTTTCATTATTAATATTAATTCTTCATGCGCTTTTTCACCATTAGCTGCAGCGGTGATAAGGACTGTGGGTTTTTCTGAAAAAATTGTTGTGGCCACACACCATTCAATTGCATTTTTTAGCCCGCTGGGAATACTAAAAATATATTCAGGGGTACAGATTAAAATTCCATCCGATGCACTTATTATATTTCTAAAATCGGCAATTGATTCCGGAGGATTATTTGTTGATAAATCAGGATCAAAATGTGGAAGCAGTTTTAGCCCATTAAAAATCGTGAATTTAAAATGATTATGGGCTATGCCAACAAGATAGGAGACGAGTTTTTGATTCGCTGAATCTTTGCTCGCACTTCCAACTATGACAAATATATTTTTTTTACTTTCCATTTCTTTTCTCATAAATGATTTTGCCACTCTACATTTCCAGTATTATTTTCAAAATTTAAGTTCTATAGTTTCTTTAATTTATTGTAAGGTTGATACTCAAATTAAGAATGATGATGATTGCCATTTTCAGTTTTAAAATAGGGTTTATAGTCAACAAGCCGTTTAATCATATCCTCATTATCTTTAACTATTGTAGCTTTTTCCTCATCTGTAACGGGAAAAATAATATTACCATACGGCCCTTTCCCTTTCCCTAGTACGTAATCTCCGGGATTGCCAAGGATAAAATTTTGATGAGAATCTGATGTGATGCCAAGATCTGCATTGGTTAAATAGGGAGCATAAAACATAGAGTGAGGGACACTTATCGTATTGATACTTTTGTCGCCTGGATTAGTAGCATACGCCCGCATGATGGGAGCCAACATGTATGAGATCCCACCCTTGGAGGGAGCCTTATATATTCCATTATTAATTCTTGCGATTACAGAGTCCCTAACTTCCAGAGCGGTGAATTTCCCCGAGGCCCGCATTGCTGCTACGTCAATATATACAAGAAATACAGTTTTAGCTCCTTCTGCATCATAACTCATAGGTACAGCAAGGTCATTTCTGAATTCGCCCCATTCCCATTCAGTTCTTGAAATGAAGCATATAAAACCATTGCTGCCGTTTTGAGCAACGTAATAACCCTTCGAGGGATCCAATAAATAAACGGTTGCATTTGAACGCAAATGTTTGGGCAATGCACTCAACGCAAAATCGGTTTCCAATTGTACAGGCATTCTTTCAAGATTCAAATTGGACGCACCTTGCGCTAACACTTTCGCAGGCACAGCTAACCACAGAAATATTAAAACGGACACGCCGAAATGGGTATTTTTTGAAGAGGAAATTAAAACATTCATAATTTAAGTTTACGATTATTGAGATGAGCTTTAGCGACCGTTGTTAACATAGTTCATTATCATGAAATTTGTATTTAAGGCATGGGTGAATTTACAAACCTCTTTGTGTTAAAAAATGATGGGTTCGTTGAGAATTCGTATTTGAAACAGGTATCACTTGTCCCGCTTTTACGGGAATTACGCCTGGCTAAAGCCGCATAACCGCAGGGGCACTTTTTTCCTACATGGTCGAAAGCGGGGTCGTATAAGTAATCATTTTTTAGTCGGTTCATAGTAGAGAATTATCGCCCCAATACTAAAGGTTTTTGTTTTCACTAGTTTAAGAGTAGTCTTTTCGAGTATGTTTTCAAATAATGGCAAACCGTTTCCTGCTATAACCGGGTGAACACAAAGTTGGAATTCATCAATTAAATTAAGTTTCATTAATTGTATAATTAAACTCCGGCTACCGACTAAAATATCTTTACCCGATTGTTGCTTGAGTTCTAAAACTTCTTCTTCAATAGGTTGATTTGACAATTTTGCACTGTGCCAGTCTATATTTTTAAGCGTGTGGGAAAAAACAATTTTTGAAATGCTATCCATTACAACAGCAAAGTCATCCATTGATTTTTCGCCTGAAGGACTTTTTGCCAAAGTTCTCCAGTATTCCATAAGCTGATATGTAATCCTTCCATATAAAATAGTGTCTGCCTTACTTAACAGGTCAGCGTAATGCTGGTGCATTTCTTCATCTGGAATTATGGCCGTATGGTCGCAAAATCCGTCAAGTGTCATATTGATTGCTGCAATTACTTTTCTCATTTTTTGCTGTTTTATTGTCTGTCCACTATGTAATTCAGCTCTGTTACCCCGCAAGTAAATGTTCGAATAGTATTCAATAATTTTAGTTTTATCTTCTCTTTGACGTCTATGAACAAAGGAATGCCTTGTCCGAGAATAATTGGATTAACAAATAGCCAGTAGCCATCTATTAAGCCTAGTTCCATAAGAGAATGTGTTGCTGTCGGGCTGCCAAAAACCAGGATGTCTTCACCTGCCTGCCGTTTTATTTCGTTTATTCTTTCCGAAAGGTTGTCGCTGATAATTGTTGTGTAAGTCAAATCTGCGCCTTCCATTGTTTTTGATAAAACAACTTTGTGAACTTTGCTATACCACTTTGAATGCTCAATGTCATGCCTGGTCGCTGTCGGCTTGTCTCCCGCTGTAGGCCAGTAACCTTCCATCATCTCATAAGTTACCCGTCCGTATAATGCAGTGTCGCCTTCGCTTATCCGCTTACCGGCATAATCAAAAATTTCTTCATCAACTTTAATCCAGTCCATTTCTCCGTTCGGCCCTGCTACAAAACCGTCAAGCGATATGTGCATAAATGAAATTATTTTTCTCATATATTTCTATTTTTTATTGTTGTCTATAATTTGTTACTGATTTTTTACAATTGCCGCTAACCCGGTCATTTTCAAACTGAGTAATGATCGCCATTTCTACATAATGCTAGTTCCAATTTATTTAATTTTATTATTAAATTACATGGGTTCAATTAAGTCCCATAAGTTGCCATATAGATCTGCAAAAACGGGAACTCTTCCCCATGCTTCATTTGCAGGTTCCCTTACTATCTCAACTCCATTGTCCAATAAATTCTGGTAATCCCTTTTAAAATCGTCAGTATATAAAAATAAGAAAACGCGCCCTCCGGTTTGGTTTCCAATCCTGCTTGCCTCCTCGTCGTTTGCAGCTTTGGCCAGTAGTAATGAACAGCTGTTCGATCCTTTCGGCGTTACCAGTACCCAACGTTTTGTATCTGATAAAACCGTATCTTCTTTTAATGTGAAATGCAATTTGTTTATATAAAAATCAATGGCTTTATCATAGTCATCCACAACAACTGCGACATGTGCTAAACCTTGGTTCATTATAAAAAATACATTGTTATTAATAGGCTCACAATAATTCCCTTCATTTAATTCTATCTTTTTATTTACCACCCGGGTAATGCCGTTTCCCTGATTTCCAGGCTTGTATTCTCTCCATTCAAAATAGGGCATTTACTGGCAATGCTCGTTGCTTCTTCCATATCTTTCGCATAAATAATAATATAAGCTACTGATTGGCCATTGGCCTTATATGGTTCATCGGTAATTTTATTATGTGGCTGCAAAATTTTGCCCTGTTTTGAAAAATGATTACCTCCATCTGCCAACTGTCTATTATCATCTATATTATTTATCCATCCCATCCATTGCTGCATATATGTAGCCATTTGCTCCTTGGATGGCTGAATTTTTTTTGTGGTGATATCCATCCTGAACACTAATACAAATTGTTTCATCTGTTTTAAAGTTTTGGTCTGTTATAATGCTTCTTCTACGTATTTTTTAAAATTGTTTAATACACCTTGACAAAATTTTCGCTGTTCTTCGAAAGGAGTCTGTTCTTCCGGTTCAAAAGTTTCACTTATCAGCGTATTTTCTCCATCAGCCGCAAAAGTGGTTATTGTTTTTCGTCTATCCATCGTTGTATATTCTATTAGTTTTTGCGGAACAATTTTATCATAAATGCCTGCATGGTCGAATGCAAAACTTCCATCCTTCAGCCCCATTCGTAATAAAAATTTTCCACCCACTTTGAAATCTGATTCAGCACTTGTGGTATGCCAGTTATCATTTGGTGCATTCCAATGTATTTCAACGCCAGGAGTTGCCCAAAGTTTCCAAACTTTTCCTATAGGAGCATTTACATTAACCTCTATTGTGATTTTTTGTGTCTGTTGATTATTCATGAATACTAATTAGTTAAAGAACAAAAGTAATCAGTTATCGATAGCTTAAGGGGTGTAAGATTGACATTTTAGAGGGTTATTTGCGCCATATTTTTTTAATACATTTGCGTTATGAAGAAGATATTCTTTTTGCTGCCCGAAGGATTTACAAGGCTCAGTTCGATATTGCTTGCCACTGATGTATTTGAGTTCGCTAATCAATATGTAATGAGTAGAGATGGCAAACCATACTACGATATAAAAATTGTTGGGACTAACATTTCACAAAAGTTATGCAACAGTCATGTTAGCATAAAAGTTGAAAATATCAATAATGTAGAAAGACCTGATTTAATTATTATTCCTGCAGCAGCGGCAGAAAACAATTATGCCTCCAGGAAGAATAAAAAATTGCTTGAGTGGGTTGTTGATCAATATAAGGATGGTACCGAATTAGCGAGTTTGTGTACCGGATCTTTTTTGTTGGCTGCTACCGGCCTGTTCAAAAACATGGAGTGTGCAACGCACTGGATTGCCGCAAATTTATTTACTAAAATGTTTCCAAATGTAAGACTTTGTACGGATAAAATAATCACAGACAGCAAAGGGCTTTACACGGCAGGCGGGGCTTTGTCTTCATCAAATCTTATTTTGTATCTGATAGAAAAATATAATGGCAGAGAAGTGGCTATATACTGTGCTAAAGTAATGCATTTAGATATTGATAGAAACTCTCAATCGGCATTTATAATTTTCGAAGGGCAAAAAGATCATATTGACGTTGACATAAAAAAAATGCAAATTTTCATTGAAAAAAACGCGGATGAGAAAATTACAATAGATTATTTAGCAGAAAAATTTTTTATACCAAAACGCAGCCTGGTAAGACGCTTTAAAAAAGCAACCAATAATACACCTATTGAATATATTCAACGGATAAAAATGGAAGTGGCCAAAAGAAATTTAGAATCAGGTAGAAAATCAGTTAATGAAATTATGTATGAGTAGGTTATGCCGATGTAAAAGTGTTTAGAAATATCTTCAAAAAGATATCTGGCGTATCACCAATTGAGTACAGGAGAAAATATAATAGAGACTTTGCGGAATAATTTTAAATACAATCGATAGAAAAAAAATGTCAGTTAAATTCAGCAGAAGTGGTTTGCATCAAAATGATTCCATCAAGACTCCTTACTGAAAATTAGGAATTGGCAAAACCTTTGCGATCGTTTTTATTTCAGTTTCCTGAAAGGTCTTAGCTTATGTTTTTTTGCTCTTCTCACTGCAAGCAGACTTTATTTAAAGATAATTTCGCCATTTTTCTTCCGCATAAAACAAGATGTTAGCGATTATCGTCGTCATTTCGTTTAATGAAGTTGATTATATCTTCAATACTTGGATTGTAAGTTTCGGTTCTGTCGACTTGCAGTATCGGGAGATCAGGTTTATAATCTTTTGTTATTGAATAAAACGTTCTTTCGATAAACTTGCTGATTGATCACCATGAAATTTTTTTCCATCAGAATATTAAATTGTCTTTTATTTTATTGAATCTCGATTTTAGCATACTGTGATTTGTACTGCATATTACGAACCTACAGGGTTTTAGGGATTTGTAAGTTATCAAGGGGTGGATTTCCAGAATTATCGTAGACCTTAAGTTGGTTTTTAAGGCAGCTCTAAAAAGTAAGACCTCCTGCCTTATATTATTTCACAATCATCCATCTTGAAACCTTAAACCCAGGCATGCTGAGGAAAGCCTTGACAAGAAAAATTTATAAGGACTATATAATTGTTACCAGCGAAGGGTATTACAGCTTTGCTGATGAGGGGCTGTTGTAGCCCTTTTGTCTATATTATAAAATTATTTTACAATTTATAGACTTCATATGCAAAACTAAAACCTCTATAATAAATTACTTAAGTGCCTAATAAACAGCCGTATGTGGACGTAGATGAATTAGCTTTCAATCGCATTAAACATAATTAGTAGAGGTGGTACTTAATTTAAAAATTTTTATTTAATGAATTTTACTATATTTGTAGAATCATTACTTAAATATAAATTTTGAAATTAACATTAAAAGAGATAGCCATTATTCAAACAGGAGTCTTTGCAAGGCAAATTGCAAAGGGTGAGGTTGTATATCTGCAATCTAAACATTTTGACGACGATGGAATATTAAAACAGTCTTTACATCCGGATTTGAAGGCTGAGAAAATTAGCGCAAAACATATGCTACGAACAGGTGATGTTTTATTCGCTTCCAAAGGCACTAAAAACTTTGCGGCCTGTTTTGAAAATGGCAATCAACCTGCCGTTGCTTCTACTTCATTTTTTGTAATTAGGGTTCAGGAAAATTTGGAATCTTCAATTTTGCCTGGGTTTTTAGTTTGGTTTCTCAACCATCCTGCCACTCAAAAAATGCTTAAAGCAAAAGCAATAGGAACTTCAATTGTTTCTATTTCAAAATCTGTGTTAGAAGAATTAGAGGTTTCAATACCACCTGTTAAAACCCAAAAGGCTATCCTACAAATAGCTTACCTCCGCAACAAAGAAAAAAAACTGAAGCAGCAAATTGAAAATCTTCGGGAACAAAAAATCCAAAATCAAATTATTAATTCAATAAAATAACAGACATGACAAAAAAGATTGATCAGAAAGATATTAATGATGCAGTTTGGAAAGCCTGCGACACTTTTCGTGGAAGCATTGACCCAAGTGTTTATAAAGATTACGTACTCACAATGCTTTTTATAAAATACCTCAGTGATGTTCACGATGATAAATATGAGGCATACCTGGAAAAGTATAATGGTGATAAAGAAAGAGCAGAAAGAGCCATGCAACACGAACGTTTTATAGTGCCAGAACAAAGCCACTTTAAATATTTATACAATCATCGTAATGAAATAAACATTGGCGAATTAATTGATATCGCATTGGAAGATTTGGTTGAGGCTAACCGAGAAAAATTATACAGTGAAGATGGAGCAGGAATTTTCCAAAACATAAATTTTAATAGTAGTGTGCTGGGGGACACAAAAGATAAAAATACCCGGCTTAAAAACCTGCTGCTCGATTTTAATAAGGAAACATTGGACCTTAGGCCATCACATCTGGAAGGCACGGACATTATCGGTGGCGCTTACATGTTCCTCATTGAAAATTTTGCAAGCGATGCCGGTAAAAAAGCGGGAGAGTTTTTCACGCCAAAAGAAGTCTCCACTTTGCTAGCGAGGCTTACAAAATCTGCACCGGGCTCAAGAATATGTGACCCGACTTGCGGTTCAGCTTCATTACTTATTAAAGCCGGAGAGGAAGTAGGCTCTCCTAATTTTTCTCTATACGGACAGGAAGCCAACGGAAGCACTTGGGCATTGGCAGTAATGAATATGTTTTTGCATGGATTTGATAATGCAACTATACGATGGGGCGATACCATACGTAATCCTAAACTGAAAGAAGGCGATGCCTTAATGAAATTCGATACCGTTGTTGCTAATCCTCCTTTCAGCCTTGATAAATGGGGGAAGGTAGAAGATAAAGACGGAGATAAAACAACAGTAAGTTATGACCCTGTAACGGATAAGTATAATCGTTTTTGGCGGGGCATTCCGCCAAAGAGTAAAGGTGACTGGGCTTTTATTTCCCACATGATTGAAATTGCTTACGAAAATACGGGTAAGGTTGGTGTAGTAGTTCCGCACGGCGTTTTATTTCGCGGTGCCAGCGAAGGAAAAATACGACAGAAAACAATTGAAGAAAATCTGTTGGAAGCAGTAATTGGCTTACCGGCTAATTTATTCTTTGGTACGGGAATTCCGGCAGCGATATTAATTTTTAATAAAGGCAAAGAAGGAAATAAAAACGTGTTGTTTATTGACAGCAGCCAGCATTATGATAGCGGTAAAAATCAAAACAGGCTAAATGAAAATCACATTAATCATATTGTAGAAACTTATGGGAAATTTACAAAGGGCAATTACCTGCCGGGAGTTATTGAAGATAAATTCAGTTACGTTGCCACCTTCGATGAAATAAAGGAAAATGATTTTAATCTGAATATTCCAAGATATGTTGACACTTTTGAAGAAGAACCGGAAGTGGATATCATGTCGGTGCAAAAAGAAATTGATGTATTGGAAGTGGAATTGAAAACTGTGCAGGCACAGATGGATGAATATTTAAAGGAACTCATAAATTGATGATAACCTTATATTTGCACGATAACATACAATGTGTTATCATGCAAACTTGTATTTAAGTAATTCAAAATGAAGTGAATAAATTGAAAGAAAAATTAAACAGTATTTCGGGAATTGAAATTAAGCTTACACAGGCTTCTTTAGCTTTTGTAAAGAAGTTACCTGTCTTTTTGAGTAAAGCATTCAGTTTTTACGCCGCTGAAATTGAAGGAAAGAAAATCGTATTAGCAGAAGTCTTGTCAATTAAAAATTTTACTCCCGACCGATTGAAAAAGCAGCGATATCAACTGGAAGATTTCAGCCAGTCGCCTATTGTGTTCCTTATAGAACACATTGAAGCATACCAGAGAAAAAGATTGGTGGAAAAGAAAATTCCTTTCATTGTTCCCGCGAAACAACTTTACATTCCCAATCTTTTTATAGACTTAAATGAAGTAAGGCGAGGAAAACCGCTAGCACGCCGGGATCATCTAAGTCCAGCCGCACAATGCTTATTGCTATATCATCTGCAGGTAAAAAACTTAGATGAACTGCCGCTAAAAGTCATTGCAAAAAATATAGGTTATTCCGGCATGACCATCAGCCGGGTCGCAAAAGAACTGAAGCAATTCTCTATTTGCAACATTACCGGCACCAAAGAAAAGGCTTTGGATTTCTTTAATGACAAAAAAGAAACCTGGAATAAATTATTAGATGTTTCCCAAAGTCCTGTTAAGCAAAAATATTTTGCAAATCAAATACCTGCCTCTGCTCAATTATTGCAAGCCGGAGAAACTGCTATGGAACATTATACTCATTTAGTAGCAAATAAAACAAAAATATTTGCTGTTAGCAAAGAAGATTTTTCAGCGCTTAAAAAAATGAACGCGATCAAAGATCTTAATCAATATGAAGGTGATTTTTTGCTTGAAGTGTGGATTTACAATCCTGTATTATTGAGTAAATCAAAATACGTTGATCCACTATCGCTTTACCTAAGCATGAAAGACAGTGCCGATGACAGAACACAAATTGAATTAGAAAAACTTTTAACGATGTGAAATGGTAAGAGGGTTGGACATATTTAGAACGTATTTTAAAAACTTTTCGGGAAGCTATGTTATTATTGGCGGCACAGCCTGCGATCAGCAATTTGCGGAAAGAGGTTTAGTTTTCAGAGCTACAAAAGATATTGATTTAGTTCTGGTAATAGAAGCCCTTGATATAGCCTTTGTAAAACAATTTTGGGAATTTATAAAAGCCGGGGATTACGATCAAAAACAAGTGGAAGAAAAGGAAAGAAAATATTACCGGTTTGCAAATCCTGCAGATGAAAATTTTCCCGTACTTATTGAATTGTTTTCAAAGCGGCCGGAGATGATCCAGGAAATAGAAGGGATGCATCTAACTCCAATTCCGGCTGAAGCAGATTTGTCTTCCCTTTCAGCTATTTTACTGGATGAAGATTATTACCAATTCACTCTAGCCAATATACAGCAGATGGATGATTTGCCTGTAGCATCAGCAGAAGCTTTAATCGCATTAAAAACAAGCGCTTTCTTAAATATGTTGCAACGTAAAGAAGCAGGCGAAAAAATTGATTCGAAGAATATTAAAAAACACAAGAACGATATTTTAAGATTAGCAATAACCTTAACGGCAGACAGCAAAGTGAAAAGCACGGATAAAATTAAATCTGATATAAGTACTTACATTGAAAAGATGAAAGCAGAAAAGCCTGACGTAAGAAATATGTTTAAAGAAATGGGGATTGAAGCTCTTGAACCCGATGACTTATTGGATCAATTACAATCAACCTTTTTAAATGATTAAGTAGAAATGAAAATTCAATATTGCTCCGATTTGCATTTAGAGTTTCCAGAAAATAAAAACTTCATGGAGCAGCATCCTATTGAACCAATCGGGGAGATATTGTTACTGGCAGGTGATATACTTCCATTTGTTTTGCACAAACAATCCTTCGATTTTTTTGATTTTGTTGCTGATAATTTTGAAGCGGTTTATTGGATACCCGGCAACCATGAATATTATCATTTTGACATAACAACTATTCCTTTTCCCTTATTTAAAAAATTCCGGGATAATATCTTTCTTATCAATAACCAAACAATCGCCTATAAAAATATAAACATTATCTGTAGCACATTATGGAGCCATATAAATCCGCAAAATGAATTTACCGTACAACAAAATGTCAATGATTTTAATTTGATAAAAATGAACAACGCCAAACTCACTCCTGCTCAATTTAATCAACTGCATCAAACTGATTTATCATTTTTGAAGAAGGCTATTGCAGAAAGCGATGCGGAAAAAACAATTGTAATGACGCATCACGTGTCCACTTTAATGAATTATCCGGCGCAATACAAGGGAAGTAATATTAACGATGCCTTTGCAGTAGAGTTATATGATTTTATTTATATCAGCAATGTGCCTTATTGGATTTACGGGCATCATCATTACAATACTCCTCAATTTAAGATTGGCAATACAACCATGCTTACTAGCCAATTGGGTTATGTTAAGCAAGGTGAGCAAAAGGGATTTAGAAGAAATGCAATTATTGAAATTTAAAAAATGAACGAGTCAATGACAGGTAAAATAATTAGGACGGCTTTTAATAATGAGGAAATTCCAAGTGATTGGGAGGTAAAGCGAATTTCTAATTTTGGAATTGTCTTTACAGGTAATACACCGCCTACAAATGACTTTGATAATTACGGAAATGAATTTATGTTCGTCAGCCCAGCGGATTTAGCTGATGGAAAATATATACGAAATACCGCAAAGAAGCTTTCAAAAAAAGGTTTTAACATCTCACGTAAATTCCCAAAAGGCACTGTATTATTTACTTGCATAGGTTCTACAATTGGTAAGTCTGGGATAACAATGGAAGATTTGACTTCAAATCAACAGATTAATGCAATTGTTGTAAACGAAAAAAATTCTAATGAATTTTTGTATTATCAATTAGAGAGGAATGCCGATAAAATAAAATTATTGGCTGGAGAACAGGCGGTTCCAATTCTTAACAAAAGCCAATTTGAATCTATAAAATTATTGAGTGCACCACTTCCCGAACAAAAAGCCATCGCCCAATTACTTTCCACATGGGATGATGCTATTACAAAAACTCAATCACTAATTGCTCAAAAAGAACAACGCAAAAAATGGTTGATGCAAAATTTACTTACCGGGAAGAAAAGGTTGAAAGGGTTTGAGAAAGAAAAATTGAAAGAGGTGAGGTTGAAGGATTTGTTTGAAAGAGTAACGAGAAAGAACAATGTTGGAAATACAAATGTGGTTACCATATCTGCTCAGAGAGGTTTTGTAAGACAAACAGATTTTTTCAATAAAACTATAGCAAGCGAGCTTTTAGACAACTACTTTCTTGTTGATAATGGAGAGTTTTGTTACAATAAAAGTTATTCTAATGGATATCCGTGGGGCGCCACTAAGAGATTGAAAGATTTTGATAAAGCAGTTGTCACTACTCTTTATATCTGCTTTGGTATTAAAGACAGGAATAAAACATCAGGTGATTTTTTCGAACAATTCTTTGAGGCAAATTTGTTAGACAAAGGACTTATGAAAATTGCACATGAGGGTGGAAGAGCACACGGTTTATTGAATGTAACACCTGGGGATTTTTTTGAATTAAAAATTAGAGTACCAAAGTGTGATGAGCAAATTGCAATTGCAGAAGTGTTGAGAAATGCAGATAAAGAAATTCAATTAATAAAAAATAAACTTGAAAAATTAAAAGAGCAAAAAAAGGGATTGATGCAGGTATTATTGACGGGGAAGAAAAGATTAATTATAAAAGATGCTTATTTAAACAAATAATATAATGCCAAATATCAGACAGCTCATATATCTTAAAGAAAAATACTCCTTTCTTAATCGTAATGATGGCAAAATAAAAGACTTTTTAAATAAGGAATTACTTGAAAATGTTGCTATCCAAAAATCGTTCAGCTTTAGTGAAAAAAAGATTTTGGAACATTTTAATGTTTCAAATGCAGCGCCGACAATGATTGAATATTTTGAATCAAAACCAACTGAAGATATAGTTTTATTATTTATTGACATTGCAAATTTTTCAAATAGAATTATGAATAAACCCAATGAGACTATTACTAAATATTTGGACAATTATTACAAGGTGGCCTTCCCGATTATTTATAAACATGGTGGTCAAATCGAAAAATTAATGGGTGATGGTATCATTTGTTTATTTGGCAAACCATTTATCGATGTTACATGGCCAGAAGAATTTAATATGGCTGAAATATGTGCAAAAGAGCTTATTCAAATATTTGAAGGAACTAATAAAGCAGTAAAAGTTGCTTTAAACAGTGGAGAAATAACTTACTACAAGACACCCGGTTCAGATTATGAAGAATATACAATGATTGGCAAACCTATTACAGAACTTTTTCGATTAGAAAGTATTTCAAAAGTAAATGCAATTAATTTTTTTCATGGCAGTATTTATGACACAATCAGACCTACTACTAGTTTAGGCTTGTCTAAAATAAAATCAACTGAAGTCAAATCTTACAGCTTTGATGTCGATCTTCAAGGGGTAGATTATTCAAAGGTTCGGTATTTAAAATTTATATAACTATGGAAGAATTTTTAAACGAAATAAATCAGGATATTAAAGACATTTTTCAGTATAATATTAAAACAACAAATGCTTATTTAGTTCCAAATAGAAATGATCCTTGTTTAACTTTTCCTATTGGGGCGGATAAGAAAGGAAAGCTTCTTGAAACATGTGTTCTTATGATTGATATCCGGAACTCGACAAGAATTAGTCGGCTTTTAAAAAAAGATAAAGTAAAACTTGGAAAGATTTATTCATCCTTTATTTATGCTATGACGAGTATAGCCGATGAATATGGATATGTTAGAAACATAGTAGGTGATAGAGTTATGGTAGTTTTTGAGCCAGCAAATTGTTTTGTTGATGCTATAAATTGTGCAGTACTTATGTATTCGGTCGCAAGTAGAATACTAGCAAAGCGTACTGGGTTAGAAGAATTTAAAGTTGGAATTGGCATAGACTATGGAGAAATGTTGGTTTTAAAGACAGGTATACAAAAAAGATTTCATGAACAATCAGAACATAAGGGTTTGGTATGGGTGGGTGACGTTGCTAATACAGCTTCAAAACTTTGTGATTTTGCCAGTAAAGAATACTCCAGTCCGATATTTAAAATAAGCTTTGACCACGTAAGTTTAGATATATTTAGTGGTTTCAAAACTACAACTGTATCAAGAAATGTAGACCTTAATTATATGGACTTAGCCAAAAGCATTACTGTTGAACCGAACGGCTGGAAGTATGACGGAAGTAAAGTGACAAATTTTAGCATTGAAAAAAGAGCAGGGACTACTTCCCCGATTTTAATCTCGGGCAAAGTATATTCTGAATTTAAAAAGGCGGAGCCTAAATCAATTTATTTATCAAAACTTACATCTAAAGATTATCCTAATAAACCTACTACTGGAACGGGAATTTGGGGTGGCTATCTAATTACACCTGAAATCTCAAAAATTAAAATATAAGATATGTCTACATTACCATATGAGGAACAGCTTCAAAAGATTTTTTCAAATATTAATGATTGGCTAAAATTTGCAGAACTTAAAAATTTTGGATTTCTAACATTAAATGCTGCAATTGTTTTTGGAATCAGCCAAATCAAAATATGCGCAAATAGCGATGCTGGAAAAGTCATTTGGGTTTTCATTTCATTTGCTTGTCTTTCATTTCTCTGTTCGTTAATATCACTATTGCCTATTGCGTCAAAATTTGGAATTGGAAATAAAAGTCTTATTTATAAATTATGCAACTGGACAAAAAAAGATAATAAATTTGAAAACATTCACTTTTATGGTTATTTAAAAGATATTAATGAATCCAAATTTGAGGCTGAATTTCTTGCTAAAACTAATTCGACAGATGCATTTTCGCAATTCGAAAAAGAGCTGGTAACTCAAATCCTTTACAATTCAAGGATAACTTGGGTTAAATATCAACTATTTAAGATTTCAACATTTTTATTTTTGATTGGAATTGCAGGATTCTTTATAACAATAGGTATTATTAAATTATTTAGTTAATGGACACACCGTCATTTAAAGAAGACCACATCTCTCAAATACCTGCTTTGCAATTCCTGCAAAAGCTGGGTTATAAATATTTGTCCCAGGAGGAAGCGTTGCAACTAAGAGGCAACAAAACTTCTAATGTGATATTGGAAGATGTATTGCGTAAACAATTAAAAGAAATCAATTCAGAAAAAAGAATCAGTTCCAGTAAAACAACATATATCAGCGATTCCAATATTGAAAACGGCATTCGGGTGTTGAAAGATTTGCCAATGAATGAAGGATATATTTCGGCATGTGAAACTGCTTATAATTTAATTACGCTGGGTAAGGCATTTGAACAAAATGTAGATGGTGATAAAAAAAGTTTTACCCTTCAATATATAGACTGGAAAAATCCGGAGAATAATGTATTTCACGTAACAGAAGAATATAGTGTAATGCGGAGTACCACTAAAGAACACTACCGCCCTGATATTGTTCTGTTCGTAAATGGAATACCGTTATGCATCATAGAATGTAAGCGCCCGGACATGAAAGAGCCGCTGGCACAGGCTATCAGCCAGCAACTGCGCAGCCAGCAGGAAGATGGCATCCGCTCATTGTATGTATATACCCAGGTTTTATTATCGGTTAGCTGTAATCATGCATTTTATGCGACCAATGGCACACCGGAGAAATTCTGGGGTAAGTGGCAGGAGAAATTGGAAACAACTGAAGCAGAAAATCAATACAAAAAAGAGTTAGAGCATATAAAAAATAAATCTCTCACAAATGAACAAAAGAATAAATTATTTGAAGGTCGCTTTAAGTACGTACGAAACTATTTTGATGCATTAGAATCAGAAACTATTTTACCAACCGTACAGGATGAATATTTATATGGATTGTGCAGGCCTGAAAGATTGCTGGATATTATTTTCAATTTTATTTTATTTGATGATGGAGAAAAAAAGATTGCGAGGTACCAGCAGTTTTTTGCCATTAAGAAATCCATGCACCGGATTACACAACTTGAAAACGGCAAGCGAAAGGGCGGCGTAATCTGGCATACACAAGGCAGCGGTAAATCATTAACTATGGTAATGCTGGCACAGGCAATTGCATTGGAAAAAACAATCCGCAATCCAAAAATTATATTAGTAACAGACAGAACGGATTTGGATAATCAAATAACAGACACGTTCCGGAAAAGCGGGAAGTTTGTCGAAAACGCCACCACGGGCCAGCGCCTGGTTGAGCTTCTTGAAAGCAACAGTGATGCAGTGGTTACTACTATCATTAACAAATTTGTTGCTGCGCTGAAAAAAATAAGAAAGCCATTGCTCAGCCATGATATTTTTGTGTTGGTGGATGAAGGGCATCGCACCCAGCACGGCACGTTTAATATTGATATGCAGAAAACCTTGCCCAACGCCTGTTTTATTGCTATGACAGGGACACCTCTTTTTCATAAAGACAAAAGCACCGCAGGTAAGTTCGGGGGTATTATTGATTCTTACACTGTTGACCAGGCAGTAAAGGATAAAGCTGTTGTTCCACTTTTATATGAAGGAAGGGTTGCTTTACAAAAGGTAAATGAAAATCCTATTGATACTTTCTTTGGTATGGTTTCAGAGCCACTTACAGAATACCAAAAGGTGGATTTAAAAAAGAAGTTTTCAAGAGCCGACCAGCTTAATGGCGCTGAACAAAAAATTTATGCCATTGCATGGAATATCAGTTTGCATTTTAGGGATAACTGGCAGGGCACACCTTTTAAAGCTCAATTAGTATGCGATAAAAAAATAAATGCGATACGCTACAAAGAATTCCTGGATGAAATAGGAATGGTTACGAGTGAGGTGTTGATCTCCTCATTAGATGACAGGGAAGGCGAGGACAGTGCTTTTGCAAAATCAAATGAAAGGGAAAAACGTTTTTGGGATAAAATGATGGACGAACATGGAACCTCAAAAAAATATGAGAGAAACCTGATCAGCCGTTTCAAAAATCAGAAAGACCCTGAAATAATAATTGTGGTTGACAAATTGCTTACCGGTTTTGATGAACCAAAGAACACAGTTTTATATCTTACAAGAAACCTGCAAGGGCATAAATTATTACAGGCAATTGCGAGAGTAAACCGTATTTATCCTGATAAAGAATTTGGCTACATCATAGACTATTATGGAGTAATTGAAAATTTAGATGATGCATTGCAATTGTATTCTTCTTTTGAAGAATTTGATGAAGATGATTTGGAAGGAACTCTTGTAAACATAAGCGAAGAAATTAAAAAGCTTCCTCAAAAACATTCTGAGCTATGGGATATTTTTAAAACGGTAAAGAATAAAAGGGATGCAGAAGCTTACCAGGTTTTATTGAAAGATGAAGCCATTCGTGTAGTATTTTATGATAAGCTGGCTGCTTATGCAAAAGCTTTGAAGCTCGCATTCTCTTCCATACAATTTCATAATGAAGTTGATGAAAAAACAAT
>JBBRTG010000038.1:0-21825 GCA_038244655.1 Chitinophagales bacterium
AGTGTAAATTCCGATGATGTTGACCCACCATTCCGCTCATGTTGACCCACCTGGGAAGCAGGCAATAAATGAAAGAGCTAAATGATAATTAAAAATACAAATCGTTATTTATAATCGGTTACTTTTTTTCTTCTCAGCGATTCGCCTTTTAATTCTATTCGATGAGCACCGGCTGTCAGTCTGTCAAGGATCGCATCAGCAAGGGTCGGGTCATTAATATATTCATACCATTTTGCTACAGGAAGTTGGGAGGTAACAATAATACTTTTTTTACCATAACGATCTTCGAGTAATTGCAAAAGAGTAAGCCGTACTTCCTGGCCCATATTCTGTAATCCAAAATCATCCAGGATAATAAGAGTCTGGCGCTCCAGGTGATTTAATAGTTTGATATAAGAGCCGTCAAGTTTAGATAAAGTGATTTTTTCTATCAGCCTGTTCATACCCAGATAGGTAGTTTTATGTCCTTGAAGACAGGCCTGGTGGCCTAAGGCGCAAGCGAGATAACTCTTTCCACATCCGGTAGATCCTGTGATCAGCAGGTTTTCTCCATTATTAAGATAACGGCCTTCAGCCAGAGTGGCCAATTGCTGTTTGGTAAGGCTTCTTGATGTTGAGCATTCGATCTGTTCAATAGAAGCAGGTAATCGTAGTTTAGCCAGTTTCAGATACATAGCTGTTTTTTCCTGTGCTCTGCCCAGTTGCTCTGATTGAACTAATTGAGCGATGAGTTCATGACCCTCGAGTTGCTGATCCATAGGTAGTTCCAGTTGCGAGTGATAGGCACGGTACATACCCTGTAATCGTAATTGCTGCATTTGTTGCAGGGTTTCTGTTGTGTTCATTTTTTTTGTTTTTGATGTAAATAATAATTATTGATAATTGTCTTTGCCCCGGATATTATCGTGAGTGGGGATAGGTTGTTCCTCTAATATAGAAAGCTGTTTATCAAGGCCCCGTTCCAGGATATTTTTTATCATGGTATAATTAATCCGGCTTCCTTGTAAGGCTCTGCAACAGGCGGCATCAAGCCGCGATAATCCATACTTTTTTTGTAGCATCAACATTCCAAAACAGGATTTATAGTTTTGTTCGATATAGATACTGTTGTCAAGAATGAGGGTAGCAGCTTTCAATGTATTTGTGCCGATACGTTCAGCCTGGTTTAAAAGATCTTCCTTATTAAAACCTTTTATCTCCTGCATGTGTTGGTGATGCGGTGGCATGTGTTCGGACATTGTCGTGTATGCTTTTGCGTGAGGCTTTCTGATATGAAGAGCAATACGGCTATGATCGTAATAAACTTCTATCGTCCGGCTATCATAAAGCACTTTTACTTTCTTCCCAACATACCGGTAAGGCACACTGTAGTAAAGGCAATCTTCCCTGAGCTGTACATGATAATTACGCTGAACGGTAAGTATAGTGACTTTCTTAGGCGCAAAAGTCTCTGATGGCAATGGTTTTAGAAGGGATTGTTCCTGTTGTTCATAAAAATATAAACGACTGTAAACTGTATTTTTATAGGGTTTATTATTGAGTAATAAAAGCTGCTGATGCATCGCCTCATTAAGGGTCTTAAGGCTGGTAAATTCATAGATGCGCAACGGCGCATACACATGAGCATACATAATACGAACAGCTTGTTCTACCATCGCTTTATCTTTAGGACTGTACGGCCTGGCAGCGCTAAAAGTGGTCTGATAGTGTTCTGACAACTGGTAACATAAATCAGTAAATACCGGTTCATAGCGGTCTGAACGGATGACGGCGGTTTTTAAATTATCGCATAAAATAGTGGCGGGAACACCTGCATAAAACCGCAGCATCGCATTTATACAGGTGGCAAAATCGCATGTCTTTTGTGATAATACTGCTTCGCAAAAGATAAGACCGCTAAAGGGAAGTATGGCTACAAACACTTCGCATTCGATGCGCTCTCCGGTGGATAAATCTACATAGTATTGTTTCTTTCCGGCAAAATCCACCATCATCATATCTGCCGCATTGTATTCCAGATGCATGGATACATCCTTATGCTTCAGGTAGTTTTTAAACTGGTCGCAATATTGGCTGTAAGCATAGCCGCCAGGATGTTTTGAAAGATATTCATTCCAGAGCAGCTGCCGCGTAACACCTGTCTTTGCGAGTTCTGATTCTGCATATTTGAAGTGATCAAAGAGTTGAAGTTTTCTTTGAGTATTACTCTCAAGGACTTCATTGTCATAGGCTTTATCAGCTAGTTCTTTGTTGGATAAATCATCTGTAGTACCATCAAGATGTGAAAGATATTTGCGCACGCTGTTGCGGCTCATACCTGTGCGACGCGCTATCTCACGGATGCCAATACCATCATTCCTGAGCTGTAAAATCTGTTTTAATTGTTCCATTGTTATCGGTTTTTGTGCCATTGCTCCTTTATTTTTTTAGAGCAAAAGACATCAAAAAGCTTCAAACAATTATTGCCTGCGAGGGTGGGTCAACATCCCGGAATAAAAGAAAAATACTGAATCATCTATTTTCTATCAGGTGGGTCAACATGCCGGAATGTCGCAACTATTTATAATCGGAATAAAAATAATTTCTGATCAACAGCCGGGTCAACATCACCAAATAAATTAAAAGCACTAAATGAAAACACTAATAATATATTCCAAATAAGAGGGTGGGTCAACATCACCGGAATGGTGGGTCAACATAAATCGGAATGGTGGGTCAACATGCTCCGGAATCTACAAAAAGACACCACCGCTCTAAAACAAAGGATTAAACAACTAGAAAAGTCGCTGGAGAAAGCTAATGTCATGATTTATGGTCTGAATGCAATGATTGACTATGCTGAAAAAGAATTAAAAGTTCCGCTAAGAAAAAAGCATGGCACCAAACAATAATGCTTATTAAAGAAAAGCATATTACAAGGATGGGCGTCGGGCCTCTTTGTAGATTGTTTGGTAAATCCCGTCAGGCCTTTTATCACAGAAAACATTATTTTTCAGAACAAGATGAACAGGAATTAATTGTATTAGAACTTGTAGCCCAGGTAAGAAGGGAACTTCCAGGTTTGGGAGGTCACAAGTTGTATAAATGCATTTATCAACCCTTACGAACTAATGGTATAAAAATCGGACGTGATAAATTATTTACCATCCTGCGTAATAATAAATTACTAATAGACAGGAAAAGAAGAAATCCCAAAACAACTCAATCAAATCACTGGTTCAGGCGATACCCCAATTTGATAAAGAAACTTGAGGTAACACAGTCCGAACAACTTTGGGTAGCGGACATTACATATATCAGTGTTGGTTATGACTTCAATTATTTATCACTAATTACAGATGCTTATTCAAAGAAAATAATGGGATTTTGCCTTCACCCGTACCTGAGTAATGATGGATGTATTGAAGCGCTTAAGATGGCATTGTCAAACAAATCATTGCCTTCAACTCCTATACATCATTCTGATAGAGGTGTTCAATACTGTAGTTATGATTACGTTTCTTTATTAAAAGAAAACAGCATCTCCATCAGTATGACAGAAAGCGGAGAAGGCTATGACAACCAGATAGCTGAAAGAATCAATGGTATATTGAAAACAGAGTTTAATCTTCATCAAATTTACAAATCAAGCACAGATGCGCTGCTTGCAGTAAAACGAAGTATTAATGCCTACAATAATTTTAGACCACATATGAGTTGTGATTTTCTAACACCGGTAGAAGCACATGTAACACAACAAGTGTTGGTAAAGCGATGGAAGAATGGCCGTAAAAAGATTTTAAATAGCAAAGAAAAAACTGCCTTTCATCAACATCAAGAACTTGTTCAACAAAATTTGATTTAAAGTTTTATTTTGTGTAAACTTAATTATTAATCAACCTTAAAAAACTGTAAAGTAAAACCCGTACGATACCACCAGTCAACTTTTTTCAGGACGGGTCAGTTATAAATTTAGTTTCGGTTACGGGCTGACGATTTTCAAATGCCGCCACATCGCCAAGCCGTACCGTTGTGCGTCATAATATTTAGTCTCTAAGAATCTAAAACTGAATCAAATGGATGAAGAAAAAAATGCAGAATTATCAATCAGTGAAAGGTTGAAAAATTATAGACGCATTAATTGTTTATCTCAGGAAGGACTTGCTGAAACATCGGGAATTTCTATAAGGACAATACAAAGAATTGAAGAAGGCAAGTCAATTGGAAGTGCTTACACTATAACTGCCTTAGCTAAAGCATTAAATATATGTGTGACAAATTTGACAATTCAGGAAACAGGGAATAATCCGGCTACTTATGATAATGAAAGCAAATTAAAGATATTAAATCTAAGTGCGATTTCGGTAATACTGATTCCTTTAGCAAATATTATTTTACCCACTTTTATTTTCTTAAAATACAGAGACAACAAAAAAGTGAATGTTCTTGGACGTAAGATTATAAGTTTTCAATTACTGTGGACATTAGCCACACTACTTATGGCTTTAATCTTGCCAATTATACTTTTACTTTTATTTCAGCCGTTACGTGGAAGTGGTATTCCCTTATTTGTGCCTGTATATATTCTCTCTGTCATATTTAATGTGTACTTTATTATTCGGTTTGCAATATGCATAAATAATCATTCACCCTTCCTGGAAAGATTGCCTAATATATTATAAACCAATGCCTGTCGTAAAAATGGCGTAAAAACGACGTTTAAAATTCCTTGTATTAAGGCAGTAGGTTTATAGTTTTGTCTTTGGTGAAAATGCCGATTGAACATTTAAACAAAAGACAATACAAATGCAAAAGATTTTCTTTTTATTTCTCTTCATTTTATTGGGCAACATAACTTTTGCCCAAGAAGTTTTACCAACTATTAGAGCAACATCAACATCAGTTGACATTAGAGTAGGTGATGAATATTTTGCCAAAGGTGGTTGGATATTGGACTCCACTAAAAAGCCTGACATATTTTCTATTGGCAGTAAATGGTTATATGATACAAAAAAAGTGAGTTTTATTACAAATATTGATTCTATATCTTTTGACGTAAAGCCTGGCAGCAAGAATAATTTTATTATTCTGTTGAATCAAAAAACACCTTGTTATATTCAAATAGCAACCCTTGCAAATCCAGTATTTATGAATAAAAAAATTGTAATTCCATTATTGCTTGGCATTATGATGATTTTAGTTCTGTTATACTTTAAGAGAAACAGAATTAATACTGAAAAATTTTTGTATTTCGGTTATGTAACACCATTACTTTTTTGGTGTATAACTTTTGTTAGCGGGTTTATTCATGGTAACTACAATCATTTTAAAAATGTTATCAGTGAATTAGGTGCTATTGGAACAAAATCAGAAATGTTTACTTCTACATCATTCATAATTTTAGCTGTCTTCTGCATACTTTTTTCAATAGGATTTTATAGAGCCTGCAGGAAGTTTAAATTATCTGTCATTCCTGCTGTGCTATCATTCACTATGCCTGTCACATTGATTTGGGCAAGTATTTTTACGTTAGGTAATGAATTTCACAGTTTAACAGGACCATTACCATTTCTAATAATTTTTGGATGTTTGCTTGCGTATTTTTTATGGAAGAAGAATACACAATTTTTAATATTAAGCAATTTATCTTTAGTGAGTTTTTTTATTGCAATGTTAATCTTACTTAAGTTTATAAAACAATTTGGTTATGAATATGAAGGATTAATGCAACGATTTTTCTACTTAGGTTGGACGATTTGGACAATTTCAATAACGTATTACTTTACAAAAGAATTAAAAGAACTATCAAGCTGACGTTAAGAATTACGAACGCACAATAACTAAGGTTTCGTTTTGCCCAACGGGCAAGAAATGAAACCATAGTTGAACGAAACCGGATAGATTTTAGTTATGGATTTGTCAAAAAAGGTTTCTTTGATTATTATGCCAGTAGAGAATCGGCATTTTTATTCTGCTGGCTGAAAGGTACTTCTATGCAGCGTTTCAGAGTATATTCATTAAATCATGAACATAAGTTCCCCTACCCATCGGTTTAGCAGACGGGCACTTTTTGAGTTCTCAATAAATAAATCCCCGGTGGACCCCGCTTTCCAAAAACTTCTATAGTTAGTAATGTTCCAGTATTGCAACATGAACATTTTCTTAGCAAGGTTTTAGGACTTGCTTCCGGTCGCTGCACCCGCAACTCTTTCTGCAATGCCTGCAATTTTCCCCGTTTCCAGCTACTGCTCAATATTCCATAGTGCCGTATTCGCACAAAACGCTTTGGCAGTATATGCTGTACAAACCTGCGGGTAAATTCTTCATTGCTTAAGGTCATCGTTTTGGTCTTGCCACCGTCACGATAATCTTTGTAATTGAAGCGTACTTCACTTTCATGTACTTCTTCAATACGATGGTTGCTAATGGCTACTTTATGTGTATACCTGCCCAAATATTCTATTACGTGTTTTGGTCCGCCAAAAGGCCGTTTGGCATACAATACCCAATCTTTGGCAAACAAACTTTCAATGAGTGGCTTATCTGCAATGGCTCCTGCTCTTGAAAAAATAATCTTTCTTTTGACTTTGAATCAAACATTGAAATTAAAAACGACCATCCATTACTTTGGGAATTTCACGATACGCAATGTGAATTGTATTATAGCGGACAATGCAAGGATGTTTCCAAACTATTTTACGACCTATATATAATTAACAAACAAGTTTTCGGTGATTATAAGTGCTTCGATAATTCATTTGGGGAGGGTATAAATTATTTTAAGCCGTTTCAATTTGATAACGGACTTTTTGACTAAAGGTTCTAAAAAGTTAATAGTAAAATACGCAGACTGTTTAAAACAAAATGGACTTGACTATACAATCATAGGAGAAAGACCTGCAAAATTCTGGAACGGAACAGAATTTATTATTGAAAGCGAAGATTTAAAAGTATTGTTCTTTGGTAAAGGTTACGTTATTGCAAAAGACTTTTCTTTCATGAAACGAGAGAAACAGCAGGTAACATGAACTGTGTAAAAAACCAAATAAAATTTAGACTTTTTTAAGGTCTGGCTGAACAATAATTTGGTTGGCACATGGTTCCGTTTTTTACTACTGCATAAACCTGCTTTAAAAGTTTATTGCACACTGCAATCAATCCTTGTTTTCCGGTTTTCCTTTTTGCTCTCAGTCGTTCATAAAGCGCTTTGCAGTCAGCATTTGTATTGATCGCATTCATAGAACACATGTACAAAACATCGCGTAAATTTTTACCACCTTTTCTATAGATCCGTGGCTTGACATGGATATTTGTACCCTTAGCTATACTCTATAAGATTATTTACTTCAGCCCTTCTAAAGGGTATAATCAAATATCCGATCAGCCATTTCTATATTATTAATATTATTTTATTATTTTTTGAAATTATTAATATAATAACTATTTTCGTTGTATAATATTAATATAATTAATATAATTATGATCTTCAGTAGATTTATTTTTATAATAAGCGGATTCTTAGGTATTTACTATTTCATCATTATTTTATATGATCTCCTTAATTCAAACAACAGTCTTGTTCAGGCAACTAATCATTCGGTTAAGTTCGAGCAATCAGAAAAACCTATAATTATCTCAGGTGATTCAGAAGAAATGAATATGCCCATTAATGTAGGAACTGACGAAAATATAAAAAGGTATTTACCATCAGATGATGTAGTAACAAATGGAGATGTGGTAAAAAGAAAATCTCCCATAATTGATCTGGGATTAGAAACCATATCCGGGGAAGCTTACACCTTAAGCGCTGAAAATCTTTCAAAATTTATAATTGTCTAAATCTATAAAACAATCTGATCACCATGTTAGTAAATCATTTTTTAGATATTATGCCCACCGGAAGTTTAACAGACATTAACTGGTCGGTTAAACATGAAATATGGTTTTACATAAAAGGCTTGTGTTATGCAGTAGCCGGAATTATAGGATTAGCATCCGGCTTGCGGGTTTATAATCTATGGAATGTAAACGGCAGGCATCATGTTCACATAGATGCCGCGGTAATTTCCTGGACTGCGGCAGCGATTTTTTTAGTGGTGGCAACGGCTTTCATAAGTATGGCTTTAAGGTAATTAGTATGAAGCTCTTAGACATAGGAATTGATTATGGTGATTTATCTGCTTTGATTTTATCAATCGGAGCTTGTCTTGCACTTGTTGGAGCTGTGGTTATTTATAAGAAATGGAGCATGGGTAATCATAATATTGAAAACGACGTCATTCTTTGGGCCGGTGGTATTTTGACGCTTATCATCATCCAGGTATTTATAAAAGTAATGTTCGGAATGTAGCAGATACATTTTAATAAGATAGTTCTTGGAATTTATATTTTTCAATTTTTAAACAATCATTAATGAAAAAAATGGTAAAACAAAGCGGAAAGAAAAAAGCGTTTTTCTTTTTCGTAATGGCTTTTTTGGCTTTTATGCCAGGCATCGCAGATGCAGGTATTATTTTAGACATAAACGCTGGTCTAACATCTGCTGCATCAACTATAAACGGGACATACTCATTAGTTTCTAAACTGTGTCTGGCAATAGGCGCTATTGTAGGTTTGGCTGGAGGTATCCGGGTTTATGTGAAGTGGAATAACGGAGACCATGAAGTTCAAAAAGAGATTATCGGTTGGGCCGGAGCTTGTATTTTCCTGCTGTTAACCGGTACTGTCCTGAGTGTTTTCTTCACTTAAAAAAAACACAAAAACCTCAATTCAAAATGTAAGGGAGGCATTTTATGATTAAAAAATCCTCCCTTTTTTCTAAAATTAATTACTCTAATATAACGATTATGCAAACGGAAGAATTTGCAATCTATAAAGGATTACAAAGGCCCCTAATATTTAAAATGTTTAAAGGAAGGTTCATTTATTACGCTGCAGGCGTATTGATAGCGGGAATAATTATCGCAGGGCTTCTAACAGCAATCTTATCAAGTATAGTGGGTCTGATTGTACTTTTTGTTGTAACTGTTCCGGGTTTGTTGTATGTCATCAATAAACAGAAGGAAGGACTTCATAATAAGAAAAGAGAAGCAACAATTTTTATACAGAAGCCAGTTTTCAGAAAAATCAAGGCTTAAATAAAAAGACCATTTTTATGAGAAGAAGAGAATTTGAAAAACCGTTTGTTCAGATTGAAGAAGAATTACCTGGCTTTAATGTGATATATAGCAATACAGGCGGATTGTCACTGGTTATGAGGATCTATAACTTATCTCCTCAATATTCTGCCAATGCAGAAAATTATGAAAACTACCATTTGCTTTTCGGACAAATAATTAAGCTGTTGGGTGATGGCTATACTTTACAAAAGACCGACATTATATCCTCTCAGAAATTTTCAAAGGATGCCAGTGATACAAAAGATTATTTGTCGAAAAAATACTTTGAACATTTTGAAAACAGGATTTATAAAGAAATAACGACCTACTTAACCATCACTAAAGAATCTTCTAAAGGGCGTTTTTTCAGTTTCGATGGAAAAGTATTAAAAGAGTTTTTGGATAAAGCAAAGAAGATTGTTGATACCATCCGTAATCAAAAAGTTCCTTGTGCATTACTCACCAAAAAAGAGATTGAAATGCTTTATAACAGGTTCATGGCATTCAATTTTTCTGATAAACATTTTTCACTTGGTAATCTCTCCTGTGATGAAAAAGGAATTTACTATGAAGATAAAAGTCTGAAATCTATTTCTCTTATTGATATTGATGAGATTAATCTTCCATCGAACGTTGCCACCTACACAGTTAGCCAGGAGATAGGAAAAACATTTCCTATTGATAACCTCGCCTTCTTACTCAATGTGAATGTGGACACCATTTTATATAACCAGGTTGTAAAAATACCGGATCAGCGAAAGCTCAAAACAGATCTGGAATTAAAAAAGAAAAGGCATTCTTCTATGCCTGATCCTGCCAACGATTTATCAGTAGCAGATATAAATGATATGTTTATTGATATAGCGCAGAATAATGAATTGCTTGTTTATGCTCATTATAATATTATCGTCTGTGATAAGAAAGAAAAGATTGAAAAGGCCATCAATACGGTTGAAAATAATTTATTTTCTATTGGAATTATTCCGGGGAAAAATACTTACAACCAGATGGAGTTGTTTCGTTCAGCAATTCCAGGGAACACTGAAGAACTAAAAGATTACGATTTGTTTCTTACAAGCCGTCCGGCTGCTGTATGCTTTTTTTTTAAAGAAACGCTTCCCAAATCTGATGAATCTGACTATCAATTATGGTTCACCGATAGGCAGGGTTTGCCGATTGGAGTTGATACCAGTGAACTACCCATGTTCACCGGAAGGATTTCTAATCGCAATAGATTCATCCTTGGCCCTTCAGGAAGTGGAAAATCTTTTTTCACAAACTCTTATGCAAAACAATGCAGGCAATTGGGTGCCGATATAGTTCTCGTTGATACCGGTAACAGCTACTATGGATTATGTAAATATTTTGGTGGAAAGTATATCACCTATACAGAGGAAAAGCCAATAACCATGAATCCTTTTAGAATTGAAGCGATAGAGAACAATGAGGAAAAGAGACAAATCTTAAAAGAACTGATCGGACTTATATGGAAAGGAGTAGATGGAAAGCTGACACAGGTAGAGGATGATATCTTAACCAAATCTGTTACTAATTATTACAGTGATTATTTCGGAGGAAAGGAAAAGGTGCAATCATTAAGTTTTAATAGTTTTTACGAATTCAGTTGCAAGGAAATCGAGGTTATCATGAAAGAAGAAAGAGTTCGGTTTGACCTTGATGAATTCCGGTTTATCCTACGCAAATTTTATAAGGGTGGTATTTACGATAAGATCCTCAATGATGAATTTGACAACACCTTATTTAATGAAAGCTTCATCGTTTTTGAAATTGATAATATTAAAGAACACAAGCTTTTATTTCCGATAACAACGCTGATCATTATGGATGTTTTCATTCAGAAAATGCGGCACAAGAAAAATAAAAAAGTACTGATCATTGAAGAAGCGTGGAAGGCTATTGCATCACCGATGATGGCAGGCTACATTCTGTATTTATACAAGACCGTGAGAAAGTTTGCAGGAGAAGCAATTGTTGTTACACAAGAACTCAATGATATTATAGGTAATGCCATAGTAAAAGACAGTATCATCAGTAATTCTGATACAATATGTCTGTTGGACCAAACGAAGTTCAAAGACAACTTTTCTCAGATTGCTCAACTTCTTTCACTAAATGAAGTGGAGTGCAATAAAATATTCACCATCAATAAATTGGATAATAAAGAAAACCGCAGCCGCTTTAAAGAAGTGTATATCAAGAGGGGCGCTATTGGAGAGGTGTATGGCGTGGAAGTACCTATTGAAGAATATCTGACCTATACAACAGAGCGCAGTGAAAAAGATGCATTGCAAATTTACCTCAACCACTACGAAATGTACGAGGAGGCTATGGACAATTTTGTTTCCGACATGAAAGAAAGTGGATTAGAGCTTCCTGCCTTCGTAAAAAAAATCAATAAGACTGAAACTATTTATAAGCAATTAAAACTCGTAGTATGAGAAAATTATTATTGCTATTTCTTGTTGCTTCAGTAAGTTTTAATAAAACCTATTGTCAAAACATAGATCCGTTTCTTTCAGGTGCAATTATAGCGGCAAATTCAACAGAAAACACCAGCTACAATAAAATTAAGGACAATCAAACGGCAATACAAAGAGCACAGGAAGCTACAATTATTGTCGTTGACCAGGTAAATCAAATCCAGAATAAAATTTATAACGGGTTAATGCAAGTAAGCTCTGTATTAAAAAACGCCTATCAAATTAAAGAATGCCTTCAGGCCTTAAATGATATATTATCATATGAATCGGATATGCTTTCAGAAGCGCAAAAGAATCCACTTGCGCTAGCTTTTGCGCTAAAAATACAAAATGAGATGGTCAGCAAAGCGGCAGGTTATTATGCAGATATACAAACTGTAATATTGAAAGCTAATACCAAAGAATTGCTGATGACTGCGGGGGAACGGGAAACGCTGTTGTATAAAGTGCAATTGGATTTAAATACACTTAGAGCATTGGCGGCATACTCGTATTATAAAGTCCACCTGGCAGTGATGCAAGGAATCATCAACAGTTTTAATCCTTTCAAAGGCTATGTTGATATTGACGGAAAGATTGTCAAAGATTTATTGGCTAACTGGAAACACTAATCTATGAAAACAAAATATTTTTTTTCATTTATTGTATTTTTCTTTTGTATTAATTCCCATGCAAAAGCACAGCGGAACATTTGGGATATTCCCGCAACAGAACAGTTGATATCTCACAACAAAACAAATTTTGCTGATAATAAAGAGGTTAAAAATAATCAACTGAAATCAACAGTGACCGTTGGTATCTTAAAAAACACCAAGGATAAATGTAAGAGGTTAATTGATTCACTTGATAAGCGACTAAATTCAATGTATATCATTCTGGCAGATGCGACTTTGGCGATGCAGGTGAGCAATATCATGCGCGATATTCTTGAATACCAGGGAGAAAGTTTCCAATTAGTTCTAAAATATCCTTACGCCTCATTCTTATACTATAATAATCAGCAAAAAATTATTGATGATGCACGCAGCGTGTTCAGCCTGATTTATATGGTAATACTATCCTATGGTGATATAGGAAAGATGAAAGTTTCTGAAAGAAAAATTGTTTACACTCAGATAATTATGCAGTTAGGTTATTTAAGAGCAAAGTGCGGCGCACTGAATGGACAACTAAAAATGATTGACTTTTCAGAAACTTATAAGAATTCGAAAGGGTGGCAATACATCGATATGGACAAGGATAAGGTTAATCAAATATTGAATAATTGGAAACACTAATTATGAAATTAAAATTTTTTATTTCTTTTATTGTTTTTTGCTTCTGTTTTTTAGAAAATGTAGAAGCGCAAAGTGTAGTGATTCATCGTGATTTATTGCAACGGGTAGCTGAAAATACTGCAAACAAACAAGCGTGGTTGCTTGTTTATAATAATAATCTTGACACCATTCAAGATCATAGAAAAAAAATTTTAGGTAATTGGGGTACGATCGAAGCAGTACAGCAAAAAATTTACCGTAGCCTCACTAATGTTGATGATGGCATTAAGCAAAGTAAACAGCTTTATTACATAGGGCAAAAGATTCCTAAAATTTTTGAAAACGTCTTAAAAGCAAGCGAAGTAGCAATAGGTAAACCCTATTTAATTACTTATTGGAACGGTACAGGTCAATTATTAATTGATAAAGTTTTGTCTCTGCAAAATTTTGTAAGCACATTCATCATGAGCCATAGTAATGACTCTTTACTAATAGACCAGACGACCAGAGATCAATTACTATGGCAGACTTACAATTTAATAAACATCATTTATAATATTAGCAATAACATGTTGTATATGTTTAAACAATACACATTTCAAATGGCCTTGAATAAAGTGGTGCCCTACCAATGGTATATTAATCTTGATAAAAATATTTCACAACAAATTTTAAATAGTGCAAAATTTTGGTAATGATCAGACTTTATCTCATAACTATATTTTTATTATCCTCATGGCAAATCGGTTTCGCTCAGGTGACGATCGTTCAGGATAAAGCGAATAATGGACAGTTAAAAAGAATGGTTTTTAACCGGTGGAATGATTGGCAGCCAACTCCGGAAACTAACTGGCTTGGTATTCCTAAAAATCCTATTGGATGGGCTTACTGGAGAGTGTTACATCACGCTTATTGGAAAGGCGAGGACAAACGGCCCTGGAAAACGGGTGGCCAATTTCAACAAAACTATCTCTCTCTTTTAGCTCAAAAGGGTTTGGATAAGAAGATGGTTGATACTACAAACGCAATGATGGAAACAAGTCTTGCTACTGCATTAAGTATGAGTGGTGGAGTAGCTGATATACCATACCAACTTTATTTCAAAAACAAGTTTGATGATTTATATCAGGGCGTAATGGATTATTTCCAGGCATTACAAACAAAATTCCCTGCTTCATTTAATCAGATGACCAACTCGCCAAATGGAAAAAAATATATTGAATTTTTAGATGTCGAAAAAGACCGTATAGAAACTATACATGGTTTGTTTGTTGACAGAGGATCAAGAATGGTAAGCTATTTTAAAATACTTTCTGAATTACAACCGGCCTGTGAAGTAATAAAAAGCTATGTGCATTCTTACATGCTCTTAGCAGCGCTACCGCCACCGGAAAAAATACAGCAGCCTCAGAGGCCGAATTTTTATGATTCGACTGACACAAAAATCGTCAGAGAACTTTTAAAAAACTGGAAAACCAATTAACCGCTAACAGACAGAACAAATGGAAACTCTATCTATATTTCTTGATATACCTAATAAGTTTTGGGATAAAAATATCATGGATCTAATACACGGAATACAGATACAATTAGGTTCCGGTGAATTTATATCCATAGCAAAGGAAATTGCAGCAGTATTAAGCCTTATCTATTTATCAGTGAAAGCCTATTCGATGATACTTGGAGAAGGCAGGTTGGAAATAATGCAACTTTTTAGGCCTTTCGTTATTACGCTCGTCATTGTCAACTTTGGTTTATATGCAAACATTGCTGGAAGCCTGGGTAATGCAGCCGCTAAAACAGAAGAAGGATTGTTTGAAGCCAATGCCAGCCACATGGATGATTTAATGTTTACAAAAGATTCTTTAAGTACCACTTTTTGGACCAGAGTGTTAGATAGCACCAGTCACATCCGTAATCAATTATCGGAGCAGGATAATGCCAATTCTGATAAAGTGATTGATGCAGGTGATCCAAATTGGATCGTAGGAGGAGTATCTAAAGCAGTAGCACATGCACAGAACGCTATCGGTTCCTACATTACTATTTATGAACAATTAGCATGGGCTAAACTCTCCATGTGGCTTCAGAGTTTAATTGAAAGTATTGCGCTTTCCATCTTTAAAGGAGTGGCCTATTGCTTATTCTTTATTCAAATGATTTTAATGCACATATTGCTGATTTTAGGTCCTATATCTTTTGCGCTAAGCATCATTGGAGCATTCCGTGATTCATGGGTACAATGGACCGCAAGATATATAGCCGTCTCCTTTTACACGGCTATTGGAATGATAGTCCTCAACATGGCCATCTTAATAATTTCTTACGGAATGCAGCAGGAAATATCCAGGATGCAACAAATATTAGATAAAGCCCTTGGAACTGATTTTTATCAATCAGTGATACACATAGATAACTTCCTTGGCTACCTGTTAATAGGCCTTCTTGTAGCGGTTGGAGGAATAATGACAGTCCCTGCTGTTTCTGGATGGATAGTAGGAGGTGGTGGCAGCGCGGGTTCTGTAATGCATGGAACAGGTATAGCATCGGCAAGAGTCGGCGGAAGATTAGCATCTGGTGTCGCTGCTGGTAAAATTAATGCTGTAAGAAGTGGCATTAAAGCAACAAGGAATTTGTAAATTTTTTTCAAAAAATAAATCAATAATAAAATAGCACTTATGGCCTTTATAAAAAATATTGAAACTAAAATGAAGATGGCGCTTTGGATTGCACTCGCTTCAATGCTCACTTCCATCATCGTCAGCACTCTAGCTTTTTCTTATGCAAAAAAAATGGTAACAGAAGAGAGAAGCCATATTTATGTGTTAGATAAAAACATTCCAATTGTGGCCGTGAGAGAGAACATTGAAGACAATAGGGAAGCAGAATACAAAGCCGATGTGGAAACATTTCATCAACTCTTTTTCACGTTACCGCCGGATGATAAATTTATTGCCAGCCAATTGGAAAAAGCAATGTACCTGGTTGACGCTTCTGGAATGGCACAATATAATACACTAAAAGAGAAGGGATATTTCACCAACCTGGTTGCAACAAGTAGCATCAGCACCTGCACTATGGATAGCATTCAACTGGATTTGAATACCGGGCATTTTATTTATTATGGAAAACAGAAAATTCAACGGCCATCAATGATTACTATTCGTTCTCTCATTACAGAAGGTTGGTTAATTGATCAGCCGCGTACTGATAATAATCCTCATGGTGTTTTAATCACCAAATGGAAGACACTTGAAAATAAAGATTTACAAAATGAAGCTAAGAAAATTTTTTAACAGCGATAGGCGAAATGAAATGGTTTCAGAATTGAAAAATGACTTTAAACCAATTCTGGATAAACTAGCAGTTCCTGTAACAACTTATGCTAAAAGCAATCCGAAAAAAACATTATTTCTGATGATTACAATTGTGATTATCAATATTATGTTCTTATTCTTTTTTACAGATGCTTTTAAAACCAAAGAAGGTGGTGAGCTGAACGGGTTAAAATTTCCATCTCTAAAGCATAGTGTAAACAATGGAGCTGTTCCTGATATCGAAGTATCATTTGAAAATATAAGAAAAGTAAAAGCCATGAAGGATACTTTAAATTATTTGATGGCTTTAAAGCAGATGAGTTTTCAGGATACCCTAACATTTGTGAAAGTGATGGATGAGTTTCAAAAAATAACTTCAGGAAGCGGAGGAGTTCCAACCATCAGTCTTGAAGATTTACGCAGAGCCGGTAAGCCACATGACCTTGTAATAGATACAATAATCAATAAATAACGAACACAAATTTATAAGAAATGAAAATTAATTTTAAACAACCAAAATATGTCATTCCCCTGATTATTTTGCCCTTCCTGATATTCGGCTTTTTCATCTTCGGTGGTAAAACAAAAGTAGATACAAAGGATGTGGATCATGAAAAGTTAGAAGGCCTTAATACCAACATGCCTGGCGTAGATACAAGCATTTCTAAAGGCGAAATCAAAGACAAGTTCTCAGCCTACCAACAAGCATTCAAAAATGTAACCGATCAATCTGCGATGGGTGATATAGATAAACCAGGAACAGGTGTTCAGGGCATCGATTATGAATCATCCTATTCTTTAGCAGATAAAGAAAGGCTTAACGCTCAAAGAAAGATGGACAGCTTAAATGAAGTATTGCTTCTCGGACAAAGTAGGATACAAAGTAAGATAGCACAATATGACAGAGGCGGGGGATTTAGCAGTGTTGAAGGTTCGATAAAAAAGAATTCAGGAAGGTACTTATCAAATGATAATAACGAATCGGGTGACGCTGTGTTAAACAAGTTATTAAAAATGCAGCAACAAGGAAGCAGACAACCAGAGACTCGTGCGGGAAGTGATGAAGATCCCGGTTCTTATGATAGTCAGATGCGTGTATTTCATGAACAAATGAAATATATGGATAGTCTTCAACAAGCAAGCGGAAGTAGCGGTGAGGCTGCTAAGAATGGAACAAAAACTAAATCTTACACAAAAAAATTTAATCCTGCTGCTGACACTTCTTTTAAACCACTTCCGATAACTTCCGCATCCTTAATAACCAAGAATGATTTTAATACTGTACGGAATTTTAATGAGGATAATGATAACATAGTTGCGATGATTGATCAGGATGTAAAAGCCACCTTAGGATCAAGAGTTAAAATTCGCTTGCTTAAAGATATGTATGTGGGTGATTACCTGATAAAAAGAGGCACTTACATTTATGGTGTTGTTACCGGTTTCCAAAAGCAGAGAATTAATATTAGTATCTCCCAGGTATTATATAACAACTCTTCTTTGCCCGTTAAAATAGATTTGTTTGATAATGACGGATACTTAGGCTTATATGTTCCCGGAAGTAATTTCAGGGAGTTTTCAAAAGAAATAGGAACACAAGGAACACAGGGACTATCGCAGGTAGTGACGCCTGATAATTCAGATGTGAAAACGAATTTGTTAAGCCAGGTTTTCAATACCACTACCACAACTTTATCAAACCTGATAAAAAAAGATAAAGCATTTTTAAAATACAATTATATAGTTTTTCTGAAAGAAAATAAAACTACTCAAAATCAATAATTTTTAAAATATCACAATGAAAAAGATTGTAATCATATTCAGTATATTCTATCTCACTCAAAATGTTTCTGCACAGGTAACGGTTGGAGACTATTCAGTATTTAAAAATAATATTTCCATTGGTGAGTCAAATTTGAATTTGGCGACCATACCCTTAAACTCAACCACTCATTTCGTTTCACCTGAGACAATTCAGTACGTGGATATTTCATCATCCAACATTCAGGGAGACTTACCGGAAAAGAATATTTTTCGCTTGCGGCCTGACTTAGAAAAAGTTCATCCCGGCGATAAGTTTACCGTAACAATTGTTACGCAATCCTACATATCAGTTTATAAATTGACAATAGCAGATCCATTGAGTAACGATTCCGTTCAAAAAAATGCAGCTTATGTTATTTCTATTAATCCAAATAATGCTGTACAGGTAAACCAGTCAGAGGTATTAACCAGCCAACAATCGTTTGACCTTTGCCTTAAAGCCATGAAAAAAAAGAGGAGCATTTTTAATATTGATACCAAATCTTTTGGAATGAAAATGTTCATAAAAAATATCTACTCAATTGCTGACTATATCATGATAGAATTAGAAGTAAGGAATATAACGAAGCTACAATTCGATGTTGATCAAATCAGGTTTAAAATAGTTGACAAACATTCTGTGAAAGCTACAGTTAGCCAGGATATCGAACTAATACCATTTTATAGTTTATATCCGACTGATGGAAATATAATTACAAATAAGTGGAGGAACTTTTATGTGTTCAAAAAATTTACTTACCCTACTCAAAAATTATTAGAAATAGAAATGACAGAAAAACAATATTCCGGAAGAAGGGCTGATTTAAAAATTGAATACTATCAAATTCTAAAATCCCAACAACTAAATTGAATAATCCTTTCGGTGGGTTTGAAGAACCTCTTTCTTTCTATTAAAAATTACAATTAACTATCAAGAAAAATACTAATTGCCTACCTAGGATAAATATTTAAACAACTGTCAATCATGTTTAAATACTGGATTTAGAGTTTCTCTTTAAAAACAGGAGGTTTTACAATGGAGGAGAATGCGCATTTAAAAAAGATATATGGGATGTTCGAAATGATCATCTATCTGTATATCTTTTTAGATGTATATATCAATACACTTTCGCTGAATTATAACCAATATAAATTCGCGGCAAAAATCAATTCGAAACTTTGGAAGCTACATATATTTACTGATGTAATCCTTAGCCATGCTGTATTACTTGCTATCATCATCATTGTTGCAATAGGTGCAAATGCGAGAAAAAATATTGAGTATGATTTTTACAAGCACTTCTTTTTCCCTTTCGCACTTGGTAGTATATTATTTGGAAGCAGCATTGTTGTAATCCAGAAATATAATGGCTGGACACAAGTAATTTTTTATAGTATAACTTATCTACTTGGTGCTGTCATCCTTCACGTTGCATTTGCTAATTTGACGAAAAGATTAAAAACAAAACTTAAAAAGGATTTATGGAATGTACAGGAAGAAAGCTTTAAACAAAATACTGAGTTCGCTGCCAACCCCGATGTTTTTAATCTCCCAATGCAGTTTGTTTATAACAAGAAAGTACATGATGGCTGGATGAATATTAATCCTTTTAGAGGTGTGATGGTATTAGGTGTTCCTGGTTCCGGTAAATCTGAAAGTGTGATTGTACCCGCAATAAAACAGTTTCTTAAAAAGGGTTATTCAATGCTTGTCTATGATTTTAAATTTCCAACACTTGCAGAGATTACCTATTATCACTACGTACTCAATAAACAAAATGGAGGCCCTTTAAAAGATCATAAATTTCATTGTATCAACTTAGATAAGATAGAACATTCAAGACGTATCAATCCTTTAATGCCTCATTATATAAACACCTTAGCCAAAGCGGGGGAAACGTCTGATGCTATCGTGTCTGCTTTGAAAAAAGGAGAAAAAGGAAGTGGAGGAGGAGCAGACCAATTTTTTACACAATCTGCTATCAACTTTTTAGCAGCAACTATATTTTTTCTTGCTCATAAAGAAAACGGAAAGTATTCATCCCTGCCACACCTTTTAGCATTTTTATCCAGGCCTTACGACGTGATATTTAATCATCTCTTTTCAATGATTGAAGTTCACAGTCTTCTATCTCCATTTCGTTCGGCCTATGAAAATAAAGCTTTCGATCAGTTAGAAGGTCAGATTGGAACACTCAGAGTAAATATTTCAAGGCTGGCAACACCTGAAAGCTTTTGGGTATTTTCAGGCAATGATTTTGATTTGAAAATTAGCAATCCAAAGAGTGTACTGGTACTTGCAAATAATATTGACGGACAAAATATCAATAGTGCTTTTTACGCAGCAATATTAAACAGAACAATTGCTGAAGTAAATTCCAGGGGCAATTATCCTTGTGCTTTAATTATTGATGAAACTCCGACATTGTATTTACACAAGATCGAAAATCTGATTGCTACAGCAAGGAGCAATAGAGTGGCGGTCATACTTGGCTTACAGGAACTACCGCAGTTTCATCAGCAGTATGGAAAATCAACTGCAGATACTATTTCATCTCTTATGGGCAGTGTGATTTCCGGAGCTGTTCGCTCAAAAGAAACATTGCAATGGCTAGAAACTTTATTTGGAAAAATAAAACAAAATAATGTTGGTTTAAATATAGACAGATCGAAAACTACGGTCAATATAAACGAACGCATGGATACGGTGATACCGGCGTCTAAAATCGCAAATCAAAATGCGGGAGAAGTGGTAGCTATCGTTTCCAGAGATAATAATAATGATTTAAAAGAATACCAAACCAATACTTTTAAATGCAAGATCAAATTAGATCTTGCCGCAATTGATGAAGAGAAAAACCATTATCAAGAGTTACCAAAGTATTATGACTTTGGTGGTGAGGAAAATAAAAAAATATTTTTATTAAAAAATCTGAAGAGGATTTATGATGAGATTGAGAGGTTGTGAGGTAGTTGGATATTACCATTGAATTAATTTGTTTAAATATGTGCTATGTTATAGGAACAACCTTGATTGGAGAAAGTTGGGTTTAATCAATAATATTGCAAAACATTTTATAAACCATTTTGCAAGATTTTATCAAGGTTAAAATTAAAAGATGCCTGAACAACAAAACATAGAGTATAAGCAGAGTTGGCATGATGACTACTTGAAATGGGTTTGTGGTTTTGCAAACGCCAATGGTGGTGTTATTTATGTTGGCAAAGATGATAATGGTAAAGTGGTGGGCATTAATGATTACAAAAAGCTGATGGATGATTTACCAAACAAAATCAGGAATGCATTTGGTATAACCACAGAAGTAAATCTGCACGAGGAACAGATGAAATATTTTATTGAAATTATAACGCATCCATACTCTGTACCTATTTCATTAAGGGGAAGGTATTATTACAGGAGTGGCAGCACCAAGCAAGAATTAACCGGTGCATCATTAAATGAATTCCTACTAAAAAAATCAGGCAAAACATGGGATGATGTAATTGAACCAAGGGCAACATTTGAAAGCATTGATGAAAGCACAGTTAAAATATTTCTTGCTGCATCTGAAAATGCTGGTCGTCTTCCGGAAAATGCTGGTATTAATATTCCTGAATTGTTTGAGAAATTACGACTTTCCGAAGATGGACAATTGAAAAGGGCCGCCATCATTTTATTTGGCAAAGACCCAGGCAAATTTTATCCAAACACTTTTGTGAAAATTGGCCGTTTTGGAAAAGATGAAACGGATATAAAGTTTCAGGAAACTGAAGAAGGAAATTTAATTACGTTATTACAAGCTGTTTTAAC
>JBBRTG010000039.1:0-21251 GCA_038244655.1 Chitinophagales bacterium
CGGTTTCGTCTGGAAGGAGGTGATGATAATGGATCAAGTTCTGAACCTGAACAATTTGTTGATTGGGGAGAATGGGATTGGTTTGCATCAGGAGGAGGCGGAGGTAATGGAAGTTTTGGCATTGGTGGAAATGGTGGCGGAGATAATCAATCTCAATATCATGGTGGAGGGAACGGTGGTGGTGGAAATAATAATCAGTCTAAGGCCAACGATACAAAAAATGATCATGTTTTAGGCCCTCAATATAGATTGTCTTTTAGCATGGCAAACAGTCAAGATACTATTCCTGCCCATTGGGGAATTGGAACCCAAGGAACGATTGGATTAGGCGCAGGTCAAGAGGGTAAGCAACAAACTGTAGGTTTTTTTCTTACATCAGATGGAACACTTACATTATTTGAAACGGATGGTGTTGTTGATAAAAGGAAAGATGGATTTATAGTTGATTTATCAATTTCTGCGCAAGTTATAGTTGGTCATGCTCCTAGTGGTAATTTTGATATTTCCGATAAAGGGCAATCAAATGGTTTAGCAATAGATCCAGGTTCAGGCTCATATTCTACTGATAATCATTTAAAGCATCAATTTCATATTTATGGGGCAGGTCCTTCGGCAGGAATAAGGATAAGTGCATCTTCATTACAAACAACCACTACTACACAAAGTATTAATTTGATTGGGTTTATTGTCGGCCTTTTACGAAGAGAATTTTAAAAAATAAATAATTTAGTTGCATGAAAAAACCTCGAATAGGCTATATCATAGTTTTAGTTTGGTTATTATTTTTTGTTATTAAAGGAATATTTGAGTCATCTCATGTCAGGTGTGATGTATTAAAAGAATTTATGGATTACAAGTATAACGGGTTAATACTGGATAAATACTTTGATAGTACTGACCATTCTACTAAAACTGTAATCATTAAAAATTTTAATGAAACTGATTCAGTTACTTTAAAATTACTTGATTGGGATAACTCAGGAGTTTATTATAAAATAAATAAGAATGACACAATATTTAAAAAGCAAGGTACTGATACAATTTATTTAAGTAATAAAAAGGGGAAATCAGTTTATCTTTTGAACTTTGGATGCGATAAGAAAAAATAGGAATTCTATTTATGAAGAAAAAACTTTCTATAATTTATCAATACTATTTATTGGTTGGGTTTAAAAACGCATATCTGGATGCTCTTCTTACTATGGCTTTATTTATTGGTCTTCATTTGTTTATTTTACAAGAAATTTTAATTAGAGTAGCTTCAATAAAAAAAGAATCAGGTTACATTTCAATTTTTCTTAGCTCAGGATTTGTACTTTATTTTTGTTTTGGAATATTATTAATTTCTCTTTTTATTTACACAAGGCAAAAACTATTAGAGACTAAATTTAACCGCTCGGATTTAAAACGTGGCATCTCTAAACTTCTTATATATTTTGGGATCTTATTTATAGTGCTTTTGATTATGCAAAATTCCCCACTGTTGGCGCAAGCATCCGCTTGTGCCATTTACTAAAAGAGGTTTGAATTCTTTTATAATCAATAATTCTCGATTAGCCTATACTGGTAATGTACCAAGCGTGTTGTTTTCACTTTCTTTAAATAACAATCATTTGATTTTCAATTAAAAAATATATTTTCAATTTGTAATTATTGGGTGGCTTAGGGGCCACCCAATTCTTTTTATACCCTAAAACATAGCTCAAATGCAACAAAATGTTCTTACGTGTTCCAATCGTGTTGTTAGTAACTGGCAATGTGCTTGCAGCAACGATATTTATATAAAACATGGCAAAACAAGTGGAGGCAAACAACGTTATAAATGCAAAGCATGCTGTAAAACCTGCATAGATGATTACAGCTATAAAGCTTATATAACTCCCAACACTTCTATAATAGCTTTACTTATAGAAGGCTGTGGCATCCGCAGCATAGCAAGGTTGTTATGCATATCAAATACTACGGTGCTTAAGCGTATTTTATCAATATCAAAAAACATCCGCAAGCCTGCTATATCACTCAATAAAACTTATGAAGTAGATGAGATGCGTACTTTTTATAAAAGCAAATCGAGGCTTTTATGGATTGTATATGCCGTGCAAAAAGATACAAAGCAGGTTGCTGACTTTGCCGTAGGCAGCAGGACTAAAACAACTTTGCAAAAAGTAATAAGCACTTTGCTTATAAGTAACACCAATAAAATTTATACCGATAAACTGAATCTTTATAGCTTTATCATTCCTTCAAATATTCATTTTGCAAAGCAATACGGCATTAACCACATTGAAAGAAAAAACTTATCGCTTCGCACACATTTAAAAAGATTAAGCAGAAGAACAATCTGCTTTAGCAAGAGCATTACTATGCTTGCAGCCTGTTTAAAAATCTATTTTTGGAGTTAGTCAAAACGTAAAGTTATAATACATACAACAGGAAATAGTATAATATATTTCTCCACTACCTGCGAACTTCGATTATGCAATCCCGTTAGTTAAAAGATCAGCATGGAAAAAGGGCCTCCTCAAGAGCGAGGCCCTTCGGTAACATAAACAAAGTATATTGTATTTTTAAAAAAGTGAAATGCCTGTTATTTCACCGCCGGTTATGCAACTATCGCCCAACGTTAGTAAGAGCCAGTAGGCCCAGCTCATGGCCAGCTTTTTAATTTCATCAACCGGCATATTTCGTAATATGCTTTTTTTGCCTATTACCAAATTGGCCTTAAGCATAGCGGCGACTTCCTGTTTCAGGAACACAGGAGTACCTCCAAAATAAGTACAGGATAATATTCCGTCTCTTCTCATATTACAAATTTTGCGCTTGCCCGCGGGTACCTGTTCCATTAATTGCTGCTGAGTGATAAAGAAGTCGCTTAAATTGGTACCGGGTGGCAAAACCATAGTGAACATTAGTTCTTCGGGAGATAAGCAATTGGCTGTTTCATTTGTGTTTACATCTGGTACTTTTTGTTTTTTGTTCATTGCAGATTGAGTTTTGGTTTTGAATATAGTTTAAATAGAAGGGGTTAGGCTTTTCAATGGATGTTGTAAACTAAAAAAATTTATTTATACCGCCAAGGAGTACACGCAAATAGTTTTACATAGGTAACACCATTGTGGAAAAGAGATGCAAAAGAAGGCACAGGCTGGAAAAGAAAGGCAAAAAGATGAATTTCGGGAGCATACAGTGAATAAAACAGGAAAAATATTTCACCCCAAAATATGCGGATACCCCTCCCCGTTATTATACTGCTTTACGCATGAATATATAATTTGCAAACAAAGCGTGAGGCATGGTATCTTAATTTTATAATTTCTAAAACTAATTTTCATGGGAACCATTAACAAGGGAATACTGGGCGGATTTTCCGGCAAAGTAGGAACCGTTGTAGGCGGCACCTGGAAAGGTATAGATTATATGCGCAGTAAAAGTAACCGGCGCAACTTTGTACCTTCTCAAAAACAACTTGAGCAGCAGTTAAAATTCGCATTGATGATGCGTTTTCTGCAGCCTATGGCAGCTTTACTTGAGATAAGCTTCAACGATTTTGCTATTAAGCAAACGGGAATTAACAGTGCTTTCTCTTATAATTTCAGTAATGCAATTACCGGCATCTTCCCCGATTTCAACATTGATTACTCACAAGCGCTTGTAAGCAGGGGTAACCTGCCCAACGTGCTGGCTCCGGCTGTAATTTCAGGCGCAGGCAGTGTGCTTACTTATAGCTGGACTGATAACTCCAACGTAGGTGCAGCAAGTGCTACAGACCAGGCAATACTTGTGGCGTACTGTCCGTCAATGAAGCAGGCGATCTTTACAACGGCGGGGGGTAAACGCAGTAGCCTTACTGCAGATCTTAACCTGTTAACCTTTGCAGGTTTATTGGTAGAAACTTACATAGGCTTTATCTCAGAAGATGGCCGCAGTGTAGCTATCAGTATTTTTACGGGTGAGGTAACGGTAAGCTAAACGCTGTAAAAATAAGAGCTGGCTTAAGACGGCTTTTATTTTTTATAAGGATGTGGCCAGCAACCAAGTGTATGAATGAATACAAAAGATAAGAATTAAACTATACTCCAAACGAACTTCCGCAACCACACGTAGTACTGGCGTTAGGGTTTTTAAATGTAAAGCCCCTTGAATTAAGCCCGCCTTCAAAATTTATTTCCATATCAAGAAGGTAAATGCTGTGCGCAGGATTTATAATACAGGGAATTCCTTCTATTTCAAAATGCTCATCTTTATCGGTTTTGTTTTCAAAACCAAGCAGGTACGACATTCCGGAGCAGCCGCCACCTTTTACTCCTATACGCAGATATTTTTCTGAATCAAAGCTTTCCTCGTTCATTAACCTTTTAATTTCATTGACAGCACCTTTTGTAAAAGTGACAGGCGTTTTATTTATTGTTTCCATGTTTTATTTTTAACACACGAATTTTAATGCACGAATTTCACTAATTCAATATATAGATAAATGCAGATAATAAAATTAATTCATTAGCGTTTCAATTCGTGTAACCTGTCTGCCGACAGGCAGGTTCGTTTTTTATTAATTCGTGTTTGTTTAATTCGTATAACACAAATTTACAAACCTTTCTTTAGGGATTGATTAATTTTGCCTTAAATTATCACAATGTCAACATTTGAAACGATAGTTGTTATACTGCTGGGCGTTGTATTTTTATCTATTATATGGATGGTAACAGAGTTTACTTCTATAAAAAAAGATATTAAAGAAAGAACCGGCATGAATCCTGAAACTCTGAAACTGCGATTACAGGCTTATGAAAGATTAACCCTGCTTGCTGAAAGAATATCGCTTCAGAATTTATTATCGCGCACACCAAATGCAGGCTTAACCTCGCGCCAGATGCAGGCATCGCTCATAGACGCAATTAAGGCGGAGTACGATTATAATATCAGCCAGCAGGTATATGTTTCATCAGAAGTATGGCGGGCTATCAATAACTTGAAGGAGCAAAATATTTATGTAGTAAATCAACTGGCCGCCACCATGCCTTTTCAGGCTTCAGCAATGGACCTCAACAAGCAAATTATTGATTTTCTTATCAATAATCCAAAAGCCTCTCTTCATAATATTGTTCTAGAAGCGCTTAACTTTGAAGCAAAGAAAATTATGTAATTTTCGTTCCTGCTTATATTCGCTTAATGAAAAAAATTTTTACCGATTCTGGTATTGAAATAAAAAAGTTATATACACCTGCAGATGTTTCGGAAAAAACTTTTACAGATGCAGAAGCAGGCAAGTTTCCTTTTACCCGCGGCGTGCAGGCAGATATGTATCGCGGCAGGTTATGGACAATGCGTCAATATGCAGGCTTCAGCACTGCTGAAGAAAGTAATAAGCGGAATCATTATCTTTTATCTCAGGGAGTAAGCGGGCTTAGTGTGGCTTTCGATCTTCCAACACAAATAGGCTACGACAGCGATCATGAACTTAGTGAAGGAGAAGTGGGCAAAGTAGGCGTTGCTATTGATTCCATTGAAGATATGGAAGCATTGTTTAAAGATATAAAGCTGCAGGATGTTTCTACCTCTATGACCATCAATGCAACAGCTTTTATTTTGCTTGCTTTTTATGTAGCTATTGCAAAAAAACAAGGCGCTGATTTATCAAAATTGCAGGGAACTATTCAAAATGATATTTTAAAGGAATACGCTGCAAGAGGAACTTATATTTATCCGCCGAAATCTTCCATGCGCATCATCACTGATATTGTTGAATGGTGCAGCAAAGAGCTTCCCAAATGGAATACGATTTCAATCTCCGGTTATCACATTCGTGAAGCAGGCAGTACAGCCGTTCAGGAAATTGCATTCACGCTTAGTAACGGTAAGGCATACGTTCAGTCCGCATTAAATAAAGGGCTTGATATTAATGTTTTTGGTAAAAGGCTTTCCTTCTTTTTTAATTCGCATAATGATCTTTTTGAAGAAGTAGCCAAGTTCAGGGCTGCAAGAAGAATGTGGGCAACAATTATGAAAGATGCAGGCGCTACTGATGAAAAAGCAATGATGCTTCGCTTTCATACGCAAACAGGCGGCAGTACATTAACGGCGCAACAGCCTTTAAACAACATAAGCAGGGTAACAGTGCAAACACTCGCCGCAGTGCTGGGGGGCACACAAAGCCTGCATACTAACGGTTATGATGAAGCGCTGAATTTGCCAACAGAGGAAGCGGCGGCAATTGCACTCAGAACACAACAGATAATTGCTTTTGAAAGTGGTGTTGCCAATACAGTTGATCCCCTTGCAGGCAGCTATTTTATTGAAAAGCTTACTGATGATGTTGAGGAAGCTGCATGGCAACTGATACATAAAATTGATAGCATGGGTGGCAGTGTAAATGCCATAGAACAGGGATTTATACAAAATGAAATAGCCAGCAGCGCATACAAATATCAGCAATGCATAGAATCGGGTAATAAAATAATAGTAGGTGTAAATGCGTTTACAGGCGGCCAGGAGATTAAGCCGCCTTCTTTCAGGATTGATGATAATATACGACAGGTGCAATCGGCTAAATTAAAAACCTTAAAAGAAAAAAGAGATCATGTAAAAACAGATGACTGTTTAAAAAAAATTAAAGAGCATGCAACTAATAATAATAATTTAATGCCTGTAGTTATAGAAGCTGTTGAAAATTTTTGCACCTTGGGCGAAATTTCAGATACACTCAAATCAGTTTTTGGAGAATATAAATAAATGAAATAAATTTTTATGAAATACTTTTTACTCGTGTTTTTTTGCTTTGGCGCCATTAATACGAATGCGCAAAAATATATATTGCTTGATGAGCATCTTTCGCAGCCTGTTACTTATTCCAATAAAGTTACTTCCACAGATAACTTTAATGATCTTTTTCCGGTTGAAAAAAAAATACTTCCTCAATTTATTAAAACACTTGAAGAAATTGTGGCAAAGCTTTCTGCAAAAGGGCATTTGGGTGAAGCGAAACAATATGAAATGGGTTGCACAAAATTTGCAGGATTAACTGTTCCGCTTGTTACAGGCGACAGGCTTGATTATGTGCTTACATCCAATTGTGATAATGTAAAAATTATCATGCACCTGAGCGATGCGAAAATCAGCAATGCAAGTAATGCTTATTTTATAGAAACCTGGATAAAGTATATCAAAAGCTATATAAAATAATTTTCCATGCTAACGGAGAAGGTTAATCGCTTATTTGGTAATAATCTATCCTCCGCCTCGGTTGGTGTTCCCGCCGGCCGAAACCTGGAACGACAATTTGAAATATCCCGGAAAGAAATTATTAATCACGTATAGATCTTGTCCTGTTTACTTTTATATCACGCAGCAGAGGCGATTTAGGGCTGATGCTGATGCTGAAGGATCGATATATTCCCTGGGAAACACTTATTGCCATTTGCCAGCAATGTAAATCTCTTGAAATGCCAAGCTGTACATTATTCAATTGACCAAGGGTAATATCATAATAGCCGCTGAGTTGCATTTGCCATTTAGGCGTAAGAGCTAATGTACCTCCGATATTTAAATTTTGTGTATAATTTTTTTTAAACCCGGCTCTGTTTAAATCGTAAAATGTTGAATAGAGAAAGGAATAAGAAAAATTCACCGACCAGGGAATACTAAAGTCAGCATATTCAGCAGGATTATTTCTTATATCTGTAATTTCATTATTGTATTCATCTGCCGTATAACCTTGTGGATAATCATTCGTTTTTAATTCAGGTTTTGTAGAACCTGTTTTTTTATTTCCTCCCTGAAAGCTGCTGCTAATTGACAGGTTTGCATTGGTAAGTCTTCCTAAAGTAAAAGCCTTTCGTTGCCAAAGAAATGTATTAACCCTTTGCCCCGTGCCACTTACATCATAAGGGTCTAACTGAGCGCTGGCTGTTATATTAATTCTATTAAAAAGATTGCTTCTTGCTGATAACTGAAAAGGGCTTAATCGCAAAGAGTCTGCGAAAAAGTTATAACTTCCGTTGATGCTAAGGCCATCAAGAATGGATACTTTCTTTAGTGCATTTTCACCAGTATCTTTTTTATTACGCACCTTCATTGAAATATTATTATCAATGCCAAACGTAAGGCCGCCAAACCTTCCAGGTGAATAAGGGCCAAACACATTTCTTTCAAACACTGAAAACTGCTGCTTTCTTTTTGAAGTATCTACTTGTGTAAAATAAAAATTATTTTTATTAAGATCGGGCTTATAGCTTAAGCCGAGTGTGGGTGTTATCTCGTGGCGTATGGCTTGTATTTTTGCATCTTTATTTTTTGCCGTTACCAATCCAAAAATTCTTGTTGAAATTCCCAATCCAAAAGACATTTCTCTTGCAGTATAAAAACCTTTTTTAACGGTGGTTTGTAAAGTTTTACTGGCTGTGTCCCACGTGTGATACACTTTTGTTTGGTACCATGTTTCATCATAACTAACGGACGGGCCTATTTGAAAAGCGCCTATTTGTGGCAATGAGAGTGATATAGGAAAAGAATGATGTGCGCCGAATTGTAATGTATCTGCTATTTGTTTAAAAATGTGAGGGAGCGTATCATAGAATGAGAAAAGGCTTTTTGCATTTCCGTTGTATGCAACACCTATATTCTCATACCATTTTGGCGTACCCACAAATTCTTTTTTTCTGAATGGATAAATGGTATTTACATTAAAGCCCACATCGGGAAGATTTACATTAATGATTTTTAAATTAGTATTTTGATTATGGTTTGCGGTTATCGTTAAATTAAAAGGTTTATCCTTCCATGTTTTAGAATAAGCAATGGATGAGCTTAACTGGTTGCTGAAATTTTTATAGGGATTGTCGGGCACAAATGAATTATAGCTGCTGCTGCCTGCGTTTACACTGGCGCTGAATGTTACACCAGGCCTGGCTTTGCTGTCAGTAGAATGGCTCCATGCAATATGGTAACTCCTGTTTCGCGAATAGTCAGGGTCACCTTTAAAATTATATTTGAAATTTTGGATGTCAAATGCAATACTTCCCGTGTACCGGTATTTTTTTTGATATCTCGGGTTGACGTTAAAGGTCCATCCTCCATAAGAATAAACGTTTGCCCTGAAAATTACATCCCAGTAATCACTAACCACTTTGTAATATCCCAATTGCTCGAGGCCAAGTCCCAATTGTTCATTTGCGGTAAAATTCGGAGCAAGAAAACCTGAATGCCTTCCCTGGCTTAATGGAAAAATACCGAAAGGAAGATAAATAGGAATGGGTACTCCTTCAAATTCAGGATGAACAGGACCTGTAATCGCCAGCTTATTAGTTATAAATTTTATTTTATTGCTTACAAATGCAAAATGAGGTGTATCAAGATTGCAGGTTGTGAACCTGCCCCTCTCCGCAAAAAAAACATTGTTGTCAATCTTTTTAATTGCTTCGCCATATACATACATTTCTCCCTGTTGCGTGTAGGTGCTTTTTGTAAGCCCTTTCCCGCTTTTCATATTGAAGCGTAAAGAATCACTTTGTGAAAGAAAATCTGCCTGCTTATAAGTTGGTAATGAAATTACTTTACCGGTGCTATCTCTTTTTATAGAAGCGATAATATCTCCTGATGTTTCATCATAAGAAATTATCGGGGCTGTAAGATCATTGTCCTTATAATTGGTTGTTGCTTTTTTTCCATAGAGTGTTACCATTTTTCCGGGAATATCAAGCACCATCGAATCTTCAGCAGTATATTCAACCACTGTGTCCAATGCATTTTTAGAGCTTTTGAAATGTAAAGTGTCTGCAGTTTTTACAAAGCCTGATGTATCTGCTTTAGAAGCTGAAGTGTCTGCCTTTGAAAGAGAATCAATTTTTTTTGAAAGAGAATCATTTTTTTTTTCAGGAATAGTATCTGCAGTAACAATTTTTTCAGGTAAAGTATCGTTTAAAATATTTATGTTTTTTTCGACAGAAATATTTTTTTTCTTAGGAGGAATTGTAGGGTCGCTTTGTGAAGTTAAAGATGTGTGAAATGATAAATAAAAAGCATCTTTATTCCTACTTTGAACCGTTAGAATAAACAAGATGGTTGATGCTGCTAAGACTGAGATATATTTTGAGTTAACTTTGTTTATCATGTTCATAGCAGTAGACAACAAAAATAGATAGAATTCAATTAATGTTTTGTGAAGATTGAAAAACCAAATTACCGGCTCTTTAAAATCATATAATTAATGCGGTTACTAAAAAAACAGCTTTCTCTTTTATTTTTTTCCTTTTTATTGATTCTCTTTTGGCAACCAATCGAAGCACAATCTGTAAAAAAAATTAAAACAATAATTGTTGATGCCGGCCATGGTGGAAAAGATGATGGAGCCCACAGTGAGTATGAAGGCTCACTAAATTCAAAAGAAAAAAATATCACACTTGCTATCGCATTAAAGTTGGTTGATGAAATTAAAAAGGAGATGCCCGGAGTGAATGTAATTCCAACTCGTACCACCGATGTTTATCAAAACCCAAGAGAAAAAGCTCAAATTGCAAATGATTATCATGGCGACCTTTTTGTTTGCATACACGCTGATGCGGTAGATCTCAGGACAGGCTCACGAATTATTGGTTATCGTATGGAAACTTATAATACTGTAAAATATACAGGGAAGGGAAGAAAAAGAAAGAAAATTGTTACTCCACATAAACATGAAGTTGCCATAAGGCAATATTTTAAAATACCTACCGAAAGGAAAGGCACCAGCACCTGGATATTTGCTGCACACAAAACTGATGCTAAAATAGAAGCCATGCAGAAGAGTGATCTTCTTTTTACAACAGATGAAAATGATAGTACACTCGATATTAATGATGATAGCCCCGAATGGAAAGCAAAAGCTTTATTATATACACAGAATTTTTTTAAGAAAAGCTATAAACTCGCTTCCGAAATACAGCAAGGTATTAACGATATGGGCCGACTCGACCTTGGCGTGCACCAGCGCCAGAAAGGAATTTGGGTGCTTCAGGCAACACAAATGCCTGCAGTATTAATTGAAACTGGTTTTATTTGTAATTATGATGATGAACGATATTTGAATAGCGAAAAAGGCCAACAGCAAATTGCTGAATCTATAACCCAGGCTTTAATAAAATATAAAAGCCAGGTTGAAAACCCACAATCCACTACAGTGTTATTGAATTCCAAATAAAAATTATTCTTATTGTTTTTTTTCTGATTTGTGTGCAGACAGTAACTTCAGAAAGCCAATTATTTTCTATTACCGGTTTGTTATTATAATATATTGCTGATGTGTGCCAATAAAGATTTGCTATTTTCGCAATACAATCTTTGTAAATCGTATATAAAAAATGTGTACCAAATAAATAAAAATGAAAATAAATAACGAAACGAAAATTGGTGTAATGGCTGTTGTAGGAATTGTTTTGCTGGTATTAGGGTTTAATTTTCTTAAAGGCAAAAACTTTTTTAAAAAAGAGAGGCATATTTATGCAGTATATCCTGATGTGCAACTTCTCACCAAATCGAACCCTGTACTTATAAACGGGGTGCAGGTTGGTAGTATTAGTAATCTTGATGGTGGTAAAGACATGAGGCACATTGTGGTTACCGTTAATCTTACAAAGGATATAAATATTCCTGATAATTCGATTGCTGTCATAAATCCACCCCTTCTTGGCAGCGCTTCAATGGAAATACAATTAGGCAGCTCTTCTAAATATTTAAAAAACGGTGATACTTTATTAACCACCTTAAGTGGCGGAGCTTTTGATGCGGCATTAAAAATAATCAACCCTGTTTTGTATGAAGTGCGCAATGCAGTAAAATCCCTGGATTCAGTATTGCATGTTGTTACCGGGGTTTTTGATGCTACAGCTAAAAATAATATAAAAGGAATTATTGCAAATTTAAATACAACTACTGCATCTTTTGCTTTATCAGCAGCATCATTGCAAACTATTTTAAATACTCAAAATGGGGCTCTGTCACATTCTCTTGACAATTTAAGTACATTCACTGCAAATCTTAATTCGAATAACGCAAAGCTCGATAGCATTCTTGAAAATGCAAAAGTAGCGTCCAAAAAATTTGCTGATATTAATTTGAAAAAAACGCTCGATACATTAAATATAGCCGTTAATAATTTTAAGCAAGGCGCTCAAAAAATTAATAGTAAAGACGGGTCTCTTGGCTTATTATTAAATGATAAAAAATTGTACGAAAATCTCCAATCTACCACTAATAAAATAAATATTCTTCTCGACGATATAAGAGTTCATCCAAAACGGTATGTAAACATTTCTGTTTTTGGTAAAAAAGATAAAGGTGATTATATAACGGCTCCGCTGGTTGATGACACACTAAAGGTGGTTAAAAAATAAGGATGATCCGTTCAGTAAAAATTGTACTCTCTATTATTTTTTTGCATGTAAGTTTTATTTCATTTGCACAAGTAGTTCCACTTTCGCATAAGGATACCGTTAGAGAGTTTGAAATAATACGCGGCCCAAGCATGCGCAGTGTTTATATTGATTCTGTAACTACTTTACAAACTATTGCAGGCGGAGCAATCGTGAAGCAAGGTACTACTACTATTAGCAGCGACAGCATTGTTGTAAACCCTAAAACCCACGTGGCTGAGGCTTTTGGCAATGTTCATATTAATCAGGCAGACAGTGTGCAAACATACTCCCAGTACCTTAAATATGTTGGCACCGATAAAACAGCATATCTCAAAAAAGATGTGAGGCTTAATGATAAAAAAAGTACTCTTTATACTCAGGAGCTTGATTATAATTTGAATACAGGTATTGGAAATTATCATAACGGTGGCAAAGTAATTAACGGCAAAACTACTATTACCAGTAACGATGGCACTTACTATGCCGATACGAAAGACGTATATTTTAAAAATAATGTGATAGTAGTTGAACCAAAAAATCACATTACTACTGATTCTCTTTTATACAACATGAAAACAGAAAATTCTAATTACTATGGAAATACCTACATAAAAAATAAAGATGTTGATATTTATACCACACAGGGAACGTATGATTTTAAAACAGGCAATGCTTTATTTACAAGCAGGACAAGAATAATAGATAGCAGCGGCCGTGTTTATATTGCCAACAATATTGCGCTCGATGATAAATCGGGAAATGCACAACTCGAAGGAAATGGCATTGTAAAAGATTCTGCGAATGGGTTTATCGTTTTTGCTAACCAGATTTTTGCAAATAAAAAAAACAATTCATTTCTTGCAACAAGAAAACCTGTATTAATAATTAAGCAAAAAGATGATAGTATTTATGTAGCTGCTGATACAATATTTTCCGGTTATTCAACTATAATAAGAAAAGAAGATATTCTAAAAAAAGATTCAATAATACAAGATACTTCTCAAGTAAAAATAAAAGCTGATACACTAACGGTACCGGATAGTGCTAATCGTGTTTCCCGGTTAAAACAAATTATTAATAAAGATTCATCTGCAATTATTTCTCATGCAGAAGATAGTTTGCAATTGAAGGAGAATGAAACTATGAATAAAAAAAATAAAAAAATTGAAGAAAGGCCGCCAAATCATTTGAAAGATTCTGTTGAAATTATTTCTCATGGAAAGCCAACTGAAAGTCCGAAAATTTCTGATTCGGCTAAAAGCGTTTTGCAACCTGCATCTTCTGCTGATACAGCTAAAAGCATTTTAATGCAAAAACGATCTGATAGCTTAAGCTCAATGAAAATCATAAGTAAAGACACAACGAATAAATCTGATTCTTCCGTAAGGTATTTTCTTGCTTTTCATCACGTAAGAATTTATAATGATTCTTTGCAAAGTGTTTGCGACAGTCTTTTCTTTTCTACAAAAGATTCTGTTTTCAGGCTTTATTACGATCCTGTAATCTGGAGCGGCCATAGCCAGATAACCGGCGATACTATTTATTTATATACTAAAAATAAAAAGCCAGAACGGCTCTATGTTTTTGAAAGAGGAATGATTGTAAATAAAACAACACAGGGATTTTATAACCAGATTGCAGGCAAAACCATTAATGGATATTTTACAGATGGCAAAATTAATTACATGCGTGTAAGAGGCTCACAATCTGAAAGTATATATTATGCACAGGATGATGATAGCGCTTATATTGGAATGAATCGTGCTACAGGTGATGTTATTGATTTGTATTTTAAAAATGATGATTTGATAAAAGTGCTTTTTGTTAATGATATAAAAGGGAAAATGTACCCTATGAAACAAATTCCTGAAGACCAGAAATTTTTGAAAAATTTTATATGGATTATTGATAAGAGGCCAAAAAATAAATTAGAAATTTTTGAATAGTAGAACGGTAAATGGTGAATGGTGAATTGGCAATGGGCAATTTGCAATGAGCAATAAAACAATAAAACAATAAAACAATAAAACAATTCTCCAAAGGAGTCCTTCGGACAACAATAAAACTAATCAACCTTAACCATCAACTCTCATTTTTTTCTGCAGATATTTTCATATCTGGAAAAATAGAAACAATCATCAAAGCAATAGAACTTATTATAACAAGAAACAAACCAGTCTTTTTTTCGGGGCAATAAGCATTGTAACACGATGTAAAAAGAATGTATGTTTTTATAAGATAGCCAAGATTAAGAGCAGATAAAAAAATGCATGTTCTTTTAGCCCATATTTTATCAAGGTAGATTAAAAAGATAGAAGCTGCTGCAATAAAAGTAAAAAAGATTCCCGGCTTGCCATACATATTTTGTTCTGAAAAAAAACCAGTAAAACTTTTATTGAGATCAGCATAATAAACCCACGGCATAAAGCAACTTATAATTAATAGTACTGATGCAAACCAACCGATCCATTTATAATATTTCATAATTTAAAAATACAAAAGCCTGTAAGAAAAATTTTACAGGCCTTTTGTAAGCTTATTTCATTCCTTCAAACAAAAGTATGATTTTTAAAATTTCTCCCGGCTATGTTATCTCACAGTATAGTCAAAGCAATCGCTGGTTAATACTGTTGCCAGGTTTGTTGCATCTATAACCTGAAAGTGAATGTGGAATGAAGTACCGCGTGCAGTAGCAGTAACGTCACGCCATAAATTTGCTTTTCCATTACCATGTTCATCAGTTTCAATAGCCTGCGGTTGCAATCCCTTGCCAAGTGTGAGCCATGCAATACTTGAACAACCGGTATTGTATGTAATAGGATTGACAGCTCTTTGAAGCAAATAAGAATGATTAGGCTCTCAAGATTAGATACCTCACATATCAAGCGTAATAATTCGTGCGGTATTCTCGTCCTGGCGAAACTTAACAAAGCCGGAGGCACCAAAATTTTTATCAGTTCCGTGAAAAACTACGTCAAGATTATACGGGCCTGTTTGCGGAGTAAAATCTTTTTTGCAACTAAAAAATGTAGCGCATAATATTAATGCAAAAGCTGCTTTAATGATAGAATGTTTTATAAATTTTGGTTTCATAAAAAAATAAGGTAATGTCATAGTTAAAGGTAGTGAATTATCGAACTCTGTTTACTGGAAAAGTAAAGAAAAAGAAAAGCCTGGATCAAGCTTAAAAAATTAAGAATCGACAGGCTATACAATAAAAAAATCAAGGGTGCAACCAAACTACTCCTGTTAACGTGTCAATTCCCAGAACGCCAGTAGGCACATTGGGAGGAAACATCATTGTAAGAGTGCCACTGCCCTGCAGATGTGCGTAACGTCCAGTGCCACTAATAATATGCCAGCTTCCGGTCATATTAGTGTTTGAACAATCCTGATGCATAGTGAAAGATCCCTCCGGTGTTATCATCGTCTGTGTGCAATGAGCTGAATCACCTACCGGATGCACGTCCATTAAACTGGTGCCGGAAATATTAAACGCTCCGGTTGAAGTAAAGGTTCCTGAAAGAACAATAGGCTTTAGTACAGCTAAATGGGTCACTACCATGGTAACACTCTCACCATCGTCGTGTTTTTTACATCCCGTAAGGAAGATAAATGACGCTGCAATAAGAAGCAGCATTAATCTTAATTGAATTTTCATAATTGTAAATTTTGAATGTTATAGAAATATTTACCGTTTCACTTTTTTATTTGCCGGAGCAAAAGTTAGTATGATCCATTAATGAAAAGAAATAGACAGGTTCTCTGAAATTGGTATCACTATAATAAAATTATATTATACATGCCCTGATAAAAACTACTATTGAGCAAACTGTGGAAATGAATGAGAGAATTGAGAATATTGTATGATCTATCAGGCCGGCAGGTGAGTAATGAGTTTCAGCAACTCTTCTTTTTTATTGCGGGAGACAGGGACGTTAATATCATTATTCAATACCAGTGAACCACCTTCACCTTTAATATACCGAACAGCATACTGAAGATTCACGAGGTAAGAATTATGTGCACGAAAGAAAGGTTGTGTATCAAGCAGATCTTCAATATCTTTTAACGTACGTGAAATGAGCAAATGTTGCCCGTTGTTAAGATGAATATTTGTATAATTACTACTGCTTTCGCAATACATAATATTATTAAGAGGAACCAGTTCATAGCCATGCAGTGTTGGCAATGCAATTTTCTGGAATGAAAGATCATTGCTCTTTTTGATATGTGTAAGAAGTGCATTAAGTTGCTTTAATGAATCACGTTGTGTACGATTAAGAAATTTATTTATGGCTTCACGCAATTCATCTTTATCAATTGGTTTTATAAGATAATCCAATGCTCCAAATTTAATAGCGCGAATAGCATATTGATCAAAAGCGGTAGTGAAAATGATATCAAAATTAATTTGAGTTAAACTCTCAAGCATTTCAAAGCCACTCATACCAGGCATTTCCACATCAATAAATATGAGTTGGGGTTGATAATGACGAATTTGCTGCAATCCTTTTTGAGCATTGTTGCAAACAGCTATTAGGTCAATCTCCGGGCAATATTGTTTTAATTGCCATTGCAAATTATCGCAGCAATGTTTTTCGTCGTCTATAATTATTGTTCTTATCATCGTTTAATATCTTACATTAATTGTTGTACAGGAATTTTAATATATACACAAGTGCCGCTGCTATATCCATCTTCATTTATTAAATCAAGAATTTCTATTCCCAATTCATGCTGCTTTGGTGAATCAATAAGTTGTAAACGATGTTGTGTAAGATTTATTCCTAAAGATTTTTTTCCTATCCCTGCTTTTTTTTTTATAGCAATTGATGCTTTTCCAATTCCATTGTCGCAAATTTTACAATGCAGTATATTATCATCAACATGCATATCTATATCAATTTTGCCTTTGTTATTGCCATTGCCCTGTAAGCCATGCCAGATAGCATTTTCAACAAATGGCTGTATTAACAAAGAAGGTATCATTACCAATGATTTATTGATTCCATTGCAATTTATTTCATAACTAAAAGGTATTTCAAAACGCAGCGCTTCAAGATCCATATACAATTGTAAATAATATAACTCATCTTCTAATGGAATAAAAGATTTACCCGATTGCTGCAGAATAATACGAATAAGTTTTGCAAACTTGGTAAGATAGTCAGCCGCCTGTGCTGCATTATTTCTAATAATAAATCTGTTGATGGAATTAAGGCAATTAAAAATAAAATGCGGATTCATTTGTGCACGAAGCGCCTGCATTTCCAGGTCTGTTGCTTTGTTTTGTAATTCTGATTGTTTTTTTTCATTTTGAATTCGTTCTATGTCTAATGAATTTTGTAAGGTGGCCTTTTCTAATTTCTCATTCTTTCGTTTTAAATTGATGAACCTGTAAACAATAAATGCCAGCAGAATTAATAAAGCTATACCTGATAAAAGAATATTTCTGAATAATATATTTTTTTGAATAGCAACTTGTTTTAATTTATTGTCTCTATCAAGAACAGCTATTTGTGTTTGTTGCTCTCTCTCTTTTGTTAGTTCGTTTATTACTGCCAGTTTGCGCTGGTAAGTACTGGTAATTGTTGAATCTTTTAACGCTGTATATTTTACATAATATTTGTAAGCATTAGCGGAATCTTTCTTCTTATCATATATTTTCCAAAGCTGTTCATACACATTTTGAATATAATAAATTGCCCCTGTTTTTTGTGCAAGTGAAAGAAGATTTTCCAGGTAATGTATCGCATCATTATTTTTTCCTTCTAATTTATATATCTGCGATATATTCAGCAGCACTTCCAATTCTTCACTAACAATATTTCTCTCTTTGTCGAATTGTAAGGATTTCATAAAAATGGGTAAGGCTTCCTGATACTTACCAAGGCGCTGATCAAGCGAAGCAATATCAATGTCATTTCTTAAAATCATCCTTTTTTTCACAATAGAATCAATTCCTTTATAGGATATTATTAAATTATGTGTCTGCTTATTATAGTATTGAGCAGAATCCCATTTACCTTCCATAAAATATTTAAAACCCTTATCGCCAATTCCTACTGTATCTAAGCCCAACTTTTTTTTATAAGCAATAATTTTAACAGAATAAGAAGCAGCGCTATCAAACCATTCAGCCATACGGTATAATTGCTCTTTTCTGTAAAGCACATCCAGCACACTTGTTGGATCAGATAAATTTTTTATGAGATTAAAATCGGTTTGTAATGACTCAAACGCTTTTTCAGAATGTCCTTCCCAAATATCGCATTCCCATAAATAGCCCCATACACCTGCTTCGGCGAAACTGTCATGAATATTTTTATAATATCTTAGTGGTATTTGAATTTTATTTCGAATGGAAGGGATATCGCATTCATAAAATAAAACGTCTATCAAACTCATATAAGCCTGTATCAAATAAAACTCATTTTTAATTTCTTTGAACAAAGCGATAGCTTTTTCGAGGTACTTTTGAGCAGTAAAAAAATCATAGCGCACGGTATATATTTCTCCAAGATTCAAAATAGCATCCGCAATTCCTAACTTATAATTTAGTTTCACAGCTTCTGAGTAAGCATCGTTAGCACATAATTCTGCACTATCTGTTCTTGAATAGTGCGGAGTAGTACTGTGGTAGTTACAATAATATGTACTTAACTCATTTAAGCAATTCACTCTTGCAGTATCGTGTAGTGAATGAAGAATTTTTTTGAGGCTATCAATTTTTGTTCTTTGTGCAAGACTGGTTGTAGCTGTTAAGCAGAAACAAAGAAAGATTATGACATGCCATCTTTTAATAAAAAAAAATTGCTGAATAAAAGTGATAACACTGCTTCTATATAATTTGAAAAGCATGAGTGAGCATTGGTCACTTAAAATTAATCTAATTTAAATATTAATTAAAGTATTCATTTATGTTTCAGTAATATGCTTTCTTTCAGATATTTTTTTGGAATCAATTGAATTATTTTGTCACCGGTTGCTGGGACACCAACCGAGGCGGCTCGCCGTGGGCGGTGTTCCCACTTTTCATCTATTTTCAAGGGGATAATAATTTATGCAGAACAGTAAAGATTAAAATGGTTTTACAGTAAATGTAAAAAGTATACCGCCACTGTTAAGTTTTATTTTGCCTAACCCTATACCGCTTAAAGGAATATTTACATAAGGTTCTGCCATAATAAAAAATCGTTTATTGAGCGCATATTCATACCCGCTTGAAAGATCCAGCACAGAAAGAAAGTGTTGATTCTTATTTTGGATAGTCCAGTCACGGCTGTATGTTTGGCCTGTTGGATATTTATAATAATAATTATAAGCCTCTTTTTTCATTAAATAAGATGAAAGACCTGCTGATGCAAACCAATTATGTTTTTTTGCTTTACCAAAACTATAACTAAGGCTGAGCGGTATTTCATAAACTTTGCAGTTCGCATTTACATTTTGCAAATAGCCGCTACCCTGGCTGTTAGGTGGTAAATGATAATCATAGCCTTCTACTGAATAGATTTTTTTGGATACATAAAATCCTGTTCGTATCGTGAATTTTTGCAAAAACGAATAACGTAAGCCGGCACCATAAGAAACGGTAATTTTCCCTGCATCACTCAGGCGAACACCACTTATACCAGGGCCTGCGGATACGCTAATACCAAAATTTTTACTAAAGCTGTTCTTTGTCTTTGTTGTTTTTTTCTTTCCTGCAGTATTTTGTGTATTCTCAGCTTTGGCAGTTGTATCTGCTTTGCGTTTAACCTTTACCGTTATATCAATATCAGTATTTACTTTTTTAGGTTGATCCTTATCATTTTCTTTAATTGCAATATTTTCATTATGCACGTTTTCATCTTTGGGTGATAAAATATTTCCGCTAATGTTTGCATCGTTGCCGTTATTTACTGTAGCATTTTCAAAAGAAGCTGGTGGAATAATGTTTTGTTTTAATAAACTTTTTCTTTGAGAAGATAAATTTCCTATTGAATTTTTTTGAGAATTTTTATTTGTAAAAGCAATCGTTGAAGTATTAAAAACTTCTTTGTTTTTTGCTGAAAAATTTTCTGTGGTTACAACATCTTGCTGTAAATTATTCTGCTGTTTACCCGAAGAAGAGTTAACAGGCTGTGTTTCTAAAGTACTTTTAGATGCTGTCTTTTGTAATATTTCAGATGAAGGGATAGCCCGGTTATGATAAACTGCAAAATATATCCATCCTCCTATAAGTAATAACAAGAAAGGAAGGAGTAAAATAATCCATCTTCTTCCTTTTTTTTGTGGAAGGTGTTCATCAAGCATCTGCTCCATTTTTTTCCAGGCATTCTCATCATACGCAGGATGATATTGGCCTGCAGCCTCTTTTATTTTCTTATCGTTTTGATCATCCCACATTTTTAGCTATTGAAATTTTATTATCTTTTTTTAAAATTTTTTGTAATTGTTGTCTTGCTTTAGAAAGATTAGATTTTGAAGTACCTATGGAAATTCCTAATTGATTGGATATTTCTTCATGACTAAACCCATCTATTATAAACAGGTTTAAAACTGTTCTGTAAGCTGGAGAAAGATCCTGAACGGCCCTGATGATTTCATCGTAAGAAATCATATCAAATGCATTTTCTTCCTCTACCGGTAAATATATCAGCGAATTTTCCATCTCTGCAGAAAAATAATGTTTGTTATATTTTCTGCAATGGTCAATTGCTGTGTAAATCAATATCTTTCTTATCCAGCCTTTGAACGAATTCATCTCGTCAGCATACGAAGGTTTATAACGATGTATTTCTTTGAAAATTTTTAGAAAGCCGTCATTAAAGATTTCGATGGAATCTTCCTTTCGTTTTGCATAACGGTCGCATATAGCCA
>JBBRTG010000040.1:0-20927 GCA_038244655.1 Chitinophagales bacterium
TATCCAGCCTTTGAACGAATTCATCTCGTCAGCATACGAAGGTTTATAACGATGTATTTCTTTGAAAATTTTTAGAAAGCCGTCATTAAAGATTTCGATGGAATCTTCCTTTCGTTTTGCATAACGGTCGCATATAGCCATACCGTAACTGTAGAAAGAGTTATAGATTTTCTTTTGACTTTCCTCTGGTTCAAGATGCATCCCCTGATATGTAAGTTTAATTCATTTGCAGATAACAAGTTCATTGGTTACATTTTTTTTGAATTGTTTCTACCTGAAATCATAATCAACCACTTTAAAAAGTTCACCTGCACCGCAGGTATCTGTAAACCAGGAGTTGCCCACATTGTCAATAGCATAGCGAAAACCAACAGCTAAATCGGATGCGTCATTACCGGGAACAATTTTCTTAAACACCAATTTGTTGGCAGCATTCGGTATATCTTTTATTCTCATAGAAGCTAATGCTGAATCGAAAAGGGTTTGGGTTGTATTTCTAATGTTCAATCTAAAAGTAATAATGTTATTATCTGTTGAAAAATCCTGAGTGGTGTAGAGTAAATATGTAATGGTTCTCACAGGTGCAGGAATAGGAGGGCTTCGTTCTTTTTTGCAAGAAGAAAAGAAAAATAAAACGGCTGCTGTTGAAATACTTAAAATGACTTTCATGATGTATACTTTAAGATAAAAATTGATTTTGGTTAATTGTGATAGAAATTGATTTTGTGTGCAAGAAACTTCTATTGTGTTAACCTGGTACTACCAATGTTTAAACCCCTTATTGGTTTTGAATAATACTTCTTTACTTACCTGGGTTTTTGTTGTTTTCTTTTGATCACGATCTGAAATTCCTATTATGAATAACAGGGATTGCAATTCCTGCCATGAGCACCTGAAAAGAATATAAGATGTTTTTTGCAAATTCATATAATGTTGATTCCTGATTTTTAATTATTGTTTTCATTGGTTTAATTTATTGTTGTTAATTACATAGCACGAATATGGTAGAAGCATATATTTTATGCAATACATAGTCATGAGATGACATATACTTATTAATAAAAAATTATCTCTTTGCTGGTTCCGCCAACAACAATTCGTTTGGATCTTCACTGTGGTAAAAGCTGTCACCCTTAAACCCCACAGGTTTTAAAAACCTGTGAGGTTTAACGGTGAGTTTTAATTTTTAGTAAATTGTTGTAAATTCTATTCCTGTTCAATGCTTAATAATTATTGCCCCTGCTTTACCTTCAACACATAAGCAGGCAATAGTCCATGCGCTTCTTTATGCGTTTGAATTATTGCATTTGAATCCGGAGCCTGGGAAAGACAAAAAATTGTTCCGGATTTTACATCCACCCAATAATCAATAAAATTTACCCCATATTTTTTCTCAACTGCAAGGTCTTTTTTATGAGCGTCTGCAACAGCAGCATTAGTAACATTTCCAGCGCCTAAATTATGAACATCAAGAAAAAATTGTTCCCCGTTAATTGTGGCAGATTCAGCACCGTCGGTAACTTTATAAATTGCTGATGGCAGTAAGCCATGTGCTTCGCGGTGTGTTTCAATAATAGAGTTAGAATCTTTTGCAGATGAAAGGCAATACACTTTTCCCTTCTGTTCATCAACCCAGAATTTAATAAAGCTCACGTCATATTTACCTTCTGTTGCCAAATCTTTTTGATGTGCAGCCATCACATCAGCAAAAGTTACTTTGCCTGGTTCCAGGTTGTGTACATCAATAAATAAACTTTTTTCAGTTGTTTTATTTTCCGTTTTACTTTTAGATAATTGCGAAGCTGATGAAACGATTTTAGTTGACTGGCTAAATGATGCTGAAGCGACAAACATAGTTACCGCTAATAGAATTGTTTTATTCATTGTTATGATTTTTTAAAATTTAAAAAATATTTTATTTTCAAATACAAAATAAAGCATGGCTTTGCTACCTTGGTTCCAGTGCTAATGCACATTTATCAACGGATTGGTATCATGAAAAACACCATCCGGATTGAAAGACCAAATCCATGCATGCTGGGTCCACAAACCAAAAGTGGTGTTGCGATCCCACACATCGGCCGAACCGGTAAAACCTTCCGGCGGCGCGTTGGGTGATAGTACAATGGGAACTGCATACTCTACAGCCAGCAGTTGAAAACTTCCATCCTCATTTTTATTATACACGAGGATCTCCGGTTTCCTGATGTCAAATGTTACATCAACTAATGCCGATTTCATATAATGGTAGCCCATATTTGGCACCACAACATTTATATCGGCATAGCCATCTGCAAAAGCATTTTTGATATTGCGGTATTTAGCCGTAGCCGACCGTGCCTGCTGCAATTCCCATAGTGTTTGCCGCGTAAGCCCTTTATAATTAGACAGGAAATCCATATCAGTATTTATTGCAGTATTAGCATTCAATACTTCCTGATTAGCTATAAGCGGAACTTTGTTCTTAGGTTCGCTTATATCCTGTTTCTTACACCCGGTAAATAAAAATATACTCAGCATTGCTGCCAAATAAAAAAAAGATCTTGTAAAAACAGAAAAAATTTTCATGATGATTATTTTTTAAATGTGAAAAATATTTTATTCCAAATACAAAATAAATGGTTGCTTTGCTATTGTATTTAAGAGGTTTCCCCTATTTTGTAATTGCACCCTCCCCATTTTATAAACTATGGAACTTATTGAACGAGATGATTTTCTTTCCTTACTGCATAGCGGTTTCAAAAAAATTGCTTCAGAAGAAGAAGGCCATTGTTTTTTTATTATAGGAGAGCCAGGCATTGGTAAAACATCGTTGGTAAAAGCTTTTCTGAACCAGGTTGAAGATGAAAGTATTCAATATGTGGGGGCTTGCGACTCACTTTTTACTCCGCGGCCACTTGCGCCTTTATATGATCTTGCTTTGCAGATCAAAGAAGATTGGGCTCATAAGATTGAGTCAATTATATCAAGAGCAGAATTGTTTACAATGTTTGAACAGGAATTGACTAATAAGGTCAGGCGGGTTGTGCTTGTTTTTGAAGACATTCATTGGGCTGATGAAGCCACACTCGATTTTGTAAAATTTTTTGCCCGCCGCATCAGTCGCATGAAATGCTTGTTTATTCTCACCTGTCGGGATGACGAGATCAGTCAACAGCATTCTCTTAGAAAGGTGCTTGGTGACCTTGCATCCGATACATTCACCCGAATTCAGTTAACGCCTTTGTCAAGGCAGGCCGTTTATAAGCTGGCTGACGAAAAAGGGTATGATGCAGAAAATGTGTACAGCATTTCGGGAGGTAACCCATTTTATGTAAATGAGATTTTGGCTAGCTATAGCCCCGGTGTTCCTGATAATATTAAAGATGCCATACTTTCAGTTTACGACCGGCAGGAAGAAGGAACAAAAAATGCCTGGCAAATATTTTCAGTAATTCCCGAAGGACTGGAGATTAACCGTTTCGCTAAACTTAAAGCTTCCTGGGATGAAGAAATGGATCATTGTTTTGCACTAAAAATCATCATCATTAAAAATGATAAAATAATTTTTAAGCATGAATTGTACAGGAGAACTATTGAAAGCTCGCTTTCACCATTTAAACGGATTGCATTAAATAAAAAACTGCTCGAATTTTTTTTAAATTCTTTTGAAGAAGAAGGAGAGATTGAGCGGATTTTGCATTATGCTAAAAATGCGAACGAAAATAATCTGGTTGTTAAATATGCACCCCTGGCTGCAAGGAAGGCCGCATCGGTAGGGGCACATATTGAAGCCTCAAAACTATTTCTTACTGCTATTGAATATTCTGAAGAAAATGATATTGACCAGCTCGTGGAATTTTATGAGGCCTACTCTTATGAATGTTATCTTACCAACCAGATAAAGGACGCTATTATCTACCAGGGAAAGGCTTTAAAAATATGGCGGGAAAAAAATGCAATAGAAAAGATTGGTAACAGCTTACGATTTCTTTCAAGGCTTTGGTGGTTTGAAGGCAACGGCAAAAGAGCCGAAAGTTTTGGCGAGCAGGCAATTGAGGTTTTGGACAAACAACCTTCTTCAAATGCAAAGGCAATGGCATATAGTAATATGTCACAGTTGAAGATGACTTCAGATCAATCTGATGAATGCATATTTTGGGGAGAGAGGGCGATTGCGATTGCGCGAGAATTAAATGATGAAGAAACTATTGCGTATGCGCTGAATAGCATGGGTTCTACTTTAATGTTACATGAGTCATCCTTGCCAAAGGGCATTGAGTTATTGCAAGAGAGCCTGGCAATTGCAATGAAAAATTCTTACCACGAACATGTAGCTCACGCATATAGTGCCATGGGTAGTAATGGAGTTACGATCAGGGATTATGTGTTTGCAAAAAAAATATTGGATGAGGGCATAAATTATTGCGAAGAAAATGATATTGGCTCTTTAAAATTGTATATGCTAAACTGGAAAGCAAGATTACATCTTGAAACAGGTAATTGGAACGAAGCATATCAAATTGCAGAAATGCTTATTAAAAACGAAAACCTGTTATCTGTTGTTAAAATTGGAGCGCTTGCTGTAGTTGCTACTATAAAAATAAGAAGAGGTGATGCTGATGTGCTTCCTTTATTGCTTGAAGCAAAAGCCAAAGCTTTTGAAACAATGGAACTACAAAGAATTATCCCGGTATTTTTAGCGTTGCTCGAATATGAATGGACAACCGGAAAAGTTTTTATTGAATCAGAAATCCTTGATCGAACAATAAACAATTTTATAAGATTCGAAAATTTTTCTAAAAAAAGCAGGTTCTATTTTTGGTTGAGAAAGGCGAGAAAAGAATACCTGCAGGTTAAAGGAAAATATAATGGTTATGATGTAAGGAATACTATTATTGCAAAAGAAGAAGAAGCATTCTGGGAAAAATTAGGTTGCCCTTATGAGCAGGCGCTGGCCTTATTTGAAGGAAATGAAGATGATAAAAGAAAAGCTCTTTCAATTCTTCAGCAATTAGGAGCAATTGCCGTATATGAAAAATTAAAAATGGAAATGCGATCCTCGGGAATTAAAAAAATACCAAGAGGCTTAAGAGAAAGTACAAAGACCAATCCTGCCCGGCTAACCAATCGTGAGTTGGATATTCTTCAGTTATTACAGAAAGCTGATCAGAATAAGGAAATTGCCGAAACTCTTTTTATTTCTCCTAAAACGGTTGACCATCATATTTCCAGCATATTATTTAAACTCGATGTAAACTCCCGCTTAAAAGCAGTTGCAGAGGCTGTTCGTTTAGGCATTCTAAAATAGGGAGCATTCCCTGCTAATTGGGGAATAATCCCTATGTCATTTACAATTCTCACAATAACTTTGTATTCAACTTAAAAATTTATACAATGAAAAAATTTATTATTGAAAGAAAACTGCCGGGTGCAGGCAATATGACTGCTGAAGAATTAAAAGACATTTCAAAAACTTCTAATGCAGTCATATCCGCGTTAGGCAAACCTTATAACTGGGTTGAATCATTTGTTACGGAAGATAAAATTTATTGTATTCATGAAGCAGAGAATGAGGATGACATCCGCGAACATGGAAAGTGCGGCGATTTCCCTGTCAATACAATTGAAGAAATAAAAGCAGTAATTGGTCCCGGCACTGCTGGTTAAAAAGATGTTTCAAAGAAATAAATAAATGGCTCCGCTTATTGTTCTGATTGCATTGGCTTTAATAATTGCATTTTTTATTTTTTATAAAAAGCCAAAAAGAAGAGTTGATCTTCCGGAAGGATATAAAGAAATATTATCACAACATGTTTCATTTTACCGCAATCTTAATGAGGAAAATAAAACAAGGTTTGAAGAAAAAATAAAAGAATTTTTAGGATATGTGCGTATTGATGGCATTAATACAAATGTTAATGAGCTTGATAAGCTGTTAGTGGCTTCCAGCGCTATTATCCCTATTTTTGGTTTTCCTGAATGGAAGTATTATAATCTCCGCACGGTGCTCCTTTATCCTGAAACATTTAACAGAGAAGAATTTCTTGCAAATGGTTATGAAAAAAATACGTTGGGCATGGTAGGTAATGGCCCAATGCAAGGCACTATGATTTTATCAAAGCCTGCATTGCACTATGGATTTAGTAATGAAGCAGGAAAAGAAAATACAGGCATACATGAATTTGTTCATTTGCTTGATAAAGAAGATGGCGATATAGATGGATTGCCTGAAGCATTGCTGCAAAAAAAATATAACATTCCGTGGCTGGATTTGATCAATAAAAATATTGAATCAATTAAAAAAGGTGAATCAGATATTAATTTTTATGCCGCAACTAACAAAGCAGAATTTTTTGCAGTAGCTGCTGAATACTTTTTTACCAACCCGCAATTATTTAAAGAAAATCATCCTGAATTGTATGAAGCTTTGGGAAAGATATTTAATATCCAACTAACCTGATTAATTCTTTGTTTTGTTGTATGCATCAATAACTCCATCAAGCAGCGCTATAAATTTTGCAACATTCGGATCATAACCGTACCCTTCGGGTGCCAGCCGGTTTTCATTTGCATCAAGAAAGAAATAATAAGGTTGCGTATTGGCATTGTATTTTGAAATTTGCAAATCTGCATTTTTATCGCCAAGGGTTGTTACCTGCTTGTTTAATGCTTTTGAATAATATTGTCCCTTTTGCTCAAGGTCAATATTATTTACATCAACATATAATGATACAATTACAAAATTATTTTTCAATCGTTTCATCACTTCCGGATCGCTCCACACCTCTCCTTCCATCTTTCTGCAATTCACACAATTTATTCCTGTAAAATCGAGCATCAATGGTTTATTCAACTTTCTTGCAACTCCTAACGCTTCAGCATAATCGAAGTAAACAATCATTCCATATTTAGTAACAACATCAGGCTCATAAATCTTCATTCGTTCATAATATTTTTCAGGCTTTGGCAATGTTGCAATAGAAGTATCTTTATTTTCTGCATGGCCTGTATTATATGCCGATGAAACAAAATCTTGTGTGCCCATTGGCGGAACAAAAGCGCTGATACCTTTTAGTGGTGCGCCCCACAGCCCCGGAACCATATACATGGCAAATGAAAAGGCTGCTATCGCAAAAAACAATCTCGGGATGCTTATATATGGAATATCAAAATCATTTTTAGGTAATTCATCATCGTGATGAAATTTAATTTTGCCTAAAAGATAGATTCCCCACAAAACAAAAATTACAATCCATAAAGAAATAAAAACTTCCCTATCGAGCAGCCGCCATCCTTTCGAAAGATCGGCATTTGATAAAAATTTTAATGCCAATGCCAATTCTAAAAAACCCAATGAAACTTTTACGGCGTTTAACCATCCGCCCGCTTTTCCCCAAACATTTATTTTACCCGGAAAAAATGCAAACAATGCAAATGGCAAAGCAAGCGCTAAAGAAAAACCTAACATGCCAATAAGCGGCCCCCAATAACTTCCTCTTGCAGCAATCACCAATAAATTTCCGATGATGGGGCCCGTACATGAAAATGATACCACTACCAACGTAAGCGCCATAAAAAATATTCCTATAAAGCTGCTGGTACCGGATTTGCTATCTGCTTTGTTAGACCATGAAGCCGGTAAATTAATTTCAAATGCGCCTAAAAAAGAAATTCCAAAAATTAAAAACAACAGGAAAAATATAAGGTTGGCAATCCAGTTGGTAGCAAGATTATTAAGAGCAGTAGGTCCAAAAACTACAGTAACTAAAAATCCTAATAAAGTAAAAATGAAAATAATAGAACTTGAATAGGTAATGGCATTTTTAATCCCTTCCGCTTTCGTTTGACTTCTCTTTGTAAAGAAACTAACGGTAACAGGTATCATGGAGTAAACGCAGGGCGTTATTAATGCAAGTAAGCCGCCAGCAAATGCAGTAAAAAATATCCACCAAAGAGATTTCGCAGCTACCGTTCCTTGCGGGCTTGAAGCGGTTAATTGTGCTGTAGTGTTTTGTTTTTCCGGCTCAATAAAAATTTTAAATTGATCTTCTTTCGATACATAATCTGCATCTTTTTGATACATATAATTTACGCTGCCTTTTACTAAAAAACTATCTTTTGAAGTTGCCAGTATCTTTTGTTGCCATTCAATTGAATCTTTAAAAAAATGTACTTCACTTTGCAATGAAGAATCAATAGCTTTTTGTTCACTTCCTTTTTGTAAAACAGAATCTTTCAATAAATTTTTTAGAGAAGAATCAAACTCAACAGATGAATACGAAACATCATTTGGAGATTTTTGTAAGGCAAATAATTTTACACCTTGTGCAATTTTTCCATTTATGGTAAACAGCGCTTCCTTATCATTTAGCCGTTGCGTGCTATATGAAAATTTTACTGCCGGAGAATCCTGTGCTGCAGAATTAAACGAAAAGAAAAGCAATAGAAGAAAAGCACACAGCCTGGTAAAAATGCTCATTAAAAATTATTTAAAGCTTATGCCTGCTTTATTTAAGTGCTACAGAAAATTTCTTTGTTGATGGAGGCAAACATTCCTTATCATTACAAACCCCGTATTCCACAGCAACATCAACCGATGTTTTTACATTGGCTTTTAATTTTACCGTCTGCACAAAATCAACATTATTTGAAAACTGCTTTACATCAACATTAAAGAGCGGCTCAAAGTGTTTTTCCAATTTGCCAACTTCTTTTGCATTTCCGCGCAAAACCAATAAAGAATTTTTTGTAAATGAAATAGTTGTAGGAACAGGGCCGCCATCAGGAGTCGTTTGCGAATATATATGCCAGCCTTTATTGATATTGGCGGTTAAATGAATTTCGTAAGTTTTATCAGCAACTTTTTTTGAAATAGCTGTCCATTGCACAGGATTTTGGATTTGCGCAAAAAGTATATTTGAAAACAAAACCAGCAAAGCTGCACTTATAATTCTTTTCATAATTTTTTTATAGTAATATTTATGATGATCTTTTAAAAGGATTAGTTGCAAATTTAATCAAAAACACAAGTCATATTGTAAAGCATTTGACTTTGATTCATGTTTTACCATTGAATTTTCATTTTATTAACGCTTACATCTTAAATAAGGTATGCAGATTTAAATACGGGAAGAAAAATATTTCCGTTTCAATGAAAATGTTATTAGCAAAATTTTATGCTTTACTACTATAGCGATATGTGCTAATTTTTGGTTCATCCTTTTAGTAACAATTTAGTTTTCTGAAAAATTATTATTGGCCTGTTAGGCTGAGACAACTTAAGGTATTCGTTATTTAATAAAATGATATCTCCCTCCAATCCGTTTATTGAAAGATGCTTTCCATTTTGAGTCAGCAATAATCTTCCTGCAACAAACCTGTCATCTTTTTTTATAGCTGTTTTCCTGAAAACCTGGTAATGACTAAATGAATCAAAAGAAATAACCAGTTCATTGTTTTTCGTTCAACAGGTAATTCCCTTGTATATTCTAAACCCAAAAACTTCCAGCTTCCTGCCAGCAATTTCCTGTTTTCAGCTTCCTGGCCGAAAGAAAATAAAAATGTCATACTAAATGATATGGCAAAAATCACGGGACTGATTAATTTCATGTTGAATATATTTATCCGGAATCATTTTATTAACTTATAAATATAATATACAAATGATTCTCTTTTATGCCGGTCATCATTTAATGTACATTCGTATCCACTTAATTTATACATCAATGAAAAAAGTTTTTATATTTTTTTTGATCACAATCCCCTGCATAACAACTTATGCCCAAAAAGAAGGGTTGATAAAAAGTAATGGCTCACAACTTTTTTACAGAACGTTTGGTTCGGGCGCTCCTATTCTTCTAATTAATGGAGGGCCAGGTATGAACAGTGATGGATTTGTCGGGCTTGCTACAGAATTAGCAAAGCATAATCTAATAATACTTTACGATCAAAGAGGAACAGGAAGATCATTGGTAAAAAAAGCAGACACTTCTACCATTACCATAAAACTGATGGTTGAAGACATTGAAAACCTGAGAAAGCAACTAAAAATAAAGACATGGATCGTGCTCGGTCATTCATTCGGAGGAATGCTTGCTTCCTATTATGCCCTATCGCATCCTGAAAATATTTCATCGCTTATCCTATCTTCTTCCGGCGGTATTGATTTGGAATTACAATCTTATGTAAGCAAAAATATAAATGCAAGGTTAAGCGCTGAAGAATTGGATTCATTGCGGTACTGGTCAACTGTTATAAGCAAGGGAGACACTACTTTTTACGCCCGGCTGCAAAGAGCAAAATGGCTCGCACCGGCTTATGTGTATGATAGAAAAAATATCCCTGCAATTGCTGAAAGGCTTACCCAGGGCAATTCTGAAATAAATGGTTTGGTATGGAATGATTTGCAAAAAATTAAATTTGATTGCAGCAATAAGCTTTCAAAATTAAATATTCCCGTATTGATCATCCAGGGAAAACAGGATATTATTGAAGAAAGAACTGCGTTAAAAGCACATAAAGTATTAAAAAATTCTTCTGTTGTTTTATTGGATAAATGTGTGCATTACGGCTGGCTCGACCAAAAAGATGAATACTTTGCAACAGTAGAAAAATTTCTTAATACGAAATAATTACTTCTTTTTTGCAGTATAACAGTAATGGCTAATCGAAATTTAAAATTTTCTTTGCCCAATTCCATAAACTGCATTTCTGCTTTAAACATTCGTGCTAAAATTGATAAAGCTTTCCCATTGTTGTTTGTATGATTCATAAAATATTTTTTCTTCACCCGACAATTGTTCTGAATGTCAAATTCACTCTTGGCTTTGTTACCAATTTTGTTGGTGGTAATCGGTGCAACCAATTTGTTTGAGTAGTGCCTTTCATCAGCAGCAAACTACCGTGTTCAAGAATTAAAGAAATAGTTTCTTTGGTTCGCTTATGCTTAAATGAAAATTTTCGTTCCGCTCCAAAACTTAGTGATGCAACTGCCCCGTTCTTTTTTAAACCTTTCTCTGCATCACTGTGCCAGGCCATTCCTTCATCTCCGTTATGATATAAATTCAGGAGGCAGGAATTAAATTTCTCTCCGCATTTTTCTTCAACAGCAATTTTCAATTCAAGCAATTCTTGTGTCCATATCAATGCCTGTTTGGTTGTATTGGAATAGGTGTATTCAAATTTTGTATCGCCATACCAGGCTACTTTTCTTTTGGTAATAATATGTTTTCCTAAAATTATTGCTTCGTCATTTTTCCATTCAATACTTTTCATAAGCACATTAAAATAATAATTTGCTTCTTGATTCGTAAGCAGTTTTCCATAATAATTTATAGTGCCGTCTTTAGGCAATAAATTTACTGTTGCGTCTCTATAATTACCAAATAAATCCATAATAATAATGGTTAGTTGTTAATTGTTAATGATTTTCCATTTGTCGTATTTTCTTTCATACAATGCCCGCTGGGCCGATAGACGTTTTCAACCGCTTCTTTTTCTGATTTAAAAAATACTCGACTTTTTTTTTCATTCGCATGCCAGATGCACAATGCAATGTTCCGTAAATTTTTAATTTTTTATTTCCACCAAAACAAATTTCTTCACGCTTAATTTTTTTTTTTGAAGTTGAGCATTGCTTGTTTCTATATGATGTATCATTTTCAATCAACTTAAAGCATCATGAAAAATAATTCCTAATGTATGCCTTTCTCCGCTATGCAATTCACTTACGCCATGTTTCATATTTACTCGGTAATATACTTTGCTTCCTCTCACAGGTCTAAAGTTTGTTGTAAATAAAAGCATATCGCCTTTGCGTAGTTTTAATACAATTGCTTTGGATTGTGCTCTTGACGTTTGTTGTGTCAACACAAATTCACCCCCTGTATAATCTTTATCGGGTTCATTCAAAAACAAAACTGTTTGAATGGGAAAAAATATATCACCATACAAATCCTGGTGCAAAGTATTGTGGCCGCCTTTGCTGTATTTTAAAATTAATACGGTTGGTTTTAGTTGGTTGTTAGAATAACAAAGTTCTTGCAAGGCCTTAAAAGTGCAAGGAAATATTTTATCAATATTCAACACTTTCATCCAACTGTTTGCAATCGGTGCAAGTTTTGGGTACAGATTTTTTCTTATTGTTTGAATTAAATGAGGCAACGGATAATTGAAATATTTATATTCGCCCAGGCCAAAACGATAGCGTTCCATCTATCTTTTTTCTGTAAGCATTTGTGTTGTCGTAGTTCCGAATTAGCTCATTGCATTGTTCGTTTGATAACAAGTTTGAAACTACAGCAAATCCTTTTTCATTCATTTCTTCTGTTACTGTTTGCCAGTCAATGGTTAACAATTTCGCTTTTATATTTTCCATTCTCGTGATTGTTAATTTGCTGAATTAATTTTAGCAGCCTCCCACCCAATGATGGCAGTTTTTCTTGTTGCTCCCCACATATAACCACCAATGGTTCCAGTTGATTGAATAACCCGGTGACAAGGAATTAAGAATGCGACGGGATTATCGCCAATAGCCGTGCCTACAGCTCTTGAAGCTTTCGGGCTTTCAATGTGTTTGGCAATATTTCCATAAGTAGCCAATTGCCCCATCGGAATTTTCAACAATGTTTCCCAAACTTTTAATTGAAAATCTGTTCCTTTCAAATGCAATTTTACATTATCGAGCTTGCTCCAGTCATGCGTAAAAATGTACAACGCATTTTGTTGAATGAGATCAACTTTTTGTTTGAACTGTGCATTAGGAAAATGGTTTTGTAAATGACTTAGTGATGCTATTTCACTTTCAGCAAAAGCCATATAACAAATACCTTTGGCGGTTGATGCAACTAAAATATCACCAAACGGGCTTTCGGCATAGCTGTAATTTATTGAAAGATTTTCGCCACCGTTTTTAAATTCTCCGGGTGTCATACCTTCAATGTTAATAAACAAGTCGTGCAAGCGGCTAGTGCCTGAAAGCCCTGTTTCAATCGCTGCATCAAACAAAGTTGCTTGTTTGTCTTTCAAAATACTTTTTGCATACTCAACGCTTATGTATTGCAAAAATTTCTTCGGACTTACACCAGCCCAGTCATTAAACATTCGCTGAAAGTGATACGGACTTAAATGTATATTTTCTGCAACATCATCTAAATTTGGTTGCATTTTAAAATTTTCTTTTATATAATCAATTGCCTCTGCAATGCGATTAAAATTGATTGTGCTCTGCTCTTTCATTTTTCTTTATTTAATTTGATTGCACAAAAATAGAAATGAAAAAGTTGGCTGCCTACCCGATACTTGCTATGTTTTTTTTAATTCTTTTCATCTTTTGTCAGCCGTTCAGAAACTTTTTAATCATTTTGCTTTATGATTTTTCGGGCAGCACATAAGTATATGAAGCCGCCAATGTATTGAAGCAGCAAGGTTTTACAAAATTAATGTGAGGGTAATGGTTTGTTTGATATTCAATAGACAGCGGCTAATCGCAATCAGCCTTCTCTTAATGATCTTTTAACTGATGTGCCTGAATATAATTTATAAAATTTACGCATTATTTAATATTCTATAAATTCCCCTGCGTCCAGGATTCGGGTTCGGGGATTAATCATTACTGTTCCTTCAACTTTATCCCACAACTTACGCAGTGCAACAAGTGCTTCTTGTGCATCATTAAGATTATAAAACTCCAAATCAATAATTACATAATTTGGATCCCCAACCGGGCGATAAACGCGATAACGCTTTACTCCCGATTTTTTTCTATTAATAGGATCATTGTCGAAAGCTTTTTTCCACCCATCAAAATTTGGAACCTTATGTTCAATCTGTAGAATTATCATAAGTGAATATTAGTTAATGAAGTTAAGATGAAAATACTTCAGGAATAATATAGATAAAAAATACAAGAGAGCCTTGCCTTACCACACAAAAAGCAATGTAAAAAAATACAGATAAAAAAAATGGCCATGAAGCAAGGCCATTTTTAATCAGGTTTAAATGAAATTTATTTAACTTTTAAAACAGGTCTTAATTTATAATCACCCGGTCCTTCATTGTTTATTGAAAGTGCGGCATCAAAATCAATAAGTAATGTTTCAAGCGCTGCGCTTAATTTTTTATTCACTTTTATTTTTAAGCCCGATTCAGAACCACTTGGTATAGTTAATGGATAAACTATTCCATTATCCATGATGGTATTATCAGTTCCTAATATAAAACGAATTTGCTGTACAACATTACTGGGAAAGGTTCCTGTTGCCAATAGTGTATCAATACCACCCTGCAGGCCAAGCAGATTATAAATTTTTGCATTAGTTGATAAAGAAACCCAACCATCATTAGTTGAATCATCAGAGAATTTTACTTTCACTTCTTTTATATCAATATTTACTTCATCGTATAATGCAGGTGCATCAGTTAAACGAACCTGTAAGGTAGATTGCGTATTGTCTTTTTTACAGGAAGATGTTAACGCAATGACTGCAAGGAAAACGAGTGCTAAGGAAAAAATTTTTGTAGTTTTCATTTTAGGTAGTTTGTTTGCCTTTGTGTAGTAAATATCATGCCAAACTAAACAGATTTAATAGTCTACAGACTCCGGTAAAATAATCTTGCAATGCAGGTCATTTATTTTTTCATCAATCATTAGCTGGCAGGCCAATCTTGTGTTGGGAGTTGTATTACCCAATTTTTTTAAAGTTGATAATTCGTTTCTGTCAAAATCTTTGGAAGTGTATTCGCGGTTTAATGCTTCCACAAGGCAGGTGCCGCATCTTCCCATGCCGCCGCAATCACCAAAACCTTCTATGTATATTTTATCAAAAATTAAATGCATCAGGCTGCGATAGCCGTAGGCTACGGTTTCCAGGTTGTGCGTTTCGTTTTCGTGTTCAGCAATTATTTTAATAACCTCTTTCAATTCATTTTTTCTTTGCGTGTTGCGCCAGCTAAAAAATATGCACCGCTGTCAATTTTTCTTGCAAGCTTCCTGATGGTTGTCTTTTCAAATGTCTCTCTCATTTTGTTTCGCAAAACTTCATATTCATTATGAAAAGGACACGGATGTTTTGCTGAACATTGCTTCAATCCCAACCCGCAAGAGGTAAAAATTTGCAGCCCATCTATTGACTGTACAATATTTAATATCGGCGCATCCAGTTGATGCTCTTCTATAAAGAAGCCGCCATACGGGCCTTTAAGCGATGTGATAATGTTGTGCCTGTTAAGTACCTGTAATATTTTAGCGGTAAACGCTTCTGGCGCATCTATTTCCCTGGCAATTTGCTTTACATTCAGCTTAATATTATCACCAGCTTCTGATGCCAGGAAAACTACAGCACGCAAAGCATACTGACACGATTTTGAAATCATTATTTTACATTATTGAATAGATAAAAAAATTTATTTTTCATCGAATAATTATTTTTCCCAAAATTTATCAACCCATTTTGTATCAGGTTTATTACGGTCATGCTTAATAATTATTTCTTTCAGATCAATATTATCAAAATCAATATTTTTTTCAAGGTGCGGAAAAAAAATTCGCTCCTCGAAGCGAATGTGTGCTTCCAAATCGTTGGCAAGATCATTTAGCGGAGCAACTTTGTCATTTGCACAAGCTGATAAAAGCTTACGCAATTGTGCATGCTCTGCTTCTACCCTTTTTCGCAAATCATCAGTTTCAGCCAACAAAGGCAACAAGTATTTTTCTTCTTCTTCAAAATGCGGCAATAACTCTTCTTCAGAAGAAAAATTTACATAGTTCACCATTCTTGCCGGCTCAATATTTTTTTGCAATCCCTGCCTTATTTTCCAAACCAATAGCAAACCATAGTGATGATCTTTTGAAAATTCTACAATAAATGAATGCCGCTTTAATGGTTTTGTCATATTTTATTTCTTTTGGCTTTCCATAGCTATCACTTTTGGAAAAAGAATATTGTTTTCAAGATGAATATGCAAATGCAAGTCATTCTCAAATTCATTAAGCAATGCAAACGCCACCCGGTAGGTGTTACAGCCGCCTGCCGGAACTGTGTAGTTATTACTTAATTCTTTTATTTTTTGAAATCTTTCGCCTTCATTTGTATGCTCATCCATCATTGCGGTTATAGGATTTTTAAATGTGCCAAATGGAATGGTATTATTTTCAGCCCCTTCGTTTTGTGTGCGCGCCAGTTTTTGTATTTTCGGAAAAAGTATCAACTCTTCTTTTTTCATATGCGCCGTTAGCTCGCTTGCTGTTTTGTTAAACAGTTCAGCAATTTCAAACAGTTCTGGCTGCTCACCACCATGCACACTCGCAATTTTTTTAAGATAGCCCTGCAATACGGGAATCTGCTTTTCTACATAGCGATGGTGTTTTTGTACAATGTACGACGCAAGCAAATCAAGCGGCCACTCATTGTAATCGTTTGGATTAGCTTCCCGCACATCATCAAGAAGAGCCAAATCTTTTGTAAGGCTTGCCTTATCAATACTTTTTTGATTACAGACATCATCAATAGTCCTGTTGCCTTTGCAGCAAAAATCTATTCCATATTTTTCAAATACAGCCGCTGTGCGGTAATCTTTTGCTACCAATTGCCCGATTACGTTTTCCATTTTTTATATTTTAATTTAAAAAAATAATTCCTGAAATTATGAGTGATATAACTTTTACAAATTCGCCTGCTACAAAATAAATATGTAGCTGTGATTTTCGCGGAACGCTATTGGTGATAATTGCTGTGGCTCTTGCATCTAATGCCGGTAACAACCAAAGTGTTTGCATTAATAAAATTATTATCGCAACACCAATCGGTATTTTATTAAATGAAATCTCAAAACCTGTTAAGAACAAGCCAGCCACAATGATTATAGCAATTATCCATTCTGTTTTGTTAAGCGCAGCAAATACGATGCGGCCAATAGCTAAGCCCGTGGCAAGTGTAACACCAGGTGCGCGAAATTTTATCCACGATTCAATAAAGCTAATACCAATAACCAATCCACACCAAATAAAGGTGAGGACGATGATTACTTCGTGTGTTGGTAGTTGCATACTATATTTTAAAGCGGAATTTCTTTCATGCTTTTCATAAGCCGCGCAATGCTGTTGGCCCTCTTTGTAGCTTCGGTTGCTGTTTTTCTCGTAAATAATTCGCTCACAGTTTGTTCAAAAAGCATCAGCCATTTATCAAAATGCACCTTCTCTAACGGCAGGGGTAAGTGCTTTTGCATGGGGTCAGACAAATACTTTCTTGTGTACAATAAAATGGTGCTCCAGAAATTGCACATTATTTGTAAATGATGATCCCAGTTGTCTTTTATTACTGCGTTAAAAACGGGAGCAAGCAATTCGTCCTTCCTTACTTTTCCATAAAAGGTGTGCACAAGATTTGCTATATCTTCTTCCGTTTCAATATCATGTTTTATTATATTATTCATACCAATGTTCTTGTGCCATCCTGCTGAATAGAGGCTAATCTTCGCATAAAATTATCAGCCATAACTGAGGCGCGCCACTTTGCATCGTTTGCCATATTGCCGCTAAAATGCTTATCAATAGTTTGCGTAAAAAGCAACAGCCATCTCTCAAAATGTGCCGGTGAAATTTTTAATGTTGCATGCTTTGAAAACGGGTTACCCACATATCCTTTTTCACTAAACAAAGCTGCATTCCAAAACAGGTACATTTTTTCAAGATGTGGCTGCCAGTCGCCGGTAATACGACTAAAAAAAACGGGTGCCAGCAATTCATCCTGTTTTGCTTTATCATAAAAATCATTTACCAATATCTTTATATCATCCAGGCTTTCTATATCTTTCTTTGTTTTCATTATATACAAACCCTATCCTGTTTTTTTTTATAAATTAAGAAGCAAAGATACTATAAAATCTATTTCGGATAAGTTTATCTTAAATAGAAATTATTTTTATTGATTTATTTAACAATATGCGGCGATATTAAATACCGGCCGTCCTGCCTTTCAAAACTGCAATAATTTTTACGCTTCTTCTTATATTATTTGTAAGGACAATCTTAAACGCAGTACCGATTGGTTCATTCAGTCCAGTCAACTGTATTGCACCTTTATCTACTTCGCATCCTATCTTTGTACAGCCAAATTTTGATAGCAGCTTACAGTTTCACGGGAATACTATTAATGTTTTCAATTGGATAATGTTCATTTTCATTAAGATTAAACTACGTAAAATTAATTTTTCAAGTTATCAAGCTTTAATAAGCCAATGCTGAAAACTGAAAAAGATATATCAAACCAACAACAGCTTTATTATCGTTTAATTTCGCTATGGGTAATATGCGAAGGTGTGGCAGGGGGAATTATGCATGGATTAAATATTCCTTTTTCCGGAATGATTATTTCTGGTTGTGCGGTAGTTTGTATTTGTTTGATCGGGTATTATATTCCTGTAAAAGGAGCAATTTTAAAAGCAACAGTTATTGTATGCATTTTTAAAATGATGCTTAGCCCGCATACGCCGCCCACGGCCTACTTTGCTGTTTCCTTCCAGGGATTAATAGGACAAATCTTATTTTTTAATACAAGACATTATAAACTTTCCTGCATAATATTAGGCATTTTAGCTTTAGCAGAATCGGCAATTCAAAGAGTTCTCGTTTTGATAATCTTATATGGAACTGATTTCTGGAATGCAGTAAATGAGTTCATAAAAAAATTGGTTCATGTAAACGTAATTACCAACTATTCATGGTGGCTGGCAATAGGATATATTTTTATTCATGCAATTGTTGGAATATTAATAGGGCTAATGGCATCGCGAATAATAAAGCAATCACAATCGTGGAAAAATATTGGTAAAGAATATGTAATTGCCGATATTAATGTAACTAAACAAAAAACTATTCGATCATTTTCGTCACGAAAGAGAAGAATAAAAAAAGGGGTTTTTATCATTTGGCTATTTTTGCTTTTTCTATTTATGCAATCTTTTTTTGAAATTGGTAAACCCTTATTATCTTCTCACAAAGCGTTACAAATATTTTTACGGTCGCTTCTAATTTTTTTAACATGGTATTTTTTAGTTAGCCCATTAATTTCCATTTGGATAAAGAAACGACTACAGCATCAAAAAGAAAAAGCTATAAATGATATAAGCCAGGTTGTGCTACTGCTGCCGTTTACAGAAGATATTTTAAGAAAGAGCTGGGAAATCTCTGCTTCAATAAAAGGTTTCAAACGTTTGAGATTATTTTGGAAAATTGTATTAATAAATACTTTGAGGAAAGTTTAATATTGATTTAAAAAAGAGATTACCTAAAACGACCAATTTATGGGGAACGTAATCATAGCACTGAAAAAACAAATTACCAAATATGATACCCCAATTTACACCGGCTGAAAAAGAAGTTCATTATCCCAAAGACCGGCGTTTTTTTGTAAGATTAAAACCATACATGTTTTTTATAATAGGGATGGTTCTTATAGGTTCTATTGGTATCGCATGGATACAATATTTATTTTTTGGCTTACCAGCAGATCCTTCTTTACATCTTGCTTCAATAACTAAAAATGATGCTGTGGGATTTCCTGAGTGGGTTAATATCAGTCATTGGGTTAATTTCTTTTTTCTTGTTTTAATTATAAGAAGCGGGCTTTCTATTTTGGTGGATCATCCAAGATTATATTGGAATAATGGATGTGGTCCTGAAACAGAATGGATTCGCTTTACACCAAAAAAAATTCCAAAAGATAAAATGTGGACCGCAAAGGAAGATGCGCGATATATAAGCCCTGTGGCTGGTTTGCCGGGTTACCGGCATACGATTGGCATCGCAAGAATATGGCATTTTCTCACCATTCCGTTTTTTATTTTAAACGGAGTTGTGTTTATTTTTCTTTTATTATATACCAATCAATGGAAGCGTTTGGTACCAACTTCATGGCAAATAGTTCCCGACAGTTGGAATGTATTTGTACACTATGCCACTTTCAATATGCCGATAGAGCCAAATGGATTTTATCATTTTAATGCATTGCAACAACTCTCCTATTTTGCAGTTGTATTTATTTTGGCGCCATTGGCAATGCTTACCGGCATGGCCATGTCACCGGCTATTGACAGTCGTTTTAACTGGTATCCCAAATTATTTTTCAATCGCCAAACAGCACGTTCCTTTCATTTCTTAATCATGCTTGCCTATGTAATTTTTATTATTGTTCATGTTGCTTTAGTGGCTTTAACCGGACTTAGAAAAAATATGAATCATTTAATGCTGAATAAAAATAATGATAACAGTTATACGGGGTTAGTGATAGGAATTATAATTGTTTTATTCGTAATTGCATTTAATATGCTGGCGCATTGGCTATCATGGCGCAAACAACGAGCGCTCCAGTTTCTTGAGAAAAACATAAACGAAACCTTATGGCGTAAAACCATAAATAAATTCAAACCAAAATCTTTTTTTAAGAACGAAGATATTTCTCCTTATTTCTGGCCCAATGGAAAAATGCCATCTTCAAAAGAATGGAAAGACCTGGCAGAAAATAATTTTAAAGATTATAAACTCAAAATTTATGGACTGGTTGAAAATCCTGTTGAACTTTCTTTGGATGATTTAAAAGAAATTAATAAAGAAGAAACTATTACGATGCATAGTTGCATACAAGGCTGGACGGGCATTGCAGAATGGGGTGGCATTCCCATAAGCAAAATTGTAGATTTAGTAAAGCCTTACTCCAATGCAACTACCATAGCATTTTATTCTTTTGGTGAAGGCTTGTATGGTGGGTTTTATTATGATACCAATACATTGGACAATTGCCTGAAACCAAAATCTATCCTGGCATGGGAAATGAATTATCAACCGCTTCCTTTACAACATGGCGCACCATTAAGGCTTCGCGTAGAAAATCAATTAGGTTATAAAATGGTAAAATGGATAAGCGCTATTGAGTTTTTAGAATCGCATAAAA
>JBBRTG010000041.1:0-19054 GCA_038244655.1 Chitinophagales bacterium
AACAATTTTATGTTTCGAATCCTTAGAAATATTCTCAATAGTCCATTCTATCTTTTTTTCAAAATCATGTTTTCGCACAAGGCAATTTTGTTTGAAACAAATAGGGCATGAAAATTCCTTGCATCCATCTGAATGAACAAAAAGTTCCACAGCTTCACCAAATTCATTTTTTATTAATCCTGCAAGCGCCTCAATTTCTTCATGGGCTTCACTTACATTTAGGTACCACGGCACTGTAAGATGACAATCACAATGCAGCGTGCTGCCATATTTTATAAAGCGAAGGTTATGCAAATCTATCCAGTTTTCCTTCCTGTTTGTATTTAGTAAATGCACAAGGTCATCGAGCAATTTAGTATCAGCTTCATCCATTATACCGGCAATGGATGTACGCACAATTTTATATCCTGTAAAAATAATTATAAGCGCAACAAGGCATGCAATAGCACTATCAATAAAATTAAGCCGCGTAAAATAAATTAAAATCAGGCCTGCCAATATTCCAATTGTAGAATAAGTATCGGTTTTTAAATGCTTCCCCCCGGCAATTAATTGTAAAGAATTATTTTTCTTTCCTGTGTTAACGCAAACTGAACCGGCAATAAAATTTACAATAGCAGTAGCAGCAATTAATAAAATTCCATAGTCAAGCTTTGCAATCGTATGCGGATAAAAAAAACTTTGAAAAGATTTATAAATAATAAAAAAACCTGCAACAATTATAAGAGTGCCTTCCACTCCTGCAGAAATAAATTCTACTTTTCCGTGGCCATAAGGATGATCAGCATCTCTTGGTTTTGCTGATAAATACAAACTATATAATCCTAAAAAACCGGCAGCAATGTTTACTACACTTTCCAATGCATCCGTTAAAATTGCCAGCGAACCCGTCATAAACCAGGCGATCAATTTTGCAATAAATAAAATAATTGCTATGAAAGTGATGATTTTTTGAAGCCTGATATTTTGTTTCGATGCCGTCAATGTGTAGTTTTAAAAAATGCAAATTACTCAATATGAATGTATAGTTTCACTATGATTAATCCTCTTCATCTTTTTACCATTTACCATAAATTACAAAATTTACAAACAGTAAATATTAAATTTGCGTCATGCGCAAAACGCTTAATATATTAGCCAGTTCTTTTCGGCTCACCATGCAGGAGCTTAAGGTAAATAAATTGCGTACTGCCTTATCATTAATTGGAATTTCATTTGGTATATTTTGCATCATAGGTGTGTTGGCTACAGTAAACAGTCTTGAAATGAATATTCAAAACCAGATCAAAAGTCTTGGCTCCAATACTATTTATATTGATAAATGGGAATATAGCGGCGGTCCCGATTATCCCTGGTGGAAATTTGTAAATCGTCCTGTTCCTAAGTTTGACGAAATTGCTGCTATCAAACAACGCAGCCAGCTTGCCAGTAATCTTGCATTTATTATTAATACTAATGGCAATATTGAATATAATAGTTACGCATTGCAGGGCGTGTCATTTTATGGTGTAAGTGTGGAAGAAAATGATATTCAGCCTGTAACTATTGCATACGGCCGCTTCATATCAGGAAATGAATTTGCTTCAGGAAGCCCTGTGGTTGTTATTGGAAATGATAATGCAGAAAATTTATTTGGAAGCCCTGCCGTGGCTGTAGGAAAGCAAATAACTGTAAAAGATAAAAAAGCAACGGTTGTAGGTGTTATAAAAAAAGTAGGCCAAAGCCTTATCGGTTGGAATTATGATGCATCTGTTATTTTATCTTATCGCTTTGCAAGGCAAATATTTAATGAAGATGCAAGCAGGCCTTTTATAATGGTGAAGGGTAAAGACAAAATTAGCGCTGATGCACTTGCCGATGAACTTGAGGGCGTGATGCGATCAATAAGAAAACTAAGTCCAAAACAGGAAGATAATTTTTCACTCAATAAAATCAGCAGCTTCAGCGATAAAGTAAGCTCTTTATTTGGAAGTATAAATCTTGGCGGCTGGGCTATTGGAATTTTAAGCCTTGTAGTAGGTGCATTTGGCATTGCCAATATCATGTTTGTAACGGTAAAAGAAAGAACCGCAATGATTGGATTGAAGAAAGCAATCGGTGCAAAAAAAAGAAGCATTCTTTCCGAGTTTTTGCTTGAAGCTGCTATCATTTGTATTATGGGTGGCTTAATAGGATTGTTGCTGGTGTATCTTCTTACAGTTGTTCTTACTAATGTTTTTAATTTTCCTGTTTATATTTCTGCTGGCATACTAACGCTTGCTATTTCCATTTGCATCATCATAGGAATATTGGCAGGAATTATTCCTGCGTTTACGGCTGCCCGTTTGGATCCTGTTGTTGCCATACGTTCCAAATAATTTTTTTGTTTTGAATAAATGATCATACTCTTATTAAAAATTTCTATTAAAAATTATGGCTTATATTCTTGCAATAGAATCTTCATGCGATGAAACTGCAGCATCTGTTTGCAGAGACGGATTTATTCTCAGCAATATTATTTACAGCCAGGAAATTCATAAGCAATATGGTGGAGTTGTTCCCGAACTGGCTTCCAGGGCGCATTTGCAAGCTATAGTTCCGGTTGTGGATGAGGCATTACGAAAAGCAAATGTAGGCTTGAGTGATATTGATGCTTTTGCTTTTACTCAATCACCCGGACTGATTGGCGCTTTGCTTGTTGGTGCAGAATTTGCCAAATCACTTTCGCTTGCGTGTAACAAACCTTTAATTGCTGTACATCACATGCAGGCGCATGTACTCGCAAATCTTATTCAATCGCCTGATAAGAAAAATGATGTTCCTGCATTTCCTTTTTTATGCTTAACAGTAAGTGGCGGCCATACTCAAATAGTTTTATGTGAAGATTATTTAAAGATGCAAGTGATTGGGCAAACCCTTGATGATGCAGCAGGTGAAGCATTTGATAAGTCTGCTAAAATATTGGGGTTACCTTATCCGGGAGGACCTTTAATTGATAAATATGCTAAAGAAGGTAACCCAAAAAAATATACATTTCCTGAACCAAAAATTGATGGATTAAATTTTAGTTTCAGCGGACTAAAGACTGCCATCCTATATTTCATTCGTGATGAAAAAATAAAAAATGAAAATTTTGTAGGAGAAAATTTACCTGACATCTGTGCTTCCATTCAATCACGCATTGTTTCTATTTTATTGAATAAATTTAAAAAAGCAGCACACGGAACCGGTATTAAAAATATTTGCATCGCAGGCGGAGTAAGCGCCAATAGTGGGTTGCGGAACGCTTTTGAAAAAATGGGAAAGACAGAAAATTGGAAAACATACATTCCGCGCTTTGAATATTGCACTGATAATGCTGCCATGATTGCCATTACAGGTTATTATAAATATAAAGCAGAAATTTTTGAGGAGCTTTCAGTTATTCCATCAGCAAGAGCTACGTTTTAAATCATCCAAGTTGCCCAACAATTATTTTCAATTTAAAAAATTTATAATTCAGCAGGATAAGTGCAGCATGAAAGTATGCACAGATTCCTGTGTTTTCGGATCTTGGATAGCAAATAAAATTGAAAGGAAAATCATTAACCCAAAAACAATTTTAGATATTGGAACAGGAACAGGATTGCTAAGCCTTATACTCGCACAAAAAACAACAGCTGCAATTGATGCTGTTGAAATTGATAATAATGCATTTGAACAGGCAAAAGAAAATTTCAATATATCGCCATGGAGTGAGCGTTTACAGTCCTTTTATGCAGATATAAAAATTTGGAAAGAACAAATAAAATACGATTTGATTATTTGCAATCCGCCTTTTTTTGAAAATGATTTAAAGCCTGACGAAATAAATAAAAATATTGCAAAGCATGATGAAGGATTAAAACTAAAAGACCTTATCATCAGTGTGCAAAAGCATCTTAACCCACAAGGCCTCTTTGCTGTCTTACTTCCTTATCATCGAGTTTTTTATTTTGAAAATATAATGGCCGAAAATAATTTTTACCTTCTTGAAAAATTACTTATCAGGCAAACACCGGCACATCAATACTTCAGGGGAATATTATTTTTTAGCACAAAGAAAACCAATCCGGCTACAAATGAATTAATTATTAAAAATGAATTAGGAAATTGTACTAAAGAATTTATAGAACTTTTAAAAGACTACTATCTTGCATTATAAAATAAAGTAGAAGAGTTAAGAGCTGACAAACTCAGAACTATGAACTATGAACTAAAGTATTCCCGCATATTCTCTCATATAATTATAAGGCGCAGCTATATTTCCATCTTTTACAATTGTTGCATTTGCAATAACTTTTGAACCACCTTTTATTACATCATCTAAGATAAATTTTATTAACTGTTCACCAAAATACCTTGACGCATCTCTCGGCAATTCATTAGGCAAATTTCCTACAGCCATTACATCGACAGAGCCAGGAAGATAAGGTTCTGTAAGGGTTCCGGAGATTTTATCTACACCATAAATAGGATTTTCCATAGTGCCATCAACAATATTGCAAGGCACCGATCCATGCCTGTCATCTGAAATATCTGCTATGGTATTAATATTAAAATTTTCATTTTTCATATCCCCCATTTCAAAGAGCCGTGGAATTTTTTCTTCCCAATACACACCATTTAATAGAATATCTGTTTCAGCAATGTATGGGTTGAAAAGACAATTATAATTTTCAGGATGTTCATGAAATTCAATTCGACTATACTTGCCCGTTAGTTTACTTTTATAAAGATCATCTCCTTTTAAGTGGACATATACAGGATAAGAAAACTTTTTGTTAATATATTCTTCCGGCTCTGCTTCATGAATTTCCATGAGGTTCATAATTTCAAGAATGCCATGTGCTACTCTCCCGCTTCCCGTTACTGCAATTTTCAGCAAAGGAAGCTTCAATCCAAAATACGTATGAATCAATTGCTGAAAAGATTTTTGTTTATAAACCCTTCCCAGCGTAAAGTTTCCCGTTCTGTTGCCATAAGCCATCATACCATTATGCGCCCCCACCACACCGGCAAAAAAACCAAAGCCAATAATGCGTATACCATCTTCATGCTCAAGACATTCATAATCTATTAAAGTAATTTTTTTGCTAATGATGCTTTGCAAAAGCATTTGATTGTATGGTTGCAATTTTTTTGTGTGAGAAAAAAAGAAATAAGTTTTCTCAGGAATCAGCATATCAACAGGCACTTCTTTAATGCCAAGCAAAATATCGCAATCGCTTACATCTTCTTTTACTTCAATGCCAGCAGCTATATATTCCCGGTCTTTAAAACATCTCGTTTCAGAATGCTGGACTTTTATAACAAAGGGCATATTTTTTTGAATCCATTTACATTGAGTGGGCGTAAGCGCTACACGATTATCCGGCGGAATTTTCCCTTCTCTTATCAAACCAATTTTAATCATGAATCAATTTTTCTCCGAAGGAGTTCTTCGAACAATTTTGGCAATTTACATTATCCCATCAACATTCATTTGTAACTTTGGGTATGAATTATTTTGAATTGTTTGAAATACCCGTTAGCCTTAGTGTTTCAAAAAATGAAATCCCATTAAAATATTTTGCCCTGCAAAAAAAATATCATCCTGACTTTTTCACAAATGCAGGTGCAGATGAGCAGGCAGATGTGCTGGAAAAATCTTCTATGATAAATAAGGCATTTAAAACTTTTAAAGATCCTGATGAAACTATAAAATATGTGCTGCAATTAAAAGGTCTTTTACAGGAAGAAGAAAAATATGAATTACCTCCTGAATTTTTAATGGAGATGATGGAACTGAACGAAGCTTTAATGGATGATGATATTTTGAATATTGAAGAAGTGGAAACAAAAATTTTCAAGGTACAGAAAAGCTTGTATGATGAAGTTCAAAATATATTTGAAGGTTACAGTGATGATACAACTACGGAAGCTCAATTGATACAGGTAAAGGATTATTATTATAAGAAAAAATACCTCAATCGTATTTTGGATAGATTGGAGGGAATGCGTAATATTGACCCAAAAATCAATTGATAATGGATAAGCCCGGATGGCGGAATTGGTAGACGCAGCAGACTCAAAATCTGCCGTTCGCAAGGGTGTGCAGGTTCGATTCCTGTTCCGGGCACTGAACCAAAACTATAGCTTTGACGGCCCTGATTTCTCAGGGCTGTCTTGTTTTGATAATGTTCATGAACTTTTTTATGAAACAACATAATATCTACATTTGTTTTATGAAACAAAATATTTTTATCGTGGTTACAATTATATTTTTAAGTTGTAACCAATCAGAAGGAAAAATACAAACCTTGCAAGCCCGTATAGATACTTTGCAACAAAAACTGGCAGATGCTTATAAGCCTGGCTTAGGTGAATTCATGAGTAACATACAATCACATCATGCCAAGCTGTGGTTTGCGGGGCAAAATCAAAATTGGAAACTTTGCGATTTTGAAATACATGAAATAATGGAAAACATTGATGATATAAAAAAATACGAAACGGAAAGAAAGGAATCAAAAATGATAGATATGATACAACCTGCAATAGACAGCATTAATAAGGCTATTCAGCAAAAAAATATTTCTCTTTTTAAAAGCAGCTATGTATTACTGACAAACACCTGCAATAATTGTCATCGGGCAAACCAGTTTGATTTTAATGTTGTAAAAATTCCTGAAATGCAATCATTCAGTAACCAGGATTTTAAAGTGAATGGAAAGTAGAATCCGTGATATGAACTCTGTGTGCGAAGTGAAGATTAAAGTAAACACTCCTTAACTATATTTACCAGTTCTTCTCTTTCAAATGGTTTTTTTAAATATCCCTGTGCATTGCTATCCTTTGTATAAGCTTCTAAGCGGTTAGTTGCAGAAAAAAGAATGACCGGTATGTGTAATGTTGTTTTAGACTTTTTTAATTCTTTACAAATAACCCTGCCATCCGCACCTGAAATAAAAATGTCAAGAATAATCAGGTCAGGCTTAAATGTTTTAATCTTCCCGAATACCTCAGGCCAATCAGAAATTGTTTCCACAACATAGCCTTCGTTATCAAGAATAGTTTTTACAACTTCAAGTATAGGTTTATCATCATCAACTACCAATATCTTAGCCATAAAATTTTTGTATTGATTTTGCTTTCACAAAAGTACAGGGCACAATTAAATTTACAAAGATTGATAATATTTAGTTCATAGCATGGCAAATTTTTATGCAATTATCTTTTAATGTTCTGCTTTCTTTTACCTGTGGTTTATATACAAATGAATACAATTAATAATAATTAAAATTACTTTTAAAAATTTTAGAATTGTGATTCTAACACTGTGTGCTTAATTTTGCTTTCATATTTATTAAGGAAGGCAATCAACATTTGAATGGATAGGAGAAATATATTAAACAGCGGTATCCCAATTTCAATTTCGTTAAACCCCACGTTAGAAGCAGAGAATATAAGACCGCAGATAACTCAAAATAAAAACCGGCTTATCACCATTGCATCATTGGCTATTGTAATTGCAGTCTGTATAAGCTTTATTGCTAAGTTCCTGGTGTATCTCATTAATTTAATTACCAACATTTCTTTTCATGGAATTTTTTCTATTGTACCTTCAAGCCCTGCAGATAATTCATTAGGATGGTTAGTTATAATTGTACCTGTTATTGGCGGCGTCATTGTAGGCCTCATGGCGTTATACGGCTCTAAGGCTATTCGTGGTCATGGCATTCCCGAAGCTATGGAACAGATACTTACCAATCAAAGTAAAATAAAGCCAACTATTACTTACCTGAAACCTATTTCATCTGCTATTGCCATTGGAACCGGCGGCCCGTTTGGTGCAGAAGGACCAATCATTGCAACAGGCGGTGCATTGGGATCCACGCTTGGGCAACTATTAAAAATAACGCATAACGAAAGAAAAATTTTACTGGCATCAGGAGCTACTGCAGGTATGGCTGCTATTTTTGGAAGCCCTATTGCCGGAATCTTTCTTGCCATCGAACTTTTATTATTCGAATTCTCACCACGCTCAATTCTTCCTGTTGCATTGGCATGTATTACCGGCGCAGCAGGCCATCATTTTCTTTTTGGTGCTGGCCCTGTTTTCCCTATTCAAAAATTTATTGAACCACCTTCCAATACTGCATTGTTTGCTTACAGCATCATGGGAATTTCCATTGGATTATTAGCAGTACTGGTAACAAAAATTGTTTATTTTATAGAAGATATTTTTGAAAAATTACCAATACATTGGATGTGGTGGCCGGCCATTGGCGGGCTTGCAGTAGGGATTATCGGATATTACGCGCCACACACACTGGGTGTAGGTTATGAAAATATAACCAACATACTTTCCGGCAGCATGACTATGCATATCCTGCTTTCATTATGCCTCCTTAAATTTATTTCATGGTCAATTGCTTTAGGAAGTGGTACCTCAGGCGGAACGCTTGCTCCTTTACTTACCATTGGTGGGGCAGCTGGTGCATTATTGGGCAGTGTAATAATTTATTTCTTTCCTGCATCGGGAGTTACACTTTCACTTGCTGCTTTAGTAGGCATGTCGGCTATGTTTGCCGGAGCATCAAGAGCTTTACTTACATCTATAATTTTTGCACTGGAAGTTACAGGACAATCTAATGCATTGTTACCATTGCTTGCATCGTGCACCGCTTCTTATTTTATCTCTTTTTTCCTCATGGAAAGTACCATAATGACTGAAAAGATTACAAGACGTGGCGTAAAAACTCCAGACTCTTATGAGCCTGATCTTTTAGAAAAAATAACTGTAAAGGAAGTAATAAAAGAAAACGGATTAGTAATAAGCGAAGAAAACAGCATAAGAGAAGTTAAGAGCTGGCTTGAAAGAGAAAAAGATTATATCAGTAATTATTTTATTATTGTAAGCAAAGAAAATGAGTTTAAGGGAATTATAAGTTATTCAAACTTATTCAGCCATCATCATAACCAGAACAGACCTATAGGTACTCTTATTAAACGAAACAATATTTCTATTAATATGGACAATAGCTTACGCTCTGCGGTTGAAATGATGGCAAGAGAAAATATAGATATGTTGCCTGTAGTATCGCAGGAAAAAAATATGATTGGAGTGTTATCTTATAAAGATATTATTTCTGCTTATAAACATGGCATAGACGAACATGAAAAAAAACATCCAAGCATTTCGCTTAAGAGAAATAGTTTAAAAATATTAATTCGCGGGCAAAAATTAATTACCACAGGAAAAAGAAAATTGTTAAATAAATTTGAAGGGATAGATTGATATAAAAAAATTATAAAAATTTTAATTTAATGCTGCCTGATGTTATTTGCCTATAATAATTTTTATTCTGCATGATTATTGTATAAAAGATATTACTAAATAATAAATAAAATGAAAGAACTACTGGAAGATACAAACGTAAAAGCAGAAGAAAAAGAAGCGGTTAAAGGAATTATATTAATTTCAATATTTGAAATTCTTGCGATGGTGTTTTTTTATGCGATCAATTAATAAATATACTATTTGTATTAAATCTCTGTGTATATAGTTATTTTTAATTTGCACTTATAAGGGTATTTATCTTACCTACCAGGTCATTAATATCAAATGGTTTTGCAATAAAATCATCGGCGCTGCAATATTGCAGAATTTCATCCTTACTTGAATGTGCAGAAAACATTATTACAGGTATTTCTTTTGTATCTGAATTTTCTTTCAGCCTATTGCAAATATCTCTTCCGTCAATTCCTGCAAGAAAAACATCCAGCAAAATAAGATTTGGGGAAAACGATAATGATTTTGATATAACATCATTACCCTGTTGGGTACTTATTACCTCAAACCCATGAAATTTCAACACAACTTTTAAGACATCAAGAATGTCGATATCATCATCAACAATTAGAATTCGTTTCATGAGTTTATTTCACTACAAAAACCAATCCATTATTTTAACATTTCATAAAATGGATATAAAAAAATTTTAAGCAGGAAATAAAACAATCCTTTTGGTGAATAATTAAAGCATCTGATTTTATATACATTTTACCTGGTTCTTTTGTTTTCTTCTTCAGGTATTTTAAAAGACCATGGACCATTACCAACAATTAAAAAATAAATAAGTAATAGTAATATAGCAACAGAAATAAATAATTCAGAGTATGGTTGCAGCATATCCGGCGAGGTATTGATGAATAAAACTGCGCCGATTAAAATGGGGATTTGTATAATACATGCAAAGCGGGTAAACAATCCCAGGATTAAGAAGATGCCTCCAAGTATATGTGCAAATACAACATATTGACCTGCTAATATAAATGCAAACGAATTAAATGATGTTCTGCCAGACGACATCAGGTTTATTAACTTACTCATGTGGAGAAGAAAATCAATTCCTTTGTAGCAAAGGAAAATACCAAGGGCTATACGTATAGTATCTATCCATTTAGGATGATGACTATCACCCCAATGCTCAATACGTTCAAGGAGGTTCATATACAAAGGTTTTATTTATGAAAAGAACTAATGCAAAATTAATAATTTCTCTGAATGTCCATAATATTTTGAACATGATTTAGGATGGTTATTATCCCCAAACAGATTGTCCCATTAAATCACAAAGAGTACAAAGAAAATACTTTGTGGCCTCAGTGTCTTTGTGGGATATGCGATAATTTAACCAATAGAATCTTCTATAATTTTCCGTGTGCTTTCAAAATCTTTATGGAGATAAGCATGAATGCCGGCTTTTTTTGCAGCTTCTACCAGCATGATGCGATCATCGAAGTAAAGACATTCATTTGGTGCAGCCTGTGCAATACCCAGCGCCAGCGTGAAGATGCCGGGATCAGGTTTGCGCATGCCTACTTCGCATGATGAAACAAATGCATCAAACACATTATGAAGATTAAATTTTTTAATTCTGTATTGGTTTAATTCTTTTCCCTCATTATTTATTGAAATAATTTTCAATTCATTATTTTTATTTTTCCATTCAACAAGCCACGGAAGCAAATGAGGTAACTGCACTGATTGCATAAACATGAAATCTTTAAAATCTTCTTTTGAAAAATTTCTAGAATGATTGAAAACAACTGTATCAAGATAAAAGTCAAGAGATATTTTACCCATTTCATATACATTGAAAATAAAATCATGAAGCGCATCCATTTCAACATAGTCAATATCAAACTTTGTGGCAGCAGCCTGGCGGGATTCATGTCCCCAACCGTTAGAGAGCAGCACTCCGCCAATGTCAGAAAATAAAATTTTGTATAGCCCCCGGCCCTGAAGGGGAGAAGAAAAACTCATGATCAATTAACTTTTAAAATTTATCAATTGACTATTGACTAATAAACCAATTAACTTTTATGTTCCAATAATTGAACTTTATGCAAACGTCTTACATGTCTCTCTTCACCCGAAAATTTTGCTTCTAAAAAAGAAATAATAAATTCCTGTGCTGCCATAAAACCTGTAACACGCCCACCCAGGCAAATAAGATTCATATCATCATCCTCAACTCCCTGGTGTGCGGAAAAATGATCGTTGATAAGAGCCCCTCTTACTCCCGAAACTTTGTTGGCAGCAATGGAAGCTCCTACTCCACTGCCGCATATTGCAATGCCTCTTTCAACTTTACCTGATGCAACTGCTTCCGCAAGAGGAATTATAAAATCAGGATAATCGTCTTTAGCATTTAATTCAAAAGCTCCAAAATCTATAAGCTCATGGCCGATATTTTTTAAGAAAGAAAGAATAATTTGTTTTAGTTCAAATCCCCCATGATCGGCTGCTATTCCTATTTTCATAATACTATATTTTGAATGCTATCTGTATCAGAAACTAACTTTTCTTTTAATGCATTTTCTTTATTTTTTTGTTCCCATAGTTTGGCGCCTCCTTTTATTCCATCTTTATTTCCAACAATCTCAATATTTTTATCCAGGGTAAATTTTATTTTTTGTGCACTGCCTCCGCTTATATATAGGCGATCATAATTGAAAACCACTTTAAGAATTTCAATTACTTTTTTCACTCTTCTATTCCATTTTTTTTCACCTATCCGTAACAATTCTTTTTCTCCGATATATTGATCATAATCTTTTCCTTTTGAAATGGGGTGATGTGCTAACTCAAGATGCGGAATTAAAATTCCATCGTTTAAAATTGCAGAGCCAAAACCGGTACCAAGTGTTATCATCATCTCTATTCCTTTTCCGCTTACTACAGAAAGCCCCTGCAGGTCAGCATCATTTATAGCAAGTACTGGTTTTCCCAAAGCTTCTTCAAGGCTTTTGTCAAGGTTAAAACCCGCCCATAAACTTGTACCCAGGTTGGGGGCTGTTTTTACAATTCCATTTTTAATAAATCCTGGAAAGCCTGCAGCAATTTTATCAAAAGCAGGAAACTTTTGTGCAAGCTGCTTTATTACATCGAGCACTTTGGCGGGAGTAGCGGGTGAAGGAGTTGGCAATCTTTCATAGCCCTGCAAAAAAGAACCCTGCATATTTAATACAGTTGCTTTAATATGAGAACCTCCAATATCAATTGAAAGAATTTTTTGATCATTTTGTGTTTCGATCATTTCTGTTTTTTTAAAAGAATAAATTTATAATTACCTTATTATTGTTTAAGCCTGCTATTACTTAATTCAAAAATCAAAGCGGGTTCATTGACATAGAATTGTAAATTTGTTTTGTTTATTTTTAGCTTTGAAAAATAAATTAAATGAATATACATCATACTTATTTTTTCATGAATTTTTTCTGAGTAAAATTAAAAAAGAAATCTTTGAATAAATGGTCGCAACATGTAAAGTTTTATATAGGAGGTTGGTTTTTTGCCTTCACCTTCTTCTATATTATGCGCCATATAGGTAATTCGCAAATGGTGCATTTTCGTTTTACTTTTTTTGAATTCCTTGTTGTTCTTCCGGTGGTTGCTTTTATTTTCGGAAGCATTTTTGGATTTCTTCATTATTTTTTTGAACAATATCTTAAGCGCAAAATACCATTATGGCAATTAATGCTTCGCCTTTGCATTGACCAGCTTTTAATCATCTTCCTCCTCACCGTTATCTATTTTTCTGTTGTTTCAATGATGGACATGAACACTTTCAGCCTTCGCGATTTTCTTAAATCTCCTGATTCTTTTGTTTATTATTTATATGTTTTTTTAGTGAATTCAATATTGAGCTTACTATTTGAAATTACGGGATTGCTCGGTCGTGCAAATTTTTTCAAACTTATTACAGGTAAGTTTTACAGCCCGCAGGAAGAGTATAGGATTTTTATGTTTGTTGATATGAATTCCTCAACTTCTATTGCAGAAAAGTTAGGACATATTAAATACAGCAGCTTTATAAAAGATTGCTTTTTTGACCTTTCAGTGGTGCGTAAGTATGGCGCTGAAGTTTATCAATATGTAGGAGATGAAGCGGTTCTTACATGGGAACTTTCCAAAATGAAATCAGTTACAGAATGTATTGATGCTTTCTGGGCATTTAATGATGAGCTTGTTAAAAAATCTGTACATTATGTAAATAACTATGGTATCGTTCCTGAATTTAAAGCAGGCATGAGCATAGGGATGGTGACTGTAGTAGAAATAGGCGCTTTTAAAAAAGAAATTGCTTATCATGGTAATACACTCAATACTGCATCCCGCATTGTAGATCTGTGTCACGTATATTCTGAAAAATTATTGATGTCAAAAAAACTTTATGATGAAATTGTAAAAGAAAATTCTAACTATATATATGCTAGGGTTGCTGAAACGCAATTAAGGGGCAAGCAGCGAACCACTGAAATTTATAGCATCAATAGAACCAAGCCCGTTCTTATAAATGAGGAACAAAAGTTAATGGATTCTTAGAGGTTATTTCGAAATTTAAAAAACATGCAAACATTATTTTGTATCACTATTTATACTTTCAAAAAAATTAAATAAAATAAAACTAACTAAATTCTTATAGATCCCTGTTGACACAATATTCTTCGCTATTCACAATTGTTGATAAGTTTTCACGTTTATAATTGCATTCAATATGTTTTTTATAATAATTTAGATAAGTAATTAAAAACATTATCACTTCACTGAAATTATGCAATGAATTATCCCGCTTACTCATTACCCAATTTAACCAAAATATCACTCTACGGTTTTGCAACACTTTATCACAACGAGATAACGGGTGAAAAATATTTGCAGTCAACTGTATCATTTAAAGCAGGTGATATTTTTTCAACCTTTGAAGCTGCTGAAATTTTACCTTATCCCAATAAATATACTGTACAGGTTAATGATGATGTTCACATCCTTCTTCATCCTGAATTTTTGCAGTACATCAATCACAGTTGTAACCCAAATGTTTTTTTTGATACAGAAAAAATGCAATTGAGTTGCCTTCGCGATATAGCTGCAGGTGACGAGCTTACCTTTTTTTATCCTTCTACCGAATACACTATGGCTGCGCCTTTCAACTGTTTTTGCGGAGCAGATAATTGTCTTCACAAAATACAAGGTGCGTCTTTTTTATCACCTGAAATTATTCATCAATATAAGTTTACCAATTTCATTATGCAAAAATTAAACATCTCTCATCTGCAAAAAGTATGATCGTGCAACCATGATCTTAAACTAACCGTATGATTCCATTTCATAAAGAACTTTTTGTTTGGGTTTTAGCTCCGTTTGTTGAAACGAATGATGAAAATCTTGATTACTATTATGACTTCACCCAAAGCATTGAAGAATTTACACAAGCATTTAAAGAATTAAAGATTGAATGGAAATGGCAACAGGTAACCAATGAAAATTATAAATGGATTATAGATTTAATTATTGCCGGTTCATCTACCGAAAATATTGTGGTAATTAATCTTTGTGATGGAGATGAAATAAATAACGCACCGGGCGTAAACGTTATAAAGTATCTTAAAAAAAGTGGCTTATGCTTTACAGGTGCCGATGAATATTTTTACAGAATTACTACTTCGAAAATTTTAATGAAACAGGTTTTTGAAACAAGAGATGTTGCTACTTCCCCATGGGAAGTAATTTGTGATGACAATACAAATTCAAAATCTGTTTTTGCAAATTTGGGAATCCCTTTAATTGTAAAACCAGCAATATCGGGCGGCAGCCTTGGTGTAGGTATTAATTCAGTTGTAAAAAATTGTAGAGAACTTAAATTGCAATATGATAAATTACAGGAAGGTTATCATGGTTGGTATCTTGCTGATGGTGGTGTATTTGCAGAAAAATTTATTGACGGACCTGAATTTACCACACTTATAGTTGGTAATGGAAATACTCCTAAAGATTGTAAAGTGTATATGCCGGTAGAAAGAGTTTTTCATTCTTCTCTTCCTCCTAATGAAAGATTTTTATCGTTTGACAGGCTTTGGGAAATGTATGAAAATGAAACGCCGGTTACAAATGAAGAAGACTTTTATAATTATCGAACTCCTGATTCTTCGCTTGTGAAAACCATTTGCAAATTAAGCCTTGATGCTTACAAAGCTGTACGGGGAAAGGGATATGGGCGTATTGATATAAGGATGGATAAAAGTACCGGCAAGATGTATGTGCTTGAAGTAAATGCGCAATGTGGTTTATCTTATGATGAGAACTTTACTTCAATAGGTGCTATACTTCGCTTGTCAGGAAATTCATTTGGCTCATTGATTGCAGCTATTATGCGGAATGCTTTAACTCATAAACATGCTGCCAGGCAAAAACAATCAAAGCAGCTTGAACTTATACCCATTTAATTTTAACTTTTAGAGAGTTTTTTACAAAATTTAAAAACTTCAAACTTAACTTTCCATAAGTTTCAAGGATTAAAAATTTCAACTGAAAATTTTATATGATGAAAGTTTGTGTGTTGCAGCCTGATTATTCCACAACAGATGTTGATTATAAAAATTATGATCCCCCAAGAAATCTTTCTTCATTGTTGCCCGGCGATATGGTTGACCATGTTTTTTTAAATAAGCTTAGCACATATCGCCAGCTAAAGCAACTAAGAAAAAAAAAGTATGACATATTTGTAAATCTTTGTGAAGGATATCTTGAATGGTCTGTTCCTTCAATGGATGTTATTCATTCGCTTGAAATGCTAAACCTGCCGCATACCGGGCCAAGCGCTTTATTGTACGATCCGCCAAAGGAGCTTATGAAATATGTTGCTTATACATGCAACGTAATTACTCCGCCTTATGCAATCATAAAAAATTTGGCTCAAATAAATAATGCAACCAACAAACTTAATTTTCCACTTTTTATAAAACCGGCAAAAGCAGGTGATAGCCTTGGTATTGACATTGACTCTCTTGTAAATGATAATAAGGCGCTTGAAAAAAAAGTAGATGAGCTTTTAGAAGAGTACGATGAAATATTAGTGGAAGAATATATTGCAGGCCGCGAGTTTACGGTGTTGGTGGCTGCTGATGCAGGAAAACAGCACACTTGCACAGTATATAATCCGTTGGAATTTGTTTTTCCTGAAGGGAAAAAATTTAAAACCTATTCTCTTAAAACTTCTGAGCTGCATGAAGAGTGTAATATTCCATGTACTGATATTTTATTATCAACAAAATTAAAAGAGATTGCGTCAAAGATATTTAAAGCGTTTAACGGTGAGGGTTATGCACGGCTCGATTTCAGGGTAAATAATAAAAATGAAATATTTTTTCTTGAAATTAATTTCACCTGTTCTGTGTTTTATGAAAAAGGATATGAAGGTTCAGCCGATTATATATTGCTAAATGAACGGGGAGGGAAAAAAGATTTTTTGCAACATATAATTAAAGAAGGAATCTATCGTCATAAAGAAAAACAGAAAAAATATATTGTAAAAGGAAATTCTTCATCAGGCTATGGAATTTATGCAGCAGGAAATATTGAGCAAGGAGAAATAATTTTCGCAAGTGAAGAAAAGGCACATAGACTGGTGACAAAAAAATATGTTGATCAAAACTGGAATAGTGATGAACGTGAGAACTTTAGAAAATATGCGTGGCCTGTAAGCAGCGAGATATATGTATTGTGGGATAATTCTCCGGCAGAATGGGCGCCGCAAAATCATTCATGCAATCCTAATACAGAATATGCAGGACTCAATGTAATTGCTTTAAGGCATATAAATGCTGAAGAAGAGCTTACACTCGATTATACAACTTTTCTTAATGATGAAATGGAAAGCTTTATATGCAATTGCGGTGAAGAAAATTGCAGAAAAATAATTCAGGGAGTACAAAAAAATTCAATAACGTTTCGGGAAAGAAATAAGTTTTAAATTCTTAGTTTATAGTTCAAAAATTTTAGTTTTATCCATTGTCTATTGCTTATTGTTAATTGTTAATTGCTTATTAGGTTCTTCCCGTTCTCATGAATACCGGAAACGAAACTTTTCTTTTTAAAGTTTTTCCCCATATTTTTTTTAAATGAATCGAAAATGCATCTACAGGATTTTTATTATTCTTCCTGATATAATGCTGCACGGCGGACCATGTATTTAAATATCCTATGGCATGTTCAAATTCCCAATCATATTTTATAACGAATGAAGGAGTTTCTATTTCTTTAAATGGAAAAGGAATTGTGCTGTAATGTTCATCAACATATTTTCTTTCATTGTCCCAGTAAGGGCCTGTTATATCACGGTAAAAATGATCAACCAATAAATTTATTTCTTTATTTATTTTAAATACATCATAGCCGATTACGGCTATGATGCCGGAAGGTTTTAAAGTTCTTTTTACTTCTCTATAAAAACGTTCAAACTCAAACCAGTGAATAGCCTGCGCAATAGTAATTAAGTCAAATTTGTTATCAGCAAATGAAGTTTGTTCTGCTCTTTCAACAGAATAAAAAATATTTTTTTTCGTAACAGCATTATTAATTTGAGCTGCACTTATATCTGTTGCATACACTTCATTAAAATAGGTTGAGAGCTTACCTGCAACCTGTCCATTGCCGGTTCCGCAATCCCATGCAGCATTTTTACCTGCTACTAACGGTAGTAAAAAATTATATAATTGTTGAGGGTACCCTGGCCGAAATTGTGAATATAAATTTGATTGTTTTGAAAAATTATCTTTCATAAATTATGACACGAATTTTATGCACGGCAAAATTCGTGTTATTGTTGCTTATATCAAACAATATTATCTTTATGCAAGATGAAATAATTATGACAAGAGAAGAAAAATTTATGATGGAAGCAATTGTCCTTTCAAAAAAAGGAATTGAAAATAATGAAGGCGGCCCTTTTGGATGCATAGTGGTAAAAGGCAATGCTATAATTGGCCGTGGAAATAATAAAGTTTTAACCACTAACGATCCTACTGCACATGCCGAAATGGTAGCCATAAGAGATGCATGTAAAACCCTGGAATCATTTCAACTTGATGGTTGTGAAATTTATACCTCCTGCGAACCTTGCCCAATGTGCCTGGGAGCTATATACTGGGCACGCCCTAAGGTAGTATATTACGCTAATACCCGTGAGGATGCTGCATTTATAGGATTTGATGATTCCATGATTTACGAAGAAATGATAATTGAACTTGAAAACAGGAAAATTCCTTTGATAAATTTATGCCGATCGAATGCTTCTAAAGTTTTTAAAGATTGGGCTAACAGGCACGATAAAACGCTGTATTAATAATTTTCCGCAATTAACTTTTTTTCGTTAACTATGTCTTGGAATCTTTTTAGCATTTAACTTATTTGGATCAAGCTTTGTTGTGCATATAATTCCACAAATACGATTTTTTCTTCCTCTTTTTTAAATAAAAAATCTCATTTTTAAAGATGAATTAATTTTAAAAATAGTTATAACAAACACATAAATTTGTAGGATTAGGTAGAATAAGCACAATCTTTTATTAGCTAAACGCTCGTCTTTGCGAGGAGCCGAACAAATTTTCTTTATATTAAAATCTTCCGGCGACGAAGCAATCTCATAAAAGGTTTCCACATGAGATTGCCACAAAGTTTCGGCAAAAATCCCCGAAAACTTTTCGCAATGACGTATACTTGTTC
>JBBRTG010000042.1:0-18742 GCA_038244655.1 Chitinophagales bacterium
AAAGAACTTATTAAACGAAGAAAAATCAATTTTTATGTTTTTGGTTCATGAAAAAGAATCTTGTTTTCACGGAAAAGAAATTTGTGATCGCATAAAAGAATCTTGTTTTTTACTTTTTATGTTTCTTTTTTACGAAAAAGAATCTTGCGATTGCACAAAAGAATCTTATTTATTACTTTTTTTGTTCTGCTTCGAAGTTTTGGCAAAAATCCCCCGAAAACTTCTTACAATGACGAACATTTTTTGTTACTTTGATTAATAAATAATTTTTGTCATCTACTGTATTATTTTGTTTGCGCTCGTTCTACATAATCCTAAACATTAATATTTACACCTGCCTCAATTTTAAAATCATTAATTTGGTATAATCAATTTGCAGTACAAAAACTGTAATAAAATTATCTGTAAACAAAATTAACTATGAAATATAAAATGATTTTCTGCCTTATATTTATAAGTGCAAACAGCTATTGCCAGTTTACTGATAAAATGGAAAGTGTATTACAGGTGGTTGATATTTATTCAAAAAAAATAACTATCGTTTATAAATCAGGCCAGCATTTTGAAGCGCCCAACTGGTCGAAGGATGGCAGCTATTTTATAACAAACAGTAACGGCAAATTATATAAAATTACTTTAGATGGAAGTACTATAGAAGTTGTTAATACCGGCTTTGCCGATGCATGCAATAATGATCATGGAATATCGCCTGATGGTAAGCAACTGGCAATTAGTTATAACAGAACCGTTGCAGATGGCAAAACAAGTTCTGCTATTTATACACTTTCTATCAACGGCGGCATACCAAAGTTGATTACTGAACTTTCTCCTTCATACTGGCATGGCTGGTCGCCCGATGGAAAAACTCTTGCATACTGTGCAGAAAGAAATGGAAACTATGATGTGTATTCTATTGCTGCAAATGGCGGCAAAGAAACAAGGCTTACAACTGAAGAAGGTTTAGATGACGGGCCAGATTTTTCACCCGATGGAAAATATATTTATTTCAATGCATTTCGCAACGGGAGCATGCAAATATGGCGAATGAATAACGATGGCAGCAACCGGCAACAATTAACTAAAGATGTTTATTCAAATTGGTTTGCCCATCCTTCACCTGACGGAAAATGGATCGTGTTTATTTCTTATTTGCAAGACCAGGGACAAGCTCATCCTTTTGGTAAAGATGTAAAACTGCGTTTAATGTGGTTAGAAGATAACACTATCCACGATCTTACTGATGTTTTTTTGGGCGGCCAGGGAACCATTAATGTTCCATCATGGTCGCCGGATAGTAAAAGGATAGCATTTATAAGTTACACTATGATAAATAATTAGGATTAGGTAGAACGAGCGCAATTTGTTATTTAATAAAAAGGCTCGTCCTTGCGAGGAGAGATATTTTTTTCTACTATAATAAATCTTCCGGCGACGAAGCAATCTCCTTGCTAATATATCTGGGAGATTGCTTCGAAGTTTCGGCAAAAATCCGCGAAAACTTCTCGCAAGGACGAATATTTTTTGTTACTCGATGTAATAAATAATTTTTGTCATCTACTCTATGGTTTTTGTTTGCGCTCGTTCTACCTAATGCTATTAATAATAATTGAAATGATAAAATAATAATTGACAACTGATGGCCTCTTGCAATGCCCGGCGTGAACTATAAAAGCAAAGTACACTGAGGTACAAGGACTCGGCGTGTGAAAGTACCTAATAAAGTATTTTTAAATTATGCTGTTGCACTTACTGGTTGAATCCCAGAAATAAAAAAAATCCTTCGGAATATTTTTTTTATTAGACTTAATTTGTACTTTTCCTTATCCGTACTTTTAAAGCTCCCTCCTAACCTGCATTTTTAAACCATTTTTTGCCGAAAGGCATTACATCAAAAAATTTTTCATCATGAGAAAATTGATTATTCTTTTTATGCTGCTCCCTTTTTTGGGCTTCAGCCAAATTCAAAATGTAGTAAGCGCAGACAGAGTTTTTCCTAAGGCTGATAAAGGAGCAGAATTTGAAAAAGCCCTTGCTGCCCATGCGCAAAAATACCATACAGGTAGCTGGAAATGGCGCGTATTTGAAATCATGTCAGGCCCCGATTATGGCGGCTTCCACATTGCTGAAGGGCCTAATACCTGGGCAACTATGGATACCCGCGGCAATATAAGCAAGGCACACACTGACGACTGGAATAAAATGGTAGCCCCGCTTATAACAGAAAGGGGTAACTCAATGTATGCGACTTTTAATGATGAGCTTAGTACGGTTAAGCTTACTGATTATGCAGATAATGCTATCATTAGCCATATTTTTCTAAAACCCGGCATGGTTGATAAGTTTAAAGAAGAAATAAAAAAAATGAAAGCTGCATGGACTGCAGGAAATGAAAGCATCGCGGTATATGAATCATTTGCTTCTGGGCCGCCACAAATAACTATTGTTACAAGATTAAAAAATGGCTTAAAGGAGCTTGAAAAAGATTACCGCAAACCATTTAAGGACAGGTATAATACAGCCAATGGCGATGGCTCTTATGATGAATACTTAAAAGTTTTTGCAGAAACTGTAGAAAAACGCTGGAGCGAGATGATTAAGTTCAGGCCTGACCTGAGTTCTAAATAAATGCCTGATAAACTTATAGGGCAAGAATAAAACTGCTCTATATTAAAATTAAAAATAAAAAGGATGCTGTAAAAAGCATCCCTTTACTTTTTCATTATTGAAAGCAATTATAACGGTAAAGGTTAAACGCAAATAGATTGATAATCTTTATCAGATTAATCTATTCATTTTAAAGGTTAACATAAAAATTAAAAACAGCACGAGGCAAGCGAAGTGAATACCAAAAATTATATGCTGCGTAATCTTTACCCAATAACTTAATGAAGCAGATGAAATGGAGTAAACTGAAATGGCAACAATTAATGCTTCAATAGACAAAACGACTATTTCACGAGTCTCTATGAAGTGTTGCGTAATGCGCTTTTCATTTTGAATCCAATATGTTATTAATAATAAGCCGGTAAGCGCATTTAGAAAAGAAGAATAAATTACTAATTTATGTTTTACTAAACCGGCTATCCATACAGATATATAAATTGCAATACAAGCGATTAAAATAATATTCATCCATTTATCAGTTTTACTCATGCAGGTTTTGTTGTATTGAGAACTATCTTTTTATAAATTATCATATTCAAACAAAGGGTCAATAGGCGATCCTGCATTCATTTCGAATACAGGTTTTATAATTCCATCCTGCAGTCCATAAACCCAACCATGCAATTGCGGCCTTTGCTCTTCTTTCCATGCCTTTTGCACAATGGAAGTTTTTGCAAGATTAAATACTTGTTCCTTTACATTTATTTCTACCAGCCTATCGGTTCTTTTTTCTTCAGTAGGTAATGAGTCCACTTCCTCTCTGTGCAGGCGATAAATATCTTTTATGTTTTTAAGCCAATAATTTATAATACCAAAATGATGCTGGCCCATAGCAGCTTTTATGCCCCCGCATCCATAATGGCCACACACGATGATGTGTTTTACTTTTAAAACTTCCACCGCATATTGCAATACACTCAGCAGGTTAATGTCGCTATTTACAACCAGGTTAGCAATATTGCGGTGAACAAAAATTTCGCCGGGATCGGTGCCGGTAATTTTATCCGCAGGCACCCTGCTGTCGCTGCAACCAATCCATAAAAATTGAGGTGCCTGCTGTGCAGCCAGCCTTTTAAAAAAATCAGGATCTATTTTATTTTGTTCGGTAGCCCATGCTTTATTATCTGCTAATAATTTTTCGTAAGGAAGCATATAAATAATTTTAGTTCTGATTTAGTAGACACTTTGCTCAATCAGCTAAAATAACAATTCTTTTGAAAGCAAGTATAACATGCGAGCTTAAACGTAATAAAATTCTATTAAAATATTTGCAGAATTTTTATTTGCTTGTTCAGGTAATTTATTCAACTTTTAAAATCTCTTTGGTATTTCGTATTTACTATGGGAAATCATTATGCAACTTTTACAATAGTCAATTGCTATCATTCCATTCATACATAATACAATTTTCATTTTTACAATAAAACAATCTCTTAGCAACTTTTTATATATTAAAAATAAAGGAGATTACATAACAAAAATTGTCGGCTTATCTTTGAATAAAAAAAAATGAAAAAGTAAAAAATAAATTTATGACAGATAATAAAAATTTGGAAACAGCAACATTTGCTAACGGGTGTTTCTGGTGCACTGAGGCAGTTTTTCAACAATTGAACGGAGTTGAAAAAGTAACCAGCGGCTACAGTGGGGGCCATGTTGAAAACCCAACGTATGAGCAGGTTTGCGCTAAAAAAACAGGCCACGCCGAATGCCTGAAAATTGAATATGATCCAACAAAAATCAGGTTTGAACAATTGCTCGAGGTATTTTGGGCAACACACGACCCTACTACTTTAAACAGGCAGGGTAATGACATAGGCCCGCAATATCGCAGTGTAATTTTTTATCATAATGAACAACAAAAAGAAAATGCTGAAAAGTATAAACAGGAGCTTGATAAAAGCGGTGCATTTGATAAACCAATTGTAACGCCAATTGAACCTTTTACTAATTTTTATGAAGCCGAAAATTATCACCGCGATTATTATAAAAATCACAGTTCACAACCATATTGTTCTTTTGTGATAAAACCTAAAATGGATAAAATAAAAAAAGTTTTTGCCGATAAACTGAAACAATAAAATAGTGCTGTGTTAACCATATTTTGTAAGAACATTTATTACACGAATTTTTACGAATTACACGAATTGATAAATGTTGATTCTTAATTCGTGTAATGGATTTTAAAATTCGTGTAATTGGCAGAGCCTTATTAAGCTTAGCATAAAATAGTAGTCATGAAATATTTATTCACCATAGCGCTCATAACTTTTATTAATTCATTTTCTATTGCTCAAAAATTTTCTGCATCATTTGATGCGCAGCTTGCTGTACCGCAAGGCGATTATAAAGAAGTAAATGCTGATGCAGGCTTTGGATTGCGGGCAAATTTTTTATATAAGCCCGATAAAATTGTGCCTGTGAAATTCGGTATTGAATTAGGAATGCAGGAGAAAGGGCGAGCCACACAATATTTTTCCGGTTATGTATTTGGTTATTATGACGACTTTAAAGTAAGTGCTACCAGCAATATTTTTTCTTTAATGTTCCTTACCCGTTTTCAATCTTCAAAGCCCCGGAAAGTAAAACAGTTCATTGACATAACTGCCGGATGGAATGTATTTTTTTCAACCGTGAGTGTGGACAGGCTCACTTATTATAGCGATTATAATTCTTCTTATTCTAATTCTACCAAAGCGCATTGGGCTTTTACCTACGGTGCAGCAGGAGGTATAGATATTCCACTCAACAGGCGGGATGATATAGGATTAGAATTAAAAGTGGCTTATTTAATTGGCGCTTACAGCCGCTACCTCTCCGATCCTTATATTGACGGAAACGGAAATGTTTCATTTATAGAAAACAATTCAAGGACTGATATGCTCATACCACAGGCTGGGGTAAGAATTACAATTCAGTAAAATAAGGAATTAGGATTTAGGAAAGGGCTTTGATCTATATAGTTCCTTGATGAGCTAACAGTTCCGGCTATACGCTACAATTCTCTTTTTATCAAAACTATGGCATCGTTTTCTTTTTCCGGAGAAGCTGCTAATAAGCAACTTCCTTTTCCCCTGGGAGAAGCCTGCCCGACTATGTCATTCAGGCGGGGGGTTGGGATGAGGCTTTAATGCACAACCTGCAATCCTACAGGCTTCAGCCGTATAATACGTATAAAATGCAAGCCTTTCATTATTTGATAAGTAAAATCAAACTCAAACCACTTCTTTGCAAAGTTGGGATCGTATTTGGCAAAGTGATGATTGTTTTGAAATAATTCTCCCATCATAATAAATCCCCATGGTGTTGTATTTTTTGAATGATCACCATTTTTAAAATTACTATAACCAAGCTTGTGGCCAAACCAGTTTACAATTGCGCCTTGTATAGGTCCCATTAAAAAATGCACAGGCAACAATAAAAACCACCAATAATTTGGCGCAAAAATTAAATAAAAAGAAAAGTAAAAAGCACCAAATGCTAATCTTGTAAGCGCATGATTGCCTACTTTATCAAGCTTGTCCCATACCGGTATATATTCCTTTGTGAATTGCGGATCAGGCAGGTTTTGCCCCGTAACAAATGCCCTGAATATTTTAGCCGTATGCAGCATCATGTGCCACATATCTTTAAAAAAATATGGTGAATGCGGATCCTTTTCTGTATCACTGTAAGTATGGTGCATACGATGTAATACAGCATACGCCCTCGGTACTAAAAAAGATGATCCCTGGACAAACCATGTTAAGAAATAAAAAGTTTTTTCCCAACGTCTGCTGGTTGTATACATTTGGTGAGATGCAAACCGGTGTAAGAAAAATGAGTGAAAAAACAATGAAAAAAACCAATGGCAAAAAAAGAATAGTAGGATAGCAAACATTAAGTGTAAATTATAAATAGGTAATGTTGTAAGCTACGCTTAATTCATTATAACGGAGTAGAATATCCGAAGGTTTAACTTATAACGAAATATTTACTTATCTAATTTTACTTTTCTTAGCTCCAGCAAGTTTAGACTGTTAGGTGTAAAATTTTTTACATACGGCTTTACCAGCCGAATTACCATATCATACCATAAAGGCACAACAGGCGCATCTTTTATCATTAACTGGTCGGCTTGCTGGTAAATTTTTTTTCTTACTGAATCATTTTTTTCTGCCAATGCCTGTTCATACAATTTATCAAATTGAGAATTTTTATAACGTGTATAATTGGGTGGCGCAGGATTCTTTCCATAAAAAAAACTAAGATAATTTTCGGCATCAGGATAATCTGCAATCCAGCTTCCTCTAAAAAATAATGCTTCCGACTTTGCAGTCTCTTCAAGTAAAAGGCTTTTCTGAATAGTCTCCACTTCTATTCTTATTCCTATTTGCTGCAACTCGCTGGCAATATAACTTGCGAAATCAGCATAGATTGGTATGGTCAATAATTTAATTACGGGTAAGCCTGCACCGTTAGGATAGCCTGCTTCTTTCAGCAATTGCAAAGCTTTAGAAGGATCATAACGGTAACCCTTAACCGCAGTAGAATCGAATGATGGAAACCCTGCAGGAATAAACCCGCTTTCTGCAGGAATGCCAATGGAGTTACGGATATACAACATCATCTTCCTCCGATTGAATCCATAGTTAATAGCCTGCCTTATTTTTAAATTTTTAAGCGGGGAATTTCTTACAATTTCAAGAGAGGTATCGTTTAAAATTCCGAGGTATTCAATATTTAGATAAGGATGTTTTACTAATACAATTTTTCCCTGCCATTCTTTTCGTAATTCACCTTTTTTAGTAAGCACTTCATCTTTAAACGAAGCATCTATATCATTCACAAAATCCATTCTGCCCTGTTGAAATTCTAAAAATTCAGTAGCCATATTTTCAAAGAAAGAAACTTTAATGCCATCAAGATAAGGGAGTCTGTTTCCAGCACTGTCTTTTTCAAAATAACGGGGATTTTTTTTTAAAATTAATGCCTGCCCTTCTTCCCAGGCTACAAGCTCAAAAGGCCCGGTACCACAGGTATGCCGTCTGAAATCTTTTCCATATTTCTCTACAACTTCTTTAGGAACAACAGAACAATATTGCATGCTGAGTATCCCAAGAATAGGATGAAATGGTGCAAGTAATTTTAATTGAAAAGTCGTATCATCAATCGCAGTAAAAGCATTTATAGAATCTACTCTTCCATTAAAGATCCATGCCCCGCTGCTGGCTGTATTTTTATCCGTAATACGATTGAAACTGTACACAACATCCTGTGCTGTCATTTTTCTTCCTTTGCCATTTACAAAAGCATCATTGTCCTGAAAATAAACATCATTGCGTAAATGAAAAATAAATTTGAGATTGTCCGGAGAAATCTCCCAGCTTTTAGCAAGAGAAGGAATAAGGTTAAGGCTGTCATCCGTTTGAATGAGTGTATTATAAAGTTGATGTACTGCCCATATTATAGATTGATTTTTTGCAAATGCCGGATCAAGCGTTGCTATTCCTGAGTGTTCATTGTAATGAAAAATATTTTTTGATTGCTCATGATGCCTGCAGGAAGAAAAGATAAATAATATTGCAATAAGTAGTACAGAAGTACTATTTGATCTGAATAATTTTTTTTTAGCGCGCATTTCAAATCCGATAGCCATTGAATGTCGCCGGTTGATGGGGACACCAACCGGGGCGGTCCGCCGTGGGCGGTGTCTCCACCGCCAACAATTAGCGGATAAATTTTTTATAATGTAAATTTTTATAAATGGCAATAGAGATTGATTTTTTAACTTCATCTTTGACGTTGAAAAAATAAATTTAGTAAATGAAAAAGATAGTTAGCATTATTTGTTTATTGTTTGCATTTTGTATTGCATCATTTGCACAGCCTTTTACACATGCCGATACTTTGCGTGGAAGCAACGGACCCGGAAGATCGTGGTGGGATGCGACTAAATATGATCTGCATGTAAAATTTAATTTACAGGATAGTACTATAAGTGGATATAATGACATTGATTTTAAAGTTTTGAATAAAGGAAATAAAATGCAAATTGATTTGCAGGAACCGATGATGATTGATAGCGTAATTTTTTATAGAGATGACGTTCAGATTAGAAACGCTGAAATGATCGAAAAAATCGTTTTGAAAGATTCCACTCAAATTTCACGGGATGGGAATGCATATTTTATTAATGTACCTTCAAATACTTTTAAAGAGCTATCCATCTATTACCACGGCAAACCAACCATTGCAAAAAAAGCCCCGTGGGATGGTGGTTTAGTTTGGGCAAGAGATAAAGCACATAATCCATGGATAAGCATTGCCTGCCAGGGATTGGGAGCAAGTGTTTGGTATCCCTGTAAAGATTACCAGGGGGATGAACCGGACAGCGCAGAAATACATGTTACAGCTCCTTCAGATTTAATTACCATAAGCAATGGAAGGCTGAGAAGCAAGGTTGATAACAACGATGGAAACAGCGTTTACACATGGGCGGTAGTAAACCCGATTAATAATTATGATTTGATTCCTTACATCGGAAAGTATGTTCATTTCGGACAAATTTATAAAGGAGAGAAAGGAAATCTTACTATGGATTATTGGGTGCTTGATTCAAATCTTACCAAAGCAAAAAAACAATTTCAGGAAGCACCTAAAATGATGAAAGCTTTTGAATATTGGTTTGGCCCGTACCCTTTTTATAAAGATGGATATAAGCTGGTAGATGCGCCCTACCTTGGCATGGAACACCAGAGCGCTGTTGCTTATGGAAACGGCTATCAGAATGGTTATCATGGAATGGATCTTTCTGGCACAGGCGTAGGAATGAAATGGGATTTTATTATCGTGCATGAGAGTGGCCATGAATGGTTTGGCAATAACATTACATCCAAAGACCTTGCAGATATGTGGATTCATGAAGGGTTTACCAATTACAGTGAAACACTTTTTACTGAATATTATTTTGGTAAAAAAGCAGCAGATGAATATGTAATCGGCATCAGGAAAAATATTGAAAACAAAGAACCTATCATTCCTGCTTATGGTGTTAATAAAGAAGGGCCCATTGATATGTATTATAAAGCCAGTAACATGATACATACAATTAGACAGGTGATAAATAATGACGCTACATTCAGAAAAATATTAAGAGGTCTTAATTCAACTTTTTATCACCAAACAGTTACAACTAAGCAGGTTGAAAATTATATAAGCAAGCAATCGCAAATTGATTTTTCCAAAGTATTTGATCAATATTTAAGAACGATAAAAATTCCAGTATTGAAATATAAAATAAATAATGGCATTCTTTCCTATCACTGGGCAAATGTTGTTGATGGATTTAATATGCCCGTAAAAATTCAGGATGAAAAAGGAAAGCGTATGTTTATTTATCCCAAAGGGAAAATGCAGCAATTGAAAACCCCAATTAAAGAATTGAAGGTGGATGAGAATTTTTATATTGAAACAAAGGAATTAATTGAATAAAAGCATATTGCTGAATATTCGATGGGCAATATGTTATCTTTTCTAAAACTCAGGGAGTAACAGTGCCATAAACCACTACATCGTTAAAATCGTTGTCACATTCAGGTTTTGTTCTGTCAGTATCTTCAAACCCGATCAATACTTTTTTTTCAGACGTATAATCAATTAAAACTGCATGCTTTTTCAGATTAGGATCAACTTCACGATTTAAAGCATCGTTTGAGCAAAAATGTACAGAATTATTATCAAGTGTTTTAGTAGTAGTATTCCAGGCGTTTTGTAATAAAACAAAACCAATAGACGTGCCTACATTAAATCTTCCAATCTTAGCTTTATCACCTGCCTGTAATGGTGTAAGATTTCCAGCATTCGGAAAAACATAAGTAATTATTTTTATGTCTTTAGCACTTACCGGCGGCTGATTGGTAGGATATGTGTAAAAAGCAATTGAATTTTTAAATCTGCCATCTTCTTTAACAAACGTTATAAATACGTCGGATGATTGGGTGATTGTAATATCAGCAATCGCTGTAGTATTAAACAATTCCGGATGTGAGGTTGTTAGGTTTTCTGCATTTGGAAGAGTATTGTTTATAAATGAAAGCAAGGCAGAAGAAATTGTATCTTTTAATAAATAATCCGGGTTTCCCGTAGCATCATAAGTTCCTAAGGTTTGATAACTTGTTGAGGTAAACTTTACAGGTTTGGTCACAGGATCCTTTTTACAAGCATTAAGCATCAAAAGAAATAACAAATAAAAGCGCGTATTTTTTTGTTTTCATAACGTATGTATTTTACAATATAGGGAATAATATAATAACGATTTTATTGAATAATTTTCATTGTTTCTTGATATAAGCAAAAACTTTGCCACCGAGTTTATAAATGCAAAACTTGCTTTTTGTTTTTCACAAACCAACTTCAAATCTTTGTCACTTATAAGTTTTTTGTCTGTGAAAAATTGCTTTATCTCTTCAATGATATAAATTTTTTGTCGAAAGTATGGAATTAAAAATATATAAAGCGTATCCGAATAAATGGCACACATTCCTCTTAGTAGCTTCTCTCCCATTTGCCCGTAGCAAAGTATGCGGCTCAATTTGAATGTGTATTTTTTAAAACTACAAAATATTGAGAAGAAATTATTAACCATTAATTTACAGCCTTAAACTTTTCTATGTCGCAGATACGAAGGCAAAGTATCATATCTACCATTTTTGTTTATGCCGGCTTTTTCATTGGCTTTATTAATACCTATTTATTTACACGGCAAGGCTCGCCATTTACTACTTCTCAATATGGATTAACGGGGATTTTTATTGCAGTCGGTAACTTAATGTATGCATTTGCCAACCTTGGAATGATTTCTTCTGTTTATAAATTTTATCCTTATTACAATGATAATCTTTCCAAAAAGAAAAATGATCTTTTAACATGGGCGCTTGTTGTATGCCTCATTGGCTTTTGTTTCATAATACTTGCGGGTATTATTTTTAAAGATTTGGTGATAAGGAAATTTGGTGCAAACTCACCTGAGTTTATACAATATTATTTTTGGGTATTTCCATTTGGATTTTCCATTTTGATTTTTTCAATTCTTGAAGTATTTGCCTGGAACATTCGTAAATCAATATTCACTACTTTCTTAAGAGAAGTTCTTTTCAGAGGCTTAACAACCATCCTTATTTTTTTCCTGAGCTTTAAGCTCATCAACAGCTATGATGCGTTTATTAAACTCTATGCGTTTACTTATGGCATTACCGCTTTTGTTTTACTTATTTATTTGCTTTGGAAAAAAGAGTTGTACATCACATTTACTATAAGCCGGGTAACAAAAAAGTTTTATAAAAAAATTGTTTCATTAGCATCACTCATTTATGTTGGCGGAACTATTCTTATGATTGCTCAGTTTATTGATACCTTAGTTATCATGTCAGTTTTGGGTACAGCCTCAGCAGGTATTTTTGCATTGGGAAGTGTGGTTGCCGGTTTAGTGCAGGCGCCCCAAAGGGGCGCCATTGCTGCATCTGTGCCTATACTTTCACAGGCATGGAAAGATAAGGACTATAAAAAAATTACTATAATTTACCAGCGTTCGGGAATCAATTTGCTCATTGCATCTCTTGGAATTTTTTTAGTGGTGTGGCTTAATTATAGAGATGCTGTAATAACTTTCGGGCTTAAACCTGCCTACCTGCAATCGGAATGGATATTTTTCTTTTTGGGATTGGCAAGAGTTGTTGATCTTGGCACAGGAGTGAACTCGCAAATTATAGGCACCTCTATTTTTTGGCGTGTAGAAATGATAAGCGGAATTATTTTACTCTCATTTGCAATACCACTTAATTATTTATTGGTAAAACAATTTGGAATTATCGGGGCAGGTTATTCCAATGTAATTTCATTTACAATTTACAACGCCATTCGCATCATTTTTCTTGAGCGCAAATTCAACATGCATCCATTCAGTTACAAAACTTTTTATTCAGTTATAATTGCTTTCGCATGTTATACAATTTGCTATTTTACTTTTATAAACCTGCATGGGTTTTTTGCAATGGTTTTAAAAAGCAGTGTTTTCATTGCATTGTATGCAGGCGCTATTATTTATTTCGATCTTTCGCCCGATGTAATACCTGTATGGAAAAGCATAAGAAAAAGAACAAGAAAGGAAAGATGAGAAATATTGGTTGAGAAATAAATTATTTTACAAGGATTTTATTAATATCAGAATTTTAGCAATTGTTTGAAAATAGGATTTCAATTTATTAAAGCGATTGGTGGCTATAAAAGAAAATTATGTTCACCCAGATTCTAACCATGGATTAAAAGTCGGCCAGACTCTTACATTTTATTACAATACTCACTCCCGATATCATTTGTTTAATATAGATCATGAAATTGCTTTTCATGGAAAATTATAAGAGATAACCGGTAATGGCACATTGAAAAAATTCCAGGGATGTTATTGTCTGTTTTTGAGTACATAAATAAAAGTGGGTTATTAAAAAAACAATTAAAGCTTAAAACTTTCACCACTCACAAAAACCTTGTAAATGTTCTTGAAAATGAAAATCCGAAAGAATTTAGAAATGGTATGCGTAATTGTTTGGAAAATCATTTTGTGGGAATTTTTAAATAAAAAATTCTTTTATGGGCCGGCACTAATTAAGAAAAGCTCCTGAACTGGTTTTCTTTTCGTAAAAGTTTTTTTGTGAGAGCCGGTAGGTTTTTCTTTCAGAAACATCCCACCCTTCCGGGTCGTATTCTTTATTTACATCTCTTGTATTTAAAGCGTCCAAACTGCGAAAAAATGACGATAGGGTTATGTCTTTAATATTCACATATCCCCATGCCTGGATAGTGCTGATTGTACTATTGAGTATTTTACTACGGAATCGTTCCATACATTGCCGGGAAAATCGAGCAAACCCGAACTCATCTGTTCGATAAGGTTTATCACCACTGGTAAGACAGTTTCGCATACTTATGGCATCCGCACCCAATGCACGAAGTCTTAATACATCAAATGCTGTATAGATTTCAGAGGCAGCAATTATTTTAGTTTCCTTAGAAAGGCCATATATTTCAAGAGTTTTTGAAACAAACTGCAATGCTTCAAACAAAGGCATACTAGGATTTGGAGATACATTATTCAAAAAGCTATTTTCTTTTGCGCAGCCTTCTACAACAATAAAGTCAGGTATTATATGTGTCTTACAAAAAGCATAACACATTTCATAAAATTCCTTCTTATCCGTAATGCAAAGGTTTATACCAATTGGCTTTTTACCGGAGAGTTGTCGTAACAAGTCCAGAAATATAACCATACTTTCCGCATTGCTAAATGCTGTATGTTTAAAATTAGAACCTTTATGCTTCCAATCGTTTGCTTGATTTGAATAAGAAATTTTTGTCGCAGAAATATTAGCCATATCATTAAACCCTGATAATTTTAGTTCAATCATTTTCACGTTTGGCATCGCAGCATTTACTCTAAAAGCTTCGGAGTTAAAACTAAAATTATTGTTTCTGCAACCCGCATAGCCGGGCCCTATTCTCCATATCGAATCGCTGATAAATAATCCGTCATTTAGCCTTTGCATCATGTCCTGTGTGTAATCATTATCTTCAGAGAATACAATTTGTTTAGGGACGTATTTAATATTTTGATCTGCACTTACCGACTCAAAACAAATTATACTGGAACGATATGGCTGAGCACACTGCCTGTTGCCAAAGAGTACGGTTAGCTCATTGGACTTATTATTTCGGGGAAAAATATTATCCTTTTCATGGAATTTGAAATCATTATTATTTGATTTTCTATTCCTGGTGGCTTTTTTGAAAACTGTTCTATCATAATAAAGCGCAAAAAATAACAAGGGAATTGAACAAAGCAATATCCAATAGAAATCCCGGTTATGAAGATCAGCCATTATTATAACTAAAATATTAATCGTTATCACCATTACAAGAAGTCCCCGTTCAAACGAAAAAGTCTTTTTATTTTGAAACATGTTAACAGGATTTAAATTTTAGGAAATAACCCGGTTTGTCTCCTGGTAAGTAGTTTTGTCTTATTTCTTCTCAGGATTTCCTGCAATACATTTACCGATTGCGAAACAGATTTTTGATATTCTCCGGTACTTTTTTTTACGAAATGATCATAACCCGGCACCGCCAGTCTTATCTCACATAATTTATTTTCGGGGTTTTTGCTTTCTCCCTTTCGAAGCATCACATTTGCCCGGATTATGTTATGATATTGTCTGAATAGTTTGCTTACTTTATTCTTTACAAAGGTCTCTAAAGCCTTTCCGGTCTTAAAATCCACCGATTTAATAATGATGTTCATAATGTTATATTTGAGAATGAAAAATATTGGGAGAACCAGGAGTTTTAGTTTATCCTTTTTCTTTTCTCAAAATTAAACTGCGGGTATTAGAGGGGGATTAAGAACGGATTAGAAAGCAATTAAATATTATTTGCGCCGTACATTTTCAGCAACGGGAAGCCGCATTAAAACGATGGTTCCTTTTCCAACAGTCGAGTTAACTTTTATTTCGCCTTTGTGCATTTTAATAATTCGGTAAACTAAAGGCAATCCCACACCAAAACCGCTAATAGTCTTACTGTCTTCAGTTCTGTAAAATGGCTGAAAAATATTTTTTAAATCATTTTCAGATATGCCTTTTCCATGGTCTTCTACAGAAATAATTATTTCTTTTGGTTCAACTAATAATTTTATTTTGGCAAGATGATCAGGCGAATATTTACAGGCATTTGTAACAACATTTTTTATAGCAGTAAATAATAATTCGGCATTACCGAATACCAATAGTCGTTCTTCTTTTTCAGGTAACTGTTCAAACTCAAGTTTTACCGAAAATTTGTTATTCATTTTTGTAATTTCACCCGGAAGCTGCATCAGTATTTCATCAATTCTTATTGAATTAATTTCAATTCCCCCTTTAATACCCGACACGGTTGCAAACTCCAGTAAAGTTTGTGTAAGCTTAGCCAAATTGCGTACATCCTGGTAAACCGATTGCATCACGCCACGATATTCTTTAGCCTCCCTGTTTCTCTGCAATGATACTTCCAACTGGCTTGAAATTGAAGTGAGCGGTGTAGATAATTCGTGCGATGCCGAAGAAATAAAACGCCGTTGTAATTCAAAACTTTGCTGTAAGCGATCTAATAATTTATTTAAAGTTTCTGTCAGGTAATTCCATTCATCATTTGCGTTGCCCAATTTAATTCTGTGTGTCAAACTTTGAACAGAAATTTCATTTACATCATCAGCAATCTTCCTGATTGGCTTTAACAATGTCTTCGAAAAAAAATATCCTGAAGTAAACGCAATTAAATTGCCGCAGATGAAACTTATCAGTAAAATAATTTTGAGATGGTTGAGGTTTCTTTTACCTTCTTCATCAAATGCAGCTGCAACAATAACCGGTCGGTTACTATTCTTAACATCATAACAAGCTATGGCTTCCCTGTTTCCAACAGTAAAAAAATACTTCATCTCCATTCTGGCTTTATTCAATATGTCATCCGTAACATGTAAAGTATCATTGGGCATATCAATATTTTCATATATTCTTTCATTACGGAAATTATATACCTGGATGGTTTTATTTTTCATTGGTATTACGGTGATGGAATCGATTTCCTTCATCAGCGTTTGCCCAAACGTTCCGGGTTTTTTAAGCATGTTAGCTGTAGTTAAAGCGTGGTTGGTTAAGTGCGCTTTAATATTCTCTAACCTGATGCTATAAAAGAAATAATAGATAAAGCCACAAAATAATGCAAGCAATAAACTCATTATAAGAGTAAACAACAATGTTATTTTAATTCTTACATGCATCAATGGTCTTTTAATATATACCCCATACCAATATGCGTCTGGATTAATTTTTGTTCAAAATGTTTATCTACTTTATTGCGCAGATAACTTATGTAAACATCAATCACGTTGGTATTGGTTTCGAAATCAACATCCCATACATTGATGGCGATGTCCACTCTTGAAACTAGCCTGTTTTTATTTCGAAGCAGGTATTCCAGCAGCTGAAATTCTTTGGCTGTAAGATTAATTACCCTGTCACTTCTCTTCACCTCCTTACTATCGAGGTTCATTACAAGGTCAACAGCTTTTAGCATATTTCCAACTGGAAGGTTTTTGCTTGCAGTGCGTTTAAGAAGAGATTTTATTTTAAGAAGGAGTTCTTTAAATTCAAATGGCTTCACCATGTAATCATCAGCACCGGATTCATAGCCTTCAATTTTATCGTTCAATGCGCTCATTGAAGTGAGCATAAGAACAGGAATGTCCCGGTTCCGTTCACGAATTAATTTGCAAAGTTCATAACCATTTATACCGGGAAGGTTTATATCAAGAACAATAAGATCAAAATCATTAGCACAAAATAAATGATAGCCTAATTTGCCATCATAAGCTACCTCAACATCAAAACCTTTTTCATCAAGACCGAACTTAAGAGTATCAGCTATTTTTTTTTCGTCTTCAACAATTAATAATTTCCTTGCTTCCATATAATGTGAAAATTGTCAATAATTGGAGCAATTTACTTCTTATCCTTTTACATTAGAAAAAACCAACTGGATTCTAATCACATTCTAATGTTTGCTTAATGCCATGCTAATAACCGGGGTATACTTTTGAGAAAAGTAAATCAAGGCTAAAAAAATTGATATGAATGCAAGACAATTTGCCGGAACAAAAAAACACGTTCATCAAGAAAGACATTATAATACCGAAACTTCACAAAAAAGTCGTGTCGATTTTAACGCAGGAGAAATGGAGAGCATTGAGAATAATTATGAAATTTATGTAACTGAGGAGGGCTTAAAAAAGTTGCATCAACCATTTAATGTACTCAAAACAATTTCCTGTGACGGCTTTCAAAAATGGGATACTGATTTTCTGATAGAATCCATTGTTAAAACTCATCATGAGTTTGCAAAGGATAATGCTGTTATTATTTATTCCCTGGCGCAAAAAGTTGCCTATCGCCACTGTGAGAGTCACCCGGAATTGCTAAAGCTTACTGAAGTTATCTTTTTGTTCTTTCACGATTTATTAAATGAAATGAGGCAAGAAGAATTTTTTTTCGCTTACATCAGGCAAATAGCAAAAGAGAAAAGACACCGGCAAAGACCTGACAACACTGATTCAAAAGTTTTGACAGATACCCTAAAATTGTTGCAAAATGACCTGGAAAAGGCATTGAATTATCTGAAAGTTATCCGCCAGATAGCCGGTAATTATAAAATACCGTCCGATGCTTGTCATTCCTATAGGTCGCTGCTTGAAATGTTGAAGGACTTTGAAGAATATCTGATTGTTCATTTTCACCTGGAGAAAGATATCCTATTCCTAAAGCTATCAGCCTTTGATCATAAAAATACAGAGCAAATAAAATATTGAAATACTGAGACGATGATGTGTTCCAAAACTGTAATAACACTTTAAAAATACCTTAATTCCTAACGTGGAAATCAAGAATTACATGTGCTGTTGCAAAATATTGTTCCAACCCTAAAAGCTCATTTGAAGGATGCTATAGAGATGCAAAACAAAATATTATGATAATGACAAACTATTAAAGTGAGAAAAAAATAAAACTAATGGTATGATGAGGCAATTTGAAAAATTAACGGTAGAGGGATGGGGAAAATAAAATATGGATCTATGTTTAATTCTGCAGCAATTCCTCCCGGTAGTCCTGGCATTCCAGGCCGCTGGACGTCAAGCGCCAAGTCTGGCGTTGGTAAGGCATTGAACTCGTTATCCCGAATTAGTTTTACAATAAGTCATGGCATTATCAATGAAGTATATTTTCCAAGAGAAGATGAAGCGTGTACAAGAGACATTGAATTGATTGTAACTGATGGAAAAGATTTTTTTTCTGAAGAAAAAAGAGATACCAAACATTTCACTGAAACGATGGGCGATGGAATACCTGCGTATCAAATTACCAATGAATGCTTACAAAAAAAATATACAATTAAAAAAGAGATCATAACAGATCCCCTGCGAAATACGCTGTTGCAGAAAATAGAATTTTTGCCA
>JBBRTG010000043.1:0-15639 GCA_038244655.1 Chitinophagales bacterium
CCTCCCAAATCCCATCTTAAACCATTTCCCGGATTACTGAGAGCGGTTATACCAAGGTCAACTTCAATACCTTTATTTTGCATTTCGCCGCTGTTTAAAAGAGCGGAAGTAAAGCCTGTGGCAGAACTAACCTGTACCGGTAATGTTTGATTTGTAGTGTTTGATTTGTAAACAGCCACTTTAAGAGTAATCTTGTTTTTCAAAAATCCAAGGTCTAATCCTATTTCTTTTTCAGTAGTAAACTCCGGTTTAAGCAAACGATTGTTTAACGCATTTGAAACTGTAAAACCTGCAGTGCTTCCGTAAGGGAAATTTGGAGCGCTGTTAAATACATTATCCAGGCTGTAAGGGCCTACACTCACATTACCGGTTTTACCATAGGCTCCTCTTAGTTTACCATAGCTTAAAAAATTATTATCTTTTAACCCCGGTATGGCATCTGTAAAAACAAATGAAATATCACCGGCAGGATAATTATAACTTCTCTGGCTTTTATCAAGTCTTGAATCCCAATCATTACGGAAAGAACCATGAACAAACAGGTAATCATGATATCCTAAAACAAGATCAGCAAATGCGCCGATTTTTCTGGCCTGGCTAAAATTTTCATATACCCCGGGCTCTCCCACTCTATTGGAGATATTAAAAAAATCGGTTATTACCAACTGGCCTGCTGATACATTAATATTTCTTCGGGTTCCCTCATTAGTTGTTCCACCTACTACTAATTTTGTAGAAAAACTTTTAAAATCTTTATTAAAATTAGCAAATACACTGCCGGTTAAGTCATTGCTATAACCAAAGGCATCATAAGATGAGGGTGGAAAATCTGCCGTGCCTCTTCCTGAACCATACACATCCGCTTTTGCCCAATCAGCAAATTTGAATCCTTCATTAGTAAATTTCTGAGTCTGGTCAAACCGGGTGATAGATGTTACAGCGGAAAGGTTGAACCAATCTGCAACTTTAAAGGTAGCATTAATCTGCCCTATTAAAGTGTTTCTTTTGCTGTCAAATCTTGATTCATCTATTTGCCACCATGGATTACCATAATAAGCATTAAAATATCCATTAGGATTAGCAAAAGGATCTGTTTTCCAGTTTCTATAATCTCTCAGGTCAATATGAGCAGGCGTATTAAGCACCGTCCAGTAAACTTCCCTGTTTTGAAAATAAGAACCACCGAAACCAGCAGCACTACCATTAACACCGAAAGAACCAGGTGTAGTATTTGAATGCTGAATAGTATAATCTGCAGAGTAACCAACGGTTAAGCGGCCAAAATCTCTTGAACCATTTACCCGAAAAGTATTCCTGTGATTTTTATCTTTTGGAACGGTACCTGCAATGTTAACATCCTGGATGCTGAGAAAAAACCTGCTTTTATCATCCCCACCTGAAATAGACAGATCATTTTGTTCAGTTATTCCCTTGTCAAAAAATCCTTTTTTTGCGCCTGGCCTGGCAGAATAAGTACTATGCTTTAGAGAATCAAAAAAAGTACCATCTGCATTAAAAAATCTTACAGGAGCGCCTACTGTTATAGGAGCGCCATTATACCTGGGGCCATAACTTTGATTTTCATAAGGCACATAAGGTACAAGGGGATTTTCAGGAAAATAAACAATACCCGGATATTGATTAGGATCTAATTCTCCCCCATAAGTGCCAAAAGTATTTTGAAGACCAGGTAAATAAGCAATTTCCTGAATTTCTGTTGTATTGCTATAATTAACAACAGGTTTGCCTTTAGTTCCTTGTTTGGTGGTAACTATAATAACACCATTTGAACCATCTGCACCATAAATAGCAGAGGCGCTGCCACCTTTTAATATTGAAATAGTTTCTATATCATTAGGATTTAGCTGGGCAAGAATAGTTCCGCCCTGGTCTCTTGAAATAACGATATTGTCAATTACTATGAGCGCTTCATTGTTTCCAAGAATAGACCTATTTCCTCTTAAAGTAATTCTTGTACTTTGGTCAACACCACTATTTACGTTGTTAATCTGCAGGCCTGAAACTTTACCCGACAAGCCGGTTGCAATATTAGTAACCTTACCTTGCGTAAGGTCTTTATTACTTATTTTGGCTACAGATGTACCCAACGATTTAGGCTCACGTTTAATACCGTAACCCGTAATAGTTACCGTAGATAATTCAGAGCTATTTCTAGCAATTGAAACTTTTACTACATTGTCAGTACCAACGGCTACTTGTTTTGTAGTAAGGCCCACTCCACTAATGGTAAGTGTGGCGCCGGCAGGAACAGAAATTTTGAAATTTCCGTTAGCGTCGGCAGCTACGCCGGTTCTTGACCCGGCAACCTTAACCGAGGCGCCTTCTACAGGAAGGCCTCTATCATCAGTAACCGTACCGGTTACGACACGGTTTTGGGCGAATGCTAGTACTCCACTGAGCATTAGCATGCAAAAAAGCATTAAAAATCTTCTCATGTGTTGTTTTTAGTTTTAAGATTGCAAATATATAGTTCTTATCAAGAGAACCAAAAAAAATGTTAATTGACGAAATTTTCACATTAATATCTATTAGGACAGATGATGTTTAATTTTCGCTGCACAGTTTAACAATTTTTTTAAAAAATAAATATTGCCTGCAACTTAATTTCAGATTTTGCATGACCGTGAATTGCGTCCAGGCCACTACCAATAACGTTTTTATCCGGATAAATTGTTTGTGCAAATCTTATCCACATAGAAATATTTCTCGTTAAATCATAATTCATATTCAGATAATATCTGTAACCTTTATCATAAAATACTGGTATTGAATAACCATACAAAACATCATTTTCATAAGCATACAATCGGCTATTATATCCATCTGTTTCAAAATATTGCAATCGTATATTTCCAGAAAATGGCTTGAGTACAGGCTTATAAATAACATCAAAAAAAGTCAAAAATCCATTCTCAGGTGCATCGCCTTTCTTATCAAACCAGGACAATTCTACTCTTGACCTAAAAGCAAATGAAGGATTTATTTTATAACTGAATTGCGTTCTTAATCCTTGCTTTGGTTTCGCAATTACTGGATTTAAAGTAACATTATCAGGGTTATAATTGAATGCCTTTTTTTCAGTACGGTATCTCGCATAAACTTCAACTTGCCTGTTAGGTTTGTAAGTCATTTGTATCATATAATCATTTCCGGATGAAGGAGCATCAACCCTGTATTTTAACCAGGGAAAATGATAAAAGTCAGCATATGCATCAATACGTAAATAGTCAACTGGTGAAATGGTGATGCCACTATAGAAGCCGCTTTCATTAGTTGGAAAAGTACTTTCAGTAAACGCATTGGTATAAAGCGATTGGTATCCTCTTGAAATTTTGCGGTATAAAAAACTCATATCAACATGCTGGGCAACGCTAATAAGCAATCCATTTACAAAAGCTTTGTCAAAGCCTTCATCGGTTGCTGCTTCTCCAAAGAAGTGCATGTTTTTATAGGTATAACTGTAATCTACACTATAACTGCCGGCTTTGTTCCCAGAAAGTGAATACTTATTGTATAAAAACCCGGACTTCGTAATAATATGTTCAAAATTATAATGCACTGCATTTACACCTATATTAAATCTTTCAGTTGAATAACCGAAGTTGCCACCAAAACTTAATTGCCCCTGTGAATTTTTATCTGCTACTTCACTTGCGGTACGATGATAGCCTGAAGTTTGCAATGAAGAAACAACATCTTCTGCATTTAGAGTATCAACTATAAAGTTTGCATCCAGTTTACGAAAACTTGCAAAGCCTGTAGCCGCCCAGTTATTTTTTTTCAATGTAATTCCTACTCCCCTGTTAAATACAATTTCTCCAGGAGAATTATAAGGCCGTAATACATCAGATTGCCTTTTTATATTTAAAACATCGGAGCCTTTTTTGAAAGCAAGCCCTTGCCATTGCGTTAAACCCTGTCCAAGATTTACAGTAAAATCTCCTATGGCAAGAGATTTAATAATTCCAAGATTTCTTACAAAAAAATGTGCAGAATAAAAATCAAACCCTTTTTTTTCTGCTCCTTTAAAAAATTGTTCACCTGCATCTTTTTCTGCAGTAATGCCGTATTGAAGTAAATTTTTAAAAATATATCTATAACGAACCAAAACTTTTTGAGGACTACCAGGATAAAAATTTGTTGCTGAGTCAGGATTCAATAGATAACCCTTCGATTTTTCAAGAACCTGCGTTCCGCGCATTAAAAATGAATGGCTGCCATTTTTTAAACGGCTCGCAATTGTACTAAATAATTCTACATTGATAGCAACTGTTATGTAAGGCCTAATCCGGTGGATAAGCATTCCATCCCAATCAGGTATTGCCTGCAGCTCATAAATATTAATAAACTTTCCAAGAAGATTTCTGTAAGAAAGAAGATTACTAATCTGTATCGGGTTTAATAATTTAAGCTCCTGTAATTGTCCTTCATCAGCATAATTTAAATTGATTGGGTTATTAATAAAATGATGTAATTCCTGCAGGTACGAATCGTCTTCAGTTTCCATATCATCACTTGATTCAGTTAAGTTCTCAAGCTGTTGCTCTACAACATGAGGAGGTTCTATTGGCTCCACAGGCTTTACCTGCGAATATGCAAAATCAATAAAACTACTGAACAGCAAAAAAAATATTACAAGTAAAAAAGGGTTGATATAGTTGATATAATTATTTCTTTTCAATCTCTTTAGATTTGAAGTTAACAATCAACATCAAACCAGGACTAAAACCAAACTGCGGATGATAACTAACGCTTACGTCTAAACGCAAATTATCCCAGCTAACACCCGCTCCTGCATACGGAGATTCATTTTCTGATGCTATCCCAACTCTTGCAAAAAATTGTTTTGCGAAATTGTATTGTACACCTGCATTTACATTTACCGGCAAATCTTCCTGCTTTACAATTTCTGCGCTCACTAAAAAATTTTCTGAAGCTTCATATCCTATTCCAAATTTGTAGATTGAACTTAATTTTTCATTATTGGTTTTAGAAAGATTACCGCCAACAGGATTGTAGAAATGAACGCCCGCATTTAATTTATCAGTAAGATGTGCAATTGCTCCAATCTCAAAATTTACTGCTGAAGAATTTTGATAGGCAGGTATGCGAAAAGAATAATAATTAAACTTTATTCCTATGTCGAGTGCACTTCCCAGGCTTCTTGCATAAGCAATACCAACTTGGGATTCATTATAATTTTTAAACCCAAAATAATCTACTTGTAGCCCAAAATTTCCCTGTTTCGTTGGTAAAGCAACTACTGCAGAATACATATTAGTTGCATCCAGCAAAAATCTTTTTTCTCCATAAGCACCTATGGCTGCATTTTTTATTTGAGCAAGAGCAGCCTGGTTAGAGGTGAAAGAAAACGCATCCACATGATTGATGCTGTAAGCACCCAAACCAATGTATGATGCGGCTATAGGTCTTCGCAGTGACTGTGAGCAAAGGCCGGTGCTTATTAAAATAAAAAAGTAGAACAGGTAAATTTTTCTCAAGTTTGTTTTGGTATTTAATTAAATATAGAATTAAAAATTAAAAATTTGTTCTGCTCTGCAAAAAATAATATTAAATGAGCATAGCTGGTTAAATTTGCAGGATGCAAATATTAGATGGCAAGCTGGCATCACAAGCAATAAAGAACGATCTAAAAAATAAAATTTCAGCATTAATTTCTTCCGGAAAAAAAATGCCCCACCTGGCTGCTGTGCTCATTGGTAATAATCCTGCAAGTGAAACTTATGTAACATCCAAAGTAAAAAATTGCAAAGAAATTGGAATCACTTCTTCATTATTCCGGTTTGAGAATTTAATTACTGAAACAGAACTTTTAGAAAAAATAAATGAATTAAATAACGATACAGATATTGACGGCATACTTGTTCAGCTTCCTTTACCAAAACATATTTCAGAAGAAAAAATAATTAATGCGATTTTACCTTCTAAAGATGTTGATGGATTTCACCCGGTAAATGTTGGCAATATGGTGCTTGGTTTTCCTTCATTTATTTCTGCAACACCTTATGGAATTATTTTGCTTCTTCAGCATTATAAAATTGAAACAACAGGAAAAAATGTTGTTGTAATTGGAAGAAGCAATATTGTTGGTACTCCTATAAGCATTTTATTAAGCAGGAATGCAGATTATGGAAATGCAACGGTTACAATTTGTCATTCACGGAGTAAAAATCTTACAGAAATTTGCAAACAAGCCGATATATTAATTGCTGCAATTGGAAAGCCAAAATTTGTAACCACTGAAATGGTGAAAGAAAATGCAGTGGTAATTGATGTAGGCATAAACCGTATAAAAGATGAAACAAAAAAAAGCGGCTATGCGTTAACGGGAGATATTGATTTTGAAAATGTATCTCCAAAATGCAGTTACATTACTCCAGTTCCCGGCGGAGTTGGATTAATGACAATAGCTGCTTTGTTAATGAATACTTATAAAGCCTCCCTGCCCTCCTCCAAAGGAGTCCTTCGTGACAAAGGAGGGTTCTAAGGCAAGTTTTATTTAGTTTTGAAATTAGTTCGTTTTAATCGAAAAAAAATTATTTCAATCTAAAAATTACGATCTAAAACCGCCAATCTAAAATCTAAAATCGTTGGAAACTTTAATAAATATAGCCACCCCTTTACCTGTAATGGAAGCTTTTTATACATTACAGGGTGAAGGCTTTCACCAGGGAAAAGCTGCTTATTTTATTCGGCTTGCAGGCTGTGATGTAGGATGTGTGTGGTGTGATGTAAAAGAAAGCTGGGATAAAGATTTGTATCCTGAACAAAGCATTGAACAAATTGTGACAGAAGCGAAAAAACATCCGGCACGACTGGCTGTAATTACCGGCGGTGAGCCTACTTTATATAATCTTGATACATTAACAAAAACATTAAAGCAGGAAGGATTTTCAACAAATATTGAAACTTCAGGTTCGCATCCACTTAGTGGAACCTGGGACTGGATTTGCTTATCACCAAAAAAATTCAAACCGCCATTGCCAGGTATTCTTAAAAAAGCAAATGAGTTAAAAATAATTGTATTCAATAAATCTGATTTTGCCTGGGCTGAAAAATATGCTTCAATTGTTTCTCCCAGTTGTAAATTATACCTGCAACCAGAATGGGATAAAGCTGAAATAGTAACGCCATTAATTATTGATTATATAAAAGAAAATCCTCAATGGCAATTATCTCTGCAGATACATAAATATATAAATGCACCGTAGCCATAAGCTATAGCAGTGAGCCATGAGAAGTGAGCAGAGAGTTCTGATGACGACTTATCGCTTATCGCTCACTGCTGATAGCTCATAGCTGATAAAATAACAACCCGTTAAATAAATGCACCAGAAATTCGGTTTACTTTTAATGAAATGATATGCATGCAAAGACTACTTTTTCTTTTTATACTTGTCTTATCTTTTCTACAATCCGAATCTCAGTGGTATGATCCGGAGAAAGTAAATCACCAGGCAAATACTATTTATGCACTCGCACTTAATAAAGCACAAAACGATGAATATACCACTTCCATAAAAATGATCAACGAAGCTTTAAAAATTGAACCGAAATTTGTAGATGCCTATCTCTCACTGGCAGGCATAAACGCAAATATGAAGAACTATGCTGAATCAGTAAATCAGTTTGAAAAATCTTTTTCACTCGATTCTATTTATACAAAAGACTATTTGCTTCCTTATTCTATTTCACTCGCAGGCATCGGCCGTTTTGCTGATGCATTAAATGCAGTAAATAAATTTCTTTTAAATCCAACGCTTAATGACAGAAGTATAAAAGCAGGTCAGTTCAGAAAATCAACTTATGAGTTTGCTATTAACTATGATAAAATACATCCTGAAAAAAATTACATTTTTAATCCAAAAAATTTAGGCGATAGCATTAACACTCCAGACCTTGAATATTTTCCTTCTCTTACCATTGATGGCAAGAAATTAATCTTTACAAAACGAATAAATGGAAATGAAGATTTTTATGAAAGTGATTTAATAAATAATGCCTGGAGTAAAGCGTTTCCTTTACCTGGAAAAATAAACTCTACAACATTTAATGAAGGCGCTCAAAATATTTCGCAAGATGGAAAGTTGCTTGTGTTTACAGGATGTAATTTCCCTGAGGGTTTAGGCAGTTGTGATCTCTACATTTCTTACTTAACAAAAAATGGCTGGAGCGATCCAGAAAATCTTGGCCCAAATGTAAACTCTGAATTTTGGGAATCTACCCCATCATTATCTCCTGATAAAAGAGATTTGTATTTCAGCAGTAATGTGCCCGGCGGATTTGGTGGCAAAGATATTTGGGTATGCCATAAAAATGAAAATGGTAAATGGGAAGAACCTTTAAATCTTGGTGCTGAGATAAACACATCCGGCGATGAAAGCACTCCATTCATTCATGCAGATAATCAAACATTATATTTTAATTCTAACGGACATCAATGTTATAGTGAAAAGCCTGATATTTTTGTTACCAGAAAACTTCCAAATGGAAAATGGAGCAAGCCTGAAAACTTAGGCTACCCCATTAATACAATTGACGATGAAGGTTCATTAATTGTTGCGTCTGATGGGAAAACTGCTTATTATTCCAGCGATAGAAATGATACAAAAGGTGGGCTCGATATTTATACTTTTGAATTGCGCCAGGACTTACGGCCTCTTAAAACCCTATGGGTAAAAGGACAGGTGTTTGATAAAAAAACAAAAAAAGGTTTGCCATCTTCCGTTGAACTAACGGACATAGATACACGACAACTTATAAGCAAGTTGCAAACCGATGAAGATGGAAATTATTTGGTAACACTTCCCGTAGGAAAAGATTATGCGTTTAACGTTAACCGTAAGGGATATTTATTTTATTCAGAAAATTACAACATAAGAGGAACAGCTCCCGATTCTACATTTGAAGCTGACATTGCTTTGCAACCGATTGAAGCCAATGCACATGTAGTTTTAAAAAATGTATTTTTTGATACAAAAAAAACAGAATTAAAACCAGAGTCAATAACAGAACTGGATAACGTTGTAAAGCTGATGAACGAAAATCCAAAATTAAAAATTCAAATAAATGGTTATACAGATAATGTAGGCAAGCCTGCAGACAATTTAAAACTTTCTACCGGGCGTGCAGTTTCAGTTGTAAATTATTTATTGAATAAAGGGGTCAAAAATGAAAGGCTTTCTTTCAAAGGTTATGGAGAAACCAATCCTTTAGCAGACAATACAACTGAACAGGGACGTGCTTTAGACAGGAGAACAGAATTAAGTGTGGTGAGTAATTAGAATTAAATTCAGTAATTTTATTAATAAAAATAATACATGAAACTTCCAGCTATTTTAACCCAGGGAGAAACAATTGAAGAAGCTAAGCAAAATGTGTTAGATGCTTTGGAATTATATCATGAGGATATGCAAAGTGAAGAAGATAATATGAATAAAGTTTTGGAACAAGATTTAATAATTTCGTAGTGTCAGTAAAAAGAAATCAATTTCTTACTCATCTTCAAAATAATAAATGCTATTTGCATAGGAAAGGATCAAAACATGATATTTTTCAAATAATATTACCAGGAAGAAGACCACAGTTTCAAGACATCCCCAGTTAGATAAAAATCTTTGTAATTTAATTTGTAAACAATTAGAGATCCCAAAATTATAGATGGAATTTTTAATTATTTTACAACTGCAAGTTTTATTATGCATAATGAACTTCTATACCAAATAGCATTAACGCTTATTCCCAACATTGGTGATATACATGCAAAAGCATTAATCAATCACTTTGGAAATGCCGAAGCAATTTTTTCTGCACGCAAAAAGGATCTTGAAACTTTGGAAGGAATTGGGACGATAAGAGCCAACTCAATAAAAAACTTTCATGATTTTAAAAAAGCAGAAGATGAAATTCTTTTTATACAGAAATATAAAATACAACCTCTTTTTATTACAGATAAAAATTATCCGCAAAGATTATTGAATTGTTATGACAGCCCTGCAATGTTGTATTACAAAGGAAGTGCTGATTTGAATTCTCCAAAAATAATATGCGTTGTTGGCACAAGAAATAATAATGAATATGGTAAAAATATTTGCGAAAAATTGATTGAAGATCTCGCCGGCGAAGATATAATTGTAGTGAGTGGATTAGCATTTGGCATTGACAGTCTTGCACATAAAGCTGCAATAAAAAATGATCTGAAAACGATAGGCGTTCTTGCACATGGGCTTGATATGGTTTATCCTTCGCAAAATTCTCCTCTTGCAAAACAAATGATTAAAACTGGAGGATTGCTTACCGAATTCAGAAGTTGTACAAAACCCGATCGCCAAAACTTTCCGGGAAGGAACCGAATTGTTGCAGGCATAAGCGATGCAATAGTTGTTATAGAATCCGGCTTAAAAGGGGGTTCATTAATAACAGCTGAACTCGGCAATGGATATAATAAAGATGTATTTGCTTTTCCCGGCAGAGTAAATGATATTAAAAGTGAAGGATGTAATTTTCTTATAAAAAATAATAAAGCGGCTCTTATAACTTCTGCAAATGATATTCTTGAGAATATGGGCTGGAAAGAGAATAAAAAAATATCAGCAAAGAAACAAAGAGAATTGTTTATTGAACTTACAGATAATGAAAAAATTATTATAACTGTTTTACAAAGCCAGGAGCAGGTGCATATTGATGAATTATATTTAAAAAGCAAGCTCAACAGCAGCGCTGTAGCACAGGCATTATTAATGTTAGAGATGCAGGGAGTTGTTTCTTCAATACCGGGAAAAATTTATAAAATGACGACCTGAAAGCCCCTAAATCCCCGAAGGGGACTTTGCAGATTTTAATTTGTTAGAAATTTTTAAAACTTCACACAAGAATATTTTTTATTTCCCCTTTAGGGGTCCGGGTATTATCTTTGCAAATGGCTACAATAAATAACAAAGCAACAGTTTCCAAAAAATTTTTCGGCGAAGGTTTAACTTATGATGATGTATTGCTAATGCCTGCATACAGTGAAGTATTGCCACGTGATGTAAGTACTCAAACACATCTCACCAAAACAATTTTATTAAACATTCCGATGCTAAGTGCGGCTATGGATACCGTTACTGAAGCATCATTGGCGATTGCCCTGGCAAGAGAAGGCGGCCTTGGTATTTTGCATAAAAATATGAGCATTGAACAACAAGCTGCTCAGGTACGCAAAGTAAAACGCAGCGAAAGCGGTTTGATTTTAGACCCGGTTACTTTATTAGTAGATGCTACTATTGGCGATGCTTTGAAGCTAATGAAAGAAAACAAAATTGGCGGTATTCCAATTGTTGATAATGCAGGGAAACTGGTAGGAATTCTTACTAACAGGGATCTTAGGTTTGAGGATAATTTCAAAAGTAAGGTGAGTGAGTTGATGACCAAAGAAAATTTAATCACTGCGCCGGAAGGAACCGATCTTAAAAAAGCACAATCCATTTTAAGAAAATATAAAATTGAAAAATTACCTGTAGTAAATAAAGCAGGAATTTTAAAAGGACTTATTACCTACAGGGATATTTTGCAGGTTCACAATCATCCCAATGCCACAAAAGATTTATTTGGAAGATTGCTTGTGGGTGCAGGAATTGGCATTACAAAAGATATGAGCGATCGCGTATATGCTTTGCAGCAGGTAGGTGTTGACGTTATATGCCTTGACAGTGCACATGGCCATACAAAAGGAGTGATTGATTCATTGAAAAAAGTGAAAAAAGATTTTAAAGATTTACAGATTATTGCAGGCAATGTTGCCACCGGCGATGGCGCAAAAGCGCTGGCCAATGCAGGCGCTGATGCTGTGAAAGTGGGCATAGGCCCCGGTTCTATTTGTACCACACGTATTGTAGCTGGCGCAGGCGTACCACAAATAACTGCCCTCATGGAAGTGGCTGCTTCTTTAAAAAATAAAAATATAGGAATCATAGCCGATGGCGGCATTCGCTATACCGGTGATATGGTAAAAGCAATTGCTGCAGGGGCCAATTGTGTAATGATGGGCGGTGTTTTTGCGGGAACAGAAGAAAGCCCCGGTGAAACTATCATTTATGAAGGAAGAAAATTTAAGCAATATCGTGGTATGGGTTCCTTAGGCGCTATGGCGCAAGGAAGCAGCGATAGATATTTTCAAAATGGCGATGAGCAATCGAAAAAATTTGTACCTGAAGGAATAGAAGGACGTGTAGCTTATAAAGGATTGTTAAGTGAAGTAGTTCGCCAGTTTACAGGCGGCCTTCGTGCAGGAATGGGATATTGCGGTGCAAAAGATATTGCCTCATTGCAGAAGGCTACGTTTGTAAAAATTACCAATGCAGGAATGAGGGAAAGCCATGCACATGATATTGAAATAACAAAGGAAGCGCCAAATTACAGCAGGTAAAAGCCCCTACTCTTTAAAAGGTTTTAAAAATCTTTATTCGATTAAGATTTTTTGTTGTACGAAAAAAATGAATCGTTTAACCGTTACCGTTATTTACGGATTTGTTATTGGTAAGAAGGTAACCATCCATTTCACCGGGTTTTGCCAATCTTTCCCCTTGAAGCTTCCAACAGGAGCTTTTATTAAAACATTGTTCCAACCCTTTTGCAATAAAATTTTTGTTGGTTCACGGTATTCATAACCTTCATCAGTCAATGGCGTTTCTGAATTTCCTTTTTGGCCACCATGCTTCCAAACGGGCGGACTAATTTCTTTTCCATTTACCCAAACTTTGCTTTGCAAATTATTCCACGTGCCGGGTTCTGGAGAATCCGTTGCAGTTGAACGGGAAAGGTTATTAAAGCCAATCCAGAAATCTTTTATCATTTCTTCATCACTCCATATTTTCGTATAGGCATACCAGGTAGTATTCTCTTCAGGGTTTGGTAATACACCCTTTACCAATGGATACCACCAATGCCTTAACACTACAGTTCCACCAATCACTTTTAAGGCAGCAGAATCTTTAAAATTTTTAAACTCAGGTGCAAAAGATTTTGATACATCACCTTCATTTTTATAAGGCCCAAATAAATTCCAATGCATCATTGCCTGGCGGCGATATGGAAATGGAATGTTTTGAAAATATACTTTTTTATGATCTAATAATCTTTGTTCAAATTCAATAAATTCCTGTTCTTCATTTTTATTCTGAATGTTAGTTATCCACCCGGGGAAACCGCCGCCACGCCACGTTCTTTCTGCAAAAGCAATCATGCCGGGGTAAACAGGATTCATCCTGATAATATCATTTTCATTGGCCACTCTCCTGTCGGGCCATAAGCAAAGGGTAGCACCCAAAAGAGATTGATCGCCTTTTCCTTTATCACCGATCTTGCGGTTAAAAATGGTAACAACGGCCTCAAGCGGATCCATGTGATTCAAATATAAATGCCTTGAATCAATGAATTGAATATTGGTATTACCTGAGTGAACCCCATTATCATTCATCCATAATTGCCTGATGACATCGTCTGTGAAATTTCCTCCCGGCTCCCATCCAATAATTTTTTTATCAAATCTCTTTATATATGCAATTATCTCCGGCAAAAAATTTTTGTTAGTAATTTTTATTTCATCTGCACCAATGTGCATATAAGGCAAGTCGTAGGTTTCAAAAAATTCTTTGAGAATATTTTTTACAATTACTAATCCTGAATCACTTTGCATATCCGTATGCATAGCTCTTTTAAAAGCAGCGCTGTGACCGGGCATATCAATCTCCGGCACGAGAGTGATGTATCTTTCTTTACAATACTCAATCAATTCTTTCATGTCGGCTTCGGAATAATATTGTCCTTTATTGCGCAACATCTTTTCCGGCGAAGTAAGTTGCGGATACAATTTGCTTTCTAATCTCCATGCAATGTCTTCTGTAAAATGAAAATGAAAAATATTGAGCTTGTAAAATGCCATTTTATCAATCTGTTGCTTTAATAAATTTACAGTTTGATAATTCCTTCCAACATCAACCATGTAGCCACGCCACGCAAACGCAGGCCAGTCTGTTATTTCACAATCATTAATCCTGCTGCCGCTTCTCATTAATTGTTCTAAAGTTTGAACAGCATTAAACATTCCGTGTGGGGTATTTGCAATTAATGAAACGTGATCAGCAGTTATTTTCAATTGGTATGCTTCATCAGTTAATACAGAAACATTTACTTTATTTGAATCCAATTCTATATAGGGTGCTTTATCATTAATTGTATTTACAATATTTAGTTTCCATCCTTTTTGTAATATTTTTCGCTGAAGCAATTTGGCTTCTTTCTGAAACAAATTATTTTTTACCAAAATAGTTTTACAGGCATGCAAAGGAAACTTTCCTTCAGTCCATTTCACCAATTGTGGTAAAGGAATAAGAGAAGTCATTTCTTGTGCAGAAACATGGAAAGAAAAAAATAATAAACCAACAATAATAGGTAAGAATCTTATAAATAAATTCCTATTTCTTTTTATTTGAATCATATAGTTGGTTAGAATAAATTTTTAAAGCATAAAATCTTATTTCCATTTTACTACAGTAAATACAATTTCTTTATAATTATTTCTTTCATACAAAACGCCAATTTTATTTTTCGATAATTTTACCATATCTGAATAAGCAGCATATTCACCTTTAAAGTCTTTGGGGGCTTTGGCAATCACATAACTTTTTTTCCAGGTTTTTCCATCGTCAAAGCTGATGCGCAAGGTGAGATTATCCCTGTGGCTTGTATCGGCGGCATTGCAGAAGGCAATAATATTCTTTCCGTTCTTTTTACCAATGTTTAAAATACTTCCCTGGTTTATGGGATCAATTAATGTATGGTCAAAATAAGTAGTATCCCAGCTTTCACCACCATCGCTGCTTATAGAAACAATCCGTGCACGAACATCTCCGCGCTGGTTACGGCTGTTCATCATTAATTTGCCGTTGCTTAATTCTGCCGACATAGATTCATTGCTGCCGGGCATATTAATGCTTTCACCTAAATGAAATGTTTTCCCATGATCATCAGTTAAAAATCCATGCGCTTCATAATCTGTAAAATGCGTTTGCGGATTACCGTTAGAATGATTCGCTGCCACAAAAATGCGTCCTTTATATTTTCCGTTTTGAAACTGCATAGCATGGCCTGGCGTATTGGCATAACTGCGCCAGTCTTCCCGAAAATTATAAGCAGCATTGATTTCAGGTTGCTTTGGCCTGTGCACCTGGGTGGTAATATTTACCGCGTCAGACCATGTAACACCGCCATCCGTTGATGTTTTGTACCAAACTTCTCTTAATCCATTTCCTTTTCTAACTTCCCCTTCATTATTATTACCTGTATTATAAAATAAAAAAATTCTTCCTTGCAGATAGGCTGGATCGTTAGTATCCACAACCGGGGCACAGTTGCCCGCCTGCAATGTGTCATTATCTACTATAGTTTGCAGGCTGCTCCATGTTTTTCCTTTATTGCTGCTTCGTTTCATCACGATATTTACATCTCCAAAATCTCCTGAACCATGCACACGACCTTCTGCAAAAGCCAATAAATTTCCATTGGGCAAAATAATAATGGCAGGAATCCTGTAACTCTTATGCCCCTCTGTTCCTGAAA
>JBBRTG010000044.1:0-14656 GCA_038244655.1 Chitinophagales bacterium
CAACAGGACACGGAATAAATGATCCGGTAGCAGATAATAAAACAGCAGCAGGCCGTGCCAAGAACAGAAGAGTAGAAATGAAGCTGAGGAATTATTAAGAAGAATTTTTTAAAATAGTTTTATTAAAAAACCCCGTAATTTCTTGCGGGTTTTTTTTAATGCTTATCTTGAAAACTAACGGTGAGGTATACATGCTCTAAATATCACATCCATTTAATTAATTTTTTTAAAATATACCATTAGTATATACCTTTACAAAAAGTAAAAAATGAAAAATCTTTCTTTAAAAATGGATGACATTGTATATAAAGAGACTGAAAAAATTTTATCTAAAGTGAGTAAAACCAGGAACAGGTACATCAACGAAGCCGTTGAATTCTATAACTTACTTCAAAAAAGAAAGATATTAACCAGACAATTAAAGAAAGAATCCAAATTGGTGCAGGAAGAATCAATGAAGGTGCTTGCTGAATTTGAAAAAATTGAAAATGAAGATTAAGCAATACGAAGTTTGGATTGCTGATCTAAATCCCAGGTTTGGCACTGAGACAGGGAAAAGCCGCCCTGTAGTTATTATACAAACAGATTTGCTTAATAAGTTTCATCCCTCAACTATTATTTGTCCAATAACAACAAATATAAAAACAGATGCTGTAATTCTAAGAATACATTTAAAAAAAGGTATGGCTAAACTAAAAGAAGATTGCGACATTATGATTGATCAAATAAGAGCAATAGATAATATCAGGCTATTAAAAAGAATAGGGATTTTACCTGAAAATATTATTGAATTAATTAAAAGTAACCTTTCAATCATTTTAGAAATATAAGCAACATTACACCACCTCTCTTATTCTTATCAATTTAATAAGAAGCTCTTCCAACAAATCAAGCCTTAGCATATTGGCGCCATCACTTTTCGCAACAGATGGATTCGGGTGCGTTTCAATAAACAATCCATCAGCACCTATTACAATAGCAGCTTTGGCAATGGTTCCAATCATTTGAGGATTGCCGCCGGTAACACCACTGCTTTGATTAGGTTGCTGCAGGCTGTGTGTACAATCCATAATTACCGGCACTCCAATATTTCTCATTATGGGTATGTTACGGTAATCAACTACCAGGTCTTTATAACCAAAAGTATTTCCTCTTTCCGTAAGCATTATCTTTTCATTACCAGCCTTTCGAATTTTTTCAACAGCAAACTTCATAGACTCACCATTTACAAACTGGCCCTTTTTTACATTTACAATCTTGCCGGTTGCTGCAGCAGCTACAAGAAGATCGGTTTGTCGGCAGAGAAATGCCGGGATTTGTAAAACATCAACATAACCCGCGGCCAGTGCAGCTTCTTCATGCGCATGAATATCAGAAGTAGTTGGCAATGAAAATCTTTCTCCTGTTTTTTTTAATATTTGTAAAGCAGCTTTATCACCAAGCCCTGTAAAAGAATCAGCGGTTGTACGATTGGCTTTTCTATAAGAAGCTTTGAATATATAAGGAATGCCAAGCTTTTTACAAATGCCTAAAACTTTTTCAGCAACTTCCATTACCAGATCTTCGCTTTCAACAACGCATGGGCCGGCTATGAGAAAGAAATTTTTTTCGTTATATGATTGATTGGCAAAAAGATCTTTTAGAAAAGCTTGCATGTATTTTTTTTGAAGCCAAAGTTATTTCAAATCAATCATGTAAAATATAATTTAGATAGATGTAATTTATTCAATCGAATAAACGCTTTCTATTTTGTCTGAATCTTAGAATAATGATTTAATAATTACATAGTTTCTTCAGTGTAATTAGTTAATCCTTTTAATCAGAGGTTCAGATTGCTTAAACAGTAAATTTTTCTCTTTGCCTTTTTCCATTTTACTTTGCTGCATTAAAACAATATATGGTAAAAGAAAAGATTTTAGTGATTGGTGCCTGCGGCCAAATAGGTGTTGAACTAACGCTGGAGCTTAGACGAATTTACGGTGGCGCCAGTGTTGTTGCATCCGATCTTCGCGAGGAAAATGAACTGCTTAAAGGAACGGGGCCGTATGTAAGCCTTGATGTAATGAATAAAGAAATGCTTCATGTGCAAATCATCAGGCAAAATATTACCCAGGTTTATTTGCTTGCCGCCATCTTATCTGCCACCGGTGAAAAAAATCCGAATCTTGCCTGGAGCCTTAATATGCAAAGCCTGTTGAATGTATTGGAAATTGCCAAAGAAGAAAATTTGCATAAGGTGTATTGGCCTAGCAGCATTGCGGTTTTTGGCCCTACTTCTCCTAAAAAAAATTGCCCGCAGCAAACCGTTATTGAACCGATTACTGTTTATGGCATAAGTAAATATGCCGGTGAATTTTGGTGCAATTATTATAACCATCGTTATGGGCTTGATGTAAGAAGCCTTCGCTATCCCGGCTTAATAAGCTACAAAAGTGAACCGGGTGGCGGCACTACCGATTATGCGGTAGAAATTTTTCATGAAGCCATTGAAGAAAAAAAATACAATTGCTTTTTGAAAAAAGATACTTATCTCCCTATGATGTATATGCCCGATGCCATAAGAGCGACAATCGAATTGATGGAAGCAGATGCTGCTAAAATTTCTATTCGCACTTCTTATAATATTTCAGGCATGAGCTTTTCACCAAAGGAAATAACTGCAGAAATTAAAAAACATATTCCTGAATTTACCACAACTTATCAACCGGATTACAGGCAACAAATTGCGGAAAGCTGGCCTCAAAGCATTGATGATTTTGTGGCAAGAAATGATTGGAAATGGCATCCTGATTACAACCTTTCGAAGATGACGAGCGATATGCTGGATAATGTGAAACTCATTTCATAAAAAGTTAAATGCAACAATCTATACAGTAGAGTTTTGCATATTCAAAAATATTGATTCATATTTGTGGTATGAAAATTTAATTAAACCCAACTTTTTTACTAACCCAATTATTCAAAAAAAAAACAAAACATGAAAAAATTAATTTTAGTAATGGCTGCTATTTTAATTTCAATAGCTACCATACAAGCGCAGAAAAAAACTATGATAAGCATTGCTGTTAATGCCGGAATACCAACTACTACAGGTTTTTCATTTGCTGTGGGTGGCGATTTGCAAGCTGATTTTGCTGCAACCCAAGGATTAAAAATTACGGTAAGTGGCGGGTATGAGAATTATTCTGTTAAGTCTTCTTATGGTGGAGGGCACGGTTCTTATATTCCACTATTAGCCGGTGCAAAATTTAATTTAGGAAGCGAAAAACTTTATGGCCATGCCCAGGTAGGTTATGGATTTTCTACCCAAAGTGGTGGAGGTGGCGCTTTCGCTTATGCTCCAAGCATTGGATATTATTTCAGCCCAAATTTTGATGCTGCACTTAAATATCTTGCATTCAGTAAAAGTGGTTCTACTTTAGGCGAGATAGGAGTTCGCCTTGCGTATAATTTTTAATTAAAAATTTGTAATTAAATAAAATGAAAACCCCCGGCAAGGGGTTTTTTATTTGTGAGAATTGATCAACAATGAAACAATCTATAATTTATTGTGTTGCATGATTAAAATTATTGATTCATATTTGCGTTGCGAAAATTTATTAATTATAATCTTTACTAACGCTTATTAAAAAAAACAAATGAAAAAATTAACTTCAGTTATGGCCGTTATTTTAATTTCAATAGCGACCACACAAGCACAAAAAACAAGTTTTGGAATTAAGGCGGGTATTAATTCTACAAACCAGAAAGTTTCAGCAAGCGGTTTAAATATCTCAACTGATGCCAACATTGGTTTTTATGGAGGCTTATTTGCCCAAACTGGTATTTCAGAGAATTTCGCTGTTCAGCCTGAATTGTTATATGCCTTTCTTTCTTCTAAGGTTACATTCGATGGCGATAAAACTACAGATAATTTTAGTTATGTGAGTGTTCCGGTTTTAGCAAAATATATGAAAGACGGATTTTCTATTGTTCTTGGGCCCCAAATAAGTTTTTTAGTATCAGCGAAAGAAAAATCAGGCGGAAGTACTACTGATTTCAAAAACCAGGTTAAGTCTACTGAAATAGCTGGTGTTATAGGTGCAGGTTATACTTTGTCAAGTGGTTTGGGTTTTGATGCCCGATATCAATTAGGCTTAAGTAATATTGCTAAAAATTCTGCCGATGGTAAAGATAAAATCAATGGATTTTCGGTTGGATTGCATTACATATTTCATAAAAAATAGTTAACTACTAATACCCTTTCAATTTATTTATAAAACCGTATCAAATATCTGATACGGTTTTGTTTTAAAAAAAATATACCAGTTTAAAAATTTTTGAATAGATATTGCGTTAAGATATACATGCATTTAACTAATTGAAATGAAAACTATTTTTGTAATTTTTTTTACTATAATGTTTGTGTCTGTTGAAGCTCAGCAGACTTTTGAAAAAAAAATAAATATTGGAGCAGGCATAAATGCAGGAATACCAGTCGGAATTTTTAGTACCATATATTCATTTACTTATGGTGGAAATATAAAAGCTGAACTATCAATATCACAAAAATTTATTGTAACATCAAACGTTGGGTATTATAAATTTTTAGGAAAGGGAAGTAATGAAGGTGTTTCATTTATTCCCATTTTGGCTGGGTTTAAATATCATTTTGTGCCAAAAGTATTTATAGGATCCCAGGCTGGTATTAGTATTTCGACACTTAAAAATGTAGGAGCTTTCTTTTCTTTTGCCCCCGAATTTGGATATAATATTTCAAAGAAATTGGAAGTAACAGGTAGCTACACTGCCATTGAAAAATATGGATTTATTATTGGCAGCACAGGAATTGAATTGGCTTATTATTTTAAATAATAAATTAAAATATTTTTTTTTATTTATTCAATGCCTCTAATGAAAGCCTCTGCAATTGGAGTTTATGCGCTGAGTTAATACATTCAAAAATTCAACACATCTTTCATATTATAGATCCCTTTTTTATCATGAATAAATTCTGCAGCAAGTACAGCGCCTGCAGCAAAGCCTGTCCTGTTGTGCGCTGTGTGAATAATTTCAATATCTTCAACATCGGAAGTATATTTTACTGAATGTGTGCCTGGGGTGTTATTTATTCTTTTACTTATTATAGAAAGCTCATCTGCATTTTGAGAAGTATTATTTATCCATTTATTTTTTAGTGATGAGATATCAATAATTTCTTCGGCAAGCGTAATCGCTGTTCCGCTGGGGGCATCTTTCTTTTCAGTATGGTGCACTTCTTCTATGCTTACATTATAATTGTCATGTAGATTCATAAATTGAGCAAGCTTTTTATTCAGCTCAAAAAAAATATTTACACCAATGCTAAAATTGCTTGCATATAAAAAAGTGCCATTTTTTTCCTTACATTTTTCCTTCACTGTTTTCATTTGCGACAGCCAGCCAGTTGTGCCGCATACAACGGGAATAGCTGCACCAAAACACAACATTATATTTGTTACAACACTTTGGGGACTGGTAAATTCGATAGCAACATCCGCTTTCTGAAGATTTTCTTTATTAAGTTCATTAAGATTTTGATCGGTAATCCGCATTACGATATTGTGTCCTTTTTGCAAAGCAATTTCTTCAATGGCTTTACCCATTTTACCATAACCTAATAATGCAATATTCATAAGAAATAAGTAAAAAGTAATGAGTAAAAACAAAAAAATTAAAATCCAAAATTCGTGTAATTAGTTATAATTAGTGTAATAAAAAAATAATCTTAAGGAACTGTCAATAAAGGTTTCAAATGTTTGTCTTTAAAAGAAAATATAAATGAAATTCCGGCGCCATTATTAAGATAGTTTATACCCGGCCGTATTTTCAGCGTAATATCCGAGCTTACATCAAAAGATTTTAAATGCGCATCTACAGTGGCATCCACAACATTTAATCCCCAAAAAATAAGGAAAAATAAAACTGAGTAATCAATGTTCTGGCGATAAGAATTTCTATATGCTGCTATAGCTTCGGTTGAAAGAAATTTAAAACGCGGATCAATTAATGAGTCATTGGAAAGAATAGTATCTCTTCGTAAAATAACTGCCTTTCTTAATAGCTTATAGGTTTTTAAATTATAAAGAAATACGCCTGCTGTTGTTCCAAGAGCGCCGTAAACAATAGGGATTTTCCAATATTTTTTATTGTATGCCTGTCCCCATCCGGGCAATACCAAAGAACGAAAAGTAGCCACTTTAGGATTGTATTTTTTTTTTCTTACTGTGGTATCAAGCGCTAAAATATTTTTACCGCTTGTATCTTGTTTATTGCCGGAAAGAATAAGAGTATCTTCTTTTTTCTGTGCTGCTACATTTGTAGTGTGTAACAGGAAAAGCAAACAAAAGGTTGTAAAAATTAAGGATAGTTTTAGCATAAGCTTAATCTACCGAAACCTGCATTTTATCTAAAATGGAATTCAATTCTTCAACTGAATAATAATCTAATGTAATGCTGCCGGTTCCTTTTTTATTTTGTGTCATTTTCACTTTAGTGCTGAAATAAGATGCTAAATTATCTTCAATTTTTTTCAAAGAAGGTGGCAGCATAGCTTTTACAGAATTATTAACAGCATCTTTTGCCGGAACGTAAAGTTTTCTTACAAGATCTTCAGTTTGTCTTACTGATAGTTCTTTATTTTTTATTTCATTAAAAATGTAGAGTTGCTTATCAACCATATCAACATTTATAAGCGCCCTGGCATGTCCCATGCTTATGGTTGCGTTTCTCACTGCAGCTTGAATGTCGGGAGGTAGTTTCAACAGGCGAATGTAATTAGTTACGGTGCTTCTCTCCTTTCCCATGCGTTCAGCAAGTTGCTCCTGAGTATAGTTCATCTCATCCATTAATTGTTTATAGCTCAATGCAATTTCAATAGCATTAAGGTCTTCGCGTTGCAAATTTTCGAGCAAAGCGAGTTCAAGAACTTTGGAATCTTTAGTTTCTCTAACGTAAACCGGAACATCAGCGAGACCGGCAATTTTCGCTGCTCTGAATCTTCTTTCGCCAGCAATAATGCGGTATTTGCCATTACCAAGTTTTGTAACCGTAAGCGGCTGAATAATGTCGTGCATTTTTACTGAGGCAGCAAGCTCGCTTAAAGAATTTTCATCAAAATCATGCCTTGGCTGATCCGGGTTTGCCTCTATCATGCCAAGTGGAATGCGAATGTTTACAGGGCTATGCCTTTCAAGAGTTTCTTTTTTTAAACTCGTTGCAGTAGTTGAAAGATCGGCATCAATATTTTGTAATAGAGATCGTATTCCTTTGCCTATAGCATCTTTTTTATTGGGAGTGCTCATTTCAATTTTTTTTCAGATTTAATTATCATGCGGGCTCAATAGGTGCACTCAAATTGCAAGTTCAAGTTTCGGTCGGTGGGGAAACCGACCAAGGCCGAGTCGTGGCTTGTATCCTCATAAACCATTCTCGCTGCTACAATTTTAAATGCACATTCCCTCAATATTGTTCTATCACTTTTTCTTTCTGAGTCATCTTTGTCATATTGTTTCTTTGCAGAATTTCTTTAGCAAGATTTAAATAATTAATTGCGCCTTTACTATCTGCATCGTATAGTATTGCAGGCTTTCCAAAACTGGGCGCTTCACTCAGGCGTGTATTGCGATGAATAATGGTTGTAAAAACAAGGTCTTCAAAATGACGCCGTACCTCACTTACTACCTGGTTGCATAAACGCAATCTTCCATCATACATCGTCATCAACAAGCCTTCAATTTGTAAAGAAGTATTCAACCTGTTTTGTACAATTTTTATTGTATTCAATAATTTACCCAAACCTTCCAGCGCAAAAAATTCTGCCTGCACTGGTACTAACACACTATCTGCTGCCGTAAGCGCATTCACTGTTATTAATCCAAGGGAAGGCGAACAATCAATTATAATAAACTCGTATTGATCTTTTATTTCTTTTATAATATTTTTTAATACACTTTCCCTATCGGGATAATTGATCATTTCAATTTCTGCGCCTACAAGGTCAATATGCGATGGCATAAGATCCATGTAAGGAATTTCTGTTTTTAATATTACATCTTTAGCATGGGTTTCGTTTACCATGCAATCATATAAACCAGCGGTTATATTGTGCAAATCAAAACCTACGCCAGTTGTGCTATTGGCTTGCGGATCTGCATCTACAAGTAAGGTCTTAAACTCAAGTACGCCAAGGCTTGCCGCAAGATTTATTGCTGTGGTTGTTTTACCTACGCCACCTTTTTGGTTTGCTATTCCTATAATTTTTCCCATATAAAATATTTCCTATAAATTTTTATCCTGATAATTTTATTCCTCAATCATAAAAGTTCTTATTTGCACAAGACCGCCGCAAAGTAAACTTTAATTTAACGACTTATCACATGCGTTAACTTCTTAACTGTATCAGGCAAATTTAATTATTAGGTATAATATTAGGACACATTCTGCCTATAAAACCGTTTTATTAATCAACTAACTTCTAACAATTTTTTTGATAAATTAAACCATGTAATTTTATACGATGTATACAATCATAAGCGGCACACACAGAGTGGGCAGTTATACTGAAAGAGTGGCGGCTGAATACCGGAGGATTTTGTTTGAAAAAAAAATTGATGCCGTTATTATTACATTAAAAAATATGGATGTTCTTAAAAGAAGCACTGAATTTTTAGAAATGGAAAGCAGAATTTTAATTCCTACTCAAAAATTTATTTTTATTGTACCAGAGTATAACGGAACTTTTCCCGGTGTTTTAAAAGCTATGATTGATAACAGCGATATTATAAAAGTGTGGTACCATAAGAAAGCGCTGCTTACCGGGGTTTCAACAGGACGTGCAGGAAATTTAAGAGGGATGGATCATCTTTCTGCTTCTTTACATTACATGAAAATGAATGTTCATCATAATAAATTGCCCATATCGGCAATTGATAAAATAATGGATAAAGATGGCCGGTTGAATGACGATACTTTGAAAGCAATTGATGAACAATTAAATGAGTTTATAGATTTTTAAATTTTGAAATCAAAAAAAAATAATTAATTAATGCGTACACCTATAGGAGCTTTTATATTTGTTATCATTATGCTATTGCTGGATACTTATGTTTTCCAGGCAATAAAAGCAGTGAGCTTGTCAGCATCTCCAAAAACCAGAACAATTATCTTTTCTATTTACTGGATTGTTTCAATTGTTGCCATTATCGGATTTTTAATTTTCATTTTTACCGGTCCGGAATTTTTACCTAAAAAAATACGAACCTATCTTTTTGCTACAGTGATTGGTTTATTTTTTGGAAAATTTATTGCAGCCGTTTTCTTTTTGGTAGATGATGTAAGACGGTTGATTCAATGGGCTGCGGGCAAAATTATTTTCACCAATACAGAAGGTTCACAAATGAACTCAGATGGCATCAGCAGGTCTATGTTCCTTAGCTGGATTGGGCTTGCGTCAGGAAGCACTTTGTTTGGCAGTCTTGTTTATGGATTCAGCAATAAATATAATTACCAGGTTAAGAGATTAAAATTATCTTTCGATAATTTACCTGAATCATTTAAAGGATTAAAAATTTTACATTTTAGTGATGTACATTCAGGAAGCTTCACCAATAAAAAAGCTGTAATTCACGGAGTAGAAAAAATACTTGCAGAGAATCCTGATCTAATTATTTTCAGCGGCGATCTTGTAAATGACAAGGCAACAGAAATGAAAGATTACATGGACGTTTTTAGTAAAGTAAAAGCTCCAATGGGAGTGTATTCTACATTTGGCAATCATGATTATGGAGATTACATGACATGGCCGCAGGATGGAATTACCAAAGAACAAAATTTAAAAAATCTTGCAAAAGTTCATGCCGATTTAGGCTGGCGGCTTATGATGGATGAACATGTTGCACTTGAAAAAAATGGTGAACAAATTGCATTGATTGGCATTCAAAACTGGAGTGCAAAAGCACGTTTCCCAAAATATGGAAATATGGCAAAAGCTTATGCAGGTGCTGAAAAATATCCTTTCAAAATTTTAATAAGTCATGACCCGAGCCATTGGGATGCGGAGGTGAGACCACAATACAGTGATGTTGATTTAATGCTCGCCGGCCATACGCATGGCATGCAATTCGGAATAGAAATTCCGGGTTTTAAATGGAGTCCCGTGCAATATGTCTATAAAGAATGGGCCGGCTTATATGAAGAAGGGAAACAAAAATTATATGTAAACCGTGGTTATGGTTTTATTGGTTACCCTGGCAGAGTTGGAATACTTCCTGAAATAACGGTGATTGAATTAGCGTGATCTAAAACTTATTTTTCCACATCATGCTTTCAACAGGTTTATTAATTTGACCGCTATACTTGGCATCTTTCTTTTGATTGTATTTTACTTCTATTTCTCCAACCACGGGAAAATAAATCAGTTGCCCGATGGGCATATTTTTATAAATCTTTACAGGCTGCTTAACAGAAATTTCAAGAGTCCAGTTGCCGCAAAAACCAACATCACCTTTTCCCGCTGTTGCATGAATGTCAATACCAAGGCGGCCTGTAGAAGATTTACCTTCGAGAAAGGGAACGTGTGCATGTGTTTCAGTATATTCTTCCGTAACTCCGAGATAAAAAATATGCGGGTATAAAACAAACCCATCATTTGGTATTTCAAAATAATCAATCAGGTTATGTTTTTTTGCATCAAGTATATGCTCATTATATGTTGCAAGCCATTTTCCTAAATGAACATCATACGAATTGCTCCCTAAGCATTCCCTTTCATAAGGTTGTATAACTATTGTTTTCTTTTCAATTTCCTCAAGAATACTGGTGTCTGATAAAATCATTTATTGCTTTATTTTTTGGTTTGCAAAATAATTCATACATCTGCAATAAAGATTAATTTTTTTTTGAATGCCATTGTTTTATCAACATAATATCAACCATGAAGTAAAACTTGCGGTATGGAATATAACAGAGGATGAAGATTTTTTTTTACAAAAAGTGCAGCTGCAAAAAGAAATAAGGCATCCTCACAAAAGATTGCAACACCTTGCCGGGCGTTATTTATTGGAAATTTTGCATCCTGGTTTTCCTTTGCATTTAATAGAAATTGCCGAATCCAATAAACCTCATTTGCCTGATACTGAATTTCATTTTTCCATTTCACATTGCGGAGATTATGCAGCCGCCATTATAAGCGAAAATAAAATTGTGGGTATTGATGTGGAATTAGTAACTCCAAAGATCGAATTGATAAAAAATAAATTTCTGTCTCCAAAAGAATTAAAACTTATGTCAACTGTTCCCGATAAAAATCGGGACCAACTGTTGACTCTTTTATGGAGTTGTAAAGAAGCTGTTTATAAATGGTATGGTAAAGGCGGCGTTGATTTTAAAAGCCATATCGTTATTGAAAATATTTCTATAAATGATAACCAGGGAATCGCAAAATGCAGGTTTATGAAAAATGAAAGGAAAGAGTTAAATATTCAGTTCCATACTTTTGAAAACCTTTGCCTGGCATGGGTTGTAAGTTGAACCTACTTTTTCCATGCAAAGTGGCTAAGCACAAAAATTGCAAAGAAAATTTTTAAATATATTTTAAGCCTACCGCTCAATGAAATTAAACTATCTAACTATAACGATTATACGCAATTATTCATTTTCCAATAAATTTTCAGTATCATAATCCAGTTTATCAATATCGATTGAATCTTTACCGGCAATACCTTCAATTGATCCTATAATATGATCCGAATTCAGAAGTGCCCTGTCTAATTGCTTCTCCCTGTTTTTCCAAAGCTTTTCCATTACCTCTCTTTCTTTTTGGATAGATGACTGCATATTTTTGAACACTGCTCTGATATTTCTCCACTGAGCCGAGAATTCATTACTTGTCATATATTCATAAAGCATCTGTACTTTATCACCTTTGCTTTCATTTTTTTTTGAAACATTATAAACGTGAATTACGCCTTCTCTTAATGAAGCAGTTAATAATTTTATATCACTAAAACTGCATATCCAAATACCATCATTATATTCGAAACGCTCAAGCATAGTATCAGGCAACGCCTGCGAAACTAATATAGCAGCATCTACGCCTGCATTTACTGCATCTTGTTTTAATTTCTCAATCCAATCTTTACCCCAACCTGCAGTTCGTTTACTTTCAAACAGGATTTTACCACAGTCATTTCCAAATTTATTTTTAATACATAAAATACAATCTGCTCCCTTCTTGCCTTTTACAACTTCACAAACAACATCATAAGGAAATGCATCCTGTAAAATTTCTTCAATTAAATGTTCCTGTGCTTCGCCCTGCATTTGCATTGAACCCTGGTTAGCTTTCTTACTCATTTGTTCAATAAGTTTTTTTTGCTGTGCCATTTGGATTTCAAATTCCTTTCTTTCTAATTCAAATTTTTCATTTGCCTGTTGCAAAGTTTTTTCTTCCACAGCTTTGCGGCTTTCAAGTACACGCTTTTCTATTTCATATTCCATTGATTTTTGTTTCTCTTCCAAAACGCTTTTTTCTCTTAATAGCTCCAGTTCTTTCTTTTGAAACAACTGCAATTGTTGAGTTTTTTGGAAAGTTTCCTCTTCAAGTGTAGTGAGCCTTATCTTCATTTCATCACTTACCCTTTTTTGTGCGGCTGCTATTATATAAGTTTTTTGTTTCTCAAATTCTTCTTCTTTTGTTTTCAGTTCTTCCTGTTTTTGCTGCTTATAAGCTGCCATCTGAAGTCTCAGTTCTTTTTTATATTCTTCCACCTCAGCTTCACCTATGGCGAATGAATGACCGCACTTTGGGCATTTAATAGTATTGGCCATGTAATAATTTTATAATTTTAATGTAGTACAATTTATGAAGTAAAAAGTCCCTCACCGGTTGATAAGGGAAGTTGTGCGGCAAAGGAGATTCGAACTCCCACACCCTTTCGGGCGCTACCACCTCAAAGTAGTGCGTCTACCAATTTCGCCATCGCCGCATTTATTAGTTTCATTGAACTGCAAATTTAATAAAACTCAACAAGTAAAATTATGCTTTCAACACAATTCTGAAAGTAGTTCCTTTCCCAGGTTCAGAAGATTTTACATACAACTGCCCTTTATGATATTGTTCAATAATTCTTTTTGAAAGCGACAACCCAAGCCCCCAGCCACGCTTCTTTGTAGTGAACCCGGGCTTAAAAACTTTGGCTATATTTTGTTTGCTGATTCCTTTTCCATTATCACTTATATCTATAATTACATTACCAGGCTGTTGTTTTATTTTAAGATTAATAAAACCTTTTCCTTCCATAGCATCTAATGCATTTTTTAAAAGATTCTCAATTACCCAATCAAACAGCGGCCCTGAAATTTTAGCAAACACTGGCTCAGTTGGCACTTCCACCTTAAAATTTACTTTATCTGTTGCTCTTCGTTTAATATAAGCAACCATTTTTTGTACCTGCTCTGTAATATTATATTCTTCTAATTTTGGTGTGCTTCCTATTTTACCAAACCTGTCGCTTATTAATTTCAACCTGTTTACATCTTTTTCCATTTCAGAAGTTATGGATGTAAAGTTTTCATGTTCCTTCATCATTTCTACCCAACCTTCAAGCGAAGAAATAGGCGTGCCCAACTGGTGCGCTGTTTCTTTTGCCATGCCCGCCCATACCTGGTTTTGAGTTGATTTATTTCTTGTAGAGATAGCATACAATGTTATAATTATAAATAAAGCAACGATGAGTAATTGCACAATGGGATAATACCGTACCTGTTTTAATAATTTAGAATCTCCATAATAATATTTATTTATAAGAAGAGGCTCTTTACTTATTTGAACCGTTATAGGAAGATGTTGTTTTTTAAATGATGCTATAATTTCACGCAAATAATTGCTATCTTTTTTAATCAATGCTGAATCAAGGTTCAAGCTTACACCTGATGGAGAATCATTTTCATCTGTTTCTATAATGGGGATGTCGGTATTTTCTGAAGTGATAATATTGGTAAGGTCAAGCGCAGGTTTCTCGGTTGTTTCAGCACGTGTTTTTAAAGCCTGCACCCACACATTTACTTTTCGCCGTTCTTCTATTGCTATTTTTTTTGCTAAAAAATTTGAATAGAAAATAGTCCCTGTAACAATAGCCACAGCTAACAGTGCAAGCCATGTTCGCAAATTGAGAAATTGTCCAAACATTAAAAATGATTATGTTCAAATCTAATACTAAAATCTTTTATGTTTGTACTCAATCAATAAAATGGAACAGTTGATTTCATTACCAAAAGTAGCAGTTGTAATTCTCAACTGGAACGGAAAACATTTCCTTGAAAAGTTTCTTCCATTTGTAATGGCGTCCCAATACGAGAACCTGAACATTGTAGTTGCAGATAACGCTTCTTCAGATGATTCCATTTCTTTTTTAAAACAGAAATATCCTGCGATTACCATTCTCACCAGCGATGCCAATGAAGGGTTTTCAAAAGGGTATAATACCGCATTGAAGAGAGTTTCAGCAGATTACTATATTTTGCTTAACAGCGATGTTGAAGTAAACGCTGGCTGGATTGCACCCATTATTTTAGCAATGGAATCTGATGTAAAGATTGCTGCCTGCCAGCCCAAAATTTTATCTTATAAAAACAAAAA
>JBBRTG010000045.1:0-14199 GCA_038244655.1 Chitinophagales bacterium
ACGGAAAAAGCAAACTTAGTGTACTCAATGCCGTTAAAAATAAATTGTTAGCAAGGGTAATAGCTGTTGTGAATAAACAGGAATTATATGTGAAAAAAGCAGCCTAAAATTGATTTGTTTTTGTCATAGAAATCATCGGCATACCTTCTTTGGTAAATAAAAATTTAAAATGTTCCGGTAGATACATTACGATAAGTACAACAGAAAGAAGATACAATGCCGGTATAATATATTTTCCACGGCCTGTCGGGCCTTTGTTGCAAAACCAATATTCCACCGCACACCAATACGAATGCAAATAAAGTTCCTATGCTCGTCAATGCAATTACCACATCAAGGTTCATGAATAAAGCAGGTATGCCTACAACAAATCCCGTTACTATTGTGGAAAAAGATGGCGTTCTGTATGTGGGATGTATGCGTGAAAATATTTTGGGTAATAATCCATCACGGCTCATGCTCATCCAGATGCGTGGCTGACCTAACTGATAAACAAGCATTACAGATGCAATTACAAAAATGGCACTCACTGAAATTATTCCCGCAAGCCAATTGGTAATTTTTGAATTCTGAGTTTGAAAAACAAATGCCAAAGGATCGGCCATGTTTAGTTGTGTATATTTCGTCATACCGGTAAGCCCAATACCAAAACGATATACAATATTGTGCAAATAATTAATGTATTAAACATTGCTTTCGGCAAATCGCGTTGGGGGTTTTTACATTCTTCCGCCGTTGTTGATATAGCATCAAAACCAATATAGGCAAAGAACACAGCCGACTCTCCACTTAGCACTCCCGAAAATCCATTAGGCATAAAAGGATGCCAGTTAACCGGGTTTACATAAAATGCACCGGCAACTATAACGAGCAAAATAACCCCAAGCTTTATGATAACAAAAATGTTGTTGGCAGTTTTTGACTCCCGAATACCAACGTAAACTATATAAGTAATAAGCGCTACAATACACAACACAAGAATGTTCATAATAATTCTTATGCCACCGAGAGTTGGAGCGCTATTCCATGCATTACAGAAGCTTCAAAATGATCTGCTCTTTTTTTGTTTTTATTCAACAGAGAAAAATCAAATGAAAACTTTGGTGAATCATTCATTTGTTCAAAAGGAACATCGTGCAGGTAAAAATCTGTAAGTGAAAAAATTTGATTAGTTAATTCAAAGTCGGGCTTACCTGAAAAATTTATGCTGTAAGTAAAATTGTATGGCTCATCCGTTTGATTAATTAAATAAATTTTAAAGCTTTGAACAATATCATCATCAAAAACATCTTTATCAAACACGGGCAAAAAAGAAACCCAAACACCTTCGCTTACTTTATATTTTGAGGTTGTTGTATCTTTCTTTATATCATCAATGTAAATTGTATCTTTCTTCTTTTCAATAATTTTCTTTTCATAAAACATTTTAAAATAAGGGAAATCAATTTGATCCATATATACGGGAAACCTCACGCCATCTACATCTATCAATACCATTTTATCATTGATGATATCAACCACTTCACCTTCTTCATTGGAATGCAACACTAATACTTTATCGCCAAGCTGGTATTTCATTATGCAAAGATAATTGTCTGAATCAGGATTTACCGGATGAACTGATTTACAAAATGATTAATCTATAATCTTTTAATCAGAAAAATCTTGATTCAGATAATTGCAGTCTTTAGCTTCCTCGTCACCCTGACGTTGTTTTCACAGGTAGATATAAAAAGTTTGTTACACGTCGGGTGTCAACTGCGAAATTCATGAGGCTTTAATTTTACGCTACTATAGCTTATTTCATTTTTATATCTATTTTACCCGGGGTAATATCTACTACATCAAATTTATCGCCTGCTTTTTTTACCAGGTCATCAAATAATTGATCTGAAGTACAGCTATGAGTAACCTTTAATGAGCCTTTATTGTTGGAAAATGTTCTTTCTATATTGGTTACCTGCTGATTTGTTTTAAGTATATCAGATAAGTTACTTAAAGATTTAAAGTCGGTATTGGTAATGTTAATTACTGTTTTACCTGTTTCAGGTTGCGCAGCAGAGGATTGCGCATCATCAGAGGAATTTTCCTGTTTAGAAGCTTTGTTCTTCTTCTTAAAAATACTTCCGTCAAATACCTTATCAATTCCGGAATTTACTTTATCGCTGGCGCTGTTTAATACATGGCTTTCAGCATTTACTTTAGATTTGCTGATTGTAGAATCTATGTATTTATTTTGAGCTTCGTTTGAAAGAGTAAAAAAAATAAAACCAATTATCAAACTAATGAATTTACATCTCATAAATTTTTGATTTAAAGTTTTAAAATTTAAAGAGGTAAACTTATCCTGTTAGTTTCATACAGAATTCTTATATAAAACTAAGAAATTATTTTTATTTAATTATGTATGCCTGGCGGTGTTTTCAATCCAAACGCTGCTGTCCTGAATATTTGTTCCATAAGAATTATCCAAAGGAGTTCTTTGAACCTTCGGAATAACTCAGGATAATTACTTTATTTTTAGAATTATAGGATTAAGTGAGTAAGCACAATCTTTTATTAATGCTAAACGCCTGTCTTAACGTACACTTGTCCGATTCAATATTCTCCTTCAATTTTGTTTTGCTCATTCTATCTAATCCTAATTGAAAATTGTTGCTTTAATTGCAGGTTAAAAAAAATTTTATTAACTTTCAACTGCCATTCAACTATCCTTCGTAAAAAACAATCGTCCTATAATTGTTATTATAGATGCTGCCTCACTGAGATTTTATCCTGCATTTTTTTATTGAATATAAATTTATACCCCAGGTAAAATGATTCCCACAAAGCCATCGCTACAGAAACCTGTACCTGTTACCACCTACCTGCTCATATCTGCTGTAAGCCTTATTGCAGCGGCGGGCATTGGCTATTATTATTTGCACTACATGAAACAGGTCGGCTCAGAAAAAATGGATGACAGAGTTTTTTATCTCGTGCTGGTACTATTTGGCATGGCCGCCAGTGCACTTATATTCGGTATCATGAATTCGTATGCAAGCCTTAAGGGTATCCAGTCAAATGTTACCTATAAATTTACGGGACCGGTGGTAGGCGTTATACTCACCGTTTTTGGTGGCTTTATGCTACCCAAAGGTTCAAGCGATCAGTTCCTTTCTATAAGGGTGTACGACCAGGATAAAAATCCTGTTACAAGAGGCAAGGTCACCTTATCTTTTCCTCATTACCAGCGCGAAGCTTCTGTTAATGAAAAGGGCATGGTAATGTTTCCGGAAATACCTTATGACCAGTTGCGTAACAGGATCATTATTAACGTAGTAAGCGATGGTTATGCCAGCATAACAGTAGATACATTGCTTGCCAATTTCAATCCTATTAATCTTACCTTAAACCAATCGAGGATTATAAGAGTTTCAGGAACAGTTAAAGATGCTGCTGACCGGCCTATAAGAGATGTGGAGGTAACTGTTGATGGAACTCAATATTTTGCAAAGACAATTAATGATGGCAGCTTCGATATACCTATTCCCGGTTATCATTTTGGAGACAGGATCACCCTAGTTACTTCTCACCCTTTATATGAGGATAAAACAAAAGAATTTGATATTGAATCGGGCGAAATAGATAAAATAGAATTTGTATTGAATCCACTTCCAGCCGATAATGTTAAACACAAAAAAAAATGAGAACAACAATTTTTTTTACTGTATTACTTACTGTTTTATTAGGCACTGCAACCGCACAGGAAGTAATTATTAAAGGTACGCTTCGCTGTACAAATAATGGCGTAACAACTTCTACCAAAGGAGCCGTTAACATCATTATCATTCCTTCTTTTAATCCCGCTGCCGCTGTAGCAACCACTACAACTCCACAAGGTTTTTTTCAGATCAATACCGGCTGGAACGCAGGTGATCTAAGAGATAAGAATGTAACCCTTTACATCATTACTAAATGCAGCAGTTGCAAAAAGATACAGCGGGTATTTATTTCAGAAGATTTGGATAAACGCAATACCGATCCAACTAAAATGTACGTTACAGTGAAAGGATGGAAGATATTGGAGAATTGCAGTAATACAGAGCTTCCTGATCTCATGTCTGAAAAGCTGCTCGATTCTGCCCATCACCTGCCGCCCCAGGATATAACAGGGAAAGCCCCAGGCAGCCCGGCAATGGCACCAGTTTCTTTTATTAATTTATTTCAAAAGTTGGTTACTGCTGCGGGCGGAGCCGTAGGTGTCGGCTACTTTAAAGCAGTTGCTATCCCGCCAGGAAAAATAAAATACGGCAATTTTCTGCATTCTTCGCCTATAACCAATACAGATAATACCGGTTTCAATTTTGCTCCGTCCCGTAATCTTTCTGAAGCTGTTTTTTGGAATGCTGCTGCTATAACAAACAGCACTAAGCCTAACAACATAAGCTTATTGGCAAATTTTAAGAATAATATAAAACTATCAGGGTATCAGCAAATCACTAAACAATTTTATCTGGGACTTGGCGGTATCTATACAAAACAAGACCAATACAGAAAAATATTATTTGACCAGAGTGGCTTTAATACATCAATATCTCATCGCGAAAAATTGGAAGAATTTGCAGTCTTTGTAGCACCGGTATATAAAATTAATAACAACATTAGTGTGGGTACTACTATTAAATCTTTGTGGCAAAAATTTAATAACCCAAGCAAGGCTGCATTAGAGTTTGATGATAATGGCGATTTGCAAAACTTTTTTATAGATGATACCGTCAAAAAGCAAAATATTGACCTGGATATATCTTTCAATTATAAAATAAGTAGCTTTCTCCAGGCTGGTGTTTCTGTAATGAATGTGGCAGGGTCAAAATTATATGCAGATATGTTTATCCGGGATTCAGCCAATCAATCGTATGTAAACCAGAGGGCTTATGGTGCAGGCCTGTGTTATAAATTGGGCAGGCTGAATGTTGGAGTTGATGCATTGTTCACCGATAAAGAATTTTATGATGCTTCAGTTGGTGTAAATTATGTTCCATTTAATAATGGATTGATTGCTGGGGGGTATGCTTTTAAACAACAAAGTTTTTCTGTTTCATTTAAGTTAAAGCATTTTAAGATTGCCTACATCTACGACAATGACCTGGTGATAAACGATGTAAAAGTTTCAAAGAATAAGGTCTTTAACGGAAAGATATATTCAGGGTTTGTGTTTGATTTTTGATGAAATGTTTTATCAATTGTGTGAACCGATTAATCTAATTTCTACACCACATCTTTCATCCCCAGCTTACTATGATGCCTGCTGTACAGGAAGAAAATGATTAGGCCTACAACCAACCAGATAAGGAACCGCATCCAGTTTGTATAGCCTAATTCTGTCATTAAATAAAAACAACTTGCCAGCCCAAGTGTAGGTATAAGTGAAAGCTTTTTTAAGAATGATGCGATGGTTAATGCAATTGATAATATTATAAATAAAAAGAAAGGAAGCTTATCCCTGAACACTTCCCAGCCTTCACTGAAATTGAAAAGTCCAAGAAAGTTTTTCCAGAAAATTAACACCCCAACAATAAATAAAACAGGAACAATAAACTGTGAACTGATGTATGGAATTTTAAACTTAGGCTTCTCCTCTCCTGCTTCTCTTGCGGGCAGCAAAAGCACACCACCACATACAAGCACAAACGCAAATAAAGTGCCTATGCTGGTAAGATCAGTTACTTCTGTAAGATTCAAAAAAAGTGCAGGGATTGCTACTAACAATCCTGTAACAATCGTGGAGAAAGACGGCGTTTTATATTTTGGATGTATGCGGCTAAAAATCTTAGGCAGCAAGCCATCGCGGCTCATGCTCATCCATATACGCGGCTGCCCCATTTGAAAAACCAGCAGCACACTTGCCGTTGCAATCACCGCACTGAATGAAATGATATAACTTATTTTATTAAGTCCTACCTGCTTAAAAACAAACGCTAACGGATCGCCTACCTGTAAAGTTTTATATGAAACCATGCCCGTTAGTACGAACGCAATTGAGATATACAAAACCGTACATATAATGAGCGAATAGATCATTCCCCGCGGTAAATCCCTTTGCGGGTTTTCACATTCTTCAGCAGTGGTTGATATAGCATCAAAACCTATATATGCAAAGAATACAGCAGAAACTCCTTTCATCATACCACTAAAGCCATTGGGTAAAAAAGGACTCCAGTTTGCGGGAACTACATAAAAAAATCCTATTGCTATTACTGCAAGTATGATAATTATTTTAAGGCCAACCATAAGGTTAGTGGCTTTTCTTGTTTCTTTTATGCCGGTGTAAACAAGCCATGTAATTAAAAATACAATAGCAAGCGCAGGTAGATCAGCAATCAACTTAAAGCTGCCGATACGAGGTGCGTTTATCCATGCCTGATAGCCTTGCCTCATACTTTGAGAAAGATTTGTAAGAGATGTTCCCTTTGCCAATTCTGTTATTGCAGCATTGTATCCGCGTGAAGCGCTCAAATAATCTGTAGTTAAAAAAGCAGGAACATGAATGTGCAAACCTTCCATAAGATTTACAAAATACTGGCTCCACGATATGGCAACTGCTATATTGCCGATGGCATATTCCATTAAAAGATCCCAGCCGATTATCCATGCAATCAACTCCCCGAATGATGCATAAGCATAAGTGTAGGCACTACCGCTCACGGGTATACGTGACGCAAACTCTGCATAGCACAATGCAGAAAATCCGCAGCATATAGCAGTAAGTATAAATAAAAGCGCAACGCCCGGCCCACCCTGATAAGATGCGTTGCCGATGGTGGAAAATATTCCTGCACCTACTACCGCAGCAATGCCCATAGCAGTAAGGTCTCTTACTTTTAAAACTTTTTTTAATCCTGATGCGGAATGTGTTGCATCGGATAAACCTTCTTTTGCATCAGCTAAAATTGCAGTGATGCTTTTTTTTCGGAAAAGCGGGTGAGGCATTTTGGTAAAATTAGTTGGTTGAAAATAAAGAAATAATATGATAATTTGCTTATGTAATAATTCAACAATAAAATAATTGAAGCCAATTGTATTAATAATTTAAAAGATTGATTATGTCAGCGGGAGAAATTTTTGATGATATTAATAATACTCTAAAAATGGCGCAGCAAGAGCAGGCATCTATAAATATCTTTATAACATCTATGGAGGCGCATGCAAAAAAAATAATAACCGAAATTTATGGAGATGGCCTGCTTACTATGGAAAGCGAAGGCTTCAGGGAAATAGATGAAAATATTTCAAGATCTCTTTACACAATCTCGTTAGATATCTGTAATATTATTTCAAAGCATCAATGCGTGTAAAGCTTAAATGAGATGAAAGGCAGCATCTTCTTTATGAAAACTATTATCGTTTTACTTTTGAAAAAAATATTCCGTTATGCAAGCCAACCCATCTATCAAAAAGATAATGACTATTTTATTCGTAGTGCAGTTTTTTACATGGCTCGGCCTGTTTGCTTTATGGATTTATGCCACTCCTGTTTTCACAAAATATATTTTTCATGCAAATAATTTAGAAAGCATTGAATATGAAAATGGAATTTTTTGGGTAAGCATTTGCTTTGCTTTTTATAGTTTGCTGGCAGCATTTTTTGCTTTTGCTTTACCCAAATTAAGTTCCATTATCGGCAAATGGAAATTGCATGGAATTGCTTTAATCATTGGCTCTCTAGGTTTGTTATCTATTTATTTTATCCGCCAGCCTGCTATGCTTTTCTTTTCTTTTTTATTTATTGGTATAGCCTGGAGCAGCATATCCAATATTCCTTATACAATTATTGGTGAAATAGCCCCGGAAAATAAGATGGATTTTTATTTTAGCTTTTTTAATTTTTCTGTAGTGATACCCCAGGCTGCGGCAGCTTTGTTATTGGGATTTATTACACGATATTATTTTCATGGAGAAACATTATACACCTTAGTATTAGGAGGATTCTCAATGATGTTTGCAGGATTGAATATGTTATTAAGTGTAAACTTTGTGAATCACAATAAACGTACAGAGTTAAAGGAAAGTACTTAAAATACATTACTATCCTATTCCATCAGCCACAGCTTCTTTATTAATCTTTAGCACCAATCCCTGCAAAACTTTGCCTGGGCCTGCTTCAGTAAAATGAGTGGCGCCGTCTGCAATCATTTTTTCAATTGTTTGCCCCCACCTAACTGGACCGGTTAGCTGCTCAATTAAATTATTCTTTATTTCATTTGGATCGATTACTGCTTTTGCAACAACATTCTGATACACGGGGCACATTGGATTATTAAAAATGGTTTCTTCTATTGCATTAGTCAGTTCCTCACTTGCGGGCTGCATCAATGGAGAATGAAATGCTCCTCCAACCGGAAGCAACAATGTACGTTTTGCACCTGCTTCTTTTAATAATGAACAGGCTTTTTCAATTCCTTTTATGGAACCAGAAATAACAATTTGCCCGGGACAATTATAATTTGCTGCAACAATAATTTCATCTTTTACAGAAGCGCATATTTCTTCTACCTTTTTATCATCAAGTCCAAGTATAGCAGCCATTGTGGATGGATTGATTTCGCATGCTTTTTGCATTGCCTTTGCTCTTATTGATACAAGCTTTAGTGCGTCTTCAAAAAGTAAACATTCATTAGCAACCAATGCTGAAAATTCACCGAGTGAATGACCTGCAACCATGTCGGGTTTTTCTGTTGTTAGTGTTTTAAATGCAATAACAGAATGCAGGAACACTGCAGGTTGAGTTACATTTGTTTGTTTCAAATCTTCCGCAGATCCGGTAAACATTATATCAGAAATACGAAAGTCGAGGATTTCATTTGCAGATCCAAACAAGGCTTTTGCACTTTCATGTTCATCATAAAGATTTTTCCCCATACCTGTAAACTGTGAACCTTGTCCGGGAAATATAAATGCATGCTTCATTTGCTGAAAATTAATTATTATCTTCTTTTTATAAGGTCAGCCTGAATCAAACTAATAAATTCACTTCTTGTTGATTGCTTTTCAAACTCGCCAAAAAAAGCCGAAGTGGTAGTAACTGAATTTTGCTTTTGCACGCCACGCATCATCATGCAAAGATGCTCTGCCTCTATTACCACAGCCACTCCCAATGGATTCAAAGTTTCCTGGATAGCATCAAGAATTTGTGTTGTCAATCTTTCCTGCACCTGTAATCTTCTCGCAAAAATATCAACTACTCTCCCAATCTTACTAAGACCAGTTATCCAACCGTTAGGAATATACGCAATATGCGCTTTCCCAAAAAATGGAAGCATGTGGTGTTCACATAAACTATATAACTCTATATCTTTTACAATTATCATTTCACTGATATCTTCATGAAATTTTGCAGAATTTAAAATGGCTTTTGCATCAAGGCCATATCCCTGAGTGGCATATTGCATTGCTTTTGCGAGTCGTTCAGGCGTTTTTAATAATCCTTCCCGTTCTGGATTTTCACCCATAAATCTTATTGCTTCGCGATAGTTTTTTATTAAGCCTTCTGTAACATCGGCATCGTATTGTTCAATTTTTTTGTAGCCCATTTAAATTGTTTTAGTAAAAATAATTATCCTGCCGGATATTCTGTAAAGTTTCGTGGCGTTTCGTATAGGCGTACCTGTAAGTCTAAATTTTTATCAATTTTGTTCCTGAGTATTTCATAAATAATCACAACAATATTTTCAGCAGTTGGGTTTAACTCAGCAAATTCCTTTGTGTCAAGGTTCAGGTTTTTATGATCAAATTTTTCAAGAACATTTTCATGTATAATATCACTCAGTAATTTAAGATCGATAACAAAGCCTGTATCAGCGCTGGGAATGCCGGTAACTTTTACTTCTATTTCATAATTATGACCATGATAAGATGGATTATTGCATTTGCCAAACACCAAATCATTTTTCACTTCATCCCATGAAGGATTATGCAACCGATGTGCTGCGTTAAAATGTTCTTTTCTATAAACCGATACTTTTTTGTTCATCATTCGTGAAATTTGTGTTTGAAATTCGTCTCATGGCCTTAATTAATTTATTCTCCAAAATATTCTACATAGATGCGTGGTGTTTCATAAAGTTTTATACAATGCAACTGAACAGGTGGTGGCAAATGAGGCTTTAATTGTTGCCATATTGCCTTCACCAGGTTTTCTGTTGAGCACATTTTTCCTTTTAAAAAATCCACATCAACATTCAGATTTTTATGATCCAACTTATCTAAAACAAACTGTTTTATCAATAAGCTCAGAATTTTTGCATCAAATAAAAAACCGGTATCTTCCACAACTTCGCCTTTTATGGTCACAAACAATTCATAATTATGGCCGTGCCAGTTTTCATTAGCACATTTTCCAAACACAACTTCATTGCGTTCTTTATACCATGCAGGATTGTACAATTTATGCGCTGCGTTAAAATGTTCCACCCTTGTTAAATATACCATTGCTCCTTATAAAATATTTTTACAAAGGTAGTTTAGAAACTTAAAATACGCTTTCGAAATACGAACTTTGCCAAATGAACTTATTAGTGGTTGCTGCAACAGAATTGGAAATAAAACCTTTTTTGGAGAGCAACAATTTTACAGATGTACTTATAAGCGGCGTAGGAATTCCATCTTCGGTATTTCATCTTACAAATAAGCTTGCTTGTAAAAAATATGATCTTGCTATACAGGCTGGCATTGCCGGTTCCTTTAATAAAAGTTTTCAAAGAGGAAGTGTTGTGATGATTAAACAAGATACATTTGGTGATATTGGCATAGACGAAAAGGGAAAATTTTCAACGTTGTTTGATTTGGGTTTTCCCAATGAAAATAATTTTCCTTTTCGAGATGGTTGGCTTATTAATGATAATAAATATTTTTTAAACTCAACTCTTCCCATTGCAAAAGCCATAACCGTTAATAAAATTACGGATGATGAAATGCAACTTAATAAGCTTTGCGAAAAGTTTGAAGCGGATATTGAAAGCATGGAGGGAGCTGCATTTCATTATGTTTGTCTTCAGCAAAAAATTAATTTTCTTCAAATTCGAAGCATTTCAAATACCGTTGGTGAAAGAGATAAGCAAAAATGGGAGATGAAAGAAGCGATCAATAACCTTAACGCCGAACTAAAAAAATTAATTCAAATTTTATATAAGAAATGAATTTTACACTTGGATTTTCTCCGTGCCCCAATGATACTTTTATTTTTGATGCGTTAGTAAATAATAAAATTAATACTGAAGACATAAGTTTTTCTGTGCGGCTTGAAGATGTTGAAACTTTAAATAAGCTTGCATTAAATCAAGTACTCGACTTTACAAAAATAAGTTACGGTGTATTGCCTCTTATTTTTAATAATTATAAAGTGCTTAACAGCGGAAGTGCTTTGGGCAAAGGCGTTGGGCCATTACTTATTTCAAAAAAAACATTGCCTCTTGAAGAAGTAGAAAATTGTATTATTGCAATTCCGGGTGAGAATACAACCGCACACATGCTTTTTTCTTTAGCTTTCCCTAATGCTAAAAACAAAGTTTTTAAACGATATGATGAGATAGAAAACTTTGTACTTGGGCCAGATGACAAAGCATTGGGTGTTATCATTCATGAAAACCGTTTTACTTATTTAAAAAAAGGATTGCATAAGATTATTGATCTTGGAAATTTTTGGGAAGAAAAAACCGGCTATCCTATACCGTTAGGAGGTATTGTTGGCAAACGAAGTATTAGTGAAGCTATAGTTCAAAAAGTTGATGTACTTATTAAAAAAAGCATAGAATATGCTTTCAGCCATTATCCTGTAATAACTAGCTATGTGAGAGAACATTCGCAGGAAATGGAAACTGAGGTTATGAAAAAACACATTGATTTGTATGTAAACAAATATTCAATACAATTGGGAGAAGAAGGAAAGAATGCTATTAAAAAAGTATTGAGTGTTTATGAACAATCGGGAAACGGTCTCAACAAAAAAAATTTTACAGATGAAAATGATTTATTCGTAAAAGAATAAAATTAAAGGATTAAGTAGAAGTAGGCGCAATTTTTTATTAATGCTAAACCCTCGTCTTTGCGAAGAGCCGAACAAATTTGCTTTGTATTAAAATCTTCCTGCGACGAAGCAATCCTGTTAGAATGCATTCACATAAGATTGCCACGAAGTTTCGGCAAAAATCCCCGAAAACTTCTCGCAATGACGTACACTTGTTCGTTTCATTATTTCGCTTCATTATTTCTGTCTTTCTTATCAGCTATTTTGATTTGTTCTGTACTTATTCTATTTAATCCAATAAAATTATGTTGTATTATCATTCTAAATATTTTGGAGAATATGCTGATAAATTTCTTTTATTTTTTCATTCACATAAGTTTTATCCCGAAATGTTTTCACCCAACGCATGTAGGAAATTGAATTGGTAAGAAAAAATTCTTCTGCATTCAACACATTATCTAGGGAAAGTTTTTTTTCTATAACTTTATATTTTTTTAAAGAAAATTTTTCCAGCATCCATCGGCGCATTACACCGGCAACGCAGCCTTCAGCTAATGGCGGTGTATAAATATTATTCCCTTCAATTATAAAAATATTGGCAATGACTGAGTCGCATATTCTTCCAAAAGAATTAAGAATTATGCAATCATTCAGTTTATTTTTTTTTGCAAATAAAGCCGCCATAATATAAGACAAGTAATTGTTTGATTTCAGGTTTGAAAAGCTATCACAACTTTTTTGGGCATCTGTAAAAACATCCACAACCAATCCATTTTCATTTAAATTAATTTCACCTGGAAGCGGCCAAGTTTCTATAATATAATTGGGAAGAAGATTTTCAGGATCGAATATTCCTCCATTTCCCCGAAAAATCATAAGACGGATTCTTGCTACTTTATTATGTCTGTTTTTAGCAAGCAATTCATTAATTTTTTTTTGTAGAAAAGGGAGATTAAAATTTTGGGGAACATCAAATTGTAAAAGCTGCAAGCCATTAAATAATCTTTCAAAATGAAATGCTTCATTCACAATACTGCCATGTACAAATTTCATAGTTTCAAACAATCCATCTCCATAGCGTAATGAACGGTTGTCTGCATTTATTACAGGAGCATTCGCCGGATAAAATTTATTGTTGTAAATAAAAAAACTCATTCATTAAAAATATGAATGAGCAAATTAAGATTAAAACAGTTTATAAAAAATGCCATTGTATTGATGTTAAGTCTCCTGGTCAAGCAGGTTATTCTTTACTGCGAACATAATCAGGCCGGCAGTGCTCTTAGCGCCCGTTTTTGTTTTGAGCTTATCTCTTATGGCTTCAATAGTACGTGGGCTTAAGTCAACAGCTTCTGCAATTTCTCGGGTGCTTTTTTCTTCGCACATAAGCCTTAATACCGTTACTTCTTTTTCAGAAAGTGTTGCATCCTCTTGTTGAAGTTTTAGATTATTAAAAGGAGCTTTATGCCTTAAGTTATTCAGCAACGCTTTATTGGTTAAAGAATTAAAATAAAATTCCTGTTCGTGACAGGTTTTAATTGCTTCATAAATAATTTCAGAATCAGAAGTTTTAGTAAGATAGCTGTTGGCGCCCAGTTCCATTAATTTGGTTATCATGCTTTGATCGTCCATCATCGTAAGCATAATAATTTTAATTTGAGGATAGAGCTTTTTTATTTCAGGTAAAGTTGCAATGCCGTCCATAATGGGCATTTGAATATCCAATAAAATAACATCCGGCTGTATTCCTTTTAGTAAATTTAATAGATGAGACCCATTATCAGCCTCTGCAATTATTTTTATATCCTTTCTTGATGAAAGCGCTGTTTTAACTCCTGCACGATACAACACATGGTCATCTGCAATTATAACATTTATGACCTCTCCGTTTTCAGTTTTCATTAGTAATAAATAGATTTTAAAAATTTAAGCACAATGTACAAATCTCTGTATTTTAAATGGTAATTTAAACAGAATAACTACGTAATTATCTCAATGGTAATTATACGAATAAAAAAAGTAAAATAACGGACAATAAGCCGGAAGATTATTTTATAGGATTAGGTAGAATGAGCGCAAAACAAAATTGAAAGCGAAATGATGAATCGAACAAGTGTACGTCATTGCGAAAAGTTTTCGGGGATTTTTGCCGAAACTTTGTGGCAATCTCATGTGGAAACCTTTTATGAGATTGC
>JBBRTG010000046.1:0-13850 GCA_038244655.1 Chitinophagales bacterium
GAGATGGAAGATCATCTTGATGAAGAGCAACGCCTTAAAGGCAATCGCAAAAATGGTCATAGCAGCAAGCAATTAAAAACGGCAGAAGGTACTATTGATTTATCCACTCCGCGAGACCGGTCAAGCGAATTTGAACCTCAGATTGTACGCAAACGTGAAACTATTTTAGCAGAAAGTTTAGAACAAAAAATTATTGGGATGTATGGTCATGGTTCTTTTTCCTTTGCGGCAAAAATCAAGATTATACCTTTCTAATACAGGGACAAGCCTGGTGATTGTCTGTTTCGATTGAAGCAAGTGTTTGTTCTGTAAACAATTTAAAAGAAAGAAGGTTCTGTGTCTCCCTTCAGGATTAGGGGCTAATTATCTTTTTAATTTCTTCTTGCTCCAAATAAGCGAAGCAAAAACAGGAATATATTAATGAAGTCAAGATAAAGATTTAACGCACCTAAGATGGACATTTTTTTAGTGTCTGCAGCAGAAACATCATCATACTCCAAACCCTCACCTATTCTTTTTAGTTTTTGCACATCATACGCCGTAAGGCCTGTAAATACCATTACTCCAATAATGCTGATGATATAATCTAACTGGCTGCTGTGAAGAAAAAAGTTTATCACCATGGCAATTAAAGTTCCTATTAACCCCATCATTAATATGCGTCCAAATTTTGTAAGATCCTGATGCGTTGTATAACCCATGAATGCCATTACACCAAACATTGCAGACGCAGAAAGAAAACAGCCTAATACAGAACCTGGCGTAAACGCTAATAAAATAAAACTAAAGCTGATGCCATTGATAATTGCATACGCTATAAATAATGCCATGAGCAAAGGAGCAGAAAGCTTTCTATAACCAAACGACATAAGAAGCACAAAACCCAATGGTGCAAAAATGGTTATCTTACCTAAAGTAGTAATTCCTGTTGCAGTAACCAGGTAACTTAATAAGTTAGCATTAATTGAAAATTGCCATGCAAATAATGCTGAAACTCCAAGAGCTATAAACATTAATAAAAACACATTGGCAATAAATGTTCTTCCGGAAGTTTGTTCAATCGTTGGAGTTAACGGTATGTTTGAAATATTGGTATCTCTGTTAGTAAAATCCATTTTTTATAATTTTAGTAAAAGTATTAAGTAATTTTTTGAAATAAAAAATTATGAATAAGAAATAAGAAATTATTAACCGATGCAGCCAATGGGCAATGGACAATAGGCAATAAGCAATAGGCAAGTGCAAAAAAGATTTAACCATCCAACAATTAACTAATTAACTATTATTGTTTACTATTCACCATACACCTTTCACCATTCACAATCAATCTTCCACCTCAAACCAAACTCTTTTACCATCATTCCAGTTACCATTATAATTAATTGTAAGCTCCTCTCCTTTTTCAATTTTTCGCATAGTTTTAATTTGAATGGTTTCTTCATCAAAATCCATAAAGTATTCGCAATTGCTTTCATATCTGTGATTATATAAAGGCACAAAACCGAGCGCCATGCAGCATTTATTTTTGTCTTCGCCCCATTCAAAAATATAATCATGCAGTAAAGTTTTATCAAGAAGAACCCTGTCTTCTGCAGTCATAACTATTACAGGTGATTTTTCTATGACAACATTTGCTGAAATTTTTTCGTTAGTAAAAACACCTCGGCCTTTTGCAGGCAACCGTTTCAAATATAAATAATGCTTTATCATTCATTAATCAAATAACTATTGTAAAATAAATTAATTTGCGCCATAAACGGTCTATTAATGACAGAAGAAGAAATTTCAATCCAGGAGCAATATGACGAAGTGCTGAAAACCGGTAACGATAAGGCGGTTAGTGAATTTTTGAATCAACAAAACATTAGTGACGTTGCTGAACTTATTGAAGAAAATGAAGAACAGGAAATTGAAATTATTCTTCATCTTTCAATACATCGTGCTGCAAGTCTTTTTAAAATTCTTGAACATTCTACCCAAAAAAAAATTATAAAAGATTTGCCTCCCAGCAAAAGCGCAGAATTATTAAATGAAATGCAGGCAGATGATCGTACTTCTTTTTTTGAAGATCTTCCAAATGAAGTAGTAAGAGAATTAGTAAAAACACTTCAGCCGGAAGAAAGAAAAATTACACTTTCACTTTTGGGTTATCCGGAAAATAGCGTAGGAAGATTGATGACGCCCGATTACGTGTATGTATATGAATACAACACAGTGGCTGAAGTGCTGGATATTATAAGAAATGTTGGAAAAAATACAGAAACCATAGATGTGATTTATGTTATCAACAAGCATGGTGAATTGCTGGATGATATAAGAATAAGAGAATTTATTTTGGCTTCACCTGATAAGAAAGTGAGTGAGATGATGGATGGCAGGTATATAGAACTAAAAGTAACTGATGACCAGGAAAAAGCTAATGAAGTTTTTAAAATGAATAATCGTGTAGCCCTGCCCGTTGTAGATGATTATAATGTGTTGCTCGGCATTGTTACCATTGATGATGTGCTTTGGGTAACCAATGAAGAATTTAGTGAAGATATTCAAAAAATAGGTGGGGCTGAAGCGCTTGACCGGCCCTACCTTGAAACTCCTTTTTTCGGATTGGTTAAAAAAAGAGTTGGATGGCTTACCATACTTTTTTTTGGCGAAATGCTTACTGCTACCGCAATGGCTTTTTATAATGATGAGATGGCAAAAGTGATCATTCTTACTAATTTTATTCCGCTCATTATAAGTACCGGCGGCAATAGTGGTACACAAGCTTCTACATTAATTATACAGGCAATGGCATTGGGCGAAGTTAAGATTGCAAACTGGTGGCGCGTTATGCGCCGTGAAATTTTATCGGGATTAATGCTGGGAACAATATTGGGAGCCATAGGTTTTTTTAGAATTACTCTATGGAGCTTTTTAATGCATCATGGTGTTATGACGGATATTTATGGAATTCATTGGGCTCAAATAGGCCTCACTGTTTTTCTTTCATTAATTGGAGTAGTTCTTTGGGGATCGCTTATTGGAAGCATGCTTCCTTTGCTCTTAAAAAGATTAGGCGCCGATCCGGCATCTTCCTCTGCTCCTTTTGTAGCAACGCTTGTAGATGTTACAGGACTTATCATATTTTTTAATGTAGCGCTTTTAACCTTAAAAGGAACTTTGTTATAACGGATATGGTTAAATGCTTTTTAATATAAAATAAATTTTATAAATTATGTGTGGAATTGTAGGTTACATCGGGCCGAGAGAAGCATACCCAATCATTATTACAGGACTTAAGAGACAGGAATACCGTGGCTATGACAGCACGGGTGTTGCTTTAATAAATGAAGAAGGCCTTTTAATATATAAGAAGAAAGGGAAAGTAGCAGGACTTGAAGAAACATTACTTGGCAAATCTTTACATGCAAATATCGGTATTGGCCATACAAGATGGGCAACACATGGTGAGCCGAGTGACAGAAACGCTCATCCCCACAGGAGTGCCGGTGGAAAGCTGGCTATGATTCATAACGGTATTATAGAAAATTACGCACAGCTTAAAAAAGAGCTTGTAAATAAAGGATACACTTTCAATAGCGATACTGATACCGAAGTGCTGCTTAATTTTATTGAAGAAATACAGAAAAATACCAAATGTGATCTAGAAGAAGCCGTTAGAATAGCATTAAAAAGAGTTTCCGGCGCTTATGTAATTCTGCTGCTTGATGAAGATAATCCTGATACTATTATTGCCGCAAGAAAAGGAAGCCCGCTTGTGATAGGAATTGGAAAAGGAGAGCACTTCCTCGGCTCCGATGCTACACCAATGCTGGAATACACAAAGGAAGTGGTATATGTAAATGATTATGAAATTGCCCTTATAAAAGCAGATGAGCTAATACTCAAAAACCTGGGCAATGAAAAACAAACTCCTTACATTTCAAAGCTGGATATTGAATTGGCAGCTATTGAAAAAGGTGGCTACGATCATTTCATGCTAAAAGAAATTTATGAACAGCCATCTACCATTTATGATTGCTTACGGGGAAGGTTAGACGCAAAATCAGGCACCATTACCATGAAGGGAATCCAGGATAATATTGAATCACTCATCAATGCGCCGCGATATATTATTATTGCCTGTGGCACCAGTTGGCATGCAGCTTTAGTTGCTGAATATATTATTGAAGAATTATGCCGTATTCCTGTTGAAGTTGAGTACGCATCTGAATTCAGGTACAGGAACCCAATTATTAATAAAGGTGATGTAATCATTGCTATATCACAAAGTGGTGAAACTGCAGATACTTTAGTAGCTATTGAAAAAGCCAAACAACATGGAGCATTTATTTTTGGAATTGTAAATGTTGTAGGATCCTCCATTGCACGTGCTTCTCACGCCGGCGCCTATACGCACGCCGGCCCCGAAATTGGTGTAGCTTCTACCAAAGCCTTTACTGCACAATTAGCAGTGTTGGTAATGATAGCTTTAAAAATTGCGAAAGAAAAAGGTACTATAGATGAAACACTCTATTCAAAGCTACTTGTGGAACTTGAAGAGCTTCCTGAAAAAGTAGATGCGGTATTAAAAAATGGCTCCTCGTTAAAAGATATTGCAGAAAAATATAAGAATGCTGTAAACGCACTTTACCTTGGAAGAGGATACAATTTCCCGATAGCATTGGAGGGTGCATTAAAGCTTAAAGAAATTTCATACATACATGCTGAAGGTTATCCGGCTGCTGAAATGAAACATGGGCCTATAGCACTTGTTGATGAAAATCTTCCTGTGATTTTTGTAGCTACAAAAGATGAATACCATGCAAAAATTGTAAGTAACATCCAGGAAATAAAAGCACGAAAAGGAAAAGTTATCGCTATAATTACAGAAGGTGATGAAACAATACCTGCAATGGCTGATGATGTTTTTTATGTGCCGCCTGCTCATGAAATTATAGCGCCGCTTCTAAGTGTAATTCCTTTGCAATTACTTTCTTATTATATAGGTGTTGCAAAAGGTTGCGATGTAGATAAGCCCCGCAATTTAGCGAAATCAGTTACTGTAGAATAGTTATCAGAAATAAGTTATCAGAGATAAGTTATCAGTTATAAGTTATCAGGTTTAGTTATCGAAATGTGTAATAACCAGTAACAAAAAATATTAAATTATTTCCTGTAAATTGATGGTGCTTAAAAAATTGAAGGCTTAAAAAACAGAAAATGAGTGAGAGTCAAAACAAATCCATCTCAAAAAGTTTTACAGAGTTGGAAGTCTGGAAAAAGATGAGACTTCTAAAAATTAAAATTGAAAACATTGCAAAGACTTTTCCGGGTGAAGAAAAATTCAGATTAACAGATCAAATTATAGGGAGCGTAAGAAGTGTAAATTCTTCCATTGCTGAAGGCCATGGCAGATATACATTTCCTGACCGAATTCATTATTGCATTATCGCAAGAGGTTCTTTAAGTGAAACATATAATCATCTTATTGATGCTTATGACTGTGCATATATTATATTAGAAAAATTAGCTGAACTGAAAATTGAATTAAATGAAGTTGTCCAAAGGGCTCCTAATGGAGAAAAAATATTGAATGGATATATTAATTGGCTTAGAGAACAATTAAATAAAAAATAGTTACTTATAAACTGATTACTCATCCCTGATCCCTGATTACTTAACAATGAATATAATTACAAAACATCCGGTAAATAATTTAGGATATAATTTTATTGATTCCAAATATTTACCTTCAGGTGAAGATGAATATTATCTCAGGAATAAGCAGAATACTAACGGTATTAGTTACCGCAAGCTTTCCAGTTCGGAAAAAGAAATTCTAATTCGCAATGGTAATAATTCTGATGACTGGAATAAAATTTTTGTTTCAGAAGCTTTTGATCCCGGCCTTGTAAAAAATTGTAAATTTTTTGGATTGGTTCGTATTGGAAAATTAGAACCTTACTATCTTGAATTTCACAATTTACGCATGCCCGTAGGCATATATAACAGCACCATTATAAGCTGCGATTTTGGCGACAATATTTGTATTGACAATGCTCATTATTTAAGTCATTACATAATAGGAAATGAAGTGATGATTGCCAATGTAAATGAATTGGCTGCAACAGACTATTCAAAGTTTGGGAACGGAATTTTAAAAGAAGGAGAAACAGAGCACACAAGAGTATGGATGGAAGTTAGAAATGAAAATGGGGGAAGGCGTGTAATTCCATTTAACGGGATGCTGCCGGGTGACGCTTATTTATGGAGCAGCAATCGTGATGACAAAATATTACTTGATAAATTTATTGAACTTACTCAAAAGGAATTTGATAAAAAACGCGGTTACTATGGAACCATTGGTGACCGTTGCGTTTTGAAAGATTGCAATATTATAAAAGATGTTTGCATAGGAACAGATGCTTATTTGAAAGGCGCCAATAAATTAAAAAATCTTACTATTAACAGTGATGAAGAACGAACTTCCCAAATAGGTGAAGGCTGCGAAATGGTAAACGGAATTATTGGTTATGGATGCAGAATTTTTTATGGAGTAAAAGCAGTAAGATTTGTAATGGCATCCCATTCACAATTAAAATATGGAGCCAGGCTTATCAATTCATATCTTGGAAACAACTCAACAATTTCATGCTGCGAAGTATTGAATTCTTTAATTTTTCCAGCGCATGAACAACATCATAACAATTCATTTTTATGTGCTTCCTTAGTAATGGGGCAAAGTAATATTGCTGCGGGAGCCACTATTGGCAGCAATCATAACAGCCGGAGTGCAGATGGTGAAATTATTGCCGGGCGTGGCTTTTGGCCCGGCCTCTGTGTAAGTTTGAAACACAATTCGAGGTTTGCCTCTTTCACTATTTTATCAAAAGCCGATTTTCCGCATGAGCTAAATATTTCTCTTCCATTTAGTTTGGTTAGTAACGACGTTACCAATAACCGGCTGCTTATAATGCCTGGTTATTGGTTCATATATAATATGTATGCACTTGCCCGCAATACATGGAAATATGAAGACAGGGATAGGAGAACAGAAAAAATTCAACAGATAGAATATAATTACCTGGCGCCTGATACCATAAACGAAATGTTTGATGCAATTACATTTTTATCAAATTTAAAGGCAGATAAAAATGGAAATTATTTTGCAAAAGGCTTTGAGAACAGTCAGCGTTTAACCGAAATAGTTAGGGTTCCGCAGGTTATTAATTTATTTAAAGAATTAATTACCTATTACGGCGTCACACAATTAATAAAACAAATGAGAGTTAATAAGCTTCCATCATTTGAGGAACTGAAAAAAAGTATCCCAACAAGAATTCAAAGAGTACAATGGGTAAATATGGGAGGCCAGTTAATGAATGCAGGAGACGTTGAAAAATTAAAATCAAAAATTAAAAAAGATAAAATTACTACATGGACGCAGGTGCATGATGTGTACCGACAGGCAGGAAATAACTATGCAAATGATAAGCTGATTCATGCTTATACTTCTCTTCTTGAAATTGAAAATATTACCTCGAAACAATTTACCCAGCAATTGTTTAAAGAATTAATACAAAAATCAATTGGTACAAAAACATGGATGAGTAATGGTATTTATACATCAAGAGCTAAAGATTATACAAACCCATTCAGGAAAATGGTTTATGAAACCAATGAAGAAATGAATGCTGTAGTTGGAAAATTAGAAGACAATCAATTCATACAAGATCAACTTGCAGAACTGGATAATTATAAGAAGATTGTCAAAAGCCTGTCAAAAAAAATTAATTAAAAGTTTAAACCTTTTTAATATTGATTTGCAAAATCATTAGGTCTTACTTTGCTCTCTTACGTTTTAATTGTGCAATTAAATCTTCCTGTTAAGTAAATTAAACTTAAGAATATAAATTAGTTCAAACTATCTCATCAGGAACTAAAATCAAAACCCATAAATGAAATTATTACTCTCAATTATATTTTCTTTTTTTTTATCTGCAGTTCATTCACAAAATTTTATACAAAAAAGCATTAAATCATTTGGAGCGGCAGGAAATGGTAAAACCAATGACCAGGCTGCATTTAACAAGGCTGCTGAATACTTCAACAATAGAGGTGGCAATGGAAAGCTGGTTATACCAAAAGGAATTTACATTATAGGCCACCAGGTTTTTACCGGCGGCCAATTAAACAAACCTGCATACCAGGGAGATGATGTAATGCATCTTACTAAAATTAAAAACTTTTCCATTGTTGGTGAAAATGGCGCTGTATTAAAATATCGAAACGGAATGCGAATGGGTTCGTTTTCACTATTGACCGGAAAGGAAAATAATAATGGTACTAATTTTATTAACAGAGCGTATGCGGCCATCCCCGGCACATGCGTTATGATAGAAAATTGCGCTGGTATTACTATCAAAAATCTTGAACTGGATGGTAACAATCAAAACATAATCTTGGGTGGTATTTATGGAGATGTAGGAAGACAAATTCCGCATAATGGCATTTTTATATTTAACAGTAAAAAAATTTCTATTGATAAAATTAATGCTCATCATTTCGGGCTTGATGGTATAATAATTTCAAATAAGCAAAGTGATTCACGTGATAGCATTCAGTTAACGAATAGCAATTTTGAATATAATTCACGGCAGGGATTATCGTGGGTGGGTGGTAATCAACTTTATGTAAAAAATTGCAAATTCAATCATGCAGGAAAAGGAAAATTTGAATCTTCGCCGGGAGCCGGTATGGATATTGAAGCAGAGGTTGGCCCTGTGAGAAATGGTATTTTTGAAAATTGTGAATTTATTGATAATACAGGCTGCGGCTTAGTTGCAGACTCTGGCGACAGTGGAAATTGTACATTTACAGATTGTACTTTTTGGGGTACAACAAACTGGTCAATATGGATTACCAAGCCAGCTTATACATTTCATCATTGCAATATTTATGGTTCAATGGTCCATGGATACAATGCTACTTTAATGAACGATGCTACTAAATTTTACGACTGTTTATTTGAAGATAAACCTTACAATGGCAACGCTCCCTATGGAAGATTTCTTATTGAAACCAATGAAGCAAAAAGAATGATAGTCAATAATTGTAGTTTTATTTCTAATACAAGCAAACTTTGTTGGTTCAATTCTTCAGCAAAAACAATAGAAGAAAAATATCAACTCAACAATTGTTCATTTACTATTAATAATTCAAATTTTCCTGAGAATGATTTTGCAGGAATTATTCGTGGCGCTGCTTTAAAAAATTGCACATTTACTTTTACCGATCCTGGCGCTAAAAAGAAACGATATTATATTGGTGGTTATGGAGAGCTAAGTAATGCTGACTTAGGCAATAACAAAATTATATACAAGCAGTAAGGTATAAGGTAATAGACAATAAACAATTATATGTCTTACTCCTCTGTTAATTTAATGAAGAAATGATTCAACTGCGAGCAAATAACCTTTCAATCCAAAACCTGAAATTGTTCCGGCGCATTTTGTAGATATGTGAGAATATTTTCTGAATTCTTCACGTGCCTCTATATTTGAAATATGCACTTCTACAACGGGTGTTTTAATAGCAGCAATTGAATCACCAATTGCAATTGACGTATGTGTATAAGCACCTGCATTTAAAATAATTCCATCCATTGTATGCGCTGCGCTTTGCAGTTCATTAATAATTTCTCCTTCTATATTACTTTGAAAATAATCGAAGTCAATAGTTTCATATTTTTTCCGCAACTTATTAAAATAATGTTCAAAAGTTTCAGTGCCGTAAACATCGGTCTCTCTTGTACCGATAAGATTTAAATTAGGCCCGTTTATAATAGCTATTTTCATTACACAAATTTACAGGAAAACAAACACGAATTAAAAATACGAAACTGCCTGTCGGCAGAGGTTACATCAATTAACTTTATTACCTTATCAACTTATTAACCAATCGACTTATAAACTAATTAACTTATCAACTAACCTCCATCATCTTAAAAAATTCATCAAATAAATACCTGCTGTCATGAGGACCCGGTGTGGATTCAGGATGATATTGAACTGAAAAAGCTGGGTGATTTTTTAATCGTATGCCTTCAATGGAATTATCATCAAGGTTTACATGGGTGATAGTAATATTTTCTGAAGCACGCACTGCATCAGCATTTACACCAAAGCCATGATTTTGAGTGGTGATTTCACATTTACCCGTTATTAAATTTTTAACAGGATGATTTAAACCTCTATGCCCATGATGCATTTTAAAAGTTGGAATATCATTAGCCAATGCCAATAACTGCTGCCCAAGGCAAATTCCAAAGAAAGGTTTTTTTGCTTTTAGCATTTCTTTTATGGTTGATACAGCATAATGAAGCGGTTCAGGATCGCCGGGGCCATTACTTATAAAATAACCGTGTGGTTCAAATTTTTCAAGATCATCAAATCTTGTTTCAGCATTGAAAACTTTTACATAAGCGTCTCTTTCAATAAGGCAGTTCAGAATATTTTTCTTAATCCCAAAATCAAGAACGGCTACCCGTATCTTACTTTTATCATCACCCAATGTATAATTATTTTTTGTTGACACTGTTGAAGCAAGGTCAAGCCCGCTCATGAAAGGTACTTTCTTCAACATTTTTTTAAGTTCGTCTATGCCTGCGTTAGTATCACTTGAAATAACACAGTTCATGGCTCCCTGGTTGCGGACGTGTATTACCAATGCCCGGGTATCTACTCCATCAATGGCAACAATATTTTGCTTTTCAAAATAATTTTGCAACGAATCATTTGCAGCAAACCTTGAATATTGCTGCTCCAGGTTTCTTCCTATTACACCTTTTACTTTTACAGAATCACTTTCCACATCAGCATCTTTTACTCCATAATTTCCTATATGAACATTGTTCATAATTACAACCTGGCCATAATAACTGGGATCGGTAAATACTTCCTGATACCCTGTCATGCCGGTATTAAAACAAATTTCGCCGGTAGTAGTTCCAATTTTTCCAAATGCCTTTCCATGGAAAATATTTCCGTCTTCTAAAATTAAAATTGCAGGAATGTGAGATCGTGATTCAGACATGTAACTAGTTTTGCAAAGAAAAGAAAATGTCAATAAAAAAATCAGATAACTTTTCTTTATTTGCTAACATATCATTAATACTTTAATTTCAATATTTTATTAAAAATTATTTTATAGGATTAGGTAGAATAAGCACAATCTTTTATTAATGCTAAACGCTCGTCCTTTGCGAGGAGCCGAACAAATTTTCTTTATTAAAATCTTCCGGCGACAAAGCCTGCCCGACTACGTCATTCAGGCGGGCAATCTCATAAAAGGTTTTCACATGAGATTGTCACAAAGTTTCGGCAAAAATCCCCGAAAACTTTTCGCAATGACGTACAATTGTTCAATTCATCATTTCGCTTTCAATTTTGTTTGCGTTCATTCTACCTAATCCTATTATTTTATAAAAATATCTGCGCAAAAAAAATGTCCCGAAAAACGAGACATTAATATTTTTTTAAAGTTTATCATTTATCGTCCTGCGATTAATTTATCCTGGAGTACTTTTAATTCATCCCAATTTTCATCAGCGGCTAACTGTGCCTGTTCCGGCCAGCTTGTAGGGTCTTGAGCATTAAAATGGCCGCCTGATTTTTCCAAAATTTCTTTAAGCTCTTCTGCATTGCTCTTTGCTAATTTTTCAAATGTGGTAATACCTGCTTCATGCAGAGCCTCTGCTGCCTTAGGCCCTATGCCTTCTATTTTTGTAAGGTCATCTACTTTTTTTGCTTTAGCTTTTACAGGAGATGCAGGAGTTTCAGTTTCTTTTGGAGCAACTTCTTCTTTAGCAGTTGCGGTTTTTTTACTTCTGCCTGCCCTGCGTGTTTTCTTAGCAGCAGTTCCAGTTTCACCAATTCCTTTACCGTAAATTTCATTATAATCTACCAGTTCAATCATAGCAAGCTCAGCATTATCACCTGTCCTTTTCCCTAACTTAATGACACGTGTATAACCACCAGGCCTGGACGCAATTTTAGCGCTTATTACATCGAACAATTCTTTTACAGCCTCTTTATCCTGCAGGTGGCTGAATACAATACGTCGCTGGTGTGTTGAGTTGTCTTTTGCTTTTGTAATTAAAGGCTCAACATAAGGGCGAAGCGCTTTTGCCTTTGCAAGAGTTGTTACAATTTTTTTGTGTTGAAATAACTGGCAAGCAAGGTTGCTTAATAAAGCTTTCCTATGGCTGGCTGTTCTGCTTAAATTATTTCCTTTATCTCCGTGACGCATGACTTTTGTTTTTTGAAACCCTGTACCGTGTCAGGAATTACAGGATTAATGTGATAATTTGATAATTCGATAATGTAATAATGAACACTACAATTATCATTAGCACAGCACATTTGCTAATTAGCTAATTAATTATTCGTCGTCTAATTTTAATTTGCTTAAATCCATTCCAAAACCAAGGCCTCTTTCATTAAGCACTTGTTCAATTTCACTTAAAGATTTTTGTCCAAAGTTCCTGAATTTCATAAGATCTTCCTGTTCGTATTGAACCAGTTCGCTCAATGAATTAATCTTCGCTGCTTTAAGACAATTGAAAGCTCTTACAGAAAGATCAAGATCCTCCAAAGGAGTTTTTAATACTTTGCGAAGCTGTAAAGTTTGCTCATCAACCAGATCTTCTTTCTTTTCTTCTTTACTATCGAAAGTTATATTTTCATCAGTAATAATCATCAGGTGCTGAATCAAAATTCTTGATGCCTGCTTCACTGCTTCTTCCGGATGAATAGTACCATCTGTAGCAACATCCATCACCAGTTTTTCAAAGTCAGTTCTTTGCTCCACCCTTGTATTTTCAATGCTGTATTTTACATTTTTAATAGGAGTGTAAATAGAGTCAACAGGAATGTACCCAAAATGAGAGCTCTTCTCTTTATTATCCTCAGCAGGAACATAACCACGGCCTTTACCAATAGTGATTTCTATTTCCAATTTTGCTGAATTATCCATTGTGCAAATCAACAATTCCGGATTCATTACTTCGTAAGAAGGAGAAGCATCTCCAATCATTCCGGCTGTAAATTCAGATTTATTTTTTAATGAAAGGCTGATCTTTTCTGTACCTGCATCCTGGTCAACTTTCTTCTTAAAGCGAACCTGTTTAAGGTTAAGAATAATTTCAGTAACATCTTCAGTAACGCCTTTGATTGTTGCAAATTCATGGTCTGCCCCTGCGATATTAATGCCAACGATAGCATAACCTTCCAATGAATTGAGCAATACCCTGCGCAAAGCATTGCCAATGGTTACACCATATCCTGGTTCTAAAGGACGAAACTCGAATTGTGCTTCAAAATCATTGCTTTTCTGAAGGACGATTTTGTCGGGCTTTACAAAATTTAAAATGGCCATTTTTTTATTTTGTTTTGATTTGATTTAAAAAATTTAATTTCTTCATAACTATTCACTATTCACTTTTCACTTTTCATTACTTGCTGTACAATTCCACTATAAGTTGTTCCTTAATATTTTCAGGAACACTTTCTCTTTCAGGATAAGCAATAAAAGTTCCCTGCATAGCTCCTTCGCTCCATTCAATCCAGTTAAACTTTGGATTTTTTGGCCTGAAATAACTTGTAAGGAATTCGTTAGAAGAAGATTTTTCTTTAAGCCCGATAGTATCACCCGGTTTTAAAGAGTAAGAAGGAATGTTTACAACATCTCCATTAACGGTAATGTGCTTGTGAGATACAAGCTGCCTTGCGGCCTGGCGACTGGGTGCAAGACCCATACGGAAAACGGTGTTATCCAAGCGGGCTTCCAAAAGCTTGATGAGGTTTTCA
>JBBRTG010000047.1:0-13348 GCA_038244655.1 Chitinophagales bacterium
CTGTAAAGTTGTTCCGCCCTGTATTCTTCATAATATCCCTTTCCTCTTGTAAGAAAAAAAACCGCATTAAAACTAAATGCATTATTTATTTTTTTATTGTAAAAAAGCTGGTAATGTGTTTGGGTATAATTATCTGTTTCATTATTATAAGGTGCACCGGGCTTTTCAGTTCCTGCCGGGTTGTAAGTACGGTTACTATCAAGATAACTTTCAGACACACCATACCATGCCTGGTAGGTTTTTTCTTTTCCGCTTAAAATATTAAAACGCAATGAGCTGTTTTTATTTACATAAGCAAGGCTTACAAAAAACGATTCCAGCTTAGACTTTGCCCTGTCAATATATCCGTTACTTTTTATTTCCGATACACGGCCATCAAATGTAAAATGATTGTCAAGCAAACCTGTTCCAAGTTTAATGGTACTTTTCCATGAATTAAAAGAACCATAACTATTATTCAGTTCAACATATTTTTTTGTATTTACTTCATTCGTAGAAAGATTTATGGTTGCACCAAAAGCAGCGGCACCGTTAGACGAAGTTCCTACGCCTCTTTGTATTTGAATAGAATTTACCGATGAAACAACATCAGGCAAATCAACAAAAAAAGTTCCCTGGCTTTCCGCATCATTATAGGGAATACCGTTTAAAGTAACATTTATTCTTGAAGCATCTGAGCCTCGGATTTTTATTCCTGTATAGCCAATACCATTTCCCGCATCAGAATTTACAACAACAGACGGTGTTTGATTTAAAATAAATGGCAGGTCTTGCCCAAGATTTATTTTTTCAATTTCCTGTTTGCTAATATTGGTTTTTGTAAACGGCGCTTTATCTTCTGCCCTTATAGAAGTTACTTCAATATTTTCCAGCATCAGTGTATCCGTAACCTGGTGCTTTGTAGAATCCTGTGCTGTTGAAAAAAAATAAATACTAAAAAATGTAATGGTAGAAATTAGTTTTTTCATGCTGCTTTTTTAATGAAAAGGAATAAAGCATGAAAAGAAGAGAAAAATTGTTCTACCTCCCTTCGCAGGCATTATCCTGATCAGGTCTGCGGGTCTTATCTCAGCATCCCGACCTTAGTTGGGAGCACCCCGGTAACAAATAATTTTGAAAAACAAAGTTACGCGTATTATATTTTATTTTCCAAAAGATTGTAACTTTTGATGTGGAATCCCGTTACACATAAAAATTGCATTATGAAATATCTTTTTATTTTATTTTTCTTTATAATTTCTGCCCGCGCTTTTGGGCAGCAGACTATTATTAACGACAAGAATGCAGAGGTAAGAAATGTGTCATCTTTTACCGGAATAAAAGTGTCTGGCGGTATCGATTTGTATTTATCGCAAAGCAATGATTACTCTGTAGCGGTAAGCGCGAGCGAAGAAAAATATCGGGATAATATAAAAGCAGAAGTAAAGAATGGCATTTTAGTAATCTGGTATGATAATGATCATAAATGGAATGCAGGAAATAAAAATTTGCGGGCTTACATCTCTTTCAAAAATATAGAAAGCCTTGAAGCGTCGGGTGCTTGTGACGTGGATATAAATGGAACGCTAAACGCTAACAGCATATTAGTGAAGTTATCAGGCGCCTGCGATATTAAAGGCTCTGTAAAAATAACTGACCTTACATTGGAACTAAGTGGCGCATCAACAGTAAAAGTAGATGGCAATGCGCAAAATTTAAAGCTTGATGCGAGTGGCGCAAGTGATGTAAAAAACTTTGATTTCGTAGTTGAAAACTGCGTGGCAAAAATTTCCGGCGCTTCTGATGTAAGAATCACGATAAATAATTCAATCTCTGCTTCTGCGAGTGGGGCAAGCAGCTTACGTTATAAAGGCAACCCTGAAAAAAAAGATATAGCCACCAGCGGCGCAAGTTCAATTGGCCAGAAAAATAATTAAAATTTAAGCGTCTATGCGTTTACGGTAGTTGTAAGCCAAAATTCCAAATTGTTTTTAAAGAAGGAAGCAAAATCCTGGAATATTCTTCATAAATAATTATTAATGCCTTGTTCTAAAAATTTCATGCTTAAAGAAATAATATAAAAATGCTTATTCTTTTTTGCTGATATTGTTTTGATTTTTTTATATTGACAAGTCAAAAAGATAAATCAAATATTTCTAACATTAATTCTATTTAAAATAGCTATCAATTTTACATTGTGAATATGAAACAATCCGCTGCTTTTATTTTCCTGTTTCTTTCACTTTCTTTTTTGTTCAGTTCCTTTTTATTGCAGGCTCAATTGAATAGACAATCTCTGCAAACTTCATTTCATAATGCAGATTCACTTTTTGCACAAAAAGAATGGAAGCAGGCAAGAGCTATCTATGAAAGCCATCTTGGCGACACTTCAACAAATAGTATTGAATGGAATCGTTTGGGATATTGTTGTTTTCAATTAGGCGATTTAGCTAATGCCAAAAAGTATTTTAGCAAAAGCCTTGCGACAAACCCTCCGCCGTTTTTAAAAGCTTTAGTGTTATCAAGAATGGCTATGATTGATGCGGATAAAAATGATGCACAAAAAGCATTAGGAGAATTGGATAGTGCTGTCAGCGCAGGGTATAGTAATTTACCAGAAATGGATTCACTTAAAGATTTTAATTCCTTAAGAACCAAATCAGAATTCAAAGAACTCAGGCAAAAAGTATATGCCATTGCGTATCCATGCATGGTAAATCCGCATGCGCGTGAGTTTGATTTTTGGGCAGGTGAGTGGGATGTATATGTTACCGGAACAAAATTTTATGCAGGGCACAGCCTTGTGCAAATAATTTCAAATGGATGCGCCTTATTAGAAAACTGGAATAGCTCCTCAAGCAATGGCAAAAGCATAAATTTTATTGACCCTATAACTAATAAATGGAAACAATCATGGGCCGGATCTTATTCAGGAGGCATACAAGAATTTGTAAACGGTGAATATAAAGATAGTGCTATGCGTTTTGTATTTGAAACTACAGATGTACAGGGCCATAAGATAATGGGAAGGTTTATTTTTTACAATGAAAAACCAGGACAGGTGCGGCAGTTTAATGAAACGTCGAATGATGAGGGTAAAACCTGGACAACCAGTTATGATTTTACTTATATAAGAAAATAATTAAACCTATTTACTAAGTTCCATAAACCATATTTTTTGGAAATTTTTTAAAGTTGCATGAGTGCAGCCTTCGCATTTTTTGATCTATCTAAAACTTCAGCAAAAAATCTTAATTTCTTTTACTCCTAAGTTTTGTTGCAAATATTTTTAAAAAAATTTTAATTGCTGTATGTAAAAATGCGACAGCCACAAATTATTACTCTACTAAAATAGTAGGAATTATTTTTGGCTTCAAAGCAGCGTAATCACTTGTTTTTACATCCATCAATATAAACATGAGCAACAAATTCATTTATGAAATTTCGCAACTGAAACCATTTATAATTGAATTAAACCATGAAAACTAATTTGCTATTCATTAACATACTAAACTTATAGATTTGAAAATAATTCAACGATCCTTTGAATAAACCAGAGCTTACAATCGAATAAAATCTTAACCCAGGCTGCTATGATCAAGGATAAATTTTTGCGGCTTTTCTTTATTCCACTTCTTGGGATGGTAATTCCTTTTTTCTCAGGAGTTATAAATTATTCCATCTATACAATACCCCGGCTAATAGCTATAAATTTATATTTTATTTTATTGTCGTATTGCATCTGGGCTGGTGCAAGCTGGATTCATCACAAAATCAGGTTTATATACAAAGAATTCAGAAATCCTATTATCAAAATGTTTTCTACTTCTTTAATAGGTGGTTTATTTGGAGCGGCTATTTCAGGAATTTTTTCAATTGCATGGTATAAAATCTCAAAGGAAAATTTTAGCTGGTCTCCTATATTCAGATGCATTGCTTTCTCTTCCCTTGCAGTGGTATTGTTTACCTTAATTTATGAAATATTATTTCTTACCAACCAACGCAACCTTTATACAAAAATTGTTGATCAGTTGGATTGGGAAAGATCAAAGGCGGAAATGTCAATATTAAAAAATGAAATTGATCCGCATTTTATTTTTAATTCATTAAATACACTTTCTTATTTGATTCTTAATGATGCCGAAACGGCGCATGCATTTAATAGTAAGCTGGCCGGAGTGTATAAATATTTTTTAATTAATAAAGACAGGGAATTGATAACACTCCAGAGCGAGCTTGAATTTATTGAAAATTATTTTTTTGTTTTACAAGTGCGGCATGATAATAAACTTCGCTTAACAACCGAGCTCAATAATTATCATGAAGGAACGTTAATGATATTGCCATGCGCTTTGCAGGTTCTTGTGGAAAATGCAATTAAGCATAATGAATTTACTGATGCAGATCCACTGAATATTAAAGTTGTTTTGAATGGAGAGTACATCCAGATAAAAAATAATAAACAGCTTAGGCCTTATCATGTAAATTCTACCGGTGTAGGATTACGAAACCTTAGCTCCCGCTACAGGCTCGTTTGCAATAAAGATATACTTGTAGAAACAACAGATAATGAATTCATAGTTAAGTTACCCATCATCAAATCAAATCTATAATTATGTTAAACGCTATCATTATTGAAGATGAAAAACCGGCAATGGAAGTGCTGGCAAAAAATCTTTCTTATGTATCATCTCAGGTGAACATAAAAGCAAGGCTGAGTTCTGTAAAAGAGAGTATAGAATATCTTTCACGTGAACAAGAGGCTGATATTATTTTTAGCGATGTTCAATTATCTGATGGGTTATCATTCGATATTTTTACGCAAACAGGTGTAAAGATTCCTGTAATCTTCATCACCGGTTATAATGATTATATGATGATGGCATTTGAAAACAATGGTATTGATTACCTATTAAAACCCGTTGATAAAAATGATTTGGAGAAAGCGCTTTTGAAATACGATAGATTGCAATCGCATTTTTTAAATACAAAAGTGAATGTGCCTGTAGAAAATCTTGTAAAATTTATTAACGGAAGAAAAAAGACAAGACTGCTTGTAAAAAAAGGATTGGAAAATATTGCGTTGCTGCTCGAAGACATTCCTTTGATTTATACACAAAACAAAATAGTATATGTAATCGATCGATTTTCAAAAAAATATCTTTCAGATAAAACATTATCTGAATTGGAAGAAGAACTGGATAGTACTATTTTCTTTCGTGTAAATCGTCAGTACATTATCAATATAAATTTTGTAAAAAGTTTTAAAGCTTATGAAAAAGTAAAACTGCTGATTGATATTAACATTCCTGAAATAAATCATTCTATAATTATAAGTCAGGAAACAGCGCCGGCTTTTAGAAAATGGATGCATGATGCATAAAAGATTCTTACAAAATTTTATTTAATTATAACCCGTTAGGTCACTTTTCAAATTATTTCTTTTAAAAAAATCCACATCGAAATAAATAATACAAAACAACCAAATATTTTTTTCAATGCTGCGCCGGAAATTTTATCTGATAAATAACTGCCAATAAATATTCCTGCTATTGAGCCTGATGAAAACACCAGCAATAAATACCAATCTATTGGCTGGCGGCTTACTGTAGTCAAAAATCCAAATGATGAATTAATGGCGATTATAATTAATGTGGTGCCTATAGCTTTTCTTATATTTAAATGGAGCACTGATATTAATGAAGGCATAATAATAAAACCGCCGCCAACACCCAGCAACCCGGTGATTATTCCAACACAACAACCTACAACTATAATGCGCATTTTTTTATTGCCGTCGGTATTTAGCTTATTAAAAGTTGAGGATGATTCTTTTTTATTTCTGGTCATTTGAATGGCGGCAACAAACATCAGCATTGCAAATAATATCATAAACACAGAAGACCTTAATAGTTTAATATCAAGCAAAATGAAGGAAAGTGGAATTTGATTAACAATTAATCTTCTTACAATAAATATTGAAAGTGTTGAAGGGATTCCAAAATAGATTAATGTTTTATAATCAATATTTTTTTTTATTAATGATCGGATGCTAATGGTAAAGCTGCTAACACCAACAACAAATAATGAATACGTTGCAGAAAGTATTGGATCAATTTTATAGATGTAAACAAATACCGGAACTGTAAGTATAGAACCGCCGCCGCCAATTAAACCTAAAGAAATTCCTATTAAGACAGATATTGCGCATCCTTCAAATTGTATCATATTAGCTTAGGATTAAACTAATTAATAGGAATTACACAAATTGATAAACTCTTTTATATAATTCGTGTAATTCGTTCGTAAAATTCGTGTCATTCTCTTTAGTAAACTTTCAAGCTTAATACAATCCATTATGATCTGTAAGAAGACTAATGCCGTCTTTACAATTTTCAATATTAAAACAAGCCCAGGCAAAGCGGCCTATGCTTTGGTAAAGGAAGTAAACATTTTTATAACCTTTTTTAATTAATGCTTTGCAAATTTCTACATCATTGTTACCACTGTAAGAACCATATACTAAAATATTGCGGTCTTTATGTACACCATTTATAACAGTTGCTAATGCATCAACCGATGAAACATTTACTGCATTTTTTAAACGGCCCGTATTAAGATATTCCTTTGGTGATTTATTGTTAAATTCCTCAACAGGCCTTGCATCAATCACTAAAAAATTATTTGGCTTTGATAAGAGGTTTATACATTCCCTTATACTTACAACATTGAATGGGGGTGGATTTACTATTTCTTTTTTTATACTTGCAGGCGTAAGATAATTATCGCACAGAAAACCTTCAAGCCCTTCAAATAAATTATACACATGTGCATAGCCTGCTTTTGAAATTTCTGCTGCAGCATCTGAACTTTCATAACCACTCCCATCGTATATAAGAATGGTTTTGTCTTTTGGCAGATTTAATGTTTTGAACTTTTCTTTAAATTCACCGAAAGGAATATTTATTGCATTTTTTAAACGTCCCAAATTTTTGCTGAATGTTGAATCTTTTGAATTGAATTCATTTTTACTTCTAACATCAATAATAACTACATCCCTTTTTTGCATCATATCCAAAGCATCTGTTGAAGCGATATTGTTATAAGGCTTACCATTTACAAACACCTTATTTTTAAGAGGAAAGCCCTGCGTTCCACTTTCATTGGCTACACTCATGCCACCATTTATATTGTAAATTTTTTTAAAGCCATTTTCAGAAAGCAACTTACTCACCCGCCTGCTGCGCTGACTGTGGGAGCAATACACAAAAATATTTTCATCACTGTATTTTTTTAATTCCTGCAGGTGTTGCGAAAAGGAATCTATACTAATATTTACAGCGCCTTTAATGCTGCCCATATTCATGTGTGTATGTTGAGAAGTATCGGCATACTCGCCGGGGGTTCTTACATCTAACAGTAAATAATTTTTATTTTCATTCATTAAGCGAACGGCATCGTTCCAATAAAGAGCTTTATAAAGAACATTGTCGTACCTGAAAGGTTGTTGTGCTTTGGCTGAAAAAAAACATATACAACCAAGAAAAGTAATGATCTTAGTGCACACGATTTTTATTTTTTTATAAAAAAGAAATGATGATTGCATAGTGAATAATTTTGGCTAAGAATGTTTTTATTCTATGCATAAAAATATATAAAGCGATTATGCTTTCTGGTTAGTCAAGTGTTATTGTTTGTAAAGAATAGGTTAAATGAGTTAAGCAAGTGTTAAGCGGAAAATTATTGTAGCAGATACACGATTAATTTGTAGGGCTTTTAAAAAATGCAGGATGCACTTATCTAAGAAACTTATTATTGTCATTATATCTCTTACAGGTATTTTGTTTGCTATACTGCTTAGCATTCAATTTATTTGGATAAAAAAATCTGTTGAAGTAAGCCGCCGCCAATTTGAAAATAAAATGGAAATTGTACGTGACCGTCTTTACAAAAGTTTTAGAGCAGAGAAAAATTTTCATGCAACTTCTGCATTTACTGCGCTGCCCGAAGACCTTTTTAAAAAGAACAGCGAAACAAAGCAATTAGATTTAGCAGTTCTTAATGTGCTGGATTCAGTATTTAAAAGCCAGGATATTTATTTGCCATGTAAAGTTGCAGGTAGAGTTGGCAAAACATGTTATATACATAATTTTACTGCAAGCGACACGCATAACCAAAACCTTGACAGTGCCGACTATAAAATATGTTTGTGCAATAATTCCTATACACCTGCGCTTGATATTGGCTTTAGCTTTCCCGGAATAAATAAGTATTTGGTAAAAGATAATTCATGGCTTATTATTCCTTCTTTCTTATTGATATTATTGCTTATTGCACTTTTTATTTTTTTCATTACCATCATCAATAAACAAAAAAGCCTTGCAGAATTAAAAAATGATTTCATTAATAATTTAACCCACGAATTTAATACGCCTTTATTTTCTATCGGGCTTACATTAAAACTTCTGTCGGGTTCTGAAGAGATTAGTAATTCTGCCCGGTTAAAAAAATATACTGAAGTGATAACTACAGAAAAGAACAGGCTGCAAATGCAGGTTGATAAAATGCTTCAGCTTGCTGCCATTGAATCTGGCAGCCTGCTTATGGAAAAAAAAATAGTAGATATGAATAAGGTAATTGAAAAAAATATTGATGGTTTTAGAAATGCAATTGAAGAAAAGAAAGGAAAGCTATACTATCATCCGGATGCTAAAGAACATTATGTTTATGGTGATGAAGTGCATTTGTTTAATACAATCAGTAACCTGCTTGATAATGCTTACAAATATTCGGATAAGCCGGAAATTACTATTACTACTTCTAACAATGCAAAAGCGTTAATCATTTCAATACAGGATAACGGAATTGGTATCAATGATAAGAAATTGCAAATGATATTTGATAAATTTTATAGAGAAAAACACGGCGACCGCCACGATGTGAAAGGTTTTGGATTGGGGTTAAGCTATGTAAAAAAAATTGTGGAGATGCATAACGGCTCAATAAAAGTAAAAAGCCCGCCGGCCGGCGAGGCAGGTAAAAAAGGTGAAGGAACTATTTTTTTTATTAATCTTCCATACACCAATAAATAGTATGCATACAATTCTTATAGTAGAAGATGATGACAGCCTTGGCTACATTTTAAAGGAATATCTCGGCATGCATAAGTTTACTATTGTGCTTGCAAAAGATGGAGAAGAAGGATTAGATATATTTAACCGCATGCACTTTGACCTCTGCATTTTAGATGTGATGCTGCCAAGGAAAGATGGCTTTACACTGGCTTATGAAATAAAACAATTAAATGAAAAAATGCCAGTGATTTTTCTTACATCCAAAGCTTTAAAAATAGATAAGCTAAAAGGGTTTAAGCTGGGCGCAGATGATTATATTTTAAAACCGGTTGATGAAGAAGAGCTGATAGCAAGGATTGAAGCGGTGTTGCGGAGAGCCAATCCAAGTCAATATAATGAGTTCTCAACATTTACCATAGGCAAATATATTTTTGATTACAACAATCAAACATTGATGCTCGAAAATAAAAAGCAATCAATTACCGTAAAAGAAGCAGCTATTTTAAAATTGCTGTGCGAGCATAAAGGAAGAATATTAGACAGGAAAAATGCCTTAAAAAAGTTATGGGGCGAAAGTGATTTTTTTAATCGCCGGAGCATGGATGTTTTTATATCTCACCTTCGCAAATACCTCGCTGAAGATCCTTCTGTTGAAATTAAAAATGTACATGGAAAAGGGTATGTGCTTAATTGTTAGCAGATATTGGATAAATACATTTTTACATTTCCTTGTCATGATTTAGCCAGTCATTGATTTATTTTTTTATTTCCCAAACTTAAAGTTTTGAATGAGCCAAAATACTATGCATATTTATGCGAGGTAATAAGTATGAAATGAGAGACAATTTTTAACATAATTTAAGAATACATTTTTTTCAGAAATAATTATCAACGTCTTGTTCTGAAATTTTCATGCTTCGGTAATTAAGATACATTAAAGTGACGCACTTTAACAGAAATTGTTGCCTTCTGTTATTAAATCAAAACTTTAAACAAAGATCAATGAAAAGATTCCTAACATTGTTTATGATGTTAATGCTTTTAGGAGCATTTACATTTGCCCAAAACCGGAGCATAACCGGTAAAGTGGTTGATGACAAGGGCGATCCTGTTGTCGGAGCTTCCATAATTATAAAGGGTACTTCAAAAGGTGTTTCAGCCAATGCAACAGGAGAATTTTCGATAAGTGCAAAGTCCAGTGATATCCTGGAAGTAACTGCTGCAAGTTTCTTCAAAGCTGATATAAAAGTTGGCAACCAAAATAATGTAGTTATAACATTAAAGCCCGGCTCAAATGTTATGGAAGAAGTGGTAGTCACTGCATTGGGCCAAACCAGTAAAAAAGCCAAGGTAGGTTATGCAACTACAACTTTTACCAGCGAGCAAATTAATCGCACCGCAAATTTAAATGCATTTGACGGGCTGGCCGGCAAAATACCAGGCGCTGAAATATCAAATACAGGTGGCCCGGGGGCCTCTACTAAAATAGTAATGAGAGGCTATGGCGTACTAACTGAAGGTGGCAACCAGCCACTATATGTAATAGATGGGGTTCCTTTAGTAGATGCCAGACTAAGTTCCGGCTCTAATGTTTTATCGGGCGCTAATCTTGTTGGTACTGTAGGTTTAACCGGGCAAAATGATTTTGGGAATGGCGCCAACGATATTAATCCAAATGATATTGAAAGCATTACAGTGCTGAAAGGAACTGCCGCTTCATCACTCTATGGCTCAGCCGCAAGAAACGGAGCTATTATGATTACGACTAAAAGAGGTAAGGCTGGCAAAATAAGCATAGATTATGCAGGATCTGCCAACTTTAGTAAAGTAGGCAAATTGCCAAATCTTGAAGATAAATTTGGCCAGGGATGGAATGCGAAATTCGTATTAGGAGAAAATGGAAGCTGGGGCCCAAGGCTTGATGGAGTAGTAAGGCCGTGGGGCTCCATTGTAGATAACTCCCAATTAATAAAACCATTTATAGCTTTAAAAGATAATATCCGCAATTTTTATACAACTGGGCTTGAGTTAAATAATACTATAGCTATTTCCGGCGGGGGCGATAAATCTACTTTTTATTTTTCTTATGGAAATGCGCAAAATGATGGAGTAATACCTACAAAATCAGATTATCTTAATCGTAATAATTTATCATTAAGAACCAATAATAAGTTCAATAAATTTTCGGTAAATACATCATTTAATTACGTAAACAGGAAAGTAAACCAACCGGCAACAGGACAGGGAAGCACTGCCGGCTCAACTATATTCCAGGATATTTTACAAATACCTGTAGATGTTCCTATTCATGATTTCAGGGATTATAAAAATAAATTCTTTGATGTAAATAGTTATTTCACGCCTTATGCAGAAAATCCATATTATGGCTTGCACAATAACAGTAACAGCCAAACGTCGGACAGGTTCTTCGCCAACCTTGATATGAGCTACCAGATTTCAACAGCGCTATCAGCCCAACTGCGTGTAGGTGGCGATGCAGAAAACCAAAGAGGATTTTCTTATAATGCTAAAAATGCTCCAGACCCGGGAAGCTGGAATGCCGGAGGAAATACTGAAGGAGCGCCCAGAACAAAAGATGTAGGTTCTGTTATTGAAACCAATGCGTATGTTGGAAGTATAAACGGTGATTTTATTTTGAAATATAACCATGACATCAGCAAAAATTTTAACCTCGATATGCTTGCCGGTGTTAATTACAACCAGGTAGACACTAAGGGAGGTTTTGCAGCAATTACTGACTTGCTGATACCAGGTTTTTATAATCTTTCCAACTCAACAAAGTTGCCAACAACTGCCGAAGCAAGAACCCACACAAGATTAATTGGAGTGTATAGCCAGGCAACCGTAGGATATAAAGGCCAGTTATATGTTACTATTAATGCCAGAAATGACTGGTCTTCTACTTTACCGATTGATCACAATCATTTCTTTTATCCCGGTGGTAATTTATCATGGGTTGCTTCCAACAGTTTCAATTTAAAAAACTCACCCATTTCTTATTTAAAATTCAGGGCTGGCTATGGCAAAACAGGTACTACTGCGCCGGTATATTCAATCTATCCTGTATTGGTAGCAGGCTCAGTTCCTTTACCCTTTGGCAATATAGCTTTTCCATTTAATGGCATAAGCTCATTCAGAATACAAAATACTATTGCCAATGCTAACCTTAAAGGAGTAATTACAACTGAATCAGAACTCGGAATGGAAATCAGGTTTTTGAATAATAGAATTGGTTTGGATGTATCTATTTATGATAAGTCAGCTGATGGGCAGATATTAAACGTTCCAATTTCTCCGGGGTCAGGGTATAATTTTTTAACAGAAAACATCGGGCTAATAGATAACAAAGGAATTGAACTTTCTTTAGATGTAAAACCGATTGTTAGCAGAAATGTAACCTGGTCTTTCAATTATAATTTTACGACGAATGTAAACAAGGTGGAGCATTTAACAAACGGCCTTACTAAGGTTACTATCTTCGGGATTAGCGGTGGGGCAGAATTAGATGCAGTTCCGGGGAAATCAGCCACAGGCGTTTATGCATTCGGCCCGCAATTGACTCCTGATGGAAAAGTAATTGTTAGCCCTACATCGGGCAAGCCGATTCCTACCACTAACAGGATATATTTTGGCAATGCAGAAAATGACTACTCAATGGGATTTTCCAATACTTTAAAATACAAGGAATGGGCAATAAATTTTTCATTGGATTACAGGAAAGGCGGTGTTTTCTATAGCAAAACCGCAGAGCAGCTTTTAGTTTACAGGTGGCTCAAGAGCTACTACATACAACGATCGCAGGCCATTCATTTATCCTAATTCAGTAGTTCAAAATGGTGTAGATGCCAGTGGCAAACCCGTTTATGTAGAAAACACTATACCTATTACAGAGAATAACCTGCAGGATTTTTTTCCTGAAGGCAATAACCCTGCATTAGCTTATGGTAATGATATACTTGACAGATCATTTTTAAAACTCCGGGATGTTTCTATTTCTTATTTATTTGGAGATAGATCTTTGTCAAAAATGAAGCTTCACAATTTGTCTTTAACTATCTATGCCAGAAATTTATTGTTATGGACTCCGCAATCCAATATGTATATTGATCCGGAAGCTTCAAATTTTGGTAATGATCTTACCAGTCAGTTAGGTGAGTTTGAAACTGCGCCGATTTCCAAACAATATGGAGTAGCATTAAAAGTAAATTTTTAAAACTAAATAATTATGAAACTGAATTTATTTAAAAATAAAAAAATTGTAGCTGTACTCCTTA
>JBBRTG010000048.1:0-12622 GCA_038244655.1 Chitinophagales bacterium
AATGTAGCTTATCCACATTTACACATTCATTTTAAAAGAAAAAAGAAGCAAAAAAGAAAAGTAATAATAGTAGTAGATTATTAATGAATTATTAAAAGCAAATCTAAAGGCGGGGCTGAAGTGCTAACAATCAGCATTGGTGCATGTTTCAGCTATAATCCGGGCCGAAGAAACTTTGTTGAACGATAGTAGTAACAATGAACTTTTTATTATAAATTTGGCAACGGTTCCGGGCAGAAGGAATTCTAAAATCCCGCCTGCACAAAGCCGTCAACGTTAGCCGCCAATTCTTTGGCTAACGGAATGCGAAAATGAAAGGTTCTATTTGGAAAATATAAACCATTCATTTTCAGAACGTAAAAAAACGTTAGTCAGAATTATTGATATCAGTGCTAAAGAGACATAATAAAATAAGCTAAAATAATCTTATGCAACGTAGAACATTTGTAAAGAACTCCTCGATACTCGCCCTGAGCATAGGAGTGTTTGGACGCATTGAATTTACCAACGGTGTTTTCATTGGAGACACTCCAACAACAACTGATGTTTTAGGTCCTTTTTATCGTCCAGATGCTCCGTTCAGAACCAATATTAATCCAGCAGGCTTTAATGGAATACCACTTCATTTGTCGGGGATTATTTTTAAAGAAGATGGAAAAACGGTATTCAAAAACTGCCTTGTTGAAGCGTGGCAATGTGACAAAGAAGGTCTGTATGATATTCTATCAGATGATTTTATTTATCGCGGTGCTGCGAAAACAGGAAATGATGGTAGTTATCATTTTATAACGACACACCCAGTATCCTACGGAAATATTGATAAAACCCTTTTTCGGCCTCCGCATATCCATCTAAGAATATCAGGCAGTGAAGAATATTCTGATTTAATTACACAGGTTTATTTTAAAGGCGATCCACATCAGAAGGAAGACTTATATTCCTCGTCTCCTTCAGCCAGTAAACGAATACTTGAAATATCAAAAAATTTAAAAAATGAAGATGTCGTTCACTTTGACATTGTAATGAGTAAAGAATTTCCTCTTGACAATTCGGTTTTCAAAAAATTATCAGGGATTTATACCGCAAGCGATGTGGTGAATGACTTCTATGGCGTAGACAAAGGAGGAAGAATCGAATGCTACAAAAATGGAGATTTGTTATATATTAAGGCCGACGGACAGATTGAAGAAGCATTACGTTATAAAGGAAATAATTCTTTTGACAATGGTGCAGACTTGAAAATAAAATTTGAATTATTGCAAGGAGGTGAAGTAAAAATTCTTGGCAACGCACTTACTAAGGGTATTTGGAAATCATTTGAATGTTTTAAAGTATTGAGTTATTAAATTACGTATGCCATCTAATACCACAAAACGGCAGCCAACAAAAAACTTTGGGTAAAAAATCAAAGCAGTCTGTAAAAGAACATCAATCAGAATTAGAAAAAAAGATTGAGGTTTTAGAGAAGCAATTAGAATGGGAAAAGCTTCGAACCAGAGCGTTAGACACTCTGATAACAGTAGCTGAAAGAGAGCTTAATATTGACATCAGAAAAAAGCCTGGCACCAACCAACCCGGGAATTAATACAAGGCACGGAGTGGATTTGTCTTCAATCCATTTGCCGGTTGTTTGGTTATTCAAGAAAAGCATTTTACAAGCATCAGCAGTCGCAATTTTCTACCATCAGCAAAACTAAAATGATCATAGAACAGGTTTTATATATTCGCAAGCAACAACCACGTTGCGCCGGCCGTAAATTATTGGTGATGCTTCAGCCATTCTTTAAACAGAGAAATATAACGATTGGCAGAGACGCATTTTTTAATTTGATGGCAAAGAATAAGTTGCTGGTAAGAAGAAAAAAAAGAAGTGTGTACACCACTAACTCAAAACATTTTTTCTACCGGTACCCCAACCTGGTAAAGGATTTTACGCCCATGCATGCGCATGAGCTGTGGGTGGCAGACATTACTTATATTCCCTTAAAAGATAACCGGTTTGCTTATTTATATTTACTAACGGATGCTTATAGTCGAAAAATTGTTGGCTTTCATGTAAGTGATAATATGAGAGTAGATAGTGCTGTAGTTGCCTTGCAAAAAGCACTGGATCAAAAACCTGATGACGCTATTGTCATCCACCACTCAGATCGTGGTATACAATATTGTAGCAATGATTATGTAAGGTTGCAATAAGCAAATTTATACATGCCGCTTATATAAAATATAACTATTTAATTTTTGTTAACAACAATAGATTGTCTGCCTTCTAAGCTATTGATAGCTGTTATCTGAATTTTTTTGGGAAGATGATTTTTTTAAATCTTTACATTGCTTTTGAATGTAAGCAATATAAAAATATGCAATTGCTATTTTTTAAAGCAACGAAAATATTTAAAGAAATAAAGAAATAAACTGCTGAAATTTGTGAAGAGAAAAATTAAATCAATCAATTTTTTTAATACAAAAAAACTTAAGTCATTATGAAAAATTATCATGATAAAAAATTCCCTAATGAAAGCAAAGCTTACAGGGAAGCACGTAACGGGCTGCTTGAAGCAGAAATAAATTTACGCAAACAAACAGAAGAGGTGGCCGCATTGCGGCGCAAGCTGCCTAATGGCGGCAGGCTGAAAGAAGATTATGTATTTGAGGAAAAAGATACATCAGGAAAAATTATACAAACAAAGCTTTCAGAATTATTTGAACCTGGAAAAGATTCGCTAATCATTTACAGTTTTATGTTTGCCCAAAAAAATGAAAAGCCATGCACCAGTTGCAATTCTATTATTGACGGCATTAACGGCATGGTGTTTCATGCTGAGCAAAGAGTAAACATTGCTATAGTTGCCAAAGCCCCTGTTGAAAAACTTATGCAATGGGCCGAATCCCGGGGATGGAAGAATGTACACCTGCTTTCTTCGTTTAAGAATAATTATAACCGGGATTATTACGGTGAGGATGAAAAGGAAAATCAATGGCCAATACTCAATGTATTCCGCAAAACTGCTGAAGGAATATTTCATTTTTATGCAACAGAACTTTTATTTACCCCTGCCGAAAAAGAACAGAACGGCAGGCACGTTGATTCTATATGGCCCTTGTGGAATCTTTTTGATTTTATTCCGGAGGGAAGGGGAACAAGCTGGTATCCGAAGCATGAGTATAAAAGTGAAAAATAAATTGTCTCTTCTATTGTTCGTATTGTTAGTGTTAAAAATAACTTTAAAAAGGTATTTTTACAATCTGAACTAAACTGCCTTTCAATCTAAAACGTACCTTTAATAATAATACATTTTATGAAAAAAAATCTTTTCCTTTTACTCATCCCTGCTGCTCTGGTATTTGCACCATCCTGCAAAAAGAAAGATAAAATAACTCCGCCACCGGTTGTTAATACAGATACTGCCAAAATAGATCTCCTGCGTGATTCACTTTATTTATACACCAAAGAGGTTTACCTGTGGCATGAGGTAATTCCGTCTTACGCTGTCTTTGATCCCAGGCATTATACAGGCGCTACTGAACTGGCGGCTGCAAAAAACGAAATGGCTGGCATAAGGGCTTTACAGCCTCAGGACAATAAACATGGTTATAGTTTTGTAACAACACAGGATGAGTCAAATGCAATACAAACAGGCCAGGATGTAGATTACGGTTTTTTTATAAAAGCAGCCTCGCTGGATAAGGCATTGCCTTATGACTCTGTTTACTGGTTTGTTGAGTATGTATATAAAAATTCGCCCTCAGGGTTAGCCGGTGTGCAAAGGGGCTGGTATATAAGTAAAATTAATAACAGTAAAATTGGTTATGACAATGCCAGCTTTGATATATTGAATGGGATTTTTTTTGGCAATACCACAACCGCAACCTTTACATTTACAAAACAGGATGGCTCAACTGCTGATGTTAATCTCACCAAAGGAAGCTTCACTTCAAATTCTGTTTTATATACAAACGTAATTACAGACGGCGCTAAGAAAACCGGTTATATAGTTTTCAACCAGTTCTTTGGAGAAGTTTCAAGGACTGAGCTAACAAATACTTTTACAGATTTTGCAACGCAGGGGATTAATGAGCTGGTGGTTGACCTTCGGTATAACCACGGCGGCTCCACTGAAACTCAGGATGCATTGGCAAATCTTATTGTGCCTTCTTCAGCCACTGGCAAAACCATGTATACATACATTTATAATGATTCATTACAGGCAGGTAAGTTTTCTTTATTAAAAAGAAAGTATAGCCTTCCCAGTAATTTTTTTACACCTGCTGCAAATACTATAAAATATCAAAAATTCGGCAGCATTAACTTAAGCAGGGTATTTTTTATTGTTACCGGAGAAACAGCTTCGGCAAGCGAACTGCTTATTAATAATCTGCGTCCTTACTTAGATGTTAAGCTGGTTGGTGATACTACTTTTGGCAAGCCCGTTGGTTTTTTCCCTATATCTATTTTTAATTATGCTATTTATCCCATATCGTTTAAAACAGTTAACAGTGCAGGAAGTGCAGAATATTATGATGGCTTTGCACCGGATAAGTTAACCCCTGATGGCGTTAATAAAAACTGGGGCGATGTAACTGAACCTTCCCTGGCATCTGCACTGCATTATATAAAAACCGGCTTATTCGAAAGCAGAACAGGTATTGATGAACAAAACAAGCGGATGCTAACGGTACAAAAGCAATATGAGCCATTAAACAGTCTGATGTACGATAAAAAGTTTACAGGTATGTTTGTAGAAAAAAGACAGTAGTAGAAATTTATTTGCAAAATATATAGAGGCAGCAACGGCCTCTTTTTTATTTATATTAAGTAGGCATGTGTAACAGGTAAAGATTTATTGCATCGGTTTATACTCATCATCTCCTACAGTGGCAGTAATAAATCAGCGATGTTTGCGCTTGTGTTTTATACAGGTCTTCTTTTTAGTTTTACTTGCAGCAACTGTATCTAACCTTCCAGGCTTTGTCGAAAGGCTTTTCTGCTGTATTTTTTTTCCATACAGTTTATCTGCCTGCTCACTTGTTTTATTAATCTGATTTACAGCTCCGGATTTTGCACTGTCCTGGGCAAACACCGATGGTTGAATAAATAAAAATGATGCACTAAACATTAAAATAGTGAATAGTATTTTCATAATGATATGATTTAACTTTTTAGGAAAGGTTTAATTAAATGTGTTAAAAGATAAAAGAAGTGAAAATAAATCCAATCATTAATTATCCGCCTTGCCAACCAGAATATTTTTGGAAGACAATAAATATTTAGAACGTAAGTATACCTGGATTGAAAGTACGCCAACTGTACCCAAAACTCCTGCGAAGCAGGTAATCTTTTCAATTCAGATGAGGTATTAATTCCACCACCATCTAACCTGTATATACTTTTATCAAGAAATAAATTAATTTTTTTGATAGATTTTAAAATCTTACAGAGCATCCAACATTTACTGTATAATCAGCAAAAGCAGCATCTCCTTGTGTGTGTACACCAGTTAATTGGGTTTGTATTTTATCGGCTACACTTTGTGTGCGGTTGCGTTGTACTGCTACAGGCAAGTATGCATACACATTTATAGTTTTAAAATTATAAGTTAATCCTGGTTCTACTGAGAGAATATATCCGGGCCTTCTAAAACCTTTGCTCCCGCCTATTAAATCGTGAACAGGCAAACATTCATCTCGAAAGCCAAGAGAAATGGTTAAGTCTTTTGCAGAAAAATTTACCCCGGTTCTTATCATATATTGATCCGGAACACTCATAACAAAGCTTCCGTTTTTGAGGCTTGATGCAGAAGGAGTTCCTCCTCTTGAAGTAAGCGTGCCATTTTGCTCACGGGGGCTTACCAAATAGTATAAATTACTGTATGCACTAAAATTTTTTGAAAAATTATAATAAGCATTCATTTCCCCACTAAATCCTAAGCCGCCATCTCCTAACTGAATGGATTGATCAACAGGGCCAAGAACAAGGGTTGAATCATTTTTATGAAAAATATCATTGTACTTATAATCACCGGTTGGTAATTTAATGCCGAGTCCAAATTGAATATTTCCTTTGGCCAATTTAGCAGGATCGAGAACCCACCTGTAAGCTGAAAGGCGAGCATCGCCCAAACCAAAAGAATGTGTACTGAACCTGTTTTTGCCATCATGTTCGTATAGGGATGACCGTGAGTTGGCTACAATAGGTGCATCAATCGACAATGACCACCACTTATTGAGATTACGGGTAAGTGTTAGATCTAACGTATAAGCATGATTGATTACTTCAGAACCATTGGCAACTCTTTGCTTTTGTTCTTTGGTTCCCACAAAATGCCGGAACGATTTAAAATAACGATTGTTTACATTCAGTACCCATTTTGAAGGCTTGCTCAATTGCTCCGAATGTTCCATCGTACAAATGCCGCCGGTGCTGCGAATAGCAACACATCCTTGTGCATTTGCATTGTTTGAAATAATGATTGTAAACAATGCTCCCAATAATATTGAAAATATCTTTGTCATAATAACAAGTTTGATAAGTTTTTTTTCATAATAATTTTTATTTATAATTTCATCTTCAGGCGATCTACTACAAGATCTCCAACTTTTTTTCCACACTCGTTTGATACAATGCACGAATAATGATAATGAATTCCTCCATAAAACCTGGCCTTATTATTTTCTAAAGCAGCATCTCTGAAAGATGTATAGCTGCGGTTTGCTATTCCAAACTCTAATTCTGTAGAATCGGTATAAGAAAAATTATCACCGAAAACACTGGTAAGCGCTTCTGCTGCTGCAGATGAACAAGTAGAGTGTCCGCAGGTATATTCAGGGAAAGGAGGCGTTTGCAGGCGTGGCTGCCAGTTAGCATCAAAATATTTATTAATAACGGTTTCAGGACGTACTGTATTGTATTTGAATTTTACACCCCAGCATTCAATAAATGCATCAAATAATGCAATGCTTGTTTTCGTATAGGCATACACGGTAGTTCCAAAATCAGCATTCGCTTTCTTTGCTGCAATTCCCACTATGCTCATCCAATGGCCTCCCGGTGAAAACTTTTTGCTGCCAAACATAACGTGTCCTGATACATTCAGCTTAAATGGATTATCGTCCCAGAAATCGGCAATATGTTTTTGTTCGGATGTAAGATTTTCAATGGCAGTTTTGGAGAGCATTACCTGTTTGTAATAATCACTGTTTGTATCTTTGACATTGAATTTATAAGGAGGAGGCGCAGGAAACTGGCCGGCACTATCCAAAACAACGGGGCGTATTTCATTCCAATGTGGTTCCATTGCTGAAGTGTATGCCGGCGGTGTAGGAACCCATCTTCCTTCTTCATCATTAACAGTATATTTTTCAGCGCTTCTTGTTTGTGCATAATTGTCTTTTTTACTCCATTTTAAAATTGCATCAGAAACTGTATCTGCTAAGGCTACAGAATTATCAAACATCTCTGAAGGCATACCATGATCTTTCGCCATTTTTTTAAGACTATCTACATATATATCCATACTGCCTTCAGGAAAAGTAACTGAGTTGCCTAACTTGCAATATGCTAACAAAGAAGCAAATTCAAAATCAATTTTTTTGCCTAAAGCAATATGAGGAACAGATGCAAAACCTTTTAACTGGCCCGCTAACGATTTATATTTATCAGGATACCCTGCAGCAATTACTTCATACGAAGCTATGCTTGCATACAAATAATTACGGGATGCTACAATGGGGCTGAAATTATTTCCCATTACAACACCATTTAACTGGTAAACAGTTTTGCAAAAGAGATTCGGATCACTTAAAACTTTTGCGTAATCATTTTTACGATTACAACTTATAAGACTAAATAAGATCAGGCCATAAAAAACAATTTTTTTCATACGCAAATAATTTTTTAAAAATGATATCTTCCTTTTTATATTATCCTGGTTCAACATTAATTTTGATTATTTACGGGTTAGTTTACTCATAACCAAATTGCCTATTTGCTTACCTTGCACATACGCTGTTTGCACCGATTGACTGTAATGAATGCCACCGTAAAACCGGCTGAACGAAACTTCAACAGCAGCTTCATCAGATGTTTTAAAACTGCGGTCGGGCCAGCCCCACTCTCTTTCAGAAGAATCTTTAAAAGCAGTATTACTTTTATAAATAGTACCCAGCACTGTTGCTGCAGCAGCTGATATTGTTGAATGTGCGCTGTTGTATTCGGGAAAAGGCGGCGTTTGCAGGTAAGGCATCCAGTCCGCGTTAATGTATTTATTAATATACGTTTCAGGCCGTATCAAATCAAACTTATATTTGGTAAACCAGCAACATATAAATGCATCGTACATGCCTATGGCAGCACCGGTATAAGCATACACAGTTTTATAAAAATCTGCATTATTATTCTGAGATATTGTTCCAACAATTTCCATCCAATGACCGCAAGGCGTCATTGCTTTGGTTGCAAACATTGCGTGACCCTGTATATGCATTTTAAAACTATTGCAATCCCAGAAATTCGCAATCCACTTTTGCGTTGAGTCAAGGTTATTGCCTGTATTCATCACCTCTACTGCAATCTTGTAAAAATTACTGGATGTATCCTTACTGAATACCGGCGGCGGCGGCGGTGGAAACATATTTGCAGAATCCATCACCATACATCTTATGGTAGGCCAAAGCGGCTCGACCGCGCTGAAATAAGCCGGTGGCGTTGGTGTCCAATGGCCTTCAAGATTAGAAATTGCGAAGCGCGTTCCTCTTGTCTTAGCATAATTATCCGTTTTACTCCATGATATAACGGAATCGGCTACCTGCTCTCCAAACTTTATAGAGTTTGCAAAGAGAGTATCGGGCATACCTGAATTTTGTGCGAGTAATTTTACAGAATCAATAATGTGCTGCACGGTATCATCAGAAAAAGTTAACTGCTTGCCTACTTTGGCCATCGCCAATATTGCCGCAAAAGGATAATCAATTTTTTCACCCGGTGCAAGGTTCGGCATATTATTAAGGGCTGTGACCTTTCCCTGCAATGAAGTAAAATGCTTTCCTTCTTTCGCCAATACTTCATAAGCCGCAAGGTTGGAATAAGCAAAAATTCTGGACGCAACAGGCGGCGTGAAAATATCATAGATGATTACATAGTTAAGCTTGTGCATTACATCTTCATACAGGCGCGGATCGTGCATTACTTTTACATAATCATTATTTTTATTCTTGCACGAAAACATTGCCGTACATAATACAATCATTGACAAATAAAAAAACAAACATTTTATTTTCATAAGTTTAAAATTTTCTTAATCATTATTATTTTTTTTAGATATCCCCAATCATTCTATTAAAATGGCCAGTAACTTATTTTATCATGCACCGGATCGTAAGCCAGCTTAATTTTATCAGTAACAATATCTCCTAACTTATATTTTATTTTATATGCCACATCCACTGTAATATTTATTACTGAATCAGGATGCAGGGAATGCTGCACAACAGAATCCAGCAGTTTTTTATTTTCAATTGAATCTGCTTTATTAAGCGACAAATGCTCATAAGTAAAACGATAATCATTTATTTTATCGTTGACAGTTTTCCTTACAACTTCAGCACCTGCAATTGCAAAAGGCCTGGGCTCTTTCATTTGAGGTATTACCTTTTTTTTCATAAAATCTTTCGCAAGGTTTTCAATATGACTGTTGTTTAATTTAGTAACATCCCGGTTATTGCAGGAACAAATTATGATGAATATGGCTATTAGTTTTTTCATTTCGCGTAGCCGTTGTAGTTATATAAATGATATTGATGCTTCATTCTTTTGTAGTAGGATATCTTTTCATGAAATGAGGATTGATACGACGAAGAACGGCTTAAAGCAAACCAAAGCGCCAACAGGCTTCCATAACTTCCACCACGCTCAATCCACTCAAATATTTCGTGGTGAGGATAAAAAAGCTCACTCGTTACTTTCCATATAAAAAATGCAAGCACAACTAACCTTAAAGGACGAATTAAAATTGAAAAGGCAGCCGTTATTTCAAGCACGCCTACATACTGCGCAACAGTTGCAGGATTTATAAAACCAAGAGAAGCATATTGAGTTAACAAGCTCTTCTTTTCAATAAGGTTAAGCCATCCATGCCCTGCCAACAAAAAGAAAACAACGATGCGTAAACACATGACAGTTTGGGAAAGTGTCGCAGAGTTATACTGATCGTTACTTTTAACAGTACGAAACAATTCCTTAAAATTTGTTTTAATGATTCCGGAAAAAAATAGCAGAGCTAATGGTGCTCCAAAATTTCCGGCGCGTTCAATAAATTCACCAAACGGTTCGCCTGATAAAGGCCGCAATAGTGCAGTAAATGTCCCCCATACAACGAGCCATGCAACAACAGCCCGCAGCGGATAAAATAAGATTGTTATACCAAATAAAATATCAATAACTCCTATTAATGGCATTAACTGGTAAGAAACATTTTGGCTGATACCAAAGACACCGAAGTAATTGCACCATATTTGTTTACCAATAATACCAAAAGAGCCGTGGCCTATAAAACACATTGCCGATGCTAAGCGTAAGGTGTAGTAAATCTTTTGTTCAAGTGTTAATTTCAAACCTGGTAATTTAATTCTCTAAAATTTTTTGAGATGAATATTGATCATTTTATCGTCAGATCAATGAATAAATAATCCTTTAAATTTTAATTCGTGCTAAATAAAACTATTAGCAAGACATTATTGATGACGGTCGTTATAACGCGAGTTCATCTTTAAATAACTTATAAAGGAATTATGCTAAGCGCTCATCAGGAGGCTGCTCTGGAGAAAGGTGAGGAGAAGAAAGTGTGTTTTGAAACTTCACAGGAAGCCAAAAATTTTGACTATTGGAAAGTGAATTATTATTTACCGAAGATAAATATTGAATGTAGTCAGTTAGTTGATTTTTAAATGTATTGCTTTTTGAATTATCAGATTTTTTAGAACTATTACTCTGCATTAAGTCATTGGAAATTTTAAAAAAATCTTCTCTTGCATTTTCAAGATGCATTTTTTTAGTATTGGGAATGCACATTACATAAAGGGTGTCGTTAGCTACTTTTCTTTTTACATATTTGTATAGCAATCCGTTAATTTCAATCTCGCCATCATAACGTTGAAAGGTTGACCAATTCGTTTGATAAGGAACATTTATAGGAACTTTTAATTCAATCAGCTGGGAATCATCATAAGAATTATTATCCAGGCAAGCTTCTAATTGATTGTCTGCTTTTTGCTGCATATATTCCACTACCATTCTGTATCCAACGATATTGAAGAGGAACAATGAAAGAATAAATAAAGCAGCTAGTTTTTTCAATGTGTTATTATAAAAGTCACACAAGTTACTAAAATAGCTGAAAATAATTAAAAAAATCAGGAATTTCTTTTTCCTTTTATAAAATTATTCATTCATTTATTTTACGATGTACGTTTTTTTATCCTTACCAATACCCGTTAAGGTTAAGGATTTCCACTGCTTAGGTAAAGAAGTTTTTAATTGTACCAATCCGCCGGGTGTTATGTCAAGTCCCCCAAAACCAAAAAGCATACTTTGTAAAAAACCACCAGCACCTGTTGCAAAATAAGGATTTGTTCCACCTGCAGATTCTGACAAAACACCAAATGGCTCTTTCTTATTTGGAATAAATGATTGCTGAAATGCTTTCCATGCTTTTGCCGGATCACCCAGCCTTGCATATAGCAATGCAAAAATTGCATGTGTCATTGCCGGAGATCCCTCGCCAATCCTGGTTTCATAGTATTCAAGATCTTTTTTAATTTGACCCGCGTCTGTAATTTCTTTTAAGGGGTATGCCATCAGGTTTACATCAGCCTGCTTTATTTTTTCACCATGATAAGATGCATGCTCCTGCGTAACGCCATTGTTTAATTTTAAAATAGGAATATTTTTTTCTACTTCAATCCAATCTTCGTCTATGCGTTCACGTAAAATTGTGGCTGCCATCACTGCATAACGAAGATTTGCTTTCGCTGCGGCATTAGTAAATGCATTGTTGTCAACATTCTCGGCCCACTCATCTGCGGCTACTACATTTTTTATATCATAATGCCCCGGGCCATTTCTTTCAACACGGCTTACCCAAAAATCTGCGCATTCCTTTATTATTGGAAATCCTTTTTCTTTAAGCCATGCTGTATCCTGTGTTACTGCAAAATAATTCCAGGCAGCAATAGCAACATCTGCAGTTATATGATGCTCAAACGGACCGCTTAATGCCCACACCGGCGTTTCTTCGTTACCGGTAGCTGCACTTTCCCACGGATACATAGCTCCTTTAAAGCCATGAGCAAATGCGTTGTGCTCTGCTTCTTTTAATCTTTCATAACGGTACTCAACCATGCTCTTTGCCATTTCAGGATGCAGTACAAGTATAGCAGGAAACATCCATAATTCAGCATCCCAAAAAACATGGCCGTTATATCCAAGTCCGCTCAAACCCATTGGTGACGGGCTATAAGCGGTACCTTCCCTTACAAAAGAATATAGATGATACATGGCAGAATGTACATCGCGCTGGCTCGCATTATCTCCATCAATTATAATATCGCTCTTCCATAATTCATCCCA
>JBBRTG010000049.1:0-12577 GCA_038244655.1 Chitinophagales bacterium
TAATCCCCTCATGAATTATAAATATTTTATGGTGCCGGGTATATTAGTGATTTTAGTAACCATGGTTGGTTCTTTTCTTGCATCATTAAATATTGTAAAGGAAAAAGAGATAGGAACTATCGAGCAAATAAATGTAACGCCTATAAAAAAATACCAGTTTATTTTAGGAAAGCTAATTCCTTTTTGGATATTAGGATTAATAGTTCTTGCCATAGGCCTTGGGATTTCAAGACTTTTTTACGGTATCGTTCCTGCCGGAAGTTTATGGGTAATATTCGGATTTGCGGCGGTATATCTGTTGGCCGTTTTAGGCCTGGGACTTTTAATTTCAACCTATACATCTACACAACAACAAGCCATGTTAATCTCGTTTTTTTTGATGATGATCTTTATTTTGCTGGGTGGCCTATACACATCAATAGATAGTATGCCGCAATGGGCTCAAATGGTCACGAAGGCAAACCCGGTATCTTATTTTATTGAAGTAATGAGGATGGTGGTACTTAAAGGCAGCGGGTTTGCGGACATAAAAAATCAGTTGATTATTGTATTTGGATTTGCAGTACTATTGAATGGTTGGGCAGTACTTGGATATCGGAAAAGGTATTGAGGAAACAAATCAAAATCAATTTTATCCTGGTAAAAAATCGCGGCGTATGCACAAAAAAACCTGCCTCTTTTGGAGCCAGGTTTTAAGGGAAACAGGGAAAGTTATTTCAACGCTTCTATTTTCTTTACAAAATTTGATTTGGGTTGCGCACCAACTAATTTGTCAACAACTTTTCCGCCTTTCACGAAAATTATTGCCGGAATGCTGGTGATACCATAATTAATGCTGAGTTGAGGGTTTTGATCAACATTTACTTTTCCAATGTTAACTGAACCATCGTATTCTTTTGAAAGTTCTTCAACAACTGGTCCGATTGCACGGCAGGGGCCGCACCATTCTGCCCAGAAATCTATCATTGTAAGTTTTTCTGAATCAAGAACTTTTTCCTGGAAATTTGCATCTGTATATTCTGCTGCCATAATTTGTTATTTAATAAATTTTAATTTTTTTACTGCGATATTGCAAAATTACAACCAATCTTTTCAAAATGATGAATTGGCATATCCACATTATGTTAATTCTACAAGAACGTCCACTTCGGCCTTTTGTTGCAGGTAATTAGCCATTTCGTCATTCATTTCAAATCCTTCTTCCACATTGTACATGCCGACTTTTAGCTCTGACAGCCTATCGTGAATGCAAAATTTCAATGCGGTATTACCGGGAAAACGCTTCACATTTTTTTCAATGAAATCGATAAAATCCTGGGAAATATCTTTAGGATCGGCTTCTATTTGCAATCTTTTTGTGCAGGATTTCATTAGCGACTCGAGCAGTGTAATTTGAGAAACCTTGAATTCAAATTCTGACTTACTATACCGTTGCCTGAATGTGCCGGTTATGAAGATGACCATTCCAGCTTCCAGGTAGTTATTGAATTTTACATAATCATCGCTGAAAAGCATGAGTTCCATTTTTGAAGTATAATCTTCAATATGAAATACGCCGTACTTATTACCTGTTTTGGAAATGCGGTGTTGCGTCTCCGCTACAAGCCCTGCGATGCGAAAGGTTCTACCCGGGTTAGGATGGAGATTAACCGCCTCTTTAAACTCGTTAAACTCTGCAATCGGGGTTAGGCCGTAATGTTTTAGTTGGAAGGAAAAATTATCCAGGGGGTGCCCGCTCATAAACATTCCGGTTACATCCTTCTCGAAATCCAATAATTTAATAAGGGCCCAAGGCTTGCATTCTGCGAGGGAAGGTGCAGAAATTTCTGCCATTTGTAAATCTCCAAAAAGGGTATTTGAATTACTTGAAAGTTGCGCCTGGTATTGTCCTCCAAAGCGAATAATTTTTTCAAGCCCATTAATCGTATCGCCAGGGGCTACATAAAAGTATTGCGCTCTATGTGTATTTTTAAAACAATCAAAAGCACCTGAATAGGCAAGACTTTCGAGCGATTTCTTATTGACTGTCCTTTGATTTACTCGTTTTATAAGATCATATATTGAAGAAAAGCTGCCACGTTTTTCGCGTTCTTCAATAATGTTTTCAAGTGCCGCTTCGCCAACACCTTTCATGCCACTAAAGCCAAACCTGATTTCTCCTTTTTTATTTACGGCGAATCCTTTTTGTGATTCATTAACATCAGGTCCGAGAACGGTAAGGCCCATTCTTTTGCATTCTTCCATAAAGAAGGTGATCTTTTCAATGGAGCCCGCGTGATTCAAAACAGCGGCCATATATTCGCTTGGATAATGCGCCTTTAAATAAGCAGTTTGGTAAGCTACCAAAGCATAACATGTAGAATGAGATTTATTAAATGCGTATTGCGCAAATGATTCCCAATCCGTCCAAATTTTTTCCAATTTAGCCACCGGGTGATTATTTTTCTTTGCACCATCAATAAATTGCTCTTTCATTCTATCCAAAATAGCACGTTGCTTTTTACCCATTGCTTTTCGCAACACGTCAGCATCGCCTTTACTAAATCCGGCAATTTTTTGAGAGAGCAACATTACTTGTTCCTGGTAAACGGTAATACCATACGTGTCCTTTAAAATCTCTTCCATTTCAGGAAGGTCATAGTGTATTTCCTGGCGCCCGTGCTTCCTCTCAATATAATCCGGGATGTAAGCCATTGGCCCCGGCCGGAAAAGGGCATTCATTGCGATAAGGTCATTAAAAGTATCCGGCTTTAAATCCCGGAGATGCTTTTGCATGCCGCCGCTTTCAAACTGAAATGTTGCGTTGGTATCAGCCCGCTGGTAAAGCTTGTAGGTGTCCTCATCATCCAATGGTAAGCCGTCAAGGTCAATCTCAACGCCATGATTTTGCCTGATCAGTTGTAAAGCAGTTTTTAAGATGCTTAATGTTTTTAAACCCAAAAAATCCATCTTTAACACACCTGCGCTTTCAATGTTGCTTCCATCAATTTGCGTGAGCCATAAGTCAGAATCTTTTGAGGACGCTACCGGAATCAAATCCATTAGGTCTTGCGGCGCAATTATAATTGCTGAAGCATGAATGCCGGTATTTCTTACAGAGCCTTCTAATATCTCGGCTTCATGTAATACTTTACTGCGCATATCCTCACCGTTATAAATCTCTCTTAGTTTTTTTATATTGTCGATGTCATCGGCGCCAACGCCTTCTTCGGTTAAAGACTTCGGACCTGTAAGCGGTGCTTTCAGAACTTTTCTTAATGAGGTGCCGGGCCGATCGGGTATTAATTTGGCCAGCGTATTACTTTCTACCAATGGTAAATCCATAACGCGGGCAACGTCCTTAATACTCATTTTGGCAGCCATGGTACCGTAGGTAATTATTTGAGCAACCTGGTTTTTCCCGTACTTCTGAACGACATAATTCAATACCTTTTGTCTGCCTTCATCATCAAAATCTGTATCTATATCCGGCATCGATTTCCTATCCGGATTTAAAAATCTTTCAAAAAGTAAATTGTATTTTATGGGATCTATATTGGTAATTCCTATGCAATACGCCACAACAGATCCTGCGGCTGATCCTCTTCCGGGACCTACAAAAACATTCATTTTTTTACCTTCAATAATAAAGTCACTAACAATCAAAAAATATCCTGCAAAGCCCATTGTTTTAATGGTGAACAATTCAAAATTGATCCGCTCTTCAATTTCAGGAGTAATCTCTTTGTATCTTTCTCTTGCACCTGTCCACGTCAAATGTTCAAGATAGCCTTCCTGCGATGTGAATTCTGTTGGAACTTTAAAGTGAGGCAATAAAATTTCCCTCTTAAGATCCAGTACTTCAATTTTATCTATTATTTCGTTAGTATTATCCAATGCTTGCGGAATGTCGTCAAATACCGTCGCCATTTCTGACGTATTCTTAAGATAAAATTGGTTGTTAGGGAATGCAAAGCGTTTGTTCTTTACCGTTATATCATCATCTGTAAATTCGCTTAGCTTGGGCGTAGCTTGTTTTTCTCCGGTATTGATGCAAAGCAAAATATCATGCGCATTTGCGTCAGGTTCGTCAACATAATGAGAATCGTTGCTTGCAATAACATTAACATTATATTTTTTTGCAAATTTTAACAGCACCTTATTCACTTTTTCCTGCTCTGGTAATCCGTGCCTTTGCAATTCAACATAATAGTCTTTCTGAAAAATATTTAACCACCATTTGAATTCATTCTCTGCATCCGCTTCCCCTTTTTTTAAAATTAGTTGAGGCACCAATGCGCCAAGGCAACACGTGGTGGCAATTAATCCCTCATGATGCTTGTGGATTAATTCTTTATCTATTCGCGGATATTTTGAATACATGCCTTCAATATATCCGAGCGATGTCAATTTCACAAGATTTTTATACCCGATATTGTTTTTGGCAAGTAATATTTGGTGATGTCTTGGATCTTTCTGCTCTTTAGTAAATTGCTTTTGAAACCGGTTTTCTGTTATGTAAAACTCACATCCCACAATGGGTTTTACTTTCAAAGATCCATCTTCATTTTTAAGTGAATGCGCGTGCTTCACAAATTCAAAAACGCCAAACATGTTACCGTGGTCAGATATTGCAAGAGCCGGCATGCCATCTGCAATAGCCTTGTTATATAATGCTTTTATGGATGCGGCGCCATCGAGTAAAGAAAACTGCGTGTGTACGTGTAGGTGAGAATACTTCATTTAAACTAAAAATCTGAAAATACAAATATCGTAAAAAGCTAAACGAGTGCATTTGGAAATTACCCACAAGACTGTAAAACTTTGATAATTTGAAATGGTGAATAGGTTAAAATAAATAATTTTATTTGCATTTTTATTTTGTGAACCCTATCTTCGTCGGGCTTGAGAAAATAATTATTAAACTTTTTCGTTTGTAATAAAACTACGTCGCACATTTTACGGAAATAATAACCTCCTGGTGAATGAGCATTTGCGTAGTATTTTTTTTATAAATGAACCAATAACCCAAGGAAATGAATAAACTCGTAGCATTTTGTGTTTTTCTGTCATTAACAAGCACAACCCAACTTTCAACTGCCCAGCTAAGTACCAATAAAATCCAAATTACCCCGGGCACTGAAAATTCTTCTCCTAATTTTATTAATGGTATTTCTTTTACGCCTGATGGTATTTTGCAAACAACCGAAAGTGGTGGCAGTAAAAGTATAAAGGTTGAAGCGGCTCCGGTTGTTGTAAAAGAAAATGGAGTGAGCGTGGTTGCGGATGCAAAATCAGGTTCGTTAATTGAAAAGCTTTCTAATATTCAATATAAATACGCGATGATGCTTAATGTTGATATTGAATCTTTAAAAAATCTTTCCTTATTTGGTTCTATTGATAATTGGTTTGGAACGCGCTATCGTATGGGTGGTACTACAAAAAAAGGTATCGATTGCAGCGCACTAACGAGCAGCCTGCTATTGGCAGTTTATGGATTTGCTGTTCCGCGTACTGCACGGCAGCAATACCAGGCCACGGAGCATATAAAAATTGATGATCTTAAAGAAGGTGATCTTGTTTTTTTTAATACACATGGCGGAGTTTCTCACGTAGGACTTTATTTAGAAAATCATTATTTCGTTCATGCCTCCTTAAGCCAGGGCGTTACTATCAGTAACCTAGACGACAATTACTATTCAAAAAGATTTATTTGTGGTGGAAGAGTAGAACAAGATTAGTTTCCACCCTTTAATGTAAAAAACAAAGAGGTTGTTCAATAAAGCAACCTCTTTGTTTTTATAAAATTACTTACATCGATTAATAAGTTGCTAAACCGCTAGAACCCGTTGGCAAATTAGGAGTGCTTCCCATAAATTGTAAGCCACCGAAAAATGTACGATGATAACCACCAATAGAGTGGGCAGTTCCATTAAGCTCATATACAAAATAATTATTAGTAGCTACAACTATATCCAGCGGCTGTGTATCAGTAGTTGCTGCTTCTTTTTGCACTAAATAAATACCTCCCCAGGGAGCCACATAATAAGAAGATATATTATTGGTTGCCGTATTTGTTGTATAAGCAAACCGACCATATTTTGTTACGGCAAACCAGCAGGGTGCTGTACCAAAATCTTTTATGGCTCCATTTATATCATTAAGTTTACCATTACTTTCAATAGTATATGATGTTGCGGAACCAGCATTAGCAGTTCCTCCTTCAGCATTTGAAACAATCATAAATTGGTTTCTTGAAAAAGCAAAGCCAAATGGAGTTGCTCCTACAGATGTGGTAAATAGCCCCGCGTTTATAGAACCATTATTTTTTACTTTAAATGTGCCGATAACATTAGTAGTTTTTTCGGTAACTATTATAAAATCACCATTGGGAGTAAATGAAATTTCTGGTGCATCGACAGCTTTAGAGCTTAATGGCTGATTTGAATTTTGTATCGGGTGAAGCTTTCCGTTTCCTGTAATACGAAAACCCTGGATATTATCACTTCCGTGATTTAGTACATATAACAGGTTGCCAGAAACGCTTACACTGAAAGGTTGCATTCCGCCGGAATTTTCTGTATCAGCAAGCGTAACGCTTCCGTCATTATTTACTTTGAAGGAAGATACTGAATTGCTTCCGGCATTTACTGCGTATAGCCATTCATGTTCTTTATCCAGAACTAAAGCTCCTTGTGAAGAGCCAAGAATTGCACCTGTTCCCATACCACCGGATGCAGTTGCGCCTTCATAGTTAAGAGAGCCATTATACTTGATCTTATAAACTAAAATCCGGTTATTGCCCGCTTCGTTACTTTCTGTATAGAGGTAATGTCCATTACTATTTCCAACAGCTGATTCCGTATTGTTAGCTGCTGCAGCGCTTTCAACAGAAATAGACTGTTCGTCAGGATTGGCACCACTCTCTGACATCATTTCTTCCGTTACAGTTTTAGGATTGCTATTAGTTTGTGTAAAATTTTTATCCGCATTCTTGCTGCAGGAAGTGGCGATAAAAATAATGGCAAATACCAGGGATACTTTGAAATAATTGTTCTTTTTCATTTTTGAATTTTTATTTGGTTAAATGTTATTTTGTTTTTTTATTTCGTTAATTAAAAGGCATACTTCTTCCATTATTCTTTTAAAGAATTTTTTTCACCATAAAAGATGTTTACTTTAAATGGCCGATAATACCTATTTGAAGGCCAGCGCTGGTGACCGGTAAATTACCGACACCAATTCCCTGCAAAGGAATTTTAAGAAATGGTTCAATTCGTATATTAAGCAATCCTGAAATTTTATGTTCATAACCCACACTTATATTAACAACTGCGGGTAGTCCGTAATTATCTTTATTATAAACGCTGAAAATTTTTTCATTGTTGCCGTTAAGTGTTACGTTATAATTATTTTTTTCTTTTGTCATTATATAAGCAGATGCGCCGCTGGTAAGAAAAAAATCATCATTATTTTTATGAATAAAGTTATATTTAATCTTAACCGGAATCTCTACCAAAAAACTATTACTTTCAATACTGTTTATTATCATCCCTGCAGGCATAGTTGAGCGAACTTTAGCCATATTAAAATTTTTTCCTGCACTGCTATAATTTTTTTCATTCCAAATAAACCCTGTTTCAAATGATAGCCTGTTACTCTTTTTGTATCCTAAAAGAAAACCTGCGCTAACGCCCGTGTTATCAAATGAACCGGATTCTACTTTACTAAAATCCAGGGCTGTCAACATTCCTGCATAAAAACCTCTTGCTTTTTGTTTTTCTCTTGCTTTATTATTAATCTCTTTGTTGTTGACATTTAAATTTTCATTTTTTTCTGGCAATTTTTTGTTTTCTTTTTCAGTTAAGTGAAAAATTTCATCTGTATTCATTTTTATTCTTTCTTCAAACTCATTATCGCGTATTTCCACAAAATGTTTGACGGCAGAAAAATCGGGAATATTACTGCTTGTTGTGTTGCTTTTGAAATCATCAATGTTGGCCAGTTGCTGTTCAACCTTTAAATAAGAAAAAGGGCTTGCTTTTGATTTAAAATTAATAGGTGAGTAAGCAGTTAAACTTTTATTCCGGGAAGCTTTGTTTTTTAAAAAAGCATTTGCTACCGGTTGTTTATTTGCAGAAATATTTTCAATGTCATTTTTAGTATTTATTTTGGAAGTATTATAACGGTCACTTTTTGGCAGATGAGTTGAATTATTTTTCTGAAAATTTGAAATAGCAGTTTGGTGCCAAATAAACCAGGAACCTGATAAAATAAGTAGTGACAAAAGAGGAATAATTTTTCTACTTTTTTTATTTTTTGAAGCAATTGCAAGAGGCATATCTTCAATTCCCAATTTTTTAGAAACACTTTCCCAATCAGTACTATTTTTCAGAGGATAGTTTTCCGCTGCCCTTTGAAATAAATCATCCATATCGTTTTCTAAATCCTGCATTCTGAAAGCTCCTCCTTTTGATGTAAATATTTTTTAATTAATGCTTTGGCCCGCAATAAATTTGATTTTGAAGTATTAACGGGTATTGCCAATATTTCCGCAATTTCAATATGCGTATAACCATCAATAACCTGCATGTTAAAAACAATTCTATAGGCAGGTGGCAATTTTTTTATAAGCATTATAAGATCTTTATAAATTATCATCTGGTCTGCTGAAGAACTTTTGTCTTTAATATTCCACACATAATCTGGTATTCCCCCAATCTCCGGAAGCAGCATTTTTTTTCTTAAAAGATCAATTGAAGTGTTGATCATTATTTTCCTAATCCAACCAAATAATAATTTTTCTGCATCCCGTTCATTTTCGTATTTGAATTGACCTATTCTTAAAAAAATTTTTACAAATCCGTCGTTAGCCGCTTCAAGCGCTTCGTCATAATTATATATATAGCGAAATACAATTTTTAAAGCAAATGCATGGTAGTTCTCATAAAGTATTTTTTGATACTTTTGGTCGTTTGCCATACAACCTTTTAAAATTGTAATTGTTTTTTCCAAATCTAATTCAAGGATTATTTTTTACTAAAACACATTTTTTTGAAGTTCATATCCAAATCTATTCTGAAATACGCATAACTGCGCGAAGAAGTTGCAATGGTATTTGTTTTTTTTAAATTGTAATAATATGTGCAATTAATGCAATGCCGAAATCAATATAAATATTACGGTCGTCATAAAAGATTATCCTAAATTACTTTATGGAAAAAAAATATCCCTTCTATTTCCGGGCTACGGTTACTCTTTTTGGTATTGTTATTTTATTATACATGTTGTTTGTAATAAAAAGCATTTTAGTCCCACTGGCTTTTGCCATAATGATTGCGATTCTTTTAAATCCACTTGTAAATAAACTTCAACAAAAAAAGATCCCCAAAATCGCAGCGATATTGATAGCTCTGATTCTCACGATTCTTTTTGTAGCTGGCTTAATGGTTTTTATTTCATCACAAATTGTAAAATTTTCCAACAACATGACCATGTTGGGCTCTAAATTTTCAGCGCTTTTTCATGACCTGCAATTGTGGCTCCAGTATCATTATTCTTTTTCATTAGAGAAGCAAAAGCAAATGATTGCACAAGCAGGAGATAACCTAAAACCCTTAATAACACAAACGCTCGGAACAGTGTTAGGTACAATAAGCACCATTGTTCTATTACCTGTTTACATTTTTCTACTGCTTTTTTATAAAACGCTTATTCTCAATTTTCTTTACGAAATATTCGCGGAAAAGAACTCTGACCATGTTGGTGTTGTACTAAGCCAAACAAAGGTCGCTATACAAAGCTATATGTTCGGACTATTATTGGAGGCCATCATTGTGGCTGTGATGAACTCGGCAGCGTTAATGATCCTTGGCGTACAATACGCCGTTCTTATAGGTGTGATTGGTGCAATATTAAATGTACTTCCATACATTGGTGGCATCATTGCAATTGCGCTGCCAATTCTTATAGCAACAGTTACCAAAGATGGATATTCAACCCAACTCGGAATTATAGGATGTTATGTCGTAATACAGTTTATTGATAACAATATCTTGGTGCCGCGTATTGTGTCTTCAAAAGTAAAAATAAACGCGTTGGTTTCTTTAGTGATCGTTCTATTGGGAGGCGCTATTTGGGGCGTATCCGGCATGTTTTTATCCATCCCATTTGTTGCCGTTCTTAAAATTATTTTCGATCGCGTTGATGGATTAAAGCCATGGGGGAAATTACTCGGCGATGTGGTGCCGGTTTATCATAAAGGCCAATTGTGGGGCTTACGAAGGCGCCGAAGATCGCTATCTGAGAAAATTACAGGAGAGCCGAAGGTGAATATTTAGTTCATCTGAATTACAATTATTAGCGTAGGCTTTTACAAGATTTCATGGCAAAGGCATTTCGTTATTCATCTTTCTTAATTTCATTTTTTATCTTTGCAATTCAAATAATCATAAATTTTACGCTATGCCGTCATTTGATCTTGTAAGCAAGGTAGATCTTCAAACACTTGATAACGCAATAAACACCGTTGAAAAAGAAATTAAGAATCGTTTTGATTTCAAGGGTAGCCATGTGGTAATCGACCTTAATAAAAAGGAATTTAAATTAAATCTTGAGGCTGAAAGTGAAATGAAACTGAACCAGGTTACCGACGTTCTTATAAGCCGAAGTATGAAGCAAGGCCTGGCAGCTGAAATTTATGACCTGAGTAAAGAGCCCGTTCAGAGTGGCAAAATAATGAAAAAAGAAGTGCCTGTTCGTAATGGCATCAAACAGGAAGATGCGAAAAAAATTGTAAAACTCATCAAAGATTCCGGCCTTAAAGTTCAGGCTGCTATTATGGATGATATCATAAGGATAACCGCGAAAAAAATAGATGACTTACAGGAAATTATACAAGCTTCAAAGAGTTGGGATCTTGGCCTGGCGCTTCAGTATATCAACATGAAAAATTAATGATTTTTCAGTTTTGCCAATATAGATAAATGCATTAGCTTTGCGACCTCAAAAAGTATGGCAAAATCCATGCACAAAAATAAATAATATGAAAAAAGACATTCATCCTTCTAATTATAGGTTTGTAGTTTTTAAGGATATGAGTAATGGCACCACGTTTTTAAGCCGCTCCACTGCATCCTCAAAGGAAATGCTAAAATGGGAAGATGGCAATGAATACCCTGTTATTAAACTGGAAATATCGAATACGTCCCATCCGTTTTATACCGGTAAAAATGTACTGGTAGATACCGCTGGCCGTATTGATAAATTCAAAAGACGTTACGAGAAAAAAGATAAGTAATAATAATAGTTTTGATTTTTTGCCCCCTTCATTGGGGGTTTTTTTTTATTTTCCGCTTCGTTCATTAATAAGTAGATTACCAAATGAATATTTTGCTGGATGATCTTCCCTTCAATCATAGCCTTTATCCTTTTGGTGCGTTGCGTTCAATGGTGCACATCCGAATTGGAATTCTCACTATACTTGAAAAATGGCAAAAGGTTTTTACCGGAAAAATATTTTTAAGTTCTGAAAAAGTACAACCTGAAACAGGTTCTTTTAAAACCATACCAGCGAACGTAATCCCATCAGCAAGATTCTTTAAGGCTTTCGCGCTGGACAACGATATAATTTTATCACCAACTGATTGTAGAACTTTGGAATATCCATGGCAAATTTTTGAATTTAACGATTGGGCCATCCGCCAGGATTTTGAGTTGATCACTGCAGGAAAAACTTCCTGGGAAATTTCTTCCATCAATCAATTAATTAATCCTGGAAATATTTTTATAGAAGAAGGCGCCGAGGTTAGTTATTCAATTTTAAATGCCAACGATGGCCCTATTTATATTGGAAAGAATTCGGTAATACAGGAAGGCTGCCTTATCCGGGGGCCGTTTGCCCTGGGCGAAGGAAGCAGAATAAAAATGGGAACTAAAATTTATGGTGCAACCACTATTGGCCCATTTTGCCTTGCCGGCGGTGAAATTAAAAATTCCATTTTAACAAGTTATAGTAATAAAGGCCATGATGGGTATTTAGGAGATTCTGTTATCGGTAGTTGGTGTAATCTTGGTGCCGGCACAAGCAATTCAAATCTTAAAAACACTGCGGGCATCGTTGCAATGTGGAGTAAAAAAAAAGGGAATTTTATTGACGCAGGCAATAAATGTGGTTTGATCATGGGAGATTATAGCCGCTGCGCAATCAATACTTCATTCAATACAGGTTCTGTAATTGGAATAAGCTGCAACATTTTTGGAAGAGCTTTTCCTCCGAAATTTGTAGATGACTTTACCTGGGGCAATGAGCAGTATATTTTTGAAAAGGCAATAAGAGATATCAATAATTGGAAGAAATTAAAGGGCCTCGAAATAACAACCGAAGAAATTGAATTACTTAAAAATATTTATCAAACAAAATAAAAACAATGAGAAAACAAATCGCTGCTGCTAACTGGAAAATGAACCTTACCATTGATGAAGCAAATAATCTGATTGATGGAATCATTAATGAAAATATTTCGATTACCCCTAACCGTGAGGTAGTAATGGCGGTACCATTTCCCTACCTTCTTCCTGCCCTGGAAAAAATAAAAAA
>JBBRTG010000050.1:0-11384 GCA_038244655.1 Chitinophagales bacterium
ACCGGATCAACGAAAACTAAAAACAGACCTGGAATTAAAAAAGAAAAGGCACTCTTCTATGCCTGATCCTGCTAATGATCTGTCGGTAGCAGATATAAACGATATGTTTATTGATATAGCGCAGAATAATGAACTGCTTGTCTATTCTCACTATAACATTATAGTTTGTGATATCAAAGACAGAATTGAAAAGGCTGTCAATACCATAGAGAATAATTTATTTTCTATTGGAATCATCTCTGGAAAAAACACTTACAACCAAATGGAATTGTTTCGTTCAGCCATACCAGGAAATGCAGAAGAACTAAAAGGGTATGATCTGTTCCTGACGAGCCGTCCGGCTGCTATATGCTTTTTTTTTAAAGAATCACTTCCAAAATCAGATAACTCAGACTATCAATTATGGTTTACTGACAGACAAGGATTACCGATTGGAGTTGACACCAGTGAATTACCCATGTTTACCGGAAGAATTTCTAACAGGAATCGGTTTATCCTTGGCCCTTCAGGAAGCGGTAAATCTTTTTTCACCAACTCTTATGCAAAACAGTGCAGGGAATTGGGTGCCGATATTGTTCTTGTCGATACCGGTAACAGTTACTACGGATTGTGCAAATATTTTGGGGGAAAGTACATCACTTATACAGAAGAAAAGCCAATTACTATGAATCCTTTTAGGATTGAAGCAATTGAAAACAACGAAGAAAAAAGGCAAATTTTAAAAGAGCTAATCGGGCTTATCTGGAAAGGAGTAGATGGAAAGCTCACACAAGTGGAGGATGATATCTTAACCAAATCAGTTACCAATTATTACAGTGATTATTTCGGAGGAAAGGAGAAGGTACCCTCTTTAAGTTTTAATAGCTTCTATGAATTCAGTTGCAATGAAATTGAATTTATAATGAAAGAAGAAAGGGTAAGATTTGATATAGATGAATACCGGTTTATTCTGCGCAAATTTTACAAAGGCGGCATTTACGATAAGATTCTAAACGATGAATTTGACAACACCTTATTCAATGAAAGCTTCATCGTTTTTGAAATTGACAATATCAAAGAGCATAAACTTTTGTTTCCGATAACCACGCTGATCATCATGGATGTTTTCATTCAGAAAATGCGTCATAAGAAAAATAAAAAAGTGTTGATCATTGAAGAAGCCTGGAAGGCGATAGCATCCCCGATGATGGCAGGTTATATTTTGTATTTATATAAAACCGTGAGAAAGTTTGCAGGGGAAGCCATTGTAGTTACGCAGGAGCTGAATGATATTATCGGGAACGCCATTGTAAAGGACAGTATCATCAGCAATTCAGATACTATTTGTCTTTTGGATCAAACAAAGTTCAAAGACAATTTTTCCCAGATAGCTCAACTACTCTCACTCAATGAAGTGGAGTGTAATAAAATATTTACCATCAATAAACTCGACAATAAAGATAATCGAAGCCGCTTTAAAGAAGTGTATATCAAGCGTGGCGCTATCGGAGAAGTATATGGCGTGGAAGTGCCTATTGAAGAATATCTTACTTATACCACAGAGCGCAGCGAGAAAGAAGCGCTTCAGATATATCTTGATTCTTATGAAAAATACGAAGATGCTATGGACAATTTAGTATCTGATATGAAAGAAAGTGGTTTATTGCTCCCTGCCTTCGTAAAGAAAATCAATAAAACAGAAGCTGTTTATAAACAATTAAAAATGGTAGTATGAGACTGAAATTATTATTGCTGGTGTTAACCGCTTCAATAAGTTTTGAGAAAACCTACTGCCAAAATATTGATCCTTTTCTGGAAGGTGCAATTATAACTGCGAATGCAACAGAAAATTCCAACTACAATAATATTAAGGACAATCAAACGGCAATACAAAGAGCACAGGAAGCTACGATACTTGTCGTTGACCAGGTAAATCAAATCCAGAATAAAATATACAACGGTTTAATGCAGGTAAGCTCAGTACTAAAAAACGCCTACCAAATTAAAGAGTGCCTTCAGGCTTTAAAAGATATACTATCCTACGAAGCGGATATGCTTGCTGAAGCACAAAAGAATCCACTTGCACTTGCTTTCGCACTCAAAATACAAAATGAGATGATCAGTAAAGCGGTAAGCTACTATGCAGATATAGAAACGGTAATACTAAAGGCTAATACGAAAGAATTACTAATGACTGCGGGTGAACGGGAAACCCTGTTGTATAAAGTACAATTGGATTTAAACACGCTTAGAGCATTGGCAGCATACTCCTATTACAAAGTCCACCTGGCAGTGATGCAGGGCATCATCAACAGTTTTAATCCTTTCAAAGGCTATGTTGATATCGATGGAAAAATTGTCAAAGATTTATTGGCTAACTGGAAACATTAATTTATGAAAACAAAATATTTTTTTTCATTCATGGTATTTTTCTTTTGCTTTTACTCTCATGCAGAAGCGCAGCCGAACATTTGGGATATTCCTGCAACAGAAGCGCTGATAGCACATAACAAAACCAATTTTGCTGATAATAAAACTGTTAAAAATAATCAACTGAAATCAACGGTAACAGTTGGTGTTTTAAAAAATACCAAGGATAAATGCAAGAGATTAATTGATTCACTTGATAAGCGGCTAAACTCATTGTACATCATTCTGGCCGATGCGACTTTGGCGATACAGGTAAGCCATATTATGAGTGATGTTTATGAATACCAGGGAGAGAGTTTCCAGTTGGTTTTAAAATATCCTTACACCTCATTTCTATATTATAACAATCAGCAAAAAATTATTGATGACGCACGAAGTGTGTTCAACCTGATCTACATGGTAATACTTTCTTATGGGGATATCGGAAAGATGAAGGTTTCTGAAAGGAAAATTGTTTACACACAAATCATTATGCAGTTGGGTTATTTAAGGGCAAAATGTAGTGTCTTAGCCAGCCGCCTAAAAATGATTGATTTTTCGGAAACCTACAAAAATTCAAGAGGGGGGCAATATATCGACATGGACATGGAAAAGGTTAAACAAATTTTGAATGATTGGAAACACTAATTATGAAATCAAAACTTTTTATTTCTTTTATTGTTTTTTGCTTCTGCTTTTTCTGCAATGTGGAAGCACAAAGTATTGTAATTCATCCTGACCTATTGCAGCGGGTGGCGGAGAATACTGCCGACAAACAAGCGTGGTTGCTACTTTACAATAATAGCCTCGACACCATTCAAAGTCATAGAAAAAAAGTGTTGGTTAACTGGAGCACTATTGAAGCAGTACAGCAAAAGATTTATAGCAATCTCACCAATGTTGATGATGGCATTAAGCAAAGTAAACAGCTTTATTACATCGCCCAAAAAGTCCCAAAGATTTTTGAGAATGTATTACAGGCAAGCGAAATAGCAATAGGTAAGCCCTACCTGGTTACTTACTGGAATGGAACCGGCCAATTGTTAATTGATAAAGTTTTATCCCTGCAAAATTTTGTAAGCACTTTCATAATGAGCCATAATAATGATTCATTGCTGATAGACCAGACAACACGGGATCAGTTCCTATGGCAGACTTACAATTTAATAAACACCATTTATAATATTAGTTACAACATGGTGTATATGTTTAAACAGTACACATTTCAGATGGCTCTGAATAAAGTGGTACCCTACCAATGGTATATTAATCTTGATAAAAACATTTCACAACAAATTTTAAATAACGCAAAATTTTGGTAAGACTTTCTTTCATATTTGTCGTTCTACTGTTCTCGTGTAATTTCCTTTTTGCACAGATTACTGTCGTTCAGGATAAGGCGAATAATGGACAGTTAAAAAGAATGGTTTTTAACCAGTGGGACGACTGGCAGCCTGATCCTTCAACAAACTGGCTTGGGATTCCCAGAGATCCAGTAGGATGGTTTTACTGGAGGGTGTTGCATCATGCGTATTGGAAAGGGGAAGACCAACGGCCCTGGAAAACAGGAGGCCAATTTCAACAGAACTACCTCTCTCTTTTAGCTCAAAAAGATTTGGATAAGAAAATGGTTGATACCACAAACGCAATGATGGAAACAAACCTGGCTACCGCATTAAGCATGAGTGGCGGGGTAGCCGATATACCCTATCAACTCTATTTTAAAAACAAGTTTGATGATTTATATAAAGATGTGATGGCTTATTTCCAGGCTTTACAAATAAAATACCCTGCCTCATTTAATGAAATGATGAACTCACAAAATGGAAAGAAATATGTAGAGTTTTTAGATGTTGAAAAAGACCGCATTGAAACGATTCACGGTTTGTTTGTTGACAGGGGTTCAAGAATGGTAAGCTATTTTAAAATACTTTCAAAACTGCAACCGGCTTGTGAGGAAATAAAAAACTATGTGCATTCTTATATGCTTCTGGCAGCGCTTCCGCCGCCGGAAAAAATTCAACAACCTAATAGACCAACTATCACTGATTCAACTGATGCTAAAATTGTAAGGGAACTTTTAAATAATTGGAAAACGAATTAAAATTTAAAAAAAAGTAAATGGAAACGCTATCTATATTCCTTGATATACCCAATAAGTTTTGGGACCAGAATATCATGGATTTAATTCACGGAATACAGATACAATTGGGTTCAGGAGAATTTATATCTGTTGCAAAAGAAATTGCGGCGGTATTAAGCCTTATTTATTTATCCGTGAAAGCCTATTCGATGATACTCGGAGAAGGCAGGTTGGAAATAATGCAACTTTTTAGACCTTTCGTTATTACGCTCGTCATTGTCAATTTTGGTTTATATGCAAACATAGCAGGCTCTCTTGGAAATGCAGCCGCCGCAACAGAAGAAGGACTTTTTCAAGCAAACGCAAGCCACATGGATGATTTAATGTTTACCAAAGATTCTCTGAGTACTACTTTTTGGACAAGAGTATTAGATAGCACCAGTCAAATCCGCAATCAATTATCGGAGCAGGATAATGCCAATTCCGATAAAGTGATTGATGCAGGTGATCCGAATTGGATCGTTGGAGGAGTATCCAAAGCAGTAGCACACGCACAGAACGCTATTGGTTCCTATATCACTATCTATGAACAATTAGCATGGGCTAAACTCTCTATGTGGCTACAAAGCTTAATTGAAAGTATTGCATTTTCCATTTTTAAGGGAGTCGCTTATTGCTTATTCTTCATTCAAATGATTCTCATGCACATACTTCTCATTATAGGCCCTATATCATTTGCGCTAAGCATCATTGGAGCTTTTAGGGATTCATGGGTTCAATGGACAGCGAGATATATAGCCGTCTCATTTTACACGGCTATTGGGATGATAGTCCTGAACATGGCCATCTTAATAATTTCTTACGGAATGCAACAGGAAATATCCAGGATGCAGCAGATTTTGGATAATGCACTTGGAACTGATTTTTATCAATCAGTGATTCACATAGATAACTTCCTTGGCTACCTGTTAATAGGGCTTCTGGTAGCGATTGGTGGAATTATGACCGTGCCTGCAGTTTCGGGTTGGATAGTAGGTGGTGGTGGTAGCGGTGGTTCTGTAATGCACGGAACAGGTGTCGCCTCTGCAAAACTGGGAGGAAGATTAGCATCCGGTGTGGCTGCCGGTAAAATTAATTCAGTAAGAAGTGGCTTTAAACCAACCAGGAATTTGTAATTCTTTTTCAAGAACCTAATCAATTTTAAAATAACAATTATGGCATTTATAAAAAATATTGAAACAAAAATGAAGATGGCTCTTTGGATTGCAATGGCTTCAATGCTTACTTCAGTAATTGTCAGCGCACTTGCTTTTTCTTACGCCAAAAAAATGGTTTCTGAAGAAAGAAATCATATTTATGTGTTGGATAAAAACATTCCACTTGTAGCCGTGAGGGAGAACATCGAAGATAACAGAGAAGTGGAATACAAAGCCGATGTGGAAACATTCCATCAGCTTTTTTTTACGCTGCCACCGGATGATCAATTTATTGAAAAGCAATTAGAAAAAGCGATGTATCTCGTTGATGCTTCCGGAATGGCCCAATATAATACGCTAAAAGAGAAAGGATACTTTACCAACCTGGTGGCAACAAGCAGTATCAGTACCTGCACCATGGATAGTATTCAATTGGATATGAATACCGGGCATTTTATTTACTATGGTAAGCAAAAAATTCAACGGCCATCAATGATTACTATTCGTTCTCTCATCACAGAAGGCTTTCTGATAGACCAACCTCGAACTGACAATAATCCTCACGGTGTTTTAATTACCAAATGGAAAACGCTCGAAAATAAAGATTTACAAAATGAAGCAAAGAAAATATTTTAATAACGATAGGAGAAATGAAGTGGTTTCAGAATTTAAAAAAGACTTTAAACCGATTCTGGAAAAACTATCTGTGCCTGTAACAACTTATGCGAAAAGCAATCCTAAGAAAACACTTTTTCTGATGATAGCAATTGTGATTGCCAATATCGTCATCTTATTCTTTTTTACAGATGCTTTTAAAGCAAAAGAAGTGGCAGGAGTTAACGGATTAAAGTTTCCGAATCCAAAACATAGTGTAAACCATGGAGCTATTCCTGATATTGAAGTATCATTTGAAAATATAAGAAAAGTGAAAGCCATGAAGGACACATTGAATTATCTGATGGCATTAAAGCAAATGAGTTACCAGGATACACTAACATTTGTAAGGGTGATGGATGAGTTTCAAAAAATAACTTCCGGCAGAGCCGGACTTGCACCAATTAGTCTTGAAGATTTACGCAAAGCAGGTAAGCCACCTAGCTTAACAATAGATACAACAATTAATAAATAATGATATAAATTTTTTAAAAATGAAAATTAATTTCAAGCAACCGAAATATGTCATTCCTCTTATTATTTTACCTTTTCTGATATTCGGATTTTTCATCTTTGGCGGCAAAACAAAAGCAGATAAAAAAGATGCAGTTGCCGAAAAAGTAGAAGGCTTTAATACCAATATGCCCGGAGTAGATACCAGTATTTCAAAAGGAGAAATCAAAGATAAATTCTCTGCCTATCAGCAAGCATTTAAAAATGTAACTGATCAATCGGCAATGGGCGACATAGGCCAAAAAAATACAAGGGTACAGGGTTTGAATTATGAATCATCTTATTCTTTAGAAGATAAGCAAAGGCTTGAAGCGCAAAGAAAGATGGACAGCTTAAACGAGGCCTTGCATCTTGGGCAAAGTAAGATACAAAACAAGATAGCTCAATATGAAAAAGGCGGAGGATTTGGCAGTACAACGAAAAATAATTCAGGAAGGTATTTGTCAAATGATAATAGCGAATCAGGCGATCCACTTTTAAACAAACTCTTAAAGAGGCAACAACAGAACAGCAGGCAACAAGAAATAAAGTTAATCGGTGATGAAGGCCCCGGTTCTTATGATAACCAGATGCGTGTTTTTCGTGAACAAATGAAATACATGGATAGCCTTCAACAAACGAATGGAAGTAGCGGATCAACAGCTAAGAATGGAATGAAAAGTAAGCCTTACACAAAGAACTTCAATCCAGGCGCTGACAAATCTTTTAAACCATTGTCAATCACATCTGCTTCACAAAAAAGTAAAAGTAATTTTAATACCGTCCGCAACTTTAATGATGATGATGATAACATAGCTGCAATGATTGATCAGGATGTAAAAGCAACTTTAGGTTCCAGGGTTAGAATTCGTTTGCTGAAAGATATGTATGTGGGTGATTACCTGATAAAAAGAGGCGCCTATATTTATGGCGTTGTTACCGGCTTCCAAAAGCAAAGAGTGAATATCAGCATTGCTCAAATTTTATATAACAACACTTCCTTACCGGTTAAAATAGATTTATTTGATAGTGATGGATACTTAGGCTTGTATGTGCCTGGAAGTAATTTCCGTGAGTTCTCAAAAGAAATTGGCACACAGGGTACGCAAGGGTTATCACAGGTTGTAACTCCTGATAATTCAGATATCAAAATGAGTATGCTTAGTAAGCTATTTAATACCACGACTACAACTTTGTCTAACCTGATAAAAAATGACAAAGCATTTTTAAAATACAATTACATCGTTTTTCTAAAAGATAATAAAACTAACATAAGCGAATAAAGCCGATTCGCCATTTCAAAAATCAAGAACATTAAAAAAGAAAATATGAAAAAAATAATCATCCTGTTTTGCACGATCTGCCTGGTACAAAATATTTTTGCGCAGGCAAGAATTGGAAATTATACCATATTGAATAATAATGTTTCCATAGCTGAAAAAAATGTAAATACAGCAACGATACCTTTAAATTCAACTATTCATTTTGTATCGCCGGAACCAATCCAGTATGTTGATATTTCATCGCCCAATGTCCAGGGTGACTTACCGGAAAAAAATATTTTTCGCCTACGCCCGGATTCGGATAAAGTTCATCCTGGAGACAAGTTTACAATTACCATTGTTACACAATCTTATATCTCTGTTTATAAGCTGACGGTTGCAGGCCCATTGAGCAACGATTCTGCTCAAAGAAATGGCGCTTATGTTATTTCTATCAATCCCAATGATGCAGTACAGGTAAATCAATCAGATGTATTAAATAACCAACAGTGCTTTGATCTTTGTATCAATGCTTTAAAAAGAAAGAGAAGCATTTTTAATATTGATACCAAATCATATGGAATAAAAATTTATGTAAAGAATATTTATTCAATTGGCGATTACGTCATGATAGAATTAGAAGCTAAAAATAAAACAAGGCTTCAATTTGATATTGATCAAATCAGATTTAAAATAGTTGATAAACAGTCTGTGAAAGCTACAGTGAGCCAGGATATTGCATTGAAGCCTTTTTACAGTTTATATCAACCTGACGGAAAAATAATTACCCGCAAGTGGCGGAACTTTTACATCTTCAAAAAATTTACTTATCCCACACAAAAATTATTGGAAATTGAAATGACAGAAAAGCAATATTCAGGAAGAAGGGTTACCCTCAAAATTGAGTACAATCAGATATTAAAATCCCAACCATTAAATTAATTTAAAATCATACAATGAAAAGTAAATTAAATCTTATACTTTTATTTTTTGCAATAATGGTAACAGAAAATTTATTTGCACAAAACGGATGCAAAAGTTTCGCAGCTACCGTTGGTGCATCTACAGCGAACAGTAAATATATTTCAGTGTCATTTGAAACTTCGTCCGATGGCTATCATAATTTTGGTTTGAATTTAGATGGAATAGGTTATTCGCGAAATCTTAAAAAGCATTTGGATTATACAACTGATAACCGTATCCTTGCTTTAGGGCTGTATTATAAAAATAAGTTTTCCTCTACAAGGAATTTTAATACTGATTTTTTTATTGGCGGTGCAGGAGGTTCAGATAACTCATCTTTCGTTTATTATCCTTTTGCCGGATTAGAAGAAAATTTCTTTCTTTCCAAAAGGTTGCAATTAACCATTAACCAAAAAGTCATTTACCTGCTTGGGATAAAGCATTTAAACAACTGGCAACCCTGCCTAAATATTGGGTTTCAATTTTCTCTTTAAAAATTCAGAAGGTTTCATAATGGAGGAGAACGCACATTTAAAAAAAATATATGGGATGTTCGAAATGATCATCTATCTGTATATCTTTTTGGATGTATATATCAATACTCTTTCGCTTAATTACAACAAATATAAGTTCGCTGCAAAAATTAATTCCAAACTTTGGAAGCTACCTGTATTTACAGATGTAATCCTTAGCCACGCTGTATTACTCAGTATCATTATCATTGTAGCGTTATGCGCGAATGCAAGAAAAAATATTGAGTATGATTTTTATAAACATTTCTTTTTCCCCTTCATGCTTGGCAGTATATTATTTGGAAGCAGTATTATTATAATTCAAAAATACAATGGTTGGACACAAGTGATTTTTTATGGATTAACCTATCTCTTCGGTGCAGTTATTCTTCATGTTGCTTTTGCTAATTTGACTAAAAAACTAAAAACTAAATTGAAGAAAGATTTATGGAATGTTCAGGAAGAAAGCTTTAAACAAAATACAGAGTTTGTCGAGAACCCTGATATTTTCAACTTGCCGATGCAGTTTGTTTACAAAAAAAAAGTGCATGATGGATGGATGAATATTAATCCATTTCGAGGAGTAATGGTTTTGGGTGTTCCTGGTTCCGGTAAATCTGAAAGTGTTATTGTTCCAGGGATAAAACAGTTTCTTAAGAAAGGTTATTCAATGCTCGTCTATGATTTTAAATATCCAACCCTCGCTGAAATCACCTATTATCATTACCTGCATAATAAGCAAAATGGAGGCCCTTTAAAAGATCACAATTTTCATTGTATCAACTTAGATCAGATAGAACATTCAAGGCGTATCAATCCTTTAATGCCTCATTATATAGACACGCTGGCTAAGGCAGGTGAAACGGCTGATGCTATCGTTTCTGCATTGAAAAAAGGTGAAAAGGGAAGTGGCGGTGGCGCTGACCAATTCTTCACACAATCAGCCATTAACTTTTTAGCAGCTACTATTTATTTTCTTTCACATAAAGAAAACGGAAAATATTCTTCATTGCCACATCTGTTAGCATTTTTATCCAGGCCTTACGATGTGATATTTAATCATCTTTTTTCAATGTTGGAAGTTCAAAGTTTATTGTCTCCGTTTCGTTCTGCTTATGATAATAAAGCATTCGAACAGTTAGAAGGGCAAATTGGTACGTTAAGGGTAAATATTTCAAGACTGGCTACTCCGGAAAGTTTTTGGGTATTCTCGGGTAATGATTTTGATTTAAAAATAAGCAATCCAAAAAGTGTATTGGTGCTTGCAAATAATATTGAGGGACAAAATATTAATTCAGCTTTTTATGCAGCCATATTAAACCGAACCATTGCAGAAGTAAATTCGAGAGGTAATAATCCGTGCGCTTTAATTATTGATGAAACGCCTACTTTGTATTTGCATAAGATTGAAAACCTGATTGCTACAGCAAGAAGTAATAAAGTGGCCGTCATTCTTGGCCTACAGGAGCTACCGCAATTTCATCAGCAATATGGAAAATCAACTGCAGATACAATCTCATCTCTAATGGGTAGCATAATTTCCGGAGCAGTTCGATCAAAAGAAACGCTGCAGTGGTTAGAAACTTTATTTGGAAAAATAAAACAAAATAGTGTAGGCTTAAATATAGACAGGTCTAAAACTTCAGTAAATATAAATGAGCGCATGGACGCAGTTATTCCAGCTTCCAAAATTGCCAATCAAAATGCAGGTGAAGTGGTAGCCATTGTTTCGAGGGATAATAATAATGATTTAAAAGAATACCAGACCAATACTTTCAAATGCAAAATCAAATTGGATCTTGCAGCTATTGATGAAGAAAAAAAGCATTATATA
>JBBRTG010000051.1:0-11359 GCA_038244655.1 Chitinophagales bacterium
ACCGGATCAACGAAAACTAAAAACAGACCTGGAATTAAAAAAGAAAAGGCACTCTTCTATGCCTGATCCTGCTAATGATCTGTCGGTAGCAGATATAAACGATATGTTTATTGATATAGCGCAGAATAATGAACTGCTTGTTTATTCTCACTATAATATTATCGTTTGTGATAACAAAGACAGAATTGAAAAGGCCGTCAATGCAATAGAAAATAATTTATTTTCTATTGGAATCATCTCTGGGAAAAACACTTACAATCAAATGGAATTGTTTCGTTCAGCCATACCAGGAAATGCAGAAGAACTCAAGGATTATGATCTGTTCCTTACGAGCCGTCCGGCTGCTATATGCTTTTTTTTTAAAGAATCACTTCCAAAATCAGATAACTCAGACTATCAATTATGGTTTACTGACAGGCAAGGATTACCGATTGGAATTGACACAAGTGAATTACCAATGTTTACCGGAAGAATTTCTAACAGAAATCGGTTTATCCTGGGCCCTTCAGGTAGCGGTAAATCCTTTTTCACCAACTCTTATGCAAAACAGTGTAGGGAATTGGGTGCAGATATTGTTCTTGTTGATACCGGTAATAGCTACTATGGATTGTGTAAATATTTTGGAGGAAAGTACATCACTTACACGGAGGAAAAACCAATCACCATGAATCCCTTTAGGATTGAAGCTGTTGAAAACAATGAAGAAAAAAGACAAATTTTAAAAGAATTGATCGGGCTTATCTGGAAAGGCGTAGATGGAAAATTGACTCAGGTTGAGGATGATATCTTAACCAAATCCGTAACCAATTATTTCAGCGATTATTTTGGAGGAAAAGAAAAAGTTAGCTCATTAAGTTTTAATAGCTTCTATGAGTTCAGTTGCAAAGAAATTGAATTTATCATGAAAGAAGAAAGGGTGCGATTTGATCTTGATGAATATCGGTTTATTCTACGAAAATTTTATAAGGGTGGCATCTATGATAAAATCCTTAATGATGAATTTGACAACACCCTGTTTAATGAAAGCTTCATCGTTTTTGAAATTGATAATATCAAAGAACATAAACTTTTATTTCCGATAACCACGCTGATCATCATGGATGTTTTCATTCAGAAGATGCGCCATAAGAAAAATAAAAAAGTGTTGATTATCGAAGAAGCCTGGAAGGCGATTGCCTCTCCAATGATGGCAGGTTATATTTTGTATTTATATAAGACCGTACGAAAGTTTGCCGGTGAAGCCATTGTGGTTACACAGGAACTCAACGACATCATTGGTAACGCAATTGTAAAGGACAGTATCATCAGCAACTCAGATACGATCTGCCTTTTGGATCAAACAAAGTTCAAAGATAACTTTTCACAGATCGCTCAATTGCTCTCGCTAAATGAAGTGGAGTGTAATAAAATATTCACCATTAATAAACTCGATAACAAAGATAACCGGAGCCGCTTTAAGGAAGTGTATATCAAGCGGGGAGCTATCGGTGAAGTTTATGGAGTAGAGGTTCCTATTGAAGAATATCTAACCTATACGACAGAGCGAAGTGAAAAAGATGCTTTGCAAATTTATCTCGACTACTATGAAAGCTACGAAAATGCTATGGACAGTTTTGTTGGGGATATGAAAGACAGTGGTTTATCGCTCCCTGCCTTCGTAAAGAAAATCAATAAAACAGAAGCTGTTTACAAACAATTAAAATTGGTGGTATGAGACTGAAATTATTATTACTGATGTTATCCGCTTCAATAAGCTTTGAGAAAACTTATTGCCAAAATATTGATCCGTTTCTGGCAGGTGCAATTATAGCGGCAAATGCAACAGAAAATTCCAACTACAATAATATTAAGGACAATCAAACAGCAATACAAAGAGCACAGGAAGCGACAATTGTTGTCGTTGACCAGGTAAATCAAATCCAGAATAAAATTTATAAAGGACTGATGCAGGTAAGCTCTGTGCTAAAAAACGCTTATCAAATTAAAGAATGCCTTCAGGCATTAAATGATATACTATCTTATGAAGGGGATATGCTTGCCGAGGCACAAAAAAATCCACTTGCACTTGCCTTCGCACTCAAAATACAAAATGAGATGGTCAGTAAAGCGGTAAGCTACTATGCAGATATAGAAACGGTAATACTAAAGGCTAATACGAAAGAATTGCTGATGACTGCAGGAGAACGGGAAACCTTGTTATATAAAGTACAATTGGACTTAAACACGCTTAGAGCATTAGCGGCGTATTCTTATTACAAAGTTCACCTGGCAGTGATGCAGGGGATCATCAACAGTTTTAATCCTTTCAAAGGCTATGTTGATATCGATGGAAAAATTGTAAAGGATTTATTGGCTAACTGGAAACATTAATATATGAAAACAAAATATTTTTTTTCATTCATGGTATTTTTCTTTTGCTTTTATTCACATGCAGAAGCGCAGCCGAATATTTGGGACATTCCTACAACAGAAGCTTTAATAGCTCACAACAAAACAAATTTTGATGATAATAAAACAGTCAAAAATAATCAACTGGAATCAACAGTAACGGTCGGTGTTTTAAAAAATACCAAGGATAAATGTAAGAGGCTGATTGATTCACTTGATAAGCGGCTAAATTCATTGTATATCATCATTCTGGCAGATGCGACTTTGGCAATACAGGTAAGCAGTATCATGCGCGATATTCTTGAATACCAGTCAGAAAGTTTCCAATTGGTTTTAAAATACCCTTACGCTTCATTCTTATATTATAACAATCAGCAAAAAATTATTGATGACGCCGGGAGTGTGTTCAACCTGATCTATATGGTCATACTTTCCTATGGAGATATTGGAAAGATGAAAGTTTCAGAAAGAAAGATTGTTTATACACAAATCATTATTCAGTTGAGTTATTTAAGAGCAAAATGTAGTGCATTGGATGGACAATTAAAGATGATCGATTTCTCAGAGACTTATAAAAATTCAAAGGGTTGGAATTATTTAGATATGGATAAAGACAGAGTTAACCAGATTATAAATGATTGGAAACATTAATTATGAAATCAAAACTTTTTATTTCTCTTATTGTTTTTTGCTTCTGCTTTTTCTGTAATGTGGAAGCCCAAAGTATTGTAATTCATCCTGATTTATTGCAGCGGGTGGCGGAGAATACTGCCGACAAACAAGCGTGGTTGCTACTTTACAATAATAGCCTCGACACCATTCAAAGCCATAGAAAAAAAGTCTTGCTTAACTGGAGCACCATTGAAGCCGTACAGCAAAAGATTTATAGCAATCTCGCCAATGTTGATGATGGCATTAAGCAAAGTAAACAGCTTTATTACATTGCCCAAAAAGTGCCTAAGATTTTTGATAATGTTTTAGAGGCAAGTAAAATAGCGATTGGAAAACCCTACTTGGTTACTTATTGGAATGGCACCGGTCAACTCCTAATTGATAAAGTTTTATCCTTACAAAATTTTGTAAGCACCTTCATTATGAGCCATGATAATGATTCATTGCTGATAGATCAGACAACCCGGGATCAGTTCCTCTGGCAGACATACAATTTAATAAACACCATTTATAATATTAGTTCCAACATGGTGTATATGTTTAAGCAGTACACATTTCAGATGGCTCTGAATAAAGTGGTACCCTACCAATGGTATATTAATCTTGATAAAAATATTTCACAACAAATTTTAAATAGCGCAAAATTTTGGTAAGACCTTTTTTCATATTTGTCGTTCTACTGTTCTCGTGTAATTTCCTTTTCGCGCAGATTACTATCGTTCAGGATAATGCGAATAATGGACAGTTAAAAAGAATGGTTTTTAACCAGTGGGACGACTGGCAGCCTGATCCTTCAACAAACTGGCTTGGAATTCCGAAAAATCCTATCGGGTGGGCTTACTGGAGAGTATTACATCATGACTATTGGAATGGAGAAGATAAGCGACCGTGGAAAACCGGAGGCCAGTTTCAACAGAATTACCTCTCTCTTTTAGCTCAAAAAAATTTGGATCAGAAAATGGTTGATACCACAAACGCAATGATGGAAACAAACCTGGCAACCGCACTAAGCATGAGCGGTGGCGTAGCCGATATACCATATCAACTCTATTTTAAAAACAAGTTTGATGATTTATATAAGGATGTGATGGCTTATTTCCAGGCTTTACAAATAAAATACCCTGCTGCATTTAATGAAATGATGAACTCACAAAATGGAAAGAAATATGTAGAGTTTTTAGATGTTGAAAAAGACCGCATTGAAACAATTCACGAATTGTTTGTTGACAGGGGTTCAAGAATGGTGAGTTATTTTAAAATACTTTCTGAATTGCAACCTGCCTCTGAGGTAATAAAGAATTATGTACTGTCTTATATGCGCCTTGCATCAATGCCACCGCCTGAAAAAATACAACATCCCGTAGAACCTGATTATTATAATTCAGATGACTCAAAAATTGTGCAAGAACTTTTAAATAACTGGAAAACCAATTAATCAAAGAAAATGAAAATGCTATCCGTATTTCTTGATATACCTAACAAGTTCTGGGATAAAAATATCATGGATTTAATTCATGGAATACAGATGCAATTAGGTTCAGGAGAATTTATCTCAACAGCTAAAGAAATTGCGGCAGTATTAAGCCTTATTTATTTATCCGTTAAAGCTTATTCAATGATACTGGGCGAAGGGAGGCTGGATATCATGCAGCTTTTCCGGCCATTTCTCATTACCCTGGTGATTGTCAATTTTGGGTTATTTGCAAACATAGCAGGCAGCCTGGGAAATGCAGCTGCGGCGACAGAACAAGGATTGTTTGAAGCCAATGCAAGCCATATGGATGAATTAATGTTTACCAAAGATTCTTTAAACACGACTTTTTGGACAAGAGTATTAGACAGCACCAGTCAAATCCGCAATCAACTCTCAGAGCAGGATAATGCCAATTCGGATGCGGTGATTGATGCAGGTGATCCGAATTGGTTGGTTGGAGGGATTTCAAAAGCGGTAGCACATGCACAAAATTCAATTGGCTCTTATATCACTATTTATGAACAACTGGCCTGGGCTAAATTGTCGATGTGGTTACAGGGTTTAATTGAAAGTATCGCACTTTCCATTTTCAAAGGGGTAGCTTATTGCCTGTTCTTTATTCAAATGATCCTAATGCACCTGCTTCTGATTTTAGGCCCTATATCTTTTGCATTAAGCATCATTGGAGCCTTCAGGGATTCATGGGTACAATGGACCGCAAGGTATATCGCAGTTTCATTTTACACAGCTATTGGGATGATTGTTCTCAATATGGCCATATTAATAATCTCTTATGGAATTCACCAGGAAATATCGCGGATGGGGCAAATTATAGATAAAGCTATTGGGCCTGATTTTTACCAATCCGTGATGCACACGGATAACTTCCTGGGGTATGTATTAATAGGCCTTTTAGTAGCCATTGGAGGTATTATTACCGTTCCTGCTGTCTCTGGTTGGATAGTGGCTGGTGGAGGAAGCGGAGGTACAGTAATGCATGGTACCGGGATTGCAGGTGCTAAAATGGGCGGAAAACTAGCTACCGGTGTTACATCCGGTAAAATCAATGCGGTAAGAAATGGATTTACATCAAAAAGGAATCTTTAATTTTTATTAATCAAATCATAAATCACAATGGCCTTTATAAAAAATATTGAAACCAAAATGAAGATGGCGCTTTGGATTGCAATCGCTTCGATGCTTACTTCAGTAATAGTAAGCGCTCTTGCTTTTTCTTATGCAACAAAAATGGTAACTGAAGAAAGGAATCATATTTATGTGTTGGATAAAAACATTCCACTTGTAGCTGTGAGGAAGAACATCGAAGACAACAGGGAAGTGGAATACAAGGCCGATGTGGAAACATTCCATCAGCTTTTTTTTACGCTGCCCCCGGATGATCAATTTATTGAAAAGCAATTAGAAAAAGCGATGTATCTCGTTGATGCTTCCGGAATGGCCCAATATAATACGCTAAAAGAGAAAGGATACTTTACCAACCTGGTGGCGACAAGCAGTATCAGCACCTGTACCATGGATAGTATTCAACTGGATATGAATACCGGGCATTTTATATACTATGGTAAGCAAAAAATTCAACGTCCATCAATGATTACCATTCGTTCTCTCATCACAGAAGGCTTTCTGATAGATCAACCGCGTACAGATAATAATCCTCATGGTGTTTTAATTACCAAATGGAAAACACTTGAAAATAAAGATTTACAAAATGAAGCAAAGAAAATTTTTTAATAACGATAGGAGAAATGAAGTGGTTTCAGAATTGAAAAAAGATTTTAAACCGATTCTGGAAAAACTATCAGTACCTGTAACAACTTTTGCGAAAAGCAATCCTAAGAAAACACTTTTTCTGATGATAGCAATTGTGATAGCTAATATCCTCATCTTATTCATTTTTACAGATGCTTTTAAAACAAAAGAGGCAATTAACGGATCTAAATTTCCCGAGTTTAAGTATGGAAAAAATAATGAAGTAGTTCCAAACATAAAAGTGTCATTTGAAAATATAAGAAAAGTAAAAGCCATGAGGGATACTTTAAATGATCTGATGGCTTTAAAGCAAATGAGTTACCAGGATACACTAACATTTGTAAGGGTGATGGATGAGTTTCAAAAAATAAGTTCAAGTAGCGCCGGCCTTCCAACTGTTAGCCTTGAAGATTTACGCAAAGCAGGTAAGCCATATAACTTAACAACAGATACAACAATTAATAAATAATGAAACAAATTTTTTAAAATGAAAATTAATTTCAAACAACCGAAATATGTAATTCCTCTTATTATTTTACCCTTCGCGATATTCGGATTTTTCATCTTTGGCGGCAAAACAAAAGCAGATAAAAAAGATACAGTTGCCGAAAAAGTAGAAGGCTTTAATACCAACATGCCCGGAGTAGATACCAGTATTTCAAAAGGAGAAATCAAAGACAAATTCTCAGCCTACCAGCAAGCATTTAAAAATGTAACCGATCAATCTGCTATGGGCGACATAGATCAAAAAAATACAGGAGTGCAGGGTTTGAATTATGAATCATCTTATTCTTCCGCTGATAAGCAGCGGCTTGAGGCTCAAAGAAAGATGGACAGCTTAAACGAAGTCTTGCATCTTGGACAAAGTAAGATACAAAGCAAGATAGCTCAATATGACAAAGGCGGAGGATTTGGCAGTACAACCAAAAATAATTCAGGAAGGTATTTATCAAATGATAAAGGCGGATCATCAGATCCTGTATTAAATAGGTTATTAAAAATGCAAAAACAAGATAGCAGGCAACAAGAAACTAAGTCAGGCAGTGATGAAGACCCCGGTTCTTATGATAGCCAGATGCGTGTTTTTCGTGAACAGATGAAATACATGGATAGTCTTCAACAAACAAGTGGAAGTAACGCATCGACAGCTAAGAATGGAATGAAAAGAAAGCCTTATACAAAGAACTTCAACCCGGGCGCTGACACATCCTTTAAACCACTTCCTATCACTTCTGCTTCACTAAAGAGAGAAAGTAATTTTAATACCGTCCGCAACTTTAATGACGATGATGATAACATAGCTGCAATGATTGATCAGGATGTAAAGGCGACTTTAGGTTCCAGGGTTAGAATTCGTTTGCTGAAAGATATGTATGTGGGCGATTACCTGATAAAAAGAGGCACCTACATTTATGGCGTTGTTACTGGCTTCCAAAAGCAGAGGGTCAATGTCAGCATTGCCCAGGTTTTATATAACAACACTTCCTTACCGGTTAAAATAGATTTATTTGATAGTGATGGATACTTAGGCTTGTATGTGCCCGGAAGTAATTTCAGAGAGTTCTCAAAAGAAATTGGCACACAGGGTACGCAAGGGTTATCACAGGTTGTGACTCCTGATAATTCAAATGTAAAAATGAATATGCTCAGCCAGCTATTTAACACAACAACAACGACTTTATCAAGCCTCATTAAAAAAGACAAAGCATTTTTAAAATACAATTACATCGTTTTTCTAAAAGACAATAAAACTACAACAAACGATTAAAGCTGATTCTCGATTTCAAAAATCAAAAACATAAAAAAGAAAAGATGAAAAAAATAATCATCCTATTTTGCACGATCTGCCTGGTACAAAATATTTTTGCACAGGCAAGAATTGGAAATTATACAGTATTGAATAATAATGTTTCCATAGCTGAAAAGAATGTAAATACAGCAACGATACCTTTAAATTCAACCACTCACTTCATTTCTCCTGAACCAATTCAGTACGTGGATATTTCCTCTCCAAATGTCCAGGGGGATTTACCAGAAAAAAATATTTTTCGTCTGCGCCCCGATTCAGATAAAGTTCATCCCGGAGACAAGTTTACGATTACCATTGTTACGCAATCTTATATCTCTGTTTATAAATTAACGGTAGCAGACCCATTGAGTAACGATTCTGCTCAAAGCAATGGCGCTTATGTTATTTCTATCAATCCCAATGATGCGGTGCAGGTAAATCAATCAGATGTATTAAACAATCAGCAGTGCTTTGATCTTTGTATCAATGCTTTAAAAAGAAAGAGAAGCATTTTTAATATTGATACCAAATCTTATGGAATGAAAATGTATGTAAAGAATATCTATTCAATTGGCGATTACATCATGATAGAATTAGAAGCTAAAAATAAAACAAGGCTCCAGTTTGATATTGATCAAATCAGATTTAAAATTATTGATAAACAGTCTGTGAAAGCTACAGTGAGCCAGGATATTGAATTGAAGCCTTTTTATAGTTTATATCAACCTGACGGAAAAATAATAACGAACAGGTGGCGGAACTTTTACATCTTCAAAAAATTTACTTATCCCACACAAAAATTATTGGAAATTGAAATGACAGAAAAGCAATATTCAGGTAGAAGGGTTGACCTCAAAATGGAGTACAATCAGATCTTAAAATCCCAACAATTAAATTAACTTAAAATCATACAATGAAAAGGAAATTAAATCTTATACTTTTATTTTTTGCAATAATTGTAACAGGAAATTTGTCTGCACAAAACGGATACAAAAGTTTCGCAGCTACTGTTGGTGCATCTACGGCGAACAGTAAATATATTTCCCTGTCATTTGAAACTTCGTCCGATGGCTATCGTATTTTCGGTTTGAGTTTAGATGGAATAGGTTACTCGAGAAATCTTAAAAAGCAATTGGATTATACAGATGATAACCATATTCTGGCTTTAGGCCTTTATTATAAAAACAAGCTTTCCTCTACAAGAAATTTTAATACTGATTTTTTTATTGGTGGTGCAGGAGGTTCAGATAACGCATCTTTCATTTATTATCCTTTCGGTGGGTTTGAGGAAAATTTCTTTCTTTCTAAACGGTTGCAATTAACTATTAATCAAAAGGTCATTTACCTGCTTGGGATTAAGCATTTAAACAACTGGCAGCCCTGTCTAAATATTGGGATTCAATTTTCTCTTTAAAGATTCAGAAGGTTTCATAATGGAGGAGAACGCGCATTTAAAAAAAATATATGGGATGTTCGAAATGATCATCTACCTGTATATTTTTTTGGATGTATATATCAATACCCTTTCGCTTAATTACAACCAATATAAGTTCGCTGCAAAAATTAATTCTAAACTTTGGAAGCTACCTGTATTTACTGATGTAACCCTTAGCCATGCTGTATTACTCGGTATCATTATCATTGTAGCATTATGCGCGAATGCAAGAAAAAATGTTGAGTATGATTTTTATAAACATTTCTTTTTCCCCTTCATGCTTGGTAGTATATTATTTGGAAGCAGCATTATTGTAATTCAAAAATACAATGGTTGGACACAAGTAATTTTTTATGGATTAACCTATCTCTTCGGTGCAGTTATACTTCATGTAGCGTTTGCTAATCTGACTAAAAAGCTAAAAACTAAATTGAAAAAGGATTTATGGAATGTTCAGGAAGAAAGCTTTAAACAAAATACAGAGTTTGTTGAGAACCCTGATATTTTCAACTTGCCAATGCAGTTTGTTTACAAAAAAAGAGTACATGATGGATGGATGAATATTAATCCATTTCGAGGAGTAATGGTTTTGGGTGTTCCTGGTTCCGGAAAATCTGAAAGTGTTATTGTTCCAGGGATAAAACAGTTTCTTAAAAAAGGTTATTCAATGCTCGTCTATGATTTTAAATATCCAACCCTCGCTGAAATCACCTATTATCATTACCTGCTTAATAAGCAAAATGGAGGCCCTTTAAAAGATCACAATTTTCATTGTATCAACTTAGATCAAATAGAACATTCAAGACGTATCAATCCTTTAATGCCGCATTATATAGACACGCTGGCTAAGGCAGGTGAAACGGCTGATGCTATCGTGTCTGCTTTGAAAAAAGGTGAAAAAGGAAGTGGCGGTGGCGCTGACCAATTCTTCACACAATCTGCTATCAACTTTTTAGCAGCTACTATTTATTTTCTTTCGCATAAAGAAAACGGAAAATATTCCTCATTGCCACATCTGTTAGCATTCTTATCCAGGCCTTACGACGTGATATTTAATCATCTTTTTTCAATGTTGGAAGTTCAAAGTCTATTGTCTCCGTTTCGTTCTGCTTATGATAATAAAGCATTCGAACAGTTAGAAGGGCAGATTGGTACGTTAAGGGTAAATATTTCAAGACTGGCTACTCCGGAAAGTTTTTGGGTATTCTCAGGTAATGATTTTGATTTAAAAATCAGTAATCCGAAAAGTGTATTGGTGCTTGCAAATAATATTGACGGCCAAAATATCAATAGTGCATTTTATGCGGCAATATTAAACAGAACAATCGCTGAAGTAAATTCGAGAGGTAATAATCCGTGCGCCTTAATTATTGATGAAACGCCTACTTTGTATTTGCATAAGATTGAAAACCTGATTGCTACAGCAAGAAGTAATAAAGTGGCCGTCATTCTTGGTTTACAGGAGCTTCCGCAATTTCATCAGCAATATGGAAAATCAACTGCAGATACAATCTCATCTCTAATGGGTAGCATAATTTCCGGAGCGGTTCGCTCAAAAGAAACGCTGCAGTGGTTAGAAACATTATTTGGGAAAATAAAACAAAATAGTGTGGGCTTAAATATAGACAGGTCTAAAACTTCAGTAAATATTAATGAGCGTATGGATACGGTTATTCCAGCTTCCAAAATCGCCAATCAAAATGCAGGTGAAGTGGTAGCCATTGTTTCGAGGGATAATAATAATGATTTAAAAGAATACCAGACCAATACTTTCAAATGCAAAATCAAATTGGATCTTGCAGCTATTGATGAAGAAAAAAAGCATTATATA
>JBBRTG010000052.1:0-9583 GCA_038244655.1 Chitinophagales bacterium
AATCTATCCTGGCATGGGAAATGAATTATCAACCGCTTCCTTTACAACATGGCGCACCATTAAGGCTTCGCGTAGAAAATCAATTAGGTTATAAAATGGTAAAATGGATAAGCGCTATTGAGTTTTTAGAATCGCATAAAAATATAGGCAAAGGTTTCGGCGGTAAAAATGAAGATGATGAATATTTTGATTTGCTGGCAAGTACCTAAAATACCGATAACTAACCAAACCAATTAATCTTTCAACTCCTCTCCTGCTTCATAACTCAACTCACCATGTAGAATTTTAGCAGGCGCCGTGTAAGGATGCTCTTCTTCTTTTCCTTTTGCCATAATGTGCATCACTTTCCAGCCATGCACTTTTAAATAATCAGAAACCATTGAGCGGTGACAGCGCCACCACACTGCTTCTGAACACATGTAAGCCGTACTTTGTTGTAATGCAATCGCTTCAAGATCTTTTATTCCTTCTTTAAATGCATCAGTCTCCATATAATCTGCATAACCACGAAAAGCAATATGCCGCCATGCAGTATTTTTTGAATCAGGGTTTACTTTTCTTCTTCCACCCAATTCTTTTAAATGAATGTATTGAATGTTATTTTTTGGCAAAGAAATTTTCAAGGCTTCTTTATTAAATTGCGGATAGCGGCGTGAGCCTGGATAACTCCTGATATCCACCACCATTTCAATTTGAAATGAATGTAACATTTCAATTAATCCTTCAAGAGTGCGGGTAGAATGGCCAATAGTCCAAACGGTTTCATTCTGTGATGATTTTTTCATTTCTTAATCACTGCATATTTTGTAATCAATGTTCCCTGTTCATTTACTTTTTCACAACTGATTAATTGCAGATTAATATCGAGATTTTCTTCAATAACAAAACTGCCTCCTGTTCCAAATATTTTTGGTTCAATCGTTAGCCATAATTCATCTATTAATTGTTCTTTTAAAAAAGAAGTGGCTACATGAGCACCACCAATTACTACCATTGTTTCAAAACCTTTTCTTTTATATTGCTCTATTAATTCAAGAGGAGATTTATCAGTAAATTCAAGCTGTCCGGCAACTTCATATTCTTTATATTTTGAAAAATGATTTGTCATTACAACAAGCAGATGATTGGATGAAGGAGAAAAATGTTCTGCATTAAAAGTGCTGCTTCCCATAATAATCAGGCGGGCATCGTTCCATAATTTTTTATAATAATCCTGGTCTTTTTGAGAAGACCAATCCTTTACATGAGGGTTGCCCCATTTGGTAACTTTACCATCTAATGTTGAAACAAAAACAAGGACTACTTTCATATTTTATTTTACTAATTCCTTTTTTATTACACAAATTTTTAGTCACGAACCTGCCTGTCGGCAGACAGGTTACACGAATTGAAATCCAATTATATAAATAATTTATCGGAAAAGTTTAGTTACAGAATTTTAAAATTGTTCTATCACTATTTTATCTTTATCAACTCCTAATTGCTGAAGATCTTTACCGATACCTTCAATCATAGCATCAGGCCCGCAGATATAAAAATATTGAGAAAAGTTTTTTATTTTTTCTTTGAGATAATCTTTATCTATTTTCCGGTTATCATACTTTTCTGTTTTCTCATTAGTAAGTGTGTTGATAAAATTATTGCCCAGCATTTTTTCAAATTCATCTTTGAGGATTATATCTTTTGAAGTTTTGTTAGAAAAAATAATTTTATTATTACCCAATTTTCCATCTTTTTGCAATTGCCTGAAAATAGCAATAAAAGGTGTAATGCCCGCCCCGCCTGCAATAAACACTCCTTCTCTTTTATAATTTATAGCGCCAAAAACATCATGCAAAATAAGCTCATCCCCTGCTTTTAGTTTTCCTAATTCATTGGTAACACCATCATGATCAGCATAAATTTTAATAGTAAATTCAAGATGATCCCAATCGTTGAGGGAGGTAAATGTAAAAGGCCTTCTTTCTTCTTTCCATTCAGGAAGGTTGATGACTATATCGGTAGCCTGACCGGCTTTGAATTGATAAGATTCTGGTTTAGTTAATGTAAACCTTCTTACATTATGAGTAACATTTTCTGTTGACAGTATTTTTACAATATGTTCTTCTATTAAATGATCTTCCATAAAAAAAATTAAAGATTATAGTTCAAAATATTATTCAAGCAACGGCAGCATTTATTAGAGTCTTCATGCTTTAAAAAGTTACAAAAGTTTTATTTAAAAATTTTTTGAAAGCTTAAATAATTTTTCTTATTTCTTTTCTTCCTCTTTTTTAGTTGGGATTATAAATAACGGTATGGAACTATGACGTAAAACTTTTTCTGCCACACTTCCCATTAATATTTTATCTAATCCCCGCCGGCCATGAGTTCCCATAACAATTATATCAACGTTCAATTCTGTTGCAGTTTCTAATATAACTTCTCCAAAATCACCATCTTTTACAACTAATTGAATGCTCTCATCACCAAGATGTTGTTTTGTAGTATTCAAATAATTTTGCGCTGCTTTCTTTAATTCATCAAGCGTACCTGTTTGCATTGCACCTAAATTACTGAAACTATCATACCCGATTATTGGCGAGTAATCGGGTGAGGAATAATATACATAATCTGAAATCACATGCAATAAAATAACCTGCGCACCCATAGATTTTGCAAATGAATACCCGGTTTCAGCTATTTTTTTCATAGCAGGATCGTAATCCAATGCAATTAATATTTTTTTCATTTTTTATTTTTTTAAAACAATTATGAAATAAATTTACATTTACTTCAACAACGCTTTTGCTTTTGCAATTACGTTCTCTACCGAAAATCCATATTCTTTCATCACCTGATCGCCGGGTGCTGATTCACCAAATTTTGTAACACCTATTACGTCTCCATCATCTGTAACATATTTATGCCAGCCAATTGGCGAGCCTGCTTCTACTGCTAATCGTTTACGAATATTTTTTGGTAAAACTTTTTGCTTGTATTCTTCGCTTTGCGCATCAAATAATTCCCAACTTGGAAAACTTACTACACGTGCATTGATTGATTCTGTTTTTAATTTTTCCTGCGCTTCCAATAAAAGATGCACTTCACTTCCGCATCCCATTAAAATTAATTGTGGTTCATTTTCACAATCAGATAAAATATAAGCGCCTCGCCCAACGCCTGATGCTTTTGCAAATTTATCCTGATCAATTTCCGGTAATTCCTGGCGGGTTAAAATTAATGCGACCGGGCCATCTTTATGTTCGAGTGTTACACGCCATGCCTGAACAGTTTCATTAGCATCTGCAGGACGAATAACGGTTACGTTTGGAACAGATCGTAAACCAATTAATTGTTCTACCGGTTGATGCGTGGTTCCATCTTCTCCGAGTCCAATGCTATCATGCGTGTAAATAAATATCGGGCGAATTTTCATGATGGCGGCAAGACGAATGGGTGGCCGCATATAATCTGAAAATATAAGAAAAGTAGCGCCATAAGGAATGATGCCTTTCGTAAGCGCCATACCGTTTAAAACAGCCCCCATAGCATGTTCACGAATTCCGAAATGAAAATTTCTTCCGCTGTGATTTTCATTTGTGAATGATTGGAAATCTTTTAATTCTGTATCGGTAGATGGAGATAGATCTGCAGAGCCGCCAATCAACATGGGTAACTTTGCAGCAATGGCATTCAGCATTTTCCCCGAAGCTTTTCTTGTTGCAGTTCCTTTTTCTGTTGGTTTAAAAACAGGAAGATTATCTTTCCAACCGTCAGGTAATTTTCCACTTTTGAATAATTCATATTCCGTAGCTTCTGCTGCATATTTTTCTTTATATTTTTTATACAAATCATTCCAGTCATTTTCTTTTTTTATTCCTGCTTTACCTTTTTCCCTGTAATAATTTAATACTTCATCAGCCACTACAAAACTTTGATCAGGATCAAAACCAAAATTTTCTTTCACCAATCGTACTTCGTCTTTTCCTAACGGTGAGCCATGTGCCGCAGCAGTGTCCACTTTGTTAGGGCTACCAAAGCCAATGTGAGTGCGCACTTTAATCAATGAAGGACGCTTGGTTTCTTTTTTTGCATTTTCAATTGCGGCAGCAATAGCTTCTGTATCATTACCATCTGCAACAGATTGCACATGCCATCCATAACCCTGAAACCGTTCGGTTACATCTTCATTAAAAGCCAAAGAAGTTTCTCCTTCAATAGTGATTTGGTTATCATCATACAAATAAATAAGATGGCCCAATTTTAAATGCCCTGCAAGTGAAGCCGCTTCTGAAGCCACGCCTTCCATAATATCGCCATCGCTGCAAATGGCATAAATACTATAATCAAATAATTTAAAACCGGGTTTGTTAAATCGCGAAGCAAGATATTGCTGCCCGATGCCCATGCCCACTCCATTGGCAAAGCCCTGCCCGAGTGGACCGGTAGTGACTTCTATTCCATCTAATAAACCATATTCAGGATGGCCGGCGGTTTTACTATGCAATTGCCTGAAGTTTTTAATATCATTAATGCTGATATTATAACCGGTTAAAAACAAATAACTGTATTGCAACATGCATGCATGGCCGCATGATAAAATAAAACGATCACGATTAGGCCATTCAGGATCCTGTGGATTATAATTCATAAATTTTGTCCAAAGCACATGACCTATTGGCGCAAGCCCCATGGGTGTACCGGGATGCCCGGAGTTAGCTTTTTGAACTGCATCTGCAGAAAGTACACGGACGGTATTAATACCTAATTGTTCTACTGATTCCATTTTTTATTATTTAAAATTTAATTTTTTACAATGATCAAAGTATATGCCGCATAAGGTATTCTTAATTTTATTTAAAAAACAACATTTCAGCAAAAGTAAAAGAAAGAAAGCTTTAAAATTCATACTAAGTTGAATGAATAAAATTCATTTAGATTATTTTAAACAGGAGCAATTTTTGTTAGAGATATATTTCAACTATTGAGTTAATTTTGAAAATGGAACATTCATTTAAAATTGGAGATCACGTAAAATGGAATTCAGAAGCTGGAATTGTTTCAGGAAAAATTATAAAAATACATTCTGCCGATTTTGATTATAAAGGTTATAAACATCATGCCAGCAAAGAAGATCCGCAATACGCTATAAAGAGTGATAAGACAGATCATGTTGCGGTTCATAAAGGAAAGGCGCTTACAAAAGTGTGAGGTGAATGGGCAATTGTGAATGAGCAATGAGCATTTTAATATTATTGTCATATCAGATAAGGAAACTTTAAATTTTATAAACTTGCTTTAGAACCCTCCTATGTCACGAAGGACTCCTTTGGGGAGGGCATGGAGGCCAAAAAATATTATCATGGAAATAAAACACAATGAATCAACAGAATTAAGGCCTGAAGGCGAACGGGTGATGGATGCGCCGTTAGTAAGCATAGATATTCCACAATTTATAAAACAGCTAAAAAGTGAACCGGCATGGGAGAAGAACGACCGTAATGCAATGACTGTTTATAAAACAAACGGTATGCGCATAGTGCTGATTGCATTGCATGAAAATGCCATAATGAAAAGGCATACAGCCGATGGAATTATAAGCGTGCAGGTGCTTGATGGAGAAATAAATTTCACTACGGATGATCAAACAGTAGTATTAAAAAAAGGCAAGATGATTGCGCTGCATAAAGGATTGCCACATAGTGTGGTCGCAACAAAAGAGTCAGTGTTTTTATTAACGCTTACAATTTCTTTGGATAAATAAATTTTTTGAAGGAAAGAATTTTTTTTGAAATTGATGCATATAAGTATATGCATAAGCATAAAAAGCGAATCAGTTAAGATTCGCCTTTGTGATGGGGTCAGGATTTAATATACTATTATTATTGAAGCTCTCTTTTGGTAAGGTCTTGCAGTTTTTAAAAACCAAAAAGATAAAATGCCTGTTTTATATTCTGCTTTCACAAAATCTGTATCAATATTTTCAGGAAGCAAAAGTTCACGATTGAAGCATTCATAATTAAAAGAATGCTTGCTGTATTTTTCATTTTGCATGCTGCCTGATTCTTTGTGTAGTGCAGAAATTGATAAATAGCCTTGCTGAGTTATGCTCGCAAAAAAGTCTTCTCTTTGAAGTCCCGGAACTGCCAGCTCAATCTTGTAATATTCAGTGGTTTCAGAGATATTACAGGCAGGGCTACTTGCTCCTTCATGAGGCTTTAGAAGTTCTTCTGCAATAGCTTCTAATTTGAATTGCATAGGTGTGTATTCGCCGGGGTAAGCTGAAATTTCCTGGGAATATGAATTTGGAATTTGCATAACAATTAGGATTTTAAATTGTGATTAAATATTTCATTGTACAAGTTTGTATAAAGAATGCATTCAACTATTTTTTTAATACCCATTAATAATTTTCTATTAAAGCAATGTGCCCGTAATTTTCCAACAGTCCATCATCAACAGACTCAACATCACCACCACATTCAAATACCCTCCTTATAATATCATCCACTTCATCTTTAATAAAAAAAACTTCGCTGTACGCATAGTCTGTTTTGAAAAAAGGCTGATAAGTTTTGGGGACAAGAGAATGATCCATTAAATTTTTTTCAACAACAAGTAATCTTCCTTTATTATGCATGGCAGCTTTTAATGTTTCCTGCATACCTGTTCTAAGTTTATTTTGTGTTTTTGCATTTTCAACCTGTTTTAATAAATGTTGTTGTTTTAATTTTTCCCAGCACGGGACTATAGTGTCTGTTTCACATTTCAGTTCAAGCTCAGAAGATTCATCATAATTACCATGAATAAATTCTATTATGTTTTGATCGTTTTTGGTTATTTTTCTAAAATATTCCAATAAGTTTTTGGCGCCCATAACAAATAGCGGCAATGGGTATGATTTTAAAATGATAGAAAGCCCCTGATCCATTTGATGTAAAAAATTATTTGTAATGAATTCCTTTTGATTTGCGAAAACAGAAAAGTCATCTATTTTTCCTGTTGTATTATTTTTATGATCCTGCACGTTAATTAATGTATTGGATTTAATTAATTTTAATTGTGTGCCATTACTCAAATACATTTTGGAAAATTTATCACTTAATAACAGAATGAGATATTCTTTCTTTTCTTTTTTACAGTACACAAGGTCACTGGTTTTAAATGACGGATCAATAACAATTTTTTCTTCCATCTCTATCCCAAAATAATATACCTTCTCCACTACCGGTGATACAAAAACTGCAATACTTTTTTGAGGCGTATTATAATTGAGATTGGAAAAGAGATTTTTTAATTTAATAATTACCGGGATTGCTTTTTCAGCAGTATAATGAGCAGCCAACATTGCTTCTACTTTACCCATAACACTTTTTAAATAGTATTCTAAATTTTTCTTTAATGTTATTAACGGTGTAAAAGGAATAATGATAGAAACAGCAGGAAGGTATTGAACCGTTGCTATTATTTCACGTTCTGGGGTAGATGTGAAGAGATTCATGGCAGACAATTTATTTAATGTTATTGTCAATTAGGTTAGCAACCAGTAGCCGTACTCATCAAATTGATTGATATTTAAACCTGAAGTAATGCCTGGTTTCTCAAGGAAAATAATATTAGAAAGGTTATACTAATTTCCGGATTTCAAAACTATACAAGTAAAGTATAAATTCAAAAGTAAATATACGTTAATAGGTTGTCGTATATTTTCGTTCAATTTTCGGAAATTACTATAATGTAGTTGCAATGTAAAATTGATGAATACTATGTTTATGTATAAAACATAAAAAGCGAATCAGTTTTAAGATTCGCCTTTGTGACCTCGATAGGATTCAAACCTATAACCTTCTGATCCAATAAACGTAGCAATAAAACAAGGTTTGATGGGCTTGGAAGATTATCCATTTGGTAAACGTAAATATATAATCCCTACCGGCAGAAATATAAAGAAGGCTCTTACAATTGAAGAAATTGCAAAAATTTATAACTATGTATCAGAACCGGGCAGTGTTAATGATATGTGTCGTGATTATTGGATATTTATCTACTTGTGCAACGGCTTATGTGAAAGATCTTTGCCTATTGACCTATAAAAATATTAAGGGCGATTTCATAATATTTAATCGTGCTAAAACTATAATGTCAAGGCGCTCAAATCCTGAACCTATCATGATTGCTTTGCGGGATGATTCAAAACGTATCATTAACAAATGGGGTCAACATAAACTCTCACAAGACACCAATATTTTCCCTTATTTAAAGCCCGCAATGACTCCAAAAAAACAAAGAGACAATATCGCCTTGCTTGTACACCTGATAAACGCACACATGAAGCAGATAGCTGTTGACCTTGAAATATATAAACCGATAACAACCTATTATGCCAGGCATAGTTTCGCAACAATTTTAAAAAATAGCGGAGTTTCCACAGAATTCATATGCGAAGCTTTAGGACATACATCTTTACAAACTACAAAGAATTATTTAGCTGGATTTGAACAAGATGCAATACGAAAGACTATCGATGTATTGACTTCATTTAAAAACAATTTAAAAATTGCCTGAACAAGTTTGTAAAACAAATTCGAACCAAAGTTAATTCAGCCAAGAACGATGAACTTTCTTAGGTGGCATCAAAACGACGGACACAAAAGCCCAGAGTTAATGGATAAATATAGATTCATTGGGTAATGCCGAGCCTTCTTGTTTGTGCCTAATTGAAAGGGGCTCGATGCCCCTTTCAATTAAAGAAGATTTTTCGGTATAAGCATCGCCTTCTTGTTTGTGCACCTCAAAATTACATTCTTTTCATATTGGTCTTCAAAATTTTTTGGGCTTTGATAATTCAGGGATGAATGTAAGCGGATGGTATTGTAATACATTTCTATGTACTCAAATATTTCTGTCCGGGCATCTTCTATTGTTTCAAAAATACCATCTTGTATCAATTCTGCTTTAAAGCGGCTGAAACAGGATTCCATAAAAGCATTATCATAAGGATTATCTTCACGGGCTCATAGTTCCACCGGGGCTCCTTGGTTTTATTAATTGAAAACAACCAGTTATCATTTAAAGTAATTGTATCTCTTTCGGCAAAAGCAGAAGTGCACAAAAAAAATCCGAGTAGTGCAAAAAAGGTTTGCTATAGCATTTTCATATGTTTTATTGGTTATGATAAATGTTTTTTATTTAGCATCTTTTACACAACGAAATCCCGTATGTTCCAAACCAGTATCAGGGCTGCTTTTCATTCTACGTGCAACACGGTACCCGCTACAATAGGTGTCATTGCACAGAAAACTTCCACCGCGCAAACTCCTTTTAGAAGTATAAGGATCCATCGCGTCATAGCTTTTCGCAGGACCTTTTGGATTGACTGCTATAGAACTTTCAAAAGATTGATAATAATTCCCATCATACCAATCGCTGCACCATTCCCACACATTGCCTGCCATATCGTACAGACCATAACCATTGACAGGAAAAGATTTTATTGGTGCTAACCCTACAAAACCATCTTTATCATCATTATAATATGGAAACTTTCCTCCCCATGAATTGGCTTTTGGTTTGCCTTCATTTATTGGTTCATTTCCCCAGG
>JBBRTG010000053.1:0-9481 GCA_038244655.1 Chitinophagales bacterium
TAGTGTACTCAATGCCGTTAAAAATAAATTGTTAGCAAGGGTAATAGCTGTTGTGAATAAACAGGAATTATATGTGAAAAAAGCAGCCTAAAATTGATTTGTTTTTGTCATAGAAATCAGCGGCGGCGCATGGACTTATGCTGATGGGAACTTTTTTTGGACACCTCCAACAGCAATAATTCAATTAGCGTTTAACCTTCATTGTTAGAACTATATAGTTTCTAGTGTTACTGAAGCACAAAATCATATCAATCAAAATCCCCGCAAATTAAATTATATCCGAAGCAAAAAAAATTTGCACAAACTAACTTCCAACCATTAAGAAATCTTAAATTTAATGGTATGAAAAAATTATCGCCGCCGCTGCAACAAATATTTTTTCTTTTATTATCATTGATACTGTTATCGTGTAAGGGGAAAAATACCGGCCCTTCAAAAGAAGCAATAAATGAGATTAATCTTAAAAGAGGAGAAGTTATTTCATGTGGCCCTCCGGACAAGCAATTTGGCTCAGTTGAATTTGAAATTTCATGCAATGATAAAGTAAAAAAAGATTTTAATCTTGGCATAGAGCTGCTGCATTCGTTTGAATATGATGAAGCTGAAAAGGTGTTTGCAAAAATTATTGATGCAGATCCCGGCTGTGCAATGGCTTATTGGGGAGTAGCGATGAGTAACTATCACCCGCTTTGGACACCACCTACAGGACCCGAATTGGAGAAAGGTTCGAAAGCTATTAAGATAGCACAATCCCTTAATAAAAAAACAGAAAGAGAATCAGGTTATATCAGGGCAATTGCCGCGTTTTATAAAGATTGCGACAAAGTAGATCATCTCACGCGTTGCAAAAATTTTGAAAAAGGGATGGAGAAAAATTATATAAAATATCCCAATGACAAAGAGGCCGCCATATTTTATGCTTTATCGCTTGATGCGGCCGCAGACCCCGCCGACAAAGATTTCACAAATCAAAAAAAAGCCGGCGCTATTTTAACTGCACTTTATCCAAACAATCCAAATCATCCCGGCATTGCCCATTATATTATTCATACTTACGATTTTCCTGAGCTTGCAGAATTGGGATTGTCTGCAGCAAGAAAATATGCTTCTATTGCTCCATCTTCTGCGCATGCATTGCACATGCCTTCGCACATTTTTACAAGACTGGGGCTATGGGATGAAAGTATTAATTCAAACCTGGCTTCTATTTCTTCTGCAAAATGCTATGCAGAAGCTGCCGACATAAAAGGGCATTGGGGTGAAGAACTTCATGGAATGGATTACCTGGTTTATGCGTACCTGCAAAAAGGAGAAAATGATTCGGCTAAACAGCAATTGGATTATCTTAAAACCATTACAGATGTTTATCCTGTTGATTTTAAAGTTGCGTATGCATTTGCGGCTATCCCTTCCCGCTACTTTCTTGAAAACAAAATGTGGAATGAGGCTGCTAATCTAAAAATACATCCAGAGAACTTTCTATGGAAAAATTTTCCATGGCAGGAGGCAATTGTCCATTTTACCCGGCTTATTGGTTCAGTTCATATTGGCAATATTGATTCCGCAAAAAATGAATTGAAAAAACTGAACGAGATTCATGATACATTGCTGGCTCAGAAAGATTCATATAAAGCCAACCAGGTGCAAATACAGGTTAAAGCATCTGAAGCCTGGATACAATTTAAAGAAGCCCGCCTGAATGACAAAGTCGGGCAGGGGAAAAATATTGAGGCGTTGAATCTTATGAATGAAGCGGTTAATATGGAAGATGCAACAGAAAAGCATCCTGTAACCCCCGGTGAAGTAATTCCGGCAAGGGAATTATTAGCTGATATGCTGCTGGAAATGAAAAAATATAACGAGGCTTTAGAAGCTTATGAATCCGATCTTAAAAAACATCCAAACCGGTTTAATGGTCTTTATGGTGCCGGATTAGCCGCGGAAGAATCCGGCAACATTGAAAAAGCTGCCTTTTATTACAAGCAATTATTGACGGTTGCTGATGCAGTTGATTCCAATAGGTCAGAGTTAACTTCAATTAAGTTATTTTTAAAAAAATATCAAGAATAAGATTAGCTTCCACCGTTGCTTCTCTTGTGATCTACAATTTCTTCTAATATTAATACAAGTATTTAAGGTTATGGTTTCAATAAGCTGTAAACAGCGCAACTATGCGTGCACGTTAGTTGGTTTAATAAATATAGGAGATGTGGGTTTGTAAAAAATACTTTGTACTAATCCTTTAAAAATCAATACCTGGAAATTTGGAGAAATATCGTCATATATCATATATTTATGTGTAAGCGGCTATTTTTTTGCGACACTATTTCTGTATGCAAGCTATAGTTAGATTTGAAAGTTTAAATCTGAATTCGCTTTACATTTTATCACTCAACCATAATGTTTTTATGAAAATTTTACTCTTGTTTTTATTCATCTCCATTTCATTTGTGCTTGAAGCACAGGAAAATCAAAAATTTTTGATTCTAACAGGTAAATTATTTGATAGCGAATCAGGACAATTCAAGACAGGTATGTCAATACTTGTAAAAGATACAAAAATTGAAGCGGTAAAGTCTGAACATGTGACAGCAGAAGAAAAAAAGAATTATAAAGTAATTGACCTCGCAATACACGGTGTTGCCAGGTTTAATTGATTGCCACACTCATTTACTTAATAGAGAAGTTTTACATCCGGGAAATGATTTTGCCGGGCTTGATATGGGCAAAGTGCTTACCATGGAAGGAGATGCTTATCGTGCTATATATGGAACAGCACGTGCAAAAGCATATTTGGAAGCAGGCATTACTGCTGTTCAGGATTTAGGAAACTCTGGTCAGTTTGCTGATATCGCATTACGAAGAGCAATCAGTGAAGGTTTGGTTCCGGGTCCGCGTATGCGTTGTGCCGGTCAGGGTTTATCAACTGAAGGAGGACAAATGCCCGGTTTGATTTATAAACACCGTGATATTATAAATGATGAATACAGAATAGTAAAAAGTAAAGATGATGCAATACAGGCAGTAAGAGAAAATATTACACAGGGAGCAGATGTCATAAAAATCTATTCAAATAATACGCCTAACAATACAAGACTGAGTATTGAAGAAATTAAAGCGATTGTACAGGAAGCACATCGCTACAATCTTAGAGTAACAGCACATTCTACTGACAACCAGGCTGTGTACAATGCAGTTGCCGGAGGAGTAGATGGCATTGAACATGGCTACCAGGTTGATGATACAACACTCGCCCTAATGGCTAAAAAAAATGTGATACTTGTACCTACAGATGGCGATAGTGTTACTTTTATACAATATGGAAAACTTGCTTATCCCGATGATAAAAATATTTCAGCAAATATTATAGGCTACCGGAAATTCCTTGGCGACCGTTTACAAAGGGCCATAAAAAAAGGAGTAATGATTGCAGCCGGATCAGATGACTATATTGATTTTAAAATGCCCTTTGCTGAGCCTTCAAAAAGAACACTTATAGGATATTATGAATCAGGCGTAAAAATACCCCAGATTTTGCAATTCGCTACTATTAATGCCAGCAAGCAACTAAACTGGAGTAACCAAATTGGGATTATAAAGGCAGGTTATTTAGCAGATATTATAGCGGTTGATAATGATCTTGAACAAAATATTAATGCAATTCTTCACGTACATTTCGTAATGAAAAATGGAAAAATATATGTGAATAAATAACTTACTTATTGTTTTAAACCAATAAGTAAATAAACAGCAGCTAACAGTTGTACTCCCATCATTCCTCCATATTTTATAGTTGAAGCTGCAGAGGGTTGACCAAAGCAGCACATGCACACAATATGCAGTCTTTTGTGCAAGCAGGCAGACGTCGTGACAATAAGCAATGGTACATGTTTCAGCCAAAGTTCAAAATATCTTTTTACAACATTGTCACCCAAAAAAATCTTGCCTTCTGTTGCATGTTTTCTTCATTCTCTTCCTGGTCGTTGCTGAACCAGTCTTTGGTACGTTCAACTAACGTGGCCTTGAGATTTTGCATGGTGTAAGGTTTTTTAGCATACACAGGTTTAATGGTATTTTCGTCTATGCCTCTAAGCGTAACTTTAGTAGCAATCCATGAAGTATAAAGCCTGGGTATAGTTACACCTAATATCATACCGGGCAGCCCATTTATAGAACAAGGCCCGCCGGGAATTGTAATTTCATCTGTATAAAAAGCATACACATATACACTGTCAAAAATTTTTGTAACTGCTTTCCTGCAGTTAAACCCTGCTATGATCCTGTTTTCATTTGATATTAATTTCCATTGCAGGTTTTGTATTGAATCCTCAATATTAAAATCAGAACCCCAAACATTTTTTTGGATGCTGTATTTGCCCGTGCTATAATCAAAATACCAAACGTTTTCTTCATCGCTTCTGCGAAGCCATTCGGGCATTTTAGGACCTGCATCCCAATGATCAAATTTGTAAACGCTTTTGTTGTTGGCAAATGTAAAATTGTAAAAGCCGGTTTTAAAAGTTGGCAAATTTTCTTTCAGCATTTCATCAAACATATCATTACCCATTGTTTTTTTTATGTTTGATTTTACCTCGTATTCTATTACGGCCTTGCTTATGAATTGCTGAGCGTTTAGCCCCACCGTTATAAACAAAGTAATAATGGTAATAAGTATTTTTGTTTTCATAAAAATCGGTTGAAGTTTATTTTGATTTTGATCCTTTGTTTTTAAAATTCCAGGTAAACCCAATTAAGTAATATCTCTTCAACCTGTCGTTGGTTACCTGGTAATAGGTGTTCCCCGAAAAGTTTCTGTCAATACCTATATTCTGATTTAAAATATCTCTTACTGTAAAGTAAGCAGTAAATTCATTTTCTTTGAAAGTCCGTTGCAGGCGGGCATTCCAAAGATGGTTATCGGGCACCCTGTCAAATTGCAAAGTTTTCTGGCGCGAATTAAAAGCATAATCAGTAATTATTGACCAAACTTTTTTAATGTACAACGTTCCGTTAAAGCTAAGTGAGTTGGTAAAGTAATGAATCTTTGTATTGTTTTGAGAAGTAGTATTGCTGTTATAGTTTATCTCATCCTGGATAGAGGCATCATACTTTTTCTCTTTTGATTTTGATAAGTTTACATTAACTCCGGGTGAAAAAGTTTTTGAAAAGCTTTTCCGGTTGTTTATAAAATCAGCATACTTACTGTAATTAAAATTTGGCCCTAAATACAACCTTGTATCTATTTTTTTAATTTTCAACCCCATGCCACTATAGAAGTTAATTGATAAATTTCCATTGGTATTTATAGGTTGGGTAATTGTTTTTCCTGAATCAATATTAATTATTTGATTATTGGTTATGGAATTCTCTACAACTCTTACATTTAATGATTGGTAAGTAAAAATATCACTTATGAAATTGTAACTGTTGTGCGATACATTAAATGAGTTGGTGAAAGATGGCTTCAGGTTAGGGTTCCCGATATATTGGTTAAAATAATCATTGTTATTTCTTAAAGGCTGCAGTTGATCAATGGTTGGTTGTGTTGTGTTACCGTTATAATTAAACCTTATGCTATGGTTTGCTTTATAGGTATAAGTTATGTTTGCAACAGGATAAAAGTTTACATAATTTCTTGTGTAATTTTTATTAAAAGTAATATCCTGCAATTCAAAATGGGTTAACCCAAAGCCGGAGCCAACATTGATTTTTAATTTTTTATCAGCATAATTTAATTTTGCAGAAGGAATATTTTGCAGAATATTTTGTTTAAACTTATTTGAAAGAGAATCAATGATTGTTTCATATTTATTTGAAACAGGAGTGTAGCTGTAAGTGAGCTGATCGTTATTGCCATAATTATACGCAAGCTGGTAACCAAGTTCCATAGAATATTTTTTACCTAACGGTTCAGTGTAAACGAGCTTTGCAGATAAATTTTTTGTTGAGGTGTTGAAATCTTTCATTTGATCAAGCTTCTGGCTTCCTGCAACTTCGCCATCAAGATATGCCTGGTTGAATGATCTTAAAAAATTCTTTCCCTGTGTATCTAAAATACTCCAATCTGCGGTAACAGACAATGTACGCCTTGCTTTTGCAAATTTGTGCTTGAAAAGTAAATTACCTGAAATGGCGCTCTTATCACTTTTAATTTGTAGCCTGCGGTTGCTAAAATTCTTTAAAGTACCGTTTGTACCCGTGTTTACTGAGCTTAGCGAATCATCGCTTTCGGTATGGTAAAAATTAGTGTTGAATGTTAACTTCAGAGAATTCATTGAATCAATCTTCACATCATAAATTCCTTTTATTTTAAAATTGTGCCGGTTAACACTATTAAGCTCATTTGAATTTTCGTTTAAAACAGAATCACCAACCTGTGTTTGCGTAAATGTTAGTTTGTGGTTCGTGTATTGCTGGCTGTTATACTTTGGCGAAAGATTAAAGGTGTGCCTATCATTCCATTTATTGCTGTATTGAATGCCTGCATTTACATTGGTCATATACCCGTTTTGGGGATCCACATAAGGTTCTTCATCAGAACTTCCCCCACGCCACATAAACATCATTCCGCCATCATCATCCATGCTCATGCTAACGTTATCATCCCCGCCGCCGTACTTCTGTTCATCCTGCCAGTTTAAACCATCCTGTGCTGTATTGCCATTCAGTAAAAAAGCTGAAAATTTTCTTTTGCCTTTAAACGAACTGAATAATAAATTATCATTATACCGGTTCTCTTTATTTTGTACTGAGCCTGCTGCTAAATCTGCTTTACCAAAATATCCTGTCTTTTTATTTTCTTTTAATTTAAGATTAATTGTCTTTTGTGTTTTGCCATCATCTATGCCGGTAAATTCTGCCTGGTCACTTTTTTTATCAAATACCTGCACTTCTTTTACTGCATCGGCGCGTAAATTTTTAATAGCCATACCGGGGTCATCACCAAAAAATTCCTCACCATCTACCAAAACTTTAGAAACCGTTTCTCCCATGGCTTTTATTTTGCCGTCTTTATCAACCTGTATGCCGGGTAGTTTCTTTAATAATTCTTCAACATTAGCATTGGCGCTTACTTTAAAGCTATCTGCGGTGTAAATAGTAGTATCGCCTTTTATACGTAAAGGACTTCCTGATTTTACAATTACTTCCTGCAATAATTTTACTTTTGAAGTGAGGCTCAACATTGGAAGTTCAACATCATTTTTTATTTCAATATCGTCCAGCACATCAGCAAAATAAGGATGCGTAGTCATTAAAATATAATTACCGGGCTTTACATTTTGTATTGTGAATTTACCCTGTGCATCTGTACGGGTGTATTTATACAAAATAGAATCTTTTGGTGTGAGCAATGCAATTACAGCATTTTTTACCGGCTTATTTTCATCTGATTCTTTAATGGAACCTGAAACTTTTGATAGTTGTGAAAAAGAAGAAAAGGATATAAGAAAAATACCAGTTAAGAGTGTAAATATTTTCTTCATGGAGCGATTTAGTTTTAAGGTAAAGCAGAATAATGTTCAAAAGTGCTTAATTTAATTACAATTACTTGAAACAGTATTCTTAAATTTACGTTAAAGGCAAAATTGCAGATAACGCTGTTCTATATAAGTGAAAATTTTCTAAATGGTAGTAAAGAAATCACAAACGGAAAAATCAAATAAGATGAGCAAAAACAACGTATTGCCAAAATATGAACAAGTAAATTTTGTTGACAGCACAAAACCTGTATGGAATTACTCACTCTTTACAGATGAAGACATTTCAAATTTTCAGAATGGAACACATTATAGTTTGTATAAAAAATTTGGCTCTCATCCGCTTACTGTTTTAAATAAGAAAGGCTTTTATTTTTCTGTGTGGGCGCCAAATGCAACTGCAGTAAATGTCGTAGGCGATTTTAATAATTGGAATATTGAATCACATCCTTTGTTTGTAAGGTTAGAGAAGTCTGGTATCTGGGAAGGTTTTATTCCTGATGTAAATGAATACACCCGCTATAAATATTACATACAAGGTTATGAAGGTACAATATTATATAAAGGAGACCCGTATGCAAATTATTGGGAACTGCGGCCGGGCACTGCTTCAAAAACAATTAATTTAAAACATAACTGGAACGATGAAGAGTGGATGAAAAAGCGTAATAAAAAAAATGATCTCAATACGCCGTGGAGCGTTTATGAAGTGCATCTCGCCAGTTGGATGCGGCCATATCCATACAATGAGGATTCATTAAATTCTTACAGGGAAACAACAAAACTGCTTGTGCCTTATGTAAAAAAAATGGGCTTTACACATGTAGAGCTAATGCCTGTAATGGAATTTCCTTTTGATGGAAGCTGGGGTTACCAGGGTGCCGGCTATTTTGCCCCTACCTCACGGTTTGGCATACCCGAAGATTTTATGGAGATGATTGATACATTTCATCGTGAAGGAATAGGAGTGATACTTGATTGGGTACCTTCGCATTTTCCTTATGATGCGCATGGATTATATATGTTTGATGGTACGCATACTTATGAATATGCTGACATGCGAAAAGGTTTTCACCCCGACTGGAACTCCTATATTTTTAATTATAAAAGAGCAGAGGTTCGATCTTTTCTTATCAGCAGCGCACGATTTTGGTTTGATAAATTTCATATAGATGGAATAAGGGTTGATGCAGTAAGCTCTATGCTCACCCTTGATTATTCAAGAAAAGAAGGAGAGTGGGAACCAAACGAGTTGGGAGGGAATGATAACCTTGAAGCCATTGCATTTATTAAAGATCTCAATGCTATGGTGTATCGCGATTTTCCTGACGTGCAAATGATTGCTGAAGAATCTTCTAACCGCCCGCAGGTAACAGGGCTTACAATTGATGGCGGACTTGGCTTTGGAATGAAATGGATGATGGGTTGGATGCATGATACCATAGATTATTTTAAAACCGATCCTCTTTACAGAAAAGATCAGCAGGATAAGTTTAGTTTCAGCATGATGTATTTTTATGATGAAAATTTTATGCTTCCACTAAGCCATGATGAAGTGGTACATGGCAAGTCTCCTATGATTTATAAAATGCCCGGTGATAACTGGGAGAAATTTGCAAACCTTAGATTGCTGTACACTTATATGTACACACATCCCGGAGCAAAATTACTTTTTATGGGAAATGAATTTGGCCAGACTGCTGAATGGAATTATAATACAGAGCTTGAGTGGCATTTGTTGCAACATGAACCACATCAGAAAATGCAGGATTGTGTAAGGCAACTAAACATGCTTTATACTTCTGAACCGGCACTGTATGAATACCAATTTGATAAAAAAGGTTTTGAATGGATTGATCTTAATAACCGGAATGAATGTATAATTGTTTACATGCGAAAAGGCAAAAAGAAAAAAGACAATATTTTAGCAGTATTTAATATGACGCCGGTGGTGAGAGAAAACTGGAAAGTAAAAGTGCCTAATAAAAAGGAATGGAAAATAA
>JBBRTG010000054.1:0-8521 GCA_038244655.1 Chitinophagales bacterium
ACAGTTCTTGAAGGCAAATTCAGGCCGGGACATTTCCAGGGAGTATGCATGGCTGTTGAAAAATTGCTCAATATTGTTGAACCAGATTATTTATTTCTTGGTCAAAAAGATTATCAGCAATGCCTTATCATAAAAAGGCTTGTTGAAATAATGAAGAAGGATATTGAAATAATAATAAGCCCTACCCTTCGTGAACCTAACGGTCTTGCTTTAAGCAGCCGCAACTTAAGATTAAATTCATCGGAGAAAAAAATTGCAGCAGAATTGTATAAAACATTAGAACATCTAAAACATAATTTATCAAAAAAAATTCTTTTACAATTAAAAAAAGATGCAATTAATCATTTAGAAAAAATTGGTTTTACAGTTGATTATCTTGAAATAGCTACCACCGGTAAACTTGAATTTTTGGAAAAATATAACACTGGTGTAGACGCTGTTATTTTAGTTGCTGCATTTTTAAACAATGTAAGATTAATAGATAACATAATTGTAGCGGGCTAATGTTTAATCTTTATTACCTTGTAACCTATTTATGAAAAAAAAGATTTATGCAGTTTTAAAATACATCATCTTCCTGGGCATCGGTATTTTTTTGATGTGGTGGCAATTAAGTAAAATGACTGCACTGCAACGGATTGAGTTTCGGGATTCTTTACGGCATGCCAATTATATTATTCTTATCCCTATAGTTATTATCGCGATTCTAAGTCATGTAAGCCGTGCCATGCGATGGAAAATTTTAATTGAGCCAATGGGTTATTACCCTAAAGTTTCCAACACATTTTATGCAACTATGTGTGGTTACTTTGCAAATACGTTTATACCGAGAGCTGGTGAAATATTAAGATGTACTTTATTGGGACGCTATGAGGAAATTCCTGTGAACAAATTAATAGGAACCATACTTATTGAAAGAGTATTTGACCTGTTTTGCTATTTCCTCCTCATCGCATTTACTATCCTGCTTCAGTTACAAACAGTAAGTGCTTTTATAAAGAAAAAAATATTGGAATTTTCAGGACAGCAACAAACCATTCCACTATGGAGCAAGCTTCTTATATTGGTAATAATATTTTTTATATTTTATATTTTTTTTAAATGGCTTTTTAAAAAACATGCCAATCACCGGCACATTCTTAAATTAAAAGGTTTTCATATTGGTTTAAAAGAAGGCTTCGCCTCTATCAGGTATTTAAAAAAACGCAAACAGTTTTTATTCCATACTTTTTTTATATGGTCAATGTATGTGCTTCAGATTTATATTGGATTCCATGCAATTTCTGAAACTTCAGCATTGGGCCTGGCTGCTGCATTTACTGTGCTTACGCTTTTAACATTGGCAATGATTGTTTCTCCGGGCGGCATGGGCGCTTTCCCTGTTGCCGTTCAGCAAGTGTTGCTTATTTACTCTATTGACAATATTTCTTTTGGCTGGCTAATGTGGAGTGTTACTACCCTTATAGTTATCATTGTAGGTTTCATAAGTTTTATTTTACTTATATATACAAATAAAAAAAAGAAATGAAACAAAGCAATAATATCAAAGAAAGAATTTTTACTTCTGAACATTTAACAGCACAAATAAAATGGTGGCGACTTATTAATAAAACAATAGCTTTCACCAATGGCGTTTTTGATATTTTGCATGAAGGACATATAAAAATTTTATCGCAGGCAGCAGCATTTGCAGATGTACTTATTGTTGGTATAAATAGTGATGCATCCGTAAAAAGATTAAAAGGAAACGGCAGGCCGGTAAATAATGAGCAATTACGATCCTTATTGCTTGCCTCATTAATTATGGTGGATGCAGTTATTATTTTTGATGAAGACACTCCTTTAAATCTTATAAAAAATATAATGCCTGATGTTTTAATTAAGGGCGGCGATTATACAACTCAAACTATTGTGGGCGCTGGTGAAGTAATTGCTAACGGAGGAAAGGTGGAAATCATTGCTTTAGAAGAAGGCTTTTCTACCACCGGTATAATAGAAAAAATGAAAAATTCATAACTAATGTTTATGGATAAACGCAAAATAATTGTAAGAGATATTGGTTGGCTTGCTTTTAATGGAAGAGTTCTTCAGAAAGCATCAGATGAAACAGTGCCATTGCGGGAACGAATCCGTTTTCTCGGAATTTTTTCAAGCAACCTAGATGAGGTGTAAAAATAAAAATGATTATAAGAGGCATTTGCTGCATGTTTACACAAAATAAAAGGTTTAAGAAAAAAATAAAAGCAATAAGCATTGTTGATGAATATCTCGAGCATGCAAGAGTTATAATTTTTCATCATGATGGAAAAGAAAAAAGTTTTTTTTTCTTCGGCAGACTGGATGGTAAGAAATATTGATCACCTCATAGAGGCAGCATGCCCTTTATTGATAAAGAAATTCAGCAGGAATTGAAAGACATGCTCAACATACAACTAAGCGATAATGTAAAAGCAAGGATTCTTGATAACCATCTTTCAAATGAATATGTGGTAACAGAAGGTTCAAAAAAAATCCTTTCACAGGTTGAAACTTATAATTATCTTTTAAAGAAAAAATATACTCCTGTTGAAACTGGCGGCAATTGATATTGGAAGTAACGCAGCAAGATTACTGATTTCAGAAGTTACTGTTGATGATAAAAACAAAGCGTCATTTAAAAAGATTGCTTTAATAAGAGTTCCGTTGCGCCTTGGTTTCGATGTGTTTGCCCATGAGGGATCCCATGGAGAGAAAGGTGAAATTTCAGCACACAGAACTGAGTTGTTATTGCATACCATGAAAGCATATCATAATTTAATAAATGCTTATGAAGCCAAATACGTAAAAGCATGTGCCACCTCTGCCATGCGTGATGCATCTAACGGTTCAGCAATAATTGATTTGGTAAAAAAAGAAACCGGCATTGAAATAGAAATTATTTCAGGCAGTGATGAAGCTTCTTTTATTTATGAAAATCATGTGGCTGAAAACCTGGATAAAGAACATTCTTATTTGTACATTGATGTTGGCGGTGGCAGCACAGAGCTTACATTTTTCAGCAATAATAAATTAGTATTTAAAGATTCATTTAATATAGGAACCATAAGGCTTCTTAAAAATAAAGTGACTGATGAAATGTGGTATGAAATGAAAGAAGATATAAAAACTAAAACCAAAGGTCACAAAGAAGTTACTGCAATTGGCTCTGGTGGAAATATAAATAAAGTTTTTACACTTAGCAAACGAAAAGATTCAAAGCCGCTTCCACTGGAGCTTTTACGTGATTTTTATAAAGAGCTCAGCAACGTATCGCTGCAGGATAGGATAAATATTTACAACCTTCGTGAAGACAGAGCCGATGTAATTGTACCTGCATTGCAGATTTATGTAAACGTTATGCGGTGGGCTGGCGCTACTGAAATTTATGTTCCAAAAATAGGATTGGCTGATGGGTTGGTACAACATTTATGGGAAGAAATAAAAGCCCCCGGCCCCGAAGGGGAGAAGAAATAAAACCCCAGTTGTGGAACTACTAATAAGTTAGTTCCCTCTCCTTCGGAGAGGGGTTGGGGTGAGGTTTTAAAAAATTGTACTTTTACACCGCGAACGCTCAAAGGATTTGTTTTATTCTAATGCAGAGCCATCTCCCCTTTCGCTTTTATTCTTCATAAAATTTATAGCATGTCAGTTAATAAAGAAGTAAAAAAAATTACCACCAATACATTGCTGAAGATGAAGCAGGCCGGCGAAAAAATTGCTATGATTACTGCGTACGATTATTCTTTTGCAAAAATTTTTGATGCCGCAGGCATTGATATAATTCTCGTTGGCGATAGTGCAAGCAATGTAATGGCAGGCCATGAAACTACATTGCCTATTACGCTCGACCAAATGATTTATCATGCATCTTCAGTTGTTCGTGGTATAAACAGATCATTAATCGTAGTTGATCTTCCCTTTGGAAGTTACCAGGGCAATAGTAAGGAAGCGCTTAATTCCACCATAAGAATAATGAAGGAAACCGGTGCTCATGCAATAAAGCTTGAAGGCGGAGAAGAAGTAGTTGAATCTGTAAAACGTATTATTAGTGCAGGCGTTCCCGTTATGGGCCATCTTGGTTTAACACCTCAATCCATTTATAAATTTGGAACATACACCGTAAGAGCGAAAGAAGAACAAGAAGCTGAAAAATTAAAATGTGATGCTATCTTTTTACAGGAAGCAGGATGCTTTGGAATTGTTCTTGAAAAAATTCCTGCATTGCTCGCCAAAGAAGTTTCAGGACATCTTTCTATCCCAACCATTGGAATTGGTGCTGGCAATGCTTGTGATGGCCAGGTGCTGGTAATGCACGATATGCTGGGTATTAATACAGAATTTAAACCTCGTTTTTTAAGAACCTATCTTAACCTTCATGACCAGGTTACCAACGCTGTTCATAAATATATTGAAGATGTAAAATCAAAAGATTTTCCAAACGAGAATGAGCAATATTAATTATTCAACTCTAACAGTAACTTTTTTTTCATTAACCGGGTTTGAATTTTTTTCCCAGCTTCTTTGTTCAGTAAAATAAATAACAACCGTTCCACTTTTTTTTGCAGCGAGTGTAAAAATTTCATCCGCGCTTGCACCCACATTTTGTTTGCCTGATTTTTTACCTGAATCAAATTCTTTTGAAACATCCACGCAATCTTTGCTGCCATCAATAGTATAATTCCATTCGTACCCTGCAGTTCCCATTCCTTTAAATTTTAATGAAGTTGATTCGCCTGTTTTTAATTTTATTTCTTCCGGAATATTTGTAATCATAATATTATTTTTTTTAATTATAAATAAAAATATCATGCCAATTTAAATGTTACACTCTTATAATTTTTCTTATCTTCAAATTAATTCAAAGATTCGGTTTCTTATACAATTCTGATCGTCCAAAAATCATCACATAAATGATTACTGGAAATATAAGAGTAAGGCATATAGAAATAACCTTTTACCGCCCAATCTTTTCCCCATGAATTTCTTACTATAACAACCTGCTTGCTATCATCATAACCTACAGCCATTACGGCGTGGCCACCTACAACTTTTTCTTTTGGCTTAGGCATTGGCATCATACCTGTATTAGCAACAGCCTGCGACATAAAACTTTCATAAACAGTAAAACCAAAAACAAAGGGAAATCCTTCTGAGAGGCACGATTGTAATTGAGTTAAATTAGTATTGTTTAATCTTTCGTAACTTTTAACGGTAGATTTTAATGCATCATCATAGCATTTCTTTGGCGGCTTAATGGTAAATTTTTCTTCCACATATTTCCATTCTTTTTCCGGGCAAATTCCGGTAGTGTTTAAAGATTTTATTCCATCTCTTATATACGCGCCGCTATCAGAATTAACGGTGTTTATCATTACCCTTTCATTATAATAAAGAAATAATCTTGAAGGAATAAAATCTTTTAGCTTTTGCTTTCTTCTGCTAAATTCAAAAGCCCCTGAAAGCGCATTGGCAGTACAGCTACCAAGGTGGCCCTGGTTATAAACCGGCGGACACTTTGAACGAAGATCAACTTTTGGTGAAATTTTTCTCATCACCATAACAGGCGCTGAATACATAAGGTCACGCTGGTCGGGAAGATCCGGTACCCAGCCAAAACCAAATGAAGATGCTTTTTCTGATACGTTTTGTTTTCTCATAAAAAAAAATTAAAATGATTAATAAATATTTATAAAATGTTGGGGGAACTCATTTGCCAGGTAATTATGTAAGAGAGAAATTTATATAAAGCATGCAGAAATTTTTTTATATTCTAAAAATAATAAGAATAAAAATTAAATGCAATACCCATCTTAACATTGCATTGTTAATGTTATAAACAATCATAGTTTTACCAAAAATTATAAAATGGATTTTTTAAAAAACGTAAATATTCAATCCGAAAATATTGGAGTATCAACCGGCAACAAATGGTTAGCAGGTTCAAAAGAAAAAATTCAATCATTATCTCCTGTTAATGGAAAGCAAATTGCTTCTGTAACAATCTGCGATAAAAAAAATTATGATAATGTAATTAGTGTTGCGCAAAAAGCATTTATAGAATGGCGGCAATGGCCTGCTCCTAAAAGAGGAGATATTGTAAGACAGATAGGAGATGAGATTAGAAGAAATAAAACTGATCTTGGCAAACTCGTAAGTTATGAAATGGGCAAAAGCTTACAGGAAGGGTTAGGCGAAGTTCAGGAAATGATTGACATCTGTGATTTTGCTTTAGGGCTTTCACGCCAGTTGTACGGACTTAGTATGCACAGTGAAAGGCCCGGCCATCGAATGTATGAGCAATATCACCCGCTCGGAATTGTAGGAATCATTTCAGCTTTTAATTTTCCCGTAGCGGTATGGGGCTGGAACAGCATGATAGCAATGGTTTGCGGTGATGTGTGTGTTTGGAAGCCTTCGGAAAAAACGCCGTTATGCGGTGTTGCCTGTCAAAAAATTATTGCAAAAGTTTTTAAAGAAAATAAAATACCTGAAGGCGTTTGCAGTTTAATTACCGGAGCAAGAGAACAAGGTAAATGGCTTTGTGAAGACACGAGAGTTGCTTTAGTTTCAGCAACAGGATCTACAAGAATGGGTAAAGATATAAGTGCAGTGATTGGCGCACGTCTTGGTAAATCATTGCTTGAGCTTGGCGGAAATAATGCAATTATTATTTCAAAAGAAGCTGATCTTGATATGGCATTAATCGGTTGCTTGTTTGGTGCAGCGGGCACAGCAGGGCAACGTTGCACGAGTACAAGAAGGCTCATTATTCATGAAGATGTGTATGATGCATTTAAAAAGAAATTAGTGAATGCATACAAGCAACTTAAAATTGGTGATCCATTAAAAGAAGGAAATCATGTAGGCCCTTTGATTGATAAAGATGCTGTGAATATGTATTTGAATTCTATTGAACAATGTAAAAAGCAAGGTGGAAAATTTGTGGTGCCCGGTGGAACAGTTACCGGCAAAGGGTTTGAGAGTGGCTGTTATGTAAAGCCATGTATTGCAGAAGTAACGAATGATATGCAAATTGTACAGCATGAAACATTTGCTCCTATTCTATATCTTATAAAATATAAAACATTGAGAGAAGCAATTGCTCTTCAAAATAATGTGCCGCAAGGTTTATCAAGTTCCATATTTACACTCAACATTCGCGAAGCCGAATCTTTTCTTTCTGCTGCCGGAAGCGATTGCGGAATTGCCAATGTAAACATTGGTACATCCGGTGCAGAAATTGGTGGCGCTTTTGGCGGTGAAAAAGAAACCGGTGGCGGAAGAGAAAGCGGCAGCGATGCATGGAAAGCTTATATGCGTCGCCAAACAAATACCATTAATTATACTGATAAGCTTCCGCTGGCCCAGGGAATAAAATTTACAGTATAATCGTTATAACAATTCACATTTTCGTTAACAAAAAGATTCTATAATTCTTTATAAGAGGTAATACATACGTGAAAAAAAATATGAATATTTGTGATACTAAAAAATAAACTAAATATGATTTCAATTAAACGATTTTTTCTCATAACATTATTTACTGCTGCTATAAATTTTACAACATTTGCTCAAACAAGTGTTCTTAAAAAAGAAGCTCCCCACAACTGGCACGAGCTTGACAGAACCGAGACAGGCTACTACGGCATTAGCCTTGATAAAGCTTACAGCTTTTTAAAAAATAAAAAAAGCAAAACCGTAGTAGTTGCCGTGATTGATAGTGGAGTTGATACTACACAGGAAGATTTAAAACCTGTGCTTTGGCACAATCCCGGTGAAATACCTGGTAATGGTATAGATGATGATCATAACGGTTATGTTGATGATGTGTATGGATGGAATTTTATCGGAGGAAAAGATGGCAGAAATTTACACCAGGATTCTTATGAAGGCGCAAGAGTGTATTGGAAATTAAAAGAAAAATATGGCGACAATATTCCTGATACAAATAATATGAAGCCGGATGATCGCAAAGAATATGATGAATACCTGAGAGCAAAGGATAAAGTTGTTGGATCAGTTGATCCTAAAGAGTTGTTGTTTATGAAAAGAATATTACCCGGCTTGCAAAGAGGTGATTCCATTATTGCCAAAGATCTTGGTAAAACAGAGTTTGACGGTAAAGATTTAAAAAACTATAATCCTGCAGAGTTTGATGCTAAAACTGCAGCAAGCATTTATTTGAATATTTCAAAGCTTAATGATAATTATGATATCACCAATCAGCAAATATTAGAAGATCTGCAAGGACAAATTCGCAAAGGCGAAGCAGCCAGCACACCTCCTGAAAATTTCAGGGCTGATATTGTAAAAGATAATGAAAAAGATATTAATGACCGTTATTATGGAAACAACGATGTAATGGCCGGTACTCCTACACATGGCACACATTGCTCCGGTATTATTGCAGCTGCAAGAAATAATAATCTTGGAATGGATGGCATTGCAGACAATGTAAAAATAATGATGGTACGTGCAGTGCCTGATGGCGATGAGCATGATA
>JBBRTG010000055.1:0-7398 GCA_038244655.1 Chitinophagales bacterium
TGCTTCGTTTCATCACGATATTTACATCTCCAAAATCTCCTGAACCATGCACACGACCTTCTGCAAAAGCCAATAAATTTCCATTGGGCAAAATAATAATGGCAGGAATCCTGTAACTCTTATGCCCCTCTGTTCCTGAAATAAAAACAGGCATTGCTTTAGATTGTGCTGATAATTTTATTGAAGAAATAATTGAGATTATTATTATGGCAAAAATCTGTTTCATAAATATTTTATTTTAGAAAATCTGGTTCACGCAAAGACGCAAATAAAAGTTTTATCAGTTTAAATAATTTGTTCCAATAGTTTCCAGCAATACCATTCCTGCCGCGGTAAATGAAAAGGCCCTTTAAATAAATTTCCTTTTGCAGGCTGTGCCACTGTACCATCACGATGCAAATATCCAAACCATTCACCATGTTCTTTATCATGAAAATGCGTGTATGCATAACTGTGAATTTGCTGATGCCATTGTTTGTATTTTTCATCTCCGGTAATTGTGTATGCCAAAAGCGTTGCAATGATGGCTTCATTTTGCGGCCACCAAAATTTCATATCCTGCCAATATTCCTGCACAGGTTTGTTATATACATCACGGAAATATAAAATGCCCCCATACTCTTTATCCCAGCCACGTTCCCACATATAATCAAGCATTTTACAACCGAGTTCAATTAAATGTTTATCGTTGTTTCTATATTTTGCTTCATGCAAAATAAACCATGCGCCTTCAATGGCATGGCCGGGGTTTAAAGTTCTTCCGTCAATATGATCAATGATGCCTCCATCAGGCGCCACCTGCTCCATCACACATTTAATATCATCTTTTACAAAAAAAGTTTCTATTTCATGTATCCATTTTGTAATCCATTTATCACAACGAGGATCGCCGGTTGTTTCACGCAATTGTTGTGCAGTGTTCATCATTATCATGGGCACGCCGATTCCTTTTGAAGGGCGGGTACTTTCAAATTTTGGCTGTAACATTATTTCTCCTGTTGAATAAGTAATGCATTTCCCAAAAATTTCCATTGCTTTATCTGCAATCGCTTTATCATTCGTTGCTTTTGCATAAGCTGCTAATGCAATAACGGCAAATGTTTCAGAAAAAAAGTACCTTCTCTTGCGGATGGATTTTCCATCACGCGTTACATGAAAAAACATTCGCCCGTCGCAATCAAAACAATGATTTAATAAAAACTCTATCCCTTTTCTTGCGCCATCGAGCCATTCTTTTTTTTGCTCTGCTGTATTATATAACGTTGCCAGTAGCCATGTTGCACGTCCCTGTATCCAAACCGCTTTATCATCATCTAATAAAGTTCCGTCCCTGTCACGCATCAATAAAAAACCGCCGTATTCTTCATCAATACTTTTGGGGAACCAAAAAGGAATGGTATCGTTTAGCAACTGATTCTTATAAAAATATTTTTGCTTTTGTAAATAAGTTTTATCTAATTGCATTCCATAAAAATTATGTCAACTTTTGATTTTAAATTACTTTATTCCATAACTAAAAGTGCTTGCAGGCAAACCAACTTCATTTTCCAAATTAGCTCTTGTGAAAGGTTGATACGCATACAACACTTTGATTATTTTTTCATCTTCATTCAAATATAGAATCACTTTATTATCTTTTATTTTCGCCTTTGGTGAAATGATTTTCCCTTTTTCATTAGTCACTTCAAAGCCAATTAATTTTTCCTGATTGCGTGTTTGTAATTTTTTTGCATTGGCAAAATCAATAATTATTTCTTTCCCTTTTTGAAAAGCATTTTTAACTTCCGGTCCATTAGCAATAATATTTTTATGATAAGTATTTTTTAAAGCTAATAACTCCAAACGTTCTCCCACCGGCTGTTTATGCGTTGGATGCACATTTAATGAATCGCCGGCATCACTTGAAACTGCCATATAACTATTTAGAATTTCATTTGATAACTCTCTTTGCATGTTTCTAAAAAAAGGCCATGAAGGCCTATCAACAGACGAAAGTTGCACAAAGTAAAATGGCAAATTTTCTTTCCATAAGTTTCTCCAGCTTGAAATTAAATGCTTAAAATTATAGGCATACAAATCAACATTGTGTGCATCGCTTTCTCCCTGGTACCAAATAACTCCTTTAATAGGTGTGATGATTAATTGGGAAATTGCTGCTTCATAAATATAGCAAGGCTCATAAGGATGGCGCTTCTCTTTATCTTTTGAAAGCTCCATATTTTTGGAAGCACGCTCTCTTACCCATGGCATAATGAAATCAGATTTCTTCCAATCGCATAATTCATTTATCAGGTAATTATCAAACTCCATGGTATGCCTGTCTATAAAAGAAACAATTGGTGCACCGCCCACTGCCACTTGAATTAAACCAATAGGAATGTTTTCGTCCTGCTGAATTTTTTTTCCGAAATAATAAGCCACTGCAGAAAAAGCGGAAACAGATTCAGGATTACATATTTTCCAATTACCAGAAAAATATTCGAGCTTATTTGTTTTATCTAATGTTGCGGAATCCCATGCAACATCATCAGTTTCTTCAATAGCATTCATTTTAAGCAAACGAATATTTTTATTGTTGGCAGAAGCGATTGCTTTGTTTCCCTCGTAAGACTGATTCAAACGGAATTCCATATTTGATTGCCCTGAACACAACCACACATCGCCCATTAAAATATTATTAAAAGCAATCTTTTTATTTCCAGATTGAACAGTTAAAGAGTATGGGCCACCAGCAGGCAAGGCATTGAAAATAATTTTCCATTGGCCATCGGCATCGGTTTTTGTCTTTTTAATTTGATGATTGAAAATAATTATCACTTCTTCATTCGCATTAGCGGTACCAAAAAAAGAAATGGGTTTATTACGTTGCAAAACCATATCATTTGCAAAAACATTGGGCATTTGTAATCCGCTGTAATCGCCTGTAATAGTGCTATACACCGTTTTTGCTAAAATAACTGCACCTTCTTTATTAGGATGCAATGCATCAGGAAATAGATTGTGATGAAAATAAAATGGCGTATGCAAATCAATCAAACCTGTATGATTTACTTTGGCAATTTCAGGAATTAAGTTTTGAATTTTCCAATACCAATCCTGTGTGCCTGAACGAAAACGCGGATGGTCATTAAAAATTGGTGTCATTAAACAGAGGTACAATTTTATACCGGGATTTGTTTTTCGTAACGTATCTATCAACCATGCATAATCGCTTTTAAAATCATTGCTGTAATTATTCCAGTCACGCGGATCAGTATCATTTAATCCCAAATGAATAATGGCAATATCAGGAGCAAATTTTATGGCTTCATCACATTCTTTTGTTTGATAATAAGGGTTATGCCCTTTGCGCAAAAGCGTAGCGCCGCTATGCCCAAAATTATTTACTTCATATTTATCGCCTAACATTTGCTGCAATTGTACAGGATAAGATTCTGTTGCAGGATTTTTTAAACCCAGGCCATAAGTAACTGAGTTACCCATGCATGCAACTTTTATTTTATTGCTTTGTGCAAAAGTATTAGCATTAAAAAATATAATAGTAACAAGAAAAAATATAAATTTTTGTTTCATTCTTAATTTATGATCAATCAACAAAGGCATTCACTTTAGGGCGAAGAAAAGTAAGTTGCATAATTAATGCGATCAAAACAATCGCAGCTAACATCGCGAAGCCCTTTCCAAGATGTCCTGCATCAGAAGATCTTCCTAATACATCAGTAATAAAAGCGCCGGCAAATACACCCACCATATTCATAATTCCATACGCGGTGGCTCTATGTTTTGAAGAAACAAACTGGCAAAGAATCGGCATATTATTCGCATCAAACATTCCATAGCCTAATCCAAAACAAACAGCAGCGGTAATAACATGAAAAAGTGAATGACCGAAACCAAGTAACAACAAAGATGGAATCGTTAACCCTAATCCGATAGCGCTCGTATAAATTCTTCCACGGATATTTTTTTGCACCCATTTATCGGATAAAATGCCGCCAAATATTACCCCTAAAAAAGAAGAGGCTGCACTGGTGATAGTTGATAACGGGCCTGCCTGCGACATAGGTATAGCAAGGTTTTGCGCAAAAAGTGTAGGGAGCCAATTCTTGGTAGCCCATCCCGGCAAGCTGGGAATGGCAAAGTAAAAAAGTATAATCCAAAAAGAGATATTGCTGAACAGTAATGACAACGCTTTTAAAACAGAAGTGTTTTCTTTAACCAGCATTTTATCTGGTAATGTATTTTCAAAAGTATTCTTTTTCTCTCTTAAAAAAATTACTAACACAAATGCATAGACGATACCAATTATGCCGAAAGAATGAAAAGTATAATGCCATGAATAGGCTGCGGCAATGGTAGCGCCAAAGCCGCCGATCGCTTGCCCTACATACAAACCTGTCATGTGAATCCCAATGGCAAGTGATCTTGTTTTATCATCATGAAAATCGGCAATCAATGATAAGCCTGCGGGAATGTACAATGCTTCACTGATTCCCATAATGGCCCGCAACCAATATACCTGGTGAAAAGTTGTTGCATAGCCCATTCCATAAGTAACGCCTGACCAAACAAATAAGCTGGTAACAATGATCCATTTTCTATTAAACTTATCAGCAATAATTCCGGAGACAGGGCTCATAAAACCATATACCCATAAAAAAATTCCCATTAAATAACCAAAGTTAGTAGCGGATTGCAGCTCATGAATATCTATTTGCATGGAAGGTCGCATGGTTGCCAGCATTTGCCTGTCCATGTAATTGAGTAAGGCAACTACCCAAAGTAACCCGACTAAAAACCATTTATAATTCTTGTTCTCCTTCATGATTTGGCCTCCCCTAAATCTCCTCCAGAGGAGGGGACTTTGGAACTCTTAAATTATGGATACCTTTCCTTTTTTATTTCTTATTCTTTGTGTTGCTTCTCTTCCTTCGTAACTTTGTGGCGACGAACTTCTCCTATCATCACATTCGGTGTTCTTACACCTGGCTTTATTTCTCCATTTGAAACAAAAATATCATTTCCCCATTTTACAGCAGTAGTGGTAACTTGAGCCGGAAAAGTCAATTCGCCTATTTTCGCCCACGCGTCACTGTTAGCATTGTACATTAAAATGCTTTTATCAAATCCTGCATGATGAATGCTTAAATTATTTTTTTCAGCAAGTAGTTTTTCTTTTTCTTCCGGTGTGTTTGCCTGTGCAATTTGAGTAATGTAAGTTTCAATCTGGTGAAATACTTTGCCATTATCTCCGCCGGTAATTAGAATCTCATGCTCACCTAAAGCCACGCCTGCAGCAGCGGAAAGGTCCATCGCATTTTTGCCGTCAGAGATATCAGCACATATTTTCCATATTTGCTTTTGCAGATCGAAAGCAAAATTGGTATTATGCAAATCGCTTATGCCTGATGAAGTTTTTGATCTTCCGCCAATGATAAAAATTTCTTTACCATTCTTACCATTCTGTGCAATTGCAGTCGCATTTGCCAGGGCAATTGATAAATCAGGAAGCTTTTTCCATTGAGCATTTGATTCATCAAGGTCAATACAAAAAAAACTATTGGAAGAATTTTTAGCTTCATCTCCACCGGCGGCATACACCACATTATTAATATGTGTAACAGCCACATTGGTTAATGCAATAGGCAAATCAGGCAATGGCTTTACATCAACACAATTTTTTTGTGCATTCCATTTTAATAAAAAACATTTATTGGAAATTCCGTTTTTATTTTCTCCGCCAATATATACAACACCTGAATCTGTTGAAGTATTTCCACAGTATGCGATAGGCTCTGGCAATTTGCTTGTTACTTTTTTATTCCAAACAAATTTGTCACCTTGTTTTTGCAGAACATGAATTTCATTTGAATAATATTTCTTTCCCCCTTGCCAGGGCATCCCATTGGGGAAATTGGCCCCGCCTGCAACTATTAGAACGTTTTTATTTACACCATTTATGGCGCCGGCAAAGCCTAATGATTTTGATTGGCTCTTTGAAGCAGGCAGCACAGCGGCCAATTTCCATTTAATTAAACATGCGATCTTTTTTTGAGCCGGGGCATAAGCGGTAAGCAACATGAGTACAAGTATGGAATAAGTTATACGTTGAATCATTATAATTAAACAGGCTTTAAGATAGGTGGCTTGCCTACCTGAGTTCCAGGCAGCGTAGAGCAAAGGCTACTAAAATTTATTTGTTCTGTATCCTTTTTAAATAAATCAAATTGTTGGTCATTCATATTTTTAACCGGCAGCCTGAAGCCACCACAATCCAATCCTATTAATTTCATGTAGGCTTTACCGGTAGCAATACCGCCATATTTTCCTAACAGGGAAATCATATCAATAGATTGCTGTTGCAGAGATTGTGTTTTTTTCAAATCATTATTATTAAAAGCTTTTATAAGATTGTAATATAACGGCGCAGCATAGTTGAAAGTGCTTCCCACAGCGCCTTTGGCACCAACAGCCAATGCAGATAACATATTTTCGTCTCTGCCCCACAGCATATCATATTTACCATTTTGAAAATGCAGGCAGGAAAGAAAATCCATAAAATCTTCGTGGGTGTATTTAATACCGGCAAAATTGGAAATCTTTCCTGCCACATTTTTTAAGAAGCTTATCATAGGAAAATCAACACCATTTAAAACGGGAATGTGATAATAATAAAATGGTATCCCAGGAACTACATCTGCTATTTGTTTACAGCAATCAACAAGCGTCTCCACATCGGCTGGCTTAAAATAAAAAGGAGCGGTAAAAGAAACTGCGTACAAGCCTGACTGTTTTGCATGTTTTGCAAGCTCTTTACAATCGTTAATGCAAGTACCGCCAACCAATGTCATTACTTTAAATTCTTTATCATTTCTGGTAGCACTGGCCCATGCTTCGGCAACAAGTTTTTTTTCATTGACAGTCATTGAAACCCCTTCGCCGGTAGAGCCGCAAATAAATGCGCCTGTAACTCCATTATGTTTTAAAGATTGATAATAATCCGGTATTAAAGACAGGTTCAGGTTTCCGTCTTTATCCATAGGTGTAAAAGGAGCCGATATTAATCCTTGTAAATGCTCAATCATTTTTTCTATTTTTTATTTAAAAAATATCTTCAATTTTTTTTATTTAGTTAATAAAACCAGGAATAAGAATATTCCCGGTTATGATTGCTTATTTGAGCAACGAGAAAAAAATTTTATTAACCGGTTTCACCGTGTAAAAATTTGAACTATTTCAAAAAATTTAAAATACCGGGTAACCTGGATTTTGAACTAGTGCCCTGTTATTAGTTAAAGAATTCCTGTCAATTGGCCAAAGCAATTTATAAGACTGCGTAGAAGGCACCGTTGTAAATTCATATACATAATTATCTCCCAATCTTCTAAGATCGTACCA
>JBBRTG010000056.1:0-5804 GCA_038244655.1 Chitinophagales bacterium
GTAATGATCATTCCTCCTGAAGCTAAATTTACCGGTCTTAAAAACGTTGTTTTCACATCAGACTTTAAAGATGTTGCCCGTACAACCCCTTTCCCTTCTTTCAAAAAAATATTGGATCTTTTTAAACCAAAGCTTGATATACTTAATGTTGACAGCGAGCATTATATTGAGTTGACTGATGAATTTAAAAAAGAAAAGGAAGCTATGGAAGATAAGCTGGGAGCCTATAATCCTGAATTTTCTTTTTTAAGAGCTTTCGATTTTTTAGAAGGAATTAATGACTTTGTGGAGACTAAAAATATAGATGCCATAATTACAATACCGAGGAAGCATAGTTTGTTGAGCCAGCTTTTCAAAACAAGCCATACTAAAAAATTGGCCTACCACAGCCACGTTCCTATAATAGCGATTCCTGCATAATAAATATCTTAAATTTAATTTGCGGGATTAATAAGATTATTCAAAAATTATTTAATAGTAGCGTAACCTTGCTATTGATAATAAAATTTTATACATCTGTTATATTCAAGTCTCAACACTAAAGCCATTATTTCTTCAGCGTATTTTAATTCTATAGATTTGTAAACCCTGTTTTTTTTTTGAATGTAATAGTTTGAACATTTGGGTTAAAAATGAATTATGAAGAATATAAAGTTAATAGAAGTACCCAGCGAAATAGGCGCAGGCACGCGAGGCGCAAGCCTTGGCATTGATGCAATAAAAATTGCAGCGCTTGATTTTATGAGCAATTTTTTTGTTCATTTCCCTTCAGAAAAAGTTGAGACAGAAAATAATTTACTTTTTGAGCCAATACAATCACCTTATGCAAAGCGGATAAACGGTGTGCTGATTATGTATGAAAGAGTATCGAAAGCTGTGAAAGATTCTATTACAAATAATTTTTTTCCTGTGGTAATAAGTGGCGACCATAGTAATGCCGGTGGCACCATTGCCGGTATTAAAGCGGCAAAACCCAAAAGCCGTCTTGGTATTATATGGATTGATGCTCACGCAGATTTGCATACGCCTTACACAACACCATCAGGCAATATGCATGGAATGCCCATTTCTGCATCTATTGCAGAAGATAACGAAGAAAGCAAAGTGCATGAGCCTGATGAAAAAACAAAAAAGCAATGGGATCAATTAAAAAATTTTGGAAAGATTGCTCCCAAAGTTTTACCGGAGGACATTGTTTTTATTTCATTAAGAGATTATGAAAAAGAAGAAAAGCATTTAATAGAAAAATATGGAATGAAAGTAATTACAACGGCAGAGGTTAGACGAAAAGGCCCTGAAAATGTTGTAAGATCAGCATTGCGATTTTTAACTGAATGCACTGATATTTATGTAAGCTTTGATGTTGATTGCCTTGATTCGTCTATTACAAAAGGCACAGGAACGCCCGTAACCAATGGGCTTCGCGAAAGAGAGGCCGAAGACCTTGTGAGTAAATTTATGCAGAACCGCAAAATCTGTTGCTTTGAAATTACTGAAGTAAACCCTACGCTCGATAAAGAAAACCTGATGGCAGAAATTGCGTTTAATATTTTACAGCGTAGTGTAAATGTCTTGATGATGAACTGATATGAGATTAAATATTTATTATTTAAATTTTAAATCTGCTTTGAAAAGTCTTAATGAATATTTGTTGATACATTCATTTTATTATTGTTTCAATATTAAGAATTATTAATTGGTTTATCATGAAAAAAATTTTCAGCTTTATATTAATTAATGCCTTCGCTATCTGCTTATATGCGCAGCCTTTGCAAAGACCCAAACTAGTTGTAGGAATCGTGATAGACCAAATGCGTTGGGATTATTTGTATCGCTATTATGACCGCTACGCTGAAAACGGTGGATTTAAAAGATTATTAAAACAGGGATTTAGTTGCGAAAACACATTAATACCTTACGCTCCTACAGTTACAGCCTGCGGCCATTCCTCTATATACACAGGCTCTGTTCCTGCAATAAATGGAATAACAGGAAACGGATGGTGGGATAACCAACTTAACAGGAGTGTGTATTGTACAGAAGATTCTACTGTAAAAACTATAGGAAGCAATACAGAAGCAGGTATGCAAAGCCCCAGGAATTTACTAACAACTACCATCGGCGACGAATTAAAACTTGCTACAAATTTTAGAAGTAAAGTAATTGGCATTGCATTGAAAGACCGCGCCAGTATTTTACCTGCAGGCCATACTCCCAACAGTGTCTATTGGTTTGATGGTACAGCTGGTGTGTGGATTACATCAAGCTATTACATGAATGATTTGCCACAATGGGTTAAAAATTTTCAATCAAAAAAATTAATTGATGCATATTATGCAGAAGGATGGAAAACATTATACCCATTAAGCACCTATACTCAAAGCACTCCTGATGAAAATCTTTATGAAGCAAAACCCTTTGGTGCAACAGCAAAAGGATTTCCTTATAATTTAAGCGCTGATGCAGGTAAAAATTATAATGCTTTTTATGTAACACCATTCGGCAATACACTTACTGCGGAATTTGCAAAACAAGCTATAATAAATGAACAATTAGGAAAAGATTCCATCACAGATTTACTTGCTATAAGTTTTTCCTCACCTGATTATGTTGGCCATTCATTCGGGCCTAATTCGGTTGAAGAAGAAGATATGTATTTAAGGCTTGATAAAGAATTGGGGGATTTATTAACTTTTCTTGATGCTAAAGTTGGCAAAGATCAATACACTTTTTTTTTATCTGCAGATCATGGAGTGGCGCATGTACCTGCTTTTGCAAAGGATCATAATATTCCTGCAGGCAGCATAGACTTTGCTTCTCTTTACAATAAAATGAATACCGCACTTAGTGAAAAGTTTGGACAAAAAGATTTAATTGTTGACCTGGAAAATTACCAGGTGTATTTGAATCTTCCTGTGATAGCTTCTTCTTCTGTAAAAATAGATGATATAAAAAAATGGCTTATAAATTATTTATCTAACCAACCAGGAATACAAAGAGTTATTGACATTGATCATATAAATTCTGAGCCGCTCAATTCAAAAATTAAGAGTATGATTGTGAATGGCTACTATCCCGCAAGGAGTGGGCAAATACAATTTATTTTGCAACCAGGATGGATTGAAGGATTTTTAAACGGGGGAACAACCCATGGAGTTTGGAATCCTTATGATGCACATATTCCTTTATTGTGGTATGGATGGGGAATAAAGCATGGCGCAAGTAACAGAGAAGTTTATATGACTGATATTGCTTCTACACTTGCAGCGCTTCTTCACATTCAAATGCCCAGTGGATGTGTGGGAACTGTAATACAAGAAGTTTTAAAATAGTATTTTTAAAGTTCTATAGTTTTTTAATTTTCGATTTCTTGCTGTGGATTAAAAATGAAAAAAAATTTTACTGTGAGAAAATTTTATCTTTTTATTTTTTCATTAATTCTTCAACAACATCCGGCTTTCAGCCAATCTTCTTCTATAAACAGGCAAATATTTTTTTTAGATGATAAGCTAATTGAAGTAACATTTACAACTGATGTTAAAAAATTAAGAAATGATAAAAGCAAACCGATCTATTTGCCGGCTCATGTTACCATGAAGTTCTCCGATACTTCTGTAATATCTGAAGATATACGTGTGCAGCCAAGAGGAATATATAGAAAAAATCATTGCAACATTGCTTCATTGATGTTGAATTTCAAAAATCCATCTTCTCCAAAACTTTCACCTTTAAAAAAACTTAAGCTTGTTGGTGGCTGCAGAAATGGATCTGATTATGATGAATTGTTATTGAAAGAATATTTGGTTTATAAAATTCAAAATTTACTTTCAAACATGAGCTTTCGTGTAAGATTAATGCACATAACTTATAATGATAGTAAGCAAAAAGTAAAGCCCTACACACAATATGCTTTTCTTATAGAAGACCTTAAAGATTTGGCAGAAAGAAATAATTGTGTTGAAAAGAAAGACACTGTTTTTTATACCGAAGCTACTAATAGAAAACAAATGACGTTTGTAAATTTGTTTCAATACATGATTGGGAATACTGATTGGTCTGTTATGAGATGCCATAACATAAAGTTGATAGTTTCAAAAAATGATACGCTTTCAAAGCCTTATACAATTCCTTATGATTTTGATTATTGCGGCCTTGTAAATGCAAATTATGCAGTTCCTGATGAACAGCTTGGAATTGAATTTGTAAGGGAAAGGCTTTACCGTGGCTTTCCTCGTGGCCTTGATGAATTAGAAGAAGCAATTAATATTTTTAAAGAAAAAAAAGAAAGCATAATGTACTACATCGATCATTTTGATTTGTGCAGCCAAAAATGCAGAAAAAACATAATGGAATACTTAAATGAGTTTTACAACACTATCGATAATAAAAAAAAAGTAGAGTCTATTTTTATTATTAATGCCCGCACGAATTGAAATTGCTTTATAAAGTATGACAATACTTAAAAGAAGCTTACAATCCTCCCGGCATGTCTTTCTTCTGACGGTAACGGGTAAGCGAAGGATCCATTGCAATGGCATTATCGCATATTTTTTGGCCTTTTTCTTTTTGCCCCATTTTTTGAAAAGTCATGCCTGCCATAAATAATGATTGTGCATCTTTCGGATTCAAATCCATCAATTTTCCAAAATAAGCAAGCGCTTCATTATAACGTTTTGTTTCGTACATAGCGTTAGCAATATTATTCAGCAATTCTTTATTGTTTGGTTTACGTTCAAGAATTTGATTTAAAGTTTTTAACCCGTTTTCTGTATCGCCGGTATAGAGCTGTGCAAAACCATAATTCTCATAAAAATCATTTGTTTTATTATATCCATTATTAGCCGCCATATCGAAATATTTCAAAGCATTTTTATAATTGTTTTGATTATAAAAAATAAGCGCTAACTCATACATCCATTCATTATTTGTTGGCTGTAATTCAATTGCTTTTTGAAATTGTGGAATTCCATTTTTTTCATTTTCAAGTTCAAGGTAAGTAAGACCTAAAGTATAATGTGCCTGTGCATCTTTATCATCTTTAGCAATAGCTCTTTGCAAAAAATTTGCTGCTTTTGCATAATCTTCCAAATTATAATAACTCATTCCCATTATGCGATCTGCATCAGGGCAATTATTGCATTTTTGTGTAAGGTCAATTGCTTTTTGAAACTGCCTGTTATTAAAATAAAGAGATGATAATTCTTTAACTACATCATTATTTCCCGGCTGCAATTGATAAGCCTTTGTAAAGTTGCCAAGCGCTGCGTCAATTTTACGCATTTCGAGATTTACTTTACCATTTTCAATATAAGCCTGTACATTATTTTGATTGAACCCGATTGACTTATCAAAATTTTTGGTAGCAATTGCAAAAAGCCGGGAATCTTTTTCTTCCATCCCTTTTTTAAAATAAAATTGAGAACTGTCAGCTTGAGCAAAAAGTAAAGATGCGGAAAAGCATAAAATTGAAGTAATGATAAAGTTTTTCATATAAAAAAAATATTTGCTCCTAAAGGAGTTCTATGACAAATTATGTACCAGTCTGTTTAAGGACTATAGCTCCTAACGCAGGCAGGTGCAGGTTTATTTCATATAGCTTATCTTTTTTATCCACCAAAGAAGTTTCAGGAGATTGCCCTGAAAAATCACCGGTTCCCCAAAATTGCTTATCATCACTATTAAATATTATTTTCCATTCCTTTTTATTAGGCACTTTTACTTTCCAGTTTTCTCTCACCACCGGCGTCATATTAAATACTGCTAAAATATTGTCTTTTTTCTTTTTGCCTTTTCGCATGTAAACA
>JBBRTG010000057.1:0-5798 GCA_038244655.1 Chitinophagales bacterium
GAATTAGAAATTAAAACCCGCGGCGCATTTGTATGTGTCTTGAGCATAGCAACCGGCTTACCACTTTGTATTAAAAGTGTTTCATCATTTTCCAATTCTTTTAATGCTTTAATAATTAGATCAAGGCTTTCAAAATTTCTTGCTGCCTTACCTCTTCCTCCATACACTATTAATTCTTCAGGGCGTTCTGCCACTTCGGGATTAAGATTGTTTAACAACATTCTTAATGCCGCTTCCTGTATCCAACCTTTGCAGGAAAGTTGAGTGCCTGTGGGAGTTTTATATTTTACAGGATCGTATTTTGTAGTCTTAACCATGATTTATGTGATTAAATGATTTTTGAGATTAATATCAATCTCATTTTATTTGTTTCCATAAGATCTATGATTGGGTATCATTATTCATTAATCGTATTTGCTATTATTTAAAGCATCGGGCATTATATCAAGGAGTACATTAAGCAAATACTTGCTATCAACTCCGTCAATGAATGCATGTATTTCTTTTCTAAGCTTTTTCTTAGAATTCTTTGCAATCTTTTTTTCTTTTTTTGTCTTTCGCTTGCTTTCATCCGGAAGCCATTTTGCAAACTTTTGTTTAAACTCTTCCATTGTAACTGTTTCTCCTGCATCTGCCTGCCTGATAGCTTCATCCAATTGTATAGTTTGTTCTTTCGTTAAATTATCATCAGCCTTATCCATTTTTTTTGTACGATACTTAATAACATAAGGAATAATATCTTTTCTTAAGTCATAAAGTATATGCTTATCATTAAGACTGTTAATCATTGAATGCAATATCTTTTTAAGTTTTGTTTTTTTCATAAAAAACTATTTTGTCAAAATTACAAATTCTGCTTTGGTGTTTTTAAACCAGTACAGCTAAACGGTGATTATTGACTAATTGACCATTGACTATTTACAATTCATAACTCCTTATAAACTCCACCGCTTCTATCATATCATCATGTAAAAACCGATCGGCTTCATTAAAAGAAATTTTTTCACGAAATGCAGAAATGATTCCTTCAATAATAAGTGATGATTTCATTGGCCTCCTGTATTCCATTCCTTGTATAGCAGAAAGCAATTCTATCGCCAATACTTTTTCTACATTATTAATTACGCGATAACATTTAGTAGCAGCATTGGCACCCATGCTCACATGATCTTCCTGATTGTTGCTTGATGAAATGGAATCTACTGAAGCCGGTGTGCACAATTGCTTGTTTTCGCTAACAATGCCTGCTGCCGTGTATTGCGGAATCATAAGTCCTGAATTAAGTCCCGGATTTTTAACCAAAAACAAAGGAAGATTTCTTTGCCCGCTTAATAATTGATAAGTTCTTCTTTCAGAAATATCCGCAAGTTCACTCATGGCAATAGCAAGAAAATCCAAACCTAACGCTAACGGTTGGCCGTGAAAATTTCCACCACTCAAAATAAGATCATCATCAGGAAATATATTTGGATTATCAGTAACTGAATTAATTTCTTTTAAAAAAGTACGCAACACAAATTCATAAGTATCTTTTGTGCCACCATGCACTTGTGGAATGCAGCGAAAGGAATACGGATCCTGCACCTGTGTTTTTTCATTTGAAAAAATTTCACTGCCTTTCAATAAATTTCTCATTTCAGCAGCAACAAAAACCTGCCCATCGTGATCTCTTATTGAATGAAGTTTTTCATTCAATGAATCTTTACAACCATCAAAAGCATCAAAAGATATGGCTGCAATTATATTTGCCCAATTAAATAATCTCTCTGAGTTGATAAGACAACACAATCCATAAGCGCTCATGAATTGTGTTCCGTTTATCAGTGCAAGGCCTTCCTTGCTTTGCAGATCAATTGGCCGCCAGCCAAGTTTTTCAAGCGCCTGCTTTGAAGAAATTTTTTCTCCATTATAATTTACCTCACCCTTTCCAATCAAGGGAAGGCTCATGTGTGAAAGCGGCGCCAAATCACCGGATGCGCCCAATGAACCTTGTGTATAAATTACCGGAAGCACATCATTGTTATACATATCCATCAGGCGTTTCACCACTTCAATACCAATACCCGAATAGCCATAGCTCAATGATTTTATTTTGAGCATCAGCATTAGCTTTACAATTTCTGCAGGCACTTCTTCTCCCATGCCACATGCATGAGATAATAACAAGTTACTTTGCAGCGTACGCAATTGCTCTTTATCAATATGTACATTTTGTAAAAAACCAAATCCTGTATTGATGCCATAAAAAAGCTCATCAGATGCTTCCAGTTTTTCATCAAGATATTTTCTGCATTTTGAAATGGATTCATGCGCCGCAAATGTTATGGAAACAAGCTGTTTATATTTAAGCAGGTGCTTCACCTGTTGAAATGTAAGAACACTTTTATCAAGCGGAAGATAATTATAACTCATGCCCAAATGTAAATAAAAAAAGCCTCCCTAAATCCCTCCAAAAAAGGGGCTTTTCAAAACTTTTTAGCAAAAAGAATTTTTGTGAACCAGCTATAGTTCTTTGGTCATCCCAGTTGTGTCTCCAAAGGAGTCCTATGGTCACTCACTTGTACGCACGGTAACATTAAGCATCTTTAATTAACTTTATCTCTAAGGAGTTTATTTTTAAAAAATAATTTGCCTTTATTTATTATGAAAAATGTTTTGCTTCTATTGCTTCTTATTTGTACCAATATTCATGCTCAACAAATAAAAATTGTAAACACGGGAACAAAAATTTCTATCCGCGGCTTAAGTGTAGTGAATGATAAAATAATTTGGACAAGCGGAAGCAATGGAATGATAGGTAAGTCGGTTGACAGCGGCAATACATGGAAATGGATACAGGTAAAAAATTTTGGAAAAACAGACTTCCGTGATATCGAAGCCTTTGATGAAAACATTGCAGTGATAATGGGTGTAGATTCACCCGCATATATTTTAAGAACCATTGATGGCGGTGAAAACTGGAAGCTGGTTTATGAAAATAAAACAAAAGGAATGTTTCTTGATGCAATGGAATTCTGGAATGAACAAAGTGGAATTGTAATCGGCGATCCTGTTAACGGGAAATTTTTTATTGCCAGAACATTTAATGGCGGCAATACCTGGCAGGATCTTCCTGCAAATAAATATCCCATTGCAGATAGTGGCGAAGCCTGCTTTGCCGCCAGCGGAACTAACATACGAAAATATGGAAATGATGCGGCAGCGTTTGTAACGGGTGGCTTGCATTCACGATTATTTTTGAAAGATAAAAAAATTGAGTTGCCAATTATACAAGGAAAAGAAACAACGGGCGCAAATTCTATCGCTATAAAAAATAAAAAAATATTTATAGTTGTTGGCGGCGATTTTAATACGCCTGATTCAACAACTAAAAATTGTGTTATCACTTCTGATGCTGGCACAACCTGGAAAATTCCTTCTACTCCACCCCACGGCTACAGAAGCTGTGTAGAATATCTAAATAAAAGCAATTGGACAAGCTGCGGGATTAATGGAGTTGACATGTCTAACGATGACGGTTACACGTGGAAATGGATTTCAAAAGAAAGCTTTAATGTATGCAGGAAAGCGAAGAAAGGTAAGAGCGTTTTTTTTGCAGGAGGCAAAGGGAATATTGGGAAATTGGTGAATGATCATTAATTCACAAACTGATGCTCCAATCCCCTGAAGTCAACGGGAACCAATTTACTAACACCCGCTTCCTGCATAGTAACTCCATAAATTACATCTACAGTTGCCATCGTCATTTTATTGTGGGTTACAATTATAAATTGAGATTCTTTACTAAACTTTCTTATCATTTGTGTGAACTTGCCAATGTTGGCATCATCGAGCGGTGCGTCAACTTCATCAAGAATACAAAACGGCGCTGGCTTAATAAGGTAGATGGCAAATAAAAGCGCAGTTGCAGTTAATGTTTTTTCTCCGCCGCTTAATTGAGTAATGCTGGTGGGGCGTTTTCCTTTTGGTTTTGCAACAATATCAATCCCTGTCTCAGCAAGATTTTCAGGATTATCTAATACCATATCGGCAGTATCATCTTCAGTAAACAAAGCCTGGAAAACTTTTTGAAAATTCTCTCTTACTTTATTAAACGTTTCAAGAAATAAACGATTGGCAGTTATCTCAACTTCCTCTATCGTTTGCATAAGAGAATCTTTGGCGCTCACCAAATCATTCTTTTGTTCAAGAATAAACTCATAACGCTTTTTCATTTCGGTATAAGCTTCAATTGCTGTAGGATTTATTTCACCCATATTCTCTAATCGCTTTTTCATACGATCAACTTTTTCCTGCAACTCTTCAAGCGTTGTTTCTGAATTTCTTTCTTCATCAAGTATTGCATCCAGGTCAACTTTAAATTCTACACTCAATCTTTCTTTCATTCCTGCAAGATGCAGTTTCAAATCGTTGAGCTTGTCTTTTATTTCATTTAATAAATGATCAGTCAGTTCCTTTGCTTTTTGCTCGTGGCGCAATTCGCTTTCTTTATCATTCAATTCATTTCTCAAATTATAATAAGCCTGGTCTGCTTCATTCAATTTTTTTTCTTCAGCATCTTTATTTTTCAATAATGAAACAACTGCTTCTTCTAATTGTTTTAATTCATCACTTGTAGATGAAATATTTTCAAGCGCTTCTTTTAATTGCAGATCGCTGTTTTCTTTTTGCGTGTTGAGATCAGTAAATTGGTTGTTCTTAAAAACGAGCTCCTGGTGTAATGCATTTACTTTACTCTGTTGCCTTGCAAGCTGCAAATTATTTTCATTATAAAGCCCATGAACTTCATTGTATTCGTTTTCCGCATTTACAAATTCTTCTTCCGCAATTTTCGTTTTTCCACCTAATTGCTCTACTTCCGAAATCAATGATTGCAGCAATGTTCGGGTTTCATTTATTGCTAAATGATTCTGTGTAAGCTGTTCATTCATTTCCTCAAATCGTTTTAAAGCCCCTGTTTGCTGAAGTGTAATATTTTCCATCTTATTTTGAATAGAAAAAGAAGAATTAATCAGCTCATTTATATTTTGTTGTGTTTGCTGTATCGTATTTTCTTTTAATTGTTCATTAAAGGCAATTACTTCATTGGAACGCTGGGTAATTATCTTTTTTAATCCATTAACTTTCTCCTGCTGTATGGAAATTTTTTCTGCAATCTTCTCCAAATTTTTTGCACGCCCGATTTTTTTTCCTTCAAATAATCCTACACTTCCACCGGTGAGAGAATATTTTCCTTTTACATATTTGCCATTCTTTTCGAGTATGACGTGACCGTTAGTGTTTTCCAATGCAGCTTCATCTTCAGCAATAAAAACATTTCCCAAAAGATAAGTGGCAAGATGCTTGTACTTTTCGTCTACTTCAATAACGGATAAAGCAGGAATGGCGCCAGCAAATGTTTCATCAGCCTGTTTATTTTCAACTGCATTTAATTTATCAAGAAGAAAAAAATTGGCTTTGCCCTTTTTATTATCATCTAATAAATGCACGGCAGTAAGCCCTTCTTTCAAATCATCAACAACATAATAATTAAGATAAGGTTCCAATACATTTTCAAGCGCTGTACGATATTCTTCTTTTACATAAATAATATCAGAAAGAATAGGCGATGTATAATTCCATGCTTTATTATTGTGCAGGAATTTTACACTTTCAGGATAACCTTCCATCGTATCAATAAGACTCTTCAACAAGTCATGTTCATTTTGCCTGGCATCAAGTGTACGGCTTTCTTCGGCAAGCTCAACCCGAAGCTTTTCAAGCACAGTCTGCGTTTCCAGTATTTGTTCTTTGGTAAA
>JBBRTG010000058.1:0-5780 GCA_038244655.1 Chitinophagales bacterium
AAAGCAGCCTGAAAAAGACTCCTTTTACTTATTGTCATCGCTCTAAATATTCTTAGGTGATAATCTGTCAAAAAACAACCGATGTTTGATCTTTTAATCCTACAAACAAAAAAAAACCGCCTCACTTATGAGACGGCCTCTTTTTTAGTAAAATTCATACCCTGGTTGAACTAATAAATTAGGGAATACTCCATGAGAAATTAGGGAAGACCTCTCAGAGCAATTAGAATTTGCTGATGCAATTTTACATCACTATTTATTTAAAAATTATTAAAAAAAAATGAAAAAATTTCTTTTTGCCTTTGTAGCTACATCAGTTTTCCTACTGGCAATAACAAACGGTGCAATTGCTCAAACATCAAGTAAAATGAAGGACTTCCATCCTCAGGGAAATATTGTAAAAATCGACAAGCTGATGTCAGCCATTGATAAAACAGCAAGCCCTGATGATATTAATACCAAGGCAATTAAAGAGTTTAAAAAGGCTTATAAAGATGCGTCTGGTGTGAAATGGGTAAAAAACGATTGTGGGATTACGGCGGAATTTGCATCTAATGGGATTCAAACGGTGGTGTATTACAACACAAAAGGGCGCTGGCAGGGTTCATTAAAAAATTATACAGAAGAAAAATTTAACTCCAAAGTGCGGGGGTTTGTAAAAAGCAGCTACTACGATTATAAGATAAAATACGTGCAGGAAATAGAAACCATCGATACTCCTGCTCCGACCTACCTGGCATACATAGAAGATGATGCTAACCTCAAGGTGATAAGAATTGGCCCCGACGCAATGGATGTTTATCAGCAATTTAAAAAATAGAAATAATTTTCGGCGCCGTCTATTAAGATGTAGGACATATCTCCAAAAGCGGGAAGTCCATTGCTTCCAAAAGGCAGGTGTTAGAACCTGTCTTTTTTTACTCAAGCTGTAAATTTTCATGATAGCTATTTTGCTTCAGGATTATAATGGTCCTATTATCAACTTCAGTAAAAAAATAAAATAGGGTATGTCATATATTAAATAGGGAATACCTCTCATAAAAGTTGGGAAAGACCATCGCAATTTTGTATTTATTAATACTACAATGTTTTACAAGCAATAATAAAAGTATGATACTGGAAACACAAGATCAATTTGACTTTATAAAAATGGTTGCCAATCGTCTTGCAGAAAAATTGATATGGTTTTTATTTCCATCAAAAAAAGGAAACAACTTTTCGGAACACATCGGAGGCATGGCTGAAATTCTTGAATGGGCCGAGGAATTTTACAGCCAATACTATGAAAAGATTCTCAATTGGGAAGCATTTAAACAAGACGCGGAGAATTTATATAATGCAGCGACACCAGATGATCTTATTGTGGCATTCGGACAAGAGAAGCTAAAGAAATTTTATGCGCAAAACAAAAATCATAACACCTACTTTCTCGAAAAATACCAGGCGATTATGAATGAAAATCACAATGACTTTTTGGCTATCTATGACAATTACTAACAAAAATTTAAAAAACCATCATAGAATTTATTTGCTGTCAATCCTTTATGAACTAAACTCTTTAAATACATAATTATTCAAATACATCAATTTAAAAGCTTTGCAAACACATTTAGATCTGGAAAATCTTGTAAAATCTTGTATTAGCGCAAATAGAGAAAGCCAGTATAAATTTTATCGCTATTTCTACAGTTTTTGTTTCGCTGCTTGTATAACGTATTGCCGAAGCAGTGACGACGTCCAGGAAGTTGTAAATGATGGATTCCTAAAAATATTTATGGACTTAAAAAGCTTTAGGGCCAGGTACGAAAATTTTGAAGCTTCTTTAAAAGGCTGGATAAAGAAAATAATGATCTGCACTGCCATTGATCATTATAGAAAAAATAAGAAGAATTATTTTTTTAACGACCTCAACGACGATGTCTTCGAATCTTCAGCTACTGAATCATCAGCTATAGACAAATTGTCTTACGATGAAATCATTATGCTTGTTCAGTGCCTGTCGCCAGCTTACCGAATTGTATTTAGTCTTTATGTAATTCATGGGTTTAAGCATGAAGAAATCGCCAGGGAATTAAAGATTTCGGTTGGCACATCCAAATCAAATCTGGTTAGAGCGAGAATGAATATTCAAAAAATGATTCGATCCGGATTTCGGCAAAGTATTTCCCGGTCATCAAAAAGAAATGCCGCTGTTTTATGTGAATCATAATTCCGCGAACAAAATAAAGATTGTTGACCCTACAAATAAGATCAATAGAGAATTTGAACATGATTATTATTATTAAAACTATATCAAAAAAATCCGACCCTCTTATTTTTAATGATCCCCTTTTGTGTTTTTAAAACGCAACAATTAAAATCGCAATATGTTATCCACGGCCTCATTAAAGATATCAACGAAAAGTCCATATCATTTGCCAATATACTATTTTTGAAACCATTCGACTCCACTTTAATTAATGGCACAACGTGAAATGCTTTCGGAAAATATTCTTTGAAAAAATAAAAAATGGGAGCTATGTAGTCACCGCAACTTTTACAGGAATGCGCCCTGACAATACACAACTGCTTGAAATATCTTCAGAAAGAAAAGGACTAAGTCTTGAAACTATTTATTTTAAGAACGCGGACATATCACTAAAAATGTAACCTTCACTGTTAGAAAACCTCTGCTTGAGCAAAAGGTAGATAGGATCCTAATCAATTTAAAAAAGATCAGCGGTACCGATGTCAGCGGTACCGAATTGGATGTGCTTGAAAAATCCCGGGGCTGGTATTTGTTGCCAGGCTGAAAAATAATATTAGTATTAATGGTAAAAGGCGTATCTGTAGTGATCAACGGAGAGCCAACTTACATGTCAGTAGATCCGTAGTTCAAATGCTGAAGGCAACTAGCGCAGAAAACATTGAAAAGATCGAACTTATCAATAAGCCGCCTTCCAAATATGATGCTGAAGGCGATGCCGGCTATATCAATATTATACTTATCAAAAACCATTATGCAGGCTTTAACGGTTCTTATTTTTTTCAGCGGGTTTTGGCAAAAAACAAGGATGTATTCCTAAAAATCGTGGATATTTGCATAAGTTATTTGATACAACTTGAACCGTTACCGATTTGGTTACCGAAATCTAAATGGTTTTATAACTAATTGATTAATACTATTTTTACGTGATCATGAATCATCTTGTCATCCCGACGATTTATATTAAAGAAAACTTAAATAAGCCTGCAAAATCAATGATTTGCGGGCTTTTTTATTTTTGCATTAACCCAATTTAACTCAAATACCACCCTGCTTATGATACCCCATCATTCTTCTGCAATAATGACGAGTCAGAATGCAGACATCAAAGATCCTGAAAGATTACTCTCATTCCTCCTATAAGAATTGGTTCATGAGATGGGAAAAGAAAAAGAGTCGCTGGAAAAGATTCCAAAAATAGATGAGTAAAAAATGTAAAGGAATTCAGCAGCGTTCATGTCGGCAAGATTTGAAATTGGATTTGATGGGATTAAATGCATTCATGAAGAGGATACGACACACTTAAATGTCCGTTATGGAATGATCATTAGCTACCAGGCTTAAGATCAGCCAGGTTGCTTGCTTCAATAAAAATCTTTTTTACATCAGGGAGTTCTCTCCTGATATTTTCTTCCAGCCGTTGCACCGCCCTGGTAACATCACCGCTGTTTAATTTCGTTTCAAATTTTACATCAAGAGCAAGGAGCAATTCATCAGGGCCCATTTGCATGGTAAGCGGCCTGTTCAATTTTAAAACATCTGCATCCGCATCAACAATCGCGTAGATCTTATCTATTTTTTCCTTCGTAGCGCTCTCTCCTATTAATAAATTCCTGCTCTCAATAATTAATATGATGGCAACAAAAGCCAGTACCAACCCGATAATTATGGATGCTACGCCATCAAGAATTGGTAAATGAAAATAATGACTGCAAAACACACCGCAAAAGGCGATAAACAGGCCGGCCAGCGCTGCGCTGTTCTCGAAGATAATTACAAAAAAAGCCGGGTCTTTACTGGCACGTAACTTATGCCAAAAATGTGCTGAACCATTTGCCTTAGCAAATTTTCGCCAGGGCAATACAAGGGATATACCCTCAAACACTGCCGAACACCCGAGCACAATATAATTCCATGTAGGATCTTCAGTCACAACCGGGTGCGTGATGTGCATGACGCCTTCATAAACTGACATACCGCCACCCAAACCAAATATTAACACAGATACGATAAGGGTATAAAAATATAGTTCCTGCCCGTAACCAAATGGATGCATCTCATCCGCGGGCTTTTTGCTTTTATGAATTCCCCACAGTAATAATAATTCATTGCTGGAGTCAACAGTGCTGTGAATTCCTTCAGAAAGCATTGCTGAACTGCCGGTAACAGATGCCGCTATAAACTTTACTACTGCAACCGCAATATTAGCTGCCAATGCGCCATACACGCCTACGTTCGATTTTCCCTCCATATTTTAAATCACTAATTTTTCGAATGAAATTTATTATTCATAATTACACAGAACTTACTTAATAAATATTAAATGGCAGTTATGCCTTGGATTATTTAATTCAAATCCATTACCAGCTGGTACCCTACCATCACTATAATAATGCCATCCTATGGCGAAGAGTATTTATTTTTACCAACGGGGAGGAACACGGACAGTCACCAATGCCATCTTTTGATAAGACGACCTCAAAATAATTTTATAATTAAACATCTATGAAAGAAAACGCCAAATCTTTTACAAGCGGGTTAATGGAATCCCTGACCTTATACTGGAATAAATTCCTGCTGGCCTTACCACGTATCGTACTGGCCATTGTTCTTCTTGTTATTGTATTTTATATTGCTACTTACATTGCCCGACTGCTTAAAAGAAGATTTTCAGGCGAAGACCACGATCCCTTATTCGTTAGATTTCTCAGCAAAATAACCAAGGTTGCTGTTATTATTTGCGGGCTTATTCTTGCAATGCAAACATTAGGATTAACGGGCGTTGCCAGCGGTTTGCTTGCCGGCGCAGGTATCTCAGCTTTTATTTTTGGCTTTGCTTTTAAAGACATCGCAGAGAATTTTTTAGGAGGCGTTATTCTCGCATTCAATCGCCCTTTCAGTTTGAATGATACTATCGTGATAAGAGAATTCAGTGGGCATGTTGTTGCACTTAATTTTCGCACGACACACATAAAAACCTTTGATGAGGGCGATGTATTTATACCCAATTCTATTGTGATAAAAGAGCCGCTGATCAACCTTACACGGGATGGAAAAATCCGGCTAAACTTTGTGGTGGGTATTGCTTATGAAGATGATATTACGCAAGCCATTGCGACAATATTGGAAGCAATGGAGCCAATTACAGATATAAAACAAGATATAAAACCTTTCACCGTCGTCGAAGAACTTTCAGTAAGTACCGTTAACTTAAAAGTGTATTTCTGGGCAGATACGTATGATTATAGAAAGGGTGTTTTGCAAATTAAAAGTGAGGTAATTACCAAAGTAAAAGAAGCCCTTGAAGCGAAAGGATTTTCATTGCCCGCAGACATACAGGAAATTAAATTGTATGACAAGAAAGAACCTTTACCGATTAATATTTTGAATATTAAAGATGCAAGAAGGTTGGATTAATATCTCCACACAATAGGTACAATTAAAATTTAGGAATTTGCTTTTTTTACTTCATACTTATGATGTGATTGTTCATCCACATACAATTTATTTACAACAGTCATTATTATTGCGACAA
>JBBRTG010000059.1:0-5623 GCA_038244655.1 Chitinophagales bacterium
AATTAAAATATTTTGTGCTTCATTAATAAAAAAACAAATAAAGAAGATTACCAGGAATTGAAACCCCAGTTTAACATACGATGGTGATTGGTCATTTACTATCATACTTTAATGAGCATAAAAAAACCCTCATGCAATTTAATGAATGAGGGTGTAAATTTTCCAGAGACGGAAAATGATTAAAGATTCTCAATCCAATTAATAACTTCTTGTTTTGTTTTGCCTAGCTTTTTTTGCAACCTGCCGACCAATTGATCGTCTTTGCCTTCTTCATGTTTTAAATCATCATCTGTGAGATCTGCATAGGCTTTTTTAATTTTTCCTTTTGTTTCATTCCAATCTCCTTTTAATTTTAATTTCCAACTTTCCATAACAAAACATTTTAAGTGTAATTAATTAAGTTGCCCTGTTTATCACTTTCAATAATATGGCTATTATTGCAATAACCAAAAGAATGTGAATGAGACCCCCGGTATAGAATCCTCCCAGGTAGGTAATGGCCCAGATAATTATAAGAATTACTGCGACTACATATAATATGTTTCCCATGTTGTAAAAAAATTTAGGTTAAAAAATAATTGATACTTTATTTATTTAATATAAAAGTTTGCCAGAAATTTTTTTTTTCTAAAAGTGCCGTTATTACTGCAAAATATAAATAGTCATCTTAGTTTTGGGTAAAAAAACTTGTACTGCTCTTGGGGAAATTGCTCTACGATATGAGACAAACCATCATGCTGTTAGCGATTGCTTTAAAACATCCAACATGGTTTTAATAGTAGCAGAATTAAAGGGTTTGCTAATAAAATAATCTGCCCCTCGGCTTAAAGCCTTCCTTACATCAGAATAGGAATCGTGTGCAGTAATCATGATAATTTTTGCAGACGGATTTGTTGATTTCAAATAACCGATAAAATCGGAACCTAATCCATCCGGAAGGTGATTATCAATGAATATTACAGATGGAGTAGTTTTCTGTAATCTTATCCTCGCTTCATTTATTGAATATACGCAATCAGTGCTTAAATTATTCTTTTTAAGTAATGCTGATAACAAGTAACTTAAATCTCTTTCGTCTTCGATTATCATTGCATTTCCGGGTATGTTTCTCGTTTTGTTCACTGTTTATTTTTTTAAAATTCTTACTGCACATTAACCTTACCCCCATAAATTATCTCTTCTTTTATACGGCAATTTAGCGGCCAGTACTTATTTTAAAAAAAATTAAGGCTTTATATTAAATCTCCATTAGCTTTGAATTAAACTCTTTGTTTTTTTGAAAGACTAACTTTTTTAACTTTATTAGCGAACCTATCTTTAACCCATACAATAAAAGTATGAGGAAAAAATTAATGAACATTTTTTCATACATTAAGCAAGTATTTAAAGAATTTGCGGCCGATAATATTTTACAATATAGCGCATCCCTTGCTTATTATACAGTATTCTCTATTGCCCCGCTTCTTGTTATTATTTCCACCCTTTCAGGAATATTCTTTGGTAAAGAAGCAGTACAAGGTGAAGTTTATAATCAGCTAAATAAATTGATAGGTGATGCTGCAGCCGTGCAAATACAGGATATTATAAAAAATATTCACCTTACCGGTAATAACTTTTTTGCGAGTGTAGTAAGCATTATTATTTTGCTGATTGGTGCCACAACCATATTTGGCGAAGTACAGGATTCTCTTAATAAAATATGGGGGTTAAGAATTAAAACTAAAAAAACATGGTGGAAGTTTATTTTAACCAGGCTTCTTTCTTTCTCACTTATTCTTAGTATTGGATTCATAATGATTGTATCTCTTATTGCAAATGCTATAGTGTCAGCCTTTGGAAATTTTTTAAGCCGGTACATTCATAATTTTAGTGTTTACTTTATTGAAACTGCAGAAGCAATTCTTTCTTTTATAGTTGCCGCATTTTTATTTTCGCTGATGTTTAAGATGTTGCCCGATGCTAAAATTAAATGGAAAGATGTGCTTTTTGGTGGATTCATTACGGCTATATTTTTTACACTTGGTAAGCTGGCCATTGGGTTTTACTTGGGAAAAAGTAACCTAACCACTTTGTATGGGGCAGCGGGTTCAATTATTATTATTATGGTGTGGGTATATTATAGCTCGATAATATTATATTTAGGCGCTGAATTTACCAAAGTATATGCTAAATTGTATGGCGGAAAAATTCAGCCTAATGAATATGCAGAGTGGATTAAAACTGAAGAAAAACCAGTATCAGCTCCTCAATTAAAAACCCCGAATTTAGAGTAACTTTGAAATTCCTAAAGAACTACAACTGATATGAAGAAAAAAATCCTGATAATTGATGATGACCTTGATATGTGTACTTTACTAAGCCGCTTTCTTAATAAAAAAGGGTTTGAGTGCGAAATGTCACATAGCGGTGCTAAAGGCCTGGCAAGGTTTAATGAAGAGCAATTTGATATAGTGCTTTGTGATTTCAGGCTGGGAGATAAAGACGGAAAAGATGTGCTCTTGAAAATAAAAGAATCTAAACCAAAAACCATCGTTATTATAATTACAGGCTATTCTGATATTAAAGTTGCGGTGGATGTTATTAAGCTCGGAGCTTTTGATTATATAACCAAGCCACTCATTCCTGATGAAGTTATAAATGTTATTGAAAAAGCACTTACAGCTCCTTCAACTGAATTTATCACTCCTGCAGTAAAAGCTGCAGTTCCAAAAAATAAACGGCAATATGTTATTTCCGCAAATAAAGAATTTCTTGTAGGCCAGCATGGAGAAACTGCACAAGTTTACAAGCAAATTGAAATAATTGCCGGCACCAATTATAGCATCATTTTATATGGTGAAAGCGGCACAGGTAAAGAAGTAATTGCCAAAACCATTCATGAAACCAGCAATAGAAAAAACAAACCTTTCATCGCTATGGATTGTGGTACACTTTCAAAGGAGCTTGCAGGCAGTGAACTTTTTGGTCACGTAAAAGGTGCTTTTACCGGAGCTATTACCGATAAAGAAGGCCATTTTGAACTTGCTAATGGCGGCACATTATTTCTTGATGAAGTCATTAATCTTTCACCGGAAATTCAAGCATCGTTATTACGCGTAATCCAGGAAAGAAAATTTAAAAGAGTAGGCGGCACTAAAGAAATGGATGTAGATGTAAGAATTATTGTTGCCTCAAATGAGAACCTGCAGGAAGCATATAAAAAAGGGAAATTTCGCGAAGATCTTTATCACCGTTTTAATGAATTCTCTATAAATCTTCCTCCTTTGCGTGAACGAAAAGGAGATATTCCATTGTTTGCAGATTTCTTTCTGGATAAAACCAACCAGGAACTTAATAAAAATATAGAAGGGTATGAAGATGATGTAATGGAAATGTTTATGAATTACAACTGGCCAGGTAATTTAAGAGAATTTAGAAATGTGGTACGCCGTGCAACTTTACTTACACAAGATGGTAAAATAAATTCGAGTGTATTACCATGGGAGATTACTAATACCGATGTTAAGCAGCGATACCAGGAACCTTTTAAACCAGGTTTAAATGAAACAGAAATTATATCCACAAAAGATATAGACCTAAAAGATGCTGCTGCAAAAGCAGAATACGATACTATAATGAATGTACTTAAGGAGGTTAATTTTAATAAAACCAGGGCTGCTGAAATTTTAAAAATTGATCGCAAAACACTTTATAATAAGATCAAGATTTACCAGTCACTTTAGATAGTGAATTGAGAGTAGTCAATGGGTAATATTTAAATAGTCAATGAGTAAAACTAATTTTAAAAACTAAAGGAAATAACTTAATGACCAATAACCCATGACTAAATAAAAATAAGGTATAGAATTTGTCCATAATCTATATCATAAATTAAAATTTAAATTTTACAGTATGACAGATCAGAAAATAGAAATGACTACCGTAAGCTCAGTTTTAGAACAACTACGGCTAAAAAAATATGATAATGAATTTCACATGACACCCGAAGGATTTACTCCCGGCAACAATAAATATTACAACCCCGAAGATTTAAAAATAATTCGCACTTACCGTTTTGAGGGAGAATCAGACCCATCAGATTCTTCAATTATTTATTTAATAGAAGCCAACGATGGACTTATTGGCTACAGCCTTGATGCGTATGGAGTTTACAGCGATCATGCTGATGATGGCTATGATGATTTTATAAGAAAAATTCCTGTAGATGAAAGAGACGAGCAACAGATTTTCCCGGATGAAGCTTCCGACAATTGAATCAGCAAAACAATTAGAATAAATTTTTTTTATGATTGGGCTATAAGATGGGCAGGGTTGCTTATCTCTTTCAATCTTCTATTGCATACTTTTATTTATTGCCGGTTTTATCATTCTTCCAGGTAGCAACAGTAACAGTATCATCAATTGAAAAGCTCATTAAATCTTCTCCTATAATAAAAGGGGCTGAATAATTTGCTTTTGTACGTTTGAATAATTCCTGCTCATTACGTCCGTACATTTTTACAATATGAGAATAGACAGCAAGCTTTGGTTTTACCTGGGCAAATACTTTGGCTGCCTGCTCGGGTGTAGTGTGATGGGCCAATATAAAATATTTTGGATCTGATTGACTTAATGTATCAGGAGCAACAACTACTTCATGCACCAGCAAATCAACTCCTTTAGAAAATTTAATAAGGTTTTCAGAGTATCGTGTATCTCCTGAAAGTACAACTGAATGTCCTTTATATTCTATCCTGTAGCCAAAAGCCGGTTTAACAAGACCGTGATCTACTTTAAATGCAATTACTTTTACACCGCTTTTTTCATAAACTATTCCCTCCTGTATATCTGTTGTTAATAGTTTACTTCCTTCCAGAGGCGCTTGATCATCTTGCGTTCTTATCTTAATGTCAAATGCAAAAGCCTTTTCTAAATTATCAGTCATCTCTGTTGTGCCTTTCGGCCCAAAAATTTTTAATGGAATATCCCGCCTCGTTATAAGCCATCCTGTAAGCCACAAGTCTGGTAAACCTACAATATGATCGGAGTGGAGATGCGTTAAAAACAGCGCATTAATTTTATCGTAAGAAACATTTATTTGACGCAGCCTTTGTAAGCAACCACGGCCTGCATCAAATAATAAAGTTTCATTGCCAGCCTCAACAAGAATACTTGGACCGAACCGATCCATAACTGGCTGCGGAGTGCCTGTACCGAGTAAGGTAACTTTTAGTACAGGTACATTGCCAATGCTATCTTTTACTAACTTGCTTTGCCCAAAGGAAACAAAAACTAATAATGAAATAATTGTTGTTAAAAAAGATCGTGTCATGATTCTTTTGTTATTGTGTATAGAATAGAATTTCCTGAACACTAGGTTTCAGTTGCTGGGGAAGATTTTTAAATGTTCTTCTAATGTGTAACTATTTTTAATTTATGATTAGGTAAAATAAGCACAATTTTTTATTAATGCTAAACATTCGTCTTTGCGAGGAGCCAAACGAATTTTCTTTATATTAAAATCTTCCGGCGACGAAGCAATCTCATAAAAGGTTTCCACATGAGATTGCCACAAAGTTTCGGCAAAAATCCCCGAAAACTTTTCGCAATGACGTACACTTGTTCGATTCATCATTTCGCTTTC
>JBBRTG010000060.1:0-5621 GCA_038244655.1 Chitinophagales bacterium
AAACTAATAACAACCAATGACAATTTTCTTTTAAAAAGAATGGTGCCGGGAAAGATTTTAATAACGCAGGTAAAGGGTGGTATAAACACTGCAAACCAGGCTATCAAACTAATAGAGCAATATATGGATGATTATCATTTAACATCTCCGGCAATTCCATTTCAATCTTTAGTTACTGACAGATCAAAAGAGGTTGATACTACGAAATGGGTTACGAAAATTTATTACCCGGTAATGTAAACATCCCCTCCAAAGGAGTCCTCTGGACAGCCCCTTTCCGAAGAAGAGGGACATGGATGGATTGTGTAAAAATTTATTTTGGGATACTTCATTTAAATTTTATCACCATCGCACTATCATTATTTCTTACAAGAATAAATGATTTTTCGTTGCCAATACTTATTGGCTTGATGTGTCGGACCTGCCCCTTCACTGACAGTCCATTTATAGTTTCGCAACTAAATATTCCTTTGCCTTTATTGATGAGCATCGTGCCAAAATCTGCATCGTATCTTCCCATTTCAATATTATTATCATAGTAATTTCCTGCTAATAAAATATCAGGCAAATTATCACCATTCGCGTCTATCACTACTGCATCTTTATAAGGAGAAAGTTGCGCCTGCATAGGCAATGCCTTTGTTTCAAACTGAAGATTTCCTTTATTAATAAGAACAGCATTTGAAAAATAATTCGCTGTTAATACTTCAGAGTTATCAAGTTTTTCCTGCGTGAAAAGCTCGCTGATACTAGCTTTGGCAAAGTCTTCAGCATATAAAAATTTCTTTTTAAGAATGGGAATCTGCTTTTCAAGCTCTGCCTTATTAGCAAAAGGATATTCTTTTCCATTCATATAATAAGTAAGCACCTGTTCCCTTTTACCGTTACCATCAAAATCATTATAATACATTCTTACCGGTTCATTTTCTGATGCTTTTAGACGGCTGTTTAATCCTAAGTTACCGGCAATTAAATCTATGTTGCCATCATTATTTATATCAACAGGCAACACAAAATTCCACCAGCCTTTCTTATCAGTCAATATCTTTTTTGTAAAAGTTTCTTTATTATTTATGAAAGCCACAATGCCGCCCCATTCCAAAGTGAGGATTAAATCTTTATCGCCGTCTTTATCAATATCAAACCATAACGCTGATGTTACAAAGCCAACATCCGACAATCCTTTGGCATATTTTTCTGTTACATCTGTAAATTTTCCGGTGCCATCATTTTGCAATAAATAAGATTGCGGAACCTGGCCATAAGCCCACGGTACTGCCCTTCCGCCAATGAACAAATCCATATTGCCATCTCCATTAAAATCGTAAGGAACAACACAGGATGCTGTTACATACAAATTGGTAAAAGCATTTTCAAGTTTTGTGAACTTAGCTTTCCCATCATTCAAATATACCCGTGGTGTATTATGAAAGTCAGTGCCATAAAATTCATTGCCACCACTGGCAACAACCAAATCAATATTACCATCGTTATTTACATCAACAAAACAGGCATCTACGTTTTCATAAATGCTGTCTTTATCTAAAACGGGTTGATCACTTTTAATAAATTTTCCAGAAGGTTGCTGTAAAAAGACAGCGCTTTTTTTATCTCTTGCTGAACCGATAAATATATCATCAAGCCCGTCATGATTAATATCCGCTACGGCCAGGGCCGGGCCTTCAGTTGAAACCATGTGAGGAATTAATGGCTCCCGATCAAATTCTACAAAATAATTTTCCTGGTGCAGGTAATTAAGGTTAACATCTTTTGTAATATCAACCATTTGCTTCGTTGGATTTTTATAATGATCCGTCAATCTCTTATAATCAAATGAAGGCAAGTCTTTTTTATAAGTAATTGTTATTGTTGATTTATCTGCAGGAATAGAAATGGGCTGATAAGTATTATCGGGCCAAATCAAAAACATAGAATCTACTTTGGTTTTTTCTAATCCAATAAGCATAGGAATTTCCATGCTTGACATAAAACCTTTTACAGGATATTTTTCATAAGTCCTTATTTCTTTGTTTGCATACACAATAACTTTAGCGCCGGTTGCATTTATATTTTGAGCGCTGCCTTTTAATTTTATTTTAACAGAAGATTTTTTGCCAGGCTGGTTGTTTTTATTTTCATATACCAAAGCAGAAGCATCAATGTTATTGGTAACAATATCGAGATCGCCGTCATTATCAAGATCAGCATAAATGGAACCATTAGAGAAAGTAGGTATGGAACCATCAATGCGACTGGCTTCATCGGTAAAAGAAAAGTTGCCATTATTTTTATAAAATTTATTGGGCAATTTTATTTCTGGGAACTTTTTAATTAATGAAAGATCTTTTTCACCAAAATTATTTTCATGAATTTTTTTTTGCACATCTCCGTTAGTAACAAAGTTTATGTAATCAATATCATTCATTCGTTTGGGAATTCCATTTGATATAAATAAATCTTTCAACCCATCATTATCAAAGTCAACAAACAACGGAGCCCAGCTCCAGTCTGTTGCTGCCACGCCACTATATAATCCTATCTCGCTGAATAAACCATTTCTCCGGTTAAACTGTAAATTATTTCGGGTATATTGATAACTATATCCTTTCTCAATTTTATAATTAAAAATATCATAATCATCTTCGCCCAGCGATCTTTTTAATATATATGGATCTGATGGCAGCATGTCCATCGAAATAATTTCAGGATAGGCATCATTATTTATATCTGCCACATCTACGCCCATAGAGAACTGGCTGGTGTGCATTAACCGCTGCTCGCCTTCTTCTTTAAAAGTTCCGTTTTTTTGATTGATATACAAATAGTCATTCTCATGAAAGTCGTTGCCAATATATATATCAGGGTAGCCATCAAGGTTAATATCGGCAATAGCAATGCCCAGCCCATAGCCGATTGCAGAGCTATTGATACCGGTTTCTTTAGTAACATCAGTAAAAGTATTATTACCATTATTCCTGTAAATGCGATCACCGGAAAGCGGATGATAAGTACCTAAAAATTCGCTTCGAGGGCGAAATGTACCATTTTCATGTACTGAATGGTTTAGTAAAAACATATCCAAATCACCATCATTATCATAATCAAAAAAAGCAGCCTGTGTGCTGAACCCGGAAAAATCGAGCCCATATTCATGCGCTTCATCTTTATAAAATGGTACGCCATTTTTATCAATGCCCTGGCAAATCAGTAATTGATTTTTGCTGTGCAAAGTTTCATAATTACCCACTCTGCAAATATAAATATCCAGCAATCCATCATTATTAATATCCACCACCGAAATCCCTGTTGACCATCCGCCATCTTCAGGGATGCTTGCTTCCTTTGTTACATCTTTAAAATTTAACTGCCCCTGGTTAAGGTATAATTTATTCTGGCCCTGGTTAGATGCAAAAAATAAATCAATCAAACCATCATTATTAAAATCACCCGCTCCTATGCCGCTGCCATTATAAAAATAGATGTACTTAAAAAGATTAAACGCGTTGTTATAGACAAGATTATTGCTAAAATCGAGGCCTGTTCTTTTGCTATCCAACACTTGAAACAAAGGCAATTCTTTTTTTTTGGATGTACACGCTATGAAAAAAAACGTAAGCAGAAAAACACTTATGCTTATAATATTGTAAGGTCTTTTACACGTCATATTTTTATCCTATGTTGATTTCAACAATAAAACGGGTTTAATCATTCTGAACATTAAGCGTTAGTTTTCTTTTAGCTCTATAGTAAATGGCGTTTATGCGTACCGTTATAAAGAGAAAGGTTTTCGCTGACTCATAATTTATTTGAACGCTTAGCGTTTACATTTGTTTTTAGCTTATTATTCAAATTAATCTGTCTTGCGATTTAAATGAATTAATGAATAATTGTAATGCCTGCCCCGGAGGGGCGACGTGTTTATAGAAACAGTTATTCGTAAAGTTTAGGCTTCGTAGGAGCCACGTATTTTTCATTTCTTATTCTATCCATTCAAACAGGAAACGTTCCTACAGCAAACTTTTCTAAAAATTCATTAATTCTTCTTCGAATATTTTTTTTCTATGCGTGATCTGGCATGCAATTTATAGCAAGCATCTTTGCTTTACGTGCCTGTACTAATGAGGTTATGTATTTATGCAATTCTAGTTTATGTTGTTTATCTATAAGGCTTTGCCTTCCCTTTACAGCAAATACAAATTGCAAATAAATTTGAGAAAATGTGTTTGCCATAAAAGAGAATTTACGTGGCTCCTGCCGGGGCCAAAAGTTATTATTATTTTTTAGTTATAAACACGAAACTCCTACGGAGAAAGCATATAACCCAAAGATATTTCAATTGCACAATGATAATTTAAATTTAATGGTACAAAGCATGATAAAACGCTAAGGTCCTTTTGAGCCAATATGTAAGTCAAAGATATTTCAATGTACATGGTTATTTATTATTCAAATGATATAAAGCTGGATAATCATTATTTAATAAAAATAAAATACTATTGTTATTCTTACCGGGTATTTCAATAATATCCCTTACTTCACCCTGAACATTTAAACCGGATTGAACAGGATTAACCCATGTGAAACTGCCTTTACCATTGTTTAATAAAACATCACCAAAGCTTGCATCTAATCTTTCGAATTGCGGCGGAAATCCATATTGGTTTCCACCAAGAACCAAATCAATTTTTCCATCATGATTAATATCCATGCAATGAATAGCATTAACCGATGAAAGCTGTGTCATTACAGGTAATTTTTGAATACTAAAGCTTGCCTGGGCGGCAGGCAGGTTTCCATTACCATTATTAATTGCCACAATTGAAGAAGGATAATTAAATTCTTTGACTATACATTTTTTTATTATTTCGGGAGGAAACAATTCCTGTATTGATTTTTTTGCATAATCTTCATGCTTTAAATTTTGTTTTTTTATTGAAGGAATTTGATCCTGCAAATCATGTTTTAAAAACACCGGCATATCTTTTCCATCAATGGTATAAGTAAGTATTTTGTCAAGAGTATTGTTTTGATTAAAATCATTGATCCATAATTTTACCGGATTTGCAGAGTCAGGCCGCAGGTAAAAATTTTCACCGATGTTTCCGAAAATTAAGTCTTCATGCCCGTCTCCATTTAAATCTGCTGCTGAAATTGTTTGCCACCAGCCAAATAAATTATTGAGATTAGATTTAATTTCAACAAAATGATCTCCGTTATAAGAAAAAATCCGGGGAGCCATCCACTCTCCTGTTATTATTAATTCTTTAGCGCTATCTCCTGAAACATCGGCCCACACTGCACCCGTGACCATACCAATATTTGCAATATCCGGATTTTTAGTTTTTGCAATGTCTGTAAAATGTCCGTTTCCATCATTTACATATAAAAAACTTGAAGGAGAAGAACCATATTCTCTTGGAACACTTCTTCCTCCAACAAAAAGATCGGGGTACCCATCGTGATTAAAATCATAAGCGATGGCAACTCCTGTATTCATACCGTTAGGAGGAAACGAATTAACATCTATTGTAAAATTTCCTTTGCCATCATTTTTAAATAACCTGTTTTGCATTTGCCTTGTGAAAGGCTGATTATTATTTCCCCCAGGGCCAACAAAGAGA
>JBBRTG010000061.1:0-5455 GCA_038244655.1 Chitinophagales bacterium
AACAGCCATGCATACTCCCTGGAAATGTCCCGGCCTGAATTTGCCTTCAAGAACTGTTTCAAGATAGCCTAAATTGTAATGCTTATTTTTTGAATCACCGTTAGGATATATTTCTTTTTCATCAGGAAGAAATAAAATATCGCAGTCGCTTTCTTCAAGTAATAAAATATCTTTTTCGATAGTAACAGGATATTTTTTATAATCATTGGGGTTATTAAATTGTACAGGGTTCACAAAAATGCTGCAAATAGTAATAGCTGCTTTTTTTTTGCTTTGTGCAATAAGCGCCAGGTGGCCTGCATGCAAAGCCCCCATTGTAGGTACAAAACCGGTAGTTAGCTTTTCTTCTTCTACCTTATTAAGATAAGATTGTAAATCTTTTAAATGTTTAAATAATATCATACTGCTTTGTAATATGGCTCAACATTGAGTTTAGCGTGATTAACAAAAAAAAACTTGTAACTTTGCCGCCTGTTTAAAAAAACTGATAAAGCTAATTTAACTCTTCGCAAATGTCAACAAAGAAAAGAATTTTATTTATTGCAAACGAAATGTCTCCTTATCTTGAAATGACAGAATTTGCTGAAATCGTAAACAGGCTTGCAGTAAAATCGAATGAGAGTGGAATGGAAGTGCGTTGCATCATGCCTCGCTTTGGTATAATAAATGAACGAAGGCACAGGCTTCATGAAGTGGTAAGGCTTTCAGGAATTAATGTATCTATTGATGGTGATGATTATCCGCTTGTAATTAAAGTAGCCTCTTTACCCAACGCAAGACTTCAAATTTATTTTCTCGATAATGAAGATCTTTTTAAAAGAAAAACTTTATTTCATGATGAAAATGAAAAATGGTTTAACGATAATGCATTAAGAACAGTATTATTTTGCAAGGGAGCATTAGAGACTGTAAAAAAATTTGGATGGCCTCCTGATATTATTCATTGCAGCGGATGGATGACAGGACTTATACCTATGTATATTAAAACAGCTTACAAAAAAGAACCTGTGTTTAGTAATTGTAAAATTATTTATACAATAGGGCAAAATACTTTTAAAGAAAAAATGGGTGCAGACTTTGTAAAGCTTGCAACAATAAACACCAATATAAAAGAAAAGGATTTGGATCCATTTAAGGAAGGCACTAACACCGCTATGTTTAGGGGCGGCGCAACTTATGCTGACGCCATTACTTTTGGTGCAGAAAAAGTTGATAAAAAACTTGCCGATGAATTTGGAAAAGTAAGAGGCAAAAAAGTTTTGAAATACAATGCTGAACCAGATTTAACAGACTATTTACAATTGTATGCCGACCTTGCGGACAAATAATTTTCATCCCTTTATTTATTATCTCAAACTATACTTTTAAGTGTTTAATAGCCAATTCAAAACTGCTCTATCAGGATTACTATTTGTAATTTTTTTAAACTGGAGCTGTACTAAAATTGACACTACCAATCTCGGCCAAAATCTTATACCGGTAGTAGACAATATACATACATTTGATACTACGTTAAGTGTTATAGCCAACAATTTTGATTCAGTACAGAAAGATTGTGCAAAGGTTTATCCGGATGGTTTATTTGCATTAGGCGCTATTAAAAATGATCCATATTTCGGTACCACACAAGGAACTATATATACCGAATTAAAGCCGGCATTTTTTCCATTTTCATTTCCATCTAACAGTACAATTGATTCTATCATTTTATCTCTATCTTATAAAACTTCATTTGGCGATACTACTCTTCCACAAAAAGTTGATGTTTATAATATAGACGGAATTTTCAAACCTGATTCAAGCAGTTGCACCTTTACTGAATATGATGAGCTTCTTGGTTCAGCAACTTATACTCCCCAAAATCTTAATGATTCCGTTCAACTCCGCATTATGCTGAATAATACTTTTGGGCAATCTCTTTTATCTCATGATTCGACTAAAGCATGGGCATCTGATTCTTTATTTAAAGTTTTCTTTAAAGGTTTTGCAATAGTTCCCGATATTAATTTTGGAGGAAATGCATTAACTTATTACAGTCTTGCAGATACTAACACACGAGTTGCCATTTATTATAAATACACTCATGATTCATTGATTTCTGCAGTTTCTAATTTTACATTTAGCAGTTTTACAAGTGCGGGTAATTTTATTATAAGAAATCATGCAGGGGCAGAAATTAATAACCATCTTGCGCAGCCAGCCTCAGGCGATGATGAGATTTATATACAAACCAATCCTGGAACGTATGCTCAAATTAAAATTCCATCAATTTCAAATTTATCTAACAGGGTAATTAACAGGGCTGAATTAGTTATGGATCAAATTTATGATCCGGCAGATAAAGATTTTACTTCACCTAATTATCTTTTTCTTCAGGTTGAAGATACTTCTGGTTTGAGGCCTGTTCCATGTGATTTTAATACGTTGTCTGGTACGCCAAACCTGGGGCAGTTTGGTGGCTTTAGAAAAATTGTAAAAGATCCCTTTGGAAATAATATTTCAAGATATACATTCAATATATCGAGGTATGTGCAAAAAATAATTACGAGTCATCATATAAATTCAACATTAAAACTGAGTGCCCCTTCTTATATAGATATACCAAAAGGCTATGTTGATGAATGCTCACAACCTGTAAGCCCGATTCTTTATCAAATCAATCAATTTACAAATGGACGTGTGAAATTAGGCGGAGGTAACAATCCTGATTACAGAATGAAATTGCACATCATTTATTCTGCATTGTAATATTTTTTTAAAATTTTTTAAAATAAAGATCATCTTTCTTTAATCAGAAATAAAGATTTACAATTCTATTTTGTTCAATGAATGTGAAGCCATAATTTTGCCGCTCTTAAAACAAAACAAATATGCCTTATTTATTTACATCTGAATCAGTGAGTGAAGGACATCCGGATAAAGTTGCTGACCAGATAAGTGATGCCCTGATTGATAATTTTTTAGCTTTCGATCCTCAAAGTAAAGTTGCCTGCGAAACTTTGGTAACTACCGGGCAGGTTGTACTGGCCGGCGAAGTAAAATCAAAAGCTTATCTCGATGTACAGGAAATCGCCAGAGAGGTGATCAGAAAAATAGGGTACACTAAAAGTGAATACATGTTTGAAGCAAATTCATGTGGAATCTTTTCAGCAATACATGAACAATCTGCAGATATTAACCAGGGCGTTGACCGAAAGAAAAAAGAGGAGCAGGGTGCTGGCGACCAGGGAATGATGTTTGGATACGCTACCAGTGAAACAGAAAATTATATGCCTTTGCCATTGGATCTTGCCAATAATCTTTTAATAGAACTTGCAGCATTAAGAAGAGAAAATAAAGAAATTAAATACCTGCGTCCTGATGCAAAAAGCCAGGTAACACTTGAATATAGTGATGATAACAAACCTGTACGGATTGATGCCATTGTAGTTTCAACACAGCACGATGATTTTGATACAGAAGAAAAAATGCTGAAGAAAATATCTGATGATATCAAAAAGATATTGATTCCGCGCATGAAGAAAAAATATCCGAAGTATGCGCATTTCTTTAATGATAAAATAAAATACCACATAAATCCTACCGGCAAATTTGTAATAGGAGGCCCACATGGTGATACAGGGCTTACCGGAAGAAAAATAATTGTAGATACTTATGGCGGTAAGGGTGCACATGGTGGTGGGGCATTCAGTGGAAAAGATCCAAGTAAAGTTGACAGAAGCGCCGCTTATGCAGTAAGGCATATTGCAAAAAATCTTGTTGCCGCAGCTGTTTGCGATGAAGTATTGGTGCAGGTTTCTTATGCTATTGGTGTAGCACAACCCACAAGCATAAATGTAAATACTCATGGCACTTCCAAAATAAAATTATCAGATGGAGAAATAGCTGAAAAAGTAAAATCGCTTTTTGATCTTCGCCCATATTTTATTGAACAACGTTTAAAGCTTCGCAATCCTATTTATAGTGAAACAGCATCTTACGGGCACATGGGCCGCAAGAATGAAGTAGTTACAAAAACTTTCAACTTGCCTAACGGTTCTCCTAAAATTGTAAAAGTTGAATTATTTACATGGGAAAAACTTGACTATGTCGAGAAAGTAAAAAAAGCTTTTGGGATAAAATAAATTCTTTTGAGGATGAAAGAAGCCCTCAATCGAGGGCTTTTTGATTAGGTTAATTAATCAGGTAAATTTGAAATGTGAGACAACAGCATAAACCATTTATACAACAACACCGCCCTAAAAAAAATTTATTAATCGGGGGAATTGTGCCTGTTATTGAAGCAATGAAAAATGGTGAGCAACTTGAAAGAATTTATATACAGAATACTATTTCTTCGGCGGACTCGGATGAATTAAAACTAATTGCATTTCAATTTGAAGTTCCGGTCAATAAAGTTCCATTTGAAAAAATAAGAAATTTTAATTTAGAAAACCATCATGGTTGCATTGCTGTAAAGTCAAAAATAAAATACCAGAATCTTCAGGATGTAATTTTATTAATTGTAGAAAATGGCGAGACTCCTTTATTGTTGATGCTGGATGGTATAACTGATATCAGGAATATTGGAGCGTTGGCCCGAACTGCATATTGCTGCGGCGTTCATGCAATTGTAATTCCTGAAAAGGGAGTAGGGGCTTTAAATGAAGATGCTATAAACACTTCTGCAGGAGCACTTGAGAATATTGCAGTATGTCGTGTTAAAAGCTTGCACAACGCCATAGACGAAATGCATTTGAATGGTATAAAGGTTTTTGCAAGCGATATGAAAGCGAATGAAAATGTTTTTGAAATAAATTTTAAAGGTCCTTGTGCAATTATTATGGGAAGTGAGGACAAAGGCATTCAATCATCATTGTATAAAGCCTGTGACAATCGTTTTAAAATTCTGATGCAAAATAATTTTGAATCGTTAAATGTTTCCGTTGCCGCAGGAATGATTTTGTATGAAGCGATGAAGCAGAGAATAGTATAACCAATACCTCACTCATTTTCACTAAACTATCTTTCTTATATATTGACTGAAAATGCTCCATTTCCAATAGTTTTTGCTGAAGCATGCCTGGTTTCTCTGTTATTAAAATATCATCCTTTGTGACTTCTTCATGCTTCATGATTATCTTTTTATTCTTTAATAAGATTGAGAGTGCATCTCTATCGATAGCTGATAACTAATATAATTTGTGCCGATACTATAAACTTTAATAATAAAATGAGAGGGTATGGTAACGGCTTTCGTCAAATTGCTTAAATGAGAATAAGCGAACATACTTGTATCGGGCATGCAATCAAAAAAGTAATGCCTTTTTATATTAAATCTACTTGTGTTTTGTTTTGCCAAATACATAGCCAATCTTTACACCAAAATACCGGTTCTTAATTGTGCCACCCATATCACCGGCTGAAGGGTTGTTAATTTTGCTTAACCCTAAAGTATAATTGCCGGAAACCATAA
>JBBRTG010000062.1:0-5442 GCA_038244655.1 Chitinophagales bacterium
TAAATGATAATCATCCATATATTGCTCTATTAGTTTGATAGCCTGGTTTGCAGTGTTTATACCACCCTTTACCTGCGTTATTAAAATCTTTCCCGGCACCATTCTTTTTAAAAGAAAATTGTCATTGGTTGTTATTAGTTTGTTTATGGGGAAAGCTACCATTGTTTTAAAACGTCCACTGTCCTGCATTACATGCAGCATAGGGTAATTAGTTTCTGTAGCTCCTTCTTTTGAAATATATTCTTTCAATCCTTTAATTAAATTATAAATTTCATTAGTTGTCGGGTAAGTATTGGAGGAATACCTGGTGGCTACCAAAAGAGTATCTTTTACTTTAATCTGATCTATATGGATGCCATAAACATTTTCTTTATTTTCTAAAAATAATTTAAGGCTTCCCAATACTTCGCCCATATTACTTTTTGTTTTAAAAGCCTTATTATATTGTTCTATTCTTTTTAAAGGGTTTAAGCTGGATGTAATATTATAATTCCATTGCAGCGCTACTGTATCGGCAACCAATGGAATTATATTAATCCTGCTTTTTATTGAAGCTTCTTCTCCATATTTAATAGAGACTTCAATACTGTTATAAAATTTTTGAGTTAGCTGGTAAGCGCAATTTTTATTTATAAAAGAGCTATCAGCATTGCGCAGAGCTATAGGATTATTATTATATAAGGGCCACCACATTTTCCATTTGTCTGCATCTGATAAATAACGATTGGTGCCATTGATGCTGCAATTAATAAGGGCGATTTTTGTTATACTAAGTTTGCCGGGAATAAAAATGTATATACAGCCTACTAATAAAACAATAAGAATCAAAAGAATAACAAGCCATTTTTTCATATCGTACAAAAATATCTTTTTGCGCAATATAACGATAATAAGATATAATGGCCTGCGATGTTATTTCTATTTTTGAAAGGGCCGCCATTTTAGAAGTCTATAAACAACAAATGCATGCATTATTTTTTATTTATTTTCACAATTAACCTGCTTACATAAATTTATATTTGTAGATGCTTTCAAGAACTGCTTATCAAGATATCTTTCCAAAAATTTATTTTCTTGTATTTATTTTTCTTCTTGTTTTATTTGCCTGCAATTCATCAAAAAACAAAACGGCTTCTGAAACCTTATTTCAATTATTGCCTGCTTCCGAAACCGGGATAGATTTTAATAATAAGGTTATTGATACAAAGGAAATGAACATCTTTAATTATCATAATTTTTATAATGGTGGCGGCGTTGCCATAGGTGATATAAATAATGATGGCAAGCCTGATATTTTTTTTACATCGAACCAGGGTGAAAATAAATTATACATTAATAAAGGCAACTGGAAGTTTGAAGATGTTACCACTAAGGCGGCCCTTCAAAGCACACATCACTGGCATACCGGCGTTACAATGGCAGACGTTAATGGAGACGGATGGCTTGATATTTATGTTTGTAACGCAGGTATTATTCCAGGAGATGATAAGGCAAATGAATTATACATCAATCAAAAAAACGGAACCTTTAAAGAAGAAGCACATGAATATGGGCTTGATGATAAAGGTGCATCCACACAGGCAATCTTTTTTGATTATGATCATGATGGAGACCTTGATTGTTTTGTATTAAATAACAGCCCAAGATCAATCGGAAGTTTTGGTTACAATAAAAACATGCGTAATATCCGCGATCCTTTAAACGGCGATCGGTTATACAGAAATGATAATGGCAAATTTACTGATGTAAGCGCCGTAGCGGGAATATATGGAAGTGAAACAGCTTTTGGGTTAGGCGTTACCGTTAGTGATATAAACAACGATGGCTGGGATGATATTTACGTATCAAATGATTTTTTTGAAAAAGATTATTTGTACATTAACCAACATGATGGAACATTTAAAGAAGTAATTAATGATGCAATAGGTCACATTAGCAACGGTTCTATGGGCTGCGATATGGCCGATATTAATAACGATGGCTATCCTGATATTTTTACTGCAGAAATGCTTCCCGAAAGCGACTACCGTTTAAAGACGACTATGAAGTTTGATGAATATGATGTAGGCACAGCAAAAAATGAAATAGATCTTCATCATCAGTTTACGAGTAACTGTTTGCAGCTTAATAATCATGATGGTACTTTTAGTGAAATAGCCCAGCTTGCCGGGGTTGATGCTACAGGATGGAGCTGGAGCGTATTGGATTTTGATTTTGATAACGATGGCTGGAAAGATATTTTTGTTTGCAATGGCATTAGCAAAGATCTTACTAACCAGGATTTTCTGGGGTACTTCAACAGCCCTGAATTAATGAAGCAGGTAACTGAAGGTGGCTTTAGTTTTAATGATCTTTTGCAAAAAATGCCATCAGTTCCTATTCCGAATTATGCTTTCGTAAATCAAAAAAATTTATTTTTTAAAAATGAATCAGCTGCTTTGGGGTTTGCCACACCATCATTTAGTAACGGCGCTGCTTATGGAGATCTGGATGGAGATGGAGACCTTGATCTTGTAGTAAATAATGTAAACATGGATGCTTTTGTTTACAGGAATATGGCATCAGAAAAATTGCATCATCATTATTTAAAAATAAAACTCAATGGAACTTCACCAAATACTTTTGGTTATGGAGCAAGAGTAAATGTTTTTTCAAAGAACAAAGAGCAATTATTAGAACAAATGCCTACACGCGGTTTCCAGAGCAGCGTCGAGCCTGTATTAAATTTCGGATTGGACACGGCTACAACAATTGATAGCCTTATTGTGCAATGGCCAAATGAAAAAATGCAGGTATTAAAAAATATAAAAGCAGATACAACACTTACATTAAATCAGCAAGATGCTTATGAAAATATACAATTGCTTGTTAAGGGAAAAGATGAATTATATAAAAACATAACTGGTGAATTTATAACAGGCAACATCCGCCACAGGGAAAATGATTTTGTGGATTTTGATGTAGAAAGGCTTTTACCAAAAATGCTTTCAACAGAAGGCCCGAAGTTAGCAGTTGGCGATGTTAATGGAGATGGACTTGAGGATTTTTACATTGGCAGTGCAATTGGGGATACTGCTAAAATTTTCGTACAAAAACCAAACGGCCATTTTGTTCAAAAAGTTCAACAAGCATTTATTAAGGATAAATATTTTGAAAACATTGGAGCAGAATTTTTTGACGCCGATAATGACGGAGACCTTGATCTCATAACGGCTTCCGGTGGTAACCAGGCAAGGCAAGGATCTTCTTACCTGCAGCCGAGATTATATATAAATGATGGAAAAGGAAATTTTACACGAAGCAATAATGACTTGCTAACGGTATCTATAAACGCTTCCTGTGTAAGGGTGAACGATTTTGATGGAGATGGAAAGCAAGATATTTTTATTGGCGCCCGGAATGTTCCCGGAAGCTATGGTTTAATTCCCTCAAGCGTTTTGTTGCAAAATAATGGTAAGGGAGAATTTACTGATGTTACAAAATCTGTTGCTCCTGATTTATTAAAACTAGGCATGGTTACCGATGCACAATGGGCAGATATTGATGACGATGGCATTAAAGAATTAATTGTAGTAGGAGATTGGATGCCGGTTACAATTTTAAAATACATCAATGGAAAATTGCAAATAATAAATAAAATTAATAATTCATCAGGATGGTGGAATTGCCTTACTGTCGCTGATATAAACGACGATGGCAAGCCCGATTTAATTGCAGGAAATTTTGGACTTAATTCAAATATTAAAGCCGATGCACAACACCCTGCAAAATTGTATGTCGATGATTTTGATAATAACGGGCAAATAGAATGTATTCCTGTTTATTACAAAACTGACGGCAAAGCATATCCTTATTATTTGAAAGGAGAATTAGAAGCTCAATTGCCTTTAATCAAAAAGAGATTTTTAAAATTTGATGAATATGCAGAAAAATCAATTGAAGAAATTTTTTCGCCTGAGCAACTAAAGCATGCATTAGTACTAACGGTGGCACAAACGCAAACCTGCATTTTTATTAATGATGGCAAGGGGAATTTTACTATGAAGCCTTTGCCTGCAATGGCGCAGCTTTCACCGGTATTTGGTATTTTGGCTAAAGACTTAAATGGAGATGGATTAAAAGATTTATTTCTTGCAGGAAATTTTTTCGGCCTTAAACCGCAAACCGGTCGCTTTGATGCAAGCTACGGTACCACCTTATTGGGCAATGCACAACATCATTTCAATTATGTAACACCTTCTCAAAGTGGTTTGTTTATTAAAGGTGAAGCGAGAGATATTGCAAATATAAAATCTACAGATGGAGATGATTATATTATTGTTGCTATTAATAATGCCAACCTTTATTTATTCAAAAAGAAAAACAAATAGTCATTAAATCCAATCTCATTCCTTAATATCTTATTTTTAATAAAAACGAATTCATCCGGAATCGACAAACAAATTTTATATGAACAAAAAAATTCTTCTTTCACTTGTTATATCATTAATTTTTACTGCTTCATTTTCCCAGGATGTATGGGTTATTAAAACGCCGGTAATTGATCCTTCAAATTATTATGGTGAAACGGTGGCTAACGGTGTTATTGGCATTGTGTCTTCTGCCGAACCATTAAAGTGTAAAGATGTTGTACTGAATGGCGCTTACGATCAATATGGCCGCGGAAGAGTAAGCAATTTTTTAAAAAGCTTCAACCTGGTGAATATGAACCTTGATATTGACGGGCATCGCATAGGTTCTGCCGATGCAAAAAATATGCACCAGGTGCTGGATATGAAACATGCAAATCTTACTACAACTTTTGACTACCAGGATAAAGCCACTGTTTCTTACACTTATTATGCTTTGCGTAATCTTCCATATACAGTATTGGTTGATGTAACTATTATCCCAAAAAAAAATATAGAAATAATTCCTGCAAGTGTAATGGAAGCGCCGGATGATTTGAAAGATGTACAGAATTATTACAATCAGATTGATCGTCCTCATGTAAAATTAAGCTTGCTTTCATCTGTTGCAAAAAGCCCCACCGGAAAATTAACATTGGCTTCTTCAACAACATTTTTATTTGACGAACCTTATGGACAGGAACCGGAGTTGATACATGAAATGTGGGACAACAATATGCATCTTACAAAATTTAAAAAGAATTTAAAAGCAGGAATAAGTTATCATTTTGCAATTGCCGGCGCTTCTATAACAACAGCACAACACGATGATCCTTTAAATGAAGCAGAGCGTTATGTTATTTATGCAAAGCTGCAGGGAACCCAAAAATTAATTCAGTTTCATAATGCCGCCTGGGATGAATTATGGAAGAGCGATATTATAATTGATGGAGATAATGCGAGCCAGCGCGATGTACATTCTGCCATGTATCATCTATATTCTTTTGTAAGGGAAGGTACCGCTTATAGCCCGTCACCAATGGGTTTGAGCGGA
>JBBRTG010000063.1:0-5422 GCA_038244655.1 Chitinophagales bacterium
GCTTTTATTATTTTCCTTTCTTCAACTCTAAAAGAGCTGTTGATGAGAATTGAACTCACGACCTCTTCCTTACCAAGGAAGTGCTCTACCCCTGAGCTACAACAGCTTGAAAGAAGTCTAATCAATATTATTTCAAAAAACTTTTAACTATTTCTAATGTGGGCAGAGTAGGGTTCGAACCTACGTACTCGTGAGAGAACAGATTTACAGTCTGTCGCCTTTAACCACTCGGCCATCTGCCCAATCAATTAACAATCGACAATATGCAATAGAAAAACAAAACATCTGAATTTTTTCTTTTCTTGTCTTTTATTGCATATTGAAAGAAGAGCCAGTAGAGGGATTCGAACCCCCGACCAGCTGATTACAAATCAGCTGCTCTGACCAACTGAGCTACACTGGCAATTGGCCCCAAATACAGCGTTATAATGAACTTCCCAAATACGCATACCTATAAAGGTATTTTTTTGGGAAGGCAAAGGTAATGGAAAATGTTTAATGGAAAAATTTTGAAAAAGAAAAATGATTCGCAATAATTTTTGTTCGTTAGTGAATGAAAACGCTTTATTAATCTATTAGGAAAAGAAAAAAATATTTATTGAATATTTAAAAAAAATCCCCCAAACCGGGGGATGAATTTATTACTTTGTTTTTGTTTCAGGCTGCCATCTTTTCTTTTTTTCTTTTTATTTGAGTTATGACAGACTCAAGTGCAATATCAAAACTTTCCTCAAATGATTTAGAAGAATGTTTTACAAAAAAATCATGCCTTGGTACATGCACTTTAATTTCAGCGATCTTGTCTTTAATGTTGTGAACAACATTATCGAGCTTAAGAAAAACATCTACTTTAGTAATTCGCTCATGAAACTGGTTAAGCTTTGAGAGCTTTTTCTCAACATAAGTTACCAATTTGGAATCTGCTTCGAAATGTAGTGTTTGAATGTTAACGTTCATAGACTTCGTAAGTTTTAACAGTGAACAATAAAATAATTCAGGGTAAGGATTTCAGGTCATAGGCAAGAAAAATTTTTTAGGTGAGACATAAAAAATTGTGTAAATGAAGTTACATTTCAGAACGCATTATTCAAAAAAAAATTTCATAAAAATCCGATTTCGTAAAAGATTCATGCTTTGGGATGTGCCAGCTTATGAACTTCTTTAAGCTTCTCAATTGAGTTGTGCGTATAAATTTGTGTAGATGCCAAACTTGAATGACCCAGCAATTCCTTTATAGCATTTATATCAGCTCCGTTGTTGGTTAAATGCGTGGCAAATGTGTGACGCAAAATATGAGGGCTTTTTCTTTCATTAGTAGATACATCTCCAAGATATTTCTTCACTATTTTATAAACATATTTTGGGTAAAGCCTCTTACCTTTTTTTGTTTCTAAGAGATAGATATTTGACGATTCTTCCTTGTTCACTCTCTTATAAGAAATATATTCATCTACCTGGCTAATTAAATTATTATTTACAGGGATGATTCTCTCTTTATTGCCTTTTCCCAATACTTTTATTGTGTTGTTGCTTTTATCAACTTGCGATTCTTTTAAATTAATAAGTTCACTAAGCCTTATACCTGTTTGATAAAAAATGCTAAGTATAAGGTGATTGGTCCTTCCCTCCGAGTTATCTGGAAACTCAACATGATTGAATAAAGTATTTGTATCGAGCTGCTCAACAAACGAAGGAAGCCGCCGATTTATTTTTAATGAACTAACAGATGACATAGGACTAATCTCTACCTTATTCATTTTAAGCTGGTATTTAAAAAAAGATTTTAAAGTTGAGATTTTACGATTAATCGTTTTTGAAGCAGTTTTATTTTCTTTTAATGATGCAAGCCACGACCTTACTACCGAAGTAGAAATTTCAGATAAGCTTATTGAATTGTATTGAATAATTACAAAATCAAAAAAGCCGGTCAGATCATTCTTATATGAAATGATAGTATGCTTTGAATACCGCCTTTGAAAGGTAAGATAATTAAGAAATTCCTGTATGGGATATATTTCAGTTAAGGGCATAAAAAATCCGGCAACTATAAAGTTAATAAACTTCAGCTATCCGGAATGAGATATAAATTTAAACAGATTAAACGTCTATTTTTCCACTCGCAATTTGTTGCTTGTAAACAGCCTTTAAAACCTCACCACGTCTTTTTATAGATGGCTTTATAAAAGACTGGCGCTCACGAAGCTGCAGTAATGTACGGCTCTTTTCAAATTTTTTCTTGTACTTTTTAAGTGCTTTATCAATATTTTCGCAATCTTTTGAATCAATAATCAACATAATTTTTCTTTGATTTTTTTTAAGGAATGCGAAGATAAAGTATTTTTTTAAATTTAGACATTCCTGAAAGAATAAAATTCTTACATAACGGCAAAAAACCATAACACTTACTATTATGTTTACAGGTATTATTGAAGCTTTGGGTACTCTGGAAAAGGTAACAACAGAAGGGACTAACAAAACTTTCTATATTAAAACCCCTATTACAAATGACTTAAAAATTGACCAGAGTTTATGCCATAATGGTGTTTGTCTTACCATTGAAGATATTAAAAATGAAATATACAGCGTAACAGCTATCGTGGAAACATTAAATAAAACTAATGCAGGCAAATGGAAAGAAGGTGATATTATAAATCTCGAAAGATCTCTTCAAATAAATAGCCTGCTTGATGGGCATATAGTTCAGGGACATGTGGATGGAACGGCTACCTGCGTTTCAAAAAAAAATGTTGAGGGAAGCTTCGAATTTACTTTTAGTTTTAATGAACAATTCGCTCCATTAATAATTGAGAAAGGTTCAGTATGCCTGAATGGAGTAAGCCTTACAGCTTTTAACGTAAGCAGGAATTTATTTACTGTTGCTATTATCCCCTATACATTTGAACATACTAATTTTTCATCAATAGAGGTTGGCTCAATTGTAAATATTGAATTTGACATATTGGGTAAGTATGTTTTAAGAAGTTTGCAACTGGATAAAAATAAAACATAAATAATGAAACTATTGCAGGAAAACTTTTCTATTTCGAATTATATTTTTTTAAAAAAAAAGGCGTTAATCTAAAAAGATTAGTTATTCTTCTTAGAAAATTATCCGAAAAAATATAAATACATTTCACATAATCTCATTAATATTTCGCCGCTACATTTGAAATACATTAAAAGAAACATAAGCACTAAAGTCTGGGTGCTTGCAACAATATGGATGCTTTCGCAGCTATTGTTTTTTTTTAAGTTTGGAATATTCACAACGCTTGAAGCAAACACTTATATTTCTGTTGCAAAGGAACTGATGGCAACCGGGCATTACCCATCAGGTAATTTTTTATTTTATTCTGTACAAATATTGTTAGATGCATTTAGTATCAAACACTCAATAGGCTTTGGTTATATCGTAGCATTACAATTGCTTTTAAATGGATTATCTGTAATTTTTTTTTACAAGCTAATCCATGAAATCACCGGTAAGAGTAAGGTTGCTTTTGCGTTCACGCTGCTTTTTCTTTCCATGTTTTATTATCATTTATATAACGTTTATCTCTATACTGAATCTATTTATTTTAGCCTTACTATATTATTTACTTATTTACTTTTTTCAGTAAAATCATTATCATATAAAAATATTGTACTGCTGATTTTTTTTATGGTACTATTAAGTCTAACAAGGCCTACTGGTATTTTCTTTTTTCCTGCTGCTTTTTTATACTTCATGTTTAAATTCTTTGGCAGAAAAGCGTGGCTCATAACAGGAATAAGTATAATAGTTTGCGCAATGGCTTTTTATTTTTTATTAAATTATGTAATCGGTTCAGGCGGTGCATTAAATTTTTTATTGCCTTACCTTGATGAAAGAGTGATATGCGGAGTTCCTACTATTGCCCGCCCTCATAACATACAAATACCGGGCAATCCAAATTCAGTACAAGGCCTGTGGTATATTATCACAAATTATACAGGATTATTTTTATCGCTGGCATCTAAACGGTTCATTGCTTTTTTTGGAATGTACCGGCCATATTATTCCCAGTTTCATAATGTATATATTATAATTAGTTTCTTTTCTGTTTATATACTGATATTATTTTCGATTAAGAAATTATTTTCTCAATTATTACCGCTCACACTCTACTGCTTAACTGTAATCTTATTGTTTACTATCACTGTTGTTCTTTCCTGCGATGAATGGCATAATCGCTTTATCTTTGGGCTATGGCCATTATTCCTGCTGATGGCTTCTGCATTTTTTAAGCAAAAAACAAATGATTCAATTAACGCAAGCTAATCCGATACTTGATCCGAATATATTTTCAGACTTTACTATTGATAATTTTTTAGATTCAAAACCCTTTCCGCATCTCTGCATTGATAATTTTTTAAATCCCGATTTTGCTGAACAGCTTTATAATAGTTTTCCTACAATGGAAAATATGAGTGTAAAATATCACGGGCTTAATGAAAAAAAATCTGAAGATTCTTCTTTTACAAAACTTGATCAAAGCTTTACTATTCTCAAAAACAAATTGATGAGTGAAGATTTCATTCGCCAGGTAAGCAAACTAACGGGCATCAATACACTAAAAGTATTTGATGACAGGTATGGCAGAGGATTGCACCAGGGTGCCAATGGAAGTTTTTTAGACATCCATTTAGATTATAATATTCACCCGTTGGAGAAAAAACAACGACGGCTGAATCTTCTTATATTTTTAAATAAACAATGGGAAAGTGAGTGGGGTGGCCACCTGGAGTTCTGGAACAATCATGTAACAAAATGTGAATTGAAAATTGCTCCAATTTTTAACCGCTGCGTTTTATTTGAATGCAGCAATATTTCATTCCATGGATACAACCGCATCACATGCCCTGAAAATATAACCCGCAAATCTTTTTATCTCTATTTTTTTAGTGATACTCAGCATAAGCTTTCTTTTCATGATACGATTTTTAAAACGCTGCCGAATTATAGTCCATCAAAAAAAATAATTACGCAGTTTAAAGAATTTTCTAAGAATACAATTAAAAAAATATTGTATTATACAGGACTCAACCAATTATTGAAGTAATTTATACTTTATATTTTAGTTCCTTGCATTGCTTTCGATACAGCCTCATCCATTACACGCTCTGCATAAGGGCGCGAGATTTCATTAAGCGCTTCAATCTTTGAGAGTGTAAGATCCTTATCTTCCATAGTTAAAGAAAGTTGCAGCGCCTGCATTGCATTCGCAGTGTCAATCATTTCCTGTTGTGTGAGATATTCTGAATTTTTTTGAATAAATTTTTCTGTTGTTTCCAAGAGTTGTTCACCTTCTGTTCTTGCTTCAAGTAAAGCCCTTGTTGCAATATCATCTTTAGCATGAGTTATAGAAGCAAGTAACATTTCTTCCACCTCTTCATCTGTTAA
>JBBRTG010000064.1:0-5327 GCA_038244655.1 Chitinophagales bacterium
TGTTTATAAATGCGCCTCGCAATGACGTGAAATCGTAACTCGCTATTGATATGCAATAATTGAATTAAGTATTTCGTTTACTCGATAGTCCATATTCTTTTTTTAAGAAACATATCCAAAATCCTAAAAATGAAAAACATTTTTACCCTTATTCTGGCTGCATTATTCTGCCACTTTACAGCAAGCAGTTTTCCTCATCTTTCATCACCGGCTACCAGCGAATTTGCACAATTTCGTTCTAATTTATACATAGTAGCGGCAGATGGATCTGCTTTTTTAGTAGATGGAACATTAACTCAATATGATACAGATTACAGTAATAACATAGATGGAATGGATGCAAGAAAAATGTTTAATCCTTCCGAAAATTTTGGAATGCTAAGGGGGAGCACTGTATTAATAATTGAAAGAAGGCATACCATTGAAGAAAATGATTCCATCTTTTTTAAAATGTGGAATATGGGTACCACTACATATAAATTAGAACTTGTCGCTGTTAATCTTAATAAGCCGGGAAGGGTGGGCGTATTGGAAGATACTTATTTAAAAACTTCTACTCCTTTAAACCTTAACGATACTTCCAATATCAATTTTTCAGTTACCGCAGATCCGGCATCAAGAGCTTCTGACAGGTTTCGGATTATTTTTAGTACAATAGTTAATACACCTATACCGGTCACATTTACATCCGTAACAGCATTTCAACAAAATACTTCAGTTAATATAGATTGGAAAACCGCTAACGAAAATAATGTAGAAGAATACAATATTGAAAGGTCTGCTGATGATAATAATTTTGTAAGGTCAACTGATATAAAAGCTAATAATTCAGAAATTAATAATTACCATTGGGTAGATGCTTATCCGGCAGAAGGGAATAATTATTACCGTATCCGCAGCATTGAGCTTGATGGCAAAATAAGCTACAGTGATGTTATGAAGGTGTATATTGAAAAACAGAACCCGGGCATCAAAATTTATCCCAATCCGGCAACTGGCAATAATTTGAACCTGCAAATAATAAACCAACGGTCAGGCATATACGAAGTAAGATTGATGAACTCCTTCGGTCAAATTTTTATGACAAAAACAATTCAATATCCCGGCGGAAGCACTACAGAAAAAATAAAACCGGCACAAAACATTCCAAAAGGAATTTATCAATTAGAAATAAAAACACCGGGGGGAGAAAGGAAAGTAATTAATGTGGTGTTTTAAAAATTTATTCAAATACCTGTGGGCAGAAAGGTGATAATTTTAAAACAAATATTAAATAAAACTTCTGAAGTTGAAAAGCTTCAGAAGTTTTATTTAGCCTTCAATGATCTCAACTGGCATGTTGAACTTGTCGAAGCTCCAATTGTTTGGAAGAGCCTTTTGTAACATAATAATTAAATAATTCTCCAAAGAAGTCATTCAGGTAATAATTAAATAATTCATATCTTTTTATCTAACTTTACTTCCTCTAAATGCCTTCTATGAAACAAGCTTTTAAGTATATTTTAATTTTCAGTTTTTTAATAGTAGTTTTTATTTGTTTGCCTTCAATTGTTTTAGCACAAGTCGGAGATCCTGGGTGTGATCCACAGTGTAATTGTCGTGCTGATGGCAGTATATGTCCCATAGATGGTGGCCTCACTGCTTTGCTCGCTGTTGGTATAGGTTATGGCATTAAAAAAGTACGTGATGCCCGCAAAAAAGAAATTCCTGCCAATTAAATTTTTCCCGCAATCTTTTAAATCTTTCTTTTTTGTAGAAAAATTTTACTCATTTTTTTATAATGTCAATACTGTAAAGGGTCGTAATGTCGGTATTAGTATATGGTGGTGTAATATTTTTTTAAAAATTATAAGTGAATTAGAATCAAAAAAGCAATGGACAGGAATGCTTTTAAGAGCATTTTATTAAATAAATTTCGGTTAAATTTGCAATCGCCTAATAATAAATCAAGCATTTCGTTATTAATGCCACTGAAATCCTTTATGCAAAATACTTCCCCGGAAAATTCATTTCAAAATTCGAATCACTCAGTGATGCAGCTAGCATTTTTTCTATCCATAATCATATCAACTCTGATCTTATCTTCCTGTACTACCATTAAAAACCAAACGTATTTTCAAAACCTGCAAAAAGATACTACACTAAGAAATCTTGTTTCTAAAAATCTTGAATCCAAAATACAGAAAAATGATTTCCTGGGCATCACCGTTGCAAGCCTTAGTCCTGATATTGCTTTTTATAATGCGCCTCAGAATTCGCAAGGCCCTCTGAATGGTTATTTAGTAGATGACAACGGTAATATACAATTCTTAAAATTAGGTAGTCTTCATGTAGAAGGAATAACAAAAAAAGAATTAAAAGATAAACTTGAAAAAGATTTGATACCTTATTTAAAAGATGCTGTGGTGAGTATAGGATTTTTAAACAGGCATGTTACCATGCTTGGAGGCATAAGCCCACAGGTACTTCCACTCGTTAGTGATAATATGACTATATTAGATGCATTGGCAAGTAGTGGAGATATTGGCGAGAAGGGGAGGATAGATAATATTTTAATTATAAGAGAAAAAGATGATAGTAAAGAATTCAAAAGACTTAAGCTGACTGACAATTCTATTTTTTACTCTCCTTATTTTTTTCTTCAACCAAATGACATTGTATATGTTGAACCAAAGAAAATAAAAGCAGATAACACCCAAAAAATTATTTCTTATGTAACTACCGGCCTTTCTATTGTAATTCTTATACTTACCCGTTTTATAAAATAATTACCTGATAGATGGATGAAGAACAATTTTTAAAGGAACATACTGAGACCAATATATTCAAGCAGGTAATTTATAAATACCTTCCTTTCTGGCCTTTATTTGTTATTACCACCTTTATATCAATCTTTATAGCATTTATATACCTGCGATCGGAAACAAGAATTTATGTTGCCAATGCAAAAGTGCTTTTGAAAGATCCTAATAAAGGTGCCGGTGGCGATTCTAAAGTATTGGATGCATTAAATATATTCAGCGAAAAAAAAATAGTAGAAAATGAAGTCATTGTTTTGCAATCTTCCGGATTATTACAGGAAGTAGCTAATCAGCTTGGCTTATATGCAACAGTTTATAATAAGGGCAGAGCAAGAATAGAAGAATTATATAATCAAAATTCACCCGTTTGGTTTACTACCACACAACCATTAAAAGTAACTCCTTCCAATAAATATTTTTTTTCAATTGACTGGAACAAAAGAGTAATTATTATAAATGAACAAAGAGTGCCTTTCGATTCCTCTGTTCTTATTAATAATGTTATTTATAAACTTAATATCAATCCAAATTATAATGCTGTTACCGGCAAGAATTTTTTTGTTCAATTCAATTCTGTTGCGGGTGCGGCAGGGGCACTTGCAGGCAGTATTTCTCCTAAGCCTATTTCACGAATTTCTACAGTTATTGACGTGACCATGACAACTCAGGCACCTGAGAAAGGAACAGCCGTGTTAAATAAACTTTTTGAAGTTTATAATAGTGATGCTATAGAAGACAAAAACCAGATAGCTGCTAAAACACTGGCCTTTATTGAAGACAGGTTGCGCCTTGTTATATTTCAATTGGACAGTGTTGAAAGAAACATAGCCAGTTATAAATCCCGTGAAGCCGTTGTAGATTTAGGCGCACAGGCAACACAGTATTTTGGCCAGGTTAAAGAGTTTGATAAGCGAAACAGCGATATAGATTTACAACTGGATATTTTAAATGACATTAATAATTATGTTCGCAATAAAGGGAAAAAACCTGGTACCGTACCTTCTTTATTATTAATAAATGATTCAGAGTTAGCCGGTCTTTTATCTAAGTTATACGATGCCGAATTTGAGCTTGATAAAGCAAGAAGTCTTGGGGGCGAAAAAAGTGACGCTGTATTACTTGCAGAACAAACAGTGAGCCGGATGAAAATTGATATTCTTGAAAATATAGGAAATATAAAGGCAAGCTTATTATCTGCAAAAAGACAAATAAATGGCCAGATTGCTGAAAGTAATAATTTGTTAAGCCAGATACCACAAAAAGAAAGAGGCTTTTTAGAGATTAGCAGGCAGCAGGCTATTAAAAATAACATTTATACTTTTCTTCTTCAAAAGCGTGAAGAAACAGCTTTATCATCCGCATCAACTATTGCTGATTTGCGGGTGCTTGAGCCTGCAAGCTCTTATGGGCCTATTTCACCAGTCGCAAAAAATTATTATATGACGGGGCTTGTGATTGGGATTCTTTCTGCAGCATTTTTAGTTTTAATGAAAGAAATTTTCAGCCATAAAGTTTTATTCAGATCAGAGATCGAGGATAAAACAAAGGTGCCTATTGTGGGTGAATTAATACAGGTTGCTACAAAGGAATCTATTGTGATAGGGGATGGAAAACGTACGGTAATTGCTGAACAGTTCCGGGGATTAAGAACAAACCTTGCCTTCATGGGATTAAATGAAAAAAATAAAACCTTATTGGTAACCTCCAGTATTTCCGGTGAAGGCAAAAGCTTTATTGCTATTAACCTTGCCATAAGTTTTACCTTGACAAATAAAAAAGTGGCTCTTTTAGAGATGGATCTTCGTAAGCCAAGACTGAGCAGGTTATTACATGTAAAGAATAAGACCGGGATGTCTAATTATTTAGTGGGAAAAGCTGACATTGATAGTATTATTAAAGAGACTTTTATCAATAATTTATTTTTAATTAATTCCGGGCCTATACCGCCCAATCCAACTGAGCTTATGTCCGGTGAAAAATACAGAGAAATGATGGATGCAATTAAAGAACGATTTGATTACCTTATAATTGATACCGCGCCGGTAGCACCGGTGGCCGATGCACAGGTAATTCAAAAGTATGCTGATATAAACATGTTCGTAGTAAGGCATAAGCATACACCAAGACAGTTTTTGCAAATGATAAACGGGCTTAGTCAGCAGAAGAAATTTGGAAATATGTGTATCATCTTTAACGGATTAAAGCCCCGCGGTTTTTCTATTTACGGCTATGGATTTGGCGGCTATGGCAATGGTTATGGTTATGGATATGGTTACGGTTACGGTTACGGTTACGGATCAAGCCGATACGAAGAAGAAGGTTATTATGTTGAAGAAAAAAGAGCACCTTTAAGCGGGCTAAAAAAATTCTTTAAAAGATAGATTTATTAATAGCATTATGCATACAATTAACTTCAGTTCAATAATACTGTGACTGAGGAATAGCGAAGCTGCTAAATGTCACAAAATAATATTTATTGGTTCGCGGTTCAAACCCGGCCCCGTTGGGAAAAGAAGGTAGCGTCAA
>JBBRTG010000065.1:0-4795 GCA_038244655.1 Chitinophagales bacterium
TCGCCGCTACCTCCATTCGCTACGAAAATTTCATTGGTTTGAGGAATGTAGCCTACGCCCTGTGGTTCATCTAATCCGTGTATGCTGTGAACAATTTTGCCATTCTTTAAGTCAACTATTTCGAGGCTGTTATTACCCAGCGCCGCTATGTATATTAACCGGTCTTTTAAATTAACATCCAAATGATCAATGCGCCCTTTTACATTTGGCAGTGCAATCGTTTTACTTAATTGTAAATATTTTTCGCCAAACGTTGATTGACTTTTACAGCTTGTAAAAGAATATATACAGATAAAAAGAATAAAAAGGAAATTATTTTTCATTTTTTGAAAGCCATTATAATAGTGTTTAAAAAGAAGGCTAAAATAAAGATAGCAACGCCGCCAAATGTTACCAGGTCAGCATCTTTTGTAACTCCATAAATTGTTATAGCAATTCCTGTAATAATTAATATGTATCTAATTACTTTCAGTATTTTAAAATTATTTTTTTATTGGTGCATGTTAGTTGCACTCAAAGCCTGGTGTAGAGCTTTTGCTAATTTCTCCGGATTATCAACAGCCCAAAAATGCATCATGAACAATCTTGGCTCGTCGTGAATCATGTGATTGTGCAAAGCAGTAGGAGTAATTCCATTTTCAATTAAAATTTTTATAACAGGATTTATTTCGTCTGCCAATAAAACAAAGTCACCCGTGATGACAGCACTGTCTCCATCTTTTTGAAAATTAATTCCGGCTGCCACGCCCATGAATGCAGGCATTGCCATACCGCTTTCCGTTATTTTTTCTTTTCGTGGGAAACTATATTGTAAAAGCATACCATTGTGTTTTCCTGTGCCTAGTACTGCTTCTACCTTTGACCAATCAAAATTGGTTGCCTGTGCATTTGATTGTGGAGGAGTTAACGGAGTTGCAGTAGTTTCAAGAACTGATTTTATCGCCTGTGCAAGTTTTACGGCATCTCCCTCGCCTGAAAAATGCACATACTTTACATTGGGCGATTCATTTATAAGGTGGTTGTGAATGGCTGTTATCTTAAGATTCTCTTCAACCAATTTTTTTAAAACCATCGGAACTTCTGAATCTAAAAGAACAAGATCGCCCATCATCATAACCTGGTTGTCCATTTTCATTGAGTGGTTGCCTTTCATTGATTTGCTTACGTCCAGAAATCCAATCCATGATCCAAGAGCAAAGCCAGGCTCTACTGCAAAATCACCAACTTTTACTTTCAAATCTGAACGGGGAAAACCAATCTTGAAACCTTTGTCCTGAACTGTTCCTTTTTTGCCAAATACATTTTCAACAGCCGACCAATCTTTTTGCTGGGAAAAGCAATGGTGGCCAATTAAAAAGATAACGATAATCACAAGTTGTTTTTTCATAAAAATTATTTATTTAAAGAATGAAGAATGCAAAATTATTTACATAATGTATAATACCTGTACTCACCATTTTCTGAATTAAGTACGCTAAAATAATCAGCACCTATAACATAATATTTACCATAATTATATTTGCCGGCAAATTTTCTATATCGTATTTCTCCAGGGTCATTGGTAAATAGTTTATCCTTTTTAAATGCGCCGGTTATTTTGCTTTTCCCGGTAACTATAAGTACGTTATTTCCCTTAATGGTGACGATGTATTTTGACTCACTGCCGTACGCACAAAAAGCTTTCTTGCCCTGGAAGGGTGCGGAGATGGTTATTTTATTTTGTGTATTTATTTTTTTTACACCTGGAGAATCAACAAAGGCTTTTAAAGATATTGGCTTAAATGCTATTGCCTCTGCAGCTGAGCTGTAAGACACAGACAGAAATATTAAAAGAAATAAGTAATTTTTTTTCATGTAGTTGCCCGTAAAATAACAAAAGTAGAACGGTTGCAGGAAACTAAATAGAACAGAATTAACCTTTTGTACGAGGATTACTTTTTTTCAAAGTTTTTTTAAAGATGGAAGGATTTTTACCGGTATGTTTTTTAAAAATTCTTGTGAAGTGACTTTGATCTGAAAAGCCCGTTAAGTAAGCAATCTCGGTTAATGAATAATCTGATGATTGCATTAGAGCAATTGCTTTTTCTATTCTTAGTTTGCGAATATATTCACCAAACGATAAGTCTTCAAAGTACCTCGAAAATTCTCTGGACAAATATGATGGATGTACGTTCAGGTCTTTAGAAATTTCTTTTAAACTTAACGTAAGGTTTGTATCAATCTGGTCCTGGATAATCTCTTTCATTTCTTTTGCCCACGCAGGAATTTTTTTACCTTTTTGTTTTTTTATGTATTTATTAAAAACATCGAGTAGCAAATGTTCAAAGGGCTGTTGAGTATGCTTTACATTTTGCAAATATTTTGCCCAGCTATAAAGCGCATCGTAAATAAGCATTCCGCTTTGTAATAATTCATGATCATTTTTGAAATTATAGGCAAGCCCCGCAGAAATGGCCCACAAACCTGGTGATTCTTTTGCAAGTTCATGTCTGTCTGTATCAGCGCCTCTTACAATTGATGCGATTGTATGGAGCGCTTTATCTTTTATTTTATATTTTTTCAAAAAATAATCAAAGGTGCATTCATCATTGTAATGTGTGAACTCGACGCCGGGGAAATCGAAAGGAATTGCGTTTAATTTTTTCGCATCCTCAATTACCTTATCGAATGGAGCATAAATAATTTCGGCATCCTTGTCTATGAATCTCTTTATAAGCCATGGACAAGCCATACGATCAATTTTAGGATGCTCACGGGTTATCCATTTCATGGGGGGTCACATTTTTATAAAGCAAAGATTGTCTTTTTCTGCTGATCACTTAATGGAGCTTTCAATATTGATAGTGCTTTCATCTACTTGCATTTCCTCAGAAGTAAATTCTGGAAATTATGAGTACGCTGGTCCTTACTTGTTTATTTGTTATGCTGCTATCTGCTTTGACGGCAAGTATCGCATAACAACCTTTCGGATTGTTATCTTTTGGTTTACCCACTTAACCGATATTAATTGCATGGCGGTAATGAGGCTTTCCACCGGGCTCTGTTAGTAATATTCTGTGGTAAGGTTTATGTATGTGACCGAAACACATTATATCTGCATCTGCACCTTCCATTATTCTTAATAAACTTTTCTAGTTCCTATCTTCAAATAAATATTCGTTTATCTTCTTTGATTTGTTTTGGTAGTAGGCCTTCTAATATAATATCCGAAATAGAGAAGTGACCCTCTGGTTTTAATACGCTGTAGATTTCTTTTATAGCAACATCTTTATTAGGAACAAGAATTAAAACACAATTACTAACAATTTTACCTTATTGCTTCTACACGTAATGCAGGTAAATCTTCGGTTTTGTTTCGATCATTGCTTTTACATACATGCCCGGCTATATTTCTGAGTCATTGGATACTGTGAGATGACAATGAACGGGGATGGTTCCATCTTTTTCAGTTGCTTTGCCAATAAGGAAAACTTTTGCTTCCCTGTGGTAATCTATTTTATTAGCTAAAGCAAATCTTATGGGTTGACCGGGGTTTATTTTTCCTACATCTTTTTCAAAAACATTTAAGGCAAGGTGCATATCACTTTTATTAGCTAATTCAAACAATATATCACTTGGTTGTACATACTTTCCTTTATTTACATTGCTTGCAGTAGTGTAACCATTGATAGGTGAATAAAGATTACTTGTCCTGGAAATTTTTCCTGACTCAACTGTTTTAGTGCTGATCCCAATCAATGATAATTTTTGTTCCAGCGCACTGATCTTTGCCGCCATCATATTGTATTCCGATGAAACCTGCTGCAATATTTTTGCAGCATTCACTTGTTCTTTCCGTAATTCTTTTTGCCTCTCTAATTCCTGTTCAAGAAAAACCATGCGGCTTTTACTTTCCAAATAGTCCTGCTGCATATTTATAAATTCCGCATTTTCTATTACTGCCACCACCTCGCCTTTGCGTACCGGCTGACCAAGTAATAGTCCGGCGCTTTTAGCCAAGGCTTTAGAAGTTCACCCAACAGAACTTCTGAAAACTGAGTTCGATTAATTTTTGTAATTACTTCTTTCATTTTCAATTTAATTAACGGGGTTGTCCTACCTCGTTTACCCTCTCCAAACTCACTTTTGGAAATATTTTTGCACCTACATTAAACAGCAACTTCAATAAGAGAAATCGATTAGTGAACAAGAAAATTTTAGCGTCATGTTTAATTCAATTACCTGGGGACAGTATCTTTCTGCCCTTATCTTTTTACTCATTTTTTATTATGCAGTAATCGGGTTTAAGTTTTACAGATGGGAAATTCTAAATGTCTTTGGCATCAGAAAAGTTGAAGATGGAACATTGAGTACGGCTTCTTTATCCAATTTAAGAAATTTTGTTACACCCGAAAATCCTGAAGATTATCTCCCTAAACCTGCATTGGAAATTGATATTTCACCATTGGTACAATCGTTCACTGATGAAGTGAAAGCCTTTGTACAAGGGAGTGAAAATGGTGAAATTAAAAAAGAAGAAATTATTCATTCTCTCAGCATTATCGCTTTAAAATATCCTGCATTAAAAGATGCTGATTGCAGGAATGATTTGGAACAGTTTGTTCTACATGAAATGAATGTGCAATACCCTAACCTACTGCATCCAAAAGATTTAATCAGGCTCTGGAATTGATTTAAAAAACTAATGCTTCATTGTACCTAAGTGCAGGAGAAACAAGTGCGATAGATTGGTACAATGGAGCATTTTCTAAATTCTTCACCAACAAAAAATAAAGTGAGTTATGAAAAGTGTAAA
>JBBRTG010000066.1:0-4272 GCA_038244655.1 Chitinophagales bacterium
AGATCTTATTGATTTTAAGATGACGCTTTCAGATGCAGTAAACAAGCCGAAGTTTCATCATCAATGGTTGCCTGATGAAATTTTTGTGGAAGAAAATTTTGACGAAAATGTTATAAAGCAACTTGAGCAAATGGGTTATAAAATAAACGCAAGAGGAACAATTGGCAGAACCGATGCAATTATGGTTATGCCCGATAAAACCATTGAAGCGGTTGGAGATCACCGCGGTGATGATGCTGCTGCAGGATATTAATCGTACTGTTAATTCACTTTAAATATCTGTGTCTTAATCCCGTTAAGAAATATAAATCCGTTAACCTTACACTGCATTAGCTTTGTATTTTTATTTTTCCGATTTTTTTTATGGCTGCAATGAATTTTAAGAAATTTATATCACTGGTGAAAAAACTTCATCTGAAAGAAGTGCTAGCGGTATTTTTTATTTTGGTAGCCATTTATTTTTTCAGGCAGGAGCGAAATGAATTGCGTTCTATTATTCCTGCTTTAAAAAATGCAAACCTTCAATGGATATCAGCCGGTGTTTTTATAACCATTGTCTATATATTGTTACAAACAGGCATGTATGTTTTCAGCTTTGCAGCAGTTAGAGCCAGGCTTCCATGGCTCGTGGGCATAGAATTATTTTTAAAAAGGAATTTCTTAAGTGTGTTTTTACCTGCCGGTGGTATAACCGCGCTGGCTTATATGCCTGTAAGCCTCAGGCGCTCCGAAATTCATAAAAAAGAAATACACCAGGCATCGGGCCTTTATGCATTTGCAGGAATACTTTCTATTTTCCTGGTAGGCTTGCCGGTTATTCTTTACACATTAACCCAGTCAAGACAGATAAAAAATTCTGTAGTTGGAATTATCAGCATAGCTGTTTTATTAGCTGCTCTTGTTTTCATAATTTATTCAATCCGCAAAAAAGGTTGGGTACATGCTTTGCTAATTAAAATCTTTCCTTCAGTTGAAAAAAATATTGAAGAAATTTTTTCATTCAATTTATCAATTCCGCATTTTATTCGTACTGCATTATTCTCTGTTGGTAATGAATTATCCGGCATGATACATCTTTACATTGCAATGCTTGCAGTAGGTGTTCATCCTTCTGTTGAGGCTGCATGTATCGGTTATATTGTTTCAGTTATTTTATTGGCAACTTCTCCTTTTTTACGCGGCCTGGGCGCAATTGAATTATCAGTAACCTATATTTTAACCTTGTTCGGATACAGTACAGCAGAGGCTTTGGCGGTAACTATACTATACAGGATATTTGAATTCTGGTTGCCATTAACCGCAGGCTTATTAGCTTTTGCTGCTAAAGGAAAAAATATTTTTCTGCGTTTAGCCCCTGCGTTATTAATTTTTTTATTGGGCGTAATCAATATACTTTCTGCTATTACACCGCCAATAAAGCAACGGGTAAATTTATTAAAAGAATACATTCCTACTGATTTAATTCATGCGTCTAACCTGCTCGTTATATTGCTCGGATTACTTTTGTTGGTTACTGCCACTCTGTTGATAAGAGGCTTACGAAATGCATGGATAATCGCCGTTGTTATTTCGCTGCTTTCCCTTGTTTTACATTTAACCAAGGCATTGGATTGGGAAGAAGCTTCCCTGGCATTTTTTACAATGGTGGTGTTACTCTTTACTTATAAACAATATTGCTTAAAAAGCAATCCTTCATTGATTAATATTGGCGCTGTTACGGGTATTAGCTTATTTGTTGCGGTTGTCATTTTTGAAACTATTGGTTTCTATTTTCTTGATGTAAAACATTTCAACGCTGACTTTACATGGAAGCAATCTATTAGCTATGCAGTTAAAAGTTTTTTGTTACTTACTAATGATGAACTTCACCCGGTTACAAGATTCGGCAGGGAGTTTATAACTTCTGTAAATGTATTAAGCGCGGCCACATGGGTATTTTTCTTTTATACTTTTATTCGCCCTTATATTAATAAAGCAGATGACAAGACAAATGTAAAAGAAGCCGAAGCATTATTAGAGCAGTATGGCTCTTCGTCTGTTGATTATTTCAAATTGAATGAAGACAAATTAATATTTTTTTCAGATAGTAAGGATGGTTTCATTGCTTATCGAATTGCCAATGGGTTTGCAATAGTATTGGATGAACCGGTGTGTGCCGAAGAAAATAAATTACCAATGCTAAAAGAATTTGACAAGCAATGCAGACGCATGGGATTGAAGCAGGCTTTTTACCGTGTAGACGAAGAAAGCATGTATTATTTTGAAGCATTAAAGAAAAAGAAATTATTAATAGGCCAGGAAGCCGTTATGGACATTCTTCAGTTTTCATTAAAGGGAAAAGGTAAGCAATCGCTGCGCAATGCTTTAAACAGTCTTACAAAAAAAAAGTATTCAACAATAGTTTATAATGCACCATTAGGCGATCAATTAATCAACGATCTTAAATCCGTTTCAGATGAATGGTTAACAGCTTATGATAAAAAAGAATCTGTGTTTTCGCAGGGCATGTTTGATAGCAAGTTGATTCGTGAGCAGGATGTGATTGCCATCTTAAATCCGGAAAATAAACCTGTTGCTTTTTTAAATATCATTCATGATTATACTCCTCACGGATGCACTTATGATATGATTAGAAAAACGGCTGATGCGCCCGGAGGTTGCATGGATGCTTTGATTATATCATTAATTAATTATGGAAAAGATAAAGGTTTGCAATGGCTTAATTTAGGTTTAGTTCCACTATCAGGAATTACAGAACCGGATAGTCCTGCAGAGCGTGTGGTTAAATTTGCTTATGAAAAAATAAGGCGTTTTCAGCATTACCAGGGTTTGCGTGATTTTAAAGGAAAATATGCTACGCAATGGCTGAACAAATATTTAGTGTATGATAATGATTTTGATTTAGTGCAATTACCCGGTGCACTAAACAAAGTGATGTTACCTTTGAAAAAATAAATAACCTTATGAACAAATTCCTGAATGCAACTTTTCTTTTATCATTTATCCTGTTTTTTAATTTTAGATCTTTTGCTCAAAATATAAACAGTTTACATGATTTGCCTTTGAATGTTGTTAATGCTTCAACAAGTGATACTAGCAAATCTTTGATAATGTATTTGACAGGTGATGGCGGATGGAATACATTTTCAAAAAATCTTGCACAGCAATTTGCTGATAAAGGTTACCCGGTAGTTTCTTTAAATTCAAAAAAATATTTTTGGGACAAGAAAACGCCTGAACAAACAGCAATTGATGTTACAAAGATTATAACAACTTATCAAAAAGTATGGAACCAGAAAAAAGTATTGCTAATTGGCTATTCTTTTGGCGCAGATGTTACACCTTTTCTTTATAATCATTTAAGTAAAGAATTAATTGATCAAATAGAAAATATAAGCTTATTATCTCCTTCCAGAAACACCGATTTTGAAATTCATATATTAGATATGTTTGGCGGAAACAGCGGCGATCAAAGTGTGGCAGATGCAATTAATAAGATTAATGCTAAGCCTGTCACATTAATTTTTGGAGAAGATGAAAATAACTTTCCGGTAAATAAATTAACTATAAAAAATTATGTTAGTGTAAAGCTAACAGGTGGCCATCATTTTGATGGTGATGAAGCAACTGTCTGCAATACTCTTTTAAAATATGTTCCCAAATAAAATAACTGGCTCCTCTTATTATTTTGATTGCATTGGCTTTACTTTTATACAAAGCTTATTTTGCAGATGCAGCGATTATCAGCATCTATGCATCGGCCAATGTAAATTTTGAAATTAATCGAATCCCGGTTGTCTTTGGTTGCTTGTATTTTATTTTGCTGAAATAATATTTTTTGTAATTGTTTTCTTGCTTTTGCCAGATTTGATTTCGATGTGCCAATAGAAATGCCGATCTGTTCTGATATTTCTTCGTGACTAAACCCATCTATTATAAACAGGTTTAAAACTGTTCTGTAAGCTGGGGAAAGATCCTGAATGGCCCTGATGATTTCATCGTAAGAAATCATGTCAAATGCATTTTCTTCTTCCACCGGTAAATATATCATCGAAGTTTCCATCTCTGCAGAAAAATAATGTTTGTTATATTTTCTGCAATGATCAATTGCTGTGTAAATCAATATCTTTGTTATCCAGCCTTTGAACGAATTCATCTCGTCAGCATACGAAGGTTTATAACGATGTATTTCTTTGAAAATTTTTAGAAAGCCGTCATTAAAGATTTCGATGGAATCTTCCTTTCGTTTTGCATAACGGTCGCATATAGCCA
>JBBRTG010000067.1:0-3804 GCA_038244655.1 Chitinophagales bacterium
CTGCCGCAAAAAAACTTTTCGATACGGCAAAACATTGGCTGCAGCAGAATAATGCAAAGGCAATGGACGGCCCCATAAACTTTGGCGAAAATGATAAATACTGGGGATTGCTTGTTGAAGGGTTTGTGCCACCAAGCATGGGAATGAATTATAATCCTCCATATTATCAATCATTATTTGAAAATTATGGATTTAAAAAACAGTATGATCAATATACAAATGTTATACAAGTAACAAAACCTTTCCCAGAGCGGTTTGCAAAGATTGCAGATTGGATAAATAATAAGCCTGAATATTCTTTCATCCATTTTGAAATGAAAAATTTCGAAAAATTTGCCGCTGATTTCCAGAAAATATATAATGATGCCTGGAGCGAATTTGAAGATTTTTCTCCTATTAAACTTGATACAATAAAGCAATCGTTTAAAGAAATGAAACCAATTGTTGATGAAAAAATAATCTGGTTTACTTATTATAATAATGAACCAATTGCTTTCATTATTGCAGTGCCTGATATAAATGTTTTACTTAAACCATTTAAAGGAAAACTCAATGTTGTAAATAAAATAAGATTTTTATGGTTAAAGAAAACCACTACCATTAATCGCATTCGTTTTATTGTAATGGGCTGCAAAAAGAAATTTCAAAACAAAGGAATTGAAAGCGGGATGATAAGAAAACTGCAATTGGAAGTAATACCGCGAAATACAATTAAAGAAGCTGAACTTGCCTGGGTAGGGGATTTTAATAAAAAGATGCTGGCGCTTCATGAAGCCACCGGAGCTGCACGAGAAAAAGTACATCGAACTTATAGGAAAATTTTTTAAAACATAATTTTTTATACTGCTTCTTTATTTTCTTTTTCTCTTTTTAAATCGAATGAAGTTCCGAAAACTTTATCCCAAATATGGGAGCTTACACCAAAACCTTTTTCATCACTTTTGTAATGATGCAGATGATGGTTTCGCCAGATAGGTTTCATCCATTTAAAAGGTGGTGGCCATGTGTGAATGGCATAATGCATGCTTCCGTAAAGAAGGTACCCTAATATAAATCCCGGGAAAAAAGCAAGCACATTATTGCCCATTAATACGTGCATAATTAAAAATATTATAAAAGATATGATCAGGCTCGGAACCGGCGGCAGAAACAATCGCTCTCTGTCTCTTGGAAATTCATGGTGGTTTCCATGCAAAACATACACGGTTCTTTGTATGCGGGGATTATCACTTATCCAATGGAAAACAAAACGATGCATCATGTATTCAAAAAAAGTCCAGAAAAAAACTCCGCCTGAAAAAAGGAATGTAATGGCAGCACCTGGAAAATAAAATTTGACCCAGGCAAGGTATGGCAGGTAAATAATTACTGGTAAATAAATTGCCCAAATAACCAACGGGTGAGTCTTCGTGAGATATTCAAGATATTGATTCCTGAAAATTTGCGCCTGCCCTTTGTTATGAATTTTATCAATTTTCATGCAGGATTCTTTATGCAAAAATATAAAAAATGATAAAATCATAGTATTCATTATTCCATAAATCATTATTAATATTCATAAATAACCTATTTCTCCACAAGGAGCCCTTCAGACAATTGCCTGATCTCATTCTCCTTTTTAAATAATTTATCTTGCGGCTTCATTAAATATATTCTGATGAAATTAGTTTCTTATATAAAAGAGGATCATGCGCAATTGGCTTTTTTGGTAGATGGTATTTTATACGATTCTGATAGTCTGCATCCTGATCTTCCGGTTACCATGACGATGTTTTTAAATTACTGGGAAGATATTTTTCCTATAGCGCATTCCATTAACCGGTCTTTAATTGATGGGCAAAAAAAAGTGAGAGGCGTTAGTATAGATGATGTTGAAATTCTTGCGCCCGTTCCACATCCTACAAGTTGCCGCGATGCATATGCTTTTCGCCAGCATGTAGCATCAGCAAGGCGGAATAGGAAAGCAGATATGATTCCTGAATTTGATCAGTATCCGGTTTTTTATTTTACCAATCATAACAGCATCCAGGGGCCGGGAGAAATTGTTTGCATGCCCGATCATTTTAATAAGCTTGATTTTGAATTGGAAGTTGCTATTGTTATTTGTAAGCCCGGAAAAAATATTAAGGCTGAAGATGCAGATGAATATATTGGTGGTTATATGATCATGAATGATATGAGCGCACGTGAATTGCAAATGGAAGAAATGAAATTAAATCTTGGCCCGGCTAAAGGAAAAGATTTTTCTACAGTAATAGGCCCGATGCTGGTAACACCAGATGAATTGGAAGATTTTAAAATTCCTGCAAAAGAAAATCATGCTGGAAATGCTTATAATTTAAAAATGAAATGTATGGTAAATGGAGTGCAGGTAAGTGAAGGAAATTTTGGTGATATGGACTGGACGTTTGCAGAAATTATTGAACGTTGCAGCTATGGAGTACAATTATTTCCTGGCGATGTAATAGGAAGCGGAACAGTAGGCACAGGGTGCTTCCTGGAACTTAACGGTACAGGAAAATTAAAAGATCAGGATTATAAAGAACAATGGTTGCAGGAAGGGGATGAAGTGGAAATGGAAATTGAAGCGTTGGGTAAATTAAAAAATACAATCGCAAAAGATGAAAGTGATTTTTCAATTTTGGCATTGAAGAAAAATTTAATTGTTTAATTGTTGGATTCTTTAAATGTATAAAACTATTCTTTTAAAAAATATTAAAACCGCAGAAGCACAAAACTTTTTGCAACATGCTATTGCACCGCGTCCTATTTGTTTTGCATCTACCATTGATGTGAAGGGAAATGTAAATCTTAGTCCATTTAGTTTTTTCAATTTGTTTAGTACAAATCCGCCAATAATAATTTTTTCACCGGCAAGAAGAGTGAGAGATAATACAACGAAGCATACATTGCAAAATGTGCTTGAAGTTCCTGAAGTGGCCATCAACATTGTGGGTTACGATATGGTGCAGCAGGTGAGCCTTAGCAGTTGCGAATATCCAAAAGGAACAGATGAATTTATAAAAACGGGTTTTACAAAAGAACCTTCTCAACTTATAAAACCCCCGCGGGTAAAAGAAAGCCCGGTGCAAATGGAATGCAAAGTTATTGACGTAAAACATTTGGGAACAGAAGGCGGCGCAGGAAATTTAATTTTTGCAGAAATATTAATGATGCACATCAATGAAAATATTTTGAATGAAGATGGAAAAATAGATCAACGAAGATTAGATCTTGTCGCACGCCTTGGCGGCAATTGGTATGCAAGAATAAATGCAGATAATTTATTTGAAGTAGAAAAACCTCATACAGCATTGGGAATAGGAATAGACAACCTTCCTGAATCAATAAAGAACACTAAAATACTTACTGGCAATCATCTTGGGCAGTTGGCTAACGTGCATATAATGCCTGTTATCAATCCTTCTTTCGAAGATGAAAAACTGAAAACTATTTTTCAATACTATTCATTGAACCCTGAAGAAATGGAAAATGAATTGCATTTGTATGCAAAAGATCTTCTTAATGATGGTCGGGTTTATGAAGCGTGGCAGGTGCTGTTAGCTTTAGCGTAAACTAAAAATTGAATAACTTTATTCTATGAGTGCAGTAAAACTTTTACCATATTATACTTACGAAGATTATTGCAAGTGGGAAGGCCGTTGGGAACTTATTGATGGAATTCCATTTGCAATGAGCCCGGCTCCTGATATGAAACATCAATGGGTCATCGCAAATATTATTATGAATTAAGAAAAGCAATAAAGGAATCCAAATGCAAACACTGTAAGGTGTATGGTTTTA
>JBBRTG010000068.1:0-3673 GCA_038244655.1 Chitinophagales bacterium
ACGGATATTTTTAGGTTTGGAGAAATAATTAAAAATATGCTTGCTTAAAAAATGCAACTTTATATTTTAAAAATTCTCCAAAAGAAATTAGATTCTGAAAACAGGCGCTTAAATGTATAAATTACCACACTTTACAGAAGAAAATGAAGAACTTGTTTATGAATTCATGCAAAAAAATTCCTTTGCAATACTCACAGGTTTTGATGGCAATTTTCCGGTAGCTACGCACGTTCCGTTGGACATAGAAAAAACTGGCAATAATCAATTTGTGTTTACCGGCCACATGATGAAAAATACGGATCACCATAAAGCATTTTTGCAAAATGAAAATGTGCTGGTAATTTTTACAGGTCCGCATTGTTATGTAAGCGCCAGTTGGTATGTAAAAAAAGATGTCGCTTCCACATGGAATTATATGGATGTTCAGGCAAAAGGAAAAATAACTTTTGGAGATGAGAAAGAAACAAAAAAAATAATTGAGAATATCACTAATAAGTATGAGACTTCAGAAAGCGACGCAGCATTTAGCAAACTGCCAAAAGAATATGTTGATAAATTAGTAAAAGCCATTATTGGATTTACAATTGAAATATCGTCAGTTGAAAACGTATTTAAACTCAGTCAAAATCATGTAATAGAAACCAGGCAAAGCATTGTTGAACATCTTGCATTGCGTAAAGATGAAAGCTCTCATACAATTGCTACGGAAATGAAAAAAAGAATGCTACAATAAATTGCCATATGACCTTAGATTATTTAGTTGGACAGATCAAAACAAAGAGTTCTTATTTATGCGTTGGACTTGACACGAACGCTGAAAAAATTCCAAAATTTCTTCAGGCTCATCCGGATGCAATATTTGAATTTAATAAGCAAATTATTGATGCAACAAAAGATTTATGTGTTGGCTATAAAATAAACACTGCCTTTTATGAAGCGAAAGGTTTGAAGGGCTGGGATGCGATGGAAAGAACGGTTGCTTATATTCCAGAAACGCATTTTAAAATAGCAGATGCAAAGCGCGGGGATATTGGTAATACTTCTTCTCAATATGCTAAAGCCTTTTTTGAGGTGATGAATTTTGATGCTCTAACAGTTGCTCCTTACATGGGCTCTGATAGCATCAAACCTTTTCTCGAATACAAAAATAAATGGACAATTGTTTTGGGCCTTACAAGCAATGTTGGCAGCGCGGATTTTCAACAACAGAAAATGGATGAAAACTATTTGTATCAGGTAGTGATTAAAAAGGTAGCAGCGTGGGGTACGAAAGAAAATTTAATGTTTGTTGTAGGCGCTACCAAGGCGGAAGAAATTTCAACTATAAGGAAAATAATTCCGGATAACTTCTTATTAATTCCCGGTGTAGGTTTCCAGGGAGGCAGCCTTTCCGATGTTTCAACACACGGCCTGAATTCGAATTGCGGTTTGCTGGTAAATGTTTCGAGAGCAATTATTTATGCTGGTACAGATGAAAATTTTGCACAGGAAGCGAGAACGATTGCCCATCAATATCAAACAGAAATGATGCGTTACCTTTGAGTACATTCTTACGAAAATTCTTAACAATAAAATTGTATGGCACAGGATCTTTTTCAATCCCCGGATTATTTTAATATAGATGAATTGCTAACGGAGGAACATAAACTCATTAGGGAAAGTGTGAGAACTTATGTTAAAAAAGAGATATCACCCATCATAGAAGACTATGCGCAAAGAGCTGAATTTCCTGAACAAATTGTAAAACAATTGGGAGATCTTGGTTGCTTCGGACCAACCATTCCGCAAGAGTACGGCGGTGGAGGGCTTGATTATATTTCTTATGGACTTATGATGCAGGAACTCGAAAGAGGAGACAGCGGCGTGCGATCAACTGCGAGTGTGCAAGGGTCGTTAGTAATGTTTCCGATATACGCCTATGGAAGCGAAGAACTAAAGAAAAAATTCCTACCTAAAATGGCAAGTGGAGAATGGCTTGGTTGTTTCGGGCTAACGGAACCCGATCATGGGAGTGACCCAAGCGGAATGTTGAGTAATTTTAAGGAAGATGGTGATTCTGTGATATTAAATGGAAGTAAAATGTGGATCAGCAATGCACCTTATGCACAGGTGGCTGTTGTGTGGGCTAAAAATACAGAAGGAGAAATTCAGGGGTTAATAGTTGAACGCGGAATGGAAGGTTTTACTACGCCAATAACTCATGGAAAATGGAGCCTTAGGGCAAGTGCGACTGGCGAGCTCGTTTTTGATAATGTAAGAGTCACAAAGTCTAATATTCTTCCGAATGTAAAGGGATTAAAAGGGCCTTTAAGTTGCCTTACTAAAGCCCGTTATGGTATTGCATGGGGAACCATTGGCGCCGCTATGGATTGTTATGATACCGCTTTGCGCTATTCAAAGGAGCGCATACAATTTGACCGGCCGATAGCTGGATTTCAGTTGCAGCAAAAGAAGCTTGCAGAAATGATTACCGAAATCACTAAAGCACAATTACTCACCTGGCGGTTGGGCGTACTTATGAATGAAGGAAAAGCTACGCCGGCACAGGTAAGTATGGCGAAAAGAAATTCCTGCGAAATTGCGTCTAACATTGCCCGTGAGGCTCGCCAAATGTTGGGTGGTATGGGCATTACCGGTGAATATTCGATCATGCGGCACATGATGAATCTTGAAAGTGTAATTACGTATGAAGGTACTCACGATGTACATCTTCTTATAACCGGGATGGACATTACAGGATTAAATGCATTCAAATAAACGGGAACAATATTCAAAATTTAAAAAAAAATAAACAGAACGTGACCTGTACATCAAAGCAATAAAAAAGAAGAATAATTTCGAAAGGTCAATGAATTATTAAATCAAACTGGGATGAATATTTTTATCATTGGGTTTATGGGTAGTGGTAAAACACATTGGGGACGCATTTGGGCGGCGAAAGAAAAATTGTCTTTTTTTGATCTCGATAGCGAAGTAGAGCATGCATTCAAAATGAGCGTGAGTGCTATTTTTGAAGAAAAGGGAGAAGAAAAATTCCGGGAATTGGAAAGATACCATCTTCGAAAATTTGTAAGTAAAACGAATTTTATTCTTGCAACAGGAGGAGGAACACCTTGCTTTGATGAAAATTTGGAATGGATGAAATTGCACGGCAAAGTTTTTTATTTGAAAGCGGAACCTGAATTAATTCTTGAAAAGGTTTTGAATGAAGTGGAAAAAAGGCCATTGTTGAAAGATGTTAACCCATCAGAATTATTATTTTTTATACAGAAAAAACTGGCCGAGCGAGAGCCTGTATATTCCCAGGCAACTGTAATATTGGAGGCTTCGGAACTAAATGAAAATTCCCTTGCACCTTATATTGACCAGCCCAAAGAAATTTCTTAGAATCCATTATTAAAATTAATTTATCCATCAAAATGCATAAAGGTTTTTTAAAGATTGCCGCGTTATTGGGTGCACTAACAGTTGCCATGGGAGCCTTCGCAGCTCATACCCTTAAGCAACATATTTCCGATTATGCCGTTGGTATTTTTGAAACAGGTATTCGGTATCAATTCTATCATGTGTTTGCCTTATTAATTTCTGGCATCCTTTATAAAGAATTTCAAAATTCATTAGTGAAATGGTCTGGCATTTTATTTATTATAGGAATGATTTTATTCTGCGGTTC
>JBBRTG010000069.1:0-3592 GCA_038244655.1 Chitinophagales bacterium
AATGGCTGATTTGCGCTACAACTTCGATATGTCGCAAAAACAAAGAGAGCTGAATACGCTTAATGAAAAACGGCTAAGGCAAAGGGTTTTCCTGATCACATCGTTAATGGTATTGGTTGTTATTTTAGCGCTCTTAATTATTTTGTTTAGAAACAACCGGCAAAAACAAAAAGCCTATACACTGTTAAGTAAGGAAAAGGCGGTGACTGAAGATCAACGGAACCAGACGAACCAGGCCCTGGAAAAGTTACAGCAGGCGCAGGCACACCTCATTCAAACAGAAAAAATGGCATCGCTCGGTGAACTAACGGCCGGCATTGCACACGAAATACAAAACCCGCTCAACTTTGTAAATAATTTTTCTGAAGTGAATACGGAACTCATGGAGGAATTGCAGGAAGAATTAAAAAACGGTAATGTGAATGCGGCTTTGTCTATTGCAGATGGTATCCGGCAAAACGAGCAAAAAATAAATCATCACGGTAAACGGGCAGACGCAATTGTAAAGGGTATGATGCAGCATTCACAAACGGGGTCAGGGCAAAAAGATGCCACAAACGTCAATGCCCTTGCGGGTGAATATTTAAAATTGAGCTATCATGGCCTGAGGGCAAAAGACAAAAGTTTTAATGCAACTACCGAAACGGATTTTGACGAAACACTGCCAAAAATTAATATCATTCCGCAAGATGTTGGCAGGCTGTTATTGAACTTATATAACAATGCATTTTATGCCGTCACGGAAAAGGCAAAGATGGAACCGAATACTCTTTACAAGCCAACGGTGTGGGTTAGCACCCGCAAAAAAGATAACACCGCAGAGATAATTGTGCGGGACAATGGAACAGGCATACCGCAAGAAATAAGGGATAAAATATTTCACCCGTTTTTTACAACCAAGCCTACCGGCCTTGGTACCGGGCTGGGCCTATCGCTTAGTTACGATATTATTAAAAGCCATGGCGGAACGATCAGTGCGGACAGTAAGGAAGGTGAATTTACTGAGTTTACAATTCAACTTCCTATCTCTGATTCAAAGAATTAAGGATTGGGATACAGTAGAGACGCGATGCATCGCTCTTGCCGACCCGTACGTCTACTCCAAGCCACAGCATGGCGGGACACGGCGACAAAGCAAGGAGAAGTTCGGTAACTTAGAATATGCTGTTGGAGAAAATATTTATCAATAATTTCAATGAATAAAAGCGTCAATTTTTTTGAGGACGTGACACAGCATTTTAATATGTATCAGCATTTTTTGATTTCAATTTTTGGGATGCTATTTTGCTTTGCCGGATTTTCTCAATCCAAAGACACTTCAATTTTAGTATTTGGTGAAGGTTTTTCTTTCAGTGTTCAGCAACCTAAAGGTTGGACTGGTGATACGGAGTTTGCAAAATCCTATAATGCAAACATAATTTTTTATGAAAGCAAAGCTGAATTGGAGAATGACGGTGCACTTATTCAGGTTTTAGCCTTCACGAAACAAGATGAAAATACAATCAATGACTTACAAGTAGATATTAATTCTTATAAAAAAAAGTATCCCAGGTTGAAAATGCAACGCCTTGTTGTAAAACACGATAACTACAAGCGCTACTCAAAACTTGTATCTCTTGACAAAATTTTTTATAAGTATATTACTTACATTAACCCTGGAAAGAAATATAAACATGGGCTATCTGTCGCTATGAAAATATCAAGAAGTGCTGCAAATAGGTTTGTATTAAATTCTTACTTAAAGATTATTGCATCGGTAATTATGCTTGGTAAATAATAAATGCTACAGCTAAACAGCAGCTGGGTAACGTGGTAACAGTGGAACGAAAATTAAGCAGCAACAAGGCATGTGCTGTAGTTCCGGCAGGGGAAGCCTACTTCGCTTTTATAGTAGTTATCAGCAATTGTATCCTTAATAATCATCTGTTACAGTCCCCGCTATTCTTAGCAACCTTTAAAAAATGCAAGAAGCCTTTTTTACTAATCGTGGAAACCTTAAATAAAAAAAGATGTGCTGCCCTGAGTCTACAGCATTGCGTAGCCGAAAATGCCATCGCTTTAACTAAAAAAAATGGTTGTTTTATTTAAAAACTCAGAAGAATTACAATATTTTTATAAAGGAATACCGTTTTTTGCCGGTATCAAGTTATGCGTACTCATAACATAAAAGATTATTACTACATTTTAGGGCTTAATAAAAATGCTTCCAAAGATGATATAAAAAGAGCATACCGGAAATTAAGCTTCAAGTTTCATCCTGATAAAAACAGCGGAGATAAGTTTTTTGAAGAAAGATTCAAAGATATTAATGAAGCCCACGAAACTTTAGTTGATGATGTACGGCGAAAATTATATGATGAAGAACTCAGCGGAGCAGCTTATAATTATACTAATGCAAATACATCTGAAACATTTTCTCCACCTCCTCAAAAAAAGAAAACGAAGAGCCTTCTGTTTACTTTCCTGGGAATTTTATTATTTGTAAGCCCTTTTTTAATAAAGCTTGCATTGGATAAAAAAAATGAGAAAGATTCAAAAAAATCTTACAACACTTCGCAAAATAACCCGGTACAAACTTCGTCTTTCGATACAGGCAATCTTCCGGTAATAACAAAGGCTGATACAACTTCGTTTGTTCCTTCAGCAGAAAATCCGGGTGTTGCTTTATCTCTTTCAGTAATGGATTCTTCTGTAGCTGGCACTCAGAATAATACAACCCAATCAACAAGCTTTTCAGATGATGACGGCTATGTAGCAACAGACTACGTAAAGCATTTTTTTAGCTCATTAAATGGCACCGATTGCCATTCTGCATTTTATATTACTTCTAACCCGGCATGGAATAGCAGAGGCGAAAGCTGGTTTTGCTCTTCTGAAGCATTTGGCAGTGTAAGAAAAGTTTTGATACGTGAAATATATTTCGTTACTCAAACCTTCTACCAGGCTGAAATATATGTCGACTATTATGCTGAAGATATTTACAATGGTAATAAATGTTTTAAACAAAATATTACCCTGCAAAAGATGCCTTATACAGATAATAAATCGCGGTGGAGGATAATAAAAATTAAGAATGTGCAGGAACCTGTTATATGCGATGAAAATCAATAAAAATTATCAGCATTGGTAATCCGTCTTAGCCCAATAAGTGTAAAAATGTAGGGTTGCGTCTATTTGTAAATGCAAATATTAGCGGCAAGCAATGAAAAAACTAATCATTACATCCTTAATTTTTCAAATAATTCTTAACGGTTTAACACAATTAAACGAGGGTCTTTGTTACTGTTAAGGATAGTATGCTTTATTACCAGCGGCTGGCAAACGGCCCTACCTCATCTTAGTCCAAGTATATTAAAAGTTTTGTTAGCGCAAGTTTGATAACATGAGCTATATTTCCCGCAGACACGGGACGCGTGGTGCTTTGTCGTAAAGAGATTTGTACATTTAATTAATGAGCAGAAAGTATACATTTCATGATAACGATATACTATATTTTATGCAAGAGAAGAAGATTGGAAGTGTAGTAGTGCAAGAGATTTCTGCGGGTTAAAAGGATTGGTTGAATTAAGTTATAGTTAGTAGTCAGTGGCAC
>JBBRTG010000070.1:0-3449 GCA_038244655.1 Chitinophagales bacterium
TTCTTTCACCATAGAAGAAACCGCGTTACTGAAAGAACCGTCAAAATATTTCTTTACAAGGGACTTCATGCTTCCTTTGGAGTAGGCGTCTTTGGCAACTAACGGATAGTATTGATGATTTCTTCCGATAACGTGGACACCGGCAAATTCTTTTTCTACCAATATTTTTAAGATCGTTGAAACCGTATTCTGGTGAGGCTTTGGATTTGGCAAGTCGTCAATAATCTCGCGCAAAAAAGCTTTTTCCTTCTTCCATATCAACTGCATAATTTGTTCCTCAGCCTTAGTTAATGTCTTCATTATAGAAATATTTTTCTTTTAAAAAACAAATGTAAACTAAAAATTTAGTTTAACAACTAATTCTTTAGTTTTAAATGAAATCTTTTTTTAACAGTTGTGAATTATTTCTTTTAAAAAAAATATAATTATAAAAGTACCTTTGACCCATTGATGAAAATGGGCAGTAGAAGGAGAAAGAAAACAGTATAATAAAAACATTATGGCAGACGCAATTGTAGAACTACGCAACGCAAATATTTACCAGGGTGAATCGCTCATTTTGCAAGACGTTACCATTAGCATTAATCGTGGTGAATTCGTTTATTTAGTAGGTAAAACAGGTACTGGTAAATCGAGCCTTTTAAAAACATTTTATGGTGACCTCACACTTACGGAAGGTGAGGGGAATGTTGTTGGATATGATCTTCCTTCGCTCGATTGGAAAAAAGTTCCTTATCTCCGGAGAAACCTTGGCGTTGTTTTCCAGGAATTTCAATTGCTTACCGATAGAAATGTAAATGAGAATTTAAAGTTTGTTTTAAAAGCTACGGGGTGGAAAGATGATAAATTAATGGACGAAAAAATTGCCGATGTTTTAGAAAAAGTGGGGTTAAAAACAAAAGGTTTTAAAATGCCATTTGAATTAAGCGGCGGCGAACAACAAAGAGTGGATATTGCACGCGCACTTTTAAATTCACCTAAACTTATTCTCGCTGATGAGCCTACGGGAAATCTTGATCCCGAGACTTCTGACGAAATAATGCAATTGCTTTTTCATATTAGCCGTGATTACGGAACGGCTATTATAATGGCTACACACGATTACCCTGTTATAAATAAATTTCCTGCCCGTACTATTAAAACTGAACGCGGGAAGGTTTGGGATAACGCTACCATATCAGTTGGATAAGCTTTTGCGCATTCAATTCGTTGTCATAATTTTTTTCCAATAAATTTTTTCTTTTACGAATATCCGCTTCGGTAAATGAAGCCTTAAATGCTTGTGCTGTTTTTTCTTTGAACTCTTCAACAGAATCGGCAAGTATGCAAAGATTTTCAAGCCCGGTGCCATCAATAGATTCTTTATTTGTAACGATAAGCCGTCCATTAAAAAGCGCATTCAATAATTTTATTTTAACACCTGTTGTATTGAGAGAAGGTAAAAGATTTACCTGCGCTTTGCGAATGAGATCATCCAATTCCTGTGAGGTTGGATTGGCAACAACACAAACGTTATCATTCTTGCCAGCCTTCGTTTCAAAGTTAACGGAGGGATTTTTACCCGCAATTACAAATGGAAGTTCAAGCACGTTAATTACATTTTCCAACAGCCAAAAAGCCGCCTTTTCATTTTCGGGTACGGATAAATTCCCATGGTACAAACAAAAATTGCCCTTTCCTGTTTCTGAATTTACCTGCTTAAATGGAAGAAAAACAGGGAGGTATTCAATTCTTTTGGCGCCGAACTTTTTATAAGTTTCCTTATCCTTTTCACTTACTGCAAAAAAGACTGCTTTATTAGCGAGATGCCTTTCGTACTTTTTTAATAGAAAGCTTTCAAGCTTAAAAAAAGCCTTCCTTAAAATATCATTTGTTGATTTTGAAAGTTCGCTGTAATAATTATATTCCACGTTATGCAGCCTTACCATTACCTTTCTACCTATCAAATCGCCAGAAAATAGATAGTACGTACAATGAATTCCTTCAAGCAAAATAGGATAATCATCTTTTTGCAGATTCACTAACAACTCCGGGTTGGCCCTTGAACTAACTATATAGGGTAACCGAAAAGAGAAACTGCTTATTATATTTTTTCTCTCATAATAATTTACGGAATGGCAATATTTATTAAGTTCTTGCTGTTTACCTCGGCCATACTCAAAACAATGTAAATGGATATTAATACCATGCTGATGTAACGCTTTAATTTTATAAAAAAGATCAAAGACGCCACCATAATCAGCAGGGTACGGAACATCAAGGCACACGATATGGAGATGTTTATTTGTCAAAAAGGTGAAACTCAATAATGAACGACATTATTTAATAACTTACTGTTTATTAATACGCAAAACTGCTTTAATTGTTTAACATTCGAAATTTAAAAATTGCCAATTTCTTTACATAGAAAGATAATTATATCTGTTATAAGCGATATAGTCACGGACCAGCGTGTACAAAAAGAATGCGACACATTAACTAAAATGGGCTATGAAGTATTGCTTATTGGTAGAAAAAGTAAACGAAATTTTTCTTTGAATGACTTACCTTTTAAAGTGATCCGTTTTCGTAACCTTTTTAAAAAGGGGCCATTCATGTACGTAGTTTTCAATACTCAATTATTTTTTTATTTGCTTTTTAGTAGGGCAGATGTTTTATGGGCAAATGACCTTGATACGTTGCTTCCTAATTTCTTTATATCAAAGGCAAAAAAAATTAAAATTATTTATGACAGCCATGAATATTTTACTGCAAGTGTTTATAAAGAAGGTTCCAGGAAAATTTGGGAATTGCTGGAAAGACATTTATTTCCGCGCTTGAAAAATGTAATTACCGTTAATGATTCTATCAAAAAAATATATGAAAATAAGTATGATGTGCCAGTTACCGTATTACGAAATGTTCCTTATAAACATTTACTAAATAGCATTCAAAAAAAAGTTGTGTTGCCAGCGGATAAAAAAATATTGATTATACAGGGGATGGGTATCAATGAACATCGCGGTGCGGAAGAAGCCATATTGGTTATGCAATTTTTACCAAATGATTTCAATCTTTATTTTATCGGTGGAGGAACAATTTTAGATAATTTGAAACGCATGGCAGATGAAGTAAAATTAACATCAAAAGTAATTTTTATTGATCCGCTTCCTTATGAAGAAATGATGGATTATACAAAGCAAGGCTTCCTTGGATTGGTGTTTGAAAAAATAGATGTTACAGATGAACATCTATTCGCTTTGCCCAATAAGTTTTTTGATTATATCCACGCGGGAATTCCGGTTCTTTCATCCAAAGCAATAGAAATGAAAATGATTATAGAGCAGTATGAAATTGGAGATTTCATCAACAATTTTGATCCTAAAGAAATTGCAACGAAAATTATAGAGATTGCAGAAAATAAAGAGGAATATAATTTATGGAAACGTAACACTTTAGTGGCAGCGAAA
>JBBRTG010000071.1:0-3161 GCA_038244655.1 Chitinophagales bacterium
CCTGTTCCTGTTATTGCTTTTAACTGGTGGTGCCGGAATTTATTACATGGCAAAATTAAAAACAGAAGGTAAAAATGTATTAAAGGATAATTATAAGAGTTTATCCTATTGCCATACGATGCAGCAGCAATTAAATAAAATTTATAACTACAATGAACTTTCAATTAGCAATTTCGAAAATGCCTTGAAGCAACAGGAAGAAAATATTACGGAACAGGGGGAAGCTAAGGCGACACTTCTGCTAATAAATTATTTTAATAAGTATAAAACGGGGGATACCACCAGGCAAAATTTCATATTAATAGAGGAACAAATACAATCAATTTTATCATTGAATATGGCAGCCATTCAAAGAAAAAGCGTGGTAGCTGAGAAGACTGCTGAAGATGCGCTCGGCATTATAATTTTACTTGGAAGCCTTGTTTTTCTTATTGCTTTAACTTTCCTGATCAACTTTCCTTCCGTTGTTACTAATCCCATAAACCGGTTGACCGAAGCGATAAAAGAGATTGCAAATAAAAATTACAAACACCGCATTCATATTAAGAACAAAGATGAGTTTGGAATATTAGCTGATGCATTCAATGAGATGGCCGAACGTCTTGAGTATTTTGAAAGCAGCAACGTGAATCAATTGATGTTTGAAAAGAACCGTGCGGAGGCAGTGATCAATAGTTTAAAAGATGCGAGCATAGGTGTAGATAAAAATAATGTGATCCTTTTTGCAAATTACCAGGCATTGCAGTTATTAGGGCTATTATCGGAAGAAGTAGTAGGCAAGCATGTTGATGAATTAAAAGCTAAAAATGACCTGTTTGGATTTTTAATAAACAATGAAAACAATATCCCTTTTAAAATAGTGGTGGAAAACAGGGAAAATTATTTCATAAAAGAAGTAATTGAAATTGAACACGGCAATGCAAAAAATAAAGTGATTGTTCTAAAAAATATTACCTCGTTCAAAGAATTGGATGTAGCAAAAACAAATTTTATTTCAACCGTATCGCATGAATTAAAAACACCTTTAGCGTCATCTGATTTCAGTTTGAAGTTACTCGAAGACGAGAGGGTAAGTACACTCTCTCCGGCACAAAAAGAGTTGATAATACATTTGAAGGAGGATAATAAAAGGATGCTCAAAATACTAAGTGAGCTACTCAATATGTCACAGGTAGAAGCCGGGCGAATACAGTTAAATATTCAAAGAGTAAATCCTCTTCAAATTATAGAAAATGCTATACAGGCGATGTCGGCTAATGCGAAAGAAAAGGATGTAGAAATTGTAAATAATTCTGAAAAAGACTTACCTGAAATAGAAGCAGATCCAGACAAAACAACATGGGTACTAAATAATTTTCTTACTAATGCCATTAAATATTCCTACACAAATAGCTTGGTAGAAGTGAAGGCGTTACTTCAGGAAAGTAGCGTGGTCTTTTCAGTCACAGATCATGGTCCGGGTATAGATGAAACTTATTTACCAAGATTGTTTGAGAGATACTTCCAGGTTCCGGGTTCAAAAGAAAAAGGCACTGGCCTTGGTTTGGCGATTTCTAAGGAATTTGTAGAAGCACAGGGGGGAAAGATATGGGTGGAGAGCGAAATTGGTAAAGGATCAATCTTCAAATTTAAACTGCCTGTAAAATAATTACACTTTTTTAAGATTCACTGCAACGTTTTAGAATAATGCGTTGTCATCGTCTAAAATCCTAAAAAAAATAATTCAATAATGAAAATTCCTAAATCAATTCTCCATGCTATGCTAATTGCTGTTACTACAGGGGCCGTTGTTTCCTGTGAGAAACCTAAAAAAGATGAGATGGCAAAACCAGCTATTCATAACTCAAAAACTGATAGTCCACCGGTAAGTTGCCCGGCTTGTGGAATGGGGTAGCGGAATCTTACCAATTCATTTTTCATGGGAGAGATTTTTTCGGCCATATCCTGTAATCTTGATGAAAATATTTTATCCGCGGCGTTTCCGCTTTTCAAAGATGAAAAAATAGAAGCAATAGAGTGGTCTTTCGATACGCTTTATAAAAAGGAAAATATTCCTGACTGGTTCATAGAACTGCTCCATGCTTTTGGTGATCAAAAAAGACTAGTTGGCCATGGAGTTTATTTCTCTCTTTTCTCAGGTTCATGGTCCCCGGAGCAACAGAAATGGCTTGCACACCTGGAAAAGATTTCCACGTCATTTCAATTTGATCACATAACCGAACATTTTGGATTTATGACCGGAGAAAGCTTTCATCACGGTGCGCCAATTAGTATTCCATTTACTTCAATTACATTAGCCATTGGAAGAGACCGTTTAAAGAGAATTTATAATTCTTGCAAATGCCCTGTTGGAATTGAAAACCTGGCCTTTGCTTATTCGCCTGATGCAGTAAAAAGGCATGGAGTTTTTTTAGATGAATTGGTTCTGCCTATCAACGGATTTATAATCCTTGATCTCCATAATCTATATTGTCAGTCACAAAATTTTAAAATTGCCTTAGATGAAATGATCCAGCTTTATCCTCTGCATCGTGTAAGAGAGATTCACATTTCGGGCGGAAGCTGGGAAGATTCGATTGTTGCGCCTGGCAGGAAAGTGAGGAGAGATACGCATGATGATAAAGTGCCGGAAGAAGTTTTTGACTTATTAAAAATGGCGATTGGCAAATGCCCGCAATTAAAATATGTGGTATTGGAGCAACTCAGCAATGCTTTAGTAACTGAAGAAATGAGAAACCAATACAGGCTCGATTTTATAAAAATGAATTTAATAATCAACAACGAATCCTCAAGAAAAGGTAAAGTGGAAGTGAACAATTTTATGCCACCGGAATTAATAATTCCGGAACAACCATTGGAAGACATTGTTTTGCAAAAAGAGCAATTTACGCTTTCGAATATTTTAGAATCAGCCACCTCTTATAAATCAGCGTTGAGATGCTTCAGGCATCGGTATTATCCGGCACTGAATGGAAAACAGAACAATGGGAACCGTGCATGCTGGAAACAGCAATAGCAATTGCGCAAAAATGGAAGAATGGTTTTCAATAGATAGTGAAAACTACCGCGGATTATTTCTTTTTTAATACCAGTAATTTTATGGGCGTGTTTTCTTTCACCAATATGAATTGATATTTTATTTAGAAACTCTAATTGCAAAA
>JBBRTG010000072.1:0-2840 GCA_038244655.1 Chitinophagales bacterium
TATATCAAGCTTTGGTTTAAAAAGATCCAATATTTTTTTGAAAGAAGGGAAAGGGGTTGTACGGGCAACATCTTTAAAGTCTGATGTGAAAACAACGTTTTTAAGACCGGTAAATTTAGCTTCAGGAGGAATGATCATTACAGGCGTATTGATGTGCCTGATTACATTAAGTGTATTGGTTCCCATGAAAACCTGTTTAATTCTTGAACTGCCTGTAATACCCATCACCACCATATCAATATGATTGCCCAATATATATTTTTCAATGTTTTCAATAAATGAACCTTCTTCAGAATCAATCGAAATAGTTTGATTCTCAGATGTTATAAGCCTGTTCTTTAAATTTTCTAATTCAGCATCAGTAACCATTTTACGGGAACCTTCTTCTTTGTCAGTTAAAGTAGCAAAGGTGATGTGGCTGTACACATTATACAGAATAATTTTAACGTCAGGAATTTCTTTTGTTAGTGCGACTGCATATTCTGCTGCGTTGATTGAAGTCGCGGAAAAATCTACGGGAACAAGAAATGTTTTCATTGTAAAAAATTTTTGCAAAAGTAAATAAAATAGACTGCACAACAAATCATGGCTTAAATATCTGGTAATTATCTAAAAAAATGTAATCTGTGAAAAATGTGTGTATAAGTATAAAACGCAATCCATATCAACAAACATTTCTTTATAACAGAACCAATATATTTGCCTGCCTATAAAATAAATACGAAAACGTGAGATTAAAGAGCCTTGAAATAAAGGGTTTTAAAAGTTTTGCCGACAAAACTACCCTCAACTTTGATGAAGGAATTACCGGGGTAATTGGCCCGAATGGTTGCGGTAAAAGCAATATTGTTGACAGCATCCGATGGGTAATTGGTGAACAGAAAATAAGCCAGCTTAGAAGTGAAAATCTTGAGAGCCTTGTATTTAATGGTTCCAAAACCCGCAGCGCCAGTGGCCTTGCCGAAGTGAGCCTAACGTTTGAGAATACACGCAATTTGCTGCCAACCGAATTTAATACGGTTACGATTACACGCAAATATTATAAAAACGGTGAAAGCGAATACCGGCTTAACGATGTTAGCTGCCGCCTGAAGGATATTCATAATTTATTTATGGATACTGGTGTAAGTACTGATAGCTATGCGATAATCGAGTTGGGCATGGTGGATGATATTATAAAAGATAAAGAGAATAGCCGCAGAAGAATGCTGGAGCAGGCAGCCGGTATCTCCATTTATAAAACAAGAAAACGTGAAGCAAAACTAAAGCTGGATGCTACTGAACAGGATTTAGCTCGAATTGAAGATTTGCTTTTTGAAATAAATAATCAATTAAAAACCCTGGAGAGCCAGGCAAAAAAAGCAGAGAAATATTATGAAATAAAAAAAGAATACAGGGAAGTAAGCATTGAATTGGCAAAAGCAGCGCTGGAAGGATTTAATGTTACTTACAAAGATTTAAACGAACAACAAAAAACAGAAACTGATAAGAAGATTCAATTGGAAGCTGCCATAGCAACTCAAGAAGCTGCAATAGAAAAGGAGAAAGTGGGGTTTATTGAAAAAGAAAAAGAGCTTCAGCAACAGCAGCATTCTTTTAATGAACTTAACAATACAGTTCGTGAAAGAGAAAATAAAAAGAACCTAAGCGCTCAGCGCCTTCAATATTTAAAGGAAAGAGAAACCAGCTTAAAAGATTTTTTACTGAAAGCACAAGGCCAGTTAAAAGGTATTGAAGAAAGTATCGGTTTTACTAAGCAACAAATAAACGATGAAGAAAATAAGCTTACCGAACAAAAGCATCAATTAGAATTGCTACAGCAAAATACCGAGGACAAAAGAAATGTATTTGATGAAAAAAGATCTGCAATAGATAATCTTCGCCAGGCACAAATGCAATTGCAGCGAAATCATTTTGATGCTGAAAAGAAAGTAGCCGTTGCAGATACTTCTATTCATAACCTGCAAATATCTATTGCCCAAATTGAAGATGAGCAAACGCAGCGTAAAGAAATACTTGGCAAGCTTGAAATAGAAAAAAAACAAAAAGAAAAAGAGCTTGAAGAGAAAAAAAATAGTTTGGAACAACTGAAACAGCACAATGCTTTTACCAAAGAACAAATACTTGAAACTCAGGGTGTGCTTGAAAAGCTTCGGGTTGAGCTTGCCGAAGAAAGCCGTACACTTGATGCCAGGCAAAATGAACATGACTTGTTGAAAAGTCTTATTGATACGATGGAAGGTTATCCTGAAAGTGTAAAATTCCTGCACAATAATAAAGCATGGAATTATACATCGCCTATTCTCTCCGATATTATTTATGTAAAAGAAGAATATCGCACAGCAGTTGAAAATGTATTGGAACCCTATCTTAATTATTATGTAGTTGATGATTTAAAGGAAGGGCTTACTGCGGTGCATTTGCTGGATGATAATAAAAAGGGCAAAGCCAATTTTTTTCTTCTTGATAAATTAAATGCTATAGAAAATAAACAGGCTGATGAAACATTTGCTGGCGCCATTCCTGCTTTATCCGTTATTGAAGTAGACGAAAAGTACAAGCATCTTGCCACTTATCTTTTGGGAAATGTTTTTATTGCTGAAGATGAAGCTGCATTAGAAAACACTAACGGTCATGTCATACTCGAAAAACAAGGCAAATATGTAAAAGGAAAATATTCTCTCACCGGTGGAAGTGTAGGATTGTTTGAAGGAAAGAAAATAGGGCGCGCTAAAAATTTGGAGAAGATTGCAGAAAAAATTTCTATACAGCAGGAGAAAGTTAATGGCTTAAAAAAGATAATTACCCAGCGTTCCAATGAAGTAATTGCCTTTAATGAA
>JBBRTG010000073.1:0-2246 GCA_038244655.1 Chitinophagales bacterium
AAGTATCAAAAACAACTCCTAAAAAATCATTATTACCAAAGCCATCCCTTCCCGTTAATTCAGAAGAAATACTGTCCTTATTTTTTTCATGTATGTAGCCCCCTACATAAATACCTTGGTTATTATATACAAAATAAATCTGGGTAGCATTATCGGGGTTTTCTGCTTTAAATGGGGTGGGCCTAAGTTCAGTAAATTTATCTGCTGCCGCAGCTTCTTTCCAGGCAGCATCGTCTAAAACGCCATCAATTTTAATTGTTGTAGTAATTCTTTTAGCGGGAAGTTGCTTTTTAGGAGGCTGGCTAAAAGCAGGGGAGACAAGCATTATGCAACAGCATAATGCTATAAATTTAAAACATTTCATGGCTATACTTTATTGGTTTGCGAACACATCAATCATGGCGTATTGATGTTAGTACGAAATTAAACGTAGAAAGCAGTAAAATGTTACCGCTCATCAAAGAAAAAGGTCTTTTAAGAATTAATTAACACCGGAAAGAATAACCAGATTATAATATTAAAAAGTAAAGCTACACTTACTTTGCAAGTTTAAATATTTCTTGGAGATGCTTTGTTGAATTTTTAGAGTTAAATGGGTTTTCGATTTCTACTGATTTTTCAAATAATGGATATTCAATAATCGCTTTCCTAATTTTTCCATAATATTCGATATTGGACTTATGAGAAGAAAAAAGTAGGTAAAGCATTATCTGTACATAATCTGCAGTCGAAAAAAATGCTTTTGTAGCCTTTATTTCTACTATGTTATTTTTGATTATAAAATCCGGTGTTGCAAAAATATTTTCAATTTTTAACGACGGTTTATTAAAAAAAATTGTAGTTGAATTAATATTTTTATTGATTGAAATTAATATTTTTTTTAACTGAAGAATGAAATCTCTTTCTAAAAAAAATGTGTTGCTAATAGATATTGTTGACCACTGATTTCCTAAATAGGTTAAGAAAATTAATTTGCTAATAATGCTTATTGTCATTTTTCTATGTACTCGATAAACTGAAAATTCTTTTGCAAAATCTGAATATAAATTATTTATAAAAATATCGAAATCTGGATTTGAAAAAATGAAAATTTTTTCAATCTTTATATTATTAACATTCCAGAAATCTACTATAAAAAGAATTATGTCTAACTCCTCCTTTGCCTTACAGGTTTTAGAAATATTCCAATCCTCACCATTTATTTCGAGACAAGGAAAAGGCTTTAAATGGGTTGTTTTTAAATTAAAAATCTTAAGAAACCGGCTATATTTTTCTTCAGGCAAAATAATCTCCGCATACTTGCGATGTAAAATCATTTTTTCCTTTGTGATTTTCATATACCGTCGGATAGCTCTTTCTATCAACTTGAAATGATCTTTTAATTCTAAATCATTGCTCAAACTTAGATAGTAAAAAAATTCAATTGTATTCCCTAATAATGAAGGGTTACTATTCCCGGTGCGAAATTTTAATTTGGGTTGATGAATAATCGGTTTAGGGAAATTCTGCAGAATATATTTCTTTACGCTTGCTTTTTTCTGAAGTTCTTTAACCCATCTAGCTTCTTTCATGACTAAACAAATAAATCTTTATACAATTGTGCCCCGGGCACTACAGAATATTTTTCAAGATCTGTAATTCCTTCGGCAGCTAATACATCTTCATCAATAAAAGTATTACCTGTGCAAGATGTAGAAGGTTTAGATAAAATATAGAAAGCTGCATCAGCAATGATATCAACTGTGCGGCTCATCTTCATCAGCATTTCTCCGCCCAGTAAATTATTTACTGCCGCCGTGGCAATGGTAGTGCGTGGCCATAAGGCGTTCGCAGCCACATTATATTTTTTTAGCTCTGCAGATAAACCAAGAGCGATCATACTCATATCGTATTTGCTTATGGTGTAAGCCAAATGATTTTCAAACCATTTTAAATCCATATTAATTGGGGGAGATAAATTTAAAATATGCGCATTGGTTCCTTTTTTAAGAAATGGTATGCATGCCTTGCTCATCATGAATGTTCCCCGTACATTAATATCGTACATCAGGTCAAAACGCTTGGGTTCGGTTTGCTCTGTTGGGGTAAGGTTGATGGCTGATGCGTTGTTTATCAAAATATCAATACCGCCAAATTTCTCCACAGTTTTATCAACTACATTTTGTATCTGGTCTTCAAAACGGATATCGCATTGCACAGCAAGGGCTTTGCCACCAGCAGCTTCCATCTCCTGCGCAGCAGAAAAA
>JBBRTG010000074.1:0-2221 GCA_038244655.1 Chitinophagales bacterium
ATATTTTCTGCACCGGTTGCAATACCGCTATGAAGCGCAATATATCCTGAGTCTCTTCCCATAACTTCAATTATAAAAAGCCTGTCGTGGGCGTCAGCAGTATCTCTAACCTTATCAATTGCTTCTACTGCAGTATTCACAGCTGTATCAAAACCGATAGTGAAATCTGTACCGGCGATATCTTTATCAATAGTACCAGGCAAACCAATACAGGGAATATCAAATTCGTTGCTGAAGATTTGTGCACCTCTGAAAGACCCGTCACCGCCAATTATTACCAATCCCTCAATATCAAATTTTTTTAAATGCTGGTAGGCTTTCTCTCTACCTTCATACGTAAAAAATTCTTTACACCTTGCAGTTTTTAAAATAGTGCCGCCTCTTTGAATTATATTAGCAACACTTTTGCTTTCCATTTTAAAAATATCACCTTCTATCATTCCTGAATAACCGCGTAATATTCCATACACTTCCATTCCATTATATATTCCGGTGCGAACAACGGCCCTTATTGCGGCATTCATGCCGGGAGCATCCCCACCGGATGTAAGCACTCCTATTTTACTTATTTTTTTTTCTGCCATCTTTAAAATTCCCTGGTTAGATTTAAGATTATTTTAAAAAGGTGTCAAAAGTACACATTTAGAATTAGTATTTATTAATGAAATATCTTCAATTTATTTATCTTCATTTCAAATTAATTCTTTCATGAAAAAATATTTTTTCTTTTTACTAATGCTAACATACGCACAAACTTTCTCACAAATTAAGTACCCTGAAACAAAAAAAGTAAGCCAGGTTGATGATTATTTTGGCACAAAGGTAGCTGATCCCTATCGCTGGCTTGAAGATGACAACAGCGCTGAAACAAAAGCGTGGGTTAAGGAAGAAAATAAAGTTACACAAGACTATCTTTCTAAAATTCCTTATAGAGAAAAAGTGAAGAACAGGCTCGAGCAAATGTGGAATTATGCAAAATACAGTTCTCCATTTAAAGAAGGTGACTATTATTATTTCTACAAAAATGACGGCCTTCAGAATCAAAGTGTTTTATACAGGCAGAAAGGGCTTAACGGAACGCCAGAAGTATTTATTGATCCCAATGCAATGAGCAAAGATGGAACTGCAGCAATAGGAACACCGGCATTCAGTAAAAATAAAAAATATGCAGTGTATCTTGAATCGCAATCAGGAAGCGATTGGGAGGTAGCCCATGTTATGAATGTAGCTGATAAAAAATTGTTGAATGATAGTGTTGATTATATAAAGTTCAGCGGCACTTCGTGGAAAGGCGATAATGGATTTTATTATAGCCGCTATCCTGCCCCTGATGAAAATAATAAGCTCACCAACCAAAATCAAAATCATAAAGTTTATTATCACAAATTAGGTACGTCTCAAAGTGCAGATGTTTTAATTTATGAAGATAAAGATCATCCATTAAGAACTATAGGCGCAGGATTAAGTGAAGATGAACATTTTTTATTTCTCGGTACAAGTGAAGGTACAAGCGGATCAGAGTTATGGGTGAAAGACATGAAGAATACTTCTGCCAATAATGATTTTACATTATTAATAAAAGGATTTGATACAGAACCATCTTTTATAGATAACGATGGTGATAACTTACTGGTACGCACAAACGCAGATGCACCTAATTATAAAGTTGTTCTTATTGATCCTAAAAAACCTTCAAAAGAAAACTGGAAAATTATTATTCCTGAAAGAAAAGAATTACTTGAATCTGTAGGAACTGCCGGGCATAAATTATTTCTTACTTATTTAGAAGACGCTTCCAGCAGGGTGTATCAAACAAATTATCAGGGTAATCTTGAAAGAGAAATACATTTACCCGGTATTGGCTCTGCGGGCGGCTTTGGCGGATATAAAGATGACAAAGAAATTTTTTATACGTATACTTCTTTTGATTATCCTCCCACAATTTTTCGCTATAATATTGCTACAGGGCAAACTGATCTTTTCCGTAAGAGTGAAGTAAAAATAAATGCAGACAATTATCAAACCTTGCAAACATTTTTTACCAGTAAAGATGGTACTAAAGTGCCTATGTTTATTACATATAAAAAAGGCTTGCAGCTTAATGGCAATAATCCTGTATTGCTTTATGGTTATGGTGGTTTTAATATTCCAATGACTCCGGGGTTTTCAATTTCCAACGCATTCTTTCTTGAGCAGGGTGGGGTATCTGTAATAGTAAATC
>JBBRTG010000075.1:0-1796 GCA_038244655.1 Chitinophagales bacterium
TATTCCTTCTGACCAACATACATATTTTACTTGTTTAGAAAACCTTGTGTGCTTGCATGGATGATCCCAGCTATAAACATAAGTAAGAATGTCTTTTTTTTCTTTGATTAACCTGCTTAGAAAATAATCATCTGCAATTTCAGTAAAGAAAATAAACCGTTTAATATCTTCAACATGAGTATTACATGAAGGATTCAACCATGTAAGCAATTGATCATAACTTATAACTCTCGGTAGCATTTGTTGCATCTTTAAAATGAACTTTGCTTTTCTTTTTAACCTGGGAGATGTGAGGTTAGAAAGCTTGAGCAATTCCATCAAAAAATAATTATTCCTGCTCTTAGGCAATTTTTTAAAATAAAGAAATAATTGTTCTGAAATAATGTTTTTTATATTTTTTTTCTTTTCAACAATCGGTCGATATTCAACATTTGCCAATTTGTGATTCAATATTTTTTCTTCATCCGAAGATTTATAAAATACAACCACTTTATGTTGAGGTGTTAGAATTTCTATTACTTTTCTTACATCGTTACGGAAATCAAAAAAGGAAACTACAAAGCCTATTGTCATTATAAATATTTAAAGTATCTGAAAAGCTCTTGAATAAAAATGAACAATTCTTCGTTTAAAAAAAATACGATTTGAAACCAGTATAAATAGTATTAAACCAGAGCAATTTTTTTACTTTTACTATAGAAAAAATGTGCAACCTGGATAAATGATAACCAACAATTATTGTAGTGATTAGTGCAATTAAAAGCTGAATTAAAGCAGATAAATTAAAGCAAAATAAAATAATATAATCGAATATAATCATTGATAAAGCCAGCAGGTAGCTTGATGAAAAATAAGTGGAATAATTTATAAGACCTTTGGCCCTTCCCAGATAAACATACCATACAGCATTCACTATCATTTGCGCCGTAGTTCCTATAATAGCGCCCACCGCTCCATATTTGATACAAGAAATAATAGAAATAATTACATTAAGAAGAACACTCAAAAAATCTGTTTTAACAACAATAAATGCTTCATCAGTTAAAGCAAAATAAGAGATGAAAACAGCCGAAACAGACGCTATTGCCAGGTTGATAATTGATAAGGAAACAAAGGGTGAAAAATGTGCATATTCATTACTATGCATCCAGATGTTTGACAAAAAAGGCCATAAAAAAAATATATAAACAGAAATAAGGAACAATACTAAAGATATGCTTTGGCTGGCAGTTAAAAAAAGTTTTTGAACATACGCAGCAGGATAAGATTTTACTGAAGCAAGCGTTGGCCTGAGCACATTATAAAAATTACCAAGCAATGATTTGCACACGTAATATGCTTTTGTAATAACTACATAAATAGTTACCGCCTGCACCCCTACTATTACTCCTATAATTTGCTTATCGGCCTGGCTTGAAAAAACGGCTATAAGGGAAAGGCCGAATAATTCCGCATTATAGCGCAACAATCCCGAAGCAAGTATTTGTTTGAACCCTGCCAGCTTAATAGTTATATCAGCTAAAAAATTTTTCCGGTAAATGAGCCAAATATCTATCGCAAAAATCAACACAAAACCGAGTGCAAATAAAACACTGAAAGTAAATAATGATATTCCAATAAATTTCACACATAATAAAAGGCATAGACTGTAGAATACACTTACTAATTGAAATTTATTTCTCTCATGAAAAATATTTAACCCATTTAATATATTCTGGGGAATTAAATCAAGAAAAACAAAAAATGAACTTACAGCGCTTACTGTAAACAAACCTATAGCAATTTTATATTGCTCA
>JBBRTG010000076.1:0-1589 GCA_038244655.1 Chitinophagales bacterium
AGCATTAATCCGCTTGTACAGGTATAGTAGCCGGTATACATTTGTACCAGTTGATTGACATTGGTTAAACGAATATTCCATCATCCAATTATCCAATAGAAATACAAAATAGTTCCAATTATCTGCGAAGAACCTTTGTTTATGCTTGTTTTGCCATGTCAATCAACTTTTAACAGGCCTGCTTACCAGATCTAATATCATTTAAAAATTTACTTGTTTTTTTGCGAGCAGTTATATAATTAAAATATACCCTGCAAGTAAGCTTAGCCAGTACCGATTTTTTTCAAATAGCGGCAATAAGTAAAAGCCCGTGACTCATTTCCTTCTCTAAGTATTTTTACGAGGGTAAAGTTACCACAAACCTTCATAGTAATTTTACTATAATATTTTCGTATATTTACGCTACTTTAATAGGTTATTTTACGCACATTTTATTCAGAATGCTTTACAGTACTGTATTTGGGTATTTTTTGTATTTGCAGTTTACTGAGAGGGGGTTGCCAGAATACAGCTTTTGATGCAAGTTTGTGATTCATTATTACTTTTAGAAACCTTTAAACTGAATTTTTTATGATTAATCAAGTTATTGATTTATTGGTTGAATGTTTTTCTTAATAAGCATATTCAATTAATATTTTAAAATGTACTAAGCAATGGTTATTTTTGAATAAATAACCATTTTTTTATTTTACAATATCTTAAATATATAAATCTCTTTACTGAAATTTTACCTTTTCTTTTTTGTCTAATCTTTATAAAAAGAATTACGACAAAATATAAAAAGGTATTTTTTTTATATACTTCAGTTATAGCGCTATTAGTTATTTGTGTAATTATTACTAAATATTTTTTACAATCAGACGAATACTATTTTTTAGTTCTTAGAGTTTATAATGTTTTAGAGTATGGTCTTTTATCCTACTTGTTTTCCCTTCATATAAAAAACAAGCATATTAAGAAGATTTTGTTGTTTTCAATCTTCCCTTACATTGTATTTTGTATTTATGATTTTTTAATATCCAAATCATCTTTATTAGCTCTCAGACCACTAATTATAGAATATTTAGTCATATTGATATTTATTATCTACTTCTTTTTTGAAGTTATTCAAGGCAATTTCACGGAACCAATTTATCAAAAAGCAATTTTCTGGATAAGCGTAGCATTTATAATTAATTTCTCGGGCAATTTTTTTTTACTGCTTTCATCCCTTAGTAATTTAAAAGATCCTTCATTTAAAGATACATTCACTATACTAAATGGTTCAATAACTATCTTAAAAAATATTTTATTGTGTATTGCTGTGTTACTAAAAGAAATTAATACTAATGACGATAATAGAGACGATCTTTCCATTGATTTTAGAGCAAGTGATTTTTCCTCTTTTAAAAACCAAAACTAATCCAGACATACATGTTTTTTTTACAGGCAAACGGTATAACATCTGTAATGTTTCTCGGAACATTGGGTATGCTTACGCTTGCTATTGCCATTGTTGGTTTTGTAATTTTTCATCAGCGCAAGGTAATCCGTTATAATAACCAGTTAAAAAAACTGGAAGAAGAAAAACAGCAAATTCTGTTAAATGC